>CANLTE010000004.1 GCA_947493885.1 uncultured Maribacter sp.
TAGATGTTAGATCTACCACTGGCGAAGAAGCAAATGTAGATGTTAGATCTACCACTGGCGAAGAAGCAAATGTAGATAATAGAAATTAATAATAAAATATTATTAGAATCTCAAAAAAGCTTTAAATAAATGTTTAAAGCTTTTTTTTATACCTTGTAGGTATTAGTTTGCGTTATACTTATATATGTCTTACAAAAAAATACTGATTTTCAGCCTTATAAACGTATTTCTATTTGGTTGCTCAACCAAAATAGAAGAAAAAACTACTCCTCAAAAAAAATCAAAAGAGTTGGATAGTATTGCTTTATGGCTAGAAAAAGGTAGAAATAAAAAAAATAATGAGGATGAAAGATTTCATTATCTAAAAAAGGCACAAACAACCATAAAAAACATCAATGATGACTCTTTGAGAGCAAGACAATTGTCTAAACTATCACTTGCTTACCTAAAATTAGAAAAAAATGAAACTTTTAGAAAAGTAAACCATGAAACCATACAATTAGCAAAAAAAATAGGAGATTCTGTAACTCAAGCAGAATCTTATTGGGATTTAGCTGGGTTTTATAAAAATATAGTTATGGCTCCTGATAGCTCTTATTTTTATTATTCTGAAGCTCAAAAGTTGTATAGAGGGTTGGGTAACCAGAAACTTGCTGGTAACATGTTATATAATATGGCTGTTGTTCAAGCAGACACCAGAGATTATACTGGTAGTGAAATTAATACTATTAAGGCTTTAGAAATATTAAAACCCTTAGGAGACAACCTTCGCATATATAGATGTTACAATATGTTAGGCATCAACTCTAAATACCTTAAGGCATATGACCGTGGTATTGAATTTTATAACAAAGCTTTAGAATATGCAATCAAATTAGAAAATAGCGAGGAACAAAAAATTGGATTATTAAATAATATAGGTTCCTTATATTTAGGCAAAAATAATTACACTAAAGCTGCCGAGTATTTTGACAAAGTTGTTAGTAACAATAATTATAGAAAAAAGAAGCCCGATACTTATTCAAAATCACTGAACCAATTGGGATATTGTAAACTAAAACTAGGGCAACATGACAATCTACCTTGGTTATTTTTGGAAGCAGAAAGAATCTTAGACAGCGTTCAAGAACTTCATGGATTATCTGGTACACTAAAAAATTTGGGAGAATTTTATTTTACGGTAGAAAACGATACTTCAAAATCAATAGCATATGGCAAAAAAGCTTTCAATCTCGCCAGAGTAAGCAAAAATAATGAAGGCTTATTAGATGGTTTAGAATTTCTAACTCGTGTAGACACAAAAAATGCTGCCAAACACGCAGAAGCTTACATTCAATTAAACGACAGTTTAGTAGATGCAGAACGCGCTGCTCGTGATAAATTTGCTCGTATCCGTTTTGAAACGGATGAATTTATTGCAGAAAACGAAACTTTAGAAAAACAAAAACAACTGTGGACAGGCATTGCTATTGGACTATTACTTTTAGCAGGAGCTTTATTTATAATTATTGACCAGAGGGTTAAAAATCAGCGTCTTAAATTTCAACAAGAACAACAAGCTAGTAACCAAGAAATATTTAATCTCATGCTTTCTCAAAAACAAAAAGTGCAAGAAGGAAAGCAAATGGAACAAAAACGAATTTCGGAAGAGTTACATGATGGTGTTCTTGGTAAAATGCTTGGTGCCCGAATGGTACTTACTGGTTTAAATAAACGCAGTGGCGACGAGGTTATTCAAGAAAGAGCTCATGCAATAGCTACTCTAAAAGATATCGAAGGTGAAGTACGCTCTATTTCCCATGAACTGAGTCACAATGCGTACCAAAAAATTCACAACTTTATCAATTCCATTGAAGATTTGCTAAATGGTATTCAAAAAAGTTCGGGTATTAATTACGATTTTAGTTACGACCATGATATTGAGTGGGATGAACTTAGCGGTGATATTAAAATTAACACCTATAGAATGATTCAGGAATGTATGCAAAACTCCCGGAAGCATGCAGAGTGTACTGAGGTTTTTGTAAATTTTGATATTTACGATAGTAATTTTGTAATTGCCATGGGTGATAACGGCAAAGGCTTTAAACAAGATAAAGAAAGAAAAGGTATTGGAATGCGTAACCTCCAATCAAGAATCAAAAAGCTAGATGGTCAATTGGATATTGAATCTACTCTAGGTAAAGGAACAAAAATAACATTGACTGTTCCAATCCCTGAGAAAGAAGAGTCAGAAGAAGAAAATCAACCAATTGCGGAGCATAGTGAAATTAATCAACCGCAAACATAATCTTCATATTCTTTTGAAGTTCAAAAAAATATAGAAAAGCTTTACTCTAAATTGTTTAAGGCTTTTTTTATACCTTGTCGGGCACTAAGTTTTAGATGTACCACAAAAAACCACTGATAACCACATTTATAATATTACTTCTATTTAGCTGTTCCACTAAATCTGAAGTAAAAACAAGTACCTCAGAATCTACCGAAACCGACAGTATAAGGAAATGGATTAAAAATGGTAGAAACAAAGAAAATACCAACCAAAAAAGGTTGTTTTATATTAAAAAAGCGCAAACAACTATTCGCAATATTGACAATGACTCTCTAAAAGCCAGACTACTATCTAAACTCTCATTGGCTTATCTAAGACTAAAAAAAAACAATAGGTTTCAAGAAGTAAACAAAGCAACTATTTTGCTTTCCAAAAAACTAGGAGATTCCCTAACTTTAGCGGAATCTTATTGGGATTTAGGAGAATTCCATACCAGGGCAGATAGTGCTTACTATTACTATTCGAAGGCTCATAAATTGTATCATAATCTTGATAAAAAAATTACAGCTGCTCGCATGCTTTACAATATGGCTGTGGTTCAAGGAAATATGAAAGACTATACAGGTAGTGAAATTAACACTATACAAGCGCTGGAGTTGCTAAAAAACTCTGACAATTATAAACGTCTTTATAATTGTTATAACCAATTAGGAATAACATCCAACAATCTTAATGCTTACGACAAAGCGATATCTAATTACAACAAAGCCTTAGGGTATGCCATGAAGTTAGATAACCATAAAACCTTAAAACTAAGTCTTATTAATAATATTGGTTTTGTTTATTTAAGTAGAAAAGATTACGTCAACGCTGCTATTAATTTCAGGCAAGTTGTAAAGAATGACAGTGTTAAATTCAAAGACCCCAAGCTTTATGGAAAAGCTCTTAACAACTTAGCTTATTGCTATCTTAAACTAAACAAACAAGATGACATTCCTGAACTATTCTTTAAGGCCGAAAAAATATTGGATACAGTTAATGATTTTCAAGGTTTAGCGCTAACTATAAGGAATATTGCAGAATATTATGCCACAAAAAAAGATACTTTAAAATCTATATTATATATAGATAAAAGTTATATCATTTCTAAAGCAAGTGCTGATAATGAAGGTCAATTAAATGCTTTAAAGTTATTAGCCAATGTGGATACTAAAAACTCCGCACGATACGCTAAAAGTTACATAAAACTGAAAGATAGTTTGATACAAGAAGAACGTTCAGCTCGTGATAAATTTGCACGTATTCGTTTTGAAACCAATGAATTTATTGCTGAAAACGAAACTTTGGCAAAACAAAAACAGTTATGGACAGGTATTGCCATTGGACTATTACTTTTAGCTATTGCTATATTTGTTATTGTCAACCAAAGAGCCAAAAACCAGCGCCTTATATTTCAACAAAAACAACAGACTAACAACCAGGAAATATTTAACCTGATGCTTTCTCAGAAACAGAAAATGCAAGAAGGAAAGCAAATAGAACAAAAACGAATTTCAGAAGAATTACATGATGGTGTTCTTGGTAAAATGCTTGGCATAAGAATGTTACTTACAGGTTTAAATAAAAGAACAGGTGACGATGTCATAAAAGAAAGAACAAAAGCCATCTCTGCACTTAGAGATATTGAAATTGAGGTGCGTTCCATTTCTCACGAGCTTAATGATAATGCATATCAGAAAATAAACGACTTTATTAATGCCATTGAATACTTGCTTATGGGCTTTCAAAAAAGTTCGGGCATCAATTACAACTTTAGCTACGACCAAGATATTGAGTGGGATGAACTTAGCGGTGATATTAAAATTAACACCTATAGAATGATTCAGGAATGTATGCAAAACTCCTGGAAGCATGCAGAGTGCACTGAAGTTTTTGCAAATTTTGATATTTATGATAGTAATTTTGTAATTGCCATAGGAGATAACGGTAAAGGCTTTAAACAAGATAAAGAAAGAAAAGGTATTGGAATGCGTAACCTCCAATCTAGAATCAAAAAGCTAGATGGACAATTAGATATTATATCTGCTCTAGGTAAAGGAACAAAAATAACCCTGACTATTCCACTTTCTATTTTGAACAAACAAAAAATAGAACATAACCCACACTTAAAAATCAGGAAAAACTATCCAATACAAACATAAAAATAATAGCTCCTGTAAACACAAAGTAAATATTAATCTTATAAGCTCAACAATGTCCTTGTACGAAGTAAATGGGTCAATAGTAAGAATTTAAATACCGAAAAGCATTTAAAAGGTTTAAATAGACTTTAAACAATTTTGTTTATATCATTTTTTATACCTTGCTCTGTACTACTTTCATATGCTTAATAAAAAAATATTATTAATAAGCTTCATAAGTTTAACATTATGTAGCTACACAACAACGTTAAGAGGGCAAGACCTTCAAAAAACTCCTAGGATAAGTGACAGTATAACGAGTTGGATTTCTGAAGGAAGAAATGTAAACCATAGTCTCGAAAACAGAGATTTGTTTCTAAAAAAAACCTCCGATGCTATAAAAAAAGTAAAAAACGACTCTTTAAAAACGAAATACTTATCCAAACTTTCTTTAGCATATTTTAAACTAAAAAACTACAAGAATTTTAAGAAGATAAATAAGGAAACCCTTCTCCTATCAATAAAAATTGGAGATTCAGTAGCCCAAGCAGAATCTTATTGGGATATGGCATCCTATTATGAAAAGGTTAATCGTACTCCAGATAGTGCTTACTATTACTATTCTGAAGCTCATAAATTGTATGACAACCTAAAGAAAATAAGCTTTTCTGCTCGAATGATCTATAATATGGCTAATGTTCAGGCAGATACCCGAGACTATACCGGAAGCGAAATAAATGCCATTAAAGCTCTTGAGATACAAAAAACACTTAAAGACGACAAACGTATTTATATGTGTTACAATCTTCTAGGAATTAACGCTAGGAGACTTAAAGCATATGACAGGGCCATTGAGTATTACAATATTGCCCTTAAATATGCCGAAAAACTTGATGATTTTGAAATTGAAAAAAACATCATTTTAAACAACATAGGCTATGCTTATTTTGCTAAGAAAGATTATGTAACAGCAAGCAGATATTTTAAATTAATTTCTGAAAATAAAAATCTAATAAATATTGACCCAGTAGGCTATTCAAGAGCCTTAAACAACTTAGGAGAAACGTTTTTAAAGCAAAAAAAAATGGATAGTTTGCCTAAGTTATTTTTTAATGCAAAGAACATCTTAATTAATGCACAAGCGGATTATGAGTTGGGTATTGTTTTCCCCAATATTGCTGAGTATTATTTAACTCAAAAAGATACTATTAAAGCCTTGCATTATGCTCAAAAAACATACAATTTATCCAAAATAAATGGTGAAATCGATGGCATTTTAACCGCATTAAAAATTCTGACGCATATTGATTCAAAAAATGCAACCCAACATGTCGCAAACTACATTCGTTTAAGTGATAGTCTACAATTGGCAGAAAGAAAATCCAGAAACAAATTTGCTCGTATTAGATTTGAGACTGATGAATTTATTGCAGAAAACCAGACGTTAGAAAAACAAAAACAATTGTGGATAGGTATTGCCGTTAGTCTTTTACTATTAGCTATAGCTTTATTCATTATTATATACCAAAGAGTAAAAAACCAAAAACTTAAATTTCTTCAAAAACAACAAGTCAGTAATCAGGAAATATTTAATCTCATGCTTTCCCAGAGGAAAAAAATTCAAGAAGGTAGGCAAATTGCACAAAAAAGAATTTCAGAAGAATTACATGACGGAGTTCTAGGTAAAATGCTTGGCGCTAGAATGTTACTTACTGGGTTAAATAAAAGAAATGGTGAAACCGTTATTAAAGAGCGTGCTAAAGCAATTTCGGCACTTAGAGACATAGAAAGCGAAGTACGATTAATATCACATGAACTTAATTATAACTCGTATCAAAAGATTAACAACTTCGTTGTTTCCATAGAGGAGTTATTAATAGGACTCAAAAAAAACTCAGGAATTGATTATTATTTTAGTTATAATCAAGACATTGAATGGGATGAATTGAGCGGAGATATCAAAATTAATACCTATAGAATGATTCAAGAGGGTATACAAAACTCACGAAAACATGCAGAATGCACTGAGGTTTTTGTAAACTTTAACATATATAATAAAAAATTTGTAATTGCCATGGGAGATAATGGTAAAGGTTTTAAATTTGATAAAGAAAGAAAAGGTATTGGAATGCGAAACCTCCAATCTCGAATTAAAAAACTTAATGGTCTTCTTGAAATTGAATCTGAGTTGGGCAAGGGAACAGTGATAACACTAACAATTCCTATTCCCGATAATAAAGAAAAGTCAAGAAAAAGCCATTTGGTTTCTGAACAAAACAAAATTTATCAAACACAAGCTTAAAAACAATCACACTAATGGATGTAATACGTATACTAGCCGTTGATGACCATGAAATGACAACTATGGGATATAAATATATTCTAGAGGGGTCAGAATTTGAAGATTTTGAAGTCACCGTAGATATTGGAAAAGGGTTTGAACATGGTAAAGAAAAAATTGAATTTTCTGCACGCTCTTTAAAATACGATATTATATTGTTAGACATACAAATGTTTCCAGTAGATTCAGGAGACCCAAGAAGTGGTGAAGATTTGGGTAAACTAGCAAGGGAAATTGTTCCGGAATCTAAAGTTGTATTCATGTCTTCTTTTAATGATCAATATAGAATTAATAGCATATATAAGTCAGTTGACCCCGATGGTTATATGGTTAAAGCTGAAATTGATGAACAATCATTAAAAGCAATGGTAAAAACGGTGATTAAAAAGCCTCCATATTATACCGCTGGTGCCTTAGCAGCCATAAGGAAAAGAGTAGCTAATGATTTAATTATCGATGAGCAAGATAAAAAAATACTATATCACCTATCCAGAGGCACAAGAACTAAAGATATTGCTCCTCTAATTGCTTCTGCAAACACAACGGTGGAAACTAGAAAAAGGCATTTAAAAGTACTTTTTGGTATCGAAAACGGTAATGATTTTGCTTTAATCGAAGAAGCTAAAAAACGAGGATTTATTTAACAGCCCTTACGATATTCTTAATTTTCACAACAAAAAAGAAGGGTTTTTATTACGTTTTAACCAAAAAAAGTGAAAAAAAAGCAAAAACCTCCGAATTTCGGAGGTTTTTTTCTGTATCATCAATATCCATTAAAATTATATTTGTTACATATTGTTAATGAATTGCTCCGATATTTATGTTTACAGATTTCAATAGTTTTAATAACAAAAAAGGAAAAGTATCCGAAAAAAATTACACCGTTTATGGCTTAGATATTCTTACCAAAAATTTGGAGAAAAATTTCTTTGCTAATGTAACAGTTCAAAGTTCTCCTGTCAGTAGTTCTTCTATTGATTTGGTTATAAACTTAGACTGTAATTTTACTTTGGAAGAAACCATAGCTAACCTAAATAATAATATTTGGGGAAATTTTGTGCAAAGGAAAAGCTCTTTATGTAATAGCTTTAATTTAATTCTTGAAAATAATGCTATTGATATAGACATTGAGGAGTTTTCTATATTCCTGAAAGACACCTCAATTATTATTAAAAAAATATACGATAAAAGTATTCCAGAACAATTAGAAGACATTTTAAATACACTAAGCAGACATCATTTGTTTTTCACAAAAGGAGGTACAGAAGCTCCATACGAGATATACATTCCTGTTTTTGAAGAAGAAATTTTTGTGGAGAACCAATTAATAGAGCAAAAAGAAACCCAAAATTTCGATGCAAAAAATTACAACGAATTTTGGGGTATTTATTTTGAATCTGAAGAAGACGCCTTAATATATGATTTAAAACATGCTAACTGTATTCCTGCAGATTTAAATCTTCAAATGATAAATCAATAGAAATTGTTTAACGCTACTAAGCGTTAAACAATTCTCTACCTTCCATTAATTTATTTACTTTAATCTTTACCTCAGATAACGCTGCTTCGTCCTCTGCGTTAGTAAGTACTTGGTCTACCAAATCAACAATAGTAGCCATATCATCTTCTTTTAATCCACGAGTTGTAATTGCAGCTGTTCCAAATCTAATTCCTGATGTAATAAATGGTGATTTATCATCAAAAGGAACCATATTTTTATTTGCGGTAATATCTGCCAGTACTAATGCTTTTTCAGCATCTTTACCCGAAATATCTTTATTTCTTAAATCAATCAACATCATGTGATTATCTGTTCCTCCAGATATAATATTATAACCTTTTGCAACAAATGCTTTAGCCATAGCATCCGCATTCTTTTTTACCTGAAGCATATACGTTAAAAACTCATCTGTTAATGCTTCGCCAAATGCAATAGCCTTAGCCGCAATAATATGCTCTAACGGTCCTCCTTGATTTCCTGGAAAAACAGCTAAATTTAACAATGCAGACATTTTTCTTAAATTCCCATTTTTAAGTTTAATTCCAAACGGGTTATCAAAATCTTTACCCATTAATATTAAACCTCCTCTTGGCCCTCGTAACGTTTTATGTGTTGTAGTTGTTACTATATGGCAGTGCGGTATTGGATCATTTAGTATTCCCTTAGCTATTAAACCAGCAGGATGCGATATATCCGCTAACAAAATGGCATTAACAGAATCTGCAATCTCACGAAATCTCTTAAAGTCAATATCTCTAGAATACGCTGAAGCACCAGCTATAATTAACTTTGGTTGCTCTTTAGTTGCAATTTCCTGAATTTTATCATAATCCAACATTCCAGTTTTCTCATCTACACCGTAAAAAACTGGGTTATATAGTTTTCCAGAAAAATTTACTGGAGAACCATGCGTTAAATGTCCTCCATGAGACAGGTCAAAACCTAAAATAGTATCCCCAGCCTGTAAACAAGCATGATATACTGATGCGTTTGCTTGAGAACCCGAATGGGGTTGAACATTAGCATATTCCGCTCCAAACAAAGCTTTCGCCCTATCAATTGCAAGTTGTTCAATTTCATCTACAACCTCACAGCCTCCATAATAACGTTTTCCTGGATATCCTTCAGCATATTTATTAGTAAGTACTGACCCCGCAGCTTCCATAACCTGTGGGCTAACAAAATTTTCAGAAGCTATAAGCTCAATTCCATGTAATTGACGTTCCTTTTCTGCTTCAATTAATTCAAAAATCTGATTGTCGCGTTGCATAATGATGTTTTCGATTTAAATAAGGTGCAAAAATACAAATTGCCAATGGTTATACATTGCAAAAAAATACATTTGATGATAAATTTATTAAACATAAGTTAACAACCTATGTACCTACAACTAAGCGTGTTTCTTATTCTTCTAAAGGTTTTTTTATCGATATAATACGATAGTTTAACGTTTTTCGTTAATATCTAGAATTGTTTTGGCACGGCTGTTGAAACTACGAGTACAAATGTTAAATTTTTACATTATGAAGAAATCTATATTTTATGTTGCGATAACAGCATTATTTATTGCATGTGGAGGAGTAAAAAATACTCAAAAAGCCATTAATAGTGGAAACTATTCTAATGCTATTAATAGGTCCATTGAAAACTTAGTGGACAACAAAACCAAAAAATCTAATCAGCCATATGTGATTCTTCTTGAGGAAGCATTCAAAAAAAATGAAGAACGCGAACTTCAGCGCATAAACTATTTACAGAAAGATGGAAACGCTGCTAACCTAGAAGCTATTTACAACTGCTACAGAAAACTTAAAGGCATTCAAAATAGAATTCAACCTTTACTTCCTTTGGAAATATATGATGAAGGTAGACCTGCTGAATTCCATTTTAAAAATTATGACGATAAAATTATAGCAACAAAAGAAAACTTATCCAAACATTTATATGACAATGCTATTGGTTTAATTAATACCGCAAGTCATAAAATTGATTATCGCAAAGCTTATGACGACCTAATATATCTGCAAAAAATAAATCCAGATTATGCAGATAGCAAAGCAAAAATTGAAGAAGCTCATGCAAAAGGAATAGATTATGTAAAAGTGGGTATGAAAAATAACACTGACCAAATTATTCCTGTGAAATTAGAAGAAGAGCTATTAAACTTTAATACCTATGGGATTAATGACTTATGGACGGAGTATCACAACAATCCATTACCTAATATAACCTATGATTACAAAATGGATGTTGCGCTAAAACAAATTGATATTTCTCCAGAACAGGTTAACGAAAAACAAATTATTAAGGAAAAACAAATTAAAGACGGAGAGCAATTCGTTTTAGACAAAAACGGAAACGTAGTAAAAGATAGTCTTGGAAATAAAATTAAGATAGATAAATTTAAAACGGTTCGTTGTAATTTTTATCAGTTTACCCAGTTTAAATCTGCACAGGTAACGGGAGTAGTTACTTATACCGATTTAAAAACAAAACAGCAATTGGACAACTATCCATTAACCAGTGAATTTGTTTTTGAACATATTTACGCTAACTATAATGGCGATAAACGTGCTTTAGAAAGTAATCTTATTTCGCTACTGCAACGAGCGGCTGTACCTTTTCCTACAAACGAACAAATGGTTTATGATGCTGGTGAAGATTTAAAAGGACGTCTTAAAAGTATAATCACAAAACAGCAGTTTAATTAAACTGCTGTTTTTTATATCCATTTTGTTAAGTCAGCATCTGCTATTGCTCCATGCGATGCATGAAAAACAGCTTCTTCATTTTTAATAATTAGTAATTGCGGAGATTGGTGTAATACCTGAAATTTATACCCTGCTTCATTAGATACATTTCTATTAGCATGTAAATCTATAAAATACAAATCTGCCTGCCCTTTTTCCAAAGAATAGCTACCTGTAAACATATTTAACACCATTCTACTAATTCCACATGTAGTGGAATGTTTAAATATAATTTGAGTTTTTTCTTTTGATTTTTTTGATATAGTCTCTAACTGAGACAAATTAGTAAGTGAAATCCAAGGAAGACCTTTTTCTTCTTTTTTATCTCCATCATTTTGCCCTCCAAATAAACTATTAAATATACCCATAAACTACATTCTTCTTTTATAAACCTTAAACTAAAAACTGCCTAAATGTCTTTATTTACGGAGACTTAGACGTCATCTTGTCAGCTACAACACATTGGTCGGATATTTGACATTTAACTTTCAAAAATACGCTATAACATTAAAAGACATCAAAAATGAACTTTAATAATTTTACCATAAAAGCACAAGAAGCTTTGCAGCAAGCTCAAATTATTGCGCAAAGTCATGAGCATCAACAAATAGAAAACGAACATTTATTTAAGGCAATTTCAGAAATTGATAAAAACGTTTTACCCTTTATTCTAAAAAAAATAAACGTAAATAATGCTTTAATAAAACAAATTTTAGATAAAGAACTTGAAAGCCTTTCTAAAGTTTCCGGTGGAGACATTATGCTCTCTAGAGAAGCAGGAAAAACACTTGGAGAAGCTAATGTAGTTGCAAAAAAAATGGAAGATGAGTATGTTTCTATAGAACATCTTTTAATTGCCATTTTTAAATCTAAAAGTAAAATATCGCATATTCTTAAAGATCAAGGGGTTACCGAAAAGGGACTACAAACCGCTATCAAAGAACTTCGTAAAGGAGATAAAGTAACTTCGCAAACCGCTGAGGACACGTATAATGCTCTGGATAAATATGCCAAAAACCTCAACAAACTTGCAGATGACGGAAAACTAGATCCTGTAATAGGCAGAGATGAAGAAATACGACGAATTCTTCAAATACTTTCAAGAAGAACAAAAAACAATCCAATGTTGGTTGGTGAACCTGGTGTAGGGAAAACAGCAATTGCCGAAGGTTTAGCCCACAGAATTGTTCAAGGTGATGTGCCCGAAAATTTAAAAGAAAAAATTGTGTATTCTTTGGATATGGGCGCTTTAATTGCTGGAGCAAAATATAAGGGCGAATTTGAAGAACGACTAAAATCTGTTATTAAAGAAGTAACTATCTCTGATGGTGATATCGTATTATTTATAGATGAAATTCACACTCTGGTTGGTGCCGGAGGTGGTGAAGGCGCTATGGATGCCGCAAACATTTTAAAACCAGCATTGGCTCGTGGTGAGTTAAGAGCAATAGGTGCCACAACGCTAGATGAATATCAGAAATATTTTGAAAAAGACAAAGCATTAGAAAGGCGTTTTCAAAAGGTTGTGGTTAATGAACCCGATACCGAAAGTGCAATTTCTATTTTACGTGGTATAAAAGAAAAATATGAGACACATCATAAAGTTCGTATTAAAGACGAAGCCGTAATTGCAGCCGTAGAGTTATCACAACGTTACATCACGAACCGTTTTCTTCCAGATAAGGCAATAGATTTAATTGATGAAGCTGCCTCCAAATTGCGCTTAGAAATTAATTCAAAACCTGAAGAACTAGATGTTTTGGATAGAAAAATAATGCAGTTAGAAATTGAAGTAGAAGCCATAAAACGTGAAAATGACAAAGCAAAACTAAAAGCATTAAATGCCGATTTAGCGAACTTAAAGGAAGAGCGAAAAGATATTTTTGCAAAATGGGAAAGTGAAAAATCCGTTGCAGACAATATTCAAAATACAAAACAAAATATTGAAAACTATAAGTTAGAAGCCGAACGAGCGGAACGCAATGGGGACTATGGCAAGGTAGCTGAACTGAGGTATGGGAAAATTAAAGAAGCTCAAGAAAAGCTAGAGGTTTATCAAAAAGAACTAGATAAACAGCAAAATGCTGAAACTTTAATAAAGGAGGAAGTAACTAATGAAGATATTGCGGAAATAGTTGCAAAATGGACAGGTATTCCTGTGAAAAAAATGATTCAGAGTGAGCGCGAAAAACTTTTAAAACTTGAGGAAGTACTCCATAAAAGGGTGGTTGGACAAGAAGAGGCCATAGAAGCTGTTTCAGATGCCATAAGACGAAGTCGTTCTGGATTACAAGATGCAAAACGCCCAATTGGTTCCTTTTTATTTCTCGGCACAACTGGTGTTGGTAAAACGGAGCTTGCTAAAACGCTGGCCGATTACTTGTTTGATAATGAAAACGCAATTACCAGAATTGATATGAGCGAATATCAGGAACGTCACTCCGTTAGCAGACTTGTTGGTGCGCCTCCAGGATATGTTGGGTATGAAGAAGGTGGACAATTAACCGAAGCCGTTCGTCGGCAGCCTTATTCGGTTGTTTTATTAGATGAAATTGAAAAAGCACACCCAGATACTTTTAATATTTTACTGCAAGTTTTAGATGAAGGAAGATTAACCGATAATAAAGGTAGAGTTGCAGATTTTAAAAACTGTATCATAATTATGACGAGTAATTTAGGCGGACATATTATTCAGGATAAATTTGAAGCTACTGAAAACATTGATGCCGCAACGGAATCTGCTAAAAGTGAAGTATTAGGGTTATTGCGCAAAACTATTCGTCCAGAATTTTTAAATAGAATAGATGATATTGTAATGTTTACTCCTTTAAGCAAAAAGGATATTACAAAAATTGTAGAATTACAAATATCTCAACTCAAAAAAATGCTTATTCAGCAACACATAACTATTGATGCCACACAAGAAGCTGTAAATTTCTTAGCTGACAAAGGTTACGATATTCAATATGGAGCTAGACCTATAAAACGAATTATCCAAAAAGAGGTGCTAAATAAACTCTCCAAAGAACTGCTAAAAGGTAGTATAACAGCTGAGAGCATTGTACTAATTGATGCCTTTGACGAATCTTTAGTTTTCAGAAATCAAAACGAAATTACCGTATAAGTAGTTGCATTATATAATTTTAAGAAAAAGAGAAAAAATATGGTTTAGTTCATATTTTTTCTCTTTTTAACTACTATACAGCGGACAGATTTTCTATATTCGTGTTAAAATATATTCGAATGTCCACGAAGGCTGAAAGAACTACAGCATATATCATTGAAACTGTTGCACCTGTTTTTAATAAACATGGTTACATTGGAACTAGTATGAGCGCACTTACGGATGCCACTGGACTAACTAAAGGTGCTCTTTATGGTAATTTTGAAAATAAAGAAGCGCTTGCCTTATCTGCGTTTCAATACAACAGTAAACGTTTACTCTCTGCAATTGATACTCAGTTAAACATTGAGGGAACATCGTTGGATAAAATAAATCAATATATATTATTTTACAGAAATTATGATGTTCATACTGCAGATATTGGAGGTTGCCCAATTTTAAATATTGGCGTAGATGCGCAGCACAACAATAAATTACTTGCAGCCGCAACCAAAGAAACTATTCAAGAAATAGAAGGGAAAATTGCTTTAGTTCTAGAAAACGGGGTTAATTCAGGTCAACTAAAATTACCTGTAACTCCATTACAATTTGCAAAGCAATTGTACACCATGATTACAGGTGCTGTTGCAATGGCGACAATGACCAAAGACAAAAAGTATTTAATGAATACGGTAGCCTACCTTAGCGTATTAATCCGTAAAGAAATTCAGAAATAATTCTTTCCCGTTATCTTATTAATTCTTATTCCTGTACAGCCCTAAATATCCAAGTCATATCAGTATAACGACCATTATACTTACTATCTCTAGCTTTACGAGCTTCATCCATAGTATCAAATCGTTCTAAATAAACATAGTTATAATTATTAGAACCATATCTAAACGAACCAGGGTTTAGTCCTTTGTTTTTTAATGCTATCATAAATGCATTATAATACTTTTGAGTACCGTAGATATTTGCAATTAAATAAAAGCCTGGTTCTATGCTAGTACTAACAACTTCTTTATAGCGCTCCCCTTTCCTAGGTTTAACCTCCTCTTTGGTTGCTGCTATTTTTTCCATCTCAGCCTTCTTTTTAGCTTCCTCAAGAACTGCTAATTTTTCTTCGTTTTCCTTTGCTAGTACCACAGCATTTAAAGAATCTTTCTTGCGCTGTTGTATAGCCGCTAACTTGGCCTTTTCTTGCTCTTTTAACAATGCTTCCTGAGTTTCTTTTTCTCTTTTAATCCTTTGAACTTCTACTAATTCAGTTTGTTTTTTAGCTAAATTCAATGAGTCCTCTATACTCTCTAATCGCTCTTTTTCTTGTTTTGCTAAAGCTCTTCTTTCCTTCCTACTAAGCTTTAATTCTTCTTCAACATTTTCTTCTAACTCCTCCAGCTCATCATTTTCCTCATCGTCAGGTTCCTCAATAGAAGCCTTTTTACCAAAATTAAACGCTGTAACAATTTCAAATGTGGGGTCTAAGTCTTTTAGAGTTTCATCTAACCCGTATTCAACCACAATACCTAATGACCATTTTTTAAAAAATACACCTCCTAAACCTCCAGATACTCCGTAATAGCTATTATACCCAGCCTGAGCCCAAAACTTACTAGCCACAACCAAAGCGTTTAAGCCATATTGAGTATCCATATTGGGAATGGACTTTACATACACCATAGGGCTTAACACAGTGTTTGAGCCTCCTAAAGCGAAATCATAAGAAGCCAAGCCTAAATAAACTCTGTCATCAGGGGTTCCGCTTTCTTCATCACTAAAATTACGCGTATATAGATTTTCAGAAGTAAGACCTAAACTAAATCTATCTATTTTTAAATTTATTCCAGGAGCCACTTGTACTACAAAATCATTTGCTATTTGTGCTTGAGGTATATCAATATCCGGATTAGTTACAAAACGATCATCTGCCAATTCTTCTATGTAGCCAAAAACATTTAACCCAACCCCTAGACTTACTTTAGGACTAAAAACAATATTATAAGCATAATTAAGCGCTCCACCTTGTTGCAAGAAAACACCTGTGTTATGTTGTATAAAGCCAACTCCAAAGCCCGAAGATTTTCCTAATTTTCCATTATAGTTTACAAATAATGAGGTTGGATCTCCATCTATAGTTTGAAATTGCCATCTAGACCATAAACCTATGGAGTTCTTATAGTCTCCATTTAGTACATTCGATGGATTTAGTAAACTACTGTTTAAATTAATAGCATTATGCTGCCTGAAATCCATAGGAAGACTCTCAATCTGAGCATTGGAAGTCACTACAGCAATAAACATAAGAAAAAATACTATTTTTTTAACCATAAGCAAAAAAACAAAAAATAGCGGTTTTTTATACTATTTTTATATAATAAAAGTTAGAGTAAAAGACTTTGTTATTAAAAGTTAAATACGAAAGTAATGAAATCAATTGTTCGAATTCTATTTTTTTGTCTCACAGTTACTTTAATTTCTTGTAAAGAAGATAAAGTTGAAGGTGCTGATGTTATTGAGGAAACAAATATAACCACCCTATACCTTATTCGGCATTCCGAAAAAGACCGTTCTAATCCAGAAAATGTAGACCCAGAACTTACCCAAGATGGTTTAGGTAGAGCAATGCATTGGGCGGAAATTTTAGAAGAAGTGGAACTAGATGCTATATATTCTACAGATTACAATCGTACATCAATGACCGCTGCTCCTATTTCGGTTAAACAAAATATTGATGTTACCTATTATAATGTTGAAGACATTACGAGTGAACAATTTTTAGCGGATAACATCAACAAAAATGTATTAGTTGTTGGACACAGTAACTCTACTCCTGAGCTGGTAAACAAACTAATTGGACATGACAAATACAGTAGTATTGATGATCACGAAAACGGGGTGCTATTCATAGTTAAAATTATAAACGGTATTGCTTCTGAAAGTAAATTGGAATTTAATTGTAACTGCCCGGACTAACTGTTATATCGCTTATCTCAATTTTAGAAAGTAGTTCTAACGATTTCTCTCTATAAAGCGAATCAATTTTATCAATAGGGACTTTTAAATCTAAGGCTTTATAATTTTCATAATCTACAAATCGGATTCCATTGATGTACCTTTCGTTATAAGCAACTCTAAACCGCTGCCCTCCGCCGTTTACATGAAATGAATATGCAAGATAATCTGGCTTAAAAGTTTTTGTATTAAACCAATATATGTAGGTGTCATCAAAATCGTCTCCTCCCCCATTTTCACTAAAAGTAACTTCTATTTTATAATATTCCTGCTCTCCAATTTTTGAAGTCCCCAATAATTTTTTGCGTACTGCTGTATCATTTAACCCATAGGGAAGTTTAACAAAATAATGAACGGAATTAATTGAGTTCATATATTTTTTGGCAGTAGTATCAACAACCTTCACCAAAGAATCATTTATATAACGATTAAGAATATTACCAATCTTTATGTCTTTTATGAAAAAGGAATCATTTTTGGTAACTCTTTCTAGTATTTTTTGTCCGTTTGCATACTTTGAAGTGTAATACTTTTTACGAAACCTAAATGACACCTCATTTTGGGTAAACAATTCTCCTCCACTAACCTGTATACCCTTATCAATCAAAAATTGCGCTGTGATTTCTTTTTTTACATCATTTTTACATGAAACAAAACCAAATAAGACCACCGCCAACAAAAAATTACATAATCTATGCATAAAATCATTTTATTAACTGTTCGTAAAAAGGAGACTAGATTACAAAATATTTTGAATATTATTAAAGTCACCCAATCTTACTAAATTATTGTTCCTATTTTTGCTCTCAATGCAGAAAAACATCAACATAAAAAATAAAAGGGCTCGTTTTGAATTTGAGTTATTAGACAAATACTTGGCTGGTATTGTATTATCTGGAACAGAAATAAAATCTATTCGCTATGGAAGAGCTTCAATTACTGAAAGCTTTTGCGAATTTAATGACCGAGGCGAGTTGTTTATTGTTAATATGCAAGTGGATGAATATTCACACGGTTCTCATTACAATCATAAACCTAAAGCTGAGCGAAAACTTTTATTAAATAAAAAAGAACTTAAAAAATTGGAACGAGAGGTAAAAACCTCGGGACTCACTATTGTTCCATTAAACCTATTCATAAATGATAATGGTCTTGCTAAAATAAATATTGCCTTAGCGAAAGGTAAAAAGCTTTATGATAAAAGAGAAAATATAAAAGACCGCGACAACAAACGAAACCTTGATCGTATAAAAAAGAATTTTAATAATTAAGGTTTTTTTATGTTATAACGGTCCTTTCACTGACCGGTACTATTTAGCTAACAAGCAACTTATTTTTTTGTGGTTAATTGCAAAACACTACCTAAAACAAATAACACTTTTCATCAGTTCTTTATATCTAAATGTGGCATTTAAATGTCTTGAATTTTTGTTATAAAAAAGTTGAACAAGTTCAACAAATGGAGCATTTATTTTTTTAAACGCTTAATTTTACTTAAAAACTCGTGTGTTATTCCTAAGTAACTAGACGTTTGTCTATCCGTAAGTTTAGCTGCAATTTCAGGATAATTTGATATAAAATAAAAATAACGTTCTTGAGCTGTAAGGCTATGATTTCTGATTAGTCTACGCTGCCAAGCAACTAATGCTTTTTGGCTCATAATCCTAAATAATTTTTCCACAACTGGAAATTCTTTGTACAAGGCTTCCTTATCAGACTTATTTATCATTACCACTTTACTATCCTCTAAAGCCTGAATATTTAACAAAGATGGCGTTTGATTCATAAAACTATCCACATCCATTAACCACCAATCTTTTGAAGCAAAATGAAGCACATTTTCATTCCCTTTATTGTCAATGGTAAAAATTCTAAAACAGCCTTCTAACACAAAACCTTCATACTTATAAACACTTCCTTGTCTAAGAACAAAATCCTTTTTCTTTATACTATTGGGCTCAAAATATCTGCAAATAGTATCTAAATCATTGTCAGATATTTCAACATTTTTTTTAATATTTTGTTTTAGTAAATCGTATACCATGGTGTTTTGACCCTGAATCAATTTTTATTCTCTAATAAAGGCACAAAACGAAAAGAGCCTAATTCTTTTTTCTCAAACTCTGTAGCAGATTTTCGAACAAAGAGGGTCATTATTTGTTCATCTACACCAACCGGTATTACCAGCCTGCCTCCTATTTTTAATTGTGCTAATAAAGGCTTGGGGACCTCTGGAGCCCCCGCAGTAACTATAATTCCATCGAAAGGAGCTTCTTCTGGTAATCCTTTATAACCATCACCAAAAATAGCCTTTTTAGGTCTATAGCCCATTTTCTTAAAAAAAAGACTCGTTTTTTTAAACAATTCCAACTGGCGCTCAATGGTAAAAACTTTTGCTCTAAGTTGTAATAAAACAGCGGTTTGATAACCGCTACCAGTACCTATTTCAAGTATTTTTTGTCCTGGGTTAATTTCAAGTAATTCAGTTTGAAAAGCAACTGTATAAGGTTGCGAAATGGTTTGGTCCGCTGCAATAGGAAAAGCTTTGTCTTGATAGGCATGTCCTTCAAAACTACTATCCATAAACAAATGCCTTGGAATTTTACGTACAGCATTTAAAACGTTTTCATTTTTTATTCCTTTGGCGATAAGTATCTCAGCCAATTTATTACGCATTCCTCTATGCTTTAATGTATCTTTCAAGAGTTTGGTGTTTGGTTTTCCAAAGTTAGCAAGTTATCTGAAAACTTTCGTGTAAATAAAACACATCATTTCTAAAAAAAGTAACTGGCTCTGAATATACCTTAAAAAACAGTGAAATTTTATCTTACCAAAGCATGCAAACTTATAAACTATGCTTATTTTTGAGAAAACTATATCTATGTTAAAAGTTGGTGTTTTAGGAGCCGGCCATCTCGGAAAAATTCATCTCAGATTACTTAACGAATCTTCAAAATATACTTTAATTGGTTTTTACGACCCAGATGCTATAAATGGTAAAAAAGTAGCTGATGAATTTGGGTACACCTATTTTGACAACATAAACACTCTCATTGATGTGGTCGATGTTGTTGACATTGTTACCCCCACACTTTCCCATTTTGAATGTGCAAAAAAAGCTATGCAAAAAGGAAAGCATGTTTTTATTGAAAAACCAATAACAAATACTTTAGCAGAAGCAAAAGAATTACTTGTTTTAGAAAAAGAAAACAACGTAAAAGGGCAAGTGGGTCACGTAGAACGTTTTAACCCTGCTTTTAGTGCTGTTAAAAACAGTATTAACCAACCTATGTTTATTGAAACACATAGGCTCGCCGAATTTAACCCCAGAGGTACTGATGTTCCTGTGGTGCTGGACTTAATGATACATGATATTGATGCTATTTTAAGTGTAGTTAATTCTGAAATAAAAACGATAAACGCAAGCGGTGTATCCGTAATTAGTCAATCTCCAGATATTGCAAACGCAAGGCTTGAGTTTGAAAATGGTTGTGTAGCGAATTTAACAGCGAGTAGAATATCTTTAAAAAATATGCGGAAATCTCGTTTCTTTCAGCAAGATGCCTATATCTCTGTAGATTTTTTAACAAAAAAAGTTGAGGTTGTAAAAATGAAAGATGCACCAGAACAGCCCGGTGACTTTGATATGGTTTTGCAAAACGCTGAGGGCATTAAAAAACAAATCTATTTTGAAAACCCTAGTATTGAACCAAACAATGCTATTTTGGATGAATTGGAAACTTTTGCCGATGCTATAAACAATAACACTACTCCTATAGTAACACTTAAACAAGGTACTGAAGCTCTAAAAGTGGCTTTACAAATAATAGAATCTTTTTAAAATTAATAATATGAAAAACGTATCTGTAATTGGCGCGGGAACAATGGGGAATGGTATTGCACACGTTTTTGCTCAAAATGGCTTTAAGGTAAATCTAATTGATGTTTCTGAAAAAGCCCTTGAAAACGGTATAAGCACAATAACTAAAAACTTAGACCGCTTAATTGCTAAAGAAAAAATCAACGAAACCACAAAACTAATTACATTAGAAAACATTACTCCTTTCACTTCTATAAAAGAAGGTGTTAAAAATATTGATTTAGTGGTTGAGGCAGCAACGGAGAGAACAGAATTAAAACTTGCCATTTTTAAAGAGTTAGATAAATGTGCTCCTCCTGAAGCTATTTTGGCAACAAATACATCTTCTATATCAATAACTCAAATTGCATCGGCAACCAACAGACCCGATAAAATTATTGGAATGCATTTTATGAACCCAGTTCCAATTATGAAGCTGGTTGAAATTATTAGAGGCTACAATACATCAAACAAAACCAATGATAGTATTGTTGCTATTAGTAAAAAACTTGGAAAAGTTCCTACAGAGGCTAACGATTATCCTGGTTTTGTTGCTAACCGTATTTTAATGCCTATGATTAATGAAGCTATTGAGACTCTTTATAATGGCGTAGCAGGAGTAAATGAAATAGATACTGTTATGAAATTAGGTATGGCCCATCCTATGGGTCCTCTACAACTAGCAGACTTTATTGGACTGGATGTGTGTTTATCTATACTAAACGTACTGTATCATGGATTTAAAAATCCAAAATACGCTCCATGCCCTTTACTGGTTAACATGGTAATGGCAGGCAAACTAGGTATAAAATCAGGAGAAGGCTTTTATGATTATGCTTCATCTAAAAAAGCAGAAATAGTAGCTTCTCAATTTAGTTAATAGTATTCTATGGCGTTTATAAAACCTTTTAAAGCTATTAGACCTGCAAAGGATAAGGTTTCTTATGTTACCTCGCGCTCATATCAAGAATACGCTAGAGATGAATTGGATGCCATATTGCATTATAATCCTTTTTCTTTTTTACATATTATAAACCCTGGATACAAATTTGATAAAAAAGTTACGGGTTCTGAGCGTTTTCATTTAGTCCGTAATAGATATTTAGAGTTTTTGGAAGATAATACTCTGATGAAAGACGCGCAGGACTGTTTCTATCTTTATCAAATTAAAAAAAACAACTATAGCTGTTGTGGCTTTTTTTGTGCTACTAGTGTTGCCGACTATAAAAACAATGTTATAAAAATTCATGAAAACACTTTAGATAATCGTGAAAAAATGTTCGCTAATTATTTAGAGACGGTTGAATTTAATGCGGAACCTGTATTAATAACTTACGAGAACAATAAGGTTATATCAGACATCATTGCTAAGGAAAAGGATAAGAATCCAGATTACCTGTTTACTACAACTGACAGAGTTTCACATAAACTTTGGGCAGTTTCAGATAAAACAACCATACAAAATCTCCAAAAAGCATTTGATAAAATTAATACCCTCTATATAGCAGATGGTCATCACAGAAGCGCATCGTCTAAATTACTTGCTGAAAATTTAACAAAAAGCAATCCTAATCATTCTGGAAAAGAACCCTATAATTTTTTTATGAGTTATTTGATTCCTGAATCCGAAATAAAAATTTTTGAATTCAATAGAATGGTTAAAGATTTGAACGGACTTTCAAAAAAAGAATTCTTAATTAAATTAGATACCTACTTTAGAATAGAAAACAAGGGAAGTACATTATACAAGCCTACCAAAAAACATCACTTTAGCATGTATATGGACGGAGAGTTTTATTCCCTGTATCTCAGAAAAAAAGTGTATCCTTTTTTTGATGCCTTAAGTGAGCTAGACACCCAAATACTTTTTAAAACAGTTTTAGAGCCTATTTTAGGGATTAAAGACCTACGCAATGACCAGCGCATTGAATATGGATATGGGAAACATAACATAATCAGCATGAAAGATGATATTGACAATGATAAGTTTGCTGTTGGTTTTAGCCTTGTTCCTGTAACCATTAACGAAATTAAAGCAATTGCAGATGCTGGTCTAGTGATGCCTCCTAAAAGCACTTATATAGAACCCAAATTACGAAGTGGTTTAGCTATCTACGAATTATAATATTACAATAATGTCCATTAAAAATAACTTAGCACAAGTTTTACGTTCGCTTCCTAATAGTGTTACCCTAGTTGCTGTATCTAAAACTAAACCTATCAGTGATATTGAAGAAGCATATAAAACTGGACAACGCGTTTTTGGTGAAAACAAAATTCAGGAAATGGCCCAAAAATGGGAGCAACTACCTAAAAATATTCAATGGCATATGATTGGTCATGTACAGCGTAATAAAGTAAAGTACATGGCAGAATTTGTTTCCTTAATCCATGGTGTGGATAGCCTTAAGCTTCTTAAGGAAATTGATAAGCAAGCAAAAAAACACGATAGAATAATTGATTGTCTACTTCAAATACACATTGCAGAAGAACAAACTAAATTTGGACTTGATAGTAAAGAACTAGATAAACTTATTTCTTCACCTGAATTTCAACAATTAAAAAATATTAAGGTAACTGGCTTAATGGGCATGGCAACATTTACAAATGACAATGCTCAAATTCAAAAAGAATTTAAACACCTTAAAGCACTTTTTGAAAAAACTAAAGCAACCATTCCAGAAATCTGCATTTTGTCCATGGGCATGAGCGCAGACTACAAATTAGCTATTGAAGAAGGAAGCACAATGGTGAGAATTGGAAGTAGCATATTTGGAGCTAGAAACTATGGATAAAAAGTAAAAAACTAAGTAGGGATTTTATGATGTATGCAGTATTAGACATAGAAACAACAGGTGGTAAATTTAATGAAGAAGGAATTACAGAAATTGCTATTCATAAATTTGACGGCGAAAAAGTTGTTGATCAATTTATAAGTCTAATAAATCCCGAAAAAGAAATTCAACCGTTTGTGGTTAAACTCACTGGTATTAATAGCAAAATGCTCAGAACGGCTCCAAAATTTCATGAAGTAGCAAAACGTATCGTTGAAATAACCGAAGATAGTGTACTCATAGCTCATAATGCTCAATTTGATTACCGAATCTTAAGAACCGAATTTAGACGATTAGGCTACAACTTTGAGCGCAAAACGTTATGCACTGTCGACTTGGCCAAAACATTGTTGCCTGATGCGGAATCATATAGTCTAGGAAAGCTTGTTCGCTCGCTAGGTATCCCCTTAAGCGATAGACATCGTGCGAACGGAGATGCCCTTGCTACTTTAAAACTTTTTGAATTATTACTGGCGAAAGACCTAGATAAAGAAATAGTTTCCAAAGTAATAAGAGAAAAAACGCATGGTGAACTTTCTGAAAGACAGCTAGATATTGTTCAGCAAATGCCTTCTGAAACAGGGTTGTATTTTATGCATAATAAAGATGGCGAAATTCTTTTTTTAGGCAAGAGTTCAAACATCAAAAAAAGAGTAAATCAACATTTTACAAAAAAAGGAAACAAAGCTCGATTACTACAAAAAGAAACCAAAAAAATTACATTTGAAAGAACAGGCAACGAACTTGTTGCTCTTTTAAAAGAAAATGAAGCCCTGCTAAGAAAAACACCTAAATTCAATAATAAAACACGTAAAAAGGCTTTTTCTCATGGAGTTTATCAAACATTAAATAGCGATGGATTTTTAATGTTTAGCTCACAAGTAGTAGATTACACCTCCAAAATAATTACAACCTTCAATAGCATTCATGCTGCTAAAAATTTCATCTACAAAATCACTGAGGAATATAATTTATGTGAAAAAATAAATAAGATTTCTGAAGCAAAAAAAAGTTGCTCCAAACACGAAGAAGGTATCTGTAAAGGAGCTTGTATACATAAAGAAGAACCCAGCACCTATAATGAAAGGGCCTTAGAAGTAATTAAAAAATATAGTATAAAGGATAAAAACATTATTATAGCAGATAAAGGCAGAAATATAGGTGAATATAGTGCTATATTAATTCAGGACGGTGTTTTTAAAGGAATAGGTTACTATAATCTTAACCATCAAATAAATAATATTCATATCTTAGAATCCATAATTACTCCAATGAAAAATTCTGAAAATGTTATTCATATCATTGAATCCTACCTCAGAAAAAGAAGGGTTTTTAAAATTATCGAACTAAACATCTAATTCTTGAAAAAAAAAGAAGCTCCATCTAACTGGAAAAGCAAACTTCATGAAATAATTTATGAAGCAGATACTCCATTAGGTAAATGGTTTGACATTTTATTATTTCTTCTAATTATTATAAGTGTTATTCTTGTAATGCTTGAAAGCGTTAAAGAAATTGATGAAAAATACCATGCAATACTACTATCTCTAGAATGGGTAATTACCATATTGTTTACCATAGAATATATTGCAAGAGTTATTAGTATTAAAAAGCCTTTTAAGTATATTTTTAGCTTTTACGGTATTATTGATTTTGTTTCAACCATTCCACTTTATATTTCATATATTATTGCTGGATCCCAGGTTCTTCTGGCCATAAGAGCTTTTAGATTACTACGAATATTTAGAATATTAAAACTGGTTAAGTTTTTAGGAGAGGCTTCTCAATTAAACAGAGCTTTAAAAGCCAGTAGAGCCAAGATAGCAGTATTTATATATGCTGTGCTTATTTTATGCGTTATTATGGGGACTTTCATGTATTTAATTGAAGATGATGAGGCAGGTTTCACTAGTATTCCACGAAGTATATATTGGGCAGTAGTTACTTTAACAACTGTTGGATATGGAGATATTGCTCCACAAACCACCCTAGGGCAGCTAATTGCTACAATAGTAATGATCTTAGGTTATGGTATTATTGCAGTACCTACGGGTATTGTTACTGTAGAGTTTTCTAAAAAAGGGGAAAAAAGCAAGGTTCACGTAAACACTCAATCCTGTCCGAGTTGTGCTAAAGAAGGTCATAGGGATGACGCTACTCATTGTTTTAATTGTGGAAGTGAAATATAAAATGAAACACATTTTAATATCTGTCGTTGGTCCAACTGCGATTGGAAAAACAGCTTTAGCCATAAAACTTGCAAACTATTTTAAAACCGAAATAATTTCTGCAGATTCCAGACAGTTTTATAAAGAAATGTATATTGGGACTGCTGTACCTTCAGAAGAAGAACTCAATAGTGCTAAACACCACTTTATTCAGCACAAAAGTATTTTTGACCACTATTCGGTTGGTGATTTTGAAAAAGAAGCCTTAGAGAAGCTTAAACACCTTTTTGCTAATCATAAAATTATAGTTATGGTTGGCGGTAGCGGACTTTATGTTAATGCAGTTACCAAGGGGTTAGATACATTTCCTAAAATTAACACTGAAATAAGAGAAAGCTTAAACAAGGATTTTCAAGAAAAAGGAATTGAAAATTTACAGCTACAATTAAAACAGCTTGATCCTGATTATTTTTCTAAAGTAGACACTCTTAATCCTCATAGATTAATTCGTGCTTTAGAAATTTGTATTGGAACAAACAAACCCTACTCCTCTTTTCTTAAAAAGGATAAAAAAAAGAGACCTTTTTATACCATTACGGTTGGAATTGACGCTGAGCGTGAAATTATTTATGACCGAATTAATAAAAGAGTGGATATTATGATGAATCAGGGGTTGTTAACCGAAGCCAAAGATTTATACAAACATAAAGCACTCAATGCGCTACAAACTGTAGGATATAGAGAGCTTTTTTCTCATTTTGATGAAGAATGCACCTTGGAGTTTGCCATTTCTGAAATCAAAAAGAATACTAGAAGATTTGCCAAAAGACAACTTACATGGTTTAAAAAAAATGAAGAAACTCTTTGGGTTGATTACAACTACAACGAAATAGAATTATTTGATTTGATAAATGAACAAATAAAAAAAGCATCTAATATAAATTAAATGCTCTTCTAATAATTTTGGAAACACTATTATTCTGTTTTTATCACTAGTCTAAATCCTTCTCCATGAATGTTAAGAATTTCAACAGTTTCATCGCGCTTTAAGTATTTACGCAACTTAGCTATATATACATCCATACTTCTGGAAGTAAAGTAATTATCATCTCTCCATATTTTTGTTAATGCAAGTTCTCTGGGCATTAAATCATTTTCATGAAGTGCTAACAAACGCAATAATTCATTTTCTTTAGGAGATAACTTAATAGCCTCGTCTTCTTTATATTTTAAAAATCTAAGTTTAGAGTTTAAACTAAAACCTCCAATGGTAAACTCAAATTTTTTGCTATCAGCAAGAGAGTTAGAGGACTTTCTTTGAAGTATTGCTTTAAGCTTCATTAAAAGCACTTCAGAATCAAAAGGTTTGTTCAAATAGTCATCAGCACCAGCTTTATATCCTTTTAAAACATCTTCCTTCATGGTTTTGGCAGTAAGAAATACTATAGGCACATTTTCGTTTTTCTCACGAATTTCTTTAGCCAAAGTAAATCCATCTTTATAAGGCATCATTACATCAAGAATACAAATATCATAATTGTCTTTCTTAAACTTTTCAAATCCTTCCATTCCATTTTTAGCCAAAGTCACATCAAAATCATTCATAGATAAATAATCTTTTAAGACTATTCCAAAATTTGGGTCATCTTCAACTAAAAGTATTTTCTTATTTATTGTTTCCATAATTATTAAATTAAAGGTAGTTTAATATGAAAAATGCTGCCTTTTCCTTTTTCACTTTCCATATAAACTTCTCCTTGATGATCTTCTATTATTTTTTTCACATAGGCCAGTCCTAAACCGTGACCTTTTACATTATGTATATCTCCTGTATGCTCTCTATAAAATTTCTCAAAAACTCTTTTTAAAACCTGTTTACTCATTCCTAACCCCTGATCTTTTACCTTAATAACAATAAAGTTTTTGTTAACCTCAGTAAATACATCAACTCTAGGTTGGTCTTCTGAATATTTAATGGCATTATCTAAAACGTTTACTAATACATTCGTAAAATGTGTTTCATTTGCCAAAACCTCACTACTAGTGGCATCTAAATGTGTTTTCACATATCCACCTCTATCTTCAACAATTAACTCAACATGCGCAATAGCATCTTGTATTATGTCATGAACATCCACTCTAAACTTTGGAATATCTAATTGTTTTTTCTCCAACTTAGATATTCTTAAAACATTCTCTACTTGAGCGTGCATACGCTTATTTTCATCGCGAATCATTTGCAAGTAACGAAGTACTTTTTCTTGGTCGTTAATGGTTTTTGGATTGCGGATAGCTTCTACCGCCAAATTAATTGTGGCTATTGGCGTTTTAAACTCATGAGTCATGTTATTTATAAAATCAGACTTAATTTCTGAAATTTGCTTTTGCTTTAAAAGCTGATAAATTGCCCCATAGTATGCTACGATAATGATTAACGTAAATAGTAGTGAAATAATTGCCATTCCTACTATAGATTTTAACAAAAATCGTTTCTCTTTCGGAAAAGAAATATATAATCTAAAATTTGATTGTCCTTCTCCATCAACAAAAATCGGAGAACTATATATACTTTTAGCTGTTTTCTTAAATTTTCTAGACTTTACTTTAGTTGGCAACCCATTACTAAAAATTCCATACTCAAAATCTATATTTATACCTCTGTTAGACAACTCTCGTTCTAACCTAAGTTCTATTTCTTGTGTTGAAACCCTGTCGTGAATAGGTTCTCTTTTTGCAAAATTGCTAAAAACATCTTCAAATTGTGCTTTTTCAATGGCAGATAATCCTCCTATTTTTTCAAACTTCTGAATAGGAGTTAGTTTGTATTGTTTGCCATCAATACCAAAATTTTCTTCAAAAACAATACTTGTTCGCTTGCTTGTATAATTTTTAATCGTTGTAGTGTCTGTTCCACTACCATTGTCAAAGAACGTAGACGGTATATTATAATCTTCTTCTAAAATTCCATGCGAATAAGCATGTATTTCATTAGAGTTTATATCTCTGTTTATATAGAAAAAATTCCCATAACTAGATTCAGTTGCTTTACCTCCTATACTATCTTTTAAATTATAATACCTATCAAAATAGTTTCGCATCTCGCGATCAGCTATTTGATCCGTAACCTTATTTAAAACAACAGCTACTGCATTGGAAAACTGATCTTCTTTATCTTTAACCGACTTTCTAATCCAAAAAACTTGTACAAAAATGATTCCGATTAATGAAAGACTCATCAAAACCACTAAAGCAACAAACAACCTCTTATTCATCTTCGAGTAAAATTAACATTTAACATTTATAAAATTGTAGCTTTAACCTAACCTTAACAAAAATGTTAAATTTCTGGAATCGCTATATATATTCAAGCAGAGCCTTATTTACTTCCAGTACTTTTTTACTCGTTTTTTCGAGGTCTATATTTTCTATTACAAAATTAGAATATGAAATTTTTTCTGAATCACCGAGTTGATTTGCAATTCTTGAAATTATCTCCTTTTTACTTGAATTATCTCTGCTTACCACTCTTTGAATTCGGATTTCTTCAGGAGCGGTAACCAAAATAATAGCATCGTAATTATTTTGATTTTTGTTTTCAAATATTAAAGCGGTTTCCTGTATTACATAAGAATGATCTTGCTGATCTACCCATTTTAAAAAATGTTCTCGTACCGCTGGATGTACAATACTATTCAACGCTTTTAGCAATTTATCATCATTAAACACCTTATTTGCAATATATGCTCGGTTTAATTTGCCTTTTTTATATGCAGTCTCCCCTAAAAGCTCTAGAATACCTTCTCTAACAACTTTTGAATTATGCATTAACGCCTTTGCCTCAATATCTGAATTATAAACTGGCACCCCCAAATCCTTAAACATTTGAGCAACTGTGGTTTTCCCACTTCCAATACCTCCTGTTAATCCAACAATTTTCATTGCCTAGTAAGAATATAAGTTACTTCTTTTTCTTTTGTGGTAGCACTATATATATGATTTGGAGTCTTTTTAATTTCAATAGGAAGTGTATTTGTATTTAGCATGCCATTACAATCAACAACCACCTGAAAATCCGATTCTTTAATATCCTTTAAAACACCAATATTTGCTTTACATAAAACCCCAACGATATCTGGGAAAATTTCAATTTTAACATCTAAAGATAAGTTGATTACCTCTACTGGAATAGCAAAAAGTTTTTCAGAAAATCGAGATACCACACCACTAACTTTTACTTCAGCATTTGAGAATGAGGCGTTTTTCATTTTTTTTGGTCGAATAACTTTCACACTTTTAGAAAAACTTTCTTTTAAATCAACTAACTTTATTTTAGTAGTATTTACCGATGATATATTACCAATCTCATTTGACGGTCCAGTTATTATAATAGAATCTGGCATAACCTTTATTTCGCCCTCCAAAACATGATTTTTTGCATATTCCAATTCCAAATCGTGTAGCACAGCAACTTTTTTCCGTATTAACTCAGTGAAATTAAAAAATAAAGTATCTCTATCTATATCTTTAATTGTAATGGTATTAGATAATTGTTTTTCTATTTGTTTTTTATAAATACTTTGAGGTATGTAAAATTTATTACTGTTTTTTTCAACATTATTTAAATCTATAAAAACCGTTTTAGTTTTAATTCCAAATGATAAAAACTGAAACCCAACAGCTTCTAATTTTACATCTACAGTTTTTTTAGAAACGTCTATAAGCAATAAGCTATCTGGTTTATTAACAAACTCAAGATTAAAAGTAGCTCTACTAATTACTTCTCCAGACAAAGTCTTGATAAGCCAAGCCAAACTAGATAATACCAAAAAGATTAAGAAAACCTTTACTTTTCTTTTCTTTAAATGTTTTTGAACCTTTTTTATCACGGTATTACTTTTTAAAAAAAAGCGCTGGAAACAATATTTCCGCATCTTTGTTACTAAAGATAATCTTTACGGTTGACTTTATAAAACCGTAGCCGTAGCCTACAAATTGTATGCAAACTGCCCAAATAGACAAAAATGCTATATACATACTTTTGTTTTTTAATAATGCATCTATAAACAATATTCCAAAGTAAAAGCCTAAAAACAGCACTGGTAACTTATAGCCCAAAAACAGCATAGACACCGAAGCTAAAAAAAACACACAAAAAAGTGTTGGAAACCAATACGTTATTTTTTTGGTCTCTGGGTGCCATTTATTTAAAATAGGTCTCACCAAGCCAAACTTATTAACTTGAGTATAAAATTTGTGCCAGTCTATTCTTCTTTTATGAAATACAAAGGCCTCAAGTATAAGTTTAGTTTCATAGCCTGCATTCCAAATTCTAATGGTTAAATCTGGATCTTCACCAGGATGAATATTCCCATAGCCTCCAACTTTTTGGAATACTTCTTTGGAAATCCCCATATTAAAACTTCGGGGCTGAAACTTATCAACGGCTTTTTTCCCTCCTCTAATGCCACCTGTCGTTAAGAAAGACGTCATAGCATAATTTATTGCCTTCTGAACATTTGTAAAGGATTCATGAGCAGCATCAGGGCCTCCAAAACAATGTACAAAGTTTTTCTCCAAAGCATTTTCTGCCTCATCCAGATATTGTGGAGGCAAAATACAATCAGAATCTAGTATAATATAATAGTTTCCCTTTGCCCGTCGCATTCCATAGTTTCGAGAATCACCTGGACCAGAATTATCTTTTTGGTAGTAGGATATAGAAAGTTTTTCTTGAAAAGCTTCTGCAACTTTTTCTGAAGATAATGTTGAACCATCTTCGATAATAACAACTTCAAAAAGTTTGGAATATGTCTGGCTACTTAAACTTTCTAATAACTCATGAATCTCATTTGGCCTATTATAAACGGGTATAATAAAAGAAAAATAAAGATTCATGAGTTTGTATTTTATAAACGAATCTGGAAATTAAATTCCACAGTATGATAACGTGATTTAGTTATCAAATTCGTCAATAACTTCTTGACTCACACCAGTATTAGAGAAACCTCCATCATGGAATAAGTTTTGCATAGTTACTTTTCTTGTTAAATCTGAAAATAATGTAATAGTATAATCTGCACAATCTTGGGCAGTTGCATTTCCTAACGGAGACATTTTTTCAGCGTAATTAATAAAACCCGTAAATCCTTTTATCCCTTGACCTGCAGTAGTAGCTGTTGGAGATTGTGAAATTGTGTTTACACGTACTTTTTTCTCTTTTCCAAAGAAATAACCAAAACTACGTGCTACAGATTCTAAATACGCTTTATTATCTGCCATATCATTATAATCAGGAAACGTACGTTGTGCGGCCATATAAGTCAAGGCAACAATACTACCCCACTCATTCATAGCATCCATTTTATATAAGCTTTGCATTACTTTATGAAAAGAAAGTGCAGATACATCCCATCCTTTTTGGGTGAATTTATAATCTTCATCCATGTAAGATCTACCCTTACGAACATTTATGGACATTCCGATAGAGTGTAAAACAAAGTCGATTTTACCTCCTAAGATTTCCATTGATTTTTCAACTAAATCTTTTAATTCTTCCTCGTTAGTGGCATCAGCTGGAATAATTTCAGAGCCTGTTTCCTCCGCTAAGGTTTTTAACTGCCCCATACGCAAAGCAATCGGCGCATTTGTTAAAACAAATTTTCCACCTTCAGCATGTACACTTAAAGCAGTTTTCCATGCAATAGAATTTTCATCTAAAGCTCCAAAAATAATTCCTCTTTTTCCTTTTAATAAATTATATGCCATTTTGCTTTTTTCTATTTTTCAACAAGGTTCAAAGATATTTAAAATATGTTAAATAAAAACCTCTAAAATTCATGTAATTTCAAGCTAAGCTAACAGTTGTTTTGCGTGCGCCAAGGCTGATTCTGAAATCTCCTTGCCGCCTAACATTTGAGCTAATTCGGTTACTCTTTCCTCATTTGACAAAAGTTTCATACTTGAGCGGGTAACTCCTTCTTCTTCAGTTTTATAAACTTTATAATGATAATCACCCTTTGATGCTACCTGAGGAAGATGTGTTATTGAAAAAACTTGCATACCTGAACTCATTTGTTTCATAATTTCCCCCATGCGATTTGATATTTCCCCGGAAACACCAGTATCTATTTCATCAAACATCATGGTAGGCAGGTTTTCATATTTCGCCAAAATAGATTTTATGGTTAACATAATTCTAGACAACTCTCCACCTGAAGCTACTTTTTTCAACAAACCATAGTCCATACCTTTGTTTGCAGAAAACAAAAACGTTAAATCATCACGACCATTTTCTTTAAAATCTTCTGATGGATTAATTTCAATTTTAAAAGTTGCACTGGGCATTCCCAATGAAATTAAACTTTCTTCCAATTGTTTTTTCAATATTGGAATGGATTTCTGTCTAGCCTTACTGATATTTTCAGCTGTTTTAGCGAGCAAATGCTTTTGTTTCTCTAAAGCTTCTTGTTTTGCCGAAATACTATCTTCAATATTTTCGGTAATCGATACTTTTTTTGATAAAGATTCTCTTATAGCAATCAACTCCGCAACATCAGCTACATTATGTTTTTTAAGTAAGTCATGTAACAACTGTAACTTTTCGTTTACTTCTTGGAGCAATTGTGGATTGGCTTCAGTATTTTCCTGAATAGTATATAATTCCGAAGAAATATCATCCAACTCTATAAAAACAGATTGAATACGTTCATTCAAAGAAGTGAATTGATTTCCAAAACTAGAAAGTCTATTAGCTACTTGTTTTAACTCAGCCATTAAACTAATAACCCCGACCTGCTCATCATTAAACAATTGCCCTCCTTTTGACAATTGCTCCATAATAATTTCTACATTGTTAAGCTGTTCATATTGCTCTTCCAAGTCTTCCAAAATCCCCTCTTTTAAAGGCGCATCTTCTAACTCTTTAAGTAGAAAACTATTATAATCATGCTCCTTTGAAGCATTACTTTGAAAATCTAATAACTCTTTTAGCTCTTTATTGATTTGTTGGAAGAGTTCTAATTGTTTCTTGTACTTTAATAATAACGGTGAGTTATCAGCTAGGGCATCAATAACTTTTAACTGAAAGTCGTTTTCAGTAAGGCGCAATGTTTGGTGTTGAGAATGAACATCAATCAACCTATTACCTAATTGTGAGAGGATATCAAGAGTAACAGGAGAATCATTTATAAATGCTCTTGATTTTCCACTTGGTTGAATTTCCCGTCGAATTATGGTTGCATCTTCATAATCTAAATCTTCGTCATCAAAAAAAGATTTTAAATCATATTTTTCAACTTGAAATTCAGCTTCAATAATGCATTTTTTTTCTTTATCACGAAGCGATGATAAATCTGCACGTTTACCTAAAACCAGTGATAAGCCTCCTAATAAAATAGATTTTCCTGCACCAGTTTCTCCGGTAATAACATTAAAACCACTTGTAAAATCAACATTTAATTGATCTATTAATGCGTAATTTTTAATAGAAAGATTTGCCAGCAATTTTTGTAGAATTTAATTACCGTAAAGATACTCTAATATTCTAATGCAGAAAATTAAGATTAATACTTAATATCATTCCAAGTACTGGAATATAAAGGAGCTACTCTATTAAGCCGTTCTTTTAACTGAACAATATCCACTTTTGGGCCATCAGAAAAGATGTTTAAAATCTCTTCAGATTTGGCATCAAAAAAAGTTTGAATTAAAAACGCATTTGGCCTACGTTTTATCATAGTTTCAAACAACTTCATTGTACCTGCAATTACTTGTTTTCCCGTACTATTGTTATCTCCTAAAATATCCAAACCTTTTCTATGATAATTATACATTGCTATACGATACTCTCTATACGTGTTAGACATTAAATTATCAACCAGTTCAAAACGGCTACGATCAGTGGTTGGATTCCAATCTGCCGAACCACTACCTTGTGCCTGAGTAACAATATTTTGTGCTTTTCTAAAAAAATCGCTTCCTCCCTCAAGTGCAAAAGTATCTGCATCTAAACCTAAAATAACATAAACGTAATACGCAACAACACTCACCAGGTTAGATTCAAAAACATTTTCATTGTACACTAAAGGCTGAAACTCTATATACTCAAAACTTAATTTATCGTCTTTATAATTAAATATTGGGCTACTGTAAGAAGTATTGAAAACAGGCCTTGAAGATTGAATTTGAATATTTCCTTTAAACCTATTTGATTCGTATGATGTTATCGTAATAAACATTTGAGCATTAACCCGTTCGTTTTCTTTATAAACACGATTTGTCCACTTGGTTTTGTTTACAAAATCATTTAACGAACGCTCTAAAGTTTTAAAAACTTGTTGATTTGTTTGACCTACCTGATCTGAGTTTAAGATAATAGAACAATTAAGCTCTTGTCCACAAACAATACTTGAAAAAGCTATTAAAAATACCGCGATAATAAGGTTACGCATGGATTCTACTAATAATTTCGTTTAAAATATCTAAGGCAACAGCTGCTTTAGTTTTTAGTTCAAACGTTTTTATCGATGAATTCTTATCTATAAAGGTGATTTTGTTTGTTGCCTTGCCAAAACCTGCACCTTTATCATTAAGTGAATTTAAAACTATTGCATCCAAATGCTTTCGTTTGAGCTTTCCTTTGGCATTTTCCACCTCATTCTCAGTTTCCAAAGCAAAACCAACCAAAAACTGATTTTTCTTTTGCGCTCCTAGTGATAAGAGGATGTCTTTATTTTTTACCAACTCAATGGTAAGCTCTGCATCAGATTTTTTAATTTTCTGATCTGCTTTTGTTTTGGGTTTATAATCCGCTACCGCAGCTGCACAGATAACAATATCTACATCCTTATAAAAACTATGGACAGCATTATACATCTCATCTGCTGAAACTACTTTTTTTACTTGAATTTGGTGATTAGAAACCGACAAGTTAGTTGGTCCAGAAACCAAAACCACCTCAGCACCTAAATTTTCTGCCGCCTTAGCTAACTCAAAACCCATTAACCCTGAAGAATGGTTTCCAATAAAACGAACTGGATCTATAGCTTCATAGGTAGGTCCTGCGGTTATTAAAACCTTTTTGTTTGCCAACGGCAAACCTGTACGAATATGGTTTATAACAAATTCAACTATATCCTCTGGTTCTGCCATTCGCCCTTCGCCATGCAATCCGCTAGCTAACTCACCAGAGGAAGCGGGTATTATTACATTACCAAATGATTTAAGCTTGTCAAAAGATATTTTTGTAGATGGATGTTTATACATGTCCAAATCCATAGCAGGTGCAAAAAACACCTTGCATTTGGCTGATAAATATGTTGCCAACAACAAATTATCACAAGCACCTGAAGCCATTTTAGATAACGTATTGGCAGTTGCAGGAGCTACAATCATATAATCTGCCCACAAACCTAATTCTACATGATTATTCCAATCCACGCTATCCTTATCCGCATCCACAAAAGAGGATAACACTGGATTTTTAGACAATGTTGCCAACGTAAGAGGGCTAACAAAAGAGCTGGCGCTATCTGTTAAAACAACTTTAACATTAGCGCCAGCTTTTATAAGTAATCGTACCAGAAATGTTGTCTTATAGGCAGCAATTCCTCCAGTAATACCTAAAAGAATGTTTTTACAGCCTAACATAATTTCTACGCGTCTTTTTCCGTATTTCTATGGTATATTTTATCCATTAACCACTCTTCTACAGCTAAAGCATGTGGCTTAGGAAGTTTTTCGTAAAATTTAGAAACTTCTATTTGCTCTTTGTTTTCGAAAACCTCTTCAAGGCTATCGCTATACGTAGCAAATTCTTCTAATTTCTCTAAAAGTTCTTTTTTGATTTCAGAATTAATCTGAACCGCCCTTTTAGCAGTTATAGAAATAGCTTCATAAATATTGTCTGTTTTCTTATCAAACTCATTTTTGTTAATGGTTGTTGTAGAAACAGCAGCTTGCGAATTTTTCAAGTCGTTCATGTTCATGCTAACAGGTATTTATTTTGATTCTTTAGAATATTTTTTAAGTCCTTCTTCTATTTTTTCCAAAAGCTCATTTGCTTCTTCTGTATACTTAGTTTCTGGATATTGTTTTTTTAATGCATTATATGCGTCCTTAGCATTTTTCAAACGCTCTTCTTCAAAACGTTCAAAACTATTAATTGCCATATATGTACTGGCATGAGTTCTTAAAAATAAAGCTTCTTCACGGTAAACCGACCCTGGAAAATCTGAAATAAAATTATCAAAGGACGCTACTGCCGACTTTAAAAACTCGTAATTGAATTCTCCAAGTTTATTATATTGCTTCGCAATTTCAAAAGCCTTAAGCTCTTTCTTTGTTGTTAATTCTTGAGCCATTTCATTTGCCTCCTTAAAAAACTCAGAATCTGGATAAGCATTAATTACATTTTGTAATTTCAACAAAGCTTTATCCGTATCTGTTTGATCAAGAGAATGAATTGGAGAAAGCATATAATAACTTTTAGCTCCATAAAACGATGCTTCAGCCACTTTTTCACTCTTTGGGTAAGACTTTACAAAACGCTCAAACTGATATCCAGCAGTATTAAAATCTTTTAATTGGAAGTATGTGTTTGCAAAAAAGAACAATAATCTTTCTCCTTGAGGTTTACCTATATATTTAGGTGCTATTTGCTCATACAAGCGATTAGACCTTTTATAGTTTTCTTCTTTATAGTACTTTTGAGCTAAGTCATATTTATCTTTTATATTATCCTTCTTAAGTACCTTTTGATACTGACTACAAGAATTAAATAAAAAAGCTAGAATTACTAAAGAAAAAAGTTGCCTCATTTTTAAAAACATTTTGCAAAATTAGGAATTATCCGTGGATATAAAAAACATTTTACAATGCTAATGTAAATGCATAATTACATATTACGCATGCTTTTAAAGAACTTTTAACGTATTTAAGCAGAAACCTGAAATAAAGGCTTGATAAAATGACTAAGTTTTTCTTTGAGAATATCCGTTGCTTCCACCAACGGTAATCTTACATTGGCTCCCGACAAACCTAAAAGTTCAAATATGGCTTTTATACCTGCTGGGTTGCCTTCTTCAAAAATAAGACTCATTCCATCCTGTAATTGATAGTGTAATGCAAAGGCTTCATCAACTTGACGGTTTAATCCCAAAGAAATCATTTTAGAAAACTCCACTGGAATACCCTGCCCTAACACAGAGATTATACCCGATCCTCCAGCTAAAACCGTTGGCAATGCCGTAATATCATCACCAGAAATCACATCAAAATCTGCAGGTTTATTTTTTATAATTTCCATGATTTGAACCAAATCACCAGATGCCTCTTTTATCGCTACGATATTTTTAAAATCATTTGCTAACCTTAAAGTAGTATCAGATAATATATTGCTACCTGTTCTACCAGGAACATTATAAATTATGATAGGTTTATCTGAAGCAACAGAAACTGCCTTAAAATGCTGATAAATGCCTTCTTGAGTAGGTTTTACATAGTAAGGTGAAACAGATAATACAGCAACAAAATCAGACAAATCTGTTTGTTGAAGCTCCTCAACAACAGCCGCCGTATTGTTTCCTCCAATACCTAGAACCAATGGCAGCCTCCCATTATTAACAGCTGAAATTGTTTTAACAACCAGTTGTTTCTCTTTTTTGGACAAAGTGGCTGCTTCACCTGTTGTTCCCAAAACAACAAGATAATCTACCCCACCTTCTATATTGTGCTCCACAATTTTTTGCAATGAGCCAATATCAACCGCACCATCTTTTCTAAATGGAGTAACTAAAGCAACACCCGTACCTTGTAATTCTTTCATTATTATATTTCATTTAATACTCCCAAATACTTTTTAAGTTCTTTTTTAAAAACATTAAAATCTTTCATTGGTGTATTTAATATTAAATCGTTATAAGCTTGGTCTATTTCAACAAAACCTACTTTTACCCTAGCCCTAGTTTTAATGGTCATTAATTGTAACAAAAGATTTTCTTTATTATAATAATTTACCAATAAATCATACTCTCTACTCAAAAATTCAAGAGCGTAGCTATTTTCTACATTTCCATTCCAGCCCAAATCTTTGTCAGAGAACACTGGTGTTGCATATGGTGAGTTTTTATCATAGTAACTTTTATACCCAATTATTTTTACAGAATTAGGTCGCAAAGAAAACTCTTCAACAAACTCATAAAACAAATTGGCATTATCAAAACTGTCTAAATCTACCAAACACCCTATTGAAGTTATACCTTTACTCCTAGCAATGGGAGGCTGTGCTTCGGTCAACGCTTGGTTTAAAAATTTCAACCCAGATTTCTGCTTAAATTTGTCTTTTATTCCTTTTAAAAACATGTATTTTTACATTTATACAAATGTAAAAAATATACATTCACATTTCGACTGCTAAGATAAAAAGGATTATGGTTTTAAAAATAAAACATTATGTTATATTTATAACTTTCGCTCTTTTAACTTCTTGTTCTCCTGAACCAAAAACACTCACCAAAATTCACGGAAAACTTATCCCTGTATCTTCTGAAATTGTTGAAAATGATTCCATTAGAGCTTTTATTTCTCCTTACAGAGATAAAATTAAATCAGAGTTAAACAAAATACTTGCATACGCTCCACGAAACATTACTAAAACAGATGGGAAATACAATACCTCGTTAGGAAATTTAATGGCTAAAATTGTTTATGAAGAGTCCAACCCTGTTTACAAATTCAGGACTAACAACGAAATAGATTTTGTTTTACTAAACCACGGCGGAATTAGAGCTAATATTTCAAAAGGTAATATCACGGTAAACACGGCATATGAAATAATGCCTTTTGAGAACTCTATCACTATTGTTAAATTAAAAGGTTCTACAGTTAACAAACTGATTAAATTTCTTGTTGAGGCGAAAAAACCTCATCCTATTTATGGTATTCAAATTACTTTGGACAAAAAAAATAACCAGAGCACAGTTTTAATTCAAAACATGCCTATTGATGAAAACAAAACTTATAACATTGCGACATCTAATTATTTAGTTAATGGGGGTGATAATATGTCTTTTTTTGATGAAAGAATAGCTGCCATTGATATTGAGTATAAAATACGAAACGCTATAATTTATCATTTTAAAAAACAGGACACTATAATTTCCGAAACTGATGATAGGTTTTATATTTTAAAGTAGCATGAATCGAAGAAAATTTTTATCCAATAGCTCTGCATCGGCTGCATACTTAGGATTGAGTGGGTTAACCCTTAACTCCTGTTTTAAAGATTCTCAAAAACACATTACCATTTTACACACAAATGATGTACACAGCCATATTGATGCTTTTCCAAAAAACCATGAGAGCTATCCCAATTTGGGAGGTCTAAGTAGGCGCGCCACTTTAGTTGAAAATATTCGAAAAGAAAATCCGAACACTCTATTACTTGATGCTGGTGATATTTTTCAAGGCACCCCTTACTTTAATTTTTTTGGAGGGGAAATGGAGTTTAAACTAATGAGCATGTTAAAGTATGACGCAGCAACATTAGGTAATCATGATTTTGATAATGGAGTTGGAGGATTACTTGCTCAAATACCTAATGCAAAGTTCGATTTACTTTCTGCCAATTACGACTTTACAAATACTGTTCTTGACGGATATACAAAACCATATAATATTTATACACTTAATGGACTTAAAATAGGTATATACGGTATTGGAATTGAATTAAAAGGTCTTGTAACTAAAAAACTTTATAAGGAAACCAAATATCTTAATCCGTATGAAATAGCTTCGGATGCAGAAAGAAAACTTAAGCTTGAGAAAAAATGCGATTTAGTTATTTGTTTATCGCACTTAGGTTACCATTACGAAACCAACAAACCAAGTGATTTACTATTAGCACCCAAAACGGAATATACAGACCTTATTATCGGAGGACACACTCATACTTTTTTAGACAAACCAGCCATTGTAAAAAACAAAAACAGTAAAGAAATTTTAGTAAATCAAGTTGGTTGCTATGGCTTAAATTTGGGTAGAATTGATTTTTATTTTGACGACAACCATAACATTAGTTCCAAAGGTATTTCCATTTCAGTATAAATATGAAAATAATTAAAACAGATTCTCAAAATCCAGATTTTGTAAAACTAGTAAAACAACTTGATGCCTATTTAGCGGTAACAGATGGAGATGAACATGAGTTTTACGACCAGTTTAATTCCATTCAAAATTTAAAATATGTAATTGTTGTTTATAACAATAATGAACCCATAGGCTGTGGTGCTATAAAACCTTTTAACGATAGTACTATGGAAATAAAACGCATGTACGTTTCTCCAACGGAAAGAGGCAAAGGTGTTGCTTCTAAAATTATTAATTCGTTAGAAGCATGGGCCAAAGAACTAAAATATAGCTATACTATTTTAGAAACTGGCAATAGACAGTTTGAAGCTGTAGCCTTCTACAAAAAAAGCAACTATACCATCATAGAAAACTACGGACAATACAAAGGCGTAAAAAACAGTGTTTGTTTTAAAAAACAACTTCAATAATAAAAAAACTCTAGAAAAAACACCTAAATATCATCTTTTCTAGAGCTAAAAATGACTGCTTTTTATTTACTGAGTTCTAAATTCAAATATTTGAGACCGTGTTGCGTTACCATGTACATCTTTGGTGTCAACTCGCCAGTAATAAACGGTATCAGGTGTTAATCCTGAAGTTTCGTATTCCATACTTGTTGTATTTCCTAATAATGTAATCGGAGGGTTTGCTGTATCTAAATACACATCGTATGACTCAATATTATTATCCGCATCTGAGCCATTCCAGTCTAATTCGGTATTTATTGATGCTAAACCACCCATTGGAGGACTTACCAATTCAGCAGGAAACGGCACAAAACTGATAACCCCAGGACCAGAATTATACAATTTCCATGTTTCGCTTGTTGCGGTTTTGTCGGTTTTATCGGACTTTGAAATCACATGCCAAGCATAAGGAACTCCCCTTTTTAAAGTAATATCAGCTGTCGTACCTGTTACTGAAGTCTTTTTTTCTTCATCCGTATCCAAATCCTTATAAACTACATCATAAGAAGTTGCAAACTCTGCAGATTCCCATTCAAAAGTTACAGTGCTTTCCTCATCGGAAATAACAACACCTTCATTACATTCCACGTCCTTTAATGGAAACTTTAAAATAGCGGCTTTTGGAGCGTCTGCTTCTACGGGAGGCGGTGGCGAAGAATCATCACCTCCGCCCCCGCAGCTTATAAAAACCGATAGAAATATTATTACAGTATGTCTTACTATATTTTTCATTTTTTTATAATTTTTGATTCAAGGGTAAAGTTTGGTGACTTAAGAGATACTATGTAAACTCCAGGTACAACACCAGATAAATCTGTAGTAGCTATTTTATCATCTACGTTAAGAATTCCTGATTTTATCAATTTCCCTTCAAGTGTGTGCAACTGGTATTTAATTTCAGTATTTTTTCCTTGAGGAGGTACTATAGACAATAGGTTTTCTACAGGGTTTGGATAAAGCAAAGGCTCACCTCCTACGTATATTATCTCCTCATAAATTCCTTGACAGTCTTTATCTGTTTTTACAAACAAAGTATTTTCCCCTTCGTTTAAGTTTAATTCTACATTCGCATTCTCCGTAACAATTAAAGCGCCATTTAATTCTACTTCATATAAATTGCTTCCCACCAAATCCAGTGTTAATTTTTTTCCTGATAAATTAACTTTGGAACTCACCGATAAATCTTCTGGCTCATCTACTACAACTTCAAAACATTGTTCGTAATCAGCATTAACTGCTGTAGTAATACATACCGTGTAATTTCCAGCAGGAACATTCTCCAATAGAGCGATTTTAGTAAAATCTGCATCAAAATTTATTTCATCAATCTTAATGGTATAATCCAGTTCTATTTCCGCACCAATTAATATGCTTCCATTATCACTATTTCTACATGTTACTCCAGTTGCAACAATATTAAAATTATTAGATGGTAACGCAAAAACTGCACAACCGCTGGTATTTACAGTTGTTCCTTGCGGAGTACCTGGACACAAATCATACGCGTCATCAACACCGTCCTTATCTTCGTCATCCTTAGGGAGAGTTATACAATCTTCACCTGGAAGACCGTAACAGCCCAAACCCGCGGCACCATATTTTGGATTCCAACTTATACCTGCCAACCAATCTGAAGCTCCAAACTCATAAGCTCCAATATCCGGACTTACTCCAACAAAACCATCAGTAATACCTGGTATTTCTTTTCCCTCATCAATCCCAGGGGATCCAGCCTTTAACCTAAAATCTCCATTACTTTCACTTACAAAAGCATCTGCGGTAACTACTAAATTGTTTTGTTTATCTGATTCGGGCTCCCAATTATCATCTCCTCCTAAATTATTCCAAACGTTAACGTTACTAAATGAAGTTCCAGCTAGATGCCATGCCCCCATTACAGCTTCATTATTAAAAAAAGTATTGTTGTAAACATTAATATCGGTACCATTCCAATTAATTTGTACCGCAGTCCACTCTGTATTCCAAACAACGTTATGATGCACATCAAAACTTGCAGCATCGTTATCCAAATAAATTCCTGCTGCTTTCTTTTTTGTTCCACTTGAATACGCATCATGAAACCAATTGTGATGAATTTCAGTATTAGGCTGTAACCCAACTGTGTAAAACAAAGCACAATCATCTGCTATTAAATTACTTCGAGAAACATCGTTGTACGCAATTTCATTATCATTACCAAAATATTGCAAACCATCTCTACCTCCATTACTAACAGTATTATTTTTCACAAGAGTATTTACAATACCTCTTACCATTACAGGAGCATCATATGAGCCTAAATAATTAAAGTCATGAATATAATTGTCTATGATTTCTTGATTATTTCCCTTAGCGTTAATTCCAGATGAAGCTCCAAAGGCAATTTCACATTTTTCTATTCTATTATTTGACCCCTCTAGTTTTATACTTGCTAAGCCTGAACTAAAACTATCAACAGCGCCTTGTGTATGCCCACCATAAAAGGATGAAATTCCGTAAAGTATATTGTTTGTGGTATTAGAATTAGTTGTCCAGCGTGTATCGTCTTCTATATTAATGATACCACCAAAAACTGCTAAGTTTCTAATTTCAATATATTTTTTGTTTTGAAGATTGATGGTTTCTCGTCGTCTTCTCATTTTCACATCACCATCATTTGGTGCTCCACCTCCAGGTATCTGAATAAACAATTCATCCGTATCTTCATCGTAATACCATTCGTTTTGATAATCTAAAGCTTCTTTTACACCTTCCAAGTAAAAATCTCCTAAATCAGATGGAGGGTGTGCTGTTCGTATCCAATCTTGACTAGCGGTTAAATTAAAATTAACTCTCCCAGATGAACTACTAGTAATTATTCTTTTCCAAGCCAACCAACCAGAACCTGGTCTATCTCCATAAAACCAAATCGCCCCACCTGTCCAATCAATATTGGGTATAGAATTTTCTGTCAAGTAAGCCCCGTTAATAACATTCTCTCCACTACCTCCAGTATTACGAAGCGTTCCCAACTCAAAAGGATTATCTGAAGTTTTGTTTGGCCACCTTGCCAAATCGCACGCAGTTTCAACATGCATAACAAAATTTTCTTGACCTAAACTGGAAAAAGGTATTGAAGTTTTATAAACCGAACCTGCTTCTTGCGTCCATCCAGAAAGTGCCTCCATAGCACTTATTACAACGCGTTCACCGGGGTATGACTGAAATATTATAGGCATTCCGGCTGCACCAGAGTTCAATGGTGTCAAGGTTTCTTCATAAACCCCCTCTCGAATATATACGATATCTCCTGCGACAGCCTCTGTTGCTGCTTTCGTAATTGTTAAATACGGATTTGCTTCGGTTCCGTCATTAGCATCATCCCCTCCTTTTGCTACATAAATATCTCTAGCAAAAATTTGGAGACTAAACGCACAAAATAAGCATAATAGTAATTTTGTCTTCATAGAAAATTATTTTGTCTAAAAATATGTCTATTAAAAACTAACTACCCCCTCATATGTCTAAAAAAGTGGAACAAATGTTGAAACTTAAATATAAACACAAACCAATTAACAACTATACCATATCCAAAAACTCTTGTTCAGATATAATCGGCACGTTTAACTTTTCTGCCTTAGTCCGCTTGCTAGGCCCCGTTTTATCACCTGCTACTAAATAAGATGTTTTTGAAGAAATTGAAGAACCTACCTTAGCCCCGTTATCCTCAATCATTTTTTTAAGTTCATCTCGGCTAACCGTTTCAAAAACTCCAGAAACCACAAAGGTTAATCCTTTTAACTTTTCCGTTTGGTTTTCTAATTTTTCTGCAGAAATTTCAAATTGCACTCCAAAGTTTTTTAGCCGAGTAACAGCTTCTACATTTTTTTCGTTTTTAAAAAATGCAACAACACTTTCCGCTATTCGTTGACCAATTTCATCAACCTGAATTAAATCTTCTACAGAAGCTATCATCAATGCATCAATATTCTTATAAGCCTTTGCTAATTTTTTGGCTACGGTTTCTCCAACAAAACGAATTCCTAAGGCAAACATTACTCTTTCGAATGGTATTTGAGTGGAAGCTTTAACTCCATTAACCAAATTTTCCGCTGACTTTTCTGCCATACGCTCCAAAGGCATTACCTGTTCCTTAGTAAGCGTGTACAAATCAGCATAATCTTTTATCAACCCCTCTTTAAAAAGCAACTCTACGGTTTCTCCTCCTAAACCCTCTATATCCATTGCTTTTCTAGAAATATAATGCTGAATTCTTCCTGTGATTTGTGGAGGACAACCATATTCATTTGGACAATAGTGTTTAGCATCTCCTTCAGTACGTTCTAACGGAGTATTACATTCCGGGCAACTACTTACATAGCTTGTAGGTGAAGAGTTTGATGGACGCTTAGAAACATCAACTTTAATTATTTTTGGAATTATCTCTCCTCCTTTTTCTACAAAAACAGTATCCCCCTCCCTAATATCAAGTTTTTCTATTTGGTCTGCATTATGAAGCGAAGCTCTTTTAACCGTAGTCCCTGCCAAAAGCACTGGCTCCAAATTAGCAACAGGTGTAATTGCTCCAGTACGTCCAACCTGATACGTTATTTCGTTTAATACAGTGGAAACCTGTTCTGCTTTAAACTTATACGCCATAGCCCAACGTGGTGCTTTTGAAGTATACCCTAACTCATCTTGATGCAGTAAGTTATTTACCTTTACCACCACTCCATCGGTTTCATAAGGTAAATCATGACGATGAATATCCCAATGATTTACAAAATCCATTACCTCATCTGTAGTTTTACAAAGTTTTGCTACGGTTGGTACTTTAAAACCCCATTCACGAGCTTTATCTAGCATTTGGTATTGTGTCTCAATACCCAAATTAGAACCTACTATACTGTACAACAAACACTCTAGTGGTCGTTGCGCGACCAAACTACTATCCTGCAATTTAAGACTACCTGAGGCCGTGTTCCTGGGGTTCATGTAGGGTTCTTCTCCAGCAGAAACGCGCTCTTCATTCATTTTTTTAAAACCGTCAAAGGGCAAAACAATTTCTCCTCGGATGTCAAATTTTTCAGGGTAATCACCTTTTAGTTTTAATGGAACGGAACGAATTGTTTTTATGTTCGTTGTAACATCATCGCCTTGAATACCATCTCCTCTGGTAACCGCACGAATCAATGACCCTTTTTCGTACGTTAAACTAATTGAAGCTCCATCATACTTTAATTCACAAGTATAAGAGACATCTACATCGCCAAGGTTTTTCTGAATACGCTTTTCCCAATCTTCAATATCTTCCTTAGAATATGAATTATCTAAAGAATACATACGATAATCATGAACTATAGTATTAAAATTCTTAGTGATTTCACCACCTACCCTTAAAGTAGGCGAATCCGCTTCTTGATATTCCGGAAATTGCTCTTCTAAGGCCTGAAGCTCTTTTAATTTCATATCAAAATCGTAATCCGATATTGTAGGAGCATCAAGCACATAATAACTATAATTATGCTCTCTTAATTCTTTACTTAAGGCTTCTATTTTTTCTTTACTATTCATTCTTTGTATACTATTTTAATACGCCCTTTAGCATTCTCTCATTACCAAACATATCTTTTCTTAATTCAATTTCTGAAAAAGATGCATCTAAAAGCTGTTTGGTTTCGTTTCCTAAATATTGATTTATTTCAAAATATAGGCTGCCATGTTGTTTTAAATTATTTTGAGCAAAATCCACTATTGTTTTATAAAATACCAATGGGTTTTTGTCTGCTACAAACAAAGCCAAATGTGGCTCGTTATTTTTTACATTGTTACTGATTTCTTTTTTCTCCAACTCCCTAACATAAGGCGGGTTAGAAACAATTACATCAAATTTAATTTCAAGAGTATTTAACTTTAAAATATCTGCCTGATGAAAAGTGACATTAGTTTTATTCCTTTGCGTATTTTCTCGCGCCACCTTCAACGCGGAGTCAGACACATCTAAGGCATACACTTTTACCTGAGGTAAGTTTTTAGCTAAGGAAATTGCAATACACCCACTGCCAGTGCCGATATCTAAAATAGTAATTGGGCTACTATTTTTCTTATTATCTTCAACAATCCATCGTACTAATTCCTCTGTTTCTGGCCTTGGTATTAATACATTTTTGTTTACCTTAAAATCCATATCCATAAAACTAGCAACTCCTATAATATGCTGTACCGGAATTTCCAATACTAGTTTTTGTAATGCCTCAAACAATGGCTGCTCTTCTTGCTTTGTAAGCGTATAATTTGGTTCTGCAGCTAAAATAAACCTGGGCAGATTTAAATAATGCTCTATCAACATATAAAAAAAGCTATTTATCTCTTCAAAAGGATAAACATCAATTAATATTTTGTGAAATATATTTTTAATTTCTTGAAGTCGCATTTATAAACTTTTAAGCATCCAAACCGGACATGAAAAATGCCCTGTATCCCCCATAGGCTCATCTATGTATTCAAATCCACTTTTCATATACAGTTTTTGCGCAGCTTTCATATAAGGCATGGTTTCTAAATAGCATTTTTCAAAACCATATTCTTTTGCTTTGTTTATACAAATTTTCATCATTTTACTCCCCAAACCCCTACCCCTTGCCTCTTCTAAGAAATACATTTTTTGCAACTCACATACATTGCCCTCAAAGTTATCTAGTTGTGCTACTCCTGCACATCCAATAATTTCCCCTTGATCTTCAACCACAAAATACGTAGCCTTAGGAACATCATAATTTTCATACATAAAATCCAAAGCCTTATCAGCATATGCAGTTCCCACTTTTGGAACACCAATATCAATTAAAACCTGACGAATAACCATAGCAACATTACTGTTATCCTCTGGCCTAATTTCTCTTATAATTGCAGTTTCCATAAAATTGCAAATCTATATGTTTTATTGTTCTATTTTTGTGAAGTGAAGATACACGAAAAATATATTTCCCGATGTATTCAATTAGGTAAAAATGGCCTTGGAACTACTGCTCCAAATCCTATGGTAGGGAGTGTAATTGTTCATAATAAAAAAATTATTGGAGAAGGTTTCACAAGTCCTTATGGCGGCTCGCATGCAGAGATAAATGCTATTAGAAGTGTACAAAACAAATTGCTTTTAGCGAAATCCACATTATATGTAACCTTAGAACCCTGTTCTCATTTTGGCAATACTCCACCATGTGCTAATTTAATTGTACAACATAAAATACCTAAAGTTATAATTGGTATTACAGACCCTAACCCATTGGTTTCAGGTAAAGGAATACAAATATTAAAAGATGCTGGATGTGAAGTTATTTTTGGTGTTTTAGAAAATGAGTGCCGTGAGCACCATAAGCGTTTTCTTTGTTCTCAAGAAAATAAAAGACCGTTCGTTATTTTAAAATGGGCAGAAACTTCAGACGGATTCATTGCTCCAAATCAGAAACTAAGAAACAACAACCCTCAACCTCATTGGATTACCAACAAACACTCAAGACAATTGGTTCATAAATGGCGTAGTGAAGAGCAAGCTATTCTAGCTGGAACCAACACCATTATTGAAGACAACCCAAAACTTAATACTCGAAGTTGGAAAGGAAAAAGCCCCATACGGATTGTAATTGACCGTCAATTAAAAACACCAGGTGATTTTAATGTTTTTGACAATAGTTGTAAAACTATCGTAATAAATGAAAAAGCTACAAAAAACGTTGAAAACACATATTTCGAAAAAATAGATTTTTCTAAAAATCTTCCAATAGAAATATGTAAAATAGCGTATAAGCATAATATTTCAAGCATATTAGTTGAAGGAGGAGGCAAAACACTTCAATCCTTTATTGAAGGAAATTTATGGGATGAAGCATACATTTTTAAAAGTGAAAATGTATTTAAAAAAGGAGTTAAATCTCCTACTATACAAGGGAAAATGATAACAGCGTTCCAAATACGAACCGACCAATTACTTATTTTGAAAAATGATTAAAAATATAATTTTTGATTTTGGAGACATCTTCATAAATCTTGACAAAAAAGCTGTTTTTCAAGAAATGGCAAAGTTTGGTTTTACAGAGCTTACCCCTGAAATAAATACAATCACCAATGCATACGAAAAAGGATTAATAAGTTCAACGGAATTTATATGCAAACTAAATATAATCTTCCCTCAGGCAACTACCGAAAAAATAAGTAATGCATGGAATTCTATTATCTTAGATTTTCCAGAGTATCGTTTAGACTTCATTAAAGATTTAGCTAAAGAAAAATCACACAAGCTGTTTCTTTTAAGTAACACAAACGCTTTACATATCGAAAAAGTAATAGAAAATATGGGACTAGATAGGTATCATGCTTTTAAAGCTTGTTTTCACAAGTTTTACCTCTCGCATGAAATTAACTTAAGAAAACCCAATGAAGATATTTACACATTTGTTTTAAAGGAAAATAACTTAATAGCAGAAGAGACCTTTTTTATTGATGACACTAAAGAAAATACAAATACTGCTGAAAAAATAGGTATCAAAAGCTGGAATCTTTTAGTAGGAAAAGAAGATGTTATTAATCTAAAAAAACACTTATAAATGCTAGATCTTGTTTTTAGTGTCCTATTCACGGGCTTAATATTTGTAATATTTAAACTTTTTGGAGTTTATAAAGTTCAAACATTTTATGCTATTATCACCAACTATGTTGTAGCATGTATTGTTGGTTTATTTTTGTATGATGGCAACGTGAAACTTACGGAAATTCCTAACAAAAATTGGTTTCTTGGAACGTTAGCCCTTGGTTTGTTATTCATTATAGTTTTCAACCTAATGGCGGCCACAGCACAAAAAGTAGGTGTTTCTGTGGCTTCGGTGGCCACAAAAATGTCATTTGTTATTCCTGTAATTTTTGGAGTTTTTTTATACAAAGAAGTAATTGATGTTTATAAGATAATTGGTATTTTACTTGCTATTAGTGCAATTTACTTTGCTTCTGCAAAAGAAACTAAATCAGAAATCAAAAAAATTTCATACCTACTACCAATTCTTGTTTTTTTAGGTTCTGGATTTATTGATGTTGCACTCAAATATTTTCAAGAAAAAAAAGTGTCTCAGAGTGAATTTTCTTTGTTTTCAGCTGCAGTCTTTGGTTCTGCAGCTACCATAGGATTAATCATTATACTAATACAATCAAGTAAAAAACCTTTAAAAATTAATTTAAAAAATATACTGGGAGGTATTGCTCTTGGGGTTCCCAATTTTTTCTCCATATTCTTTTTACTAAAAGCGTTAAATAACAAAAACCTAACAAGCGTATCAATATTTACGATAAACAATGTCGCAATTGTAATGTTCTCTACTTTTCTAGGTATTCTTTTGTTTAAAGAACGTATGAGCGTCAAAAATTGGGGAGGCATTGTTTTAGCGGTAGCAAGTATTTTAGTTGTAGCTTTATCATAATGAAATCTACTTCTGACGTATTCAAAACCATTGCTATGCCTATTGAAGAAGTACTCCACAAAGAAAAGAAAAGCAAGTTTTATGGCTATGCTTTCCCTGTGCAAAACGAGGATGAGATAAAATCAATATTAGAGAAACTGCATAAAAAACATCATACCGCGAACCATGTGTGTTATGCCTGGCAGCTTGGTATTTTTAACCCAAGATATAGAGCAAATGATGATGGAGAACCAAATAACTCAGCTGGTTTACCCATTTACGGTCAAATACAATCATATGATGTTACCAACATTCTGGTTGCTGTAGCCAGAATATTTGGTGGTACAAAGCTAGGTATTGGAGGCTTGATAAACGCATACAAAACTACCGCTCAATTAACTTTAGAAGGTGCTTCTATCATTGAATTAACGGTTAAAGAAAATTTTATGCTCATTTTTGACTACCATATTATGGATAAGGTAATGCGTATAATAAAGCAACATCAACTAGAAGTAATTTCTCAAAAAATGGAAATACATTGCGAGGTAATAGTTTCGGTACGAAAAAATGATGCCGATAAACTCGAAAATATACTTTCCGGTATTTATGAAATGGACTTCAAAAAAATATAACCGCTTACAATTTATCTAAAATATATTCCGGACAGCGAATTGGTCTTTTCGTTTTTGCATCCATAAATGCTAAAATTGTATTTGCCTCAACCAAAAGTTCGTGGTTTTGATTATAAATTTCATAATCAAATTCTATCTTCACTGTAGGTGTTTTTTTCAATGTAGTTTTAAGCGTCAACACATCATCGTAGAAAGCAGACCTTTTATAGTTTAGTTGAATACTAACAACAGGAAGCATAATTCCGTTTTTTTCCATTTTTTTATATGAAATACCAAAATCTCTCAACCACTCAATTCTCCCCATTTCCAAGTACTGCGGGTAGTTTCCGTGGTACACAACCCCCATTTGATCTGTTTCTCCATACCTTACCCTAAAAGAAATTTTGTTAAAGTTCATAATTATTCAAGTAAAAATTATATCTTTTGTTCGTTAATATTTTAAGCGTATGAACATGCAAAAAAAAAAGGTTAAATTCAACCCTTTTAGATTTTTTTTTTAGATTATTTGTTCACATATTTGCCCTGCACTAATGAATGACCTAGTCATTTAACGATAGGCCTAAAAAGCTTAACCACTAACCAACAAAACACGACTTAATCAATAATGAATGTAACTGCTAATTCCGTATGGGACAATTGTTTGGCATTTATCAAAGATAATATCCAACCGCAGGCATTTAAAACATGGTTTGAACCAATTAAACCTGTTAAACTTTCTGATAGCGCATTAAGCGTACAAGTACCAAGTAAATTTTTCTACGAATGGCTTGAAGAGCATTACGTTAAACTGTTGAAGGTTGCACTTACAAAGGAGCTAGGTGAAACCGCTAAGCTAGTTTATGTAATTCGTATGGAAAACACCTATGGAAACAAAGAGCCTTTTACTGAAAAAATTCCGAGTTCAAATAGAGGAGCAATGGGAGCACAAGAAGTTGATGTTCCTATTAAATCCAAAAATCCAGAACTTAGAAACCCTTTTGTAATTCCTGGTATACGTAATATAAAAATTGAATCTCAATTAAATCCTAATTATAATTTTGATAATTTTCTTGAAGGAGATTCTAACCGTTTAGCACGTTCAGCGGGTATGGCTGTAGCCAATAAACCGGGCGGAACTTCTTTTAACCCACTACTTGTTTTTGGAGGAGTCGGCTTAGGTAAAACTCACCTTGCGCATGCTATAGGTGTTGAAATAAAAGATAAATACCCAGAACGCACAGTTCTTTACATTTCTGCAGAAAAGTTTACACAGCAGTATATTGAATCTGTTAAGAAAAATACTAGGAATGATTTTATACACTTTTATCAATTAATAGATGTATTAATCATTGACGACGTACAATTCCTTTCTGGAAAGTCTGGTACTCAAGATGTATTTTTTCACATATTTAATCATTTACATCAGAACGGCAAGCAAGTAATCCTAACATCAGATAAGGCCCCTGTTGACATGCAAGATATTGAGCAACGCTTACTATCTAGATTCAAATGGGGATTATCAGCAGAATTACAAAATCCGGATTACGAGACACGTATCTCTATACTAAAGAATAAATTATACAGAGACGGTGTTGAAATGCCTGATGACATTATTGACTATGTTGCTAAACATATCAAGTCAAACATTAGAGAACTGGAAGGTGCCATTATTTCGTTAATTGCACAGTCGTCATTCAATAAAAAAGAAGTAACATTAGAGCTTGCACAGCAGGTGGTTGAGAAGTTTGTTAAAAACACTAAGCGTGAAGTTTCTATAGATTACATTCAAAAAGTAGTTTCCGATTACTTTGAAATGGATGTTGCGACACTGCAATCTAAGACCAGAAAAAGACATATTGTTCAAGCACGTCAATTGGCAATGTTTTTTGCAAAAAAGTTTACAAAAGCTTCATTGGCCAGTATTGGTTCACAAATTGGAAAAAGAGACCACGCCACTGTATTACATGCATGCAAAACGGTTGACAATTTAGCTGAGACAGACAAGCAGTTTCGTAAATACATAGACGATCTTACTAAAAAACTTTCCTAATTTGATTATATGAAAACCAAAGTATTAATGGTTTGTTTAGGAAACATATGTAGATCTCCATTAGCACAAGGTATTTTACAAAGTAAAGTTGATTCAGATAAAGTAGGTGTAGACTCTTGCGGAACAGCGGGCTATCATGTTGGTAAAAGACCTGATTCAAGGTCTATTGATGTTGCTCAAAAACATGGGTTAGATATCTCAGAACAACGGTGCCGCCAATTATCTGTCAACGATTTTGATGAGTATGATTTAATTTTTGCAATGGATAAAAGCAACTATGCAGACATTTTAGCAAAAACTAGGAATGCAGAGCATGCAGCAAAAGTAAAACTACTTTTAAATGAAATTAGTTTAGAAACTGATGAAGTACCTGACCCTTACTATGGTGGAGAGGGAGGCTTTGAATATGTTTTCCAACTCATAGACAAAGCTTGCGAGGTGATTTCTAAAAAGTTACAATGACAACAAAAACAAATTCATGGGGGAGTCTTTTTTTAATACCCACAACCCTGGGTGATAATGCTCCATTAGAAGTCTTACCAATTTCTATCAAAAGAACTATTGAAAGCACCAACTTTTATATTGTTGAGAACGAAAAAACGGCGCGAAGGTTTATCAAAAAAATAAGCCCTAGAAAGTCTCAATCTAGCCTTAAAATAAGTGTTTTAAACAAGTTTACTGAACCTGAGGAGATTCCAGATTTTTTAACGGCATGCTTAGAAGGGCATGATGTTGGTATTTTATCTGAAGCTGGCTGCCCTGGCATTGCGGATCCTGGAGCGGATGTTGTTAAAATTGCACACGAGAAAAGAATAAAGGTAATTCCACTAGTTGGTCCTTCTTCTATTTTATTAGCCTTGATGGCTAGTGGTTTTAATGGTCAAAATTTCGCTTTTAACGGTTATCTTCCTATCGATAATGCCGAACGCAAAAAAGTGTTAAAAAAATTAGAACGAAAATCTAAGGAAGAAAATCAATCTCAAATATTTATTGAAACTCCATATAGAAACGATAAATTTTTAGCAGAAATGCTAAAAACTCTAGCAGGTAATACACTTCTTTGCATTGCTTGCGAAATTACACTTCCAACGGAATATATTGAAACAAAAACCGTAAATGCTTGGAAAACGGAAAAACTAGATTTACATAAAAAACCTGCAATTTTTATTTTACAAGCATAAAAAAGCCTTGACTTCTCACAATCAAGGCTTCACATTTTCATATTTACTACATTTTCTTCAAATTCTAGGGTTTCTTTTCGGCAATACATTAGAAACATCATACCCTGAAAATTTCCGAATATACTCCCCAACACTAGTACCATAGCTATCCTTTAAATCAACAGCTCCATAGGACCTTAAGTATTTTTTTACATTTCCAGCACCCGCCAAATGAGCAGCTGCTAACATTCCAGATTCAGTAATTTCTATTCCTGCTATACGCTTGCCTACATACCTTTTGATATCTCTTCTGAGAATCCATTTGTTTCTAGCAATGTTAGTCAGGAATACTTTTTCCTGTAATTTAGGATCATTTAAAAACGCGGTAGCATTATATACTCCCATGAGTTGCAATGTTCCTATACCAAATTGATATTTTCCTAAATACCCTAAGGTATTAATAATAAAGTAGTCTCCTTGAGACTCTTTAAAAGCCAATGCCTCCTTAAAACCGATATAAGAGCTCCCTATAAAAGGCGGAGCAATCATTACAGTATTAAAGTAAGTTTTGTTTTTGGGGAACAAAACTTCAGTAGGTTTATTTACTTTAAGAGCTTCTGGAACTTTAACCTTTGAAGGTCTAAAGCCAAAACTCACTAAAATAAAGGTCATGATAAGAGGACAGAAAATCGCCATCCCTCTTCTCATATAATTGTTTTCTTAAGACTTACAACAAAAAAATAGTTTGCTTAAATTTCACAAGTGCAAAGGTAAAATGGTTTTCCTATACTTTTTTACAAGGGTTTGTTAAAAATATACACTTTTAGTTAACATGAACTAAAATCAAGACAAGTGACCTATCTTTTTACTTTTTGCTCATTAATCCAACGGATATATTGTGCCTTATTTCGGTTATGTTGAGCTAATGTTTTTGCAAACATATGGTATCCGAACTTCTTTACATTTGCCACAAAAAATAAATAATCATGCTTCTCATAATTCAACACAGCATCAATCGCAGAAATGTCCGGCATTGCAATAGGGCCAGGTGGCAACCCTGCGTATTTATACGTGTTGTATGGAGAATCCAACTCTAAATCTTTATACAAAACACGCTTAATGACTAAATCAAAATCGTCTTTGCTTTTCTTTATTGCATAAATTACTGTTGGATCTGCTTGTAACTTAATTCCCTTTTTTAAACGGTTTAAATACACCCCAGCTACTCTTGGTCGCTCTTCCACTTTTGCCGTCTCTTTATGCACAATTGAAGCTAAGGAAGATACTTCTTGAGGTGACAATCTAATTTTTTTAGCCTTATTCAGTCTTTTTTCATTCCAAAAACGCTTGTACTCTTTTAGCATTTTCTTACGAAACCCTTCAGCCGAGGTATTCCAAAAAAACTCATAACTATTTGGAATGTACATTGCCAATTTAGAATCTTCGTTAAAATCGTTTTCATTTAAAAACTTAGCATCTTTAAAAGCCTCGAGAAGCGATATGCTATCAGCTTCAATTTGCGTTGCTATCCTTCCTGCTAAGTCTTCAAGAGTTTCTTGATTATTAAATGCAACCTTAACGGGAATATTTTTACTTCGTAATGAACCAACAATATCATTATTATTCATTCCTTTAGTAATACTATATTTACCTCCTTTTATATTATTACTATACCCTTTTCTATCCGCTGCAGATTCAAAGCCATCTATATCCTTAAGCAAAGGTGTCAGCATTTCTTTTACATCATTAAAGTTCGCTTCAGACGGTATAAAAACTATTGCTTCGTCATTATTAAAGTTAGTATTCGGTGTTAAAAACGCATTATACACCTTATAAGCAAAAAAACCACCAGCTATTACACCTAATAAAACTATGGTAAGTAGTATTTTTTTTATGTACATTATGTATTTATTTTCTGAAACAAAATTTCATTTTTATAAGCACCATTGGAGTAAATCCAATCTTTTTTTACCCCTACCCTTTCAAATCCAAGTTTTTTAAATAAATGTATACTTGCAGTATTATTCTCTAATACATTAGCATACAATTGCTTTAAACCTAGAACGTTTTTAGTATAATTACAAAGGAGTTCCAACGATTCAAAACCTATTCCTTTATTCTTATCAACATCTTTTAAGACAACAATACCTACTCCTGCTCGGTTATTTTTTGGGTCAAAATCAAACAAATCTATCAACCCTAATACTTTGTCTGTTTTAATATTACATATACAGAGTCTCAACTGCTTTACGTCATAAATATCGCGATGTGCATTATCTAAATACAAACTTAAAACTTGCCTGGAATACGGGGCAACAGTGCCACTAATTTCCCATAAATTTGTATCGTTCTCAAGTTCATACAAAAAATCAAGGTCTTTTGACTCAATTGCTCTAAGGTATATGTTATCTCCCTTTAAGCTTAACATTCAATCTCCCCTTTGTAAACTCCTTTCGCAGCTCCAATTAAGTGAACATTTTTATATATACCGTTTTCTACCTTGAAAGTAACTTCAAGGTTACCACCCTCTGCCTCTATTTTAATTTGTTCCTTTTGAGTTTTACCTAGCTTATGCATTGCTAAAGCAACGGCCGTAACTCCTGTACCACACGAAAGCGTTTCATCTTCAACACCTCGTTCATAAGTTCGTACAGCAAAAACATCACCTGGTTTTTCTTCAACAAAGTTTATGTTACTTCCTGATTTTCCATAAATTCCATATCGTAACCTTGCACCTTCTTTTACAACATCATAGTTTGTTAAACCATGTATTAGTTGCACATGATGTGGAGAACCTGTATCTAAAAACAAAGCATTAGATTTTTCCTTTATTTCTGAAACATCCAACATTTGTAAACTTACTATTCCATCATTTATGGTAGCATTATGCAAACCATCAACAGCTGAAAACGATGTTTTTTCTCCAATGATTCCTAAAAAATTAGCAAACGCTACTGAGCATCTTCCGCCATTACCACACATACTTCCTTCTTTACCATCTGCATTATAGTAAACCATTTTGAAATCCTCAGCTTCATCATTCTCAATTAAAATCAATCCATCAGCCCCTACACCAAATCTTCTGTCACAGAATTGCGCTATTAATTCTTGATTCTCTTTTGGAAAAAAATTTTGTCGATTATCAATCATTACAAAATCATTTCCTGTACCTTGATATTTATAAAAAGTAACTTTCATATCGTAATTAAAACAACAAATATAATTTTTATTAAGGGTTTTTTGGCAGTTAAAAAGTCGTTAAACTCCAAAACATGAACTAAAAAATCATTTAATTTTACAATTGTTAAATTAATACTTTAAAAAAATGAAAAAACTAGGAAGTTCTCTTCTTGTTGCAATAATAGCAGGAACAATTACTTTAGGTGCTTACAAACTTTTTTTTGAAAGTCCAAAATATGCTGTAATTAAAGATGACAGCTCCTCATTCAATACAAGTTACACCCCCACTTCTCCAAAAGGAGCCGGAATTAACGAACTAGACTTTACCTCTGCTGCTGAAACAACTGTTAATGCTGTAGTGCATGTTAAAAATGTAACATTAAACCAAGGACCTACCAATATTATGGAGTTCTTTTATGGTTCGCAACGAAGTCAACAACCACAAGTTGGTACGGGGTCTGGTGTAATTATCTCTCAGGATGGACACATTGTTACAAACAACCATGTTATTGAAAATGCAACGCAACTACAGGTTACTCTTAATAATAACAAAACATATGACGCAGAGTTAATTGGTACTGATCCAAATTCAGATATTGCATTAATAAAAATTGAAGCCGAAAAAAAACTACCCTATTTAGCCTTTGCAGATTCTGACAATATTAAAGTTGGAGAATGGGTACTTGCTGTTGGAAATCCTTTTAGCCTAACATCTACTGTTACCGCAGGAATTGTAAGTGCAAAAGCAAGAGCGCTAGGAAGAATAGACCAATCATTTATTCAGACAGACGCTGCTGTAAACCCAGGAAATAGCGGAGGAGCATTAGTTAACACTAATGGGGACCTAGTTGGTATCAATACTGCCATAACATCACAAACGGGTTCTTATGTGGGATATTCTTTTGCCGTACCTAGCAATATTGCAAGAAAAGTTGTTGAAGACATTATGGAATATGGCAATGTTCAAAAAGGTATTCTTGGAATCACCACTCCTTCATTAAACACTCCATATGCTGTTGAAAATGGTTTTAACGAAATAGATGGTATTTATGTTGATAGTGTTGAAGAAGATTCTGGAGCCGAAGATGCTGGTCTAAAAAATGGCGATGTTATTAAAAAAATAGACAATATTAAAGTTAGAAAATTTGCAGATTTAACTGGCTATTTATCTACTAAAAGACCTAAAGATACTGTTTCTGTTACCGTAGACCGAGATGGTGGCATTGAAATCATACCTGTAATCTTAAAACAACGACAAGTAATTATTTTGCCAGAATTGGGTATTGAAGTAAAAAACCTCACAGAAGAAGATAGGAAAATTTTTAACACAGAAAATGGTGTTAAAATCACTGGTGTTCCAGAAAGATTTAGAGGATATGGTTTAAAAAACAAGGTAATAATTGGATTGGATGGTAAAGAAATTGATGATATTCAAAAAGCTAAAACACTTTTTGGAGCAATTTCTAGATATGGAAAAACAAGTATCACCATGCTTAACAAGGATGGTGAAAAAGAAAGATTGATTCTTCAATAATTTATAGCTACCTCAAAATATTCGCCCTCATACTCTGAGGGCTTTTTTATTACCAAATAATCACTTTAGAGGTATTAAATTTATAATTTAGCAAAAAAACTAATTAAAATATAAGAATGTCTCCAACTAAATCGTACGAAAAAGAACTTGCTTTCCAAGCAGATCGGCGAAAAGCAACAACTGAATTTATTAAACTTACCAGTGATTTATGGTATGATAAGTCTATTGAAATTGTATTATTTAAAAATCAGGTAAATGATAAAAATGTAGGCGAAATAATTCATCTACATGAATATGCTGGTGAATTTGTTCAAAAACCAATATCCATTTTTGATTCTGTTGAAATTTTACGAGCAATTAATGATATTCCGCTACCTCCAGCTAAACTAGACATTGGCAAATTGACCTATGAATTTCATTCCGAAGAAAACAGCTTTAACAACATAAAAGCTTTTGTGATTGAAAAATTAAAGGATGCAAGCAAGTTTAAAAACCCGAAACCTAAAGATGTTGTTTTATATGGATTTGGAAGAATTGGAAGGCTACTAGCTCGCGAACTAATGGCCAAAACAGGAAAAGGTAATCAAATGCGATTACGTGCTATTGTTGTTAGAGGTGATTTAAACGAAGAAGTTTTAGAAAAGAGAGCCAGTTTATTACGTATAGACTCTGTACATGGAGAATTTGGAGGAACCGTAAATGTTGATGCCGCAAACAATGCTTTAATCATTAATGGAACCACCGTTAACTTAATAAGTGCGGGTAATCCAGAAGATATAGATTATACTAAATACGGTATAAAAGATGCACTAATTATAGATAATACTGGTGCTTTTAGAAATAAGGAAACTTTAGGAAAACACCTGAAATCTAAAGGAGCAGCGAAAGTTTTACTAACAGCTCCAGGTGTAGAACTACCTAATATTGTACATGGGGTAAATCACTTAGATTATAACCCCGATAAAGTTGATATTTTTTCAGCTGCATCATGTACTACAAACGCTATCACCCCTATTTTAAAGGTAATTGAGGATTCTCTTGGCGTAAAAAAGGGACATTTAGAAACCATTCATGCATATACTAATGACCAAAATCTTGTAGACAATATGCATGGAAAATATCGCAGAGGAAGATCCGCTGCCTTGAATATGGTTATAACGGAAACTGGTGCGGGAAAAGCTGTAGCGAAAGCCCTCCCTGCATTAGAAGGTAAACTTACATCAAATGCAATTAGAGTTCCCGTTCCAAACGGTTCGCTGGCTATATTAAATCTTGAAATTGAGCAAGAAACTTCCTTAGATGGTATTAATACAATATTAAAAAAATATGCTCTTGAGGGTGATTTAGTTGAACAAATAAAATATTCCTTAAGTAAGGAAATGGTTTCTACCGATGTTGTAGGAACCTCGGCACCGGCAATATATGATAGTAGAGCAACTATTGTTGATGCTGAAGGCAAAAATGTAGTATTGTATATATGGTATGATAATGAGTACGGATACTCACATCAAGTAATACGTTTAGCTAAATATATTTCAAAAGTAAGAAGGTATACCTACTACTAACATATAATTGATAACATGTAATTGATAACATGTAATTTAACAAAGATGTAAAAGCTTGTTGTCAATTTTTTTTCTTAATTGATTTTATTAAAGTAATTTAGTTCCCTCTAAATCATTTTTTAACGTTAACCATTTCATTAATGAAATTTTTGAAAACACTTTTGTTATTTACCTTCTTGTTTGCGTATCAGACACAAAACGCACAAGAACAAGACACTAAAATGTCTTTAGACGATGGGACTATAAGTAGTCAATTTGACTTTATTTCTAAAAAATCAGGAAATTATAGAGCTGCTGGAGTAAGATATGAAGTTGTAAAGGAAGCGCATCTTTATAAACTAAGAAAAAATGTCATAGATTCTATAAATCTTATCAATAGTAAAACTGCGGGTTTAAATGCAACTATATCGGGGCATGAAACCACAATATCATCTTTAAATAAAAAATTAGAAGAAACTACAAATAACTTAAGTAAAGTTACTGAAGAAAAAGACAGTATGGCTTTTCTAGGCATTTTAGTTTCAAAAGCAACCTATAGAGTAATTCTTTGGACAATTGTAATTGTACTTTTAATACTTTTATTTGTTTTTATATATAGATTCAGAAGAAGTAATATTTTAACGCAAGAAGCTAAAGTTGCTCTTTCTGAGGTTGAAAAAGAATATGAAGACCATAGAAGACGTGCCCTAGAAAGGGAACAAAAAATTAGTAGACAACTGCAAGACGAAATTAACAAGCAGAAAAAAATAAAGTAAAAAAAGGCTCCACTATTAGGAGCCTTTTTTATTAGGATAAAATTTTACTACTGAATGGTCTTATTTATAATTTCTCAACAAAAGATAGTTTTATAACGTTTTCATTACTTTTGAGCCGCTAAAACTTACTAAAGTAATTTTAATGAGAATTGATGTCATCACGGTATTACCGGAACTGTTAAAAAGTCCTTTTGAAGCCTCAATATTAAAAAGAGCAATTGAAAAGGGATTAGTTGAAGTTCATTTTCATAATATTAGAGACTACACAGATAAAAGTTATAACCAAGTAGATGATTATCAATTTGGAGGAGGTGCAGGAATGGTTCTAATGATTGAACCAATAGACAAATGCATTAGTAAACTTAGGTCGGAGCGTGATTACGACGAAGTTATATATATGACCCCCGATGGTGAAACGCTAAACCAAAAAACAGCGAATAAACTTTCATTATATAAAAACATAATTGTTTTATGTGGTCATTATAAAGGTGTAGATCAAAGAGTACGGGATGCTTTTATTACCAAAGAAATTTCCATTGGAGATTATGTTTTATCTGGTGGCGAACTAGGTGCAGCGGTATTATGTGATACAATAATACGATTAATACCAGGAGTTTTAAGTAATGAAACCTCTGCCCTAACCGACTCTTTTCAGGACGATTTGCTCGCCCCACCAGTATATACTAGACCAGCAGAGTATAAAGGAATGAAAGTTCCTGATATACTTTTAAGCGGTAACTTTCCCAAAATAGAAGCATGGCGAGAAGAAGAAGCCTTAAAAAGAACCGAAAAATTACGCCCAGATTTATTAAAGTAACTCAAACCGAACATACCAATTATCAAAAAACTATTAAAATTACTTGTAGTTATTAATTTATAAACTATTTTTGCACACTGTTAAAATAACCTCTGGCGAAAATCGTGTATGTTGTTCTGATGTAACATTGAAAAAAATATTATGGAATCATTAATTAAGTTCGTAGAAGAGGAGTTTGTAGCTAAAAAAGAATTTCCAAAGTTTTCTGCAGGTGACACTATCACAGTTTACTACGAAATTAAAGAGGGAGAAAAAACACGTACACAGTTCTTTAAAGGTGTAGTAATTCAAAGAAGAGGTAGTGGTTCTACTGAAACTTTTACTATTCGTAAAATGTCTGGAACAGTAGGTGTTGAGCGTATTTTCCCCTTAAATATGCCAGCATTACAAAAAATTGAAGTTAACAAAAAAGGTAAAGTACGTAGAGCACGTATATTCTACTTTAGAGGTTTAACTGGTAAAAAAGCGAGAATTAAAGAGATTAGAGGTTAACGCTACAATCTTAAAGAAATACTTATTAAAGCATCGATTTTGAAAAATCGATGCTTTTTTTATGAACAATTGTTAATAACTATTGTTAATACGTTGTTTATTCGTTTTTCTCAAATTTCTTTGTGCCAAAATATAAATTTGCTAAATTTAAAGTAAGATTTTGAGGAAATGTCAAGCATGATATAAATCAAAGTCCTTATAAAGTTAGCGTTCTTTATATTGTTGTTTAATCTATCGTTGCTTTAAAAAGCAATCATGAGATGAGTACGTATTTAAAAAGCTGTCGCTTTTTTCTGATATGTATGAGTGTTGTTATAGTGTTTATTCGTAAACAATAACTAGAACAACGCCAAAGTAACAAAAAGGGAAAAGAGCATTTATTTGACTAAAAACCAAGTAATTACGAAAAAATTCCAAACGTAAGAATAGTATACAAAGGCAATCAAGGGTTGCGGTTTTGTTGTAAATACAAAATGTTAATTTGTACACTTTCTAAGAAAGCCATATCAATTGTACTTAGTACTGTGATATGGCTTTTATCGTTTAATTTATCACCCTTGTATTTCCCTTGATATTCGTCACCTATATCTTAAAATCGTATATTTGCTCCGCTTTAAAAAAAACGAATTCAAATGCCTAAAATTTTATATACAAAAACAGATGAAGCACCAGCTTTAGCTACACAGTCTTTTTTACCAATTGTTAAGGCTTTTACCAAAACTTCAAACGTCGATATTGAAACAAAAGATATCTCTTTAGCAGGAAGAATCATTGCTACTTTCGGAGATTTCTTAAATGAAGAACAAAGAATTCCAAACGACTTAGAAGAATTAGGAAAGTATGCTAAGCTTCCTGAGGCAAATATTATTAAGTTACCAAACATAAGCGCGTCAATCCCTCAATTAACTGAGGCCATAGCAGAGTTACAAGAATTGGGATATAATTTACCCGATTATCCTAGCTCTCCTACTAATGACAAAGAAAAAGAAATAAAATCTAGATACGACAAAATAAAAGGTAGTGCTGTAAACCCCGTTTTAAGAGAAGGAAATTCAGACCGAAGAGCTCCAAGAGCTGTTAAAAACTTCGCGAAGAAAAACCCACACTCTATGGGAGCTTGGAGCTCTGACTCTAAGACTCATGTTGCAACAATGAGTCATGGAGATTTTAAAGCCAACGAAAAATCTATTACCATTAGTGCTAACACAAATGTTAGCATTCAGCACACTGCAACTGATGGAACCAAAACTATTTTAAAAGAAGGAATCGATTTACTATCTGGTGAGATTATCGATGCTACTGTGCTCAGCAAAAAAGCTCTTTTAGATTTTTTAAAAGAACAAATAGCTGATGCTAAAGAAAAAAATATACTTTTTTCTTTACACATGAAAGCCACTATGATGAAAGTTTCTGACCCCATTATTTTTGGTCATGCATTACAAACTTTCCTGTCTAGTGTTTTTGATAAACATGCTGATACTTTTTCTAATTTAGGAGTTAGTCCTAACAATGGCCTAGAAAATCTTTTAAGTAAGCTTAGTGAATTACCTAAAGATAAAAAAGAAGTAATAGAAAAAGATATCGCTGAAGCTATAGCAAATGGTCCAGATTTAGCCATGGTTAACTCTGACAAAGGTATTACAAACTTACACGTGCCTAGCGACATTATTATTGATGCTTCAATGCCAGCAATGATTCGTAATTCGGGTCAAATGTGGAATGCAAATGGAAATGCTCAAGATACTAAAGCAGTTATTCCGGATAGTAGCTATGCAGGTATTTATACTGCTACCATAAATTTTTGTAAAAAACATGGCGCTTTTGATCCTACTACAATGGGCACTGTACCTAATGTTGGGTTAATGGCACAAAAAGCGGAAGAATATGGTTCGCACGACAAAACCTTTGAAATAGTTAATGACGGCGTTGTTACAGTAGTTGATACTGATGGAACAGCTTTAATTGAGCATAACGTTGAAACTGGTGATATCTGGAGAATGTGTCAAGTTAAAGATGCTCCAATCCAAGATTGGATTAAGCTTGCAGTTACAAGAGCAAAAGCATCCAATACTCCGGCTGTTTTTTGGTTAGATGAAAATAGAGCTCATGATACGGAATTAATTAAGAAGGTAAATACTTATCTGCCAAATCATGATACTGCAGGTCTAGATTTAAGAATATTATCTCCAATTAAGGCTACTGAATTTACCTTAGAGCGTATAAAAAAAGGAGAAGATACTATATCAGTCTCTGGTAATGTTTTAAGAGATTACTTAACCGATTTATTCCCTATTTTAGAGGTAGGCACAAGTGCAAAAATGCTTTCCATTGTACCATTAATGAATGGTGGTGGTCTTTTTGAAACTGGTGCTGGTGGTTCTGCTCCAAAACACGTAGAGCAGTTGCTAACCGAGGGACACTTAAGATGGGATTCGCTTGGTGAATTTTTAGCACTTGGAGTTTCTCTTGAACACTTTGGTGATAAATACAATAACATTAAAGCATCTGTTCTAGGAGACGCTTTGGATAGTGCTACGGAAATATTTTTAGACAATAACAAATCTCCTTCCCGTAAAGTTAAAGAGCTTGACACTAGAGGTAGTCATTTTTACCTTGCCATGTATTGGGCACGAGCACTAGCTTCACAAGACAAAGACGCTGAATTAAAAAGCATTTTTTCTAAAATTGCTGATGAGTTGGAAGCTAACGAAACCAAAATAGTTGAGGAGCTAAAAGATGCACAAGGAAGCTCTCAAAACATTGGTGGATACTACAAACCAGTTGAAGACCTTATGATTAAAGTAATGCGACCAAGTGCTACTTTCAATTCCATTCTAAATACCTTATAATTTTAATCCAATATATTTTAAAAGCCTTTGCGTAAAGCAAAGGCTTTTCTTTTTTTAAGGAATAATTAAAGTTTTCGTCCAACTATTATATCTATATTGGAATCATAAAAAATTGCTTTAATGAATAAAACCTTTAAAGTTTTTACATTTCTACTGCTTAACAGCTTTTTATACGTTTCTGGGCAACAAAAGTACACGATAAGTGGCTCTGTAAACGAAACTTCAAGCAATGAGACACTAATTGGTGTTAATGTTACAATTCCTGAGCTTAAAACCGGAGTTACTACTAACGAATATGGATTCTACTCTATAACCATTCCCGAAGGTACTTACACTATCTCTGTTAGCTATTTAGGGTTTAAGGATATCTCTAAAAAAATTGTCTTAGATAGTAATAAGAAAATAAATTTTGCACTAACGGAGGCAGTAGAACAGCTTAATGAAGTAATAGTTACCGAGAATACGGAAAAACTGGATATTAGAAAACCCCAAATGAGTGTAAACTCTTTATCTGCCGAAACCATAAAACGCATACCAGTGGTGTTAGGAGAAGCAGATGTTATTAAGTCTATTATACTATTACCAGGCGTTACCAATGCAGGTGAAGGCTCATCTGGATTTAATGTTCGAGGTGGAGCAGCTGACCAAAACCTTATTTTATTAGATGAAGCCATAATATATAACTCTTCTCATCTTTTTGGCTTTTTTTCAGTTTTTAATCCTGATGCCATTAAAGACATTAAATTATATAAGGGTGGAATACCTGCTAGATATGGTGGAAGAGTTTCATCCGTTTTAGATATTTTTCAAAAAGAGGGAAATAGTAAAGAGTTTAAAGCTAATGGAGGTATTGGATTAGTTGCAAGCAGGTTACTACTAGAGGGACCTCTTAAAAAAAATAAGGCCGCATTTTTAATTGGCGGAAGGTCATCGTATGCTCACCTTTTTCTTCCGCTTCTAGATATAGACAACAAAGCTTTTTTTTATGACCTAAATGCTAAAATCAATTATAAGGCAAACGAAAAAAATAACTTTTACCTATCTGGCTATTTTGGAAGAGATGTATTTAGTATTAGCGATAGCTTTGTTAATACTTATGGAAATTCATTAGTTAATTTTAGATGGAATCATTTGTTTTCTGACAAGCTGTTTTCAAATTTATCTCTAATCTATTCCGATTATTTTTATGGTCTTAAGTTAGATTTTGTTGGGTTTAATTGGAACTCAGGGATTCAAAACTTTAATGTTAAATACGATTTAAAAAATTATGTAAGTGACAAACTTCAAATTAACTACGGTCTAAACAATATATACTACAGCTTTAACCCCGGAGAAATTGAGCCAAGTAATGACGGGTCAGGAATCTTAAAGGACAAATTGTTTAGAAAATATGCTAATGAGTTTTCTGCTTATATAGATTTAGAACATAACATTTCCAATAAACTAAGTATAGGTTACGGATTAAGGTATAGTAATTTTATTCGTCTTGGACAGAGTGAAATTAGTATTTACGAAAATGATAACCCTATTAACTTTAACCCTGAACTTAATTTATACGAAGAAGCTACTCCCGTTTCTATTACTTCAGCTAGTAGAAACAGTACTATTAAGACATTCAACAATATAGAGCCAAGAGTTTCTATGGCCTATAGTATCAATGAAAAAAGCTCATTAAAAGCAAGTTACAATAGACTATCTCAATACTTACATTTACTATCTAATACTAGCTCTCCTACTCCTTTAGATGTTTGGACTCCCAGCGGAAAGTTTGCCAAACCACAATTATTAGATCAATTAGCTCTTGGGTATTTCAAAAATTTTGGGGGTAAGTACGCTATGGAAACTGAAGTTTTTTACAAAAAAATCAAAAACAGGATTGACTATATAGATGGAGCAAACTTAATTGCCAACGAAAATATTGAACGAATCATTTTAAACGGTAAAGCACGCGCCTATGGTTGGGAATTTTTACTACGAAAAAACGAAGGCAAATTTCAAGGCTGGTTAGCTTATACGCTCTCAAAATCTGAGCAACAAACACCAGGTAGAACCGCTATTGAAAGTGGAATTAATAATGGTGAATGGTATAATACGCCTTACGATAAAACACATGACATCTCATTATTTTTAAGCTATGAATTAAATAAAAAGTGGAATTTTAACTCCAATTTTATTTTTCAAACAGGACAGCCAACCAATTACCCCATAGGTCAATTTTCATTTCAAAACCTTACAATTCCCTATTATGGATTACGAAATACGGAAAGGCTTCCAAACTATCACAGAATTGACATTTCGGCAACACTCACTCCTCGGAAAAACAAAAAAAGAAAAATGCAAGGTGAATGGGTATTTAGTATTTACAACATTTACAACAGAAAAAATGCAGCGTCAATAAACTTTAGAAGAAACGAGGACAATGGTGCTAATGAAGCTCTTAGAACATCAATATTTGGTGTTGTTCCAGCGGTTACTTATAATTTTAAATTTTAAATCATGAAGAAGTTGTTGTTTAATTTCTTTTGCTTAAACCTTTTACTTGGGTGCCAAGAAACCATCTCCGTAGACGTGCCAACAGAAGCACCTAGATTAATTATAGATGCGGTTATAAGAGTTAGCGACCCTACACAAGTTATCTCTGTAGTACAAGTAAAGGCAAGTTTAAGCAGCTCGTTTTTTGAAGAAAACACACCTGCTAGCCTTTCCAGCATTGTATTGACCAACAATTTATCTCAAAACTTAGTTACACTAACCGAAGAGGAAGAAAATAGTGGATTATATTCTGGATTATGGGGCACCAATGAGTTAATAAATGGAAATGTAACTTTAACCGCAGTATACAACAATGAAGTCTACACCGCTGAAGCCACGTATGTACCCTCTACTCCAATTTTAGATGTCTCGCAGGGAGATAAAACACTATTTGAAGGAAACGAAACCGAAATAGTAATTACCTTTGAAGACCGAAAAAATAGTGATGATTTTTATCTTTTCGATTTAGATTTTAGTCAATTTTTAGTTTCAGAAGACACTTTTTACAAAGACCAACCCTTTACTTTTTCCTATTTTTATGATAATAATTTAAGTCCAGGACGTGAAATCAACATTACGCTTTTAGGTGTAAATGAAAGCTTTTACAACTACATGAATCTTCTAATACTGCAAAGTAGCGGAGGAGATCAAGGTCCTTTTCAAACTCCCTCAACAACAGCGCGTGGTAATTTTATCAATACCTCAAATAACAGTAATTTTGCTTTAGGTTATTTTGCCATATGTCAAACATATAGTGCATCCATTGTTATAGAATAAATGAGAAGAACAAATAAGGAATTACTATATAAAGGAATTAAAAGTATTGTCTACACAGTAATTTTAATGTTTACTGCACCTTTTGTTGTGTATCAGGCTTTTAAAAATGAAGCACATCCTTTTTATTGGCCCGTATTTATTATAGGAATTATTTTAGGAGTGAGTGCTATAGTTATGGGTTTCAGAAGTATAAAAATAATCATGGATGCAGTATTTGGTAAAAAAAGTAAAGTTTAACTCTTCTTTTTAGACTGTTTTTTCCATTTGTTACTCAATTTTGAATAATCATAATCCAAAACCGATTTTTGTCTTTCCAACTTATACGAGGCAAAAGCTCGTTGCAAGATATCTTCAATTAGATAATCCTCATGAATTTCTTCAGGATGAAATTCCTCCTTTATACTAATGTCAAACATATTTGCTGTGGTATTGTACCAAAACGCTCTCCATCCACTTCGCAACTCCTTAACCAAATCAAAAGCAGTTGTACCGGTTTGTCTATGAATTAATTTTACCAAAATTTGCCCTTCTGTTCGGGTTAATTTTTTAAGTTCTTCAGAAAACTCTCCTTCAATGTATTTTTGAACCTTTTTGGTATACTTTTTACGCTTACGTTTTTTGGTAATCACTTTTAAACTATCATTCAACTCTACTAACCGCTCGGCAGCAAGCTTAGCATAAGGGTATACTTTTACAGTTTTCCTTCTAAGAATGTAATATTTAAGTTTTTCGTTATAAGAATCAAATTTCAACTTTCCAAAAACATAAGCCTCTTGCAAACCAATAGAACTTTGTACTATTGAATCACCCGCAACTATAATTAGTTTTTCCGCAACGGAATCTAATGGCTGATCTTCAATTTGAGAAAAGGCATTAACTCCTATTAAAACAAAAACTAAACGTAAACTATCTTTTATCATCTAATTTAATTCGTAAGCTCTCACAAAATTAACGATAAATAGGTGGCGTAAGTATTAAAAATACGTGAATATTGCTATGTTTGTATTTAAATTAAATGTAAATGACTAGTAAAAAGATCATTAATAAAAAATCGCTTGAGTTTTTTGAAAAATATTTAAATAATGCAGCTCCAACAGGTTACGAATGGGAAGGTCAAAAATTATGGATGGACTATTTAAAACCTTATGTAGATACTTTCATCACAGATACCTACGGAACAGCTGTTGGTGTTATTAATCCCGATGCAAAATACAAGGTTGTTATTGAAGGTCATGCAGATGAAATTGCCTGGTATGTAAACTACATTACAGATAATGGTTTGCTACATGTTATCAGAAATGGCGGAAGTGATCATCAAATTGCTCCCTCAAAATGGGTGAACATTCATACTAAAAAGGGAATTGTAAAAGGTATTTTTGGTTGGCCAGCTATTCATACTAGAAATAGAGCAAAAGAAGAACCTCCAAAACTGGACAATATAACAATCGATGTTGGAGCTAAAAACAAAGAAGAAGTTGAAAAAATGGGTGTTCATGTAGGATGCGTTATTACCTACCCAGATGAGTTTCAAATACTAAACGAAGATAAATTTGTATGTAGAGCAATTGACAATAGAGCTGGCGGCTTTATGATAGCTGAAGTTGCGCGTTTACTACATGAAAACAAGGTGAAATTACCATTTGGTTTATACATAACAAATGCGGTTCAGGAAGAGATAGGGCTGCGTGGTGCTGAAATGATTACACATACTATAAAACCAAATGTTGCCATTGTTACAGATGTTTGTCATGATACCACCACCCCAATGATTGACAAAAAAGTACAAGGCCATACTGAAATTGGTGCAGGTCCTGTTATTTCATACGCTCCAGCTGTTCAAAACAAACTTCGTGAGCGTATTATTGAAACTGCTGAAGCTAAAAAAATACCATTTCAGCGTATGGCAGCGTCAAGATCAACAGGTACGGACACAGATGCTTTTGCGTATAGTAATGGAGGTGTTGCCTCTGCTTTAATTTCTTTACCATTAAGATATATGCACACTACTGTTGAAACTGTTCATAAAGATGATGTAGAAAACGTTATTCGTTTAATTTACGAAACCTTGCTAACTATAAAAGAAGGAGAAACTTTTAGTTATTTCGATTAAAATATTAAATCCCTCTTAATTGAGGTATTTATTTTTCTATGGATGAATTAATAGACATACTAAATGATAAAGGAGACTTTACTGGTGAAACGGTAATGAAGTCTGTTGCCCATAAAAAAGGACTTTTTCATCAAACCGTACATATTTGGTTTTATACAGAAAATGGAGAGGTTTTAATTCAGCGACGTGGAAAAAACAAAGACACCCATCCTTTACTATGGGATGTTTCTGTAGCAGGACATATTGGTGCCGGAGAAGCTATTGAAGTTTCTGCGCTTAGGGAAATAGAAGAAGAAATAGGGCTAGTTGTTAAACAAAAAGAGCTTCAAAAAATTGGGATATTTAAGTCTATACAAAAGCATCATGAAGAACTAATAGACTGTGAATTTCACCATACATTTATTTGTAAATTAAAAACTTCGCTCCAAAATTTAAAAAAACAGGATTCCGAAGTTGAAGCTCTTGATTTAATTGCTTTAAGTGATTTTAAAAAAAGTATAGCAGCCAATGACTCAGATAGAAAATTTGTCCCACATGAGACTTCTTATTACAACTCTATATATTCTGAAATACAAAAAAAACTATAACGTATATATAAACCCCGAAATACTATCTAAACTATAGACTTCCTGAGTTCCACTTTCCATATTTTTTACGATAAAAGAATTATTTTTTAACTCCTCTTCTCCTAATAAAATTACATATGGAACTTTTCTATTATTGGCATACTTAAATTGCTTTTGCATTTTAGCATTTGATGGATACAAATCAGATTTAATTCCTGCCTTTCGTAATTCGGCTACCAATTTTAAAGCCGCCAAACTTTCCTTATCTCCAAAATTTAAGCAAAGTACTTGCAATGATTGGTCAATATTTTCAGGAAAAAGCCCTAACTCTTCAAGAACTAAATAAATACGATCCAACCCAAATGAAATTCCCACTCCGCTTACATTTTTAAGTCCAAAAATCCCAGTTAAATCATCATAACGTCCTCCACCTCCTATAGAACCCATTTTAACTCCCTTAGGTGCACTAACTTCAAATATAGCTCCTGTATAGTAGTTAAGTCCTCTTGCAAGCGTTACATCAATCACTAGGTTAGCTGATTGCAAACCAAGAGATTCTATTGTTTCTATAATAAAACGAAGTTCTTGAACCCCTTTAGTTCCTTCTTCCGAGTCTACTAACAACTTTTCTAACAACTCAAGTTGTGAGGCGTTTGAACCAGACAACGAAAACAACGGTGCAGCTTTTTCAATAGCTACTTCTGAAATACCTTTTTCAAGCATTTCTTTTTTAACTCCCTCTTCCCCTATTTTATCCAACTTATCTAAAGCAACGGTAAAATCTATTAACGAACGTTTAGCACCTATCACTTCTGCAATACCTGCTAAAATTTTTCTGTTATTTAGTTTTATAGTTACTCCCTCTAATTTTAAGTCACTAAAAACAGTATCATAGAGTTGTATAAGCTCCACTTCTTGCAACAACGAATCTGAACCAACAATATCCGCATCGCACTGGTAAAACTCTCTAAATCTCCCTTTCTGAGGCCTATCTGCCCTCCACACTGGTTGTATTTGATATCGCTTAAAAGGGAAGTCAATATCATTTTGATGCATTACCACATACCTAGCAAAAGGAACCGTTAAATCGTATTTTAAAGCCTTTTCAGAAATTTTTGGAGCTAAAGAACTAGACCTTTTTGAACTATAGGTTACATCATCAACCTTTCCAATAAAGTCTCCAGAATTTAATATTTTAAAAATAAGACGATCTCCTTCTTCTCCATACTTACCCAACAACGTATCCGAATTTTCAAATGACGGTGTTTCTATTGGCTGAAAACCAAATGTTTTAAAGTGTTTTTTCACAACATCAAAAATGTAATTTCTTTTAATCACCTCTGACGGAGTAAAATCTCTTGTACCTTTTGGAATTGATGGTTTTTGTGCCATTATATTTATGGAAATTATGCGCTAATATATTTTAGCTAATACTATTACTGGTTTTAACAAATATCGGTTTATCCAATTACTTTATCAAACCATTTATACAAATCACCTTTCGTTATTACTGCCCCTTGCTTAATTAGCTTAAACTTATCAAGATTTTTATCCTCAGTATACATTTTGGATGCCGTGAGATAATCCACAAAATCTGATTGCCAATTTTTCTTAAACCAATCAAAACCTGTTTTGGTAGTTAAATCTACTTCTGGATTTCTTAATTTCACGGATATCAATTTCATTTCTTTTTCTTCCATAGCAAATAAATGCATTTGCTGAGTAGAAATATTCTCTAAATACGAAACCTTACTCAACACTCCTTCCCAAATTAAATCACTGAAAACATCTATTTCGTCTTCAGCAACCTCTGGTTTATTCGCTTTTATATCACTCCACTCATCACCGGTTATAGACTGTGATGCCAGAAAATTTATAAACTCTGGATGTAATTCTTCTAACTGTTCCTTTGAAAGCCTTATATATTTCAAAACGATTGATTTTAATTTGCAAAAATAAAAAGACCATACGATTGTATGGCCTTTCTGTTTATAAAATATTTGTTTTTAAGCTAGAAAATGTAACGAAGCCCTACTTGCGCTTGCCATCTTGACTCTAAACCGGATATTGAGCCAAAAGTTTTAGTTAATTCTGGATTAAAAGTATACGTAGGAATATTTGTAATTGGATCAACAGAAACCTGAAGCGGGTTTTGGTTATTAGGTTGCTGAATAACTCCCCAATTAGAATTAATAAGGTTTCCAAAATTTAAAACATCTATACTAAACTGAATTGTATTTGTTTTTCCATTGGCTACCTTAAATCTATAATCCTGAAGAAATTTTACATCCCAGCGACTTCTCCATGGGGCTAATGCTCCATATCGTTCCATATACTCTCCGCGATTATCACTTAAGTAATCATCTTGTTGAATATACTTTTCAAAAGCTTCCGCTTGCCCTGCTCCAGAAAATTGCATTTGTTGCACTTCTGATGAGGTTGGTACATACAATAAATCGTTATTCTGAAAAGAACTGTCATTATTTATATTACCAGCATACGTATAGTTGAATCTACCTCCTTTTGCATATTCAAAAAACGTAGATATTGTAGTTCCCCATCTGTCTTCACTTCCATATTTAAATTCCTTTGACCCCACTCCGATAAAACGATGTGTATCTCCATATTTTGAAAACCCTAAAACATCAGCATTTGCATTACCTTGATTTGGATTAAAATCAAATGCATCTCCTGTGATTTCAGCTTCGATAGAGTTAATATCTTTAGAGTTTAAGTAACTATATGCAAAACTAGTGTAAATGCCATTTTCAAACGTTTTTTGCGCCTTTAGTGCTACATTCCAAACTCTTCCTTTATCTGAATTTGTAAATACGTAAGCACTAGTAGGCCCACCAAAAGCATTTGTTGAAATATCGCTATCTTGATATCTTGGCCTATTATCTACTTGCCCATTTAATGTTCCAGAAGGGTCGCTGTATGCCCAGTTTTGTACATGAGGCGCATTCAAGTCTTTAGTATATGATATATCTCCTGTGACAACCAAACCATTTTCAAATCTATGGTCTAAACCAATATTCGTACGCCATACCTGAGGCCACTTGAAACCTGGATCTACCGCCTGGAAGAAGAAGAAATCCACACCTTGAACTTGATTTCCTAACCAAACAAAAGGAAGTCTTCCTGTAAACACACCTGTACCTCCACGCAATTGATAACTTCTATCTCCTTTGATATCCCAATTAAGCCCTAATCTTGGTGATACCAGCCAGTCATTAGTTGGTAGTTGTTCAGAATCAATAGTTGTTGGTTGCCCAGTATTAGGATTAAAATAAACATTATCTCCTTGATAAGTACCCTTTCTAGCTATATTTTCTGCTATTTTACTTTTGGTATCAAAATATAGTGGTTTGTCAAAACGTATCCCATAAGTCAATTTAAAATTATCCGTTGCAGCCCATTCATCTTGTAAATAGAAGGATAGCTGACCAACATTAGTTTCTGCCAACGACCATCCACCCACTGCACCATCTTCTCTTTGGTTATTTGCGTTGAAAGTGGCTATTGCCCCTTGCCTAAGATTATCAATAAGTCCACCTGGTTGTGCATATGTTAAAAAATCCTCTACAGACGTAAAATTTCTATCATCAGAAAAATCACCAGGCGTTCCATTTACATCAAATCCAAAAGTTCCTCCATAAGCACCTAAGTTAAACGAATTATCAAATTCATACTTTTCAAAAGCAAACCCTACCGTGTAGGTATGATTACCCTTAAAAATATTCATATTATTCGTAATCTGAAATACTTTTTGATCTAAACGATTATGAATAGAGAAAGGTTCATGACCTGCAATTATATAATTAGACTCATCACCATTTTCAATAATAATACTAGGAAACGGACTTGACAATGGATTTCTAAAATCATCAAAATGTGTATAACCAACTTGAAGTTTATTAGTCACTTCATTTGATAAGGTAGAGTTTAATTCTATCTGAACAGAATTCAAGTTGTTATTAATTTCATAGCCTGAATTTTCAAATTGCAGTATTGCAAAGCTAGGTGCCCTATTACCTAATGCAGTAGGGTGAGCAGATTGTTCTCGTGAAGCTCTTAAAAAATTATAAATAACCGCTAAACGGTTATTATCATTAATATTCCAGTCTATTTTAAAAATACCTTTTGTTGAGTTAGATCCAAATGTGAACCCTTCATATCTTCCTGTATCATACCCTAAATTACTTAGTGTGGATTGGACAGTCTGTAAATCTGTCTCCAATACTCTAGATTCATTAATAGCACCAGAACCTGTATTCGGAATCCAACCATTTGAACCTAAATCATCTCTTTCATCTTTTTCAAAATTTGCGAAAAAGAATAATTTATCTTTAATTATTGGTCCACCTATACTAATACCATATTGATTTTGTTTTAAGTCTGGTTTAGTTACTTTATCTCCTTTTATTTTTCCTCCAGTTAGGCTTTCATCCCTATAAAAGCCATAAACGGTACCATGAAATTCGTTAGTACCACTCTTAGTAACAGCATTTACTGAGGCACCTGTAAAACCAGACTGCGTAACATCATAAGGTGCTGTTGCAATCTGAATTTGATCAATAGCATCTAATGAAATTGGCTGAGAACCTGTTTGACCACCTGGAGTTGGCGCATCTAATCCAAACGGATTACTAAAATTAGCTCCATCTAAAGAAAAATTATTAAACTGATCGTTACGTCCACCAAAAGAGTTTCCACTGGCAGTTGGCTCTAAACGAGTAAAATCTTGAGCAGAACGTGAAATTGTAGGCAGTTTCGTTAACTCTCTTCTTCCTACACTTGTTTCTGCACCAGTACGATCACTACCAAATGTACCACCTTGAGTAGATGTTACCACAACTTCGTCCAATGCCTGACTTTCAGATTGTAATGCTACATCCACATTGAACGTTGTACCTAGCGAAAGGAAAACATTTTTTTGTTCATAATTTTTAAAACCTACATACGAGATGGCTATCTCATAAGGTCCTCCAACACGAAGGTTAAGTAAATTAAATCTTCCTTCTTCGTTTGTTATTGCTCCGTATTTAGTACCAGTTGGTGTATGAACAGCTACAACATTTGCCCCAAATAAGGAAACATTGGTATCATCCAAGACCGTTCCTCTAATATTTGAGGTGGTAACCTGAGAAAACGCCGACACCGCGAATAGAAATAGTAAAGCACTGAGTAATTGCTTCTTCATGAGTTTTAAATTTTAAGATTAGTCGATAAGAAATTAACTCAAATTTAACCAAAAAAAAAGAGTTGCTTAATAGCAACTCTTTAATACTTATAAACAAACTTCTTTGTTATTTTTTCTCGGCAACTACATCAAATGTAAATGATACAACAACATCTCTATGAAGTCTAATTTGAGCAGTACTAGTACCTGTTCTTTTAACAGAACCTCCTAAAATAGAAATGTATTTTTTATCGATACTATGTCCTTGTTTTTCAATTGCAGCAGCAACATCAATATTGGTAATTGAACCAAATAATTTATCACCAGCACCTGTTTTAGCAGCAATTTTTAATTCTAAAGCTTTTAATGCTTCAGCTGTTTTTTGTGCTGCATCGATAATTTTCTTCTCTTTATGAGCTCTTTGCTTTAAGTTTTCTGCTAAAACTTTCTTCGCAGACGGAGTAGCTAAAGTTGCCAATCCTTTTGGTATAAGGAAATTTCTTCCATATCCATTTTTCACGCTAACCAAGTCGTCTTTAAACCCTAGGTTTTGAACGTCTTCTTTTAATATAAGTTCCATGGTTATTTTCTTTTATTTTAATAAATCTCCTACGTAAGGCATTAATGCCAAATGACGTGCTCTTTTTACTGCTTGAGCTACTTTTCTTTGATACTTCAAAGAAGTTCCTGTAAGTCTTCTAGGTAATAATTTACCTTGCTCGTTTACTAACTTCATTAAGAAATCTGCGTCTTTGTAGTCAATATATTTTATACCTGATTTCTTAAAACGACAATACTTTTTCTTTGTATTGGTTTCAATGTTAAGAGGGGTTAAATATCTAATTTCCCCATCTTTTTTACCTTTTGCTTGTTGTTCTATTGATGCCATAGTACTTACGCTTTAGCTGTTTTTAACCTTGTTCTTCTTTTTTCTGCCCACTCAATAGCGTGCTTGTCTAATTTTACAGTAAGAAAACGCATTACACGCTCATCTCTTCTGAACTCTTGCTCATACGCAGAAACAACCTCTCCAGAATTTGTAAATTCGAACAAATGGTAAAAACCACTTTTCTTGTGCTGTATTGGATAAGCTAATTTTTTTAGCCCCCAATTTTCTTTGGCTACCATTTTGGCACCATTCTTAATTAAGAAATCTTCAAATTTCTTAACTGTTTCCTCTATCTGAGTATCAGATAGAACGGGATTCAAAATGAAAACAGTTTCGTAATGATTCATAATATTATAAATTTTTAAGTGTGCAAAAGTAATAATAATTACTAGTTATTACAAGAAAACGAAATTTTCTTCGTTATGGTTACAAGAAATAATGAAACTTAACCTATAATCAAATTAACCTATGGTCAAAGACAATTACACAATAAACAATGCATTGTTTACATCTTTTGTTGCAGTTCATCATGTTTTTTCAGTTCTTTGTCGATGATTTAACCCCACAAATCAGCCTTTTATGAAATTAAGAAGTATTATTGTTGACGATTCGTCTATGCAACGAATGGCAGTCGCTAAATTGGTAAACAATCATCCCAATCTGGCTATGGTGGCTGAGTACAGCAACGCTATTGAAGCTAAGAACGGTATTAAAAACAACGAGATTGACCTTATTTTTCTTGATGTTGAAATGCCAATTATTACGGGATTCGACCTACTTGAGTCTTTAGAAAATAGCCCTCAAGTAATTTTAATTACTGGAAAACCAGATTACGCCTTAAAAGCTTTTGATTACGATGTAACAGATTATCTTCACAAGCCAATAACTATGGCTCGTTTTGACGCCTCTGTAAAAAGAGCTGTTGCCAAGTTTGAACAAATGAATAAGGTAACTGAGGATGAAGAGCACATCTTTGTAAAAAGTAATCTAAAAAAGAGAAAAGTTATTCTTAACGATATTAAGTGGATTGAAGCTTTGGGTGACTACATTAAATTAGTTACAGACGAAGCTAATATCGTAATTTTATCAACAATGAAATCTTTTGAAGCCCAATTACCTTCGGAGAAGTTTTTAAGAATTCACAAATCATATATAGTGAACCTTGAAAAAGTTGAGAAATTTAATAGTAAAAATGTAGAAGTCAGTGGCAGGTCTATTCCTTTAAGTAGGAATAAGAAAACCGAATTAGCCGAAGCTTTAAGTAATGTCTAGTTTAGTTTGATTTTATATGTGATCTACATTGTAGATTACACGTACACTTCTATACTGAGAAATAGCATTGAAAGATTTATCAATCTTTTTAATGCTATTTTTTGTTTTAGCTAAAGACTGATTTTTCTTCATCTTTATCAGAACGTTTTTAAGATACTGATTTCGTATTCTAGCAACTGGTGGATACTCCGGACCTAAAACATTTTCTCCAAAATACCTCTGTAACGAGGTTGTAAACCAAGCCGCAGCTTCATTGAGCACATTATAATCTCGGTGCTTAAATGTTATTTTTATAATTCTGTTAGCAGGGGGGTATTTGTACTGCTCTCTATCATATAATTGCTCTTCAAACATAGTACTATAATCACCTGTAGTAACTTGCTTTAGTATTTGATGATATGGATTATAGCTTTGTATAATTACCTTTCCTCTTTTTTTGGTTCGTCCTGCTCTACCAGCTACTTGAGTTAATAGCTGAAAACTACGTTCATGCGCTCGGTAATCTGGAAAATTAAGTAACGTATCTGCATTTAATATCCCTACCAGATTTACATTTCTAAAATCCAAACCTTTGGTTAACATTTGCGTTCCCACCAGAATGTCTAATTCTTGTTGTTCAAAAGCAGTTATTATTTTTTCGTAACCATGCTTACCTCTTGTTGTATCTAAATCCATTCGGCCAACTTTGGCTTTTGGAAATAGTTCTTTTACCTCTTGTTCAATTTGCTCAGTACCAAAACCTTTGGTATCTAACTCAGCGCTACCACAAGCCTGACAACTTTCCTGCAAAGCAATAAAATGACTACAATAGTGACAACGCAATTGTTTACGATATTGATGATAGGTTAAACTCACATCACAATTTGGACATTGAGGAGAATGTCCACATGTTGTACATTCCAAAATAGGAGCATACCCTCTTCTATTTTGAAAAAGGATTATTTGTTCTCCAGCATCTAGTGTTTCTGTCATTTCTTCTAATAACCGTTCAGAAAAATGTCCTTTCATTCTTCGTTTTCTGGATTGCTCCTTAATATCAACCAACTCCATATCAGGCATCAAAACGTCTCCATAACGCCTTTCTATCTTTGCATAACCGTACTTTTTTAGTTTAGCATTATAAAAACTTTCTAAACTTGGAGTTGCAGAACCTAATAGTACCTTACTTTTATGTAGGTGTCCTAAAACAATAGCAGCATCACGGCCATGATAACGAGGAGCGGGGTCAAATTGTTTAAACGAACTTTCATGTTCCTCATCTACTATTACTAATCCTAAATTAGAAAAAGGCAAAAACAACGAGGATCTTGCTCCTATAACAATTTTAGCTTTGGTTTTGTTTAATAACACATTGTTCCAAACTTCAATGCGCTCATGAACTGTATATTTAGAATGATATACTGCAACTTTCTCACCAAAATAAGTTTGTAACCTAGTTATTAATTGTGTGGTTAATGCTATTTCTGGTAAGAGGTAAAGCACCTGTTTGTTATCTGCTATATACTCTTCAATTAACTTTACATAGACCTCTGTCTTACCCGATGAAGTTACACCATGTAGCAGTGTTACCTTATCTTCGCTAAAAGCAGTTTTTATATCAATTAAAGCTGTCTCTTGGTATTCATTAAGCTGTTTTAATTTGGAATTTCCCTCTCCTCCTTGATATGAAACTCTGTCCGTTTGAATATAATACTCTCTAAGTACCTTTTTATCAACCAGTGATTTTATAACAGCTTTTGAGCCCCCACTACTCTTTTCTAAATCTGATACGCTAATAGGTTTTTTATGAACCGCTTGTAATTGGAATAATGACAAAATAACCTGACTTTGCTTTGGAGCTCGAGTTAACGAATTCAATAAACCTTCTAACCCCTCCTCTGTTTCATGTTCTTTTTCCAACTTTACAAAACGCACCAATTTTGGCTTATACTGCTCGTATACTTCTTCTTTTAAATGAATAATGTTTTTAGCAATTAATCTATTTAAAATAGGTAGTACGTTTTTACGCTCTACAATGGCACTTACTTCGTGTACTTTTAATATAGATTGATGTTGTAATGCCTCGTATACCAAAAATTCGTCATCCTCTAAGAAAGTTTCATCTATGTCAGCATCATTATTTCTAAGAATTAATGTTTCACTCTCCAACAAAAAAGCGTTAGGTACAGCTGTTCTAAAAACTTCTCCTAGGGTACACATGTAATATTCAGAAATCCATTCCCAATGTTGAAGCTGAACCTCAAGAACAATTGGATTATCATCCAAAATTTGATGGATTTCTTTTGCTTCATACACATCTGGAGGAGTATTATGTACCTCGTATACAAGAGCTGTATATATTTTAGATTTTCCAAATGGGACAGCAACACGCATACCTGGCAGTAATGTTTTAGCTTCTGCTTCAGAAATACTATACGTAAAAAGTTTTTCTAATGGAATAGGTAATATTACATTTACAAAATATTGCATAACACTATTCTTCTACCCTCAACCAAGTTTGCGTTCGGTAAACAAACAACAAATACCCACGAACTTTAAGTTCGTTTTTATTCTCTGGATTCAACCATATTTTACACCTAAATGTCATTGCTTGTTCTGGATCAAATAAGGTATCGCCTTTCCAAACACCATCTTCTTTTTCCTCAAGTCCTTCAATAATAGTCATTCCAATTACAGGTTTGTCCTTTAAACCTCCATCACATTTTACACAAAGTGCATTTTCTTTTCCTTTTTCCAGAATTTTCACGACATCTCCATACATAAATCCATCTTTCTCATAAATATTTATGATTCCTTTAGGTTTACCCGTTCTATCGTCAATAGTCTTCCATTTTCCAAAAATACTTTGGGCATTACTTACATATACGCACAGCAATAGTACTACCAGCATAAGGTACTTGTTATTCTTTATCATTTCTTTTTGGATATTTTTCGCAGAAAATTTAATGATGCATTAAGTTCAAAACCGAGTAGTAAAATATTTGAATTTAACCATATATACACCATTAGTATTAACAATCCACCTAGTGCTCCATATAGCTCATTATAACGTGCAAATTTTTCTACGTAAACTCCAAACAAATATGAAGTTAAAACAAATAAAATTGTTGTAACCCACGCTCCCACTGAAAAAAAACGTGCCTGTTTACCTTCTGCGGTTCCAAAATAATACAGAATTGCCGTTGTTAGGTATGACAATATAATAAAGAACAAAAATTTACCAATTTGCACTCCGATAATTTCTCCTTCGTCTAATACATATCCCCCAGTGTTTGCCGCAAAATTGCTTAAATATTGTAATATGTAAACTTCAAAATATATAAATACCACAAAGCCTACTATTATTAACACCGAAAGTATTAAACCTACCATTAAAGCATACAAATATTGACGAAAAAAATTTCTGTTTAAGCTAACATGATACGAATTTTCAAAACCACTAAAAATTGCATTTACGCCATTAGCCATTAAAAAAATTGATATTAAAAAGGAAGAAGACAGTAAGCCTCCTCTACGCTGATTTTTTATTTGCTTAAAAATCTCTTCAAAATAATCACCAGTTGCCGTGGGTAAAAAAGATTCTAAAAAAGGCAAAAACTCACTATCAAAATCAGAATTCCCAATGCTTATATACGAAATGATAAATGGCACAAGCGTAAACATAAAAATTAGCAGTGGAAACAATGCCATGAACAAACTAAAAGCTATGGAACTTGCCCTTGAAGATACTGCTCCCTGAACAATACCCACAATGTAACGTTCTGCCAAATCGTATGCCGACAACCCTTCAAAAGCTGGTAACTTAATTTTTTTTAATAGAAGAACCATCCAATTAATAATTGGAATTTTTTTAAGTTTTTCTTCTATCTCCGCTGACATTTAAACTAAACTGCTTTAAGGCTTAAATCCATATTATAAACCGAGTGGGTTAAGGCTCCAGATGAAATATAATTAACACCACATTCTGCATAAGCTCTAATCGTATCCTCATTAATACCTCCTGAAGATTCCGTTAAACATTTATCACCTATTAAAGCAACCGCTGTTTTGGTATCATCATAATTAAAGTTATCAATTAATATACGATAAACACCATCAGTTTTAAGTATTTCTTTTATTTCATCAAGATTTCGCGCCTCAACAATAATTTTTAAGTCCTTATTAGTTTCTTTTAAATATTGCTTAGTTTTTTCAATGGCCCGAGTAAGTCCTCCACAAAAATCTATATGATTATCCTTCAACATAATCATATCATACAAGGCAAATCTATGATTTTCTCCGCCTCCAATTTTAACCGCCCACTTTTCAAGAGCTCTAATACCCGGAGTAGTTTTTCTGGTATCTAATATTTTGGTTCCCGTACCTGCTAGCAATTTTACATAAGAATTAGTTTTGGAAGCTATAGCACTCATACGTTGCATAGCATTTAAAACTAAACGCTCAGATTTTAGTATACTTTGTGAACTACCTTCTACATGAAAAACAACATCACCATATTTTACAGGAGTTCCATCTTTTATGTGAGTTTCAACTACTAAATTTTCATCAACATAATTAAAAACTTGCCTAGCAAAATCAATACCCGCAATAATTCCTTCGTCTTTTACTAAAAGTTTTGCTTTTCCTTTAGCCGTTGGTGGTATACATGCTAAAGAGCTATGGTCACCATCTCCAACATCTTCTCGAATTGCGTTTTTTATTATTCCGTCTATTTCTAATTGAAATTGTTTTTCTGAAATCATAATTTGGTAATCTTCCTTTTGCGCTAAAATAGTAAAAACAAACACCATTTTAAGAAATTGATTTAACTTTGAAGCATGACAATAAAGCTTCTTGCCATAGGTAAAACAGATAGTAGTGAATTACTTAAATTAATTGCTATATATGAACAGCGACTTAAGCACTATATTAAATTTAAATTGGAAATTATTCCAGACATAAAAAATGTAAAAAACTTATCGCAAGCCCAACAAAAAGAAAAAGAAGGTGATTTAATTTTAAAACAACTTTCTCCTACCGATGCTTTGATTTTGTTAGATGAAAACGGAAGACAATATACCTCCATTGAATTTTCACAATTTTTACAAAAAAAAATGAATTCAGGTCTAAAGCAACTTGTATTTGCAATTGGCGGCCCATATGGTTTTAGTGAAGCTATCTATAAAAAAGCTCAAGGAAAAATTAGTTTTTCGACGATGACGTTTTCTCATCAAATGATACGCTTATTTGCTGTAGAACAATTATACAGAGCTTTTACTATATTAAAAAACGAACCATATCACCACCAATAATTATGCTTTTTTTAAAGCTTTTACCATGAATTGAGATACTTCTTCCACTCCATCCAATTCTTCAACCACAAACTTTACAATTTCCTTTTGCCTTTCTGGGTCTTTTTCAACACGTAAAACGTATTGATGATCTTTTATATTTTTAACATGATTTGCAAAGGCATGTGATTGATGCCAAGCAATTTCTTCTAACTTTTTCTTTTGCCTTACTATTCTATCAATAATAGGGTTTACGATAAAAATAATTTCTATTAGAACAACGATTACAGACAGTATGGCCAAATATTTTTCGATAAGCATCATATTACGAACATCTTGCTCTGACCTTTTTTGATATTGCGCTACAATATCGTCCATTATGAGCAAAAAGTTTTCCTCGTTATACTTTAAATCGCTTATTGATGCATTATACATTTCTCTTGGATCATTTAATGCATTATAAATACCATCTAAAAATGGTTGTAGCTTAGCAAAGTTTTCTCGAATACTTTCATCTTTAAAATCGTAAATACCCAATTTTTCATTCCCTACTTGTAAATCGGTATTCACTCTTTTTAACGATGACAAAGCATATCGTAAATCACCGTACTCACAATTTTCTCCGTATTTACAATTGTAAAATTCTTTAACAGCTTTTTGACAAAGCATTCTTTGTCTTCCTGCTATATTAACCACAAAGGTGTTAGAACTTTGCTTTGACAAAGAATATTGTACAATTGTTTGCGTCCCCACGGTAAGCAAAATAATGGTAAGCACCAGCAAATAGTAGGTATTAAACCCTTTTTTGTAGTTCTTTTTTAAGAATTTTTTTAATAGTGCGCTTATGAGATTCATTTTATATAAATCATATTTTTCCTACAATTTACATATTACATAAGCTACAATAAATAAAATGTTGTCAAACGCGTTATTTTCAAGGTGAAAAAACCTTATAAAGAAAAAAAATCCAAATGGATATTACCATTTGGATTTTTTAAATACAAATTTGTAAGTTAGCTATTAGTATAACACTCTAAATTTGATTGTGTTATCAATTTTTCTTAATGCCTTTATGACATCTTTATTGTATTCTTTATCCAAATCAGTAATCACATAACCCACTTCGCTGTCTGTTGATAAATATTGACCTAAAATATTCATTTCATACTTTGCTAAAACTTCATTTATTTTAGCCATAATACCTGGAACATTTTTATGTATATGTAGGAACCTGTGAGCATTAGTTTGTTTCGGAAGTCTGATATTTGGGAAGTTAACCGCATCAACAGTACTACCTGCATTTATATATTCCATTATTTTATTTGGAACAAAATCTGCAATATTACGTTGGGCTTCCTCAGTACTACCACCAACATGAGGGGTAAGTATTACATTAGACAATCCTTGTAATTCCGTTTTAAACTCTCCATTTTTACGAGGTTCTTCTGGATAAACATCAATTGCCGCACCACCAAGTTTTCCACTTTTTAATGCCGTAACTAATGCTGGTATGTCAACAACAAATCCACGTGCTAAATTAATAAGAATAGCACCTTTCTTCATTCTATTAATCTCGCGCTCACCTATGAAATTTTTGTTTGCCTTATTATCATCAATATGCAGAGTTACCACATCAGAAATGCTTAATAGATCTTCTAATGAGTTGCATTTTATAGCATTACCTAGAGCCAGTTTATCATCTAAATCGTAATAGTATACTCGCATACCAATAGCTTCGGCCAAAACAGATAATTGCTTACCTATGTTACCATAACCAACGATACCAAGGTTTTTACCACGAACCTCTCTAGAATTTATTGCTGTTTTATTCCATTCACCATTGTGAATTTCAAAACTTCTAGGAAATACGTTACGCATAAGCATAATTATTTGACCTATTGCCAGTTCTACAACAGAACGCGTATTACTATAAGGTGCGTTAAATACTACTACACCTCGTTTTTTACTATATTCTAAGTCTATTTGAGTTGTACCAATACAAAACGCTCCAACGACCAATAACTTATCAGCTGCATCAAGCACCTTTTTGGTTACTTGTGTTTTAGAACGTATACCCAAAACATGAACTCCCTTAATTTTTTCGATAAGGTCTTCTTCTGATAGAGATGTTTTTACCAATTCCACAGAAAATCCATCTTCAGATAAATTATCAAAAGCCGCTGGATGAACGTTTTCTAACAGTAATATTTTAATTCTGTTTTTAGGATATGATATGTTACGAGGTAAATCGTTTACAAAAAGAAACTCATCCATATTTGGTGTAATATGGTCTGCGTTACTAGCTGCTTTTTCCCTGTGTACATTCTCAGTATACGCAAAAAATTTATCGGCAATACCCGCCTCTCTCATTACATAATCACTATAACCGTCACCAATAACCTGTACCTCTCCATCAAGGTTCATTTGTTTAAGACATTCTATTTTTCCATTATGTTGAGAAAGTACATTATCTACATCAAAACCTACTATATTTCCCTGGTTATCAAATTCAAAAGTATTAGCATACACTCTATCTGACGGAATATTATATTCTTCAACAATAGGGTCTATAAATTCTTTAAAACCACAAGAAACTACGTAAATATCATCAGCAAATTTTTCAAAAAACTCCTTATTTGAAGCTATTGATTTTGAAATTTTTTGCCTTAGCTCTTTTACCAAGCCTTCTAAATCATTTTTATGTGCATTTAACAACTTAATTCGCTGCTCTAATGATTGTGTAAAAGAGATATCACCATCAATCCCCAAATTGGTAATTCTTTGAATTTCACTAATAACTTCTTCGCGATTAGATTTTCCCTCTAAAGTCATTTCCGCTAAAACATCTAAGGCCTCTACCCTAGTTAACGTACTATCAAAATCAAAAACGTATTTTCTACCCACCTTAATTACTTTTAAACTTGTAGTTTATTGAAAAATACTTTCGCATTTTTCTTCTATTTTCAACAAAAATAAGCCATAAAAATAACTATTAATTTAATCCCGGAGGGTGTATTAAAAAAATAAAACAAAAAGAGGCGTGCTTGAATTAAATTTTTAAAAAAATGGCAAAAAAAAACAACCATATGCTGTTATTCTTCTATCTAAAAAAACAGGAAATTAAACTTCGCTAAAGTTTAGGTAAGCTAACCCCGTAAGAATCGCTATTCCAAAACTCAGTAAAGTGCCAATTAAAATGTATTCTGTAAGTTTTCGGTTATTACTTTCTTTTAGATCATTAAACCTGAAAACCGATTTTGCAGTTATTAGTAACCCTATAACTTCCCACCTTCCAATGATTATGAAAAGTAACACAAACAAGCGTTCTATCATACCAATATATTTACCTGCGTTAGGCAGCGATTTATGATCTACAGGTATTTGATTAGACATATTTTCCAGCAACTTTTCCATAAAAATAGTTGAAGGGAAGCTCACAAAAACCACTGCAGTAATCAATGCCCAATTTAAATTTTGAAATAAACCTACAAAATGGTTAAAAAAATCGCCATAATAAGCAACTCCGTATAATACCGTAATATGTAACAATTGATCCACAAAAAACGGGATACTCTTATTTTTAAACAAAGGGGTTAAATATAACTTTAGCACATCTATTAAATAATGCGAAACTGTAATTATTAATGCTATTTCCCAGTAACTTAAATCCCATAGCAATAACATTGTAATCAAAAAATGAATACAAACATGAACATACAGGTATTTTGAAGCAACTTTATTCGCCTCCTTATGAATTACCCATTTTGATGGTTGTAAAACAAAATCGCCTATTAGGTGAGCTAAAAATAATTTTGTGAACAATATCATTCTGATATATTTTTATATGTGTTCTGGTAATATTTTAAAAGTTCTAAAACTAAGTGGAGTCTTGCTCTTTTTTTTCGCTGACTTACAGCAGATTGCTTTACTCCTAGTTCCTCCGCTATTTTCTCTTGCGACCAATCTGGATTATTTAAAACAATAGTTGTTATTTCCGCTGAAACCACACTCCAATTATCCATAAAATTTAACGCTAGTTTTAACATTAAATTTAAGGTATTATTGTAGACTACATTTGATGTTGCCACTACCAAATTATACTTTAACTCTTTTAAAGTTTCGAAATCTCTGCCGGAACGATTATATGCACTTCCATTTGATTCGCTTATACCTTGTCCCAAGTAGGTCTCATCACCCAGACCAATTGCTATGCGAACATCTAAACCTTCTAATGACTTTATTAAAGCTTTAATTTTAATTGCCACCAATAATGCGTTCTCGGGTGACGTTTTTAATTGAAATTCATCCCCCCTATAAATGTCCCATTCTGTAGGGGTGTCTCCCAAAGTTGAAAAATATTGTTTCAACACATCCACCCAAATAAAAGTCCTTGCACTACTAGATTTTACAATATCGCCTGTTAATACCGCTATCATAATTATAAGTTAAAAAGCTAATATATTAAAATATAAGCAAAAAAGCTAATATTTGTTATTATAAGTGAAATAACTAATATTAAAACCATCTTCTAACCGATGTACAATACCTCGTATATTCTTTACCAAAGGTTTTTTTTAGAGCATCTTCTTCAGGAATAATTTGAAATTTAGTCATGTACTTAACAAAACCTGCTAAAAACAATGCATTAAATGCATTTCCTAAAGATAAAACCCATACAATTAGCCATAATAACATGGATAAATACATAGGGTTTCTAGAGTATTTGTATATTCCTCCTGTAACTAAGTTTGAAGCCTTACCAGGCTTCGCAGGGTCAACAGTGGTTTTTGATTTTATAAACTGAAAAATAGAAATCACTGTAATTAAACATCCTAATGTTCCAAGAAATATCATTAAAGCATACCTTCCGAAAAATTCAAAATGACCAAAAGGTAAAAAGGTTGCAAGAACGTAAATAAGTACTCCAAAAATAGCTGCTATCAAAACTGGTGGTATTTTTAACTCCATACAATTAATGTTTATTTTTGAGACCCAGTAAACAAATGTAAACATCTTAAAACATTTTAATGAAATTAGTTTTTGCAACACATAATCTCAATAAGTTAAAAGAAGTACAAGCTTTAATACCATCGCAAATTACGCTAGTTTCACTAACTGATATTGGATGTTTAGAGGATATACCCGAAACCTCAAACACATTAGAAGGTAATGCAAAACTAAAGGCAGACTATGTAACTCAAAAATACAATTTACCCTGTTTTGCTGACGACACTGGACTATTAGTCAATGCGCTCAAAGGTGCTCCCGGGGTATTTTCAGCTAGGTATGCAGGAGAACAAAAAAGTTCGGATGACAATATGATAAAGTTATTATCAGAATTATATACAGAGGAAGACAGAACAGCTAAATTTCAAACAGTTATAGCTTTGAACTTAAATAATGAGTCTTTGTTCTTTGAAGGAATTGTTGAAGGAGAAATCACCACCCGTAGAAAAGGAGAAAAAGGATTTGGCTACGACCCTATATTTAAACCTCATGGATATAATCAAACTTTTGCAGAACTACCCCTGCAGGTTAAAAACGATATTAGCCATAGAGGAATTGCCACAAAAAAGCTCATAAACTACCTTCAAAAACTCTTTTAACTTACTAAAATAAATAAATGTACCTTTGCAGCTTTAATTAATGCCGCTGGTATAGCATGTGTTACGATGAGAATGATAGGTTATAATCGATAATCGCTCTGTGTAACATACATATTTGCGATTAACAATAACATATTATGACAAAATTTGAAGCACTAGGGTTGCAAAAATCCCTATTGGACGCCGTTAACGACATGGGATTTGAATCCCCTTCTGAAGTTCAAGAAAAAGCCATTCCAATTCTATTAGAAAGTGAAACCGATTTAGTTGCTCTTGCGCAAACAGGTACTGGAAAAACAGCAGCGTTTGGTTTTCCACTAATTCAAAAAATAGATACCGATAGCAGAACCACGCAAGGTCTTATTTTATCACCAACACGTGAATTATGTTTACAAATCACCAACGAATTAAAGGCCTACTCAAAATATGAGAAAAACATTAATGTAGTTGCCATTTATGGAGGTGCAAGTATTACAGACCAAGCAAGACAAATAAAAAGAGGTGCGCAAATTGTTGTAGCAACCCCTGGTCGTATGAAAGATATGATTAGCCGAGGAATGGTGAACATATCTAAAATTGACTATTGTATTTTAGACGAAGCTGATGAAATGCTTAATATGGGCTTTTTTGAAGACATTAAAGATATTTTATCTAATACTCCTGATGAAAAATCTACTTGGCTATTCTCAGCAACAATGCCTAAAGAAGTATCTATTATCGCCAAAAAATTTATGCACTCTCCTCAGGAAATTACTGTTGGGCATAAAAACTCTGGCGCTTCAACCGTACAACATGAATACTATGTTGTTGGAGGTAGAGATCGTTATCCTGCTTTGAAAAGACTTGCCGATACAAATCCTGATATTTTTTCTGTAGTATTCTGTAGAACAAAAAGAGACACCCAACGTGTTGCAGAAAAACTTATTGAAGATGGATACAGTGCTGGTGCTTTACACGGTGATTTAAGTCAAAATCAGCGTGATTTGGTTATGAACTCTTTCAGAAAAAACCAAATTCAAATGCTGGTAGCTACCGATGTAGCTGCACGAGGCATAGATGTAGATAATATTACTCATGTAATTAACTACCAATTACCTGATGAAATAGAAACCTACACACACCGTAGTGGTAGAACAGGTAGAGCCGGAAAATCTGGTATATCTATGGTAATTGTTACGCGTAGTGAGCTTAGAAAAATAAAAGCAATTGAAAACAAAATAAAAACTGCGTTTATCAAGAAAAACATTCCTACTGGAATGGAAATCTGTGAAATTCAGCTTTACCACTTAGCAAACAAAATAAAAGACACCGAAATTAATGAAGAGGTTGAGAACTTTTTACCTGCTATAAATGACGTTTTTCAGGATATTGATCGTGAAGAGTTAATCAAAAAAATTGTTTCGGTAGAATTCACACGTTTTTATAACTACTATAACAAAGCTAAAGACCTTAATTCATCAGATGGCGGAGATAGAGATAGAAGTAACAGAAGTGAAGCCCCTACAAGTGGGTCCGTTAGATATTTTGTAAATGTTGGTGAAAAGGATGGTTATGACTGGATGTCTCTTAAAGACTTTATTCGCGACACTGTAGGTCTTGGTAAAGAAGATGTTTATAAAGTAGACGTTAAAGAAAGTTTTTCTTTCTTTAATACTGAAGCGGAAAATACAGACGCTGTATTAAAAACTTTCACTGATTTAAAAGTAGATGGACGTTTTGTTAATGTTGAAGTTTCTAAAAACCCAGGTGGCGGCGGAAGACGTGGTGGAAGAGACAGAGGACGTAGTAGGGATAGAGATAGAGATAAAGGAAAAGGAAGAAACAGTGGTGGACGTAGAAAAGATTCCTATTCAAGCTCTTCTCAAAACAATAGTTCTGGAAAAAGAAGAAGCAAAAGAAGAAATAGTGACTTCTTTTAGTTAATTGTATATTAAAAAAATACGCTTAGGCGTATTTTTTTATTTTGTTTGTACTTTAGATTTTCATTCCAGATTTTATGAAAAAGCACATTGTTATATTTTTTTGTCTAATATATTTTATTAGTTTCTCTCAAGAAACCGAAAAACCACCTGTAGAAAAAGAAATTAGTGCTTTGGTAATCAATGCACAAACCAGTGCGCCAATGGAGAGTGTTCATATTGTGAATCTCAATAAAATACAAGGTACAATTACAAATCAAAAGGGGGAATTTTCCATTACCGCCTCGGTTAACGATACGCTTTATTTTTCTTATTTAGGCTTTAAATCTCAAAAAGTAAGAGTAACTAACGATATGTTTAAGTTTAAAGGAACTAAAATTGCTTTAACCGAATTAGCGTATGCTCTAGAAGAGGTTATTGTTAAACCATATCAACTCACTGGGTATTTAGAGATAGATGTAAAAAACTTACCCATAAACAATGCTTTCCAATATAGTATTTCGGGACTTTCTGTGGGCTATGAAGCAGGTAGTAAAAACCCCAGTGCTGTTACTAAAGTATTGGGTGCAATTTTGAATCCTGCGGACTTATTGCGCAACCTTTTTGGCAAAAAGCCTAAACAAATGCGTAAACTAAAAGAAATGAAGGAAGACGATAATATTAGAGATTTATTGGCTTCTAAATTTGATAGAGAAACGCTTACCGAATTGCTTCAACTAGAAAAAGTTGACCTGGAAGATATTCTAAACAACTGTAACTATTCAAAATCCTTTATTAAAACTGCGAACGACCTTCAAATACTTGATGCCATAAGCGGATGCTATGAAGAGTATAAAGTTTTGAACAGAAAAAAGAGATAAAATCACCCAACACCAAAGCTAATACCCTAAAAAATAGTAACTTTTGTGATACTTAAAACATGAAGTGTCATTTAAAAACAAACACTATGAAATTAGGAGCTTTTTCTGTTAGCCTTGCCGTAAAAGATATTGTTGCTTCAAAAACCTTTTATGAAAGCTTAGGATTTTCCCTGTTTGCGGGAGATATCGAAAAAAACTACGTAATAATGAAAAACGAAGACTCACTTGTTGGATTATTTCAAGGAATGTTCGAAAACAATATTCTAACGTTTAATCCTGGTTGGGATACCAATGCCAACGCTCTCTCAGAATTTGATGACGTGAGAGAAATTCAAGAACAATTAAAGTCAAAAAACATTACTTTAACTAGTGAAGCAGATACCTCAACAAAAGGTCCTGCAAGTATAATGGTCACTGACCCTGATGGAAACCTTATACTAATAGATCAACACGTATAAAAAATCAATAGAACTATTTATCGCAAATAATTGTTCGTTAACTAAATTTCACATTTCTTATTCCGTACTTTGTAGTTAGACTTATGAGTACGGAAAAAATATATCAAACTACAAATTATAAGGTCTCTGGAATGACCTGTACCGCTTGTGCTTTAAGCTTAGAAAAACACCTCAGCAAAGAAACGGGTATTAAAAAAGCTGAAGTAAATTATCCTAATAGTTCTATCATTTTAGAATACGATTCCTCTAAAACGTCCTTACAACGTATTGGGGAAAAAGCAAAAAATATAGGATATACTATTATCACAGATGATACTTCTGAAATCACCAATAACTTTGAGGCTTTGGAACAAAAAAGACTCACTTCCTTAAAGCGTAAATTGGTAATTGCGGTAATTTTTTCTACACCTGTTTTCGTTATTTCAATGTTTTTAATGGGCCAGTTTCCTTTTCAAAACTGGTTGTTGCTAGTATTATCTATTCCTGTTATTTTGTGGAGTGGTTCTGAGTTTTATGTAAATGCGTTTAAAAAGTTAACATTTTTAAATACCAACATGGATACCCTTGTAGCCTTAAGTACTGGAGTTGCTTTTTTGTTTAGTGTTTTTAATACTATTTATCCCGAATACTATTTAAATAAAGGTATCACACCGCATGTATATTACGAATCTGCGGTAATAATTATAACTTTTATCCTCTTGGGTAGATTCTTTGAAGAAAAAGCGAAAAGCAAAACCTCTAGTGCTATTCAAAAACTAATGGAGTTAGCTCCAAAAGAAGTTACAGTTATAAGAAACGGAGAGGAACTAAATATTTCAACTGATAAAATTGTAACAAGTGAGCTAATCATAATTAAACCAGGAGATAAAATTCCAGTAGATGGAAAAGTAAAAAAAGGTATTTCATTTATTGATGAAAGTATGATTACTGGAGAACCTATTCCAGTTGAAAAAACTAAAGGAAATCTTGTTTATGCTGGTACTATTAATCAGAAAGGCGCATTACGAATAATTGCTACAAAAGTAGGCAAGGATACACTATTGTCTCAAATCGTACAATTAGTAAAACAGGCCCAAAATTCGAAACCCAAAATTCAAAAACTTGCGGATAAAATAGCCGGAATATTTGTTCCTACTGTTCTTTTAATTGCTCTCATCACTTTTTTCATCTGGTTATTTATTGGTCCTGAACCACCAATAACCCACGCTATAGTATCCGTAATCACAGTGTTGATAATAGCATGTCCATGTGCTCTTGGTCTTGCTACGCCAACTGCGCTAATAGTTGGCATTGGAAAAGCTGCTGAAAATGGAATTTTAATTAAAGATGCTCAAGTATTAGAAACAGCTTATAAAATTGACACCTTGGTTTTAGATAAAACAGGAACCATAACCCATGGAAAACCCTTAATAACAAATTTTTTATCTGTTAAAGAAGCCAACGCAGTTGCTATTCAAAAAGGAGTTTTAGCAATAGAATCGCAATCAGAACATCCTATTGCGTTATCTATAGTAGAATACTTAAAAGATAAAGGAATTGAAGTAGATAATCCCGAATCATTTCAAAGTATTACTGGAATGGGAACTAACGGAATTTATGACGGCAACCAGTATTTCATTGGAAACAAAACGTTAATGGATAACATTTCTGCAGAAATCCCAGAAGAGCTTAAATCAAATATCAAAAAATTACAGTCTGAAGGAAAAACTTTGGTATTTGTTAGTATAAACAAGCAGGTTCAAGTTGTTTATGCAATCTCGGATAGTATTAAGACAAATGCAAAACATGCGATTCAAAAACTTCAAAAATCTGGTATAAATGTTCACATGTTAACTGGAGATATACATGAAGCTGCAAAATCAACGGCCAACCAAGTTGGTATTACAAACTTTAAAGCGCATGTTCTTCCAAATGAAAAAGGAAATTATATCAAAGAATTACAAAGCAAAGGGCATTTGGTTGCTATGGCTGGAGATGGAATCAACGACGCTCATGCCCTTGCACAAGCAGATGTTGGCATAGCCATGGGTGATGGAACAGACATAGCCATAGAAAGTTCAAATATAACTTTAACAAACTCCAATTTAAACCAAATTGTAAAGTCTCTTCAACTTTCGAAAGCTACTTTAAAAACTATTAAGCAAAATCTATTTTGGGCTTTTATTTACAATATAGTGGCAATACCTATAGCTGCTGGAATTTTATATCCCATAAATGGTTTTCTTTTAAACCCTATGATAGCGGGAGCCGCAATGGCACTAAGTTCTATTTCAGTTATTCTAAACAGTTTACGATTAAAAAAGTACACATTTAATTAAAAAATATGATTGTAAAATTTAAAACAAATATCAACTGCGGAAATTGCATAAAATCGGTTACTCCTGCATTAAATGAATTGGAAAATGTTGATTTATGGAAAGTTGATACGGAAAATCCTGATAAAATTCTAGAGGTAAACTTAGACGATGATGACAAAAATGCCGTGATAAATGCTGTCACAAAGGCGGGATTTAATATAAAAGAAATAGAGGCCAATTAGCCTCTATTTCTTTTGTATTTATTACATATTAAGATTATACGTTAGAATGCAATGCAATACGATTCCCCTCAGAATCTACAAATAATGCCATAAATCCATGTCCTCCGCCTATTTCTGTTTTAGATTGAAGAATTCTTCCCCCTACATCTTCCACTCTACTTAATTCATTTGACAAATCTTTACAAGAAAAGTATATTACAGTTCCATGCGTTTCACTTGGTACGTAACTTTCATGTTTTACCAATGAGCCTGTTGCTCCAGACTTATTTGGAGCATTTGGAAACCACCCCATAATAACTCCATCTAAATCATGAATTCCAATTTCAATTTGAAAAACGGTATCGTAAAACTTTTTAGCACGATCCATATCGGTAACAGGAATTTCAAACCAGCCTACTAAATTATGTTCCATATTAACTTTCTAAATTTTGTTTTAACGAAGTTAAACCTTCTTCAAAATCTTTCCCAACAGCCTTATCCATATTCATAAACAACATCATAATACTAACGGGGAATTTATTTTTTCCAGAAAAACCCCATGTTACTTTTGTCCCGCCTTCAGCATCTTCAACATTTAAATAACAATCAGAAGTAGATTTCCAAGGTTTATAAAAGCGTAATTCACCTTCAATAGTTTCTCCTTCTACAATTTTTTTTATTTCCTGTTCTCCTTCACCAACATCTTTATTTCCGTTCCAATAACTCACTGCGCCAACTGTGCCATCAGTACCAGTAAGTTTTTGTTCCATATTAGGGTCTTTTTTCTGCCAAGGAGACCATTCTCTTTGTTTTTCCAAATACTTTAAATATTCAAAAACAGTAGTTTTGTCCTTATTAACCACCGTACTTCGAGATACATTGTAGTTTTTAGGAGCAATTATTGCCAGTAAAATTACTAATGCCACAATTCCCGCAAGAATGTAAATTAACGTCATCATCTTTTTAAGTTTTAATTGGTTGAGCTTTCAAGATAATAAAAATTACATATGGTTATGGTAACGCTCTAATATACCTTCAATACTTTTTATTGATTTTTTTGACCAATCTAATCGCTTTTCCAACTTTTCCTCATCACTTAATTGCCATGAAAAATCTCCTTTTTTTAACTGGTTCGTTAAGTTCTGAAGTATTATTGCAGCAGATACAGAAATATTTAAACTCTCCGTAAAACCTACCATAGGTACTTTTAGAAAGCTATCGGCATTTTCCATTACCGTATCACTCAAACCATCTCTTTCTGTTCCGAAAAACAAAGCTGTTTTACTTTCAATTACAAAATCATCCAAAAAACATGAATCGTTATGAGGTGTGGTAGCTATAATTTTATAACCGTTAGTTTTTAATTTTTTAATACAGTCATGTACATTGTTATATTCATGTACATCTACCCACTGCTGGGCTCCCATAGATATATTCTTATCTAAACGTTTACCATAACGTTCTTCAACAACATGAGCCTCCTGTATACCAAAAACCTCACAACTGCGAATTACAGCACTTGTATTATGCATTTGATATACGTCTTCAATTGCAACGGTTAAATACTTTGTTCGCTTTGATAAAATTTCTATAAATCGTTGTTTTCTTTCTTCGGATAGAAAACCTTCTAAATAACCTAAAAGATGTTCGTTTACCATACATCGAATATAATAAAAGTCTATTTTTATACAGATAATCATTACTAATGAAAAAAAACATTGTTGTACTTACTGGTGCTGGTGTAAGCGCAGAAAGTGGTATAAATACCTTTAGAGATGCTGATGGACTGTGGGAAGGTCATGACATCATGGAAGTTGCATCTCCACAAGGGTTTGCTAAAAACCCCAAGCTAGTTTTAGATTTTTATAACCAGCGTAGAAAACAGTTATTTGAGGTTTCTCCTAACAAAGCGCACGAAGCACTTGTTAAATTAGAAGATAGTTTTAATGTACATATTATTACTCAAAATGTTGATGATTTACATGAACGAGCAGGAAGCACACAGGTATTACACCTTCACGGTGAGCTTTTGAAAGCTCGAAGTTCTAAAAACGAAAATCTTATAACAGATTGTACTACAGATATTAACCTAGGAGACCTTGCAAGTGACCATAGCCAATTACGTCCACATATTGTATGGTTTGGCGAGCAAGTACCTATGTTAGAACCTGCGATTAACATTACTGAAAAAGCAGCTATCTTGATTATTATTGGTACATCTATGCAAGTTTACCCGGCTGCGGGTTTAGTAAATTATGTTACTTCCAACACACCTATTTACTTTATTGACCCTAAACCAAGTATTACCGAAAATGATTTTAATAATCTTACTATACTTGAGGAAACAGCCGTTTCGGGAGTTCCAAAACTTGTAGATATATTAAATCACAATAGGTAAATGACACCTGAAGACCTTTATAAATCTTTGGATTACGTGAACCACTCACGTGAAAAAAGGCAAGAAATGGCCACTCTGGTTATGCAAAATCAAAAGCTAATAGGTTTACTTCTTAAAATAGCCGAAGATGTAAAAAATCCTATTTCCTCAAAAGCATGTTGGGTTATTGAGTTTGCGGCAAAGAAAAAATTAAACATTATTTTTCCTTATCTAAATGAATTTACGAAATTACAACCTAAACTGGTCTTAGATTCATCTATTCGGCCAATAGCAAAAATCAACGAGTTTTTAATTAATGCATATTTTTCTAAAACAGCTAACGAAGCACAAAACCATTTAAATGAAATACACTTAGAACGTATTACAAGTGCCGCCTTTGATTGGTTAATAAGCGATGTTAAAGTTGCAACAAAGGCATATTCCATGAGCTGTTTATTTTTACTATCTAAAAAATACAATTGGATTTCTCCAGAACTTAGACTGGTCTTGGAACAAAACTATGCTAGCGGTAGTGCAGCATATAAGGCTAGAGCAAGAATGGTGCTAGCAAAGCTAAAATAGGCTTTTAAACTCCTTAACTTATAAGTATCTTTGCGGCTTGAATAAGAAATAACCAAAAAGATGACATTGAATCCTCTTAACGCCATTTCTCCAATAGACGGGAGATACCGAAGTAAAACACAGTCTTTAGCTCCATTTTTCTCCGAAGAAGCCTTAATAAAATATAGAGTTCAGGTAGAAATAGAATATTTTATTGCACTTTGTGAAATTCCTTTACCGCAGCTTTCGACTTTTGATAATAAAAAATTTGGTGCTTTAAGAGAAATCTACAAAAATTTTGACGCAGAAGACGCTTTGGCCATCAAAGAAATCGAAAAGGTTACCAACCATGATGTAAAAGCAGTAGAGTACTTTATAAAAGAAGCTTTTGATAAACTAGGGCTCAGTGAATTTAAGGAGTTCATTCATTTTGGATTAACCTCTCAAGATATCAACAATACAGCTATTCCGCTTTCGATAAAGGAAGCCATGAATGATGTTTATGTTCCGCTGTATTTTGAAGTAAAAAACAAATTGGAAGAACTGGTTCAAGAATGGAAAGAAATTCCATTACTTGCTAGGACACATGGTCAACCTGCTTCTCCTACCCGATTGGGTAAAGAAATTGATGTGTATGTTACTAGATTAAATGAGCAATTTAATTTACTTAACGACATTCCTAGCGCAGCCAAATTTGGTGGTGCAACTGGTAATTATAATGCTCATAAGGTAGCATATCCTCAAATTGACTGGAAGGCATTTGGACAACAATTTGTTCAAGAAAAGTTAGGATTACATCACTCTTTTCCAACCACTCAAATTGAACATTACGACCACATGGCAGCATTGTTTGATAATTTAAAAAGAATAAACACAATAATCTTAGATTTGGATAGGGATTTTTGGACCTATGTTTCTATGGATTATTTTAAACAAAAAATTAAAAAAGGTGAAGTTGGCTCATCGGCAATGCCACATAAAGTAAATCCAATTGATTTTGAAAATTCCGAAGGAAATTTAGGTATTGCAAATGCTGTTTTTGAGCATTTATCTGCAAAACTTCCTGTCTCAAGACTACAAAGAGATTTAACCGATAGTACTGTTTTAAGAAATGTAGGTGTTCCGTTCGGACATACAGTAATTGCTTTTCAGTCTACATTAAAAGGCCTAAATAAATTACTATTAAATGCCGCAAAATTTGAAGAAGATTTAGAAAATAACTGGGCTGTAGTTGCTGAGGCTATTCAAACTGTTTTACGTCGTGAGGGGTATCCAAATCCGTATGAAGCTCTAAAAGGTTTAACCCGTACTAATGAAAAAATAACTAAAGACTCTATGGCCAATTTTATTGAAACCCTAGAAGTTTCTGACGCTATTAAGACGGAGTTAAAAGCAATTACACCAAGTAATTACACTGGTATTTAGTTTTAATAAACCAAATAAAAAAGCCGCTAGTAGTTGTTACTAGCGGCTTTTTTATTGAAATTACAAATTTTAAATTATCCTTGTTTTTGAATTTCGACAGCATGTGGGTAAGGTATTTCAATACCAGCCTTATCTAGTGCTAATTTGCAATTTTCTAACGTTCCAAAATATACATCCCAGTAATCAGCAGGTGCAGCGTAAGGTCTAACAGCAAAATTTACCGAACTGTCTGCCAATTCAGATACATTTACCGATGGTGCTGGATCATTTAGCACTTTAGAATCTGAAGTTAAAACTTCCAATAAAACTTCCTTTGCTCTTTTAATATCTTCACCATAACCTACTCCAATGGTTAAATCCACTCTCATTTTTCCTTCAGCAGTATAATTAATAATATTGCCATTAGCCATTGCTCCATTTGGTACAATTGCCAATTTATTATCTGGGGTAACTAGTTTAGTTGTAAAAATTTCTATTTCTTTTACTTCGCCCAAAGTACCCTGCGCTTCAATTAAATCTCCAATTTTATAAGGTTTAAATATCATTATAAGTACACCTCCTGCAAAGTTTGAAAGTGACCCTTGCAATGCCAAACCAATAGCTAAACCAGCCGCAGCTATAACGGCAGCAAGACTTGTGGTTTCAACTCCTAAGGTTGAAATCACTGTGATAATCAAAAATATTTTAAGTGCCCAACTAATTAAATTTAAAAGAAACTTTTGCAATGACTCATCGTAGTTTTTTTTACTCATTAATTTCTTAGCAACCTTAACAATTTTTGAAATAATCCACGAACCAATAATGTATATTAAAATAGCACCTATCACCTTAGGTCCATATTCCACTACAAATTCAATTCCTTTGTTAATCCATATACTAGCGTTATCCATAATAATGTATTTAAATTTAGTGTTCAGTTTTATGACACGAATATATATAGAAGGTCACTAATTTCGATGAAAAAAATTATTTAATTCATAGAAAATTAATGCAAAAAAAATCCCGTCAGAAAAAAAATTCTAACAGGATTTATTATCATTTAAGTAGCTTTATCCCTTAAACAAATCAGTTAATTGCCCAAAACCTTCACCTTTATAATCAGACTTTTGTATTGCCTGCAATAATTGTACTAGGTTAGCAGGGTTCATGTCATCTCCCAAAACGCGAATTAGAGCAAAACCTCTATCCTTGTTATTTCCATAAATAATAACCTCATCTATAGCCTCCTCATCTCCTAAGTATTTTACCGTTGCTTTTGCAAAACTTAAATTCATTTTCATGAGCTCCGTGTACTTCTCGTTTTTTAAAATAGCTTTGACATTTTCAGTTTCTATTTTATACTCAGCTGAATTCTCCAATGTTTTTTTAAAAGCTAAAACATTAAGTTTCTTTAACGAAGAAACAGCTTCTTTTTGCTTTTCCGTTAATTGTACTTCCTCAAGATTTAACAAGCTTGCTGGTAAATCAAAAGATAAAAAATTAGGGTTTTCAGAATTATCTACATAGTACTCCTGTAAACTTTGCGTAGATGAGCACGAGGCTAATGATAACGACATTACAACTACAGCTGCTATTTTAAATATTACTTTTCTCATTTTTATTCTTTTAGGCATTTGCCATTATTCCTCCTTATTAACCTTATTTAATTCTTTGGGTAAATTCATTTTATTGGTAAGGGTACTTATCTTACTCAAATCGATATCTCCAGTGATTGACAGTAAAACTGTTTCAAATTTTCTTCCATCAACATTTATATCTATATTACCCATGTCTGTAACAAACATTAACAACTCTTTCACGTGATCAGGTGTTTTTCCTTCTCTAATATAAAATTTAATGTTAACATCTTTGTCCTTAACACGCATTAACTCTTCCAACTTAGCTGTTCTTAAATACTTTTTAACGCTAACGCTCATATCTTTGGCAGTGGACTTATCTTCAGTAATAAAAACTTTTAAGGAGTTTAAACTTCTTGCCATCTCAATGAAATCCTCTGTTTCTTTATCCACACCGTCTACGTGAACTGATGACATAAGATTAATTAAACTCTTGTTAATGACTACCGAACCAACTTTTTCCATATTTTCATACTTATCAAAAAGCGATTGCGAAAATCCAAAAAACGGTAAAACGGCTAATACTAGAACTAATGTGATTTTTTTCATGATTATTGATTTAATTGATTGATGATGAATTTTGAATAAAAGGTAGCATATAACCTACCTTTTATTCAACTATAATTTATTTTTGTTTCCCTGCCTTATTAAGTTCTTCAGGTAAATTCATTTTGTTAGTAAGCGAACTTATTTTGTTTAAATCAATATCTCCTGTTAAGGATAATAATACGGTTTCAAACTTTCGTCCATCTACTTCTACATTGGCATTTTTCATTCCAGTAACAAACATTAATAACTCGCTTACATGGTCTGCATCTTTACCTTCTTTAATATAAAACTTTATGTTAGCATCTTTATCTTTAATACGCATTAACTCCTCTAGTTTTGCTGATTTTAAATAACTATTCATGGTCTTTAACATATCAGCAGAAACCTTTTTATCCTCTGTAATGAATACCTTTAAGTTTTTAAGGCTTTGTGCGATATCCATAAAATCTTTAGCCTCTGGATCATCTACCTCAACATCTATTTTAGAAAGTAACCTAAACATACTCTGATTTACTACAACGGCACTTACGTTATCTAAATCTTCATATTTATCAAATATCGACTGAGAAAACCCTGCGAAAGGTAGAAGCCCCACTGCGATTAGTATAATTAACTTTTTCATGATTTTTAATTTTAATTATTGTTATAAATTTTTTGTTTTGTTTTTTCGAACTCGTTTAAATAAGCTACTTTTTCAGTACCTCGACTAAAATTTTGAGCTAAAAGGTTTAGCGCTTTTTTTGTTTCGCTATAGGCATATTCAGCCTCTTTTTGCTCTTGATAATCTTGATAACCAAAATATAAACCAAATACTAAAACTGCTACTGCTGCAATAGAAAGCCACTTATATGTATTTTTTCTAGGTTTTAGTGGAACTTGCTTTGTAAACTTTTCTTCTTTGGCTATAGAAAAATATTGAAACAATGGCTTGTATTGCTCAAGATGTGGTGCTACACTTTCTTGCGAAAAATACGCTCTTAAAGTTTCCTCCTCTGCAACTGTAGCAGTTGCTTCGAAATACTTTTCTAATATATTTTCAATTTTATCCAATTCCATAATTATGTTGTTGCATTAATTTTTCTCTTACTGTTTTTCTTGCTCTGGATAACGTTACCCTTATTGCAGTTGGCTTCATTCCTAAGAGATTTTCAATTTCATCAAAATTGTATTGCTCAATATCTCTCAATTGCAAAACCAGTTTCTGTTGCTCTGGTAATTCCTCCATGATACGTTCTACTAGACTAACACTGTCCCTTGCCTCTACTTGTTTTTGTAATGAAGTATTTTCATCTCCATAATTACTGTGTACCAACTTTAAGTTCCCAGCTTGCTTTGATTTTAAGCGATCTAAACAAAAGTTTTTTGTCATTGTCATAGCAAAAGCTTCAACATTATTATAGCTCTCCATGACCTGTTTTTTGGTCCACAGTTTTAACAAAATTTCTTGAGTAGCATCTTCTGCTTCTTCTGTAGAAACTAACAAGCGCTTTGCTAACCTGTATAGCTTGTCCTTAAAAGGCATTACCACATTTAAAAATTCTGACTGTTTCATTTTTTGGTTTAGTTGTTTGTAAACCGTTTTTAAGTGTCTACAAAAAGAAGACGAAGTACATCGAATTTTGTTACAAAAAATTTTTTATTCGTTGATATGTAAGTATTTTGCAAAGAAAAGAACTAATTATTTACCCATCACCAAAAGGCTATTTATACTATTTTTCTTACCTTTTGGAATAATTTTTGATTAGACTAATACTATATTTAGAAATAAAACTGCTATGAACTTTAAAAAGTATTTACTGTTATTTATTACTTCTGGACTACTATTGTATGGTTGCTCTAAAAATGATGATAACGACTTAGACCCTAACCCAATAGAACCAGACCCAACTGCAAATGTTGATGTTCAAGACTTTATGTGGAAAGCAATGAACCTATGGTATTTCTGGCAAGATGATGTTCCTAATCTATCTGATACAAAATTTCCAAATACAGAAGAAGGACAAAAAACTTACACAGATTTTTTAAGTTCTGAGGAAGATCCTGAAAAGTTTTTTAATGAAAAATTATTGTTCAATGAAGATAGATTTAGTTTTCTAGCACAAGATTATAAAGAACTGACCGAATCATTAGCTGGGATATCAAAAAGTAACGGGCTCGAATTTGGTTTAATTAGTTTTATTGATAGTGACGATATTTTTGGATATGTGAGATATGTAGTACCCGGTTCAGATGCTTCAACTAAAAATATTGAACGAGGAGAGTTGTTTACTGGAGTAAACGGTCAAACCTTAAATTTTAGCAATTATAGAGATTTATTGTTTAGTGAAGCTGATACTTACACCTTAAACATGGCAGACATTATGGGTAATGTTCTTACACCAAACGGTAAAGAAGTGGAGCTGACTAAATTAGTTGGTTTAGCTGAAAACCCCGTTTATTTACATAAAACTTTTGAAATTGGAGACAAAAAAATTGGTTACCTCGTATACAATGGGTTTACCAATGAATATGATGAACAGCTTAATGACGCTTTTGGAGAGTTTAAAGCAAATAATGTTACCGACTTGGTTCTAGACTTAAGGTATAACCCTGGCGGGTCAGTAAATTCAGCACGTTTATTATCTAGTATGATTTATGGTACAAATACAAATGAGGTTTTCTTAAAAGCACGGTACAACCAGAAGTACCAAACATTTTTAGAGAATAGAAACGAGGATCTTAATGATTATTTTGGGGACGTCACAAAGGACGGCTCTGCAGTGAATACCTTAAATTTAAGTAAAGTTTATATTATTGCCACCAATAGTTCAGCGTCGTCTAGTGAACTAGTTATTAACGGACTAGAACCCTATATTGATGTTGTTCAAATAGGAGAAACTACAAGGGGAAAAAATGAATTTTCTATTACAATGGTTGATGACCCTGATAATGATTTTATCTACAACCCATCTAGAGAAGGTAATATAAATGCGGACAATAAGTGGGCTATTCAACCTTTAATAGGTAGAAATGAAAATGCTGAAGGTTTTTCTGACTATACTAATGGTCTTCCTGCAGACATTGAGTTAGAAGAAGATTTAGAAAACCTTGGAGTACTTGGTGACGAAAACGAGCCTCTGCTAGCAAGAGCTATTCAAGAAATTACAGGAGTTTCTAGTAAAAGAGATTTTACTGTTGGAATGCCAGCAAAATCATTTACGAATTCAAAAATGTTTACACCTACTAAAGATAACATGTATGTAAACAAACTTGTTAGGATGGAATAACAACAAATCTATTTTATATATACAAATAAATAAGGCTCACTTTTAAAGTGAGCCTTATTTATTATAACTACAATTGGTTATATTTACTCATTAAAATAAACCCCATTAGGATTTCTACCAACCGTTAAGTCTTTTACTAATTTAGTAGTAGATAAATCGTAAATAGACAAAGTACCATTACTTGCAAAATCTCCAGCATCCGAAACATATAATCTTCCATTATTAACATCCATACCGTAAAATCCAGCAGCTGTGTGTGTTAAAATTGATGTGGAAGGTAAACTAGTTGCCGCTGTGGTTAGCGTATAAACATCTTGACCTAAATTATAATACAAATCATCTCCTTCTATGCTCAAATAACTTGGATGTTCGGTACTACCAAATTCAAGAGTACTAGATACTTCGTTTGTCGAAACATTAATTATATCTAATTGTCCCGCAGTTTCTGCCCCTGTCCAAGCAGGTTCCCCCTTAGAAAGCACCCACAGATTATCACTGTCGTCCATTTGTAATGAGTCGGGTCTGTCACCAACTGTAATGGTTGTAGACACTTCCTGTGTGCTTGTATTAATTACTGAAATAATATTGTTAGTTCCCCAAGCTCCTTTGTGTGCCACATAGATTACTCCGTCTTTAACTAGCATTCTTTCAGGACCTAAAGCTACAGGTATAGTTCCTTCGACCTGATTGGTTGTTAAATTAATGATTGCTAAATAATCATCAGTTTCATCACTAGTATCTCCCCAATTAGAAACATAACCTTTTCCGTTTGCTTCTACCAAAAATCTTGGGTTTTCTAAACCAGTATCTATTGTTGCCACGTGTTCAAAAGAATATCTATTTACAACTTCTATCTTATTAGATACATTCGCTACAATATAGGCCTCATCACCAATTAGCTGCATAGATTGAGCAACATTTCCTAAATCAGCATTATTTACTTTATTATAAATAGCAGATTCGTTAGTTTCTAAATCTTCAGAAATAAACGAAATTGTTCCGGTACCATCTAAAAAAGGACCTTCATTTACAACCAATATTCCATTGTCATATGCTCCCAAAGGAATATTGTTCTCATCATCATCATTGTTACAGGATACGTTAAATAATCCCACCGCCATCAAGGCCAAAATTCCATGTTTAATTTTCATTTTTTAAAATTTAATTATAATTTGAGTTTGAATATTTCTATTAGGCATAGGTCTAAATGCCATATTTTGATACGCTTTGTTGAAAAGGTTATTTGTCTTTAATCCAAATGTTATTTGTAACCCTGAAGTAAAATCAATCTTTCGTTCAATACCAATATTTGTAATCGTAAAACCAGGAAGAGAGCTACTTTCATCTGTAGTTGTAAATACCTCTCCTGTATAGAGCGTTTGTAAATAAGAATTCCATTTTTTATGACTATAACTTAGATTGGATGTTATCTTATGCCTTGGTACATACATTAGTTGATTACTCGTTGACTGGTCTTCTGAAATTGTATAAGCATATACCCCACTCCAATCAAAAAAGTGCTTACCAAACTTTTGACTAAAAATGAATTCAAATTCACCTCCGTATTGACGTGAACTTTCTACATTTATAGGAGCCCAAATACCATCTAACCTGGGCCGCCACTGTATTAAGTCTTTTGAAGAAATATAATAACCCACAACCTGCAATTGATAATTTGGTTTTTTAAAAATATGCCCCCATTCCCCTTGTATTGAACTTTCAGGTAATAAATTTAAATTACCTCCAGGGCTCCAAAACAAATCATTAAAAGTTGGTATTCGGTAATTTCGAGAAGCGTTTAAAGTTGTAGTATAAAATTTTGTTAGATTATATTTACCCGTTACAGCAAACAAAAAAGGGCTGTCATAGGTTTTCACAAAATCTTGACGTAAACTTACATCATATGAAATTTTGTTTGAGATTTCATGAGAAATTAAAACAGTACCAGAAGTAATAACCCTTTCATCAATCAATATTGAACTACCTTCTCCTTTGGTGTAATTATACTCTACAATTGCGTTTAACTTAACATCTCCTAAGTAATACTTAAAATCGTAGTTTAAAATGGTATTTTTAGCTTTCCCAAAGCTAAATTCCGATATATTTTTATTTATAAAAAACTTATATTTTTCATATAAGTAAGCTACCTTTAATTTTCCCGAAAAATCTGCACTAAAATGATTCCACTCTAGTAACGACCGAGAGGTTGTACTTTTGTAATTGCTGTTTGAAGGCGCAGTTAAAGTTCCCGAAAAATTTCTATCTCCAAAATAGGTGTTATGAAACAATTTAAGCAAATGATTTTCACCTATAAAATGAGCCAAATTTGCGTTAACGTTATAGTTACTGAACTCTCCGTTTTTATTTTTTTGGTCCGTACCTAAATATTTGTAGTCATTATCGGATGCATTATAATTTACCCCTAAACCAAAGGTCCATTTTTTTGCACCATAAGATGATGTATAATTTACTTTTTGAGTATTAAAACTCCCATATGATAGTAACAGCTCATTTTCTAAAGGTTGATTGAATTTTTGTTCATCATTTAAATGAATACTACCTCCAATGGCTCCACTTCCATACTGAACACTTCCTCCTCCACTTCTAACTAATATCTCATCATAATTTTCAGAGTTGATAGTGTTAAAATCGGTTTGGCCATTTAATTGGGAGTTTACTGGTATTCCATTCCAAATTACCGCTGTTTGTGATGCCGTGGTTCCCCTAAATGAAGGAGACGAAACCATACCATAACCATTTTCCTTAAAATAAATTGAGGTATTAAAACGCAACGCATCTGTTAACGAAACACTATTTTTTTCGGTTAAAGTATCTTTTACTTTTTTAACTTTTACGCCATGGGTAAAAGCTTTTAATTTTGCATCAGTAAGCACCGCCTCATCTAAAACAATAGTAGATTGCTTTTGAGCAAATGTTCCGGCTATTACACAAAATAGCACTAACAAAGAGAATATTTTTTCCTTACGTGTCATAATCTCGAAGACCTTTTACCCGAAAGTCTCAGAATTAATTTACGAACCTGGCAGGTCTCCTGACTTGCGTACTATCATAAACCTTCCCACTTCAAAAAAGAAGCAGTGGCATGCTGAAGAATAATGATAGTCATTCAACCTAAGTTGAACTAAGCCTACAGTTGCGGGAACAGTTTCAGAATTTTCCATTCAAAAAATAGAATCACTGAATTCCCTTTTAATTTTACTGATACAGCGCAGTAAAAACCAAACTCGTGTCAAAATTAGTCTTTATTTTAATACCAATCACCAATTTTAAATTAACTTTTTTGTTACTCCTTATGAATATTAATAATATAAATACGCTTATACAGACCCAAAAATAAATTAGAATTCTGTTTGCAAACATGACAATTACTACCTTGCGCTAAATTTATTTTGATCGGATTTGTTTTTTATTCAATTGATGTTATGAAAAAACTTCTTTTTATTCTAATTTCTTTTTTATGCTTTGGTTGTAAAAAAACTATTGAGAAAAAAGTGGAAACTGCGGTAGTATCTGCCAATATTATGCATGCTAAAGGATTTTCGATAGACAAATTAAAATCTGGTATCAGTATTGTCAAAATTACTTCTCCATGGCCAAATGCTGAGGGCAGTTTTACTTATGCCCTTGTTCCTAAAAACATTCAGCATAAAGTAACAGTAAACAAAGGAAGTTATGATGCCATTATTACTGTACCTATTGAAAAAATTGTAGTAACATCTACAACACATGTGCCTGCTTTAGAAGCACTAGGTGTTGAAAATACTTTAATTGGTTTTCCACAAACCGAATATATTTCTTCTGAAAAAACAAGAAAAAGAATTTCTGATGGAAAGGTTAAAGAGCTAGGAAACAATGAATTTATTAATACCGAAATGGTAATTGCGCTTCAACCCAATGCAGTAATAGGTTTTGGTCTCAACAATAAAAATAAGGCTTACAACACCATTTCAAAATCTAACACACCAGTGCTTTATAATGGAGAATGGACGGAAGAAACACCACTTGCCAAAGCAGAGTGGATTAAGTTTTTTGCGGCATTATATGCTTTAGAAAAAAAAGGTGACAGTATTTTTAACACTATTAAAACTAATTATTTGCAGGCTATATCGCTCGCAAAAAAAGCTACAAAAAAACCAACTATAATGTGTGGGGCAATGTTTAAAGATGTTTGGTACTTACCTGGTGGGAAAAGTTGGGCTGCTCAATTTTTAAAAGATGCCAACTCTACTTACCTATGGGCAGATAATAATAAAAATGGAAGTCTTGCTTTAGGATGGGAAAATGTTTTAGAAACCGCGCAAAACGCAGATTTTTGGTTATCTCCTTCCAATTTTAAAACTTATGAGGAGTTAAAAAATAACAGCCTGCACTATGAGCAGTTTAAACCTTTTAAAGAAAAAAACATATATTCTTTCACAGGAACCACAGGCGAAACAGGTGGAATACTCTTTTTTGAACTAGCTCCTACAAGACCAGATTTGGTATTGAAAGACCTTATTCATATTTTTCATCCAGAACTGTTACCTAATTATAAGTCTTTTTTTTACCAGCCTTTAAAATAAATGAATACCAAAAATAAACATATAAAGCTCTTCGCAATATTATCATTTTTGTTAGTATTATTTTTATTCATTAATATATGTTTTGGTTCGGTTTCAATTCCTTTTAAAGATACTTTAAATGCCTTATCAGGTATTAAAATAGAAAATGAATCTTGGAAATATATCATTTGGAACTATAGAGTACCTAAAGCCTTAACCGCAATATTAGCTGGTAGTGGACTAGCCTTAAGTGGTTTATTAATGCAAACACTATTTAGAAATCCGCTTGCAGGACCATTTGTTTTAGGAATAAGTTCTGGGGCTAGCCTTGGTGTAGCTTTGTTAATTATGGGCTCATCATTGTTGAGTAGCTTTTTCGCTTTTACTATAATGAGCAATTTTTCAATTGTTTTAGTAGCAAGTATTGGGAGTTTTGTTGTGCTAATGTCCGTAATGATTATTGCTTCTAAAGTTAAAGACACTATGACGCTTTTGATTATTGGACTAATGTTTGGAAGTCTTACTTCGGCTGTTGTAAGTGTTTTATCTTTTTTTTCAAATGCTGAAGAGTTACAACGATATGTTTACTGGTCATTTGGTAGCATTGGTGACCTATCATGGAATCAAGTTTTACTGCTTGCATGCTTAGTCACCTTAGGAGTTTTATTAAGTGTTTCAGCAATTAAAACTTTAAACGCAATGCTATTGGGTGAAAATTATGCCCGAAGCTTAGGGGTTGATATCAAAAAAAAACGATACGTAATTATTTCTGCAACTGGAATTTTAGCAGGAACAATTACTGCTTTTGCTGGCCCTATTGCATTCATCGGCTTAGCAGTACCACATTTAACACGGCAAATTTTTAATACAACGGACCATAAAGTTCTGGTTCCAGCCGTTTTAATTTATGGCGCTATTTTAATGCTTATTTGCGATAGTATTGCACAATTACCAACTTCGGCCAATGTTCTACCTATTAACGCAATTACCTCGCTTTTTGGGGCTCCAATTGTGATTTGGTTATTGGTCAGAAAAAGAAAAATGATTTTTTAAAATCTAAGTTATAGAAACTAAAAATTCACATAACGTTTTTACAGCTCAAAACCTTCGAATTGGTTATGCTGATAAAGGAAAGCAAACTTTTATTGGCGATGTTATTAATTTTCAAGTTCAAAAAGGAGAACTTACTGCTATTGTTGGTATAAATGGTGTTGGAAAATCCACTCTTTTAAGAACATTAGGTAATATTCAAAAAAAGCTATCTGGTGAAATCTCTATAAATCAAAAACAGATTGGTAGTTATAGTGCTCAAGAGTTAGCTGTGAATGTAAGTCTGGTACTAACAGACCAGGTTGCGTCAAAAAACTTATCCGTAACCGAATTAGTTTCGCTTGGAAGACAACCCTACACCAATTGGTTAGGTACCCTTACTCAAAAGGACATTTCAAAGATTGAATCCGCCATCAATATGGTTGATTTAATGGATTTAAAAAATCGAAAATGTTATCAACTTAGTGATGGCCAATTACAACGTGCATTAATCGCTAGAGCTTTGGCCCAAGATACACCAATTATGCTGCTAGACGAACCTACTACTCACTTAGACTTGCACCATAAGGCAACAGTAATAAAGTTGCTAAAATCTATTGCAAATGAAACTAGTAAAACAATTTTATTTACCACCCATGAAATAGAGTTGGCAATCCAAATGTGTGACAAAATGTTGATTCTCAAAAAAAGCAACAATCAATTTGGGACACCTGAAAGTCTGATTACCAATGCTCATTTTGATAATTTATTTCCTTCAGAAACTATTGTTTTTGATTCTAAAACCGGTTCATTTAGGGTTAAAAAGTAACCAACCACCTTTTCACAATTAATTCTTAAAACCACTATCTTTACTTCCTATAAGCAAAGCTTCTAATGAATCCATATATTATATACTTATTAATTGGAATAATCTGTCTTACGTTTGGTTACTTTCTAGGCAATTATATTCAAAATCTAAAAACAAAATCAAGCCAAAGCGCTTTAGAAGAGCGTGAGAAACAACTTCAGAATAATCTAACCACAATGGAGTCTAAATTAATGGACGAAGTTGAACACAGAAATCATTTGTCGCAAGAAAAAGAACAGATGAGTAATCAAATTGTACGATATCAAGCTGACATAGAAAATCTTAGCCAAAAAAACACAGAGCAAAAACAAGAGGTTGAAAAACTTCAAGAAAAATTCACCAAAGAATTTGAAAATTTAGCAAATAAGATTTTAGATGAAAAAAGCAATAAGTTTACTGAGCAAAATCAAAAAAATATAAAAAACATTCTTCATCCACTTCAGGAAAAAATTCAGCTCTTTGAAAAGAAGGTAGAAGAAAGCCAAAAAGAAAATATTAGTATACACTCTGCTCTTAAAGAACAATTGCTAAATCTTCAAAATCAAAATTTAAAAATTACTCAAGAAGCCGAAAATTTAACCAAAGCATTAAAAGGAGATAGCAAAATGCAAGGGAATTGGGGAGAGCTAGTGTTAGAGCGGGTTTTAGAAAAATCTGGTTTAGAAAAAGATAGAGAGTACATTGTGCAACAAAGCTTCACCAGAGAAGATGGTAGTAGAGTACTGCCCGATGTTGTCATTAACCTGCCTGATGGCAAAAAAATGATTGTAGATTCTAAGGTGTCATTAACAGACTATGAACGCTACGTAAATGCTGAAGACGATTTAAAAGAAAAGTTTTTAAAGGATCATATCGCGTCATTACGAAAACATGTTGACCAGCTTTCGGCAAAAAAATATGAGGACTTATACGCCATGGAAAGCCCTGATTTTGTTTTAATGTTTGTTCCAATTGAGCCAGCTTTTGCGATTGCCATTAATACTGATGTTACGCTTTACAACAAAGCGTTTGAACAAAATATAGTAATTGTAACACCCTCTACCCTATTGGCTACGCTACGTACAATTGATAGTATGTGGAATAACGAAAAACAACAGCGAAATGCTATTGAAATTGCCAGACAAGCGGGAGCTCTTTACGACAAATTTGAAGGTTTTGTGGGCGACCTTACCAAAGTTGGTAAAAAAATGGATGAAGCGAAATCTGAGTACAAAGGTGCAATGAATAAGCTGGTCGAAGGAAGGGGAAATATTATAGTTAGTATTGAAAAACTTAAAAAAATGGGTGCTAAGGCTAAAAAATCTATTCCGGACCCTATCTTGAAAAGAGCGGAAGATAGCGACCTTGAATCTCTAAATTAATATAAACAATAATGAAAAAAATAATTGGAAGCGTTGTAATATTGCTCATTGCTGTTCTGGCAGGATATTATGCATTTATTTATTATGTTCCTTACAGTGAAGGTGTTCGCTCTGGAGAGCTAATTAAAATAAGTAACAAAGGCGTACTTATTAAAACCTGGGAGGGCGAAATTAGTCAAGGTATCTCGGGTGCTCAAATTTTCACATTTTCGGTCTTAGATAAGGATAAAGAGGTCATCCAGAATTTAAAGAAGTATCAAGGCCAATATGTTAAGCTAGATTATGTAGAGCGTTATGACACATTTTTTTGGTTGGGCGATACCAAATATTTCATCACCAAAGTTAACAAAGAAAAGTCTCCCCATTTTAATAAATAAACATGCAAAAATTTAAACACGTATCTGAATCTCAAGTATCTATTACAGAATTAATGCTGCCATCCCACTCCAATTTCAGCGGAAAAGTTCATGGTGGTCACATCTTAAACCTAATGGATCAAATAGCTTTTGCATGTGCATCTAAACATTCGCAATGTTATTGTGTAACAGCGTCTGTTAATAAAGTAGATTTCTTAAATCCCATTCAAGTAGGTGAACTTGTTACTCTTAAAGCGTCAATAAATTATACAGGAAGAACCTCAATGGTTGTTGGTGTTCGCGTAGAGTCTGAAAATATAACCACTGGTAAAAAAACACATTGTAACTCATCATATTTTACTATGGTGGCAAAAAAAGAAGATGGAAGCAACTCACAAATACCAGGTTTAATTATTGAAAACGAACAAGGGCTTCGTCGTTTTACCAGAAGCATAATTCGCAAAGAACAGTCTATAAAAAGAACTTCTAGATTTAGAGCTTCAGAATTTAAAATTGAAGAACATATTGCTTCTATTTCGTCTGAAAATGTCCAATTAAATATAAAGTAGTTCATAAGCAATTACTGGTTTAATAAAGAACAAATGCCAAAATCGCAATACCGCGTATATGTCATTGAGCTTTCTAAAAGAGTATTTTCAGAAAACACTCGATTTAGAAATGCAAATCCTCAATTTAACGGTGCTCTACAATGTCTTTACGTTGGTATGACCAGCAAGTCTCCTAAAGAGCGGTTTGAGCAACACAAAAAAGGTTATATCAACAAAAAAGGTCATAACCTCTCTTCTAACATCGTAAAAAAATATGGCTTGTATTTACGAGGTAGCCTTTTTAATCATATTTCTCCAGTTACCACGAGAACCGAAGCTTTAAAGTTGGAAGAGCAATTAGCTTTAGAATTACGAAGAAAAGGTTATGCCGTTTGGTTTAACTAAAGGTACTTTTCGCTGAAAAAACACGTTATATATAGGTAATTTTAAATTATAACTAATTATGAAACAGTATTATGTACTTTTTACGCTACTACTTTTCACAATTTCTTGTTCTAAAAATGATACTGAACCTGTAACCGAAATAGAGCAACCAGAAAACGATTCTAGTTTTATTGACGCATTTAATGGTTCTGGCGATTTAGTTGATTACGAAACTAACAATGCCTCAGTTCTACCAGATGTAACTATGTTCTCGGGGAGGTATCATGCGTCATTAACCGATAACATGGATAATAAAACGTTGCACTTTAATCAAGAGCAAGGTAGAATAGATGCAAAATTAGTTACATTTCCTTTTGAATTTATTGCTAGAAACATAGGTATTGGTACAATTGCTAATTCGCAAATCGCACCAGAACCAAATAATAATCCTTATATATTTTCAGGTATTCAAGTACATGTTAAAGATTTTAATTCCATAAATTCATCACATGTTGTTGTTGGGCATAGAGGCCCAACAGGATATACTATTGAAGGAAAAAACACAGTAAACGGAAACTCATCCGTAAACGATATAGGAGCCAATACTGTTCCAAACGGAAAAGCTGATATAAAAATTGAAGGAGATAACAACCATACCCTAAAAGTATATTGGCAAACTCCAAATACATCAGGAAATACCTCCTCAGATAATTGGATTTTATATAATTCAACCGGTGATTTACCAGGAACAGCTCCTTTGTATGATAACGAAGTATATATTGGCCTAATTACATATGCCTTTGGGAATAATGGTGTTCCTTTTGTAGGAACTTGCGATGCTATTGAAATTATAAAATAAAACTCCATTTTCGGTTAAATGAAAATGGAGTTTTTGTTTTCTAGGATAGCGTATATCTACTTACTCAAGTACATTTTTCTTCTTGAATAAAGATTATAAAACTCATCATCCTTTAAACTATCTATAAATAATATACTTTCTCCAGTACTTTTCATTTCTGGTCCCAAGTTTTTATTCACATTTGGAAACTTATTAAAAGAAAATACTGGTTGCTTAATAGCATAGCCATTCAGCTGAGGGTTAAAAGTAAAGTCTTTTACCTTTTTCTCACCCAACATAACTTTAGTTGCATAATTCACATAAGGCTCTTTATACGCTTTTGCTATAAAAGGTACTGTTCTAGATGCTCTAGGGTTAGCTTCAATGATATATACTTTATCATCCTTTATTGCAAACTGAATATTTATTAAACCAACTGTATTTAGTGCTAAAGCAATTTTTTTGGTGTGATCCTTAATTTGTTGCATTACAAACTCTCCTAAATTAAAAGGAGGTAAAGTCGCATTTGAGTCTCCAGAATGCACTCCACAAGGTTCAATATGCTCCATTATACCAATTATATAAACATCTTCACCATCACAAATAGCATCTGCTTCAGCTTCAATTGCACCATCTAAATAATGGTCTAACAAAAGTTTATTATTTGGAATTTTACGAAGTAAATCTACTACATGCTGTTCTAACTCTTCTTTGTTTATTACAATTTTCATTCCCTGCCCTCCTAAAACATATGAAGGTCTAACAAGTAAAGGAAAATCTAATTCATCTGCTAAATGTAATGCTTCATCAGCAGTTTCTGCAACACCAAAGCGCGGGAATGGAATGTCATTTTTCTCTAATAACTCAGAAAAATTACCACGATCTTCCGCTAAATCAAGTGCTTCAAAACTGGTTCCAATAATTTTTATTCCGTATTTGGACAATTTTTCCGCCAATTTTAAAGCCGTTTGCCCTCCTAGTTGAACAATAACTCCTTCTGGTTTTTCATGACGAATAATATCATAAATATGTTCCCAAAAAACAGGCTCAAAATATAACTTATCCGCTGTATCAAAGTCCGTAGAAACAGTTTCTGGGTTACAGTTAATCATTACTGTTTCGTAGCCACATTCAGCGGCCGCTAAAACCCCATGAACACAACAATAATCAAACTCAATCCCTTGTCCAATACGGTTAGGACCAGATCCTAAAACAACAATTTTTTTCTTGTCAGAAACAATACTGTCATTTGCTACATATCGTTCACCTTCCGCTGTTTCAATTTCAGCTTCAAAAGTTGAGTAGTAATACGGTGTCATTGCTTTAAATTCCGCAGCACAAGTATCAACAAGTTTATAAACCCTATTAATATTAAGTTCTTCTCGTTTTTTATAAACCTCGCTCTCATAGCAATCTAACATATGAGCTATTTGGCGATCAGCAAAACCCTTTTGTTTTGCCTCGAGCAATAAATCTTTACCTAAGCTTGCTATAGTATGTTCTGAAATTTCTTTTTCTAAATAATGAAGTTCTTCATATTGCTTTAAGAACCACATGTCAATTTTAGTAATCTCATGAATTCTACTTAAAGGAATACCCATTTGAATAGCATCATAAATCACAAAAACTCTATCCCAACTAGGAATGGTAAGTTTACTAATAATGGTATCATAATCTTTATGTCCCTTACCATCTGCACCTAATCCATTTCTCTTAATTTCTAAGGATTGTGTTGCCTTATGCAATGCTTCTTGGAAAGAACGTCCTATACCCATTACTTCACCAACAGATTTCATCTGAAGACCTAAAGTACGGTCAGAACCTTCAAATTTATCAAAATTCCAACGTGGAATTTTAACAATTACATAATCCAAAGTAGGCTCAAATAATGCCGAAGTAGATTTTGTAATTTGGTTATCTAATTCGTCTAAAGAATACCCGATAGCTAACTTTGTTGCGATTTTAGCAATTGGATAACCGGTTGCTTTTGATGCCAAGGCAGATGATCTAGATACTCTCGGGTTAATTTCAATTGCAATAATATCTTCTTTTTCATCAGGACTAACTGCAAACTGTACATTACAGCCCCCTTCAAAATCTCCAATGCTGCGCATCATTTTAATTGCCATATCACGCATTTTCTGAAAAGTTTTATCAGAAAGTGTCATGGCAGGAGCAACTGTTATGGAGTCTCCGGTATGAATTCCCATGGGATCCATATTTTCAATGGTACAAATGATTACAACGTTATCATTTTTATCACGTAGTAACTCCAACTCATATTCCTTCCAGCCCATTAAGGCTTTATCTATCATCACCTCATGAATTGGCGAAATTTCTAAACCGCGGCTTAATAATTCATCAAAGTCTTCTTGTCTATATACTATTGAAGCTCCTGCTCCACCTAAAGTATATGATGCCCTTATCACCAAAGGAAAACCAAATTCTTGAGCTATTTCTTTTCCTTTTAGAAATGATGTTGCTGTTGCTTGAGGAGCCATTCCAACTCCTATTTTTAACATTAATTCTCTAAACTTCTCCCGGTCTTCGGTAATATTTATCGCATCAATATCTACACCGATAAGTTTTACATTGTAATCTTCCCAAATACCTTTCTCGTCGGCTTCCAAACATAAATTTAAAGCTGTTTGCCCTCCCATGGTAGGTAATACAGCATCAATATTTGGATGCGCCTCTAATATTTCTACAATGGATTTTGTTGTAAGTGGTTTTAAATAAACATAATCCGCCATAGAAGGATCTGTCATAATCGTTGCAGGGTTACTATTAATAAGAATAGTTTCTATACCATCTTCCCTTAACGACCGTAATGACTGTGACCCTGCATAGTCAAACTCACATGCTTGACCTATAATAATTGGACCTGAACCTACTAATAAAATTGACTTTAAATCTTCTCTTTTGGGCATTTTAAAATTGTTTGTAATGTAATAATAGTATAAAAAAAAGGTGCTACTTATAAAAAAGTAACACCTTGATATTTTTTAAATAATGCAATCATTATTTTTTGTGTCTCGGTTCAGATGATACACTAAGTTTTTTTCTCCCTTTAGCTCTTCTTCTAGCTAAAACTTTTCTTCCATTAACTGTTGCCATGCGCTCTCTAAAGCCATGTTTGTTTTTCCTTTTTCTTTTTGATGGTTGAAAAGTTCTCTTGCTCATCTTAGTATATCTTTATAATCCTTTAATTCTATATCTCTGTTTACACACCAAAATAGGGGTCGTAAAATCTGGGGGCAAATATACAAAGAGTTTTTGCTTTAGCAAATCTAAATAAAAAAATATTTCAGTTAGTTTTTATTACTTTTGCTGCTATTTATAATAGGTCTCAAATTACAAAATGAAATACATAGCATCTCTATTTCTAGTAACCCTTATATCCTTTAGTGTTTATGGTCAAACTAACCTTCAGTATAATTTAAAAAAGGGTGATGTTTTTTTAGTAAAACAAACTGCAAAACAAACTATAACACAAAGCTTAGAAGGTGCTGAACATGTATTGAATAATAGTATTGAGGGGCTTTTAGAATTTACAGTACTAGAACAAATAGAAGAAAATTACAATGTACAACTAGTTTTTAAGGATCTAAATCTAAACATAACTTCAAGCATTCAGGGAACTGTTATGGATGTTAAGGCCAAGGAAGTAAATGAAAGCGACATGCAGTCAAAAATTTTCAACAGCCTTTTAGATAGTCCCGTTCAAATGGTATTGGCTAAAAACGGAGATATTTTAGAAGTTCAAGGAGGAGATAGTTTAGTTACGAAAATGTCAAATGCTTCTGGAATTGATGACGAATTTTCAAAAAACATGATGAAAAAAGGTTTGGAAAAAGAGTTTGGCTCTGAAGCGCTTTCCAATAGTTACAAACAAATGACTTTTATATATCCTAATAAAAAAGTGAAGATTGAGGATACTTGGACAAATGAATATACAGGAAAATTACAGGCTAACAACACTTGGACTTTTTTAGGGCAAGATGATACTAAAACTGAGCTAAGTGGAACCGCTGATGTGATTATGGATGTAACGGATCCAAATACAATCATGAAATTGCTTGGTAAACAAGAAACTATGGTAAAAGCCGATGCCACTTCAGGTTTTATTTTAAACATGGAAGTAGAAAGCTCATTGGCAGGAACATCTGTTATTACAATGATGGGGGATCAAGAAATACCTACTACAATACTATCAACAACTACATACGAATTAATCAAAGAGTAACCATGTTTAATAAAAACCTCAAGCTAGTTATAGCTGGTCTTATTATCGCTTATGCGGTTTATCAATTTATAGAAGGAAATATCGGAAACGGAATATCTTTACTATTACTTTCCGGAATATTTATTTTTTTATACTTCAGAAACGAAATCATATTACTTTCTTTTCTAAGAATGCGAAAACAAGATTTGGAAGGCACTCAAAAATGGCTTTCTAAAATTAAAAACCCAGAAAGTGCTTTAATCACAAAACAACAAGGGTACTACAACTACCTACATGGTATTATTTATTCGCAAACGAATTTAACGCAAGCTGAAAAATACTTTAAAAAGGCTTTAAAACTAGGTTTAACTATGGATTATGATGTTGCTATGGCCAAACTTAGTCTTGCTGGTATAGCTATGCAAAAACGGAGAAAAAGAGAAGCAACAACCCTTTTAGCTGAGGCAAAAAAATTGGACAAAAACAATATGCTAACAGATCAAATAAAAATGATGCAGCAACAAATGAAGAAAATATAAATTTTCTTTATTCCTAAACACAAAAAAAGCCCTCTTGTACCAGAGGGCTTTTTTTGTGTTTTCTCTATTATTTCACTTTATAATACCCTTTATTTGGTATTTCTATTACATACTTTTTACCACTTTTATTGTTCAAATGCGGTTCTCTCAACCAAGGATTATGTCGCTTTAATATTTTATAGTTAATCTCATACTTTTGAGCAAAATCCGCAAAGCTGGATATGGGCTCCTGTATTTCAACCTTAAATGTTGGCACAGCATTATACAAATCATCTTTGGTAATATCAAAACCATATTTTTCTGGGTTAGAAAGAATTTCTTTAATCGCCATTATCCTAAACACATATCGTCCAGTTTCTTGCCCCAAAAGCAAATCATAATAATTATCTACCTTTTGAATGTTTAAATACTTATTAATTGCACCTGGACCTGCATTATACGCAGCAGCAGTAAGTGTCCAACTACCATATTTTTTATGCCATTTATTTAAATAGTCACAAGCCACTTGAGTAGATTTTTCTAAATGATAACGCTCGTCAACATTAGTATTTACCTCCAAGCCATATTCCTTACCTGTACCTTTCATAATTTGCCAAAAACCAGTAGCCCCCGCATGAGACACCACATTGGTTAAGGCGCTTTCTGCTACAGCCAAATACTTAAAATCATCTGGAATACCATTTTTAGCCAAAATAGGTTCTATAATAGGAAAATACTTATGAGCTCGTTTCATTAACAACAATGCATTAGATTGCCAATAAGTGTTTACCAGAAATTCACGATCCACTCGCTCCATAATCTCAGGGTCTTCAAATGGCACTGGTTCGTCCGCAAAATTTAAATTAGCAGGAATATCTATAGCAGAAATTTTATAACCTGAAGAAGTATCTAATACAACAGTTTCTAAAATTTCTTTTTGCGTAACACCATCCTTATTTTGAACAGCAAAAATTAAAGTGCTAATCACAAAAAACACGCCCAAAATCATTAAAACACTTTTCAATAGCTTCATAAAATTTCTTTTAAACTTAAATATATTAATAAGAACTAAGTTATTCTAAAATAATTGCCGGAAGACGCTCATTAAACCATTTTGCTCGATGTATTATCATGGTATGCGTACCGTTAGACACCTTAATGCAGTCTTTAATATTTTTAATTGGAAAAACTGGGTCTTTATCCCCATGTATATGTACTACGTCTTCCAACGCCCTAGATTGCTTCCAGTTAACCATATTATCCAGAGCCCAATCCATATAACGTTTATCCCTTATTGACAAATATTCTTCATACAGTTTCAGGCGCTTATTAACCTTTTCACCGAATGCATATTTTGCCACAAATTCTACATTATTTACTAAACCTGTTGGTAATAATTTATAAACTTTTGTAAGTCTGGCCAACTTCATTTTTTTTGGGAGTTCCTTCTCTGATTTTACGCTAGAAACAATAATCAATTTTCTAGTATTTATAAATCTATCCATTTCTTGCACCAGAATACCCCCAAACGAAACCCCAATTAAAACGGGATTATCATGCATGATTTTCTTACTCATTTCTTTAGCATATTCCTGCAAGCTCATTCCCTTATCAGGAACAAACCACTCTAATAAATGACAATGAAATTTTTCTTTAGACAAAAGAATGTTTTTAAAAATAGAAGGGTTAGCAGCCATGCCTGGCATAAAATAAACATGTGTTTTTTCTCCTTTCATATTTGTAACTACCTAGTTTTCTAGGTTTTTTGCTTTTTTCTTTTTACCTTTGCCTTCTGTTTTGCATAATTCAAAACAAACTTGCCCCTATAGCAAGTGTCTAAAAATACGAATTTAGAACATCGTATTTTCTTACTTAAGAATCAATTTTTAAAACTGCACTATAATGAATGAAGTATTAATTAATGACAATAGCTTTCTGCGTCAATTTGAAGCTAATGTTAATGGACATTTAGCAAAAATTGAATATTCTTCGCAAGAAAGAAAAGTTTTTTTAACTAAACTTGTTGTTCCAGAGGAAATTACACAGGAAGATTTTAAAGAAGATTTTATAAAATCTGTACTTCACCACATTCAAGACCAAAACTTAAGAGTTGTTCCAACAAGTCCTCAAATTGCAGGATTTTTAAGAAAAAATAGACAGTACAAGGAAATGCTACCTGTAGGTATTAGAATCTAAGTACTAAACAACATATAAAAAGCCTTCCATTGATGTCAATGGAAGGCTTTTTTATTTCTTCTTTTATTAAAAGTAATTTTTATTTAAACTCAAACCTTACTAAACCATCTTCATCAATTTCCGTTAACACAACTTCATGAAGTGTGTTTATTAACTCTGGGTTCCAAGGAGATTTTACTTTTACATAGTTTTCTGTAAATCCATGAATATAACCTTCTTTATTTTCTCCTTCAAAAAGAACCGTTCTGTTTGTATTTAATTGACTTTCATAAAAAGCTCTTCTTTTTTTAACGGATAAACCTCGAAGCATTTTACTGCGTTTGTTGCGTACATTTTTAGGCACAACACCTTCCATTGCCGCTGCTGGTGTATTATCTCGCTCCGAATACGTAAATACATGTAAATACGAAATATCTAATTCACTTAAAAAGTGATATGTCTCCAAAAAGCGTTCCTCAGTCTCCCCAGGAAAACCAACAATAACATCAACACCAATACATGCATTAGGCATTACCGTCTTAATTTTGGATACCCTATCTATATACAAATCGGTTAGATATCTCCGCTTCATTAATTTTAACAAATCGTCGCTCCCACTCTGTAAGGGAATATGAAAATGCGGAACAAATGAATTGCTTTGAGCTACAAAATCTATGGTCTCATTTTTCAGCAAATTAGGTTCAATGGATGAAATCCGAAGTCTATGAATACCTTCTACCTCATCCAATGCTTTTACCAAATCTAAAAAAGTATGTTCATGACGTTTATTTCCAAATTCACCCTTACCATAGTCGCCAATATTAACTCCAGTAAGCACAATTTCTTTAATTCCTTTAGATGAAATTTCTGCTGCGTTTTTTAAAACATTGGATAGTGTATCACTTCGAGATATCCCTCTAGCCAAAGGAATGGTACAATAGGTACACTTATAATCACAACCATCCTGAACCTTTAAAAAAGCTCTTGTTCTGTCTCCTATAGCATAACTTCCAACGTAAAAATCTGCTTCCTCTATTTCACATGAATGCACCTGTCCAAAATCATTTTTAGAAAGATCATTCACATAATCCGTAATTTTAAACTTCTCCGTTGCTCCTAAAACCAAGTCTACCCCATCAACAGCAGCAAGATCTTTTGGTTTTAGCTGCGCATAACAACCAATTGCAGCAACAAAAGCATTAGGATTAACACCTTGCGCTTGTTTCACAATGGTTTTGAATTTTTTATCCGCATTCTCTGTTACCGAACATGTATTTATAACATACATATCAGCATTTTCAGAAAAATCCACTCGCTCAAAACCTTCTTCAGAAAAGCTCCTTGCAATTGTAGAGGTTTCCGAAAAGTTAAGTTTACATCCTAGAGTATAAAAAGCAACTTTCTTTTTCATGCGGTATTAGTATTTGCGCCACTTCTTTGTCAATTCAAAAACATGACTTAGAATTTTAGCTTCCTCTTCTCCAAATTCAATTCCTCTACGTGCCATGACAACTTTAGCCACTTCAAAAGCTTTTTTAGTTGTATACGATGAAAAACCGTTGGCACCACCCCAACTAAAGCTAGGTACAAAATTGCGTGGAAAACCAGGAACGTACACATTTGAATTTACTCCCACTACAGTACCAGTATTAAACATTGTGTTTATTGCTGTCTTACTGTGGTCGCCCATTATTAAACCACAAAACTGTAATCCAGTTTGTTCAAAACCTTCAGCTTCGTAATTCCAAAGTTTTACTTTAGCATAGTTATTTTTAAGATTAGAGTTATTAGTATCTGCTCCTAAATTACACCATTCCCCTAATACCGAATTTCCCAAAAAACCGTCATGACCTTTACTTGAGTAACCAAATAGTACAGAATTACTTATTTCTCCTCCGATTTTACAAAAAGGACCTGCCGTGGTACCTCCATATATTTTAGCACCTAATTTTACTGTAGCATGTTCGCATAATGCCAAACTCCCACGTATAATACTTCCCTCCCATATTTCTGCATTTTTCCCTACATAAATTGGGCCATCAGCAGCATTTAGAATAGCATGTTCAACCTTTGCTCCTTCTTCTATAAAAATATTATCAGGATTAATTACTTTGTTTGTTGAAGAAATTGGTTGGCTTTTTCTTCCTTCAGTAATAAAATCAAAATCCGCCTTAATTGCGGCATCATTATAAGAAAAAATATCCCACGTTTTTTCAATTCTAATAACATCACCATCAAAATGAATATGTTTATAGGTTGAAAAATCTACTTCTTCCTGCGTCTCTTTCGCAAAAAAAGCTATTACCTCATCATCATAAAAAACAGCTTCATTTTCTTTTAAACTTTCAACAATCGCAACTAATTTTTTATTTGGTAAAAAAGAGGCGTTTATGAGCACATTCTCTTGCATTTCTACCATTGGATACTTTTCTCCAAGGTAATCCTCAGTAATCGTTGTAGTAGCATACCCTAAGTACTTTTCCCATTTTTCTCTAATGGTTAAGATACCAACACGTATATCAGCCACAGGCCTTGTATATGTAAATGGTAGCAATGCTTCTCTTACATTACCGTCAAAAAGAATATAATTCATAAGCTATTTGGTTTCTGACAAAGTTATAAAAATAAACACCCCCGATATAAACTATCGAGGGTGTAAAAAATATATTATTTAAAAGGCTTTTACTCCTCTTTTTTCTCTGATTTTGAGAACTTTTTATACTTGTTCTTAAACTTGTCAATACGACCTGCAGTATCCAAGAACTTAGCTTTTCCTGTGTAAAAAGGATGTGAAGTTCTAGAGATTTCTAATTTAATTAAAGGATACTCAACACCTTCAACTTCTAAAGTTTCTTTGGTATCTGCTGTAGATTTAGTAATAAACACTTCTTCATTAGACATGTCCTTAAATGCTACTAATCTATAATTTTCTGGGTGTATTCCTTTTCTCATTACTTTTAACTTTAAATACTTTTCTCTTAAAGAGGTGCAAATTTAGTTATTTTTTACAATCCTACAATAAAAAAAATTAATAAATATTCTTCTTTTAGCTGTAACAAATTTAGAGTTTTGTAAACTAATACCACAAATAACCTAAAAACCAATATAAAAATGGAACAAAATAAGCCTACCACAGGAAAATTTTCATGGACTTATGGTCTAATAAATGCTGCCATTGGCATAACCTTTTCACTAATGATATATATGGCTGGTATGATTTATGACCAAAACGCTATAATACAGTATATTATTCCGTATACTATATTAACAGTAGTGATTATTTTAGCTATTCTTCAATTTAAGAAAGCTAATCAAAACATTTTAAGTGTATCACAAGGTTTAAAACTTGGTGCTGGTATTGCTTTGGTCGGAGCCATTTGCGGTTTATTGTACTTTTTTATTCTTTCTAACTACATAGAGCCAGAATATATGGATAAAATGTATGAAATTGGAAAGCAAAAAGCCCTTATGGACAATCCAAAATTAACAGAAGAGCAAGTGAATCAAGGAATTGAAATGCAAAAAAAGTTTTCATGGATGGCGTATCCTGTAATATTAATTCTTAATACCATTATTGGGCTAGTAATAGGATTAGTGGGAGGGTTAATTTTTCAAAAGTCTGAAGCTGCTTATTAAAGTAATTGTAGTATTTTTGGAGGGAATTACTAAGACAAGGAAATGCAGTTATCTGTTGTGATACCTTTACTTAATGAAGAAGATTCCCTAAAAGAACTCCATGATTGGATTGTATCTGTGATGCAATCCAATCATTTTTTATATGAAATACTTTTTATAGACGATGGTAGTACTGATAATTCATGGCAAATTATCTCAGGACTTTCAGCTAACAACCCAAACGTAAAAGGTATTCGTTTTTTTAAAAATTTTGGAAAATCTCAAGCACTCCATGCTGGTTTTAAAGCGGTTACAGGAGATGTGATTATTACCATGGATGCCGATTTGCAAGACAGTCCTGAAGAGATTCCTGCACTTTTTAAATTAATTACAGAAGAAGACTACGATTTAATTTCTGGATGGAAAAAGAAAAGATACGATTCTGTTCTTGCCAAAAATATTCCTTCAAAATTTTTCAATTGGGCCGCTAGAAAAACTTCTGGAGTTAAACTTCATGATTTTAATTGCGGACTAAAAGCTTATAAACTTGACGTGGTAAAAAATATAAAAGTTTCAGGTGAAATGCACCGATACATTCCTGTCCTAGCTAAAAATGAAGGGTTTACGAAAATTGGTGAACAAATAGTTCAGCACCAAGCCCGAAAATATGGGAAAACCAAATTTGGAATGGAAAGATTTATAAACGGTTTTTTAGATTTAATTACAATATGGTTTGTTTCTAAATTTGGAAAAAGACCTATGCATTTTTTTGGTGCTTTAGGCGTGCTAATGTTCTTTATTGGTTTTAGCTTTGCACTTTATCTGGGAATAGATAAAGTGTTTATAAATCCTACTGGACGTTTAATAACAGACAGACCACAATTTTACATTTCGTTAACCGCAATGATTCTGGGAACTCAACTTTTTTTAACAGGATTTTTAGGTGAAATATTAATAAGGTCAAGACCAAATGAAACACGATATACCATCTCAGAAAAGGTAAATCTCTAGAAATTAAACAATAAAAGATATAGAATTGAGTTTTTGAAGTAAAATTCTTACAAAATAATGAAAACATATACAGATACTATTAAGTCTTGGCAGTCAGACTTTTTTGATGCAGAAACTAGAACAGAAATCCAAAGTTTAGAACAAACTGATACTGAAAAATTAAAGGACTGCTTTTATAAAAACTTAGAGTTCGGAACGGGCGGTATGCGCGGAATAATGGGTGTTGGCACCAATCGTATTAATAAATATACACTTGGTAAAAACACTCAAGGATTATCAAACTACTTAAAAAAAGTATACGCTGATGAAGCCGTTAAAGTTGTTATAGCTTACGACTGCAGAAACAACAGTGATACACTTGCAAGAACAGTAGCCGAAGTATTTTCAGCTAATGGTATTCAAGTGTATTTATTTTCTGAATTAAGAACCACACCTGCGCTTTCTTTTGCTGTGAGAGACTTAGATTGTCATGCCGGTATTGTGCTAACTGCATCTCATAATCCACCAGAATATAATGGGTATAAAGTATATTGGACAGATGGTGGACAAATTGTTCCTCCCCAAGATGCCGCTATTATTAATGAAATAAACAAGCTTTCTTTTGAAGAAATTAAATTCGAAGCTAACGAAAGTTTAATCGAACTAATTGATAAAGAAGCTGATGAAAGTTTTATTACTGCTTCTGTTGCTAACGGAAATTTTAATGCAAAAGGAAAAGAAAATTTTAAACTTGTATTCACCTCATTACACGGAACATCAATTACGGCAATTCCAGAAGTATTAAAAAGAGCAGGATATAACAATGTTACCATAATAGAAGAACAAGCTAAACCTGATGGAAACTTTCCAACAGTAGTTTCTCCTAATCCAGAAGAACCCGAAGCACTTTCTATTGCTATTGCCAACGCAGAGGAAATTGGTGCAGACATGGTTGTAGGTACAGATCCTGATAGTGATCGTCTTGGTATCGCTGTGAGAAACTTGGAAGGTAAAATGGAAATCTTAAATGGAAACCAAACTATGGTTCTCATGACCAAATTTTTACTAGACCAACGTAAAGCTAAGGGACTAAAAGGTGATGAATATATTGCTTCTACAATTGTTTCAACGCCTATGATGGAAAAATTAGCGGAAGGATATAATGTTGAATACAAAGTTGCACTGACTGGCTTTAAATGGATTGCCAAAATGATTAAAGATTTTCCTCATCAAGATTTTGTTGGTGGTGGTGAAGAAAGTTTTGGTTTTATGGTTGGTGATTTTGTTAGAGATAAAGACGCGGTTACTTCTACCCTTCTTGCATGTGAAATTGCTGCTAACGCAAAGGCAAACGGTAGCTCGTTTTATAAAGATCTTATAGACTGTTATGTAGACTTTGGGTTCTACAAAGAAAAACTTATCTCGTTAACTAAAAAGGGTATTTCAGGTGCTGAAGAAATCAAACAAATGATGATTGATTTTAAGGAAAAGCCCGTTCAAGCTATTGACGGTTCCAAGGTTGTAATCGTAGAAGACTACAACACAGCTACATCCACTAATTTGGTTACTGGTGAAGTAACACCTATTAATATTCCCAAGTCTAATGTTTTAATTTATATTACCGAGGATGGAACAAAAATGGCGGCAAGACCAAGTGGAACGGAGCCTAAAATAAAATTTTACTTTAGTATTAACGGCAGTTTAGATAATAAAAATAATTACAATAAGGTTAATGCAGAACTAGATGCTAAAATGGAACGCATTCTCGCTGAACTTAAACTTTCTTAATGGAATATTTTAAGAAAATCCTTCAATTTGCTAAACCATACAGTAAATATGGATATCTAAATATTTTTTTTAATATTCTTTACGCTCTTTTTAGTGCATTATCATTTGCAGTATTAATGCCTATGCTAAATGTACTTTTTGGTCAAGACGAGGAGTTACATACAGCCCCTAAATACAATGGTATAGCTAATCTAAAAGATTATTTCATGGACTACATGAATTATCAGATTACCACAAATGCCAGCGATGACAAAATGAAAGGGTTGGTTATTGTTATCGGACTTGTTGTGGTTACATTTCTGCTCAAAAATATTTTTAACTATTTAGCCATGTACTTCATTACTTTTTTACGTAACGGAGTACTTAAAGACGTTAGAAATGCGATGTATAAAAAGGTAACAGATTTACCGTTGTCTTTTTATTCTGAAAAAAGAAAAGGTGATGTTATTGCAAGAATTACTACCGATGTTTTAGAAATTCAGCATTCTTTTTTATCTGTTTTAGAACTTATTGTACGAGAGCCACTTACCATTGTTTTCACTATAGCGGTGATGTTTTTAATAAGTGGTAAGCTAACGTTGTTTGTTTTTGTTTTTATTCCAATATCTGGGCTCATTATTTCTTGGATTGGAAAATCTCTTAAAAAACAGTCCGATAATGTTCAAAAAGAACAAGGCCAATTTTTATCAATTATTGAAGAAACATTAGGTGGACTAAGGGTTATCAAAGCTTTTAATTCTGAATCCCGTTTTTTTAACGTGTTTTCCAATTCTACAAACCGTTTTTTTAAATATTCAAATAGTTTATTAAACCGGCAAAATTTAGCCTCTCCATCTGGAGAATTTTTAGGAATACTTACCATTGGTGTTTTGCTTTGGTTTGGAGGTAAAATGGTTTTGATAGATAAAACACTCGATGCCGCTTCGTTTATTACCTACATGGGGCTTGCATATGGAGTACTTACTCCTGCAAAATCTATGAGTAAGGCTTCTTTTAACGTAAAAAAAGGAAATGCAGCAGCAGAACGTGTTCTAGAAATTTTGGAAACCAAAAACCCAATTGTTGAAAAAGAAAATGCAATTTCCGTATCTAACTTTAATCAAAGTATAAAACTTAGTAACATATCGTTTAAGTATGAAGATGAATATGTGCTAAAAAACTTTAATCTTGAGGTAAATAAGGGAAATACAGTTGCTCTGGTTGGACAGTCTGGAAGTGGAAAAAGCACTATTGCCAATTTGGTTACCCGCTTTTATGACGTAAACGAGGGTGAAATTATTATTGATCATAACAACATTAAAGACTTAACAAAAAAGTCTTTACGTAATTTAATGGGACTCGTAACTCAAGACTCTATACTATTTAATGAGACGGTTAAAAACAACATAAGCCTTGGCAAAGAAAATGCCACCGATGATGAAATTATTGCTGCTGCTAAAATTGCCAATGCTCATGATTTTATTATGGATTTACCCAATGGCTACAGTACTAATATTGGAGATAGTGGAAGTAAATTAAGTGGTGGTCAAAAACAACGTTTGTCTATTGCTAGAGCGGTTTTAAAGAATCCTCCAATTATGATATTAGATGAGGCAACCTCTGCCCTAGATACCGAAAGCGAACGACTTGTTCAAGATGCACTAAACAAAATGATGCAAAACAGAACATCAATAGTCATTGCTCATAGACTTTCTACAATTCAAAATGCAGATACCATTGTGGTTCTTCAAAAAGGGAAAATTGTTGAGCAAGGTACACACCAAGAATTGCTAAACAACAACAATGTCTACAAAAAGCTTGTTGATATGCAATCACTTGGATAAAAAAATCGTTTAACTTAGAGTTTACAAGTACATTTTCTAATAAATGGTTTTCTATATTAAACCTTTAATCGTTTTTATAGTCAAAGCATTGAACTTAAGTTAAATCTATTGATTGCTGAACAAACATTAATAGCTGAACTAAAGCAAACCGAAACGCAAGCAAAAGCTTTCGAAATGCTCGTAAACACCTATAAAGAAAGGCTTTATTGGCATATTAGACGTATTGTACTCAATCACGATGACACAGATGATGTGCTACAAAACACCTTCATTAAAGTATACAAAAACATACATAACTTTAAAGGTGAAAGTAAACTGTATTCTTGGATGTATAGAATAGCTACTAATGAATCTTTGACTTTTTTAAAATCGAAATCAAAAAAATTAGGGATTAATAATGCGGAGCTTCAGGAAACAATGGCAAATAACTTAAAAGCAGATGTCTATTTTGAGGGAGACGAGATTCAGCTCAATCTTCAAAAAGCAATTGCTAGTTTACCCGAAAAACAAAAGCTTGTTTTTAACATGAAGTATTTTGAAGAATTAAAATATGAAGAAATTTCTAGTATTCTGGAAACATCAGTTGGCGGTTTAAAAGCATCGTATCATTTAGCGGTAAAAAAAATTGAAGCTTTTTTAAAAAATGAGTAATGAAAAAGGGTGACAAAAATAGCGGTTTTAAGATTCCAGAAGATTATCTGGACACTTTTAATGACAATCTTTTGAATAAGATTGCTTCAGAAGACCAGTCAAGCATTCCTAAAAATGAAGGCTTTAAAATACCAGAGAGGTATTTTAATTCACTTCACAAAAACATTACCAGTAAACTTGAGGAAAAGCCTACAAAAATAATTACGCTTAAATCATATAAAAAGTACTATTATAGTGCCATTTCGGTAGCCGCTGTTTTACTTTTGTTTTTTACAATACAACCAAAAAAGTCTAATAACATAAGTGATTTAGCTAGTTCAGAAATCGATGCATATTTTGAGGATACCGATTTGGGATTATCCACTTACGAAATAGCTGAAGTTATTCCTGTTGATGATTTGGAGTTAGATGATGTGCTGGAAACCACAATTAACGATGAAGATATTGTTAACTATCTAGATGACAATATTGATTATATAAACGAATTAAATATTGAGAGCGATGAATATTAAATATATTACAATAGCTATATTATTGCTTATAACTGGCAATTTTTATGGGCAGCATAAACCAAATAAAGAAAAAATAAAATCGTTGAAGGTTGCTTATATTACCGAAAAACTGAACTTAACGAGCAAAGAAGCGCAGGAGTTTTGGCCTATTTACAACCAACATGAGGAACAACTTGAAACACTAAGACATCGTGAACGAAAAGAGGTTTTTAGTAAACTAAGAAATGTTGAACAGCTTTCTGATAGTGAGGTAAATAATTTGCTAGAACTTCATATTTCTTTGAAAGAAGAAAGATACAAAATAGAGAACAAATTTATCGTTAACATTAGAAAGGTAATTTCTGCAAAAAAGACATTTATTCTGATTCAAACCGAAAATGGTTTTAAAAGAAAACTAATAAAACAATATCGTCAGAAGCATCCACCTAGAAATTAAAACATCAAAATCGATGAAATACATAAAAAAGAAGCCAATTGGCTCCTTTTGGTATTAAACCATACCCCTTTTCCATAGTCAAAGAAGTATAATAACCCATAAAAATAAATGCTATGAAAAGTGTAAAAATGTTGGTAATAATTGGAATGTTATTCGGAGGAATCATTTCTGTAAACGCGCAAAAAAAAGTGGTAAAAATTTACTCAAAACATGGAGTAGTTGTAACCAAAATTAACCAACCTAAACTAATTGTTCACAAAGGGGCTAAATACCATTTTGCAGAAGGTGTTTGGTATAGAACAAGAGGAAGAAAATATGTAGTATGTGCTGCTCCTATAGGTATTACTGTTAGAAAATTACCAAGAGGAAATAAGATAGTAAAAATCAATGGCAGAAAATTATATAAGTATAAAGGAATTTGGTACCAGAAAAAAGGAAGAAGATATATCGTTGTAAACGTTTAATCTAAAAGAGGTCACGTAGACCTCTTTTTTATTTAAAAACAAGTTTGGCAATTTTATTCTTTCCAGCGGCATAGGCAATACTATCATTTAAAAAACGAATTGTGTAAAACGATGCTTCTGATAATTTTTTCCAATGCGCTCCCCTATCGCTTGAATATGAAATTCCTGTAAAACCAACTGAAACTAAAGCATTTCCTTCTGAGTTAGGCACAAATTGCACACAACTTTTATAACCCGGATTAGTTCCATCAGCAACAAGATTCCAAGTTCTCCCTCCATCTATAGTAATAGCTTTGTTTTGAATATTTTGTTCTGGATTGGTATAATCTCCTCCAATTACAAATCCTATTTTATCATCATAAAAATCTAAGGAATATATTCCTTGAGTGGTTTTTGTATTTATAATGGGTGTCTCAAAAACCTCCCAGGTAATACCTTTATCTTCTGAGTAGTACACCCTACTGCTTGTAGTAATAATCCATGTTCTATCTCCATTAACTACTACATTGGTGTTACTGGCTGCAAAAGCACCTTCTTTTATGATTGCTTTAGGTAAATCATTACAAGCGCTTTTATTCCATGTTTTTCCTCCGTCCCTAGTTATAATAACAGATAAACACCCGTTCATACTATCACCAACGGCAATTCCTTCTTGATTATTCCAAAAAGTCATTGCATCATAAAACACCCCATCGGTTTCCTCTTTATAAACTAAACTCATTTTACCGTTTTCGCCAGTTTTATACAAAAGCGCAGGATTCCCAATAGAAAGCATAAAAAAATCAGAATCCGTATGTCCAACAGCACGAAAATGTGGTATGCTGGTATGAAATTTTTCAGTATTTAAAAGCACATCGTTAGTTGCAATATCCACGGAGCCATATACTCCTTTATCAGCAGCAAAAGCTAAACTGCCATCCATAATTTCGATTGCTCTAATGCTTATAGAATCTATAAACAATGTTTGCACATCCACTGTGGTAAAAACTTTTTGCTGTTCGCTTTCCTCACAAGAAATCAAAAGCAAAGTAACTACTACGGTTATTAAAAAATGTTTCATAGTATTAATTTAACTAAAAATAAGCGTATTCGTTTCTAATACAATACCTTTGCAACCTTATTTTTTTAAGTAATGAAGTTACACAGAAATCTAGTATTTGCAGTAGTTGATGCGTTAAATCTAATTTTTAACGAAAACGAATATGCTGATAAAGTTGTCCAAAAAGTATTAAAGTTTGATAAAAGATGGGGAGCAAGAGATAGAGGTTTTATAGCTGAAACAACTTATGATATTGTACGTTGGAAACGTCTTTACTCTGAAATAGCTGAAGTTAAAGCACCATATACCCGCCCTAATTTATTTCGCCTTTTTGCGGTTTGGGCCGTTTTAAAAGGAATTAAATTACCCGATTGGAAACAAATTGAACCTACTCCGGAAAGAAGAATTAAAGGAAAATTTGATGAGCTTTCGAAAATTAGAAAATACAAAGAGTCCATTCCTGATTGGATGGATGAACTCTGTGCCAAATCACTTGGAGAAAAACTTTGGAACAAAGAAGTTGCTGCTTTAAACAAACAAGCCGATGTGATATTAAGAGCTAATCAACTAAAAATTTCGAAAGAAAAATTATATAAAATTTTACTAGATTCAGGCATCGATACAGAATTTTTAAAGGGATATTCATCAGCATTAAAACTTGTAGAACGTGGAAATGTTTTCACCTCTGAAGCATTTAAAAAAGGCTTTTTTGAAGTTCAGGATGCATCGTCTCAACTAGTATCAGAATTCTTAGAAGTTAAACCTGGTATGCGTGTTGTAGACACTTGCGCAGGGGCGGGTGGAAAAACATTACATCTAGCTGCCTTAATGGAAAACAAAGGACAGTTAATTGCTTTAGACATTTATGAAAATAAGCTTAAAGAATTAAAAAGAAGAGCAAAACGAGCGGGTGCGCATAATATAGAACCTAGGGTAATTGATACCACGAAAGTCATCAAAAAATTACACGACAAAGCGGATCGTGTATTGATTGATGCTCCTTGTACTGGATTGGGAATTCTTCGCAGAAACCCAGATGCCAAATGGAAACTACAACCAGAATTCGTGGATAAAATTGTTGCAACTCAAAAAGAAATCATTCGTAGCTATAGTAAAATAGTGAAACCTGGAGGAAAAATGGTTTACGCAACGTGCTCTATATTACCACAAGAAAATGTTGAACAGGTAAAATCATTTTTATCTTCCGAAGAAGGTAAAGATTTCACTTTTGTTAGTGACAAAAAAATATTTGCGTCCTCAAGTGGTTTTGATGGTTTTTACATGGCTTTATTAGAGAAAAAAGGGTTATAGCGGGATTGCGGAAAGAAATTAACAATTGTTGATTATTCGCGCTTTATTTTACCGTTTAATAAACGTAAATTTGCCGTTTCTAAAACCTAACAATTTACGGCTCAATGATTCATTTTTTCGGGGATGCGACGAATAAAGTTTTTGCAGTACAAACTACTGGTGAACTTTCTGATGAAAATATAAACAAATTAGTTTGGTTGTTTGGCAACCAACCAAAAATAAACACGGCGTCTCTTGACGCCTTTTTTATTGGACCAAGGGCAGCAATGATAACCCCTTGGAGTACTAATGCTACGGAAATTACTCAAAACATGGGAATTACGGGTGTAATTCGAGTTGAAGAGTTTTATTGTGTAGTAGAAGCTTATACAGACTTTGACCCTATGCTTTCTCAGAAATTTGTAGGCTTAAATCAAAAAATTTTTACCATTGATATTAAGCCAGAAGCAATTCTAGAAATAGAAGACATCGCTGCTTATAATCAAAAAGAAGGACTTGCTCTAAGCCAAGAAGAAGTTGAATATTTAAATAGTATTTCTCAAAAAATAGGCAGAAAATTAACCGATTCTGAAGTTTTTGGTTTTAGTCAGGTAAACTCAGAACATTGTCGACATAAAATATTTAATGGAGATTTTGTCATTGATGGAGAACAAAAACCAACTTCACTTTTTAAATTAATTAAAAAAACATCGCAAGAAAATCCAAACGACATTGTTTCAGCTTATAAAGACAATGTTGCTTTTATAAAAGGTCCAGAAGCAACACAATTTGCTCCCAAAACAGCAAACAAACCAGATTTTTATCAAGAAGAAAAATTTGATTCTGTTATCTCATTAAAAGCAGAAACACATAATTTTCCTACTACAGTAGAGCCGTTTAACGGTGCTGCTACCGGTTCAGGAGGTGAAATCAGGGATCGTTTAGCTGGTGGTCAAGGTTCTTTACCATTAGCAGGAACAGCTGTTTATATGACAGCATATTCTCGTTTAGAAAAAGATAGAAAATGGGAAAAAGGTCTGCCCGAGCGTAAATGGTTGTATCAAACTCCTATGGATATTCTAATCAAAGCTTCCAACGGGGCATCGGACTTTGGAAATAAATTTGGGCAACCGTTAATTACTGGTTCCGTACTAACTTTTGAGCATAAAGAAGAAGAAGATTCTAGTGACAATCCGCGTAGATTAGGTTTTGACAAAGTTATAATGCAAGCCGGAGGCGTTGGCTACGGAAAAGCTTCTCAAGCTATAAAGGCTCAACCACAAGAAGGCGATAAAATAGTAATTCTAGGTGGCGACAATTACCGTATTGGCATGGGCGGTGCAGCCGTCTCTAGTGCAGATACTGGTGAGTTTAGCTCTGCTATTGAATTAAATGCGGTTCAACGCTCTAACCCAGAAATGCAAAAAAGAGCCGCAAATGCTATTCGTGGAATGGTGGAAAGCGATGTTAACACTATAGTATCCATTCATGATCATGGTGCTGGTGGACATTTAAATTGTTTGTCAGAACTGGTTGAAGAAACTGGTGGTAAGATAGATTTAGATAAATTACCCGTTGGAGACCCCACATTGTCTGCCAAAGAAATTATTGGTAACGAATCGCAAGAACGCATGGGGCTTGTTATTGGTGAAAAAGATGCTGATATACTCAAAGAAATTGCAGAACGTGAGCGCTCTCCAATGTATCAAGTAGGAGACGTTACTGGTGACGACCGTTTTACTTTTGAGTCCTCTACAACTGGGGAAAAACCAATGGACGTAGCACTTTCAGATATTTTTGGAAGTTCTCCTAAAACTGTACTGACTGACAATACTGTTGTACGTAATTACGAGGCTCCACAATATAAATTAGAAAATTTTCACGATTATTTAGAACAAGTATTGCGGTTAGAGGCTGTTGCTTCTAAAGATTGGTTAACTAATAAAGTAGACCGTTGCGTTGGAGGTCGTGTGGCAAAACAACAATGTGCTGGCCCATTACAATTACCACTAAACAATTGTGGTGTTATGGCTTTGGATTTTAAAGGAAAAGAAGGTATTGCTACTTCCATTGGGCACTCCCCTATTTCTGCTTTAATAGATCCTGCTGCTGGAAGTAAAAATAGTATTACAGAAGCTTTAACGAATATAATTTGGGCTCCTTTAAAAGACGGATTACAATCCGTCTCATTATCTGCAAATTGGATGTGGCCATGTAAAAATGAAGGAGAAGATGCTCGCTTATACGAAGCAGTACAAGCAGTTTCGGACTTTTCTATTGCATTAGGCATCAACGTGCCAACAGGAAAAGATTCGCTTTCTATGAAGCAAAAGTACCCTGATGGTGATGTAATATCTCCTGGTACTGTAATCATCTCGGCTGCAGGAAATTGTAATGACATTACCAAGGTTGTTGAACCTGTTTTACAAAAAGATGGTGGAGACATATACTACATTAATCTATCACAAGATACCTTTAAACTAGGTGGCTCTTCCTTTGCGCAAGTATTAAATACCATTGGTAATGAAGCGCCTACTGTAAAAGATGCTGCTTACGTAAAAACAGTTTTTAATACTATTCAAACTTTAATAAAAGAAGGTCAAATAGTTGCAGGTCATGATGTTGCCTCTGGTGGTTTAATTACCACTTTATTAGAATTGTGTTTTGCTGACGTTAATTTAGGCGCACAATTAGATTTAACCAGTTTGAAAGAATCTGATACTATAAAACTGTTATTTGCTGAAAATTCGGGTATTGTTATACAAGCAGCCGATGCTTCAATAGAATCTGTTTTTAATGAGGCAAATATCGATTATCAAAAAATTGGTTCGGTTGCCACCGAAGCTATGCTCACAATTAAAAATGAAGGCATGGAAATGGGCTTAAATGTTAGCTCTCTTCGTGATACTTGGTTTAAAACTTCCTATTTATTAGATGATAAACAAACGGCAAATAACTTAGCCAAAGATCGTTACGATAATTATAAAAATCAACCTTTACAATTTACATTTCCTAAAAACTTCACTGGAAAATTGAAGGACAGAAACTCATTGAGCGGAGTCGAAATGAGGCCAAAAGCTGCAATTATTCGCGAAAAAGGAAGTAATTCGGAACGCGAAATGGCAAACGCCATGTATTTAGCTGGGTTTGATGTAAAAGATGTGCATATGACCGATTTAATTTCTGGTCGTGAAACTTTAGAAGATATTCAATTTATTGGTGCCGTTGGAGGCTTTTCAAATTCTGATGTACTTGGTAGTGCTAAAGGTTGGGCTGGTGCATTTAAATACAACGAAAAAGCAAATACCGCACTTAAAAATTTCTTTGCCAGACCTGATACGCTTTCGGTAGGTATCTGTAACGGATGTCAATTGTTTATGGAGTTAGACTTAATTAACCCAGACCATGAGGTACATGGTAAAATGGTTCATAATAATTCTCGAAAACATGAGAGCAACTTTACCTCAGTAAAAATTCAAGAAAACAATTCCGTAATGTTATCATCACTTGCTGGTCTTACATTGGGTGTTTGGATTTCTCATGGAGAAGGTAAATTTAACCTACCGTATGCTGAAGACAAATATCAAATTGTAGCCAAATATGGTTATGAAGGGTACCCTGCAAATCCAAATGGAAGTGATTTTAATACTGCTATGATGTGTGATAGTTCAGGGCGTCACCTAGTAACAATGCCACATCTTGAACGCTCAACGTTTCCATGGAATTGGGCACACTACCCTACAGACAGACAAGATGAAGTTTCGCCCTGGTTAGAAGCCTTTGAAAATGCTTATAATTGGGTAATATCTAAAAAATAAAAACACAGGTGATTTAAAAAAATCACCTGTGTTTTACAATCCTAATTAGTCAAAAATGTTGATTATCTAATAATCATTTTTCCGCTCCATGTTTTACTGTTAGAGCTTTCTATTTTATAGAGATACAACCCTGATGGAAGGTTTTTTCGTGAAAAAATTATTTCGTTTTGACCTTGCTGAATATCTCCTTTTTGCGTGTAAGCTGACAATAAATGGCCTCCAAGAGTAAATAGCTGGAATGTATATTTTCCATTTTTGTCATCAAAGAAATGCAAAGTACTTTTAGACACCACTGGATTAGGTATTAACAACGATTTTTTATTATCATCGGTTATAATATCCTCAGCAGAAGCTTCTGCATTGTTAAAATCTACATTTGATAAACTTAAACTCTTATCCTCTTGACTTCCTCCATTTGCCTTTAAATTAAATGTAAGCACTTTTAAGCTAGTAAAATCTGCTGGAAGCCCATCACTATTTTTAAAAGCCGCTCCAGGTATAGAGAATTCTTTTTTATCAGTTTCCAGTACAACTTCTGTCACAAATTCGTCTCCATTTCCTTTCAAAAGTTTAACCTCCATAATTCCGGTTCCTGAAGCCTCGAAAGATAAATTTTGATATTCTGATAAATCTACTGCCAAAAATCTCGGACTAAAAGCACGGTATACACCTAAATAGCTACTTGTTTTTCCAGATAACTCCACACCTCTTTCAATACTATAACCTTCACCCATATACGGTCTATCATTTTGTTTTACCTCATAAGAGGATACCTCGGTCCCAACAGAAGAATCGTCTAATCCCCATGGAGCATCGGCTACAAACAAATCATCAGGGGTTCCTCCTGTAGAGGGGTTAATCCTAAATCCAAAGTCAAACAATTCGCCCGTATCTACCGATATTTTATTTATACGTCCATCAAGAGCTGCCTGAAAATTCAACTTATCAGTCTCACTAGTTTCCGTACGTTTTAAACCTCCATCCATGTAAATATCAGAAGTGTAATTATTGTTAACCACCTGCATATTTATTTTACCATTCTTGTAGCTTGCAGATTTTACAAATACAGCTGGTGGAGCTGAGCCAACATAATCATTAATTTTAGTGTTAGACTCAAGCAATTCTAAAATTTCCTCTCCAAGTTTTATTAAATTATCAATAGAATTTGACCAAATCTGAAAGTTATAATACATTGTATTTGGCTCATAAGCATCTATATTCCAATGGGACTCAATAACAAATTTTTGTTTTTCATCTAACCTAGCAGAAAATGTTAATGCAAACTCTATACTACCATCAGACTGTTTTATTCTTGATTTTATAAAATCTTTTTCTCGGATTTGAATATTTGATACTGATAAAAGCTCGGCTCCTAAGAAACGATCACAAATAAACTTACTGTGCTCATACACCTTATCCTCCGTTTTTATTACCATTAAAGCTCCAATGGTTTCAGAATCTCTTAAGTAATCCACTGAATGAATATCCGATGCATTAGTTAATTCAAGCAAATCGGCAGGCGAAGATTCTATCACTGTTGACTCTCCAATAATATCATAAGGTACCAAAGTATTCAATGGAATATTAGCTGAAGAATACTTTCCGCTTTTTTTGTATCTAGCACTTTTTTCCAGTCTTTTTGCAGAACGCTTATCAAATACATAATTATTCTTAGCTCGGTTATAATTTCTTCTGCTTATTAAATCAGCTAATCTATCATTACTTTCTAATCCTCCGCTATTTCCACCAGAAGTTGTTGTAATCACCGGGCACGCACTTATTCCAGAACAAGCGGGATCATCGCAATCTACTAATCCATCTCCATCGTCATCTATACCATTAATACAATCTTCTTGCGGTACAGGTGCGGTAGGACAACGAGCCCCGTCGTTTAACGAACTCGAAGGTCCAAAGGCAAAAATATTCGAAGAAATTGAGCTTCCACTAGTTAGCGTATGTACATTGTTAATAACATATACAGATCCTGTTTGATTTGCAGAAACGTAAAAATTTCCGTCTACATCAAAATAGTTAGCACCATATGTGTAATTAAAACCTGATAAAATAGGAACTTCTCCTAAATCTTCAGATACACCAGTCTCAGCTGTAATTCTATACAAATGGTTTGAACCCTTCTCAACAGTATACAACTTGCCATCAGCAGCATTAAATGCCCAATCATGAATGTTTATACTTACATCTAAGGTATGTTCTCCTAAATACTCTAAATGCGTATTAGATTCAGGATTTAAGTCAATGGAATGATAGGTTGTTGCACCAGCTCGGATATAATAAATTCCGTCTATACTAATATCCCCAACATATCTATTTCCCGTATTTGGTAAATTATTTATTTGGTATACATCCGCTGAAAAATCTTTTCCAATACGTACTATTGAAATTTGAGGTGTGGAAAGATATCCCCAGATATATCCATCTGCTGAATTATAGGCAGCTGCATTAATGTTACCGTCTACAATATCTTCAGCTACTAAATAAGAACTTCCAGATGCTAAATCCAATGCGTAAATATCATTACGCTGAAACAGATAGGCATTAAAATCACATTGAAAAGGATCTGACTGCGCCTCTGCAAAAGAAGTACAACATAGTCCTAAAAAAACGGCAAAGAATATTTTAAAGGACAGATTTGTGCTAAAGTATTTTTTTTCCATGCTATAAAGATTTGAGTAATGAAAAGTAAATCTACTATTTAATAATAAAGATTTTTCCTACAAAAAGTTAAGATGGATATATAACCTGATAAGATGTTATTTATTGTAGACGAATGGAGTTTTTCGATATTTTACACTTGTAAGTATCTGGAATATAGATAAAAAGAAACCCCAGAATGAAAATATTTTGGGGATAAAGCTATGTTGTTTTAAGAGAACTACATTGTTTTAAGTTGCTTTTTCTGCTTCTTATAGGCTTTTGATACTTCCATCCTCATTAAAAAAGAAATCACCAATGCCACTACGAATAATCCTGCAAAAACTTCTAAAGTTGCATTTAAAGAACCTGTGGCATTTTTAACAACATCGTAAACGGTAGGACCAACAACTCCAGCTAATCCCCAAGCCGCCAAAACCATTCCATGTATTGCCCCTAATTGTTTTGTACCAAACAAATCTCCTAAAAATGCCGGTAATGTAGCAAAACCTCCACCGTACATAGTAATCACAGTAAATAACACCACTAAAAACACTAATTCCGTAGCTATTTTTGGTAAAAAGAAAAATGCCAATATTTGAAATACAAAGAAAATTATGTAGGTATTTGCTCTTCCTAAATAATCTGATAAACCAGACCATATAATTCTACCTAAACCATTAAAAACACCAATTAGGCCAACAATAGCTGCGGCCTCCATTGGAGTATAATTTAGTTTTTCTTGCATCATTGGACTGGCAGCTGATATAATTGCAATTCCACAAGCAATATTAATAAACATCATAATCCATATATAATAAAAACGTGATGTTTTTAAGGAAGCATCTGCATCAATATTAGCGATGTCGGCTTTTATATTTCCTCCTTCTCCGGGTTTAAAACCTTTTGGAAGGTATCCTTCTGGCGGCCTTTCAATATATCTTGCAGAAGATAATATTAAAATCATATATACAATACCCAAAACGTAGAAAGCATTAGCGACTCCAACAGCATCAAAAAGAGATTGCATTACCGGACCAAAAATTAAGGCTGCAAAGCCAAAGCCCATGATAGCCATACCGGTTGCCAATCCTCTCCTATCTGGAAACCATTTCACCAAAGTACTTACAGGAGTAATATATCCAAGTCCCAATCCAATACCTCCTATAACTCCATAACATAAATAAAACAACAATAATGACTCCAATTGTACAGCCAAACCAGAACCCAAAATTCCTATTCCGTAAAATATTCCTGCAGTGGTCCCACTAATTTTAGGCCCCACTTTCTCCACCCATTTTCCTAAAAAAGCAGCAGATAAACCCAATAGTAATATAGCTATTTTAAATGCCCATTTTATTACACTTCCGTCAACATCAAAAATATCTTTAACTGGATTAGTCATAACAGAATATGCATATACAGATCCTATTGAAATGTGAATTCCAACAGCAGAAGCAGCTATTAACCAGCGGTTTTTAAGTTTTTCTGTTTTCATAATATTTTATTTTAGTCAGGAAAAATTTTTAATTTACTTTAACCTTCTTAAAGTAGTTTTTTAGTATCTCCACCGCAGTATTAATCTCGTCATCTGTATTCTCCCTAGTATCTTTTAACTGATAATTCCAGCCCAGTGCTTTCCATTTATGGATTCCTAATTTATGGTACGGTTGCAGTTCTATTTTTTCGATGGTTTTATAATTTTTAAAATAACTTCCCATTTGGTGTAGTAGTTCTGGTATATTGGTAATTCCGGGTATTAAAACATATCGCAACCACATTTTTTTTCCTGATGCCTCTCTGTGTTTGGCAAAAGTGAATGTGGTTTCATTATTTGGTACTCCAGTTATAGCTTTATAACCTTCCTCAGTCATATGTTTTATATCAAGCATTACCAAATCTGTATAATCATCCAACAATGTTTTAGTGAAATGATTTAGAATTCTCCCGTTTGTATCAATATTGGTATGTATACCTTCTTGCTTAAGTCTTTTAAAAAATGATATTAACTCTTTAGATTGCAATAAAGGTTCACCTCCGGAAACAGTAACTCCTCCCTTCTCAGAAAAGTAAGGTTTCATTTTTACCGCTTTTTCAACCAACTCATCAATATGCATTAGACTTCCTCCAGAAGTGTCAATAGTATCTGGATTATGGCAATACAAGCACTTTAATTTACAACCTTGTAAAAAAATCACTAATCGAATTCCCGGACCATCATGAGTTCCAAAGGATTCAATAGAATGCACTCTTAATATGTTATTTTGTGTTTTGATAGATTAATTTTTACAATAAGTATCTGGAAAAAGAAGTTTTTACACCTCTTTTCCAGATACTCTCAAAATATTAATAAACTAACTACATGGATTCATGAAACGAACGTGTTATCACCTCTAATTGCTGTTCTTTAGTTAACCTAACAAAATTAACAGCGTAGCCAGAAACACGAATGGTTAATTGCGGATACTCTTCTGGGTGTTTCATTGCATCCAACAATGTTTCTTTATTCAACACATTTACATTTACATGTTGCGCTTTTTTAGAAAAGTAACCATCTAAAATGGCTACTAAATTTTCAGTTCGACTACTGTCATCTGCTCCTAACGATTTTGGTACAATCGAAAATGTATTGGATATTCCATCTTGAGAATCTTCATAATTGATTTTCGCAACGGAATTTAAAGATGCTATTGCTCCTTGAGAATCTCTTCCGTGCATTGGATTAGCTCCGGGTGCAAAGGGAATTCCCATGGCTCTTCCGTCAGGAGTTGCTCCTGTTTTTTTGCCATAAGACACGTTAGATGTTATTGTTAATACAGACATTGTTGGTTCTGCATTTTTGTATACGGATAATTGTTTTAATTCATTATTAAAATCGGCTACTGCTTTTGCCGCTAATTCATCTACTCTATCATCATCATTACCATAACATGGAAATTCTCCTTGGATTTTAAAATCTACAGTTAAGCCATCTTCGTTTCTAATTGGTTTTACCTTTGCGTATTTAATTGCTGAAAGAGAATCTGCCACTATAGATAAACCAGCTATACCATATGCAATGTTTATGCTTGGATTGGTATCTATTAATGCCATTTGCGCTTTTTCGTAGTAATACTTATCATGCATGTAATGTATAATATTCATGGAGTCGTTGTAAACTCGGGCAACATGCTTCATAGCTATTTTAAAATTAGCCATTACTTTATCAAAGTTTAAATATTCACAATTACAAGGCTCAATACCTTCAACAATTTGAGTTCCCGTAATCTCGCATCTACCACCGTTAATTGCCAATAGCAATGTTTTTGCTAAATTGGTTCTGGCTCCAAAAAACTGAATGGATTTTCCTAAATCTTGATGCGAAACACAACAAGCAATACCATAATCATCGGACCCCCTACTTTTTCTCATTAGTTCATCATTTTCAAACTGAATTGATGATGTATCTATAGAAACCTTTGCACAGTACGATTTAAAATTTTCTGGCAAATCTTTTGCCCAAAGAATAGTCATATTAGGTTCGGGAGACGGACCCAAATTATACAACGTATTTAAAAACCTAAAAGATGTTTTTGTCACCTTTGTTCTACCATCTTCAAACATTCCTCCAATTGCCTCGGTTACCCATGTTGGATCTCCCGCAAATATCTCATCGTACGCACCCATTCGTAAATGACGAACCATACGCAATTTCATTACAAACTGATCAATATACTCCTGAGCTTCTACCTCTGTAATTAGGCCTTCTTGAATATCATTTTCAATATATATATCTAAAAAGGTTGATACGTTACCTAGTGACATGGCAGCACCATCTTGCTCTTTAACAGCCGCCAAATATGCCATATAGGTCCATTGAACAGCTTCTTTTGCATTTTCAGCAGGACGACTTAAATCTAAATTGTACTTGGCTCCTAACTCAATTATTTCGTTCAATGATTTTATTTGCTCAGAAACCTCTTCACGCAGACGAATGACAGCATCAGTCATAGGTCCTTTAATTTTAGCTAAATCATCTTTTTTAGATTCAATCAGAAAATTAATTCCATAAAGAGCTACCCTTCTATAATCTCCAATGATTCTTCCCCGGGCATAGTTATCTGGGAGTCCAGTTAAAAATCCCAGAGATCTGTATTTCTTAATCTCTTTTGTATATGCATCAAAAACACCATCATTATGTGTTTTTACATATTTAGAAAATAACTCTGTTAAAGTTTCATTAGGTACCAAACCATGTTCGGACAATGCTTTTTGAACAACTTTAAAGCCTCCGAAAGGTTTCATGGTGCGTTTTAATAACTCATCAGTCTGTAACCCTATTATTACCTCATTTTCCTTATCTATATAACCTGCATCAAAAGCACTTACGGTAGAAATAGTATTCGTGTCAACAGATCTTACGCCGTTGTTTTGTCTTTCTTCTTTAGTTGCTTTTTTACAAATCTCCCAAAGGTTTTTAGTTCTTACAGTTGGTCCTACCAAAAATTCGTGAGTTCCATAATATGGAGTGATGTTCTTTATAACAAAATCTCTGACATTGACCTCCTCAGTCCAAATCCCATAATTAAATTGTTTTACTTCCATTATTTCTTGTATTAATATTTTGAATAATCCACATTCAGTTTTGATAATACAAAATTAGATACTCTGGTTTCCTACAAGATGATATTTGTCAGTAACACGTTTAAAATTGGGATTTTTAGACATGTATTAAATCTAAAAAGTTAATTAACATTATAGCAGGTTATAAAAAGCTCGTGGATTAACGTTAATGCTTCAATTAATCATCTTAAAATCTATTTAAGCGCTTGCGTCGAATTGTTAACATATTTGAAAATCCTTTTAATTTTCCTATTTTGCAATTACTTATCAGAAACCTAGTATGCAAAAAATAACCCGTCTTTTCGATTTTCCGTATTACCAATTAGAAAAATATAATTTAGAAAAATCACTTGTTTCTAAACAAAATGGGAAATGGGTTTTTACATCAACTCAAGAATATCTAGATAAGGCAAATGCACTTAGTAGAGGTCTGTTAAAACTTGGTGTTAAGCCTAATGACAAGATTGCCGTTATATCAATGACCAATAGAACCGAGTGGAATGTTGTTGACATAGGAGTTTTGCAATTAGGCGCTCAAAATATTCCAATTTACCCAACAATTTCAGAAGAAGACTATGCGTATGTTCTAAATCATTCTGAAGCAAAGTATTGCTTTGTTTCATGTACCGATGTCTTTCAAAAAGTAAAAGCAGTAACCAATAAAACACCAAATTTAATAGATGTTTTTTCATTTGATAATTTAGAAGGTTGTAAAAGTTGGAACGAAGTTCTGACACTTGGAGCTGAAACAGATAACCAAAGTGAGGTTGAAAAATTAAAAGATAATGTAAAATCTGAAGATTTAGCAACAATTATTTACACTTCAGGTACAACCGGAAAACCCAAAGGTGTAATGCTATCTCATAACAATTTGGTAAGTAATGCGTTGGCAAGTTTTGAACGAATTCCAATTAGATTTGGAAATTCCGTAGCACTTAGTTTTTTACCGCTCTGCCATGTGTATGAGCGTATGCTAATTTATTTGTATCAATATTGCGGAACTAGTGTTTATTACGCCCCTATAGATCAAATAAGTGATTATGCAAAAGAAGCCAAACCTGACGTAATGACGGCGGTTCCAAGGCTTCTTGAAAAAGTATATGATAGCATTATTGCGAAAGGCACAGGACTATCTGGAATAAAAAAAATGCTCTTCTTTTGGGCTGTAAAAGTTGGTTTAAAATACGAACCGTACGGAAAAAATGGTTGGTGGTATGAAAAAAAATTAGCCATAGCACGTAAACTAATTTTTAGTAAATGGAAGGCGGCATTAGGAGGAAACCTTTCTGTTATGGCATCAGGTAGTGCAGCTTTACAACCGAGATTAGCTCGTGTTTTTAATGCAGCTGGTTTTGGTGTTATGGAAGGTTATGGACTTACCGAAACATCTCCAGTAGTTTCTGTTAATGATATGAGAAACGGCGGTTTTAAAATAGGTACGGTTGGTAGACTTTTAAGCCACACTGAGGTTAAAATTGCTGATGATGGAGAAATTTGTGTAAAAGGTCCGCAAGTAATGATGGGATATTATAAAGACCCTGAAAAAACAACAGAAGTAATAATAGATGGATATTTTCATACAGGAGATATTGGGACCATAGATGAAGATGGCTTCTTAAAAATTACGGATCGTAAAAAAGAGATTTTTAAAACCTCTGGTGGTAAATACGTTGCTCCTCAACTTTTAGAAAACAGATTCAAACAATCACGTTTTATAGAACAAATTATTGTAGTTGGTGAAGGAGAAAAAATGCCCGCTGCGTTAATCCAGTTAAATTTTGAATTTATTCGAGAATGGGGAAGATTGCATAACATACAGTTAGGTGAAAATGCTGATATTGTTAAAAACGAAAAAGTCATAGAACGTATACAAGAAGAGGTTACACTTGCCAACGAAGATTTTGCAAAGTGGGAAAAAATAAAACAATTTAGGCTTACACCAGATGTTTGGAGCATAGAAGAAGGTCACCTTACGCCTACCTTAAAACTTAAAAGGAAAATTATTAAAGCCAAGTATATAGATATATATAATGATATATATGGTCATTAAATTCTAAAATTTCTGAGGCAATCAATAGCTAAACTTCGCTTTCATTAGCTATTAACAAAAGCTACCAGTACTTATTTTAAGTACGTAATACTTTTTTCATTTTTTTTGTCTGTTTTTACAAAATATATTATGCACGCATAATATATTTTTATTATATTTGGTTGCTTATGAAGGAACAGACAATAGATTATGCGTTACGAGCCACGTGGCAGGCAGTAGCGCGAATGTACAATGAAGAAGCTAAAAATTTTGAAATAACAATGGCCATTGGTTTTACGTTGTTAAGCATAGACCCTAAAACAGGTACTCCATCAACTGCACTTGGTCCAAAAATGGGAATGGAAGCAACCAGCCTTTCCAGAATACTTAAAAGTATGGAGGAAAAAGGGTTAATTGTTAGAAAACCAAATCCAAATGACGGACGAGGAGTACTTATTCACCTTACCGATTCTGGATTAGAAAAAAGAAACGATTCCAAAGGTGTTGTTCTTAAATTTAACGATGTTATTAAAAATCATGTAAGCGAGGAACAGCTTGTAAACTTTTTTGAAGTTACAGATACTATAAATAAGCTAATTGTAGATAAAAAAATCTATACAAAAGAAAAAAATAATAAATAAGGGTTATTCAATGAACAAACACATAAATAAAGTTGCAGTAGTTGGCTCTGGAATAATGGGAAGCGGCATTGCTTGCCATTTCGCCAATATTGGAGTTGAAGTTTTGTTATTAGACATTGTTCCTCGTGAACTCAATGAAAAAGAAAAAGCCAAAGGGCTTACCCTAGAAGACAAAATGGTTAGAAATAGATTGGTGAACGATTCATTGGCAGCCGCCCTAAAATCAAAACCCTCCCCTATTTATAACCAAAAGTTTGCCAGTAGAATAACTACTGGAAATCTTGAAGATGATATTGCTAAAATTTCCAAAGTAGATTGGATAATTGAAGTTGTTGTAGAACGTTTAGATATTAAGAAAATAGTTTTCGAAAATATTGAAAAACATCGCACTCCCGGTACACTTATTTCATCCAACACCTCTGGTATTCCTATAAAATTTATGAGCGAAGGTCGCAGTGAAGACTTTCAAAAGCACTTTTGTGGAACCCACTTTTTTAACCCCGCTCGCTATCTTAAGCTTTTTGAAATAATTCCAGGTCCTAAAACTTCTCCTGAAGTACTGGATTTTTTAAATAGTTATGGTGAGCAATTTTTAGGAAAAACGTCTGTAATTGCAAAAGATACTCCTGCGTTTATTGGTAATCGCATTGGTATTTTTAGTATTCAAAGTTTATTTCACTCTATTAAAGAGTTAGAAATGACTGTTGAAGAAGTAGACAAGTTAACTGGACCAGTAATAGGTCGTCCAAAATCTGCAACCTATAGAACGGTTGATGTAGTTGGCTTAGATACTTTAGTTCATGTTGCAAATGGTATACATGAAAATTGTAAAAATGATGAAAGATTAGAGTTATTTAAGCTGCCAGACTTCATTACCACCATGATGGAAAACAAATGGCTTGGAAGTAAATCTGGTCAAGGTTTTTATAAAAAAATTAAAAATGATAAAGGAAAGAGTGAAATTTTAACCTTGGATTTAGACACGATGGACTATCGTGCTAAAAAAAGTGCAAAATTCGCTACACTTGAGCTTACTAAAACTATTGACAAAGTAGTTGATAGGTTTCCTGTTCTTACCTCAGGAAAAGATAAAGCAGGTGAATTTTATCGTAAAAGTTTTGGAGCCTTATTTGCATACGTATCGCACCGCATTCCTGAAATTTCAGATGAATTATATAAAATAGATGACGCCATGAAAGCTGGGTTTGGCTGGGAACATGGTCCCTTTCAAATCTGGGATGCCGTTGGATTAGACAAAGGGTTGGAATTCATAAAGAACGAAAATCAAGATGCTGCAACATGGGTGGCAGATATGAAAGCTGCTGGAATTAATAGTTTTTATACCGTGAAGGAAGGCGCTACCTATTTTTATGATGTTCCTTCAAAGAAAATGAAAAAAGTACCAGGACAAGATGCTTTTATCATATTAGATAACATTAGAAAAACTAAAGAAGTTTTTAAAAATAGCGGTGTTGTAATCGAAGACCTAGGAGATGGAATTTTAAATGTAGAATTCCAATCCAAAATGAATACTATTGGTGGTGATGTACTAGCTGGACTTAATAAAGGTGTAGATTTAGCTGAAAAAGATTTTCAAGGTTTGGTTGTTGGAAATCAAGCTGCAAATTTTTCTGTTGGAGCCAATATTGGAATGATTTTTATGATGGCTGTGGAACAAGAATATGATGAGCTAAATATGGCCATTAAGATGTTTCAAGATACCATGATGCGTATGCGTTATTCCTCAATCCCAACAATCTCTGCCCCTCACGGGATGACTCTTGGAGGAGGTTGCGAATTATCACTCCATGCAGATAAAGTGGTTGCCGCAGCGGAAACCTATATTGGTTTGGTTGAATTTGGAGTTGGTGTTATTCCAGGTGGTGGTGGCTCAAAAGAATTTGCTTTAAGAGCATCTGACTCTTTTAGTAAAGGTGATGTAGAGCTTAATGTACTTCAAGAGTATTTTCTAACCATCGGAATGGCTAAAGTTTCTACCTCAGCGTATGAAGCTTTTGATTTAGGCATTCTACAAAAAGGAAAGGACATTGTTGTCGTTAATAAAGACCGACAAATAGCTACAGCTAAGGCTTATGCCAAATTAATGGCAGAATCGGGTTACACTAAACCTGTTAAAAGAAATGATGTAAAAGTTTTAGGAAAACAGGCTCTCGGAATGTTTTTAGTGGGCACAGATGCCATGGAAGCAAGTCATTACATTAGTGAACACGATAAGAAAATTGCAAACAAACTGGCGTACGTAATGGCGGGTGGAGATTTATCTGAACCAACAAGAGTTAGCGAACAGTATCTTTTAGACATAGAAAGAGAAGCTTTCTTGTCGTTATGTACTGAACGTAAAACATTAGAACGCATTCAACATATGTTAAAAACAGGAAAACCATTAAGAAATTAAAATTTCGCTTTACGCCTTATGCCTCGCGCACAAAGCTTATTGTCTAAAGTATTTAAAAAATGAAACAAGCATATATAGTTAAAGCATACAGAACCGCTGTAGGTAAAGCCCCTAAGGGTGTATTTCGTTTTAAAAGAACAGATGAATTGGCTGCGGAAACCATTGAATATATGATGAAAGAACTTCCAGATTTTGACAAAACTCGAATTGATGATGTCATTGTCGGAAATGCAATGCCAGAAGGTTCTCAGGGACTTAATATGGCACGTTTAATTTCATTAATGGGACTTGATATCGTTGATGTTCCAGGAGTTACGGTTAACCGTTTTTGTTCATCAGGAATAGAAACCATTGGTATTGCAACAGCTAAAATTCAGGCCGGAATGGCAGATTGCATTATTGCCGGCGGTGCCGAAAGCATGAGTTCAGTTCCCATGACGGGTAATAAACCCGAATTAAATTATGATTTAGTAAAATCTGGTCATGAAGATTACTACTGGGGAATGGGAAATACTGCCGAAGCGGTGGCGAACCAATTTAAAGTTTCTAGAGAAGACCAAGACGAATTCGCTTACAACTCTCATATGAAGGCGTTAAAAGCCCAAGCAGAAGACCGTTTTCAAAATCAAATTGTTCCCATTGATGTAGAGCAAGTGTATATTGATGAAAATGGAAAAAAGGCTACAAAAAAATATACGGTTACTAAAGATGAAGGCCCCAGAAAAGGAACAAACGTAGCGGTGTTAAATAAACTAAGACCTGTTTTTGCTGCCAACGGTAGTGTTACAGCTGGTAACTCTTCTCAAATGAGTGATGGTGCTGCCTTTGTAATGGTTATGAGCGAAGAAATGGTTAAAGAATTAAATCTAGAACCCATAGCTAGGCTTGTTAATTACGCAGCTGCTGGTGTTGAACCTCGCATTATGGGGATTGGACCTGTAAAAGCCATCCCTAAAGCATTAAAACAAGCTGGTTTAAAGCAAGATGATATTGAGTTAATTGAACTGAATGAGGCGTTTGCTTCTCAATCATTAGCAGTAATGAGAGAATTAAATCTTAATCAAGATATTGTTAACGTTAATGGAGGCGCTATAGCTCTTGGCCACCCACTTGGATGCACTGGGGCAAAATTGTCCGTTCAACTATTTGATGAAATGCGTAAAAGAAATATGCAAGGAAAATACGGAATGGTTACCATGTGTGTTGGAACGGGACAAGGCGCAGCTGGAATTTTTGAGTTTTTAAAATAATAAAGAAAATAGAAAAGGATTACAAGTTTCAAGCCTTGATTCTTGACTCATAATCCCTTAAATCGAAATAATATGGCAGCAACAGAAAAAGACATACTAAGAGGAGGTCAGTTCCTTGTTAAAGAAACCAATTGTGAAGATGTTTTTACACTTGAAGATTTAACTGAGGAGCATAAAATGATGCGCGATAGTACTAAGGAATTTGTAGACAGAGAACTTTGGGCTCATTGGGAGCGATTTGAGAAAAACGATTACGCTTTCACAGAAGAAACTATGAGAAAAGCTGGTGAATTAGGCTTACTCAGTATATCTGTTCCCCAAGCTTATGGCGGTATGGGGATGGGGTTTGTTTCTACTATGCTGGTTTGCGATTACATTTCTGGTGCGACCGGTTCTTTTAGTACCGCTTTTGGTGCACACACTGGAATTGGTACTATGCCTATTACACTTTACGGCACCGAAGAACAAAAGCAAAAATATGTGCCAAAACTAGCATCTGGTGAATGGTTTGGAGCCTATTGTTTAACCGAACCTGGTGCAGGCTCTGATGCCAACTCCGGAAAAACAAAAGCTGTATTGTCCGATGACGGTAAAACCTATAGTATAACAGGGCAAAAAATGTGGATTTCAAATGCTGGCTTCTGCAACCTATTTGTGGTATTTGCTAGAATTGAAGATGATAAAAATATTACAGGTTTCATTGTTGAAAATGACCCAAGTAATGGAATTTCGCTCGGCGATGAGGAAAAAAAATTAGGCATTCACTCCTCCTCTACACGTCAAGTATTTTTCAATGAGACAAAAGTTCCTGCTGAAAATATGCTTTCTGAAAGAGGCAATGGTTTTAAAATTGCAATGAATGCTTTAAATATTGGTCGTATAAAACTAGCTGCTGCCTGCCTTGATGCTCAACGAAGAGTAATTACTGAAGCAGTTAAATATGCGAACGAACGTAAACAATTTAAAACTTCAATAATAAACTTTGGTGCCATAAAATCTAAAATAGCCAATATGTCAACCAATTGTTACGCAGATGAATCCGCAAGTTACAGAGCTGCTAAAAATATAGAAGACAGAATCGCTTTAAGAGAAGCTGCTGGTAACTCACACCAAGAAGCCGAGCTTAAAGGTGTAGAAGAATATGCAATTGAATGTTCTATTTTAAAAGTTGCCGTTTCTGAAGATGTTCAGAGTACGACCGATGAGGGTATTCAAATTTTTGGAGGAATGGGATTTTCTGCTGACACTCCAATGGAATCTGCTTGGAGAGATGCTAGAATTGCTCGTATTTATGAAGGCACCAACGAAATTAATAGAATGCTTACCGTAGGAATGCTGGTTAAAAAAGCTATGAAGGGACATGTTGATTTGCTAGGCCCAGCTACTGCGGTTGGAGAAGAGTTAATGGGAATTCCTTCGTTTGACGCTCCAGACTTTTCTGAGTTGTTGTCTGAAGAAAAAGACTTGGTTAAAAGACTTAAAAAAGTATTTTTAATGGTTGCTGGTTCGGCTGTTCAGAAATTTGGACCGGAATTAGAAAATCACCAACAATTAATGCTTGCTGCTTCTGATATATTGATTGAAATATACATGGCAGAATCTACAATTTTAAGAACAGAAAAAAATGCTAAACGTTTTGGAGAAGAAGCTCAGACAACCCAAATAGCAATGTCTAAATTATATCTGTATAACGCTGTTGATACCATTGTTCAAAAAGGCAAAGAGGCTATAGTATCTTTCGCCGAAGGAGATGAACAACGTATGATGCTTATGGGACTTAAACGTTTTACAAAATATACTAATCAACCTAATGTAGTAGCTTTACGCACACAAATTGCTGATAAAGTAGCTGCAGATAATGGTTACACCTTTGACTAATTCAAATGTACTTTGTACTAAACAGAAGGAAAACCGCTCCGTAATGGAGCGGTTTTCTTATGATTTAAAAGTACTAAAAACAACTATTTCTTTTGAGCCAAAAGCTCATCATGTCTTTTCGAAAAATTAATTGCACACTCAATCATTGCTAAATGAGAATACGCTTGGGGAAAATTACCCAGCAATCTTTTCGTTTTAAAGTCAATATCTTCACTAAACAATCCTAAATGATTGCTATAACCTAATAGTTTATTAAAAAGTGCCAAGGCTTTTTCTTCCTCCCCTATCTTAAACAAACTATTTATAAACCAAAAAGTACATATGGTAAACGAAGAAGATGGTAATCCAAAGTCATCTTCATTTTTATAACGGTATAGTAACCCATCATTACTTAACTCCTTTTCAATTGCCTTTACGGTGCTTACATATTTAGGGTCTTTTGCTTGGATAAAACCATATGATTCCATCAACAAAACACTTGCATCTAAATCATTAGAACCATACGATTGAACAAACGCGTTTACATCAGCATTCCAAGCATTAGCGTGTATATCTTCTCTAATCTCTTTCTCCAGAAGCTCCCACTGCTTTAACTTATGTTCTTTCTCAAATATTTTAGCAACTTTAATTGCACGGTCTATGGCTACCCAACAAAGCACTTTAGAAAAAGTAAAATGCCTATCTTCTGTTCTAAACTCCCAAATGCCTTTATCGGCTTCTTTCCAGTGCTTATTAACAATCCAAACAATTCCTTTGGTTATACCCCAAAGTTCTTCGTTATTTTCAAGATTGCTACCGAATTTCACAAGCTGTTCATAAATAACATCCATAAGAATGCCATAAATATCGTTTTGTGTTTGCTTATATGCAGCATTTCCAATCCTAACGGGCTTTGAGCCTTTATAACCATCTAAATGGTCTAAAGTTTCCTCTGTTAGCTTCTTTTGCTTATTAATACCATACATTATTTGGAGTTTTTCATCCTTATCTGGCATTAAATCAATAATAAACTGTAAAAACCTTTTTGCTGAATTTTTATGCCCCAGTTCAGAAACTACTTTAATTACCATTGATGCATCTCTAATCCAGCAAAAACGATAATCCCAATTTCTAACTTCACCAATAGTTTCTGGTAATGAAGTTGTAGCTGCGGCTAAAACTGCACCTGTTTTATCATAAGTAAGCATCTTTAAGGTAAGAGCACTTCTAATAATTTGAGTATTAAACTTACTATATTTTGGTGTTCGGTCAACCCAGTTTAACCAATAAATCTTAGTTCTTTCCAGCTCTAAATAAATTTTGTGCAAATCAGGAACAAAAAGTTTTTCGTTGTATGATATTAAAAAATACCCATCCCGTTTTAACTGAATTTTATCTCCATTTAATACATTGTCCTTATCAAAAGAAGTGTACATGAACATGGTATCAAAATGCTCCTGATTAGTTAAACTAACAATAAAATCTTCTTTAACGTAGGAGTTGGTAACACCTTTAGCATACTCCAATTTAGGATTATATTTAACCGAGAACTCAGGCCTACCAAACTTGTGTTTAAAGTACCTAACAACCTCTGGAGGAGCATGATAGCCATCTTTATTTTTATAATACCTTGGCATAAAATCATGAACCTCAAAGGCATCTTCACCATTGGTATACGTTGTTACTAAAATACATGTTTGCGACTCATAGCATTGGGATATTGAGTAAGAATCATCCACTAATATCTCAAAGCTGCCCCCATTCTTCTCATCTAGAATTTTCGCAAATACCGATGAAGAATCAAATTCAGGTAAACAACACCAATCTAAAGAGCCCACGTTCGAAACAATTGCTGCACTTCTACAATTTCCAATTATTCCGTAATTTAAATTGTCCATAACCTTATATTAAGTAAGTTTGACAGTACTAACTATCATAGTACTATATCGTTTTTGTAAGAAAAATATTATAAATTGATTTCAAAATATATTTCATGGGTAAAACTATAATAATTTCTAATAGACTACCAGTACAACTTCAAATTTCTGAGGGTGGCATTGTTGCTACTCCCAGCGTCGGAGGATTAGCAACAGGCATGAAATCCATTCACAGCAGTGGTGATAGCCTTTGGATTGGCTGGTCCGGATTAACCGATGAAGACATACCAAAAAAGCTTGATAAAGAGATAGATAAGGCGTTAACCAAACACAATTGTTTAAAGGTTGGACTATCCCAAAAAGAAATGGAAGGCTTCTATTTTGGCTTTAGTAACAGAACAATATGGCCTCTATTTCATTATTTTTTAGAATACACAGAATTTGAACTTAGTTTTTGGGACACCTATAAATCCGTAAATCAAAAATTTGCTGACGCCATAATTGAGAATTCGGATGATAATGATATTATTTGGGTACATGACTATCAATTAATGCTCGTTCCGCAAATGGTAAAAGAAAAAAGACCTAATGCCACAATTGGTTTTTTTCTTCATATTCCGTTTCCTTCCTACGAAATATTTAGAACCATGCCTTGGCGTGAAGAAGTACTTTCTGGGCTTTTAGGAGCAGATCTAATTGGGTTTCACACTTATGATTATGAAAGACATTTTTTAAGTTCAGTAAGGAGGCTTTTAGGCTTAGAAGTTAGTTTTAATGATATTACCCTTGGAAATCGGATGATTAAGGTAGACTCTTTTCCGATGGGAATAGACTATCAAAAATTTAAGCAGGCTGCGGAAGCGCATGACGCTTTGCCTGAAGAAAAGCGTTCAATATTGCAAAAACGCTTGGACGACCATAAAAAATCGGCTCCAGACACTAAACTTATTTTGTCTATAGACAGGTTAGATTATAGTAAAGGTATTGCAAAACGCATATATGCATTTGAATATTTTTTAAATAAATACCCAGAATATAAAGAAAAAGTACGCCTAGTTATTCTTGCAGTTCCTTCTAGATCCTACGTGCCTCAATATAAACTCTTAAAAAAAGAAATTGATGAGCTTGTTGGTCGTATTAATGGTGAATTGTCAACCGTAAGTTGGACGCCTATTTGGTATTTTTATAGATCAATGCCTTTTAAAAATTTAATAGATTTATATACTTCATGCGATATTGCCTGGTTAACACCTTTACGTGATGGAATGAACCTTGTTGCAAAAGAATATATAGCTACGCGAATAGATAGAACAGGTGTATTAATTTTAAGTGAAATGGCTGGTTCAGCATATGAAATGAACGAAGCTTTATTAATTAACCCTAACAACTTTGAACATCAAGCCGAAACATTAAAAAAAGCAATTACGATGCCTAAAAAAGAGCAAATGGCACGTAATATGTTCCTTCAAACAAGATTGGAACGTTATAATGTTGAAGTTTGGGCACAAGAATTTATGACGGCACTTAACAATCAAATTAAAAACAACGAAGCTTTTGTTTCTAGAAAAATAAATACTGATATTCTTCAAGATATTATTGACGACTATGCTTCAGCGAAAAACAGACTTATCTTTTTAGATTATGATGGTACACTTGCTGATTTTCACAATGATCCACAAAAAGCTTCGCCTGATGAAGAATTATATGATATTTTAGATCACTTACACAATCAAAAAAACACTACCCTATTTTTAATTAGCGGCAGAGATAAACAAACATTTAGCAAATGGTTTCTGCACAAAAAATATAATATGATTGTAGAGCATGGGGTGTGGATTTCAAGAAACGGAAAAGAATTTTCGCTTCTTGAAAAAGTAAAATCTGATTGGATGGCTAAAATTATGCCGGTTTTAGAATCGTTCGTAGACCGTACTCCGGGATCCTTTGTAGAGGAAAAAAACTACTCGTTAGCTTGGCACTATCGAAATACAGATCCAGATTTTGGAGAAAAACGTGCAACAGAGCTAAATACAGTGCTCACAAGTTTAACAAGCAACGATAGCCTTAGTGTACTTAACGGTAATAAGGTAATGGAAGTGAAAAGTAGTAACGTCAATAAAGGTAGAGCTGCAGTGAGAGTATTGGGCGAATCTGATTTTGACTTTGTTTTTGCTATGGGAGACGACTGGACAGATGAATATATGTTTGAAGAACTTCCTGAATCTACCATTTCTGTAAAAGTTGGCAGACAAAAAACACATGCAAAATATTTCATCGAAAACACAAAAAATGTTAGAGAGTTGCTGAAAAAATTTATTGATTAATTACTTCTATTTTTTGAAGCAAAAAAAACATATTCTTCCTGTTATAATTCTATCTCAATTTGCATGTACATCACTATGGTTTGCAGGAAATTCGGTGATAGAATCGCTAACGCTCAAAACAGGTTTGGGTAGCGAAATAATGGGATATGTACTTTCCTCGGTTCAATTTGGATTTATAGTAGGTACATTTTTATTTGCAATGTTAATGATTGCAGACAGGTTTTCTCCCTCTAAAGTTTTTGTAACATGTGCCATTCTAGGGGCTCTTTGCAATGCTTCGCTACTTTTGGAACATCTATCAAAATGGGATTTATTATCCGCTAGATTTGGTACTGGTTTTTTTCTTGCTGGAATTTACCCTGTGGGTATGAAAATTGCCTCCGATTATCACGAAAAGGGCCTGGGAAAGGCATTAGGGTTTCTTGTTGGAGCATTAATATTAGGTACCGCTTTTCCATATTTTATTAAGAGTTTTAACAACACAGTTAGTTATACTGCTGTTATAAAAATAACTTCAATAATGGCCGTCTCTGGAGGAATACTAATGTTTTTACTTGTTCCAAACGGCCCATTTAGAAAACCAAGCACTAAATTGCAACTCGCAGCAGGGTTTTCTCTTTTCAAGCAATCAGGTTTTAAAAAAGCCGCATTTGGCTATTTTGGACATATGTGGGAATTATACGCGTTTTGGGCATTTACGCCTTTTGCAATTAAAACATTTAATCAACTAAATAATACAGAAATAAACGTACCACTCTGGACGGGAATTATAATTGCTTTTGGAGGTTTATCATGTTTCTTAGGAGGAATACTTTCTATTCGTGTTGGGAGTTATAAAGTTGCTTTTTATGCATTATTTATTTCCGGATTGCTATGCTTAGCTTCCCCTCTTGCATTTAACACTACTCCTATTTTATTTCTATGCATTTGGTGTATATGGGGAATGGCGGTAACTGCAGATTCTCCACAATTTTCAAACCTTGTTGCTAATGCTGTTTCTCCTGAATTAAAAGGAACAGGACTCACCATTGTAAACTCTATTGGTTTTGCCGTAAGTATTTTAAGTATTGAACTATTGTCCTTCATGAGTCCAAAAGTTCCTTCAACCCTTTTGTATTTAGTGCTTTTTATTGGTCCTGCGTTGGGTATAATTGCTCTTAAAAGAAGGAGTTAACATTTTTTTAAGAAATTAAATGCCAAGATACCGTACTTTAGAAAAGTCTAATTAAAGTGTTAAAATGAAAAATTTGCTAGTGTTAGCAATATTATTGTCATGTTCAATAAGTATTGCGCAAAGTGATGATGATATTTATGATATCATAGAAACGGTCTCCTCAGAAAGAATTAAAAAAGATATTACCACCTTAGTAAGTTTTGGAACTAGGCATACCTTAAGTGACACCTTGTCTAAAACAACAGGTATTGGAGCTGCAAGAAGATGGATAAAAAATGAGTTTGAAACCGTATCAAAAAATTGTAATAACTGTTTAAACGTGTTTTATCAAAGTAATTTGGTAAAAAAAGGTACAGGTGATAGAATTCTAAAAGATGTTAATGTTGTTAATGTTGTTGCTATTCAAAAAGGCACTAAATACCCAAATAGATTTATTATAATGAGTGGTGACATTGACTCAAGGGTTAGTGATCCAAATAATTATACCTCCATATCACCAGGAGCTAACGATAACGCTAGTGGAATGGCAGGTACTATTGAAGCGGCACGAGTGCTTTCAAAATATAGTTTTGAAAACAGTATTGTTTATGTTGGTTTATCTGGTGAAGAACAAGGATTGTTCGGTGGAAAAGGACTTGCCGAATACGCAAAGAAGAATAACTGGAATATTATTGGAGTCCTCAATAATGATATGATAGGAAATATCACCGGTGTAGACGGGTTTATTAGTAACAGAGATTTTAGAATCTTCTCTGAGCCCGTACCTCCAACGGAAACAGAAGCTGAACGAAAAGCCAGAAGATATTATGGTGGCGAAGTAGATGGTATATCTAGGCAGCTGGCTAGGTATATTTACAAAACAACTAAAAAGTATATGCCCGAAATGAACCCTATGATGATTTACAGGTTGGATCGCTTTGGTCGTGGAGGACATCATCGTCCATTTAACGATGTTGGTTTTCCCGGTGTTAGAATAATGGAAGCACATGAAAATTATACACAGCAACATCAGGATATTAGAACCGAAAATGGTATTGCCTATGGAGACAAACTAGAATATGTAAACTTTGATTATGCTAAAAAACTTACTGCTGTAAACGCTATAAACCTTGCGTCTTTAGCTTGGGCTGTACCTTCACCTAAAGAAGTAAAAATTGGAGGTATTGTAGAACCTTCTGCAAAATTAGCCTGGAGTGCCGTTAAGGGAGCCAAAGGATATAAAATATATTGGAGAGACACAACTTCTCCAACGTGGGACAATAGTAGATATGTTGGTAATGTTACGGAATTTACGTTAAACGGTATTGTTATTGATAATTTCTTTTTTGGAGTTGCAGCAGTTAACGAAAATGGTCACGAAAGTGTAGTAGTATTTCCGAACAAAATCATAAGAGAATAGCATGAACAGAAGTTTATTTTTATCTGCTTTTATATTAATCAACATTTCTTTTTTTGCACAAGGACAGGAATTTACAAAACAGGACTCGTTAAGAGGTAGTATTACTCCCGAAAGAGCTTGGTGGGATTTAAATTACTATCATTTAAAAGTTACTGTAGATCCTGAAAAAAAATTCATTTCAGGTAGCAATACAATTCGATATAAAGTTTTGGAAGAAAACCAAACACTTCAGATAGATTTACAGCGGCCGCTAAAAATAAACAAAGTAACACAAGATGGTAAAACTCTTGAGTTTACCTCAACAGGAAATGCTCATTTTATAAAATTAAAAAAGAAACAGCAAAAAAAGCAATATAACGAGGTTATAGTTCATTATTCTGGAAAACCCAGAGAAGCCATTAGAGCCCCATGGGATGGCGGTTTTTCTTGGAAGACAGATAGTAATGGTAATCCATTTGTTGCAACATCTTGTCAGGGTATTGGCGCCAGTATTTGGTGGCCTAACAAAGACCATATGTATGATGAAGTAGATAGTATGGCTATAAGTGTTACAGTTCCCAAAAAACTAATAAATGTTTCAAATGGAAAACTGTTAAGTGTTGAAAAGAAAGATGATACCGCTACTTACAATTGGTTTGTTACCAACCCCATAAATAACTACGGTGTAAATGTAAATATCGGTGATTATGTTCATTTTGGAGAGAAGTATGACGGTGAAAATGGGGAATTAGATATTAATTACTACGTGCTCAAGGAAAACTTATCAAAAGCAAAAAAACAGTTTAAACAAACGAAACTAATGTTTGAAGCTTTTGAAAATTGGTTTGGCCCTTACCCGTTTTATGAAGATGGCTTTAAACTGGTTGAAGTACCATATTTAGGTATGGAACATCAAAGTTCGGTTACATATGGTAATAAATATAAAAATGGTTATTTAGGACGAGATTTATCGAAAACTGGGTGGGGTTTAAAGTTTGACTTTATAATAATCCATGAATCTGGTCATGAGTGGTTTGCTAACAATATCACCTACAAAGATGCCGCTGACATGTGGATTCATGAAAGCTTTACTGCATATTCGGAAAGCTTATATCTTGATTATCATTTCGGAACAAAAGCTGCAAACGAATATATAATTGGTACACGTTCAAATATTCTAAATGATAAACCAATAATAGGTCACTATAATGTAAATAACACAGGCTCTAGTGACATGTACTATAAAGGGGCTAATATGTTACACACCTTGCGTCAACTTATTGAGGATGACGCCCTATGGAAATCAATCTTAAGAGGACTAAATAAAGAGTTTTATCATCAAACTGTAACTACAGAACAAATAGAGAATTACATAAGCAAACAAACCAATAAGGGTCTCTCTGCTTTCTTTAATCAATATTTAAGAACTACCAAAATACCTATTTTAGAATATCAACTTACCAATGAAAAATTAACTTACAGATATACCAATATAGTTGCAGATTTTGATATGCCTGTAAGGATATTTATTGACAAGCAACCGCAATGGATATTCCCTTCAAAAGATTGGAAAACGGATAACATCAAATCCTCAAAAATCAAAATAGACGAGAATTTTTACATACAAGCAAAACCAACAAAATAATACTATTATTCGGTATCATCCTTTTGTGATAATGCAACCACCTTGGTACTTGTTAAAGGAATAGCTCCGTTTGAACCATTATCTGTATAGCTTGCTGTTATTACCATAGTATTGCCTTTTTCCACTTTTTCAGGTACAATGATACCCTTTACTGGTAACGAAGGTTTTTTATCTTCACCTGTTAACGAAGCAATATAAGTAGCTATTTGTCGTGATTCACTTGTCGTAATATTGGGGTGCGCTGGCATTACAACTTCTCCCCATACTCCTGCTCCACCTGTTGCTATTTTATTCTGAATATACTTCATAAAATTTGAGTCGTTTTTATACTTCTCAGCCACCTCTATATAGGAAGGCCCTAAGGAAGGTTCTGACTCTTTATGACATGCTTTACAATCCATACTTTGCGTAAGTGACTTTCCAATAACCGTTTCAGAAACTTGTTGATGCCCCATAGACATGGCTACTTTATCCATACCTTCTAAATAATCTACTGATACAAAAATGTTGGATGCATCAATGGTTTCCTCATCGGAATCTGTAACCACAACCTCATAGGAAATTGCTTCTCCCGGAACAAATGATGTCATATCTCCATCTATAATGTTAATAGTAACATTAGGTAAGGTGTTACCAGAGACAATATGATGCGTTGCACTTTCAACTGATTCTCCTTTACCATCATTTACTGCTACAGAAACCTTATAGTCCCCTACTTCATCATATGTGAAAGATATTTGTGGTTCGGTGGTCTTTTTAATAACTCCGTTACCCAAGTTCCATTCATAAGTTAACATGTCATCTTCTCTATCTACGGCATCAACCTTTGCTGAAACAACTAATGGTGTTTTTCCAGAAGTTTTATCCACCTCAAAATTGTTAATTATTGGAGCTCTATTTCCCCCATTAAACGAGATATAACTTAGAGCAGCATCCGGATTTTTAGAAAACCACCCCTTACCATATTCTAAAAGATAAATTTTTCCATCAGATCCCACCTCCATATCTATTAAACTATTAACCTGAATATCAGAGGCAAAAGGTTCCATTTTATTGAAATTTCCGTCTTTAAAAAAGGTAACTGCTTTCATCCATCCTCTTATCCAATCATAAACAATTACTTTTCCATCATAATAACTAGGTAGGTTATTTTTTCCATCATACAAATCTGAATAATAAACAGGTCCTGCCATAGCATTTCTACCCCCTGAACCTACTTGAGGAAACTCACCAGAATCAACGTAAGGATAATAAGCATAGGCTGGCATTGCTTTTGGCAACTCTTTTAACCCAGTATTGTTCTTAGAAGTATTCATTGGTTTTTCTGGATTAAACGCTTCTCCGTGTTCACCAGTAGCATAATTATATTCACGATACGCTTTATTGTCTGCGATAAAAAATGGCCAACCAAAGTTACCAGCCTCTTTAGCTTGATTCATTTCGTCATACCCTTTTGGACCTCTGGTATCAAAGGCATCTTTTCTAGAATCAGGCCCAACATCACCCCAATATACATAACCGTTTTTCTGATCTACCGAAATACGGTATGGGTTTCTATGTCCCATGGTATATATTTCTGGTCGTGTGTTTGCAGTACCTTCTGGAAAAAGATTTCCTTCTGGTATAGTATAAGAACCATCTTTGTTTACCTTAATTCTAATTATTTTACCACGTAAATCGTTGGTATTTCCTGAAGAACGTCTGGCATCATATTGTTCACTTCCTTCAACATTATTTAAAGGAGCAAACCCGTTATTTGTATACTTTACTCCTTTTTGATTAAAAGGAGTGGCATTATCCCCTGTAGATAAGTACAATAAACCATTTGAGTCAAAAGCTATTGAACCTCCTGTATGACAACAAATTTCACGTTGACTGTCAACATCTAAGATAATTTGCTCAGAATTTAAATCAAAAACCCCTTCCTTAAACTTAAAACGAGATAGTCTATTTACCCATGTATCACCAGATGGGCTATAAAAAACATATACCCAGTTATTTTCAGCATAATTAGGGTCTTTTTGCAGTCCCATCAAGCCTTCCTCAGCATTTACACCTTTCACACTAGCTTTAAAATAAACATCTAAAAAGGCCACCTCCTTTATTTCTTTCGACAAATGATTATAATGCAAAATTTCTCCCCGTCGTTGCGCTACCAAAACATCATTATTTGGCAAAATTGTCATTTCTGTAGGTTCAAAAAAAGCGCCAACCTTTAAATTTACTTTAGAAAACCTATCCATATCTGGAGGAATTTGAGATAACGCCTTGGTGTAATCTAAATTTTGGTTTTCTCCTATTGCATATTTTATTCCAGCTAAAACGTGATTCAGAAACTTGGTATCTTCGTAACTTTCATCAGTATGACCTAATGCAGTGTAAAAAGCTCTTCCTCCATCATACTCATGATACCAACTAATTGGATGATTTTCCCCATTTTCTCCACCAGAATAAGAATTTTCATCAACCGTAACTACTACATTTACCTTTTCATTTATACGTTTTAAATTGTATATCTCATCAGCCTTATGCCATTTTCCCTCAGCTAATCCAAAATTACCATCAACAATACTATAATCAGCTTCGGGAGTACCAGATGGGTGGCTTTTAAATTGTGCTCCAACCAACTTGGTATACCAGCCCCAATCATATTCAGTATCTGTAGCAGCATGTATACCAACAAATCCTCCACCTGATTGAATGTAACGTTCAAAAGCCGCTTCCTGATAATGATTCAAAATATTACCTGTAGTATTTAAAAAGATAACAGAAGAATATTTTTTTAAATTGTCATCACTAAAAGAAACCGCGTTTATTGTAGTATCAACTTCAAATCCATTCTCTTTTCCTAATTTTTGCAGTGCTTCAATTCCTTTTGAAATTGATTTATGTTTATACCCTATAGTTTTGGAAAAAACTAAAACTTTTGGAGTTCCTTCTCGTTTGTTATTACATGAAAAATTAAGGATAGATAAAATACTAAGTAAGACTAAAATATTATGCTTCATTGCCGTAAACCATTTATATTAATTAGATTGTAAATGTAGGGGTTAGATTTTGAATTGAGTGCAACAAATTAACCAATATATTGCCATTATGTTTAAATTTAGACGAATTTGCCCTTCATAAGTAAAAAAGTATAATGACCCCAACAAAAGAACTCTATTTTAAAAATGATATGGAATGGCGAGAATGGCTACATAAAAATCATACAACTAGTGGAGGTATTTATATAATATTTTACAAAGTTGGTCATGAAATGAAAAGTATGCGATGGGAAGAAGCTGTAAAAGTAGCACTATGTTATGGATGGATAGACAGTACTGTAAAAAGTTTAGGAGATGGAAAAAGAAGACAATATTTCTGTGCCAGAAATAAGAAAAGTGTTTGGAGTAAATTAAACAAAAACCATATTAAGGAATTAAAACAGAAAGGACTTATGCATGAGAGTGGTCTTAAAAGCATTAAGATAGCCAAACAGAATGGTTCATGGAAAGCGTTAGAAGATGCTGAAAATGGTATCATTCCAGCAATATTGCAGAAAGCTTTTAACGAGAACCCTATTGCTTTAAAAAACTTCAATAATTTTAGTCCGAGCTACAGAAAAAGCTATTTATACTGGGTAAACCAAGCAAAAAGAGAAGAAACCAAAAATAAGCGAGTCAAAGAAATTATTCGCCTATGTACTCTCAACATAAAGTCCAGAGATACTTTATAAATTCAGGCATTTCATTAACATTGCTTTAAGAGTTCAGCACGCATATTTCTGTATATTTATGCCGGCTAATTAATCATTCCAAATAAACCAAATGAAAAAAATATTTCCTCTGGTGATGCTATTTGCATCCATCTCGTTATTATCTCAAGATTTTACCATGAAAATGGTTCAAGACTTAAAACCTCGAAATATAGGTCCCGGGGGCATGAGCGGTCGTGTAACGGCAATTGATGTTGTTCATAAAAATACTGATGTTATGTATATCGGAACGGCCTCTGGTGGAATATGGAAATCTACCTCTGGTGGAATTAAATGGGAGCCAATTTTTGAAAAAGAACTTACAAGCTCCATTGGTGCAATTGCCATTCAACAATCCAATCCTTCAATTGTTTGGGCAGGTACTGGAGAAGGCAACCCTAGAAACAGTCTAAACGGTGGGTTTGGTATATACAAATCTCTCGATAGTGGAAAAACCTGGAAATCTATGGGATTAAAAAAAACACGGCACATACACCGAATTAAAATAGACCCTATGAATCCAAATACAGTGTATGTTGGGGCTATTGGAGCTCCTTGGGGGGAGCATGCTGAAAGAGGTGTTTACAAAACAACAGATGGCGGTGTAACTTGGGAAAAAAATCTTTTTGTAAATAATAAAACTGGTGCAGCAGATTTGGTTATGGACCCATCAAATCCGAACAAACTTATTGCGGCTATGTGGGAACATAAAAGAGACCCTTGGTTTTTTAAGTCTGGTGGAAAAGGGAGTGGACTTTATATTACTCATGACGGAGGAGATAACTGGGAACAAATTTCTGAAGAAGATGGGTTACCATCTGGTGATTTAGGAAGAATTGGTATTGCTATAGCACCCGGAAAACCAAATATTGTTTATGCATTGGTTGAAGCTAAAAAAAATGCATTGTATAAATCGGTTGACGGAGGTGTTAAATGGAAAAAAATTAATGCTAAAACCGATATTGGAAATAGACCTTTCTATTACTCAGAAATATACGTAGACCCTCAAAACGAAAATAGAGTTTATTCTGTTTTCACTTATATTAATGTTTCAGAAGACGGTGGCAAAAATTTTACACAACTAATGCCTGCATACAATGTTTCTAATGGGGTACATCCGGATCATCATGCCTGGTGGATTCATCCAGAAAATGGTCAGTTTATGCTAGATGGTAATGACGGTGGTTTAAATATTACTAAAGATGGTGGTAAATCATGGCGGTTTATTGGAAATCTACCTGTTGCCCAATTTTACCATATAAATGTAGACAACGAATATCCTTATAACGTATATGGAGGAATGCAAGACAATGGTTCTTGGAGAGGTCCCGCCTATGCATGGAGAGCTCAAGGTATTAGAAATAGTTATTGGCAAGAAATTGCATTTGGCGATGGTTTTGATGTGGTTCCAGACAAAGACAACTCACAGTACGGATATGCCATGAGTCAACAAGGTTATGTCTCACGCTACGATTGGAAAACAGGTAACAATTATATTGTAAGACCTACTCCACCGGACTCAAAAACGAAATTGCGTTTTAACTGGAACGCAGCAATTGGTCAAGATCCTTTTGAAAACAACACCGTTTATTTTGGCAGTCAGTTTGTACACAAAAGTACTGATAAAGGGCTTACTTGGCAGGTAATTTCACCAGACCTCACTACAAACGACCCTGAAAAACAAAAACAAAGCGAAAGCGGTGGTTTGACCTTAGATGCCACTGGTGCGGAAAATTACTGCACACTATTGGTAATTGAACCATCTGCTGTAGAGAAAGATATGCTATGGACAGCTTCTGATGATGGTCGAGTACATTTTACCCAAAATGGAGGCACCACCTGGACAGAGGTAACCAAAAATATAAAAGGATTACCCGCGGGTAGTTGGATTCCTCAAATTAAGGCATCAAACAAAAATAAAGGAGAAGCATTATTAATTGCTAATGACTATAGAAGATTTAACTACATTCCTTACGCATATAAAACTAAAAACTATGGAAAAACCTGGGAACGTATCGTAGACCAAAATGATGTTCAAAGTTATACCCTTTCAATAGTTGAAGATATAGAAAATCCTAATTTGCTATTCTTAGGAACCGATGATGGTTTGTACATTTCTTTTAATGCAGGTGAAAAATGGCAAAAATGGACAGAAGGTTATCCTACGGTTTCTACGAAAGATTTAGTAATTCACCCTCGTGAACACGACTTAGTAATAGGTACTTTTGGTCGTGCTGCATGGGTTTTAGATGATATTCGCCCTTTACGTGCAATTGCTAAAACTCCATCAATTCTTGAAAGAAATATTAAACTTTTTACCCCTCCAACCGGATACCAAGCTGCTTATCAACAACCGACTGGAAGTAGATTTGGAGGAGACGCAATGTACAACGCTGAAAATAAGAAAAGTGGAGCTATGATTACTTATTTTCTAAAGCAAGGATATAAAGCAAAACCTAAGAAAGAAGATAAAAAAGAAGAAAACGAAGACTCCACTAAAAAAACAACAAAAAGAGATTCTATCACATTTACCTTTTATCAAGCAGATAAATTAATTAGGACCTTAAAATATAAAACTCCCGAAAAAGCAGGATTCCACAGAATATATTGGAGCATGGATGAAAAAGGTCCAGACAAACCTTCGCGAAAAATCAATAAAAATAAAAAAGAACCCAGCGGAATTAAAGTTAAACCTGGCACGTACATCATTAAAGCCTCTTATGGTGATTATACTGATGAGACTACAATTGAGATAAAATCTGACCCAAGACTCAACGTTTCTGAATCCTCAATTAATGAAGTCTATGCTTTTTCTAGTAAAGTAAACAAACTAACACAAACTGCTGCTGATGCGGTTAAGCAACTGGTTGAAAGTAAAAACACTGCTCAAAAATATCAAAAAGAGCTTAAGGGGTTAGATAAAGAAAAGTTTAAGGAAGAAATAACTGCATCAAAAAAAATAGTCAAAAAAATTGATAGTTTAGTCGCGCTGTACATTGGAAAAGACGATAAAAGACAAGGTATTGTGCGTAATCCTGAAATTACGGTGATGAAACGTATAGGAAGTGCAAGCTACTACGGAGCAACGCGCAAAACAGGAATTACATCCACCGAAGAAAAACTGTTACAATTTGCTGAAGATGAACTGCAAAGTGCTTTAGATAATACAAATGTTTTTTTCAACAATGATTGGAATACTTATAAAGAAAACATTACCAAACTTAATGTTTCGCACTTTAAAGAAACTAAAAAAATTAGTGTAAATTAATATCATTATACAGAACAATTTAAAGCGTCAGTTATACTACTGGCGCTTTTTTATTGAAACATATTTGAATGCTCTTGTTTTAATTTATTGCGTGACCAATGTCAGTTTTTAACAATAGTTCTTGCGATAGTTTTGTACTATCAAACAGAAACTAATGCGATTTACTTTACTCTTGACTTTTTGCATAGCATGTGTATATTCAACACTTTTTTCTCAAGAAAACAAAGAAGACTATGTTGGCACCTGGATAATTATTGCTGGTTCAAATAAAATTAGTGATAAACTAAGCATTCCAACAGTAGGTATACTAGCTGAACATAAATTTTTTAATCGCTTTCAATTTGGTTTTTTTAGAACTGGATTAACATATCATTTCAATCCAAAATTTCAGGCCACCTTGGGTTATGCTTATAATCAATTAGAACCTTTTATTGAAAATCCAAATACCACCAAAGAATACCATCAAAATATAATTTATGCAGAAGCTGTTTTAAAACAAAAACAAAAAAGACTTAAGCTTTCTCATAGGTATCGGTTAGAAAATAGGTGGCTTGGCAATAAAAATGGTGCTGTTGCCAAATTAAGAATCAGATATCGCTTAAGATTTAGATATCCTATTCGAAAAAATATACATGCTGATATTTTCAACGAACTATTTATTAATTTACAAGATGATGCTTTTAATCAAAACAGATTGTATTTAGGTCTGAGTTACAAAATAACACCATCAATAAGTATGGGAGCCGGTTATTTTAAAATACACTTTCCAAACGCTCATTACAATTATATCCGCCTGGGAATGAGCTTCAAAACTAATTTCAGCAATACATCTAAGTAAATTTCACTTTTTCATTCGATTTCATTGGTTGTCGTAAGAATAAATAATTTGTACATTAGATTCAAAACTAATCTTAATCTATATGAAAAAACTAGCATTTGCATCAGTCTGTTTATTAATCGCCATTGGAATTAGTTGTAAAGAGGCAAAAAAAGAAGAAAAAAAAGTTGAAATCAAAGTAAGCTCCCCAACGTACAGCTTGGTCATAGACTCTTCTAAAGTGAGTTTCACTGCATACAAAACAACTGACAAATTACCTGTGGGTGGTACTTTTACCGAAATTAACATCTCAGAAAACACAGATGGCGCTACTCCTCTTGAAGCTCTTAACGGTACTAAATTTAGTATCCCTGTAAGCAGTTTATTCACAAATGACGGAACCGGTACCAGAGACCCAAAAATTAAAGAATTCTTTTTTGGAGTTATGAAAAATACCGAGCTTATTTCAGGTGCTTTTAAGTCTACAAATAACACTACTTCTGTTGATGTTACATTAAATGGTGAAACTCAAAATATTCCTCTTAAATATACTATTACAGGAGACAACATTACTTTTGAAGGGGTTATGCAGCTTGAAAATTGGAACGCCCTTGATGCAATAGCTTCATTAAATAAAGTTTGCGAAGCATTACATGCTGGAAAAGATGGTGTTAGCAAAACATGGTCTGAAGTTGCTATTAAAGCTGAAGTTCTGGTTGTAAAAAAATAAACTTTCTACTATAAAACTCATAGAGCCACTAGCAAATATTAATGGCTCTATGAGTTTAGACAAATCTTCTATCCGTTTTTTTGCCTATATACTCTAATACTTTCCATAATTACGGTTGAGATAATTATTCCTCCTCCAACAATGGTTCGCATTTCAGGATATTCCTGTAAAAAGAACACCCCTAAAAGCACTCCGTATATGGGTTGCAATGAACTTATTATGCTGGCTGAAGTTGTTGAAAAATATTTTAAACTATATGTAAAAAGTGTATGCCCTACCACCGTTGTTAGGAGCGCCAATACGAAAGTTGCAGGTAAATAATTAATAATATCAGAATTTCCAAGAAACAAACAAAAGGGTGCACATATTATGGAAACCACAAATAACTGATTTGCCATCAATGCTGAGCCGTCATACTTGACCACGCTAGATTTCATTATAATATTACGGATAGAAAAACATGTGGCAGAAAACACTCCAAAACATACTGCTTTGGTATTTGCATTTTGAAAACTAAAATCTGGAACCAAAAAATATATTCCAATTAGAATAAAAAGACCAAGGAGTAAATGAAATTTCAAAACCTTTGTTTTAAAAAAAATAGGCTCCAAAATTGCTGTTATAGCAGGAAATGTGAATAACGATAACATTCCAATTGCTACATTTGATAGCTGAAGCGCATAAAAATAAGTCACCCAATGTACTCCTAAAAACACCCCACCAATTAAAACTGTTTTTTTATCATTTCCAGGTATTTTTAAACTTATACCCTTCCATTTACAATACATAAACAAAATTACAGCGGCAATAATTGCCCTAACTGCGATTGTTACAACTGGAGACATGTTAATGTATCTACCCAAAACTCCAGAGGTACTTATAAAAAGTATTGCTAGGTTGAGTTCTATAATATTTCGTGTAAAAGATCTGATAAGTGCAATTATTTATAGGTTATATTTGAGTAGGAAGAATGCCTTTATGTTTTTTTAATAATACCCTAAGTTGGTTTGCACTTCTTAAACCACATGCATTAGCAACAGCTACAACTGTGTTTTTTTCGGTTAGCAATTGTGAGGCACGCTCTACTCTAAGCTTTTCCCGATAAAGACCTATTGTTACTCCCGTGGTTTTTTTAAATAAACGAGAAAGATTTCTATCGCTCATGTTTACTTCCTCTGCAATATCACCTGTGGTAATTGGTTTTTCTATGTTATTTAGAATAAATGATTGCGCTTCATGTATTCTATTTTCCATATGATTTCGATATTCCAAATAGGCACTAATTTGACTATCTGATTCTCCTCGACGAAAGTACACTACCATTGATTTTGCAACATCTACAGCAAACTTAGGTCCTAATTCTTTTTCTATTATATGCAGTGACAAATCTATTCCTGATGCTACACCAGCACTGCTATAGACATTTCCGTCTACAACAAATAATCTGTTTTTCAATAATTTAATCTTTGGGTACTTTTTTTCAAGCTCATCAGTCCTTTGCCAATGGGTAGTACAATACTTATCATTTAAAATACCAGATTCACCTAATAAAAAAGCTCCAGTACAGACAGAGCATATATTAACATCCTTATAATTTTGCGTTTGTAGCCACTTTAAAAAGGCTTCACTTTTTCCCATGAAATTATAATCAGAGAATAAATAAAAAGTAATTCCAGGAATAAAAATGTAGCCATCAGGTTCTAACTCAATCTCATTAAAATTGGCAAGTCCAGAAAATTTTAATCCCGCTGCGCTGATAGTTTCACTTTCATTTTGAAATGGCGAGACATAGTGCAAATCAAATAGAGCACCTAACTCATTAGCTTCGTAAAATACTTGAATTGGTCCATTAATGTCCAATAATTGAACTTCAGGAAGTACTACGAAAACCACTTTACTTTTTTTTAAGCTTTCTTTCATAGTGCTTACCCACGGAATATATAATTAAATATCTTTCTTAACCTGGTGTACTTTCATTGCTTTAACAAGCCACCTTGGTAAAGGCTTTTGAGGGTTTCGCTTTTTTAGATTTACGTAAATTCCAAGCGATTTTAAAATCGGCACTTTATGTGTTTCCACAAATTCAATTAATGTTCCATCTGGATCTTCTACATAACTAAAGTGCCCCGCAGCATCTCCCATATCAAAACTGTCGGCGCTATCCACTGTAAAAGCATAGTTTAAATCACTGGCATCATTTCTAAGTTTCTCCATACCGTGTACATCAAAACACAAATGAATATACCCTAAATCTCCCCAAAAACGATCTTTATATATTTTATTTGGTGTTCTGTTCAAAACTTGAATAAGTTCAATTTCTGAGGGTCCAAACAGTTCTCCAAAACCTCCTTTTTTTACACACCCCCTTTTTAATAGCACTCTTCTAAACTCGTGATAACCTTCTGGAAGGTTTTTAAAATCATCAAATTGTTGTGTTTTATCAAATTCAACAATATCAAAACCCAATAAATCTTTATAAAAAGAAATGGATTTATCCATATTTGATACACCAATAACAGCACCTAATACGCCTCCACAATCGCTCTTAGAATCACTAAAACAATAATCATCGTTTAGTACTTGAACTAAATTACCCCATGGATCAGCAAAAATAAATTGCTCAAAACCATATGATAATGTATCAATTTCAGAAACATATTCTAAATTCAACTCCTTTAAAGAATTATGTATACCAACAACTTCTTTAGAACGAAGTTTCATCATATTTATACCCAAGTCACCAAGTAAAATTGGCTGCACAGGAGCTAAAGGTTCTCTATCCTTAAATTGCCATATTTCAAGACCTCCACCACCTATCATATTTAAAGCTAAGGCGGCTTTTCTTTTGCGAGGTTCATCTCCAGTGTATTTAGCCATTAATGTTGCAGTTGCTTCGTCATTAAAAACCATTACATCAAAACCTAAATTTTTTCTGTACCAATTAAATACTTCGTTAACATTCTTTACTCCAATTCCAATTTGTTGAATTCCGTTAATTATCTTACCCATATACAACTACTACAGTGGTTTTAAAACAGCTAAAAACCTATTTCATTAATTTTACGTTAACTTCAAAAATGGCCTATCACGTTATTATAAATAAAAGCCAATTATGTAAATATAATCTGTTTGCTGAAATATAAAACATTTAACCAATTATTACACATTTTAATTGAAACAAAACGTCTTTTCAACACAAAACACTTTAAATAAATAGTTAAACTAATATTTTAAATAAAAAACTTTAAATGATTAAAAAACAATCATATAATCACAACTATATAAAGTTAAAATTTAATATAATATAAACCAACCTTCTGGATTCACTAAAAGTCTCTAGCTTTAAAAAAACTAAGAGCTACTACCGTTAAAAAAAGCAATGAAAACAAAATAAATTAAAACTAACCATAGTAATTCCTAAATTGCACTAAACTCGTTAAACCCTAAAAACAACCTATGAACCCATCCACTTCTGGCTGGATTAATAAGCTTGGTCACATCACCAAGCACCACGAAATGAGTTTCCAAAACTTTGGAGACCTCCTTGATGAACTCAAAACAATAGGATTCACTTACGGAATTAATATAAGAACACTTAAAAACATACCAACAGAGCATTCAGCTTCTGAAAGCGAGTTAGCCAAAATAAACCTTTTAGCCGCATTATTTCACACCCATCAAACCCACACCAATAATTCCAACTTCAAAAGCTTCACAGAGCTTCTTTTGCAATTCTATAAAGATTTAAACCTTCACAACAATTCTCTTTTAAAAAAGATTATTTCCGAAAGCTCCTATGCTACTCAACTTGAAAAAGTTATTGATAACAGAGTAATCATTAGCGACAACATCATCAAAAAAGTATTTAATAACATCTTTGCCAACTCTCTTTTATTTATTGATGTTTTAATATTTAAACGCTATCTAGAAAACCCAAAAGACATAAAAAAACACGCCAAACATCTTGAACTACTAGCAATAAATGTTACCTACCAAGCACTTGGAACCAAGGAACATAACAAAACGGATGAAAAATTATCACAACTATTTAAAGCTTCACTAACTTTCACGAACGAACAAGAACAACCTTTTAACCCTTCGTATAGAAACAACCTTAAAAAGAATGTCAATATATGGGAAAACCAGTATTTTTTAGAGCTTGCATGCCTAATGATTTGGGAAAACAAATCTATTGACTATCAAAAATCAAAATTTATTTTTGACCTCGGAAGAGACCTAAAGAAAACCCCTAAAGAAATTAAAAAATCAATAAACGAAATATCATATTTTTTTACTCAAAATGCCGAGAATATTTCATTTTTAAAGGACAATAATTTAGCCTCGCAGTTCTATGGCAATATGACAAGTATTACCAATAAATTGATTTTAAGAAACAAAAAACGTCTACAAAAAGAATTATCAGAAAGTAAAGAACTAATTGGTTTATTATCACAATCCACAATTAGAGATCTTACACCAGAAGAAAAAAAGAAAGCCCAAAAACAACTTTTAGACGTTTTCAAAAGCATACCATCTTTAGCTATTTTCATGCTGCCTGGAGGAGCAATTTTACTTCCAATTTTTATAAAATTAATTCCTAAACTTTTACCGTCTTCATTTGATGACAATCGGATAGAAGAAGACTAAATTTAGCAAAAAAAGTCAATATAAGAAAAATCTATAGTTGTTATTTAAAATCTGTTTTTCAGTTTATTAAACCCCATTACTCCAACCATAACTTGAAGTCTTTTACTTTTTCTCGGCTCACAATAATTTCTTGCTCATTAAACTTATTAACCTTAATCTGAAGCCTAGAATTGGTATAAGAAACGATATCTTTTATATGATTTACGTTTATATAAAATTTGCGGCTAACTCTAAAAAAAGTTTTGGGTTCCAACTCCGTTTCCAAGTTTTCTAACGTCATATCTAAAAGGTAATTTCTACCATCTGAGGTAGCTGCATAAGTTCCCTTATTTTCACTATAAAAACATTCAACCTCATCTGCATTGATAATTTTTAAATGCTGCCCCACTCTAGCTGTAAACCTTTTTTTATACTCCCTTTCTAAAGGGTTAACTAATAGTTTTTTTATATCATCAAAATCCAACGACAATTTATCCGTTTCGGGCTTTAAATTTTTATATTTTTTTAATGCAACTTCAAGCTCTTCGTCATCAATTGGTTTTAACAAATAATCAATGCTATTTAACTTAAATGCCTGCAAAGCATATTCATCATAAGCTGTTGTGAAAATTATAGCACTCTTAACCTCAATAACTTCAAAAATTTCGAAAGACAAACCATCCGATAATTGAATGTCGAGAAAAATTAAATCGGGGTGATGATTATTTTGAAACCAGTTAATTGACTCCTCTACAGAATGCAGCATGGTAGACACCTCAACACCTAACCCACCCAACAAACGAGACAAGCGTCTTGCTGCTGGTTTTTCATCTTCAATAATAATTACGTTCATTCTTAAGTAATTTTAATCTTGGAAATTATCGTCTTTCAATATTTTTTCTATTTGTCGCTCTTCCCATTCTTTCAAATAATTTTTTCTAACTACAAATAAAATTATTCCCTTAATGAGAAATATTATTACAAAAACCAGAATTAAAAAATAAATATTCCAGTTTATCCAATACAAGATATTAGCATCATCCAATCCCTTATCAATGAACATTTGCAATATGGGTTTTCTACATAAAAGTAGTAGTATTGTAAATATAACAAGCCTAACTAAACCAGTATAATATTTTTTAACAGCCGTAACTCTTTCCCTAGCTACTAAAAATTTACTGTTTTCTGTTTGGTCTTTCTCCATTACTTATACTTCTGTAATTGTTTGTTGTCTTCCTCCAAAAACTTTTTTATTTGGCGCTCTTCCCAATTTTTTAAAAGCTTAGGCAAATATCCATGCAGGTGTAACCCTCTGTAAATAATTATAATCCCCCAAATAACAGGCCCTATCATAACCAACCAACGAACAAACCAAGGGGAACCTACATTTATTAAATATTCCCCGAGCCATAAAAGAAAAACAGTGCCAAATACAGCAAAGACCATAAACATATACCAATGCTTAAGAGCCTTTACTTTTTTTCTAGCTAATTCTTCACTTACACTACCCATCATCTATATTTTTCAGATTCTCGTTTATCTTCTTCCATAAATTTTCGAATCTGCCTTTCCTCCCAATCTTTGCCAAACAAAGGATTTAAAGAAAATATTTTAATGGTATGAAAAAACAAACCTATTCCCCAAAAAATCCATACAGCAAAGGTTTCAAACTCAAAAATCGCTTCACTAAAAGATTCTCCGTTATTCCAATTACCAATAATTTTAGCTACTGAAATAAATGTATTTACCGCGATATAAGCCGTTAAATGGCCGTAATACCCTTTTAAATCTGCCAAGCGTTTTTTAGCCCTACGTAATTTTTCCCGTTCTGTTGATGTTTTTATTTCCATCGCTCTGACTTTTTATCCTCATTCATAAACTCTTTAATTTTACGCTCCTCCCAATCCTTTCCAAAAAAGGAGTTAAAGCCAAAAATTTTCACGCCCTGAACAACTACACCAATTCCCCAACCAAAAGCTGCCCATAAAAACCAAGGATAACTCCACTTGTTTGACCAATAATTAATGAAAGCTAGAAATATTATAAACCCTGCGTATGAAATTAAATTGGTGTAAAACTTTTTTCGCTCTTCTACCTTTTCTTTAGCTTTTAAGTATTTGTTTTCTTTTTCTAGATTTTCCATAAGGTTGGTTTTTTAATTCATTCAAATTTCCAAATAAACTTCTTCTTAGTTAAATAAGATTTTCTGAACTGTCATGTTCATAGGATGAATTGTTATTCTGGGGTTTAATCTTCATTATCCATATACTCTCTAAGCTTTCTTTCTTCCCAGTCTTTACCCCACAACGGATTATAACCAAAAGCCTCCATACCATGCATTACAACTCCAAACCCCCATCCAACGGCAGGAAAAACAACCCAAGGAAAGCTTGTGGTATTATGATTTAAATACACTAATATTGGAATAACTATACAGTACGCTATTAAGTTACCGTAAAAACCCTTAATAGCTTCGACCTTTTTCTTTGCTTTTTGATACCTTTTATCCTCGATATAAGATTCTTGAACTTCAGTAACGGTAACCTTTTTGGTCAACATTGGCAGCTTAACACTAAAAGTATTTGCCTCAGCATCAATTTCTACAATTCGGTCAGTTAAAATAGCATAGCGCTCTTGTATATTCACCAATCCCACTCCGCTACTCTTTTTAACTACTCTTTTTTCCTGTATATTATTACTAACACGCAGGCAACCATCTTCTTCATAAACCTTAATAGACAAAGGTTTTTCCGAAGTTACCACGTTGTGTTTAACAGCATTTTCTAATAATAATTGAAGTGACAAAGGCACTATTTTCGCCTCTGAATCGGAACAATTTTCAGGAATATCAAGAATAATACTATCCTCAAATCGCATCTCAAGTAGCTTAATATAGATTTTGGCAAATTGCAATTCCTCATCTACAGAGACCAAATCTTTATTTTTTTGTTCTAAAACGTATCGATACACTTTGGATAGTGAGGTGGTAAATTTTTGCGCCTGATAAGGATCTTCTTCTATTAAACTTGTTAAAACATTTAGACTATTAAATAAAAAATGAGGATCCAGCTGATTTTTTAACGCATCAAACTTTGCTGACGCGGTACCTGCAATAATTTTTTGCTCTTTAACTTTATTTTCTTGACGGTACTTATAAAACCATATTGCATAAAAAATCAACGCTATAACAACGGAAATTAGCATTGACAACATGTAGTCGCTAAAAGACTGCCTTTTAATAAAATCAGCAAATGGTATTTGATGGATTACAATTTGTAATATAAACTTAGCCAAAAAAACACCTGCCAATGACAAAAAAACGTTGCCAGAAAAACCAATTAAAAAACCTTTAATAGTAAATAACCCATTACTTCTACTTGCTAATAGATATTGCAACCAAAACGCATTTATGAAATACAGGATAAGTGCAAAAATCATATTCTGCCAATATGTTTTCCATGCTAACTTTGGTCCAAAATTGACACCTAAATCTCCAGTCCAATAATAAAACCCTATAAAGGCAATATATATTATTGTTCCTATAATTAAGGCTCTGGCAATATGTCTTAAAAATTGATTCATGAATTATTTTTATTTTCCGCAATTCTCAATAACCGTCTGAGCTCTTTCTTTTCCCCATTTCGGATGAAATTCTGACTCAGGTTTAAAGTTAGCAAAAAGTTCCAACGAACGCTCTACCTCTTTACAATATGGTGTTACATCTTGACCAAAAAACCTAGCTGAACCCATATCCCACTCTGCCTTAGACAAAACCACTCGAGGATTTTCTGGTGCTAGCTTTGCCGCTTTTTGGTAAAGCGCAACAACCTCTCCAGAAAGTGTCATACCATAAGTAGCGCCATCAAAAGCCACATATGCAGTATGAATCATTGCTTGCTGTACTAATATTTCTGAATTATCAGGAGAAATTGCTTTAGCAATATCAACAAACTCTTGAGCTTTTTCCAATTGTTTTACCAGAGTTTCTTTGTCTTTTTCACCAAATGAGGCCACTGTATTTACCTGTGAAACATAGTATGCAGGTAACCAATTATCTTTTTCAGCAGTTGCTATGCGTTCAAAAAGATTTGATGCTTCACTAATTTTACCTTCTCCCCATAATTGAAAAGCTTTTTGCATGCCTTTAGTGTATTGATCTTGTGCCATTGCCACTGTTGCAACTAAAAACAAAGCGATTGTAATTACTTTTTTCATTTTTTTAAAGTTTAGATTAACACTTCAAAAGTGAAATATTTAAACCTTGAATAGAAAAAAGAAATACTCAACTGTAATTATTTAACCCTGAATCGCATTTACAGCTAGATAGGAACATTATAGCTGTGTTTTATAGTGCCAATTACAAAAGTACTATGAGCGCTCCCAATATTCTCCACAGCTCCCAAGCTGTTAATTACAAATTCTTGATAATGTTTCATGTCTTTGACCATAACTTTTAGTTTAAAATCATAATCGCCAGAAATATTATAACATTCGGTCACTTCTTTTAACGCAACAATATCTTGTACAAATTGGTTCCCTATTTCTTTAGTATGTTGCTTCAGGGTAATGTTGCAAAATACAATAAGCTCTCTGTTCAACTTATCAGGGTCTAACAACGCCATATATTTTTTAATATACCCTTCCTTTTCCAATTTTTTAACACGTTCATAAACTGGTGTGGACGACAAATTCACCAAAGCAGCTAGCTCTTTTGTAGTCAGATTTGAATTTTCTTGAAGGTGATTTAATATCTCTAAATCGGTTACATCCAAATTTTCCATAGATAAATTTTCTTTCAAATGCCCTTTACGCACATCTCTAAAATTATTAATTCTACAAAAATATATTTTTAAAGTTAAATAATCCTTATTTGAACATATTAACAATTAAAACATCCCTTGATTGTAATTTTGACACAAAAATAATCTAAAATAAAATGAAAACTACCAACTTAGGCTATCCAAGAATTGGCGATAAAAGAGAACTAAAAAAAGCTCTCGAAAAGTACTGGTCAGACGAGGAAACCTACGACTCTTTAAAGAACACGGCAAAAAGCATTAGAAAAAACAATTGGGTACTTCAAAAAAACGCAGGAATAGATATTATTCCTTCAAATGATTTTTCATTGTACGATCAAGTTTTAGACATGTGTGTTACTTTAGGTTGTATTCCTGAGAGATATGCTGTTATTGCCAATAATCCTTCAAAAAAGCAAGAAGAACTATACTTTGCAATGGCAAGGGGTATACAGAATAACGATTTTGATATTACCGCAATGGAAATGACAAAATGGTTTGATACAAATTACCATTACATTGTTCCTGAGTTTGTAAAAACTCAAAAATTTACTTTAAACGCTTCCAAAGTAATAAATGAGTACAAAGAAGCTTTAGCTTTAGGCATAAAAACTAAACCTGTATTAATAGGACCCGTTTCATTTTTATTACTGGGAAAAGAAAAAGAAAGTGGATTCAACCGTATTGACCTGTTAGAGGAAGTACTCGTTGTCTATGATTCACTGCTAGAACAACTTACTCATTTAGAAGTAGAGCACCTTCAATTTGATGAGCCCTATCTAGCTCTAGACTTATCAGAAGACGAACAAAAGTGTATTACTAAAGTATATAATCATTTTAACTCCAAATTCCCTGAAATTAAAATAGCAATAGCCAATTACTTTGATTGTTTTGGAGAGAATTTAGACCTAGCACTGCAACTTCCTGTTGATACCTTACATTTAGATTTGGTTCGCTGTCACTTACAGTTAGACGATATTTTAAATTCAGCAAGTCTTAACACCAGTGTCAACCTTTCTTTAGGTGTCGTAGACGGGCGAAACGTATGGGTAAATGATTTTGAAAAATCGCTTCAACTTATACAAAAAGCAATTGACCGTATTGGTGACAATCGCATTATTATTGCGCCATCCTGTTCTTTATTACATTCTCCTTGTGATTTAAGTTCGGAAAACAACACTACCAACCTTCCAGATGAAGTAAAACAGTGGTTGGCCTTTGCAAGACAAAAACTTAATGAGGTTCAAACATTAAGGCAAATAGCTAGTAAAGAAAATCTAAAAAGCAATTTGGAAGCATTAGAAAAAAATGTTAAAGCAAATGAAAATAGAAAAACCTCTACTTTAATTCACAATTCTACTGTGAAAAATAGAGTAACAAATCTTACTAGTAAAGATGATAAGCGTGCGAATCCATTTTCCATTCGTCAAATGTTACAGAAAGAGGCTCTAAAATTACCTGCTTACCCTACTACAACTATTGGTTCATTTCCCCAAACTAAAGAGGTAAGAAGTTGGCGCGCCCAATTTAAAAAAGGCGCGCTAAAATTGGCAGAATACGAAGCTTTATTACGAAAAGAAACTAGGCAAACCATAGCTTTTCAAGAAGAAGCAGGTTTAGACGTTTTAGTACATGGAGAATTTGAACGTAACGATATGGTAGAATATTTTGGCGAACAACTTGAAGGTTTTGCCTTCACTAGCTTTGGTTGGGTACAAAGTTATGGTAGTCGTTGCGTAAAACCACCTATAATTTATGGTGATGTTTCTAGAAAAAACTCAATGACGGTAAAATGGACATCCTACGCCCAATCATTAACAACAAAACCTGTAAAAGGAATGCTTACAGGCCCGGTAACTATTTTACAATGGTCGTTTGTACGTGACGACCAACCACGATCACAAACCTGTACACAAATTGCATTAGCCATTCGTGATGAAGTTGTTGATTTAGAAAAATCTGGATTAAAAGTTATACAAATTGACGAACCTGCTATTCGAGAAGGACTACCATTGCGTAAATCTGATTGGAACACCTATTTAAACTGGGCAATAAAAGCCTTTAGAATTTCAGCAAGTGGTGTAAAAGACATTACACAAATACACACCCATATGTGTTACTCCGAATTTAACGATATTATTCAAAATATTGCAGATATGGATGCCGATGTTATTACCATTGAATGCTCACGTTCGCAAATGGAATTACTTGATGCTTTTTCATCATTTAAATATCCAAACGAAATTGGACCAGGAGTTTATGATATTCACTCTCCAAGAGTTCCAAAAAGACAAGAAATGGTAGCTTTAATGCAAAAAGCGGGCACATTAATTCCAAAAGAACAATTATGGATTAATCCAGATTGCGGATTAAAGACCAGACATTGGGAGGAAACCAAAACGGCATTAACTGAAATGGTAGCAGCGGCTAAAGAGTGTCGAGAATTAATAACTATATAGCTAAATCATGGTAACTGTTTATAACAAATACAAAAGTAAAACTACCTCAGTTACGGCAAATTTAGGAGCTAAAAACGTTGATAAAACACTAAGGTTTTACGAAAGTATTGGTTTTACCACCTTGCTTAAATTTCCTGAAACTGGAGAAGCGGAATGGGGACTGGTTCAAAAGGACAACACGCAATTAATGTTTCAAAACATTAATTCATTAACCAATGAGTTTCCTGAGCTTAACCCTCATGAAAACGGTGGAACGCTAACACTGTGGTTTCAGGTAAACAATATTAAACACTGGTTTGCAGAGGTAAAAGACAAATGTAATGTTATTAGACCTTTGGGTGTTACCCCCTACAACGGCGCTACCGAATTTGTAATAAAAGATTTGAACGGATTTATTCTACACTTTTCTGATTTTCAATTTTAAATATAATTTTTATAAGAGTGCTTCATAAAACGAAGCACTCTTTTCCTCTTCCACACCACCTTAAAATATTGATTATTAAAAATTTATGCTTATATTATAGAAGTATAAATTGGTATTTATTACTCTTTTTAATTTGCTCTTTTATTAAAATTAGAATCCTTGTAGTTCCCTTCATTTTGCTTTCACCAGATTCTTCTTTTAAAACACACTTTCGCTTACAAATATTAATTGAATATTAATCAACTAAATATAGTATTATGAGAACAATCAAAACCACTATTGCAATAGTTCTTACACTATTGTTTTTACCTGCAATGTCACACGGTCAAGGAGATGATGTAACATTAGAATTTGAAAGCTCAGCGGCTTCTCTAGAAACAGTAAAAAATTACACCACTGCACTTCAAGAGGGGGATGCTAATAAAATGAACAGTCAATTTGCACCTAATGCCATGATTTACGGATTAGGCGACGCTGATTCATTAAATGTAACACAACATAAAACATATATGCTGGAAAGTATAACCAACTTCAACCATTCATTTTCTAATCAAACTTTTTTACCCGTAAAGGTTAACACTGCTGATAGCCCTGTCAAGGGAGAATGGGTATTATCATGGGGCGTAAATACACTTACGGAAAAAGAAACCGATAAAAAAATACAAGTACCTTACCATACCTCATGCCTAATTGAAAATGGAAAAATTACTGAGATGTATTTTTACTACAACCGCTTAAATATTGTCAAAAATCTGGGGTATACCATAACTCCCCCAACGAAATAAACCAAATTTAATGCAATACCTGGTGTATAACTTTAATTATCATGTTTACACCAGGTATTATACATCGCAGAAATTGAGTTAATTTTGCGACATGGTTAGAAACATTCAATTACGTGTATCTTTAAAAGAAGAAACGCAGGAAAATATTATTCTTAAAAAGGCTGCGAAATACTTAGGAGAGAATGAAAAAGATATTATTGTAAAGGTACAACGTAAATCCATTGATGCTCGAAAGTCTACCATTTACTTTAATTATAAAATTGAGGTTTATATTAAAGAAAAACCATCCGAAATTCCAAGTTACTCTTTTAATTACAAAGATGTTTCCAACGCTAAAAAAATACACATTATTGGATTTGGACCAGCAGGAATGTGGGCTGCTCTTAGATGTTTAGAGCTTGGTTACAAGCCCATAGTATTAGAACGTGGAAAAAATGTTCAAGAACGTAGGCGTGATTTAAAAGCCATTAATAGAGACCACATCGTTGGTAAGGATTCTAATTATTGCTTTGGTGAAGGCGGTGCTGGAACCTATTCTGATGGAAAGCTATATACCCGTAGTTTAAAACGTGGTGATGTCCGCCGTGTTTTTGAAAGTTTGGTATATCATGGAGCTACGGAGCAAATTCTAATAGATGCTCACCCTCATATAGGCACAAATAAACTACCAAAGGTTGTTCAAAACATAAGAGAAACCATATTAAAATATGGTGGTGAAATTCATTTTAACTCCCGTGTCACAGATATCACCATTAAAAACAATAAAATTGAAACCATCCAACTAAATAATAACGATGAAATGAAAGTGAGCAGGGTAATCTTAGCTACTGGTCATTCCGCTAGAGACATCTATTATTTATTAAATGATAAAAAAATTAGTCTTAAAGCAAAGTCTTTTGCAATGGGAGTTCGTGTTGAACATCCACAGCAAATTATAGATAGTATACAATATCATTGTAAAGGAGAACGAAATGAATTGCTACCCGCCGCTGCATATAGCCTAGTAGAGCAAGTTAAAAATAGAGGGGTCTATTCTTTTTGCATGTGTCCAGGAGGGTTTATTGTTCCAGCGGCCACCGCTCCTGGTGAAGTTGTGGTAAACGGAATGTCTCCTTCAAAAAGGAATAATACATTTGCTAATTCCGGCATTGTAGTAGAAATTAATGTAGATGAAGATATTCGTAAATATGAGAAGTACGGTGAATTAAAAGGATTAGCCTATCAAAAGGACCTTGAGCGATTAGCTTTTACCTCAGGTGGTAGGACGCAAACTGCGCCAGCCCAAAGATTAACCGATTTTGTTGAGGGAAGATTATCAACAGATTTAAATCCAACATCATACCAACCTGGATTAAAATCCGCCCCTATGCATTCGCTACTTCCTAAACTTATTGGTAGTAGACTAAGAAGCGGATTCAAAACTTTTGGTGAAAAAATGAAAGGATATTATACTTCGGAGGCTAATATTGTTGGTGTTGAGTCTAGAACATCATCTCCCGTTAGCATTCCTAGAAATGAAAATTTAGAACACCCAGAAATTCAAGGACTATTTCCGTGTGGTGAAGGTGGCGGTTACGCTGGCGGAATTGTTTCCGCGGCAATGGATGGTGAACGATGCGCAGAAGCTGCAATTGTTGGGCTATAGTCAAACATTAGCTGTATCTTCGCAACTTATCTAACCATACATGACATTTAAAGACCTAGGTATTGCCCAGCCTATTCAAAAAGCAATTAGTCAACAAGGATATGTAAATCCTACCCCTATACAACAACAAGCAATTCCTATTTTACTTAACCGAAAAGACCTTTTAGGTGTTGCCCAGACAGGTACCGGAAAAACTGCTGCTTTTAGTATACCTATTATACACCATTTACATAACGATACCAATCAAGCCAAAGGGCGAAAAAAAATAAAGGCATTAATAGTAACTCCAACAAGAGAACTTGCTATTCAAATAGCAGAAAACTTTACAGCATATAGTGTGCATACCTCAATCAAAAATACAGTGATTTTTGGTGGCGTAAAGCAACAACGACAGGTGAACGCTTTGCGAAACGGTGTTGATGCACTAATTGCTACCCCTGGACGTTTGTTGGATCTAATGAATCAGGGTATTTTATCTCTCAGAGATATTGAGTATGTTGTTTTAGATGAAGCTGACCAAATGTTAGACATGGGGTTTATTCATGATATTAAAAAAATAATAGCAAAACTTCCTACACAAAGACAATCACTATTCTTCTCAGCAACCATGCCTAAAGACATTGTTGAACTGTCAAAAAAAATGTTAGGTGATTTTGAACGGGTAACTATAAAACCTAAACAAGCTACTGCTGAAAAAGTGGAACAGGGTCTTTACTTTGTAAACAAATCAAATAAAGTAAAATTACTTACACATTTACTTCAGGAAAAACCAAATGATTCGGTTCTAATATTTTCAAGAACAAAACATGGTGCAAATAAAATTGTAAAAAAACTTGCGCAAGCAGATATTAAGTCTGCTGCCATACATGGCAATAAATCACAAACAGCTAGGCAAAAAGCCTTGGGCGATTTTAAAGATGGCAATTTAAATGTTTTAGTCGCTACTGATATCGCAGCAAGAGGTATTGATGTGGAAGAGCTCTCGTTAGTTATTAATTACGATTTACCCAATGTCCCTGAAACTTATGTTCATAGAATTGGTAGAACAGGTAGAGCTAGCGCCAGCGGTATAGCCATATCTTTTTGCGATGTTGAAGAACGCCCATATTTAAAAGATATAGAAAAGCTTATTAAACAAGAAGTACCAAGAATGCCTGAACATCCTTTTATGGATGACCTTGAGACCACACTCCCTCTTAAAGAAAAACAACAGCCAAAAAACAACGGAGCTAAACATAAAAACAAGCAAAGGAGCAAGCACAATTACCGAGGTAAAAATAATCGCAATTCCAGACCTTCTAAATCAAAAGAATAAGACTACCATATTTACAAAAAGAGTAAAAGTTTTCTAAGAAAAAATCACGCTATACAGCTGTATTTCATCCTTTTTCCCACGTAAAGTAAGCTTGCCTATTTTAGAGTACGTTATTGGGTCTTTTTTTTGTAATTCTTTCAACAGGTCTCCAGAAATTAAGGCCTTTGCATTATAAGTATTACATTCTTCTTGTATTCTAGCCGTAGTGTTTAATACATCACCTGTATATATAAGCTCTTTTTTAATAATACCTATTTCACCAATGGTAACTTCTCCGATATGATAACCCGCTTTAAATTCTGGTAGTAAACCATATTGTTCTTCATAACGTACTTTATTTTTTTCTAATACTTTAGATATTTTAGAAAAACACTCTATACAATTATTCTTATAAATACCATCTTTTAGAGACCAAGTAATAACAATCTCATCTCCCACATATTGATAAATTACTCCTGCGGTTTCTAAAATTGCATCTGTCATGTCCTCATAATATGACTTTAACAAATGAAAATATTTTTCATGCCCGATTTGCTCCGCAATACTTGTGGAAGATTTCATATCAAGAAACATAAAAATTCTGGTTTCCTGCTTTGGATTATGATATTTTCCAAAGGAATAATTATATAAAACACTATTCCCTAAATAAGCACGTATTTCAGAATAAAACAAGGCAACATCTAAAATTACACTAGCATAAACAACAACACTCCAAAACGAAAACTTTTGCATGAACAAAAACAACCTTCCCCAAACAAAAGGAGAAAAAAGAGAGCTATTATAACGTTCAATATTCACAACAACTATGTTTAGTGAAAGAAAAACAATAATAAAAAGCATGTAAAAAACACTCTTGAAAATTATTTTCGCCTTAAAAGAATTTCGCTCAAACAAACGCCTAAACCACAGCACCTCTACAGCCCCCTGAATTAACCCTGTAATAAAACTTCCCGCGCAAATAAAAATTAGCGAGGTTTTGTAATCGTATTTATCACCTGTGGTTGGATAATGAGTACTATCTCCAAGTAATCCGTATTCTATAAAAACATAGATTAATCCAAAAATTAACCATATCCCAGCAAAGGTTATAATCTGTTCAAAATTTCTAATATATTTTGGATGAATTTTCACGAAAAACAAAGATACTTATTGAAATCTTTATATATATGGTGAAGTTACCATTCTTTGAAAAAAAAGAACATCTCCTACAATGTTAAACCTGAGTTAATTGTAAAAAAATAGTGACAAGGGTGCAACCTTTTATACTTTCTTTTGTCTATAAAATCGTAAACCTTAATGCAAATAATAAATTATGCCTAAAAAAACTAAATTGGTACATCAAAAAAAACAAATTGTATGTGCCTTTCTCTTGCTTTTAAGTTGCTTTGTTCACGCTCAAGAGAATTATTCCATTAATGGAACAGTATCCGATGCTGCAAATGGTGAAACGCTTTTTGGGGCATCCGTATTTTTAAAAGGTACTACAACGGGTGTTATTACAAACGAATACGGTTTCTACTCACTTACCGCGGCTAAAGGTAACTACACATTAATAATTTCATATGTAGGCTTCGAAGAAAAAAGTATTGATATCGTTTTAGACAAAAACCAAAAGCTAAACTTTGAAATTAAAGAATTTGCCACCCAATTAGACGAGGTAGTTTTAACAGCCGACGAAAAAGAGCATGTTAATATTAGGCAACCAGAAATGAGTGTCAACAAACTTAACATTAAAACGGTTAAACAAATGCCCGTTGTACTCGGTGAGGTAGACATAATTAAGTCACTGCAAATGCTACCAGGGGTAACCAACAATGGAGAAGGCTCTAGCGGTTTTAATGTAAGAGGTGGAGCTGTTGACCAAAACCTTGTGCTTTTGGATGAAGCTATTATTTACAATACCTCTCACCTATTGGGTTTCTTCTCTGTTTTTAATGCAGATGCAATTAAAGATATAAAATTACACAAAGGAGGGATTCCTGCTAAATTTGGAGGTAGAGTTTCTTCTGTTTTAGACGTTAGACAAAAAGATGGTAATAATAAAAGATTTGCCGCCGCTGGAGGTATTGGCTTAATATCTAGTAGGTTAGCATTAGAGGGCCCTATGTTCAACAAAAATGGCTCTTTCTTGGTTGCAGGAAGGTCTTCATATGTTAATTTATTTCTTGCAGCTTCAAACAATAAAAACAGAGTTGGATTTTATGATTTAAACTTAAAAAGCAACTATAAACTAAGTGAAAACAACAAGCTTTACCTCTCTGGTTATTTCGGAAGAGATAAGTTTAAACTTGGAAGTTCTTTTGAAACTACATACGGTAATGCTTCAGGAAACTTAAGATGGAATCATATTTTTAATGAAAGACTTTTCTCTAACCTATCAGCAATTTATAGCAGATACGATTATGATATTGGTATTTTAATTGAAGAGTTTGATTGGATTTCCTCAATTGACAACTACAACTTAAAGTATGATTTTAAATATTATGCCAGTGATAAGTTTAAACTAGATTTTGGAGCAAGTGGTATATATTATCATTTTAACCCTGGCCAAATAAAACCTACCTCTGCCTCCTCTTCCGTAAATGCTATGAAGTTAGACCAGAAAAAAGCCTATGAAACTGGTTTATATGTAACCGCAGAACACAAAATAACAGACAAGTTAACAGCTCAATATGGTCTACGACACAGCTACTTTAACAGACTAGGTGGACAGCCAATGCAAGACTATATTAACAATCAACCTGTAACATACAACAACACTTTAGGTATTTACGAAAGAGGTGAAGCCAGTGGAGAAACTAACTACGAAAAAGGAAAATCAATTGCCAATTATGGTAATTTTGAGCCACGAGCTGCTCTAGCGTACGAATTAAAGAATGAGTCCTCCGTTAAACTTGGATATTCTAGATCTGCCCAGTATATACACTTACTATCCAACACGACTTCTGTAACTCCATTAGATGTTTGGACACCTAGTGGTAAATACATAAAACCTCAACTATCTGACCAATTTGCCGTTGGCTATTTTAAAAACTTTAATGAAGAGGATTATTCTTTAGAAGTTGAAACCTATTACAAGACCACAGATAATCGTATTGACTATATAGATGGGTCTGATTTAATTGGTAATAATACCATTGAAACTGAAATTTTAAACGGAGAATCAAGAGCATATGGTCTTGAAGTTTTATTCCGAAAAAATACTGGAAAATTTACAGGTTGGATTTCATATACCCTTTCTAAATCTGAACAAAGAACAAAAGATGAAAACGCTGGTGGACCAGGTATAAGTAGTGGAAATTGGTATAGTACACCTTATGACCGATTACATGATTTATCAGCTACTGGATCTTTTCAATTAAACAAAAAATGGTCCTTTAGTGCTAATTTTGCACTACAATCAGGTAGACCTGTAACGTATCCTAACGGACAATATGAATATGAGGGTCTTTCTATTGCTAGTTATTCGGATAGAAACTCTGATAGATTACCACTTTATCACAGACTAGATTTGTCGGCAACATACAAGCCAAACAAAAAACCAAATAGACGTTGGAAGGGAGAATGGGTTTTTGGTATTTACAATGCCTATAACCGAAAAAATGCAGCATCAATATCATTTGGTCAAAACACAGATACTGGTGTAAACGAAGCCACAAGAACTGCCATTTTTGGAATGGTACCCTCTGCAACCTATAACTTTAAATTTTAAGACATGAAATTATATATAAAAATTACAGTCCTATTAATTATTGCAAGCTTTATCTCTTGTGAAGACGTAATTGATGTTGACTTACAGACCGAAGAACCAAGACTAACTGTTGAAGCTTCTATAGATTGGGAAAAAGGAACTACCGGAAATAATCAGACCATAAAGTTATCCACTTCTTCAGAATACTTTGATAAGGATAGAAATAATGCCGTAACAAATGCAACAGTAATAGTAACCAACACGGACACCAACGAGGAATTTATTTTCTCGAATCAAAACGATGGTAATTATACTATTAACAACTTTGTTCCGATTATAAATAACACTTATAGTTTAGAAATCATTTACAACGGAGAAACTTACGAGGCTACAGAAAAATTAATCCCTGTTGTAGATGTTAAAGATGTTAGACAATCAACTGAAAAAGGTTTTGATGATGAAGCCTTAGAAGTTAATGTTGTGTTTGACGACCCAGAAGATGAAGACAACTTTTATTTATTTAAATATAAAGAAGAAGGCGACTTATTATACGAATTAGAGGACGTTGATGATGAATTTGTTAATGGCAATGAAGTAAGTTGGTGGTACGAAAAAGATGATGAAGATGAAGACGAAGAAAACTTTATAGCAGGAGATAGAGTATTTATAGAAATGTACGGCATATCTGAAGGTTACTTTAACTACATCAGGACTTTAATAGAACAATCAGAAGGTGTTGGATTGTTTGGGTCAATACCTGTTGCATTAAAAGGAAACTGTATAAATGTTACCAATAAAGATAACTACGCACATGGTTTTTTCCGACTCACTCAAGTCGTTAAAACTAATTATATTTTTGAGTGATTATTTTTGGTTTTTGGTTGGAAGCGGGATAACACTATTGTTATCCCGCTTTTTATTAAAGTTATAAATTATCCAATTGATTACTCTTTTTATCTGCGCTAATAGTCCAAAAGAAGCCAACAAAGAAAAAAGAATCCGAGGTTGGCCGAATAGCTCGTCTATCAAAATCACCTACTGCATCTGGTTCGTTTGCATATTGATAACCATTTATATTATTAAAGCTTAAAACATTGTTTACTGAAAAATACAGAATTTTTTGAGGTGATATTAAGTATGCCCAATTAATACTTAGGTTGTTATAACTTTTGGTTTTTTCTGCCATAAATCTCGTAGAATTTGGATTATTATAATACCTCCCTGAGGCAAAATTATAAGAAGCACCAACTTGCGAACGCCAATCTTCTATCCAATATTTAGTTACTAGAGAAAAATTGTGCTTTGGTGCAAAATCAGGAGTAGCTCTTTCTCTAAAACTTAAATAATCACGCTCCGTGTTTAAGTAAGAATAAGATACCCAGTAATCTAGATTTTTAATGTTTTTATTATCCCTCCAGAAAAGGTCTAATCCCGATGAATACCCATCCCCTGCGTTACTATAAACACTATTAAATTGAGGTTCAGGTGTATCATACTTTACGAGATTGTTATACCGCTTATAAAATGCCTCAGCCCTAAAAGTTTTTCCATCATTTAAATATTGGTAGTTTAAAACATAATGCGATGTTTTTTCAGATTTTAGTGAGTTGTCAAATTTCAAATATGCGGTTAAAGGGTTTTGATAAAAATCACCATAGGCCAATGAAAACTGCCCTTTATCGCTACTTTTATATGCCAAAGAAACTCTGGGCGATAATGTAAAATCATCTAAAATTTCAGAATGCTCTCCTCTTAGTCCTAGTTTCACTGCAAAACGATTACTAAAAAATATATCGGCCTCTGTAAAAACACCACTTAAATTGTCATCCAAAGAGCTCGTAAATTCTAAATCTTCTATAGTATTTAATTTATCATCATAACGTGTTGCAAAATGCTCTGCTCCAAAATTTAGCTGAAAACGATTGCTAAAACTCTTTCTTAATTTAAGCTTTAGATGTGATGCGGTTTCCTCTATTTTTATAACATCTGTCTCAAAACCAATATTATTTTTATCCGAAGAAATACTTGCACCACTTGATAATGTCCATTCGTTATCAAAAAAATAACGGTATGACGTATTAAAATACAAATTGTTGTTTTTCAATGTAAAACCTACAAAATCATCAAAATTAATATCCTCTTGCTCAATATCAAGATTTGTGTAGTTAAAGCTAGTATATAGTTTAAGCATACTTTTTTCTCCCTTGTTACGATATACAGCTTCACCAGAAAGAGATTCATAGGGTTTATTCCACTTTACGCCTTGATCATCAGGTAACAATTTTTGATAAGGAGCTAAATTTATATATGATGTATTAATACTTAATGATTGGTTATCCCATATCTCTGTATGTCCCAAACCTCCCCCAACAGACATTATGGAAACATCTGTTTTTTCCTGTTTTGGCAAATCTGTAGTGTTTAGTAACAAAACACTTGATAAAGCCTGACCATATTCTGCTGAATATCCGCCGGTACTAAAGGTTATTCCTTTAAACAAAAAGGGAGAAAATCTGCCCCTTGTAGGCATATTGTTTGCGGTAGCGCTAAACGGCTGAAAAACACGTAAACCATCAATAAAAACCTGAGTTTCTTCAGCTCTCCCGCCACGAACAAACAACCTACCGTCCTCACTCACAGTACTTGTTCCTGGCAGAGTTTGTAATGCTCCTAAAAAATCTCCTAAAGCACCCGCAGTGGTTACAATATCTAATGGTTTTAAAACAGAAACTTTAGAGTTATCGCCTGCTTTAAATGTACCCGCACTTAATGTAACTCCTGTAAGTTGATTAATAGCTTCTCTTAGTGAAAAGGAAACATCGCTAAACATAGTAACATTCCTTGGTTCATAATAAGTTTCATATGAAATCATGGAAATTACCAAAGTTTGTGTTCCAGTTTCTGAGGTCTCAAATGAAAATTTACCATCGGCCGAGGTTGAAGCTCCATCATATGTTCCTTCTAAATATACATTAGCTCCTACTAAAGGAACTCCTTTGTTATTTGTAACAATACCGGATACTGTAGTTTGGGCAGATATAGCTATTGATACTAAACTTATAATTACTGCCGAGATGATTTTAAACATTTGCTTGTTGTTTTAAATTGACAAGACAAAAGTGCAAACCGCTTAAAACCAATACTAAATTTATGTACCCAACTGATGAATAAAAGGTCTGAAATGAATAATTAAACGAACTCACCTTATAAACCATAAACTCATTTGCTTCACATTTACAGCATAAAATAATCACATGTTATAATGGAAATCTATAGATAATATTGATACCTTTACTGCTTATAATTTATAGCATATGACCATTACGCAATTACAATATGTAATAGCCGTTGCAGAGTATCAAAATTTCACTCTTGCTGCGGAAAAAAGTTTTGTAACTCAACCTACTTTAAGTATGCAGGTTCAAAAACTTGAAGATGAATTAGATGTACAAATTTTTGACCGTGGAAAAAAACCTATCTCTATAACTGAAGTTGGTAAAAAAATTGTTGCACAGGCAAAGAATATTGTAAACGAGGCTGATAGAATTAAAGACATTGTTGATCAAGAAAAAGGGTTCATCGGTGGTGATTTTGTTTTAGGGATAATTCCCACGATAATGCCAACATTACTTCCCATGTTTCTAAAAGCTTTTATTAACAGGTTCCCTAAAGTTAACCTTATTATTAAAGAATTAACTACCGAAAGTATTATTCAAAATTTACACGACGGACATATTGATGCCGCAATTGCAGCCACTCCTTTAGAAATTGAATACATTAAGGAACGCCCATTGTATTATGAACCTTTTGTTGGTTATGTTCCTAAAAATCATAGATTAAGTAATCAAAAAAAACTGTCTCCAGAGGATTTAAACATTGAGGATATTTTGTTGCTCCAAGACGGGCATTGTTTTAGGGATGGTGTGGTAAATTTATGTAAAGCCCCTAAAAATTATAACGACGATCATTTTCAACTACAAAGTGGAAGTTTTGAAACACTTATAAATTTATCTAACGAAGGATTAGGAATGACACTTCTACCCTATTTAAATACTTTAGAGTTAGACCAAACCAAAAAGCAGTATTTAAAATATTTTATGGACCCTTCACCTGCTCGTGAGGTTAGTCTAATTTATCATAAAAGTGAATTAAAAATGCAGATAACTGAAGCTCTTCGAGATGTTATCGCTAGCGTTGTACGTGGCGCTATAGCATTTCAGGATGTAAAAATAATAAGTCCTATCAATTCAAAATAAAAAGCCACCCTCTCGGATGGCTTTTTTTATGCTTTTAAATAAATTAAACTTTGTTCTAATTCTGGTTTATCATTTATAAATGATTTTAACCAAATTTTGAGTTCTTCAATTTCGCCTGGTTGTAGTCTAGAAATTGCCTTTTTTACTTCCTTACAAAATAGTTTGGCATCAAAACTTACCTTTTTAAGTACAGTCTTGGTGTAATCAAGCATTGCTCTCGCCATATTTATAAATCTTTTATAATTAGGATGTTGTAGTAAAGTTAACTAAAAAATTAATTTATTAGTATACCCAATACGTTAAAAATTAGATAAGAAGTTGTTAAACATCGGTAAAATGAAACCCTGTTATTTAGTATTTTTAGAATCATGAAAAAAACAATACTTTTTTACATAACAGCCTGTTTGCTAACAGGATGCGTAAGCTCCAAAAAACTAGTGAGCTCTAAAATTAATACCTCATTGCAATCTGACGTCTTCAGCAACAGCTTTAGCGGTTTTTTATTGGTTGATGCCAAAACAAAGGATACGCTGTATAATTACAATGGTCACAAATACTTTACCCCAGGCAGTAACGTAAAACTGTTCACATTTTTTGCTGCACTACAATTACTTCCTAAAAACACGCCAGCACTTAAATACATTACAAAAAATGATACACTCTATATTGAAGGAACGGGAGACCCATCTTTTATGAACACCCATTTTAAAGATAAATCCACTTTAAATTTCTTAAAAAAATACAAACACATAAAGCTGCACCTCAACAATTTTAAGGAACAGAAGTATGCTCCTGGTTGGGCTTGGGAAGATTTTAGCTGGTACTATTCTCCAGAACGGAGCGGTTTTCCAATGTACGGAAACGTTGCAACCATTTTAAACAATAGCACCCAAAAGGTATATCCCGAATATTTTAAAAATAATGTTTTTGCCCTAAAAGACTTTTCCTTCAATAGAGCTTACTCAGAAAACAAATTCTATATAAACCTTAATGCCAAGGATAGCATAAAGATTCCATTTATAACAAGCAATAAGCTTTCTAAAAAATTACTTGAAAAAACCCTTAGTCAAAAAATAGATGTCATCTCAAAAATGCCCAGTGGTGACAAAAAAACCATTTACAGCATACCAACTGACTCCCTATACAAAAGACTACTACATGAAAGTGATAATTTTATTGGAGAACAATTATTATTGCTTGGCGCTTCTACTCTATCAGACACCCTAAATAGTGCAATCACCAAAGAATTTATCATACAAAAACATCTTGGAGATTTACCTCAAAAACCAAGATGGGTAGATGGTTCTGGACTATCTAGATATAATTTGTTTACTCCAGAATCTATAGTTTATGTTTTAGATAAAATTTATAATCAGCTACCCCAAAAAAAAATATTCTCCCTTTTCCCTGCTGGTGGTGTTAGCGGTACCATTAAAAATACATTTAATACAAATGGAAAACCTTATATTTATGCAAAATCGGGTAGTTTAGGTAATAATTATTGTTTAAGCGGCTATCTCATAACCAAATCTGGTAAAACACTGATTTTTAGCTTCATGAACAATCATTTTAAGCAATCATCATCAACCATAAAACAAGAAATGCAAGCTATTTTTGAAAACGTTAAAAATCATTATTAATTGGTAAGGTTACCGGTTAACATTAACTGTTAAAGTACTAGAAACACCCTTAAAAAATATTATCTAGCATAATGAAGGTAAAATCTCATCATATTTCTAATAAGAAAATTGCAGAAGTAACTTCTGAAAAAATTATTATCAATTCAGTCAATGACGGACAGGAATTTCTGGGTAATTTATATTATCAGCATTTTGATAAAATAATAATTCGTAAGAATAGTATTATAGAAGATTTTTTTGAATTAAGTAATGGAATAGCTGGAGAAATTCTACAAAAATTTTCAAACTTTTGCGTTCAATTAATAATTATTGGTGATTTTCTGAGTGCGAAAAAATTTTCCATGATTTTATTTATGAAAGCAAAATAAACTTTGTTTCCACAAGTTCTGAAGCACTAAAGATGCTATCAAAATAGTTAAGTTTGACAAACCAAATTATTTATGTTTGGTTACAACACTGTAAGTTTTCTTATTTTAAAATGAAATTTTATCTATTAACAATAACAATACATAAAAAAATTTGACATTAAAATATAGCCAAAATGGATAAAATAAAAGCAGTAATTTTTGATTTAGACGGTACTATTGGAAATACCCTACCTCTTTGTATAAAAGCTTTTAAAAAAGCTATTCAACCTCTAATTGGAAGAACCGTTTCAGATGCTGAAATTATTGCAACTTTTGGACCTTCTGAGGAAGGCACCATTATGGCCTTAGCTCCCAACCAATATCAAAAAGGAATTGATGCCTATTTAAAATACTATAAGGATTTTCATGAAATGTGCCCCGCTCCTTTTGATGGAGTTGTAGAATTACTAGAGCACCTCAAATCCAACAATATTCGCATCGCCATGGTAACCGGAAAAGGAGAACACAGTACAGAAATATCTTTGCAAAAATTTAAAATAAAATCCTATTTCGAAAATGTAGAAACAGGTATGGCAAGTGGTCCTCGAAAACCCCAAGGTATTCTAAACATTATTGATACTTTTAAGGATATAGCAAGAGACGAAATCATATACGTTGGTGATGCTCCAAGTGATATTAGTGCCTGCAGACAAGTTAAAGTCCCCGTTATAGCTGCTGCTTGGGCAGAAACAGCTGAAAAAGAAAAGTTGGAAGCCTTACAACCAGATAAAATTTTCAATTCCTTTACCGCTTTTTCCAACTGGTTAAAAACAGTAATTTCTTAATACCAAAATTGTTGATGGAATTAAAACCTTATCATACAATCATTCTAAAGAATATAAATCGTTTTGTTAATCTTACCCAAGAGGAAATCAACATTTTTATCTCATTGTTGCAATATAAATCAGTTAAAAAAAAGGACTTTCTTTTACAGGCTGGTAAACTGGCTTATTACGAGTATTTTATTGTTAGCGGTTGTATCAAAAATTATACTATTGACGAAAAAGGAGGAGAACATATAACCGCTTTTGCAGGAGAAGATTACTGGACTGGTGATTTACATAGTTTTATTACCAAAAAGCCTTCAAAACATTATCTTCAAGCAACCGAAGATTCTCAGGTTTTACAAATTTCACAAGTTAACTTAGAACATTTATATGTTAAGGTTCCAAAATTTGAACGTTTTTTTAGAATCTTGTATCAACGCTCACTGGTAAGTCATATTGAAAGAGCTAACGATAACATTTCGCTAAGTACGGAAGAAAAGTATTTGAATTTTAAGGAAAAATATCCACAAATTGAACAGCGGGTTTCTCAAAAAAATATGGCATCATACCTCGGAGTTACGCCTGAATTTTTGAGTGTTTTAAAAAAGAAAATAAAAGAGAAGTAATTTTTTTGTGTGTATGTGTTTTAAACTTCAATCACTTTCATTTTCTCCATAAACAATGTAATTTCTTTTAGGTTACTGTTTTTTAATTTATACGAATAAAACTGTTTTTGGGTTACATTTTCGGAATTCTGTAATGGCATTTTTATAGTATTGTTCCGTAACTCTTCTTTACAAAAACTCTTTGGAACTACACTAAACCCAGTATTTCTTTTCAGGACAGAAACAATTTCTGAATACGACGGTAATATATATCTAGGTACAATTTTAGGATTTACATTAAATTTTGCATTCCAAAACTTTTTTATCTCTTGTTGTCTATTACTATAGCTAAACCAAACTTGTTTTTGCAACCACTTAATAAGTTGCAAATCATCTACTTGAATATCTTTTGGAACATCAATATCATTAGAACATATTAATACTAATTCTTCACTTTTTAAAAACGAAAATTCATGCTCATATGAATCATACATCTTAGTACCAATTAATAATTGAATTTTGTCCGCTTCAAGAGCTTCAATCAATTCATCCTCTCCTGCAAAATAAGAAACAATGTACATATCAAAAGCATAAATCCTGTGCTTTAATTCGTTTTTAAAAAAGTCAGAGGTACAGCCAATTGTTATTGCAGGTTTGGCTTTTTTTGCTCTTCGGTTTGAGTAATATTCAACCTTTTCTAACTGTTGTAAAGGATTGTTTATTTGAGCATATAAAAATTTACCATATTCGGTCGGCACTAATTTTCGAGTAGTTCTGTTGAACAATTTATTACCTATATAACTCTCCAATGCAGATAGGTGCTTACTTACTCCGGGCTGAGTCATATTTACTTTTTTTGAAGCTTCGGTTATACTACTACACTCGTAAATAGCACTAAACGTTCTAAACCATTCCAAATTAATCATAACTACAGTTATTAATAAGTAAATAAAAATAATTAAAATTATCAATTAGCAAGATTTACATTTGAAAAAAAATAAATCATGACTAAAACATTAGTAATACATTACAGTCCACGAAAAGGTTCTTACACAAAAATTTTATTTGATGAATTTGTAAAGTTGAGTAAAAACAAAACAACACTTAGTTTTTTAGATTTAAGTAAAACGCCACCAGATTTACTATTAGAACAAAATTTGAATCTAATTATGGAATGGAACATGGGGAAAACAAATTTTTCTAAGTCAGAGCTATTAGTGCTCGCCAACCATAACAAACTTATTGATCAAGTAATTGAAGCAGACAATATTGTTTTGGCCTTTCCTATATACAACTTTTCAATGCCAGCAACCGTTAAGGCATGGATTGATGCTATTGTAGTTAGCAATAAAACTTTTTCTTTTAATCCTGATACTGGATTTAGTGGTTTATGCAAAAGTAAAAGGGCATTATCTATTATTGTAGCAGGATTTAACTATCAACCTTCAAGCGAGGTTAAAGAATATGCTTCTAAAACAATACAACAAAACTTTGATTTTATTGGAATAGCCTCAAGCCTGGTCCTAGCCTATGGCGTTGACCAAAACAGAGATCAAATAGATAACATTTTAACGAATGCAAAGTCCGAAATAAAAGGAGTAGTCAACAGCTGGTTCCCCAGTTAAAACCAAAAGGTTTCATAAAAAAATAATCTTAATGTACATTATTTTTTTTCATTCTGTTCCTCTCAATCTTTGCAATGTACAATTAATATAAAACATTATGTTAGAAAAAATATTTACAACTAAAAACGATTGGGCTGGGTTTATAACTCGTGTAACACTAGGTATTGTAATGTTTCCTCACGGTGCTCAAAAAATGATTGGTATGTATGGGGGTTATGGTTTTAACGCCACTATGGATTTCTTTACACAAACCATACAACTACCATGGATTATTGCATTTTTAATAATTATTATTGAGTTTTTTGGAGCAATTAGTTTGCTAATAGGATTTGCATGTAAATTCTGGGCAATATCATTTATTGGGCTTTTTATTGGAATAATTTTCACCACTCATTTAGAGCATGGTTTCTTTATGAATTGGTTCGGAAACCAACAAGGGGAAGGTTACGAATATGCATTACTTGTTATAGGATTAGCAGCTGCGATATTGGTAAATGGCAGCGGTAAATTTTCAATAGACTCTAAAATTAACGAAAAAATTAAAAAATAAAATCATGAAGAAAATAATAGCACTTGGAGCAAGCAATAACAGAAACTCAATAAACAAAACACTAGCAACTTACACAGCTAATCAAATAGAACAGGCAGAGGTATTAACTTTAGATTTAAATGATTATGGCATGCCCATGTATGGTATAGATGAGGAAAACGAAAAAGGAATTCCTGAAAATGCATTGAAATTAAACAGTATAATTGAAAACGCAGACGGAATTGTTATTTCCTTAGCGGAGCATAATGGCTCTTATGCTGCTGTCTTTAAAAACGCCTTTGATTGGTTATCTAGAATTGATAAAGAGGTTTGGAAAAACAAACCAATGTTTCTTATGGCAACTTCTCCTGGAGCACGCGGAGGAGCTACAGTTTTAGAAAGTGCAAAAACTTCTTTTCCATTTTTAGGTGGAAATATAGTTGCTGACCTTGCATTTCCTTCATTCTACGATAATTTTTCAGACAAGCAAATTATCAACGAATCTTTAAACTCTATTTTAAACGAAAAAGTAACCCTTTTTCAAAATTCAGTGAATACAGTAAGTACTGCATATTAATTATTTACCAAGGCATTTGTTCTTCTATGAATTCGACTAATATTCATATGCATTACAAATGCTTTATTTTTTTGTTCCAGAATAGTTTTCATTCAAAATACCTTTTTAGAATTCATTATATTTCATCATTAAAGACGTCACGTTTTTATCTTTTCAATTGTTATTTAATACTAGTCCTTAATGAAATTAAAATTGAAAAACTACCAAGCAAAACTATTTCCATATGCCTATAATATTTTAGGTTCTATTGAAGATGCAAAAGATACTGTACAAGATGTATTAGTTAAACACCTTTCTGCTGACAAAGCACATTTAGAAAACGAAATTGGTTATTTAACAAAATCGGTTATCAACACTTCTATCAACCTAAAGAAGAGAAAATCTAAATTCAACACTAATATTTTATGGCTACCAGAACCCCTATCGACTGTAAACACAGATGAAGATATTGATAAAGAAAAAATTATAACCTACTCTTTATTGGTTCTTCTTGAAAAGCTTACAGCAAAGGAAAGAGCTGTTTTTATTTTAAAAGAAGCTTTTAACTATTCGCACAAAGAAATTGCTGAACTTATTATGTCAACAGTGGAAAATTCAAGAAAATTACTAAGCAGAGCAAAAATTAAGCTGGATGCCACACCAAAACATTTAAGTCTAAAAAATGTGGAAATTTCAGAGTCCATGAAAGCTTATATTGAAAGTATTAAAAATGGGGATGTTAAAAGTTTGGAAAAAATGCTTTCTGAAGACATTACACTAAGTGCGGATGGAGGAAAAGATATTCAGGTTGTTCGAGAATTAACCTCAGGAAAAACAGCTACATTACAACTAATTTTATATGTTTTTGAAACCCATCAAAAAACCTTATCTATTAAGATAACGGAAATTGCTCATCAACCTGCTTTACTCTTTTACAATAAAGAAACCCTTATTAACTGTCAAGTTTTTGAATGGAATCAAAACAAAATACAAAACATCTATTCCGTTATTGACCCTTTAAAATTAAATCATCTTAAAAAATAAAATGTCACGTTTTTAGCAACTGTTTTGTTATTCTTTTGAATCTATAAAATTAAAGGAATGAAAACATTATTAAGAATTGATTGCAGTTCTAGAACTCATGGCTCACACTCAAGGGCTCTGGCAGATTGTTTTGAACAACAGTGGAAAATTGTTAACCCCAAAGGTGTTGTAATAAAAAGAGATTTAGCATTATTCACCTTACCACATATCCAAAATAATACTATTGAAGGTTTTTATACACCCGCGGAATACATCACTTCGGAAACCATAAATGCCACAGCATTATCTGATGAACTCATAACCGAGTTGAAATCTGCAGATGAAATTGTTATTAGTAGCCCATTATACAACTTAAATGTTCCATCTAACTTAAAAGCGTATTTAGACCAAGTAGTAAGAATTGGTCACACCTTTAACATCAATGAAAATGGGTATTATGGACTGTTAACTGATAAAAAAGCGTATTTGGTAACAACAAAAGGCGGTACATATAGAGGAACACCTATGGAGAATTTTGATTTCCAAGAACCTTATTTAAATGCAATTCTAAATCATATGGGAATTCAAGTTCAAGAAATGTATTCCCTTGAAAGCACAAGTAATAACGACTTATTAAGCACCAACAGGCTTGCCGTTGAAAATAGTATTAAACAAACCTTCACTAGCTAAAATGAAAACTGAAAACTATTTTGAAGATCAATTAGAAAATAAAGCTGTTATAATTTCACCTGATAAAGGTGAAAAATTAGAGCTAAATACAATTTCCATAACTTTTAAAGTAACCAGCGAACTATCAAATGACCAATTGGGTGTTTACGAAATATCGCTTCCACCCATGGCAATTGGTGCAAAGTTACATTACCACAGGTTTATGGATGAAACTTTTATAGTTAATAAAGGAACGTTAACTATACAAGTAGGAGATAAAGAATATCAAGCCAAACCGGAAACGGTGGCATATATACCAAGATTTACACCACATGGATTTAAAAATGATACCAACGAAACAGTAAAACTTACACTAATTTTTAACCCATCACAGAAACGAGAAGGCTTTTTTAAAGGTTTATACGAAACGTTGAATGAAACTCCAATAAACCCAGAGAAATACTTAAAACTCTATAACAAATATGATAGCTTTCCGGTAGACACCTCCAACATGATTCCTATTAGGGAATAATTATTTGACGATGCTAGATGCTGCTATTTTTGCAGCATCTTTTTCTATTTTCATATAATTTCCCTTAGCTATTATCATTACCCCCAAAATAAGAATGGATAAACTTATAACCAGAAAAGTAACGCTCTTTTTGGAGGCTCCTTTCCACTCCTTGGTTAGTATTCCATTAACATTTGCTACCATAATGGCACCTGTTTCAAGAATAGCAAAGCCAACCGAAGTTCCAAGTTCTCCTAATTTGTAAGCCGCAAGCCCGTAAATTACCAATGCAGAATCATGAAAAACTGCCATGGCTAAAATCAATACAAGACCAAGTAAAGCTCCCTTACCTTTATAATTCCTCCACGTTTTTCTTTTTGTAATTGTATAAACAAAGTAGGTCATTGTAGACAAAGCGGCACCCATAAAAATGGGTAAAAGAACTGCCAAACGTGCTATCCAAGGTTCATTCCCATATTCTGTTTCTGCAATATGCCCAATTTTACCAAGATTGTTACCTACATGGTAGGAAAGATTAAATCCAGCAGCACATATCGCCCCCAAAACGCATAGCAAAATTCCTTTTTTCATGACTTTAGAATCAATTCCAGTCTGTGAATCGGACTTTTTACTTTTATCACGTAAAATACCAGCATAACCATTAAGAGCTATTCCAAAAACTATAACAAAAATTCCAGTAAGCATTATATTTCCAATATCGGTTCCTATAACACTTTGTTGTCCTTCGGGTACTAAAATCAAAGGTAGAATAGTGTCTATTGATGTAATTACTCCTAAAAACAAACTAAAGGCAAGGGACATTCCAATTGATGAAATACTAAATCCCCAAAGAATGTTTCCTATTCCCCAACAAAAGCTGAGCCCAAACATTGCAAAAAACACCCAAGTAGGTGTATTACTGTATATCCCATTTAAATTATTTACCAGTAAAAAAGTAGTAATTAACGGAATTACTATCATTCCAAAAAAGAAGAAACCACCCCAAGTATTTTCCCAAGCATAGTTTTTAGCGTATTTAGATGGTAACGCATATAAGCCCAGTAAAACTGCCGATATAAAGGCATACATAATTCCAATAGCCATTTGTATGAGTTTAAAATTGAAAGCCAAATCTAACGATTAATTTATTTTATGAACATGATTTAACTCAATTACATTTCACTGGTAATTAACATTTTGTGAATTAAATATTAATAGGGCAAATCCAATTACCACTGTATTGCGCATTAAATAATTCACTTTATATTTAAGTTTCAATAGTTTTATTCCTGCTAAATATTTAAAATGAATCTTACACCACATTATTTGGATTTATACAAAAATTCCAAAGCTAAAATTGCTTCAGAAAAATACGATGTTGACACTTTAATGGATTCGGATTTAGATCAAAGGTTTGGTATTACACTATTGATTAGGCCTCCTGAAGAAATTAAAAATGCGGCTCAGTTTTTTTTAAGCAAACTTAAGCTGGTTGAACCTCAGCAATATTACTATCCAAATTCCGACATACACATTACCGTAATGTCTATTATTTCTTGTTACGATGGCTTTAAGCTTTCTTCTATTAACTTAGAGGACTATATTGAGATTGTTGAAAAATGCATTATAAAAAACCAAAAAATCGAAATAAATTTTAAAGGCGTTACGGCCTCCAGTTCTTGTGTTATGCTACAGGGACACATGAATAACTCGGTGTTGAATGATACTAGAAATAATTTAAGAACAGCTTTCAAAAATTCTAATCTTGAACAAAGTATTGATGCTCGTTATGCTATTCAAACAGCACACTCAACCGTTGTTCGTTTTAAAGAAAAATTAAAACAAAAAGAGTTGTTTTTACAAACGTTGGACGAATACTTACACTACGATTTTGGTACTTTTGAGGTTAACAATTTTGAACTTGTTTTCAACGATTGGTATCAACGGGCAAAGTATGTTAAAACTCTACATCAATTTAAATGCATTTAAGAATGAAAAAACTCCTTTCATTAACTGATGTTGAAAAAGCTTATGAACGTGTTAAACCGTTTATAAATAAAACTCCCATTCTAACATCTACATTGCTAAACAAATGGCTGGGGCATGAAATTTATTTTAAAGCAGAGGGAATGCAAAAAATTGGTGCTTTTAAAGCAAGAGGAGCGCTTAACACAGTTTCATGGCTCATTGAAAATGACCAAAAACCAAAACACATTGTTGCCAATAGTTCTGGTAATCATGCTCAAGCAGTAGCCTGGGCGTCCGCCATGAATAAAATACCCGCTACAATATACATGCCTAAACATTGTTCTAAGGTAAAAATACAGGCTACACAATCTTATGGAGCAAAAGTTGTTTTGTGCGAATCTAGAGCGATCGCTAACGAAAAAGTTGTTGAAGCATCAAAAGTAGAAGGTACGTATTGGATTCCTCCATATAATCACAACCAAGTGGTTTCAGGTCAAGGTACAGCGGCCTATGAAACTTTAATGGAAATTGGGAAAGTCAGTGCTGTTTTTGCTCCCTGTGGAGGTGGTGGGCTATTGTCCGGAACATTTGTTGCCACCAAAGGGCTTTTTCCTGATACTAAAGTTATTGGAGCTGAACCGCTAAATGCCAATGATGCTGCGCAATCAATACGAAAGTCATCCATTCAAAAATTAGCTAATACACCAAATACGCTGGCCGATGGAGCAATGACGCTTTCAGTAGGTAAAATTACTTTTGAGTACCTTAAACAACTCGATGCTTTTTATGAAATTACTGAAAACGATATGATTTATTGGACACAATGGCTTACGCATTTATTAAAAATTAGAGTAGAACCTACCAGTGCTTTGGGAATGGTAGCTGCACAAAAATGGTTATCCAAACAATCTAAAAAATCAAAAGTGTTAGTTATTCTTTCCGGTGGAAATATTGACCAACAAACAAATCAAAAAATTTGGAAAACCGATTATCTACAGCAAAGACCATAATAAATTTCTATTTCTAAAATCTATTATCTCCATCTAACAAATCTCCAATACCTCCTAATATGCTACCCTCTCCTTTGCTGTTACCTCCTCGTGGTAAAGCAGCAATAACTCTGCCGGCTAATCTACTAAATGGTAACGATTGTATGTAAACCGTTCCAGGACCTCTTAAGGTTGCAAAAAACAAACCTTCCCCTCCAAAAACAGTATTTTTAATTCCACCTACAAATTCTATATCATAATCAACGGTTTGACTAAAACCTACAATACAACCGGTATCTACTTTTAACACTTCTCCCGCCTGCAATTCTTTTCTGGCTAAAGTACCTCCAGCATGTACAAATGCCATACCATCACCTTCCAGTTTTTGCATAATAAAACCTTCTCCACCAAAAAGGCCTCTACCTAATTTTTTTGAAAATTCGATGCCTACAGAAACACCTTTGGCTGCGCATAAAAAAGCATCTTTTTGACAAATAAATTTACCTTGCTTTTCTGACAAATCAATAGCTACAATTTTGCCAGGATATGGAGAGGCAAAACTTACCTTTTTTTTGCCTTGACCAATATTTAAGAAAGCTGTCATAAATAAACTCTCACCAGTAAGCATACGTTTACCTGCCGAAAATATTTTACCCAAAACACTAGTATCTTGGTTAGATCCATCACCAAAAATAGTATCCATTTTAATATCAGAGTCCATCATCATGAAACTACCAGCTTCAGCAACTACAGCCTCTTGAGGGTCTAACTCTATTTCTACATATTGCATTTCTTCTCCGTAAATGTGGTAATCTATTTCGTGTGCATTCATTTCTATATTGTTTTTTATGATTGATGCTTATTAGTTGTTTTTCTCATCGAAAAAGTTACACATTATCAAAGATTATTTTTAAAACATCTTCTAAAGTTTTCGGTTTTTGAGTTCCGATAAGAAATTTTTTTCCATTTATTTGGGTTACCAATAATCCTTTGTTTCCTTTAGTTTTTAATACTGTTCCATATTTACTACTCTTTCTTAAACCATAACCAACAAAATTATGCGTAACAATTTTACAGTTTTTGACCTCTTTAAAAGTTATTGTTTTTCTATAAAAATGTAAATGTTGAATTTTAATCTCACCCTTAGTAAACGTTGTTTTTAATTTAGCCTTTCCAATAAAAATAATAAAGATCAGTAAGAACAGAATACCAATCCAATTCTCCATGGGCATGATAATTGAAATAGAGAAATCTCCAGAATTACTTCTAAGGATATAAAACAGCGGAAGAGGAATAGCAATCAATATCAACCATATCCACCAAAACGAAAACCGCTGAGTTTCCTTAAAAAGAATTTTTTCTGCCATTAAATTAACCTTTTAATCTAACCGTCCATTCAAAATTAAATGTAGATACCACCACCCCATCTGTATTTGTGCCAATAACTTGCATCCACAAGGTTTCACCTTCACCAGTTGCAATGGTTTTATCTAATGCCTCTTTTATTTTGAGTCCGTCTTCACAAACAAACGTAATTTTACCTGTAGCTTTTTTAGAAAAGTTGGCATTATTATTAGCAACTAGCATGGAAATTTTTTTTCCACTTTCCTTAATTTGACTTATCATCATTGCTCCTGTGGTTAGCTCCGCCGCCATACCTTGAACAGCCCAAAACATAGATTTAAACGGATTCTGATTTATCCATCTGTGCCGAACTGTTACTATGGCCTTCTTTTCTCCTACATACTTTACGCGTACTCCACACCACCATGCAGATGGCAATTTAAAAAAGGTAAACATGTTGAATTTACGGGCAGATACAGGCATAAGGCTATTTATTTTTTACTAAATATAAAGGATATAATCCAAACTTGGAAATGTTAAATTATGTTAAAATTTAGTACTATGTTTTGCAAAGTACCTTCTTTTAGACATATATTTGTATAAGAAACTAATATGCCATGACAGAGACTTTATCAAAACACGAGCGAAATTTGTCTGCAATACTGCATGCTTCTACCTTTTCTAGATGTATCATTCCGTTCGGACATTTTATTATACCCTTAATACTTTGGACCGCTAATAAAAAGGAATACAATTTTGTAGACTATAATGGAAAACAAGTTTTAAATTTTCAGATAAGTCTACTACTCTATTCCATACTACTTGGTTTAGTAAGCATTCCAATATTTTTTGGTTTTTTTCCTGAATTTTTCAATTTCAACAATTGGGGAACACATCATTTTGACAATTTTGATTTTGATTTTGATTTTCACAATATCGGATTACGCAACTGGATGTTTCCACTGGGCATAGCAGGACTTTTACACGCGGGGTTGTTTATTGTTAATATTGTTTACACCATATTGGCCACAATAAAAACTAATGAAGGAGAATATTTTAAATATCCGTTTACAATTCAGTTTATTAAATAATAATCAAAAAACAATAAAACTATTCATCAAATCAAAAAGGAGTTTAATCATCAATCAACGTCTACCGTACTTTACCGCAGTCTACTAATCACAGACCCATATATTGTCAAGTACGGTTTACGAAAAACGAACAGTTAATTTAATAGAATTATGAAATTATGAATGTAGAAAACACAAAAGCACAAATGCGCAAAGGCGTGCTAGAGTATTGCATACTTTCCATTTTAAATGGTCATGATAAATATGCATCAGAAATTCTAAGCACGTTAAAAGACGCAAAAATGCTTGTTGTAGAAGGAACCATATATCCACTATTAACAAGGTTAAAGAACGCTGGCTTACTCAACTACCGTTGGGAAGAGTCAACTTCGGGTCCACCTAGAAAGTATTACACATTAACCGAAACAGGAAAATTGTTTCTTAAAGAATTAGATACTACATGGGATGAATTAAGAAACGCCACTAATGTGGTCACCAACACAAAAACAGCTAAAAAATGAACAAGACAGTAAATATAAATCTCGCTAATACCCTTTTTCATATGGACGAAGAGGCGTATAACAAAATGCGACGATATTTAGAATCCATAAAACGTTCCTTTGCAAATACCTCTGGTAGTGATGAAATCTTAGCCGATATCGAAGCTAGAATTGCCGAGTTATTTTACGAAAAACTAGAAAATGAGCGTCAAGTAATCACCATTAAAGAGGTTGATGAAGTAATTACCATTATGGGCCAACCAGAAGATTATATGGTTGATGAGGATATTTTTGATGATGAACCAAAATCAAAAAAATCCGCTCAGACTACTAGGGTTAAAAAACTCTACAGAGATACTTCTACAAAATATGTTGCAGGTGTATCCGCTGGTTTAGGTCACTATTTAGGTATTGATGCTTTATGGGTTAGACTATTATGGATTTTTCTAACCATATTTTCATGGGGTGGCTTTATTTTAATTTACGGGTTACTATGGCTGCTAATCCCAGAAGCCTTAACAACAGCGCAAAAGCTTGATATGCAAGGCGAAGCTGTAAACATAAGTAATATTGAAAAAAAGGTTAAAGAGGGTTTTGACGACGTTGCCGAAAAAGTAAAAAGCGTAGATTACGAAAAAGTAGGCAACAAGGTTAAAAACGGAGGAAAAACATTTTTCGAAACCCTCGGTGACATTATTATGTTTTTCTTTAAAGTTATTGGTAAGTTTATAGGTGTTATTTTAATTATTGTTGGAGCCGCTGTTGTAATAGGTTTGTTCATTGGACTTCTAATACGTTCATTAAATTTTATTCATATTCCTGGAATGGACGATTTCATCCAAAACCCAGTACACGCACCTGTATGGCTAACTTCGATGATTGTCTTTTTTGCAATCGGAATCCCATTTTTCTTTTTACTATATCTTGGATTAAAAATATTAGTAACTAATTTAAAATCCATTGGAAACATTGCTAAATTTTCACTGCTTGGTTTGTGGATAGTTGCGATTATCGGCGGAATAATAATTGGAGTAAAAGAAGCATCAGCTCACGCATATTCAGGAACAGTTACAACCGAAAATGAGTTGATTGTTGATAACCCTATGGATACCTTAAACATCAATTTAGTTTCCTCTAGATATAAAGAAAATAGAGGAATAATGCGAATGAATTACATTATTATGACTCATAATGATGATGGTGAAGAGGTATTGTTATCTGAAGATGTAAGAATTCGTATAAAAAGATCAAAAGATTCTATCATTAAAATGGAAATACGAAAAGAAGCTAATGGTCCTTCGTTCAGTGAAGCAAGAGATAATGCGGATGCCATTGAATATACGTATAAAGTGAATGGTAATACCATAACACTTAACGATTTTAGTATTATACCTGACGCCAATAAACTTCAAGATTTAGAAGTTAATGCTACACTTTACGTTCCTATGAATACGGTTTTAAAATACGAATCATTAAGCTCCAGATGTTACACCATTAGAACTAAAAATGACCATAATTTAAATGGATGTGATTTACAAAAGTATAGCTGGAAAATGTCCTCAAATGGGGAGCTAAAATGTCTGGACTGCCCTGAACATGAAGCTGAGTTTAAAAACGATAATGATAAAGTAATTATTAACTCAGAAGGGATAAATATTAATATTAACGAAAACGGAGAAAACAATAAAATTAAAATTGACAAAAACGGCGTTGACATTGATATTAACGAAAACGGCGAGTCCTTTAAAATGAAAATTAATGAAGAAGGAGTTAAGGTAAAAACCGATAACAAATAACAATCCAGTCACTTAAATCAACAACTGGGTAATAAAAACAATTAAACAAATACAGAAAAATTCATCTTTACATCAACAATAAAAAACAACATCATGACAACCTTAATTAGAATTGCAATCGCATTAGTACTATCACTATTTTTATCTTCCTGCGCTTTTGATTTTAGTACCGGAGAAAAAGGAAATGGTAACATCGTAGAGGAATCTAGGGAAATTACGAGCGAATTCACTCAAATTTCTGCTTCTGAAGGCATTAGAGTTTTTGTCACGCAGGCGAACAATTTTGACATTACCATTGAAGCCGATGAAAACATTATTGATTTAATTGGCACGGATATTAACAACGGTAAATTACGCATTCATGCTATTCGCAACATTGGTAATGCTACAAAAAAAGTTTACGTTTCAATGCCTAAAATAAATGCTATTTCCAGCTCAAGTGGCGCACATTTAAGTTCCAAAAATGTAATAACTACAAGTCAATTAGATTTGAATGCCAGCAGCGGCTCTATTTTAACCGCTGAAATTGAAACTGAAGATTTGGAAATAGATGCTAGCAGTGGAGCAAACATAAATCTAAGTGGAAAAGCTTCTAACGCTGATATTGATGGCAGTAGTGGAGCAAACATTAGAGCTAAAGATTTATTATCTGAACGTTGCAATGCTCAAGCAAGCAGCGGAGCCAATTTAAACGTAAATGTTTCAAAAAATCTTACAGCTGATGCTTCTAGTGGCGGAAACATATCTTATTCTGGAGATGCTGAAGTTCATAAGAAAAAGTCGGTTTCAGGTAGTGTCCACAAATATTAAAACTAATACATATTAAACAATATAGACCCATTGAAATTTCAATGGGTTTTTGTTTTTTCATATAGTTATATCTTTATATTAGTTCCATGCAAATTCTCCTTAAAAAATATCAACTACAACTAAAACATACCTTTTCCATTTCTAGAGAATCTAGAAATCAACAAGATACATTAATTGTATGTTTAAGTTTAAGTGGAAAAACAGGATATGGTGAGGCCACTGCAAGTAAATATTACAATATTACTGTTGAAAGCATGATTCTAGAGATAGAAAAAATTAAGAACGATATTGAAACATTTAATTTTACAACGCCAGGAAATTTTCATTCCTTTCTAACTAATAAGGCACTTTCTAATTTTGCGATTTGTGCATTAGATATTGCTGCCCACGACATGTATGGTAAGTTAAAGAACAAACCTTTACATCAAATATGGAATACCCAAACTAACTCCTACCCCATAACCAATTACACTATCGGAATAGATTCCATTCCAAAAATGGTGGAAAAAATTAAAGAAAAACCTTGGCCCATATATAAAATAAAACTGGGCACCGAAAATGATGTTGCCATTGTAAAGGAATTACGAAAACATACCAATGCTATTTTTAGAATTGATGCTAACTGCGCGTGGACAGCTGAAGAAACTATTGATAACGCTGATATGTTAAAAGAACTAGATGTAGAATTCATTGAACAACCTCTAAAAGCAACTGATTGGGAGGGCATGAAAAAAGTAGCGCAAAAAAGTGCTCTACCAACGATGGCTGATGAAAGTTGTATTATTGAGACCGATGTTGAAAAATGTGCTTCACATTTTTCTGGAATAAACATAAAACTTACCAAATGTGGTGGATTAACACCTGCCCTTCGTATGATAGCAAAAGGAAAAGCCCTTGGGCTCAAAGTTATGACAGGCTGTATGACAGAATCTACCGTTGGTATATCAGCCATTGCACAACTTTTACCGCAACTAGATTATGTTGATATGGATGGCGCTCTTTTACTCAAAAATGATATTGCTGAGGGCGTTGTTGTCAAAGAAAACGGCAAAATAGTATTTCCGAAAACTCCTGGAACCGGTGTAACATTACTGTAATGTATTATCCTTCTCTTCTTCTCCATTTTGCACTTTACCTCCATTTTTAGAAACTGTATTTGCTATTTCGATAGCAGCGGTAGAACCAAAATAAAATGATACAACAACCATTAACAAGTTAGACAATGTGGGTATCATAGTTGAGGCAAAACTGCCAATGGTTAAATCATCCTCACTTTGAGCATCTTTATGAAGATATACAACACTACCAAAATAAACCAGATATACTATAACTTAGTAAAACTACTAACTCCATTTTTTTGTTTAAGATTATCTATAGTATTGAAAAAAAAGACAAACATGGTACGCATTAGGTAATTCAATTATTAATTGAAGCAAATCTATATATGAAAAACATCCTGAAAAGCTGCAACAACATTTCTATTGCAAAAAACGGAAAGAGGTAAAGAAAGTACAATATAAAACAACTTATCATTCGTGTTAAGATATGAAGAAGGTTAGGTTAAAGATAAGAAAGATATTTTTATAAAAGTTTTTTCTTATAAAAAGAAGAAGAAAATAATTACATTTAAAAAATTAACAATTCATAAAAATGAAAGCCAAAGTTTATATGTTTACCCGAATTTTAACCCTTTCGCTAATAGTAGTCATAGCTACTTCATGCGCTAATGAAAAAATTGAAACCTCAGAAGATACCACACTTACTATAGCTTTTGTGAATAAGGGCTTGGTGCTGAATGGTAATGAAAATAATGTGTTTGATAAATCGGTGCCAGAAGAATCTATAGTTCATGTATCGCCTAACAGTAACATAACCTGGGAACTTGGTAATGGGCTTTCGTCTATAGCAATACGAATTGATTCTGGTGAAACAATTTTTGATGTGACACCTAAAGCAGATGACCATGGTAATTATATAGGAAAAATAGGAAATATAGAACATGGAGAAGCAAAGTATAGTATTATTTATACTGTTATTGGAGACGATACTGTTTTTGTGTTAGATCCCGTAGTACATGTTAGATCTAAGGGCCCAAAATAAGAATAACAGCTTTATGAATAAACTGCTTTTTTATTGTTCCTTTTAATCATTCCTTCTCCTAAAAGATGATAGTTTAGTTGTTAGTAATAGAACTCACTTGAGCTTTTAAAGGTCTGTAAATAATTTCATAACCTTAAGATTAACAAATGAATAAAAGATGTATATTTTTACTTCTAGAATTTGTCTAACGGTTCAAAATAGACTTGAATTGTAAGGATTACCAAGATTAAACTAAATGGAAAAACTATTATACTTATTATAAATGTGGTGATGCGGAAAATCTAACAGCAAATACGATTTTTCGTATAGTACACTTTGGTACGGGAACAGCTTTTTTCATTTACTTTGCGTTTATTGAAAATCACAAAATTCCTGTTAGTAAAAATCGTAAAGAGGCTGTTTTTAATTTATTTCAAAAAATTTAGTCTTAAAAATATGCTCCCATAATTTATTCTTATCTAAAACAAATCTGTTTTATTTTACTTAAATCTCGAAAAAATAATGTAACTTATTAGTAGTTAACAACTTAAAAACAGACAACCATGAAAAAAATATTAGGATTGGTTTTCTTGATGCTTATTTTGGTTTCTTCAACTAACTTTACATCATCAAAATCGCATGTTAAACCTTCTATGGAAGGTACTTGGGAGCTCGTTAATCGTTTTCATTACGATGGGATAAACGTATCTGACACTTTAAAAAATATTAATGGTTACCGTCAGATAAAAATATACAGTAAAGGTAAAGTCATGTGGACAAGATATTCGCCAGATGACCCTAACGAATGGTATGGCTACGGCACATATACAAATACACAAAACTCACTTGACGAAAGATTAGAATATGGTTCTAAAGCCATGATGACAATTATTGATACTGTTCAGGTGTTTAAATTTGAATTGCATTTAGAAAAAAACTATTACAGCCAAATTACTTTAGATGCTGAGGGACATCCTACTTTTTCTGAAAATTACAAACGAATTGATTAATAAAAAATCCAGTACAATTATGTACTGGATTTAATTTTTACTTTTCAAAAAGATACTATTTAAGCCACTTCTTCTGGGGTTTCAATAGTAGCTAAATAACGTTCTGCATCCAATGCAGCCATACAACCTGTTCCGGCAGCAGTAACGGCTTGTCTGTATTCCTTATCTTGAGCATCTCCACATGCAAACACACCAGGTAAGTTCGTTTTAGTAGATTTCCCCTCTGTAATTAAATAACCGGTTTCGTCCATATCCAACTGACCTTTAAAAATATCAGTATTTGGTTTATGCCCAATAGCTATAAATAAACCAGTTATCTCAATATCTTCTTTTTCTCCTGTTTGGTTATTAACCATACGTAGACCTTCAACAACCTGATCACCTAAAACTTCATCAACTTCAGTATTATATTTTACCTCAATATTAGAAATGCTATTAACTCTATGCTGCATAGCTTTTGAAGCTCTCATATGGTCTTTACGAACTAACATTGTCACTTTTCTACATATGTTTGCTAAATAAGATGCTTCTTCCGCTGCAGTATCACCTGCTCCAACAATGGCTACATCTTGTCCTTTATAAAAGAATCCATCACAAACTGCACAAGCAGATACTCCGCCACCTCTTAGCTTTTGTTCACTAGGCAATCCTAAGTACTTTGCTGTAGCTCCTGTAGAAATAATAATGGTTTCCGCTTCAATTACTTTATCGTTATCAACTGTTACCTTATGAATTCCTCCTACCTTATCACTTAATTCAGTAGCAGTAATCATTCCTATACGAACTTCTGTTCCAAAACGCTCAGCTTGCTGTTGTAACTGAACCATCATTGTAGGGCCATCAATACCTTCTGGATATCCAGGAAAATTATCTACTTCTGTGGTAGTTGTTAACTGTCCTCCTGGTTCCATTCCTGTATATAAAACAGGCTTTAAATCTGCTCTAGAAGCATAAATAGCAGCAGTATAACCTGCAGGACCTGAACCTATAATCAACGTTTTTATTCTTTCAATTTTATCAGACATATTCTTAAAATTATTTCCTAACCATTTTTCAGTAAAGCAAAAATAAGGCTTTGCAAAAAAGCATAAACTTAAAGTTATTAAAAGTTTTACTTGTTCTATTATTTTACACAAATATTGTCGTAATAATTAAAAAAAATTACATCACGATATAGACTTTTACAATATCATTAGAATTTAGAGGTATTACAGAACTATACTTTTACCTGGAACTGGAATGTTATATGTTCCATCAGTATTAGGTTGAACAGGTGCAGGAGAATCCCATGTTAATGTATTTGGCACTAAACTTAGGTTAGATTTCATGGCTTCATCCCATGTAATAACTTTTCCTGAATAAGTAGCCATTCTACCCATAATAGCGCTCATTGTCGCCTTAGCTCCATTTTCTCCATCAGCGATTACTTCTTTGTTGCGAATAGAAGCAAATAAACGATTGTGTTCTATTTGTTGTGAGTTTAAATCATTTTCTCCATTGTATTCGAAAAGAGTAGTTCCATTCCAATTCTTTATTTCTGAGTTTTTTCCAGCTGTTGAAACGGTACCTTTTGCTCCTTGGAAAAATTCGGAAACCTTCCGCATTGTATTTGGTTGATGTCTACATTGACTTGCAATTACCGCTCCACTTGGATAGGTGTATTCCACGAAGTGATGGTCAAAAATCTCTCCATGATTCTTACCATTTCTAACTTGTCTACCCCCCATACCTTGCGCGTATTTTGGATACTCGCCTACAAACCAATTCGCTATATCAATATTATGAATATGTTGCTCCAATATATGATCTCCGCATAGCCAATTAAAATAATACCAATTTCTCATTTGGTACTCTAACTCTGACTGCCCCTCTTTTCTATTACGTACCCAAACACCAGCACTATTCCAATAAACTTGACCAGAAACAATTTTTCCAATGTTTCCCTCCTTTAATTTTTTGTACGCTTCCAAATAATTGGTTTGATATCGTCTTTGCAATCCAACTACTACATTTAATTTTTTCTCTTTTGCAAGTTTTGCAGAAGCCAATACTTTTCGTACCCCTGGAACATCAGTCGCCACAGGTTTTTCCATAAAAACATGTTTATCATTTGCAATTGCGTATTCAAAATGTTGTGGTCTAAAACCAGGAGGTGTAGCCAAAATAACTACATCAGCCAATTCCATTGCCCTTTCAGCTGCGTCAAAACCAACAAATTGGTGTTTAGGTTTCACTTTTACCCTACTACTTTCAACAGCCTCTGAAATACGTGTTAAACTCTTTTTTAAATTATCTTCAAAAGCATCCGCCATTGCAATCAATTCCACATTTTCGTCTGCTTTTAAAGCCTGTATTGCGGCTCCAGTCCCTCGCCCTCCACAACCTACAACAGCAATCTTTAATTTTTTATCATTTGCTACATTAAACATAGCACTCATTTGCGTTACGGGAAGTATCGTAGCTCCTGTAATCAGAGCTGTGTTTTTGCAAAAATTCCTTCTTGATGTGGGGTTCTTTTTTTCTTTGTTTGCAGAGTTTTTCATTTTGTACGTTTAGATTGAATAAATTATTTACTAGAATCTATGGTAAAAGGTACTCAATAATTCAATCTAGAACAATTCAAAAATTATTTAAACAACTCAAAACCAAATAACTAAAAATATATTAAACGAAAAAAGCCTACCGTTATTAATAACAGTAGGACTTTACTTAATACTAAATAGTATCTTATAATTTAGTTTCCTTTATTGTAATCTGCCAAAAATTTAGCCAATCCACTATCTGTTAAAGGGTGCTTTAATAATCCTTTTATTGAACTAAGAGGTCCTGTCATAACATCCGCACCAATTTTAGCACAATCTAACACGTGCATAGTATGACGAACTGACGCTGCTAAAATCTCAGTATTAAAACCATAATTATCGTAAATAAGTCTGATATCAGAAATTAAACCTAAACCATCTGTAGAAATATCATCTAAACGACCTATAAAAGGAGATACATAGGTTGCACCAGCCTTTGCTGCCAAAAGTGCTTGTCCAGCAGAAAACACTAAAGTAACGTTGGTTTTGATGCCTTTATCAGAAAAGTATCTACATGCCTTTACTCCATCTGCGATCATTGGAAGTTTTACTACAATTTGAGGATTTAAAGCAGCCAAAGCTTCTCCTTCTTTCACCATACCCTCAAAATCTGTAGAAATAACTTCTGCACTAACGTGACCATCGACTACGTCGCATATTTTCTTATAGTGGTTTAAAATATTATCTGCACCTGTAATACCCTCTTTAGCCATCAAAGATGGATTGGTAGTAACACCATCTAAAACACCCAAATCTTGAGCTTCTTTAATTTCTTCTAGGTTTGCTGTATCAATAAAAAATTTCATTAGACCTCGTATTTATTTGGTTATTTTATTTTAAAAATTTTACTACCTGTTCAAATACTTTTTCTCCTGTAAAACCAAACTTATCATCCAATATTTTTGCTGGAGCTGAGTACCCAAAGTGTTCCAATCCAAAAACCTTACCATTAGGGCCTGCTAAAGCTTCTAAGTTTACAGGAAGACCTGCTGTTAAACCAAAAATAGGCTTATCAGAAGGAATTATGCTATTTTGATATTCCTTATCCTGCTGTCTAAAAATCCCTTCAGATGGTATGGACGCAATGTTTACTTTTAATCCTTCTTTCTCTTCTAACAAGGCAGTTGCTTCAATTAAAGTTGCAACCTCAGATCCATTAGCTATTAATACAACGTCTGGGTTTTCCACCTCTTTAACTAAATATCCTCCTTTTTGAGCTGCTAATGCTTGATTGTATCTTTCTGGAGTATCAATATCTTTAATACCTTGTCTTGATAAAATTAAGCCAGTAGGTGTTTTCGTGTTTTCAAGCGCCATTTTCCAAGCAACACTTGTTTCTGAAGAATCCGCAGGACGTAACGCCACAAAACTTTGCTCATGACTATGATTCTTCAACTTTTCCAATAATCTTATTTGGGCTTCTTGCTCAATTGGTTGGTGTGTTGGTCCATCCTCCCCTACTCTAAATGCATCATGGGTCCAAACAAACTTAACTGGCAACTCTTGAATACAACTTAAACGAATTGCTGGTTTCATATAATCAGAAAAGACAAAGAAAGTAGCAACCACTGGAATAACACCTCCATGAAGCGCTATACCATTTGCAATTGACGCCATTGTTAACTCAGCAACACCTGCCTGTAAAAAACCTCCTGAAAAATTATTCTTTTGAATAACGGTAGTTTTCTTTAAGAAACCATCTGTTTTATCACTATTAGATAAATCAGCAGACGAAACAATCATGTTTTCTACATTTTCTGCCAAGTAACCTAAAACATTAGAAGAAGCCACTCTAGTTGCTAAACCTTGTTTATGCTCAATACTACTAAAATCTAACTCAGGTATCTCTCCAGAAAAGAACTTATCCATTTTAGTCGCCAAATCCTCATTGCTAGCTCTCCAAGCATTAATCTCAGCTTTCTTTTTAGTCGCATTTTCTTTTTTTGAAGCCAAAATAGTATCGTAATAAGAATGTACTTCTTTATAAATATCAAAAGGGTTTTCTGGATCTGCCTTTAAATTAAGAAGCGTTTTAACGTAATCAGCTCCAGTATTTCCAATAGGCTGACCGTGTAATTCGCAATAACCCTCAAACATTTCACCTTCCGCTGTAACACAACCTTTACCCATAATTGTTTTTCCAATTATAAGGGTAGGTTTTTCAGTTTCTGCATTAGCGTCTTTCAAGGCCTTTCTTATTTGTTCATGGTCATGACCATCTATGGTAACAACTTTCCATCCCCAAGATTCATACTTCATTGCCGTATCTTCTGAAGTAACCTCATCCGTCATTGAAGATAATTGAACATCATTAGCATCATAAAACATAATAAAATTGTTCAGCCCTAAATGTCCTGCTATTCTACCTGCACCTTGAGATATTTCTTCTTGCACACCTCCATCAGAAATAAAACCATATATTTTATGATTCATCCAATCACCAAACTTGGCGGCTAAAAACTTTGCAGCAATTGCAGCTCCAACTCCCATTGTATGCCCCTGGCCTAATGGTCCAGAAGTATTTTCAACTCCTCTTTTAACATCAACCTCTGGGTGACCAGGTGTTACTGAACCCCATTGTCTAAAACTCGCAACATCATCTTTCTCATAATTACCTAGTAAATAGTACTGAGCATACATTAAAGAAGATAAATGCCCCGCATCCATAAAAAAACGGTCTCTGAACGACCACTCCATATCAGAAGGATCAAAATTAAAAAACTCCGAATACAAAATATGCATAAAGTCCGCTCCTCCCATTGGTCCACCTGGATGCCCAGATTGGGCTTTTTCTACCATAGAAATGGCCAACGCTCTGATATTATCCGCAGATAACTGATCTAATTCTTTGTTCATTTGTTTTGAAGTAATTTTAACTTGATAAAAGTTTTATTTTATGTTTGTTTTTATACAAAATTCATCTACATGAATTTTGCCCCCAAATATACCTGTTTTAAGCTTCTTAAAGTCAATGAAAAAAGAGAATTATTTAACAAAAATAATTGGTTCTGAAATAGAACAAAAGAATACCTACAAATAATTACTAATTGGCAACCTTAAAATCATAATAAAACCTTCATTTAAAAAATTTATTTTTTAACCTGTGGAAATTCAACAATACACAACACAACATAAAACACTCATAAACAACACTATAAAATCATTTAATTTATAACAAAAAAGAAAGATATGATTTTTAAGCAAAGAACATTTTGGTTGATTTTACCACAGAAAAACTAATTTTATAATATGTATTATAAAAAAACTCACGATAAATTTATATTCTTAAATTATTACAATTGTTAATAACCAACTGTTTTAATTTGGCTTATTAAATTACTTTTCGAAGTAAGTTATACAAGCCCAAAAGATTAACAAACTTCAAATAAATCTAGCTGCTCTTACGCTAACAGTTATTTAAAAATTAAACATATGTTACGTTATCAAAACCATTTATAGCGTATAGCGAAGATATTTACAACTATATTTAAGTGACCATATTTTAGATAAAAAATATTTAAATGCAGCATTTAAAAAGCACCATCATCCTAATAATATTTGGGTTTACTCAACTTTTAGTTTCTCAAAACAATATTCACTTTGATCATATTTCCACTGAACAAGGGCTATCTCAAAGTGATATCAATGGTATTTATCAAGATAATGATGGTTTCATGTGGTTTGCAACACACGATGGTTTAAATAAATATGACGGTTATACCTTTACCACCTATACTCCAGAAAATATTAACCAAGGTATTAGCAGTAACCTTGTTTTTTGCATTGAAGGTGATAAAAACGGAAACATCTGGATTGGAACAACGGGTGGAGGCTTAAATTTATTTAATAAAAAAACAGAAAAATTCACGCATTTTAAGCATGATAAAAATAACATTAAAAGTCTTAGCGACGACTATGTAACCTCTATTCTTTTGGATAGTAAAAATAGATTATGGGTAGGAACTTTTGATGGCATTTCATTGTTAGATCTAAATGACCAAAATAGCTTTGAAAATAAAGAATTTAAACGTTTTGTTCCTGAACATGACAACTTTAACTTTGACATTCAAGGCAACTCAGTATCAGCAATTTACGAAGACAGTCAAGGTCAAATTCTTGTAGGTGCTGCGGGTGGGCTATTTAAATTATCTAGAAATGCGTCAGGCGATAGTTATTTTAAGAACATTAATAGCGTATTAGGATTAGAAAGTGTTGCTGTGCGAACTATTGAAGAGCTAAGCCCAGGCAGGTTTTTAATAGGAAATGGAATTCAATTATATTGTCAATCAAGAAACCAAAATGATCAAAAAGTATACAGCCTAAACGCTTATGGTCACATGAACAGTCTATTAATTGATAATAATAATAATATCTGGGCTGGAACAAATACTGGACTTTATTTTCTTGAAAATCTTCCAAACCAAGAATTTCCAAGATTAACCCAGAAATACAATTATAGTCCAAGAACATCAAACAGTCTTAGCAAAGACGTTGTAAAATCTTTATACAAAGACAAAACAGGTGTAATATGGATTGGAACTAATGGTGGAGGTTTAAACAAGTACGACCCAACCAGAAAGCAATTTAAGCATATCAGAAAAACACTTGAAAAAAATAGCCTGAGTTATGACAAAATAAGATCATTTTATGAAGATAGCAACGGCTATTTATGGATTGGCACAGAAGGTGGAGGTTTAAATATGCTGGCAAAAGACGATGATGGAAACTATTTAAACTTTCAATCTTTTGGTTTTACTCCAATGTCCTTCGCCCTCGAGGAAATTTCAGTTAACAATAAAAAAATGCTATTAATTGGTGGTGAAAATGCCAGTGGGCTAAACATGCTAGACATTTCTAATCCTAACGAAATTAATAAATCTAAGCTGAGTCCGGTTAAAAGTGTTAGCCGAAGCGTTTTTTCATTACTTAAAGATTCTGATGATAATTTATGGATTGGCACATATAATGGCGGAGTTCATCGCTGGATTAAAAAAGAAGGGACATCAGAATATCAAAAGGACAACATTAGACATAACTCCAACAATGTAAATTCTATTTCGAATGATATTGTTAGAGATATTTTCGAAGATGGCTATGGAAATATCTGGTTTGCTACGGGTGATGGTTTATGCCAGCTTTCTCTTGAAGAAAAATTAAAAAAAACACCCCGTTTTAAAATATACAAAAATGACCCCGAAGATGTAAATTCTCTTAGCCATAATTACTCTTTGGCATTATATCAAAGTAAAAATGGTGATTTATGGGTTGGAACTTTTGGAGGTGGTTTAAATAAATTTGTACCTGGTAAAGAGGGTTCCAAAGGAAAGTTTATGCGATTTTCTGAAAAAGATGGGTTACCAAATAATGTCATAAAAGGTATTCTTGAAGATAGTGATAATAACCTTTGGCTTTCAACTAATAAGGGATTATCCAAGTTTAGTATTGAAAATAACAAAATAAAAAATTATGATACAGGAGATGGATTACAGAGTAATGAATTCCAAGAATTAGCATGCATAAAACGTAAAAATGGGGAAATGCTTTTTGGAGGTATAAATGGATTTAACGCCTTTTACCCCAGAGATATTTCGGAAAACGGTTTCGGTGCGGAAACTGTTGTTACCAATTTTTCCATTTTTAATAAAAAAGTTGAGATAGGAAAACCTTTCAAGGGTAGAATTATTCTAGAGAACAACATCAATAAAATAAAAGAAATTAAGCTTAAGTATAATGAAAATAGTTTTTCATTCGAGTTTTCATCTCTTCATTTCGCAGCTCCTGACAAAAATAAATTCGCATACATGCTTGAAGGTTTTGATGAGAATTGGGTTTATACTACCTCTGACAAAAGATTTGCTAACTATACTAATTTAGAACCCGGAGACTATAAATTAAAGGTGAAAGCCTCTAACAACGATGGCTTATGGGATGAATCCCCTTCCGAAATCTTAATCACGGTCATACCTCCTATCTGGAAGACCAATTTTGCCTATTTTATTTATCTATTGATGGTGGGGGGAATTCTTTTACTTTTTTGGAGATATACATTTATACGTACAACAGAAAAGCACCAACTGGAATTGGAACATTTAGAAAAAGAACAATCCGAAGAGATGCAACGTATTAAACTTGAATTTTTTACCAACATTTCTCACGAGCTTAGAACCCCACTTACACTAATTAAGGGTCCTTTAGAATATCTTCAAAAAAAAGGAACTCAATTAGATCAACAAAAAGTTCAAGAACAATATACCTTAATGCATAAAAACACAAATTATTTAATGCGTTTGGTAAATCAATTATTAGATTTCAGAAAAATAAATCAGGGCAAAATGCGATTGGTTGTGCGCAATAGCAACATCGTAGAATTCATAAAAGAAATCGCAGAGCCTTTTCAGTTCCTTGCGCTTAAGAAAAGTATAGATTTTAGAATATCTTCAGCCAACAACATACTTATGTCATGGTTTGATCATGATGCGCTAGAAAAAATAATGAATAATATTTTATCCAACGCATTTAAATTTACACCTAATGATGGTAATATCAGAATTGTGGTTGGTGTTAACAACAACTTACCTAGTCCTGACTTTTTAAAAAAGAGCAAAAAAAATATTGAATGTATTGAAATACAAATAGTTGATAACGGACCTGGCATCAAAAAAAATAAACTAAACAATATTTTTGAGCGCTTTTATATTGAAAAAAATGAATCAAATTCAAATCGCGAAGGAGTTGGTATAGGGTTATCATTTACCAAAAACCTTATTGAACTACACCAAGGGCGCATTGAAGTTAGTAGTGAAGAAGGACAAGGAACAACGTTTAATATTAAATTACCTATTGACAAATTTATTTATGAAAATGTTGAAGAAATTAGCTGCAAAGAAATATCAGACAATGACTTTTTAGTTCGTTCTTCGGAAACGGAATCGTTTGCAATTGGTATTAATGATGAAATATTAGATGAAAACTTATCTAAATTAAGGCCAAACCTTCCCGTTTTATTGGTTGTTGACGACAACCCAGACATTCGTAAATATATTAGACAATCACTAGACGAAGATTATTCCATTTACGAAGCAGAAAATGGAATTAAAGCTTTAAAAATTGCTAATGACGTAATCCCAAATATAATTTTAAGTGATGTTATAATGCCAGAAATGGATGGTATAGAATTTTGTCAAAAAGTAAAATCGCAACAAGGCACAAGTCATATTCCAGTAATATTACTAACAGCTAAATCTTCCGAAAAGACGGAAATGGAAGGATTAAAAATTGGCGCTGATGATTATTTAACCAAGCCATTTAATATGGACTTACTTAAAATAAAGTTAAGTAATATTATTTCTCATAGAGATGAAATGAGGAAGTTATTCAACAGAAAAATAACCCTTCAACCGTCGGAAGTTACTGTAACTTCAATGGATGAAAAATTCTTAAACAACGCCATTGAAATAGCTGAAAAACACATGATGAATACCGACTTTAATGTTGAAATGCTTGTAAAAGAAATGGGACTTAGTCGCAGTAACTTATATTTAAAATTTAAAGAACTTACAGGGCTTTCATCAAGTGAATTTATACGTAATGTACGTTTAAAAAGAGCTGTACAACTCCTTGAAAGTAGTGATCTTTCGGTTAAAGAAATTATGTACATGACCGGATTTAATACCGCTTCTTATTTTTCCAAATGCTTTAAAAAACAGTTTGGTGTAATACCTCGAGAATATGTAAAAGAGCTTAAAAAAAAGAAAGTAGTTAATGGAGAATAATCAATAAAGTAAAATCTATGAAAATGAAAAACATTTTGTTTTTACTTGTTTCACCATTTTTGGTACTAAGCTGTAATACCAAAACAACTAATATTAAAAATCCAAATATTATTGTTATTGTTACTGACGATCAAGGATATGGAGATTTGGGATATCATGGAAATCCTTGGATAAAAACACCTAATTTAGATAAATTTGCAGCACAATCATTAGAGCTTACTAATTTTCATGTAGGTACAACATGCGCTCCCACAAGAGCCGGCTTAATGACAGGGCGAAATGCAAATAGAAATAATGCGTGGCATACTATTGCAGGATGTTCTATTTTAAAGCAAGAAGAAGAAACCATGGCTCAGGTTTTTGAAAAAAATGGATATAAAACTGCAATGTTTGGCAAATGGCATCTTGGTGATAATTATCCATATAGACCACATGACAGAGGTTTTCAAAACGCAATATATCATGGTGGTGGTGGAGTTGGTCAAACTCCTGATTTATGGAACAATAATTATTTTGATGACACCTATTTAAGAAACGGAATTCCAGAGAAATTTAAAGGCTACTGTACAGACATTTGGTTTAATGAAACCATGAATTTCATATCCAAAAATAATACAGAACCTTTTTTCATATACCTTGCAACCAATGCTGCTCACCACCCCTTTAATGTCCCTGAGGAATATGCGAAAATATATGAGAACACTGAACTCATGGATTATCAAAAAAGGTTCTATGGTATGATTACCAACATTGATGATAATTTTGGAAAACTAATAAAATACCTTAAGAAAAAAGAAATCTATGATAATACCATAATAGTTTTTACTACAGATAATGGTACGGCGGCAGGCATAACCTATGACAAAATTAGAGATCTTGAAATTGGTTATAATGCAGGCCTAAAAGGCACAAAAGGGAGCCATTATGATGGTGGGCATCGTGTACCGTTTTTTATAAGCTGGCCAAATGGCAAAATACTGAAAAACAAAAGTCTAAATGCACTTACCGCACATGTAGATTTATTACCTACCCTTACTAACTTATCTAAAGTCCCCTTTGAACCCAAAAACACATTGGATGGCACCGATATTTCTCCAATATTAACTGGAGAAAAAAATGACATAAAAAGAATGCTAGTAGTTGACACGCAACGCAACCAATGGCCCGAAAAAAATAAAAATAGTACAGTAATGTCTACGAATTATAGACTAGTAAATAACTCCGAACTATACAATACCGTAAAGGATCCTGGACAAAAAGTAGATATTGCCAACAAAAACCAAGAAATTGTATCTAAAATGCAAGCTTTTTACAACCACTGGTGGGAATCCATTGAACCAGAATTTACTCATGCAAAAATTCCAATTGGTCATACTGAACATGAACCAGTAGATATCACCATTCATGATTTGCATTCAACTGAAAATATTCCCTGGAATCAAGTTCAAATTAGAGAAGGAAAGTTTTACCCTAAAGGCTATTATAGTATTAAAGTTATAAAAGACGGGACCTATAATTTTAAATTAAAGAGATATCCTTTTGACTCCTCCTTTACATTAAATCAAGAATTAACTTCTATACCTGAAACCGAATATGTTGATGGATCTCCCAAAGGAAATCAAATTTTAATTTCAACTGGGATAATAAAAATGAATGACTTAACTTTCAATGGAATAAACAATTCAAGTGATGAATTTATCCAAATAGAAGCGACACTAAAAAAAGGTAATTACAAAATGCAGAGTTCATTTTTACTTTCAAACGGAAATGAGGTTCCTGCCTATTATACTCAAATACAAACTTTAAAATAGACCATACTTTTATGAAAAACCTTTTAAGTGCACTTATAATACTATTATGTATTGGATGCTCTCCAGACAAAAAAGCTCAACCAGTAAAACCTAACGTAGTATTCATTTTTGCCGATGACATGACCTATTCTGCTATTAACGCTCTAGGAAACAAGCAAATAAAAACACCAAATCTCGATAAGTTAGTAAATCAGGGCACAACTTTTACGCATGCCTATAATATGGGTGCCTGGAATGGTGCCGTTTGTCAGGCTTCCAGAGCAATGCTGCTTTCAGGTAGAAGTGTTTGGAACATAGATAATTTCCGTAAGAGCTGGATAGCAAACCAAAACTTTGATAAAACATGGCCTAAACTAATGGAGAAAGAGGGCTATGAAACCTATATGACAGGCAAATGGCATATTGATGCAAAAGCTGATTCCGTTTTTAACAATGTAACTCATGTCCGCCCAGGAATGCCTGGTGATGCTTGGAATCATGATGAAATGGTTCAAAAATTCAAAGACATCCAAGGAACTAATGTAGACCCGGCAACTCTAATGCCTGTAGGTTATAATAGGCCGCTAAGTAAAAATGACACCACCTGGAATGCTACGGATAAAAAATACGGAGGCTTCTGGGAAGGAGGAAAACATTGGAGCGAAGTCCTAAAAGATGATGCTATTACATATATTAATAAGGCGAAGAAAAGTAAAAACCCTTTCTTCATGTATTTAGCATTCAATGCTCCACATGACCCCAGACAAGCACCACAAAAATATTTAGACATGTACCCTGTGGATAGTATTCAATTACCTAAAAGTTGGTTACCGCAATATCCATTTAAAGATAGTATTGGTAATGGTCATGATTTAAGAGATGAGGCGCTTGGTCCGTTTCCCCGAACAGAATATGCAACTAAAACTCATGTTCGTGAATATTATGCATTAATCTCTCATTTAGATGCACAAATTGGTGAAATACTAAATAGCTTAGAAGCGTCAGGAAAAATGGATAACACATACATTATATTTTCTGCTGATCATGGTTTAGCTGAAGGAAGGCACGGGCTTTTGGGAAAACAAACTCTGTTTGATCATAGTATTAGAGCTCCATTCATGGTAGTTGGTCCAAATATTCCAAAAGGACAAAAAGTAGATGCTGATATTTACATTCAAGATGCTATGGCTACTAGTTTAGAAATTGCAGGTGCAAAAAAACCAGATTATGTTTTTTTTAATAGTGTTTTAGATTTAATTAATACTGATAATAACAAAAGCCATTATCAAAGTATTTACGGTGGATATATTAACTACCAAAGAATGATTCGTAAAGATGGTTTTAAACTTTTATTGTATCCTAAATTAAAAAAAGTTCTCCTTTTTGATTTGAATAATGATCCAGAAGAAATGAATGATTTAGCTTCAAACGAAGTTTATAAAAGTAAGATTTCATCGCTATATAAAGATTTAATCAAGCTCCAAAAAGAACTGAATGACCCTCTAGATTTAAGTCAATTTTACGACATTGAATAGAAAAACGTTACAACAATTAGCTGTATTAGTTTGTTTAGTGTTACTAAACACCGGCTGCGTTAAAAAAAAAGAAAAACCAGTTACTTTTACCACTTTTTTAGAAGATTTAAAATTTGTTGAAAAATTCACAAAACCAATACTTCTAAAAAGTGGTGAAAGCAGCATTTTAGTGACACCTGATTATGAGGCTATTATATTAACAAGTACCACATCTGGAAACAATGGTTTTAGCAATGGCTATTTAAATCAAACACAAATTTCCGAAAATATAATCCACGCAGGAGGTAACCAATATGGTGGTGAAGACCGCTTATGGCTTGCCCCCCTTGGTAGTAGATTTACATTGTTCTATAAACAAAATCCTATTGAAGATGAAAACTGGTTTATTCCTAAAGCTTTTGACGCAACGCCTTTCAGCTTAAATTCAGAAACATCTACCTCCCTAAGTTTTCAAAAAGAAGTTTTAATAACCAATAACATTGGTACTTCTTTCAATATTAGAATAAACAGAGATATCAATATTTTTTCAAAAACTGAAATTGAAAAAGAACTCAACATAAAAATTGGTTCCGCATTGAAACATGTGGGCTTTCAATCCAAAAATACAATTACCAATATTGGATTAGATTGGTCAGAAGAAAAAGGACTAATAACACCATGGGTATTAGGCATGTATAAAGGAAATAATAAATCAACAGCAATTTTCCCCTATACGGAGTCAGATTCCGTTACGACTAAAATTTCCACATATTTAAATGATATTAAAACAGATAGATTAATTCGTAAAAATGGAAACGTTTTATTTAAAACAGATGGAGCTTACCGAAGTAAAATAGGACTTAAACCAAAAAATGTACTTCCAATTTTCGGAAATTACGATGGCATTAATGAAGTATTGACTGTTATAACCTTTTCGTTTCGCAAAGAAGAACGTTTTTTAAGTTCTGATGATAGAGATTTAGAAAGCGGACTCTGGAATGGTGATGTTATAAATTCTTATAACAATGGAGAAAATAAAGACGGTATGGCTACTTTTTTTGAATTAGAAAGTGCTGCTCATGGTAAAACGTTAAAGAGTAATGAAAATATAACACATACCCACAAAACGTTTCACTTTACTGGAGATAAAAAAGAACTTAGCAAACTATGCTCAAAACTTTTTAATATAGAACTAAAAGACCTTTATTTTGATTGATATTTACGAAGCCCCTGATTTCGAAAATGAGCAGGAGTTTGTCCAATTATTTTTTTAAACAACTTAGAAAAATAAGAAAAGTTATAAAACCCAACCTTATTAGAAATTTCCCTTAAAGAATCATCGGTGGTTAATAACAAAAGTTGTGCTCTTTCTATTCGTTTAAGCTGAATGTATTGGTTTGGTCCCAAACCATATTGTTTTTTAAAACTTCTTGAAAAATAATCCTTGCTTAAATGGCAATATGCTGCCAAGACATCTAATGTAATTGTTTCATGTAAATGTTGCGAAATATAATTTAAAACTCTTGTTAAATTATGTTCGTTCTTTTTTTTAGATGTAAACTTATAATCTATAAACTTTGACAACAAAAGCTTTATAATTGCTTGAGTTTCTATAAACTTATCGGTCGACAAAAGCTCATTTCTTTTCTGAAATGAATATAAAGCGGGGTAGTTATCGTAACTTTCTGGGTTGCTTTTAACCAAACTTCTTTCTGGGTTTATTTTAAGAAGTCGCTTAAAACATTTAATATCCAACTTACTTGCCTTAACCTCGTTTAAAAAATGTATTAAATTATAAATGGACAAACCGTTTTCCATCTCCTCAAAAAAACTTATGTAAAATTGTTCATGATGTAGATTACATTTATAACTACTATAGGTATAACTTGGTATTAAATATAAATTTCCAGGCCTAAGAATATACTCCTTGTTATTATGATAAACATACGCCTCTCCTTTAGTTATTAAATACAATCTCGTAAACGGACTTATAACATTATCATAGTTCCAGCTACTATCCAATTTTGCATAGCCAATGTTTAACAAGCTAACCTTTAGCGATTCTATTGGTAAAAACATATAATTTAACTGTATAACTGTTGTTTTCTGAAACCAGCAGGGGTAACTCCTGTTAACTTTTTAAAAGTCTTTGAAAAATAAGCAACATCATACATCCCAACCTCTTCCGCTATTTGTTTTAAAGATTTTTTAGTGGTAAGCAATAAAAATTGAGAACGTTCTATTCGTTTTAATTGAATAAATCTAATTGGTCTTATTCCGTATTTATCTTTAAAACTTCTTGAAAAATAATCAGTATTTAAATTACAAAAATCTGACAGACCTTCTACCGTAAGATTTCCAGATAAATTTTCAGCAATATAAACTAACACCTTGTTTAAATCCCCCTTATCCTTTTTAGAAACACTTATATTTCCTTCAGTAACAAATCTTGAAAGTAATATTTCCAAAATTGATTTCGTTTCAAGCTGGTTTTTCAAATCGTTCTGAGAGTTCTCCGTTTTTTTAATTAAACCTCCATTAACAAAGACCTTAGGGTCTGAATTTTTAACCATTTTATTAGGATGTATTTCTAACAAGCGTTTAAAAAGCCTTTTATCCAATTTACTTGCCTTAACCTCATAAGTAAAAGCAAGTAAATTAAAAATAGAAACCCCGTAAGTTACCTCTTCAAAAAAACCAGTATAAAATTGCTCATGATACTCTATACATCTATAATTATTATACGTATAACTAGGTATTAAATACATATAACCAGGCCTTAAGGTATAAGCTTCTCCCGAGTGTTCCATTTCTCCCGCTCCTTTAGTAATAAAAAATAACCTTACGAACGTGCTTATAACATTACTATAATTCCATTTATTATCTAATTCTGCATAACCTGTATGAAGAAGATTACAATTTATATTCTGCAAAAAATTTGCCATAAACTCAAACTATTTTCGTTAATTGCAATTCACCAGTTACAACAACACCATCCTAAATAAAATAGGGGTCTCAAAAACAATTAGTCGGAAATATACATATTTTTGACTGATTTAGATAGAAAATATCATTTCATTAAATTTATTTTTGTTTTAATGAATGATAAATATCATTTTATGATAAAACATAGCATATTTTTTTCTTTTTTAGCAGTTATATTGATTTCTTGTGGAGGTCCTGAATTACCAGATTCTGTGGCGCAAGCCTATACGAATATTCCCAAAAAAATCGACTTTAATCAACATGTAAAACCTATATTATCAGACAAATGTTATTTATGTCATGGACCTGATAAAGCTAATATCAAAGGTGGACTACAACTTCATACTCCAGAGCTGGCTTACGCAGAACTTTCTGAATCGCCTGGTAAATATGCCATTAAACCTGGAAACCTAAATAAAAGTGAATTTTTCCATCGCATTATTACGGAGGACCCAAAATATATGATGCCGGAACCAGATTCTCATTTATCGTTATCCGATTATGAAAAGGCAATACTAATTAAATGGATAGAAGACGGCGCTGAGTATAAAGATCATTGGGCTTTTATTAAACCAATAAAGGAAAAAATACCGGAGGTAAAAAACACGGATTTAGTAGCAAATTTGATTGATAATTTTGTTTTAGAAGAACTAGAACTTAACAACATGAAGTTTGCTCCAAAAGCAGATAAAGAGTTGTTATTACGAAGAGCTTCATTAGATTTAACGGGCTTACCTCCTACTATCGAAGAACTTGATGCTTTTTTAAATGACAATTCTCCAGATGCATACGAAAAGCAAATTGATCGCCTTTTAGCATCACCTCATTACGGAGAGCAACGTACGTTAGATTGGATGGATTTAGCAAGGTATGCTGACACACATGGCTATAGTGTAGATTGGTTTAGAGACGTTTCTCCTTGGAAAGATTGGGTAATAAAATCATTTAATGAAAACATGCCCTATGACGAATTTGTTTTATGGCAAATGGCAGGTGACATGTTACCAAATGCTACTCGAGAACAACGTTTAGCTACAACATTCAACAGACTACATCCACAAAATCTCGAAGGAGGCATTATTGATGAAGAATTTCGTGTTGAATATGTTGCTGACCGAACAGCAACTGTAAGTCAGGCCTTTTTAGGATTAACCGTTGCCTGTGCTAAATGTCATGATCATAAATATGATCCTATTTCGCAAAAAGATCATTTTGAATTATTCAGCTTTTTTAATAATGTTAACGAGACGGGATTAATTCCATGGGATTTGGCAACACCTGTACCAAATATGCTACTTCCAACTGAAGAGCAAGAAAAAGTTCTTGCCTATTTAGAAACTCTAGTTGAAGACAAAGAAAAAATTGTAGATGAAGTAACAAATACTGAATCCAAAAATGCTTTGGATTGGATTACTGATGAAGCATATAAAACAATAAATACAAAAAACTATCCAACTGGTCTGGTTTCCCATTTTGATTTTAACGACAAAAAATTAAAAGACAAATTACCTCAAAGAAAAAAGCTTAATATTAGAATGCGTCAACAGTATGCTGATAATCAAAAGGCAGTATTCCAAAAAGGAGCTTCTGGATACGGGTTAAGCATGGATGGAGACACTTGGTTAGATTTAGATGAAATTGGTATTTATAATAGAAGTAACGCATTTACTATTGGCATTAAGGCATTTATTCCAGAAGACTTAGAAAACGGTGTTATTTTTCACAAAATGCAAGGCCCTGAATTACATAGCTATAGAGGGTATCACCTAAACATTAAGGATAATAAAATAGAAGCGCTGTTAGCACACGTATGGCCAGACAATGCGGTTGTAACCCAATCTTTAAAAGATGTTCCAAAGAATAAATGGATACAATTAACAATGTCATATGATGGTTCTAGTAAAGCAAGTGGGGTCTCAATGTATTTAGATGGCGAAAAATTAGAAACCGAAACCAAGGTAGATAATCTTTATAAAGATATTGTTTTCAGAAAACAAGATATAGGGCTTTACAATGGAAAAACCGAACCTGGTTTAAGAATTGGAGCTATTTGGAGAGGAAAAGGCTTAAGAAATGGTGCTGTTGACGATATTATGGTTTTTAACCGTGAGTTAACTCAAATTGAAGTAATGCAAATTGCCAATAAAAAAGGGTTAGATCAATTAATTTCAAAGTCTAATAATGTCATTTCTCAAGAAGAAAAAAGTTTACTTACAAAGTATTATTTAGTTCATAAATCTTCTAGCTATAAAAAATCAATGGAAGAACTGGCTAAAACTAGAACTGCGTATGTTGACAGTATTGAACCTGTGAAAGAAATCATGGTGATGAAAGAAATGGAGACACCTAGACAGGCATACGTTCTAGACAGAGGGCAATATGACTCTCCTACTGATTCTGTTTTCCCAAATGTGCCTGAGAAAATATTTCCTTTTCCAGATAGCTTACCAAAAAACAGAATTGGATTATCTAAATGGATAACACATAAAGACAATCCTTTAACGGCAAGAGTTACGGTAAATAGATATTGGCAAAACATTTTTGGAAGAGGTTTGGTTAAAACCTCTGAAGACTTTGGTAATCAAGGAGAGCTACCAAGTCATCCAAAACTTTTAGACTGGTTAGCTGTTAACTTTGTAGAATCTGGTTGGGACGTAAAAGCACTTCATAAATTAATAATGCTATCTAACACCTATCAACAGAGTAGTAGAGTTAGCGAAGAATTATTAAATATAGACAAGGAAAACAGACTCTTAGCAAGAGGGCCAGCAAAACGACTATCTGGAGAAATGCTAAGAGATAATGCATTATTTGCCTCAGGATTATTAAGTAAAAAAATTGGAGGCGAAAGTGTTAGTCCATACCAACCTCCAGGATTATGGCTAGTAAATGGTGATAAATACAAACCTAGTTCAGGTGAAGATTTGTATAGAAGAAGTATGTATACCATCTGGAAAAGAACTGTTCCACACCCTACAATTTCTACTTTTGATGCTCCTACAAGAGATTTATGTACTACAAGAAGGCAAGAAACAAACACACCTCTTCAAGCATTAGTTTTACTAAATGACCCAACCTTTATTGAGGCCTCTAGAGTTTTAGGAATAACCATGAGTACCTATGATAATGTTGAATTAGGTATTTCTGATGCATTTAGAAAGCTTACAGGTAGAAAAATAAAGACTAAAGAGTTAGAAGTTTTAGCTGCTTTGCAAAAGTCTGAGCTAGAAAAATTCAGAAACAACGATACAAAAGCTAAAGGTTGGATTAGTCTTGGTGAGCACAAAATTACCTCTGGTGATGATGAAGCTTTAATTGCAGCTAACGCGGTTGTAGCAAGTACAATTATGAATTCAGATGCTAGCATTACCAAAAGGTAACTAGTAATTCTAAAATACAATATTATGTGTAATAATCACGAACACAGCAGATTAACCTCTAACAATAAAGACTTTCAAGAAATTGAAAAACAAATTGATAGAAGGCATTTTTTAAAGAAAACATCTTTGGGACTTGGAGCTATGGCACTAGGAAGTCTTTTGGGTTCCGAAAAGTTAATGGCCAACTTGGGGAATAAAGATGTTCAAGAAGCGGTACTTAATAATTACAATAAAAACAGACTTGGTTTACCTCACCATTTACCCAAGGCAAAACGCATTATCTATTTATTTCAAAGTGGAGGACCTTCACAAATAGATTTATTTGATTATAAGCCAAAACTAGTAGATATGTTTGGTAAAGAATTACCAGAGTCTGTTATTGGTGGTCAAAGACTTACCGGTATGAGTGGTAGTCAAAGTACACTACCTGTTGCTCCCTCTTCATTTAACTTTAAGCAATATGGAGAATCTAGAGCATGGGTTAGTGATGCCATGCCATATTTATCTGAAGTTGTTGACGATTTATGTTTTGTAAAAGGAATGCAAACTGATCAGATAAATCATACCCCTGCTATCACGTTTATGCAAACTGGTCATCAACTACCAGGTAGACCTTCAATTGGCTCATGGTTAAGTTATGGTTTAGGCTCTGACAATGAAAATTTACCAACTTTTATTACCCTTGTATCCAAAAACGGTAAAGGTCAACCTTTAAAAGCAAGTTTATGGGGAAACGGTTTTTTACCAACAGAGCATCAAGGTGTACAATTTAGATCAGGTAAAGACCCTGTATTATATTTAAGTGACCCTGAAAATTACGACGGTAATGACCGAAGACATATGCTAGATTATTTAGGGCATTTAAATGAAATTCAGAATGATGCCTATGGAGATCCTGAAATTCAAGCAAGAATGGCTCAATACGAAATGGCATTTAAAATGCAAACATCTGTTCCTGAAGTAGCAGATTTGTCGGATGAGCCAGAACATATTTTTGATTTATATGGAAAAGACAGCAGAGATCCAGGCACATACGCGGCCAATTGTTTAATGGCAAGAAAACTTTTAGAAAAAGGAGTAAAATTTATACAACTATACCACCAAGGTTGGGATCAACACATTGGATGCCCTGGTGGAGTCAAAAATCAAAGTAAAAATACAGACCAAGCCAATGCTGCTCTTATTAAAGACCTAAAGCAACGAGGTATGCTTGATGATACCTTAGTGATTTGGGGCGGAGAATTTGGTCGTACCGTATATTCGCAAGGACAATTAACCGAAGATAATTATGGTCGTGACCATCACCCAAAGGCTTTTACTATGTGGATGGCTGGTGCGGGTATAAAACCAGGATTCACCTATGGAGAAACGGATGATTTTAGTTACAATGTTGTAAAAGATCCTGTTCATGTTCACGATTTTCACGCTACACTGTTACATTTATTTGGTGTTGATCACGAAAGACTCACCTTTAAGCATCAAGGAAGACGCTATAGATTAACCGATGTACACGGTAATGTTGTGAAAGATTTATTAACCTAATAGTAAACAAATAAAAAATGTCAAGTAGACGAAACTTTATAAAAAAAACAGGTTTAGCAGGAGCGGTCCTTACTGCCACCCCTTCTTTTGGGTTTAACATTTTGAAAAAAAGTCAACCGGAAGAAACCCTATTAGGTCATGGAGATTATCAATACAAATTGGTTAAGGATTGGGGGAAAATTAGTTCGGTTCGAAACCCTCTTCTTAATTGCCATGAAATGCAGATGGACAGTAAAGGGAGACTAATTATGATAGGAGATCATCCAAAAAATAATATCATAATTTTTGATAAATCTGGTAAAGTATTAGATTATTGGGGAACGGCTTATCCTGGAGGACATGGTTTAACTATTTCCAATGAAGGAGGAGAAGATTTTCTTTTCTTAGCTGATTCTGGGTGGTTTTTGAATAAAACGGGAAAATGGACAAAACACAATGGGCGTGTATCTAAAACAACTACTGACGGTCGTGTTGTTTTTGATATAGGCCACCCACAAACTATTGGCATTTATGAGCCTGGACAGCATTACTGTCCAACGGAAGTAGCCGTTGGTCCAAATGGTGATATTTATGTTGCCGATGGTTACGGCCAAGACGTTATTATCCAATACGATTATAAAGGACAATATAAAAGACACTGGGGAGGACACAACAACGAGGATAAAAACTATAACTTTAATTGTGCTCACGGAATTGCGATAGATTATCGTGAAAAAAATAACCCAATGCTAGTTATCACCTCCAGAGCTGATAAATGCTTTAAATGGTTTACTCTTGATGGTAAATATGTAAAAACACTTCACTTACCTAACATGCAAGTGTGTCGACCTGTTTTTGATGATATCAATCTATACGCAGGAGTATGTTGGTCACAACCTAAAGAAGGCAAAACTAGCTGGAAAGAACATACCGGTTTTGTTACAATTTTAGAGGGCGATAAAGTTGTCTCCAACCCTGGAGGAACATCTCCCGAATATAAAAATGGTGAACTTCAAAAGTCTTACCAACTACTAAGCAAACCTATTTTACATGGTCATGATGTTTGTGTTGACGAAGATAAAAATCTTTATATCTGTCAATGGAATGCAAATCATTCAGCTCCTTTAAAACTAGAAAGAGTTTAAAAGCTATTAACACTACATTTTAATGAACGAAGTATCAGACATTGTCTTATTTTTTGGAAGATTCCATCCACTTTTAGTGCACCTACCAATTGGATTCTTATTTTTTGCTTTTCTACTTGAAATTATTAGTAAATGGAAAAAGAATCCGAGCCTTACCACAGCCATACCATTAGCATTATTATTAGGTGCACTGAGTGCTTTGGGAAGTTGTATTTTAGGCTATATGCTTTCTTTAAGTGGCGATTACGATGAAAGCGCGGTTGACATTCATTTTTGGTTTGGAATAGCTACCACGGTAGTTGCATTTGTTGCATGGTTAATTAGAACTGAAAAACTTAATATTCCAAATACAAATACTGTTAAAGCCAATATTTCAACGCTTACTTTAATTGTGGTTTTACTTAGTGTTACTGGACATTATGGTGGTAACTTAACTCATGGAAGCGATTATCTTGTAAAATATTTACCTTTTGGGAAAGAGCCCAAAAAGGAGCTTCCAGCGATATCTAAGATTGAAGATGCAGGTGTATACGATTACTTAGTAGACCCTATTCTTCAAAACAAATGTACCAGCTGTCACAATCCAAGCAAGAAAAAGGGGGGGCTTTCATTTATAGACAGTACATCCATTCTTGCTGGCGGAAAAAATGGAGATGCCCTTATTCCAGGCAACTCAAATAAATCTGAAATGATAAAAAGGGTTTTGTTAGACCCTCATCATGATGATTTTATGCCTCCTGAAGGAAAAACACCTTTAACTGAGGAAGAAATAGCTATTTTAATGTATTGGATTGATAATGCAAATGCTAACTTTTCATCTCAAATAAAAGGTATTGAAACACCAGAAAACATTAACAAGATTGCATCCAATTTCCTGGAAATTCCTATCGAAGGCGAAAAAGGAACCACAAAATTACCTACTGTAACTCCAATTAATGAGGAAACATTAACCGCAATTAAAAAAGAAGGGTTTCAAATTAGAGAATTAGTTTTTGAATCTAATATATATGAAGTTGTGCTGCCTTCTCAAACAATTACAGCCGAAAATTCAAACGAACTAGACAAAAAACTAGCTCTTTTAACTGATATTAAAGAAAATATATTATGGTTTTATGCGGAAAATAATGGTATTAATGATGGGCATTTAAAGTTAATTTCTGAATTTGTAAATCTTCAAAAATTAAACATAAATAATAACCCTATTACGGATAAAGGTATTGCTGCATTTGAAAATCACGCTTTTCTAAATAGTGTTAACCTTTATGGAACTAATGTCACGAAGAAAAGTTTAGTTTCATTTACTAAAATGAAAAATTTACAAAACGTTTATGCATGGAAAACAGCAATAAAAAGCGACGATATCACTTCAACGTTTAAAGACAATGAAAATGCCCCAAAAATAAGTTTAGGGCTTTAAGATTATGGCTTTTTTACATCTGTTTTATCCCTAAAACCATTTGTGTTATTCTAATGAATGTATCTATCCCTATTATGGGAAGGATATTCCCTATTTTTACAATAACAACATATTTCTATAATCACACAAAAAGAATAACTCATGTTAACGCTGGTTAAAAAGCTTCTGTCTTACATAATTTTTATCATTCTTTTATTTCTATACTCATGTTCTGAAAAAATAAAAAAAACACCTCAAAAGCCAAATATAATCTATATCATGGCGGATGACCACACCAGTCAAGCTTTTGGTATTTATGGTAGCAGACTGGCTAGCTTAAACCCTACTCCTACTTTGGATAAGTTGGCAAATGATGGGATGATTTTTGACAATTGCTTTGTAAACAATTCTATATGCGTGCCGAGCAGAGCTGCAATAATGACGGGTCAGCGCGCGCAAACTAATGGGGTTATTGATTTAGAAGGGGTACTACCTCCCGAAAAACAATACCTACCAAAAGAAATGAGGAAATTAGGTTACCAAACAGCTATGATTGGTAAATGGCATCTACATGAAGAACCTGCAGCTTTTGATTATTACAAAGTATTTCCAGCTCAAGGAAAGTACTTTGACCCTGAGTTTAGAATTCAAGGAGACAAACCATGGCCAGAAAATATTGAGAAAAGAAAAGGACATTCCTCAGATAATGTTACTGACATAGCTCTTAATTGGTTAAAAAAAGAAAGAGATCCCAACAAACCTTTCTTTTTAATGCACCACTTTAAAGCTCCACATGACGATTTTAAATATGCTCCACGATACAAAAATTATCTAGCCAACACTTTTATTCCTGAGCCAGAGAGCCTTTATGATAACAAAAACAATGGTTCCGTTGCTACAAGAGGTGTAAATGACTCCTTAACACGAATAATTGGGTCATCAGTATCTCATAGAAATCATATTCGTAATCAAGCTATGAATATTTACTGGAACGATAGTACAATATACAAGCAGTATAGAAACGCTAGAGACATTCAACCTAATGAATATACGAAATTTGAGTTAACTGCCGATGAAAAAACATATACAAGTAAAGTTTATCAAGATTATTTAAAAAAATATTTACGATGTGTAAAAGGAGTTGATGATAATGTAAAGCGCTTGTTGGATTATTTAGAAGCCGAAAATTTATTGGAAAACACTATTATTGTTTATACTGGTGATCAAGGATTTATGCTTGGCGAACATGATTATATTGACAAACGTTGGATGTATGAAGAATCTATGCGAATGCCATTTTTTGTGCGTTACCCAAAATCCATTGCACGTGGCTCTAGAACGGATGCCATAATTAACAACACTGATTTTGCTCCAACCCTAATACAACTTGCTGGAGGAGAAAAGCCAGAGTACATGCAAGGGAACAGTTTTAAATCTATACTGGAAACTGGAGAAGAGCCAGAAAATTGGCAACAGGCAACATATTATCGCTATTGGATGCATTTAGCCCACAGACACCAAAATCCAGCACATTTTGGCATTCGCACAAAAGAACATAAGCTAATTTTTTACTACGGAAAGTATTGGGTAGACACCGATAACCCTAGCGCGGAATACAACAAAGAAAGCTGGGGTAACGATTTTGCTAATCATACACCAGTGGCTTGGGAATTTTATGATTTAAAAAATGATCCTAAAGAAATGAATAACGCTTACAATAATCCAAAATATAAAGATATTATTGGTAAATTGAAGGCTCAATTAATTACAATGAGAGAAAATCTCAATGAAACAGATGCTAATTATCCGCACATTCAAAAAGTAATTGATGAACACTGGAACGATTAACAAACTATCCTTAATTAATTCTTATGAGACACAATTTACTTTCAGTAGTAACATTACTACTATTTGTTGGAGTTTCTAGTCAGGCTCAAAAAAAAAACGACTGGGAAAATCCTAATGTAAACCAAATTAACAAATTACCTGCAAGAGCCACTTTCTATTCTTATGAAAGTGCAAATGAAGCTTTAGACAACAACCCAGAAAAATCTTCTACCTATAAATCTTTAAATGGAGATTGGAAATTTAAATGGGTAGCAACACCTGAGGAATCTTCAAATAATTTTCATGAAACTTCATTTAATGCAAGCGAATGGAAAACTATTGATGTACCCTCTAATTGGGAAATGAGAGGGTATGGAACTCCAATTTATACCAATACCACTTATCCTTTTTTTAGTGACTTTCCTTTCATAAATCACTCCGATAATCCAGTTGGTCATTATGTAAAAACTTTTGAGATTGATGATTCTTGGAACAAAAAAGACATCATTCTTCATTTTGGAGGAGTTTCGTCTGCATTTTACGTGTGGATAAATGGTGAATTTGTTGGATACAGCGAAGATACCAGACTTCCTTCCGAATTTGATGTTACTGATAAAGTTAAAAAAGGAAAAAATACCATCGCCGTAAAAGTTTACCGCTGGTCTGATGGAAGCTATTTAGAAGATCAAGATCATTGGCGAATGAGTGGTATAGAACGAAACGTTTATCTTACTGCGCTACCTAAAGTCAGATTATCTAATTTCTTTGTTCGTACTGAATTGGATGATAATTATGAAAATGCGATACTACAAATAAGACCTGATTTTATTGCTAATATCGAAAATAAGTATGTAGAACAAGTTGGTCATTTTGGTGACGCTCCTTTAAACACTACTGTCGATAACTGGACTTTTACTACCACCCTAATGGATGATAATGGAAATACCGTTGGTGAACCCAATAAAATAACACTAGGGGACTACTTTGGAGAAATTTACCCTCAACGTGATAACGTTTATTTTGGAGGTCTAATAGAACAAGAAGTAAAATCTCCAAAAAAGTGGTCAGCAGAGAGCCCATATTTATACACTCTTCTTTTCAATTTAGAAGACAACAATGGAAATCCTATTGAATTCTCTAGTACAAAAATTGGCTTCAGAGAAGTTGAAATTGATGAGAAAGGCAGATTTCTTGTAAACGGTAATTCAGTGAAAATGATAGGTGTTAATCGCCATGATCATAGCCAAACCAATGGTAAAGTTGTTACCAAAGCTGACATGGAAGAAGATGTTAAATTAATGAAGAAGTTTAATTTTAATGCTGTTAGAACATCTCACTACCCCAACGACCCATATTTCTATGATTTATGTGATAAATATGGACTTTACGTTATGGACGAAGCTAATATTGAAACTCATGGTATTCGCGGAAAGTTAACCAATGTTCCAGAATGGGGTAGCGCTTATTTAGAAAGAGCTATTAGAATGGTTGAGCGCGATAAAAACCACCCAAGTATTGTTATGTGGTCATTAGGAAATGAAGCTGGAACCGGGGCTAACCATGCAGGAATGGCCGGATGGATTAAGTCTTTTGACCCAACCAGATATATTCATTACGAAGGAGCCCAAGGTGATCCAACAGATTCTCGCTACAGAAAAAGCTATTTCCCTGGTGGAAAAGGAAATCCAACTGACCCGCCGTATGTAGATATGTTAAGTAGAATGTATCCACAACCTGATGAATTGCAGAGTCTAATTGACGATACCAACTTTGACCAAAGGCCTGTTATAATGTGCGAATACGCGCATGCAATGGGTAACTCTGTAGGTAATATGAAAGAATATTGGGATGTTATTTATAAAAATGATAGAGCAATTGGAGGTTACATTTGGGATTGGATTGACCAAGGTTTATTAAAAAAAGATGAAAACGATGTAGAATTTATTGCCTACGGCGGTGATTATGGTGATAAACCAAACTCTAGTAACTTTTGTATGAACGGTATAATTGCAGCTGACCGTTCACCTAAACCAGAAATTTTTGAATGCAAAAAGGTAAATCAACCTGTAACAATTTCAGAAGTTGATGCTATGAATGGCAAATTTTCCATAACAAATAGACATCATGCTGTTGACTTATCCAATTATGTGGTTTCTTGGGAACTTTTAGAAAATGGTAATGTTATAAGCTCTGGTGATAACCTAGCGTTTAACACTAAACCTTTTGCTAGTGAAAGTTTTTCTATTTCCTTTAAAAAACCGAAAGTAAAAGCAAACTATTTATACCATATAAATTTTTATGGAAGGTTAAAAACAAACACGTTATGGGAAAAAGCAGGATATATAGTATTTGAAGAGCAGTTCTCCCTAAGTAATACTGCAGCGGCAGCAAAAGAAAAGTCTAAAAAACTGGCAAACATAGAAGTTAATGAGACAGATAACGCAGTAACAGTTAAAAATGCACTATTTAATATTACAATAGATAAAAAGTTAGGATATATTACCTCTTATAGCATGAATGGTAAGCCTGTAATTGAAAGTGCTATTAAACTTAATTTCTGGAGACCAGAAACCGACAATGACAGAGCGTATCGTAATGCTAAAAAACTAAAGGTTGAACACGATTGGAAAAGTGCTGGTGATAATTTTAGCGTTCAAAATATTGAAGTAAACACCAAAGACAAAACAAAAGCTACTATTACTGTTTCTGGAAATGTAAACAACCCAAAAACAGACGTGGCTCTGGTATATACCATTTTGGGTAACGGACAAACTAGAGTAGACTATACTTCTTCAATAGCAACTGATGCTCCAAATATTCCGAAAATTGGTATGCAATTTACAACAGCTAAAAAATACAATTCTGTTAGCTATTTAGGTAAAGGACCTCATGCAAACTACCAAGATCGCAATTGGGCTTCACATACTAATTTATATACAGCGAAGGTTGAAAACATGAATTATAGCTATGCCAGACCTCAAGAGTTTGGAAACCGCATGGGAACACATTGGTTTTCTCTTAAAAATAGTCAAGGGTCAGGATTATTGGTTAAAGGAAAACAGCCGTTAAATTTTAGCGTATTACCGTATTCAACCCAAAATATTGATAGTGCAGAACATACTAACGAATTTGAAAAGGAAAATACGTTTACTGTAAATATAGATTTAATACAAATGGGTGTTGGTGGTGATGACACTTGGACAAGTCATGCTGAACCGCATGAAGAATACCTTGTAAAACCAGGAACTTATAAGTACTCTTTTTACCTAGTTCCATTTAAATCAACCATAAAAAATCCAATGAACCTTCAATGGTAGTAACAGCACCTCTTAACAAAACAAAAAAAGCTAGTGACATTTCACTAGCTTTTTTATTTTCTATTCAATATATACTATTTATAACTGAAATACCTTTTCCATTTCAATCCACTTATCCCCTTTTTTAGCCCAAGGTAGTTCTTGTTGATAATTCCACATCAGTTGCTCCCACTCTTGCACCTTAGGGTTATTAGCGTCCATTTCCGCCTTTTTATTTGGGTCAAAAGTTTCATCCACCTCCATTATCATAAACATGCGATTTCCTGTTAAATAAATTTGCATATCCACTATACCTGCGTCTTTTATGCTTTTTGTAATTTCAGGCCATGCATTTCCAGCCCCATGATACCTTTTATACTCCTCAATTAGTTTTGGGTCATCCTTTAAATCACAAGAAAGACAATATCGCTTTACTACGCTCATATTACTTCTTATTATATACTTTATAAACTTTTCTTCCGTAAAGAGTTACCACCAGTAAACACACTAATGAAAGAAAAAATGAATATCTCATTTCGGTTACTCCTAAAAACAAAGTGTCTTCATATCCACTACCTCCAAAATCCAAAATATACCCTTTAAGGTAAGGTAATAAAGCCCCTCCTACTATTGCCATTACTAAAAATGCTGCACCAAACTTGGCATCTTCACCTTGACCTTCTAATGCAATACCATAAATTGTTGGAAACATAATTGATAAAAAGAATGATGTTGCTACCAATGAATAAATACCTGCCATTCCTGGTAAAAAGATTGCTCCCAAAACAGTTGTCATTGCTCCTAATCCAAAAAACATAAGTAATTTACCTGAATCCATTTTTGCCATTAAAGCAGTACCAACTGTTCTACCAACTAGAAAAACAATATATCCAGCTAAACCATATGTAACAGCTGATTTGCTATCTATACCTAAAGTTTCAGCGTATTGATATACATATGTCCAGCACATAATTTGTGCTCCTACATAAAACGCCTGAGCTATAACCCCAAAAGAAAACTTAGGTTGTTTCCACAATCTCTGTACCGATTCAGAAAATTTGACCTTTGCTCCTTGAGTTTTATTTTCTGGCATTTTTAAAACACTTATCAGAATAAAAAATACCAAAACTACAATTCCTAAAATTACATATGGATTACGAATAACGGCTAAATCAGAAGTTCGTATTGCCGCTTTTGCTGTCTCAGAAAGTGTATCGTAAATAGCTGTACCGTCTGCAGTGGTATCATCAGATTGTAACGCTCCTAAAACAAAGTTTTGCGCTATTAGTAACCCTGCTATAGATCCCATTGGGTTAAACATTTGGGCAAAATTCAAACGTCTAGTAGCAGTCTCTTCCGCTCCCATAGATAATACATATGGGTTTGCAGTTGTTTCTAAAAATGCTAGCCCAAAAGTTAAAATGTATAATGCTGCTAAAAAGAATGCATAGCTTTCATTTGCAGCGGCTGGATAAAAAAGTAGTGCACCACAAGCATATAGAGCTAAACCAACAAGGACTCCCTTTTTATAAGAAAACTTGTTTACAAATAATGCTGCGGGAATTGCCATTGTAAAATACCCCCCGTAAAACGCTAATTGTACTAATGAAGCTTGTACATTTGTAAGTTCTAACACTTTTTGAAACCCTCTTACCATAGGATTTGTCATATCATTTGCTAACCCCCACAAGGCAAATAACGAGGTAATGAGTATAAATGGAATTAAAATAGATTTTGCTACTACAGGTATTTTACTTTCTGTACTCATAATTATATTATTGTTTTAAGTTGGTTATAAATATATTATCTAATTCGTCCAAAAAAACACAGAATTCATAAGTTATTCTGTTAACAATGACCTATCCAAATGCACATAACCTCCATCAACTGTAATAAACTGTCCTGTGGTATGAGATGACTTGTCTGATATTATAAACAAACATGTGTTTGCAATTTCTTCAGGAGTTGTCATCCTATTTTCCAAAGGAATTTTCTTTACAATTGATTTTAATTTTTCCTCACCATTTTCAAGCGTTTTAATCCAATTATCATAAGCAGGTGTCCAACTTTCAGCTATAATAATAGCATTTACACGAATACCTTCTTTAATTAAATCAACCGCCCATTCTCTTGTTAAACCTAAAACGCCTCCTTTAGCGGCAGCATATCCAGAGGTCCCTCCCTGACCAGTTAAACCTACTTTTGAGCCTATATTTAAGATATTCCCTTTTGATTTTTTTAGCAATGGTAAGGCATGTTTAACGATAAGAAAATAACTTACCATATTCAACTTAAGAGAGTTCATAAACTCTTCATAAGAAGCATCTAATCCAGCACCGTCATTAACTCCCACATTGTTGATAACAATATCAATACATCCATATTTTTTAGAAATAGCCTCTACCGCATTTTGTATTTGACCTGGTTGAGTTACATCGGTTTGATAAAAACTTGCGTCCACACCTTTTTCTTGAAGCTCTTTTACGTATTCAAAACCTCTTGCATTTCTATCGATAACCGCAGGAATAGCCCCTTCTTCTGCTAGTTTTTGCAAAATGGTTTCTCCGATGCTGCCTTTTATACCTGCTGCTCCACTGATTACTACTACTTTTCCTTTTAAACTTAAATCCATAGTAATTTTTATAAATTGTAAAATTTAACTGCGTTATCGCCCATTATAGAGTCTTGTTCCGTTTGACTTAAGCTTGCTATAAAATTTGACACGTTTTTTTTCATTCTTGAGTAATCGGAAGCTACTAGGCACACAGGCCAATCCGAACCAAACAATACTCTATCACTTCCAAAAATATTTAATACGTGATTCATATATGGTTCTAATTGTGTTTCGTCCCAACTTTTATAATCAGCTTCAGTAACCATACCCGACAACTTACAATACACATTTTCATGTTTCGCTATTGCACTCATAAGTGTCGCCCACCCTTCAAAAAAACCATCCTTTATATAAGGTTTTGCAATATGATCTATTACAAATTTTTGATTTGGAAATAACTTAACAAACTCCAAAACTGCACCTAATTGATGGGGGAATACTAAAATATCATAAACAAAGTTGAATTTTTCTAAACTAGAAATTCCCCTTAAGAAATTTGGTCTAAGCAAAAAATTATGATCGGGCTCTCCTTGTACCACATGTCTAAACCCCTTTATTTTGACCTGTTGACTATATTCTTCCAATTTTTTTCCAACAGTATTACTTCGTAAATCAACCCAACCAACTATACCTTTTATAAAACTATGCTGTTTGGCTAATTCCAATAAAAAAGTATTCTCTTCAATTGTCTGATCAGCCTGTACGGCTACGCATCCATCTACACCATTTTCATCATATACCTTTTGTAAGTCTGAAGGCAAAAAATCTCGCCTTATAACAGACATATCGTCATCTATCCAACTATGTTTTTCGGCTTCGTATTTCCAAAAATGCTGATGAGAATCTATTATCATAATATTATTGAGAAATGGTTATTTTAATTACCGTAGCCATTTCATCCATTTGCTTAGACGGTGCTTTTACCTTCAACCCCTTTTCCTCATCTAAAGTCCATTCTATTTTTTCATTACTTCCTAAAAAGGAAACACTTTCTATGGATGGTTTATCATGAATGTTATCGGTAGAAAAAGAAGTCAACAACACCTCTTTGTTCGCTTCAACACTCCCTAATATAATGGCATAAATATTATAGTCCTTAGTTGTATACCTAATATCCTTGTTAGAATATTTAAGCTTCATAAAATCTTTATGGTTTTTAAAGTGCCCATTAGGCTCTTTAGTTGGACCTTCTCCAAAAGTATACCAAGCCTCTGTTCCGTAGATAGCTTCACCATACTTTTTTAACCAGCTCCCCATATTCAATAAACTTTCTTTTTGATCTTCAGGAATTGTACCATCAGCTTTAGGAGAAACATTTAGCAATAACACTCCGTTCTTACTTGTTATGTCTATAAGAATATGTAAAACATCTTTAGCCTCTTTAACACCTAAATCATCGGTATATGACCAACTACCATCACTTATGGTAGCATCGGTCATCCAAGTTTTTGTACCAATAACATTTTTACGTGATTGCTCTAAATCCTCAACACTCATATTTAAGGGTAAATCGTGCTGTTTACGTACTATAACAACTTCTTTGTCGTCTTTTTTTGCCTCGTTTAAGTAATATGCTGCAAATTCTTTTCTATATTTTTCTGGAATATCACCCAAAACATAATCAAACCAAACAATGTCTGGGCTATATTTATCTATCACCTCTTTCAACTTAGGAAACCATACTTCTTTATACCATTTTTCTGGTTCCATATTACCATACATAAGCTGCAACTCAGGGTCATTAGAACTTGGCGGCATGCCTTCTAAATAGGGAAAATGACTATTTGGATTCTCTTTACCCAACTCAGTACTTAACTGCAAGTTTTTAGAATGATGGAATGTTGTTATGAGTTTCATATCTCGCTTACGAATTTCTTTTTCAATCTCTCCAGTAATGTCTCTCTTTGGCCCCCTGTCTAATACATTCCATGGAGTAACTTCACTATCCCACATGGAAAAACCATCATGATGCTCTGCCACAGGACCTGCAAACTTCGCCCCTGCTTCGTAAAAAAGATCTACCCACTCTTTTGGATTAAAATTTTCCGCTTTAAACATAGGCACAAAATCATGGTAACCAAATTCAGAAGGTTCCCCATATTTTTCAACATGGTGTTTATATACTTTGTGATCTTTAAAGTGCATATTTCGTGGATACCACTCTGAGTGAAATGCAGGAACAGAATATACTCCCCAATGAAAATATATTCCAAGTTTTGCATCTTTAAACCATTCCGGAGACTCTTTATGTTTACCAAGAGATTCCCAGTCTTCAGTATAAGGATTTTCTATTGCAATTTGTTTGGTAATGTCTTCTTGAATATTTTCTGTTTTTTTTTCTCCACAAGAAACTGCCAAAAAAGATACAGAAAGTGCCCAGGTTTTTATATAGCTTAATTTCATAATATTAATTCGTTTGTTTCGGCAATAAAACATTGCCTAAAATTATTATTGTTGCGTTTAATCTTACGGTACGGCAAAGTAGTTTAATTGACCTCCCAAAAACGCAAAAATTGTTCTTAAGAGTATAACATATGGTTAGTACAATAGAACCAATGTTACCCTCACAAAGAAAATATTAAGCGAACAATCGCTTATAAAAACACTTTTGATATTAAAAATCAAACAGTTAATAACAAAAAAACTATACAATAGTTTTAATAGCTACATCTATCCCTTTTGTGATAATTACTTCAAGATGATTTTTAACCAACTCTTCTAATCCGCTTACCTGCGTTAAATCTGTTCCCCAAAAATTAGTATTACTTAACACCGAATTTACGATTTCAGCGTAGTCGTTTTTACTCCACTGACTTTTAAAAAATTCCAATACTTTAGCATCATCCTTTAAAGCAATTTCCTCTCCATTTCGCTCTCCTTTATAAAATGCTATTAAAGCTGCTAAAGAAAACAATAATCTATTTGGTAACTTATTTTTTCGTTTTACATATTCCAAAACAGATGGCAATACTCTTGTTTTATATTTGGAAATTGAGTTTAACGAAATACTCATTAAAGCGTGCTCTAAATAAGGATTTCTAAAGCGATCTAAAACATCATTAGAAAAGGTATCTAACTCTTCCTCCGGCAAATCAAGAGTAGGGCAAATTTCCTCAAAAATAGCATTTTTAAGGAATTTACCAACGACATCATCTTCCAACGAATCTCTTACTTTTTCTATACCATACAAATACCCAACAGGAACCAATGTGGTGTGCGCTCCATTTAAAATTCGAACTTTACGGGTTCTATAAGGCTCCATATCATCAGTAAAAACAACATTGAGTCCACATGCCTCTGAAGGAAATTCTTCTTTTACTTCTTTTGGTCCTTCTATAACCCAAAGGTGAAATTGTTCTCCTTCAACAACCAAATTATCTTGATATCCAAGTTCTTTGGTAATTACATACATTTTATCTCTAGGGTACCCTGGTACTATTCTATCTACCAAAGTATTGCAAAAAACATTATCCTTGTTAATCCAATTTATAAATGCTTCACCTAACTTCCAATCGTTAGCATACTGTAGAATTATTTTTTTGAGATTATCTCCATTACGGTCTATCAACTCACAAGGAATAATGATTAAACCTTTATCTGAAGCTCCTTGGAATGTCTGAAACCTTTTATAAAGTAAAGCTGTTAGTTTACCTGGAAAGCTTTTTTGAGGAGCATCTTCTAATCTATCACCTTCATTATAAGCTATGCCAGCCTCAGTGGTATTAGAAATTACGAAACGTAAATTAGGGTTTGTTCCGTTAGCTAAATAGCCTGTAAAATTCTCGTACGGATTAATTGCTCTTTGGATGCAATCAATAACTTCGTGCTGGCTAATTGCTTTTCCATTTTTTATTCCATTAAGATATAACGTATACAAACCATCTTGGTCATTCAACATTTTAACCAAACCCTGATTTATGGGCTGTACTACAACTATACCAGCATCAAAATTTGCTTTTTTGTTCATTTCATGAACCATCCAATCTGCAAAAGCTCTTAAAAAATTACCTTCTCCAAATTGTAAAATTCTTTCGGTATATGTGTTTACTGATACTGTACTTCTATTTAATGTTTTCATTTAAAATGTTATAGTGAAATTCCTCTTTTCCAAGGAATGAAATCGTTTTGCCCTTTAATATTTGCCTTGGCAGCAACCTCTCCACTGGCAACCCGAATAATATGCTCAAGTACTTTTTCTCCCATACTCTCAATGGTATCTTCACCAGTAATTACGGTTCCTGCATTAATATCAATAATGTCATTCATTTTTTCATATAAATGCGTATTACTAGACATTTTAAGTACTGGAGCAATTGGATTACCTGTTGGTGTACCCAAACCTGTTGTAAATACAATAACATTACATCCAGACCCTGCAAGTCCTGTGGTACTTTCAACATCATTTCCAGGCGTACACAGTAAATTTAAACCAGATTTGGTAACAGATTCTGCATAGTCCAGTACTTCAACAACTGGAGAAGTGCCTCCTTTTTTAGCTGCACCAGCAGATTTCATAGCATCAGTAATCAGTCCATCTTTTATATTACCAGGAGAAGGGTTATTTTCAAATCCAGAACCTACTGCAACAGCAGCTGCAGAATAGGAGCGCATTAAACTAGCAAACTTCTTAGCATCTTCTTCTTTCTCGCACCTAGTTATTAATTCTTGCTCTACTCCATTTAACTCTGGAAACTCTGCTAATACAGGAGCTCCACCTAAAGCTACTAATAAATCTGAAGCATAACCTAAAGCAGGATTAGCGGAAATACCTGAAAAACCATCCGAACCACCACACTCTAGACCTAAAACCAATTTACTTAATGAAGCTGGTTTACGTTCTATTTTATTCGCTTCTACGAGACCAACAAAAGTATGTTTTACAGCCTCTTCAATAAGTTTACGTTCACTTTCTGATTTTTGCTGCTCTATATAATGAACAGGCTTTGAGAAATTAGGATTTTTTTTGACAATAGCATTTTGAAGCATTTCTACCTGTGCATTTTGACAACCAAGACTGAACACAGTTGCCCCTGCAACATTAGGGTGATTTATATATCCTGCTAATAAATTACAAAGTACTTCTGCATCTTGTCGAATTCCTCCACATCCACCATCGTGTTTTAAAAACTTAATACCATCTACATTTGGAAACACCCTATTTTTAGACATTTCCTCTTTGGTAGTAATAATTGGTGTTGTATATAGTTCTTCACTTGTAGCACCGGCTTTATACTTCTCTATAAGTTTACCTGTATCTACTGCAAAATCTTTTTTTGTTTCGTAGCCTAAAACCTCAGCTAATGCGCCTTCAAGCACATCTACATTTCTATTTTCACAAAACACTAACGGAATTACCAACCAATGGTTTTCCGTGCCAACATTACCGTCAGCACGGTGATAACCATTAAACGTTCTTCCAATAAATTTTGATGCATCAGGAGCCGTCCAAACAAATTTTTCGGTTTTATCATTAAATTGAGCTGAAGCATGCTTTACATTTTCAATGGTAATTGCACAACCTTTTTTAATGGGTTGTACCGCTTTACCAATGAGTACGCCATACATGTGAATTTCATCTCCAACGACAAAATCATACAAAGCAAATTTGTGTTTCCCTTTGATATCTTCTTGTAAATCAAGACTCTCACCAGCAACATTCACCTTGGTTCCTTTCTCAAGATTATGAATTGCTACAATAATATTATCTCTAGGGTCTATTTGAACGTAACTCTTGGACATCTATATTTATGTTATTTTCTAACCGCTTTAACTATTGCAAGTGCTTTTTTAACATCTTGTTCTAATTTAGTATAGTCTTTATTTGCGATAATTTCTTTTGAAATTAATTTAGAGCCCATACCAACACATGTAACACCTGCATCAAACCAACCTTTTAAATTTTCTTCGGTTGGAGACACACCACCCGTTGGCATTATAGACGTCCATGGCTGTGGTCCTTTTATACCTTTTACAAACTGAGGTCCGTATATATCTCCCGGGAATAATTTTACGATTTCGCATCCTAATTCCTCGGCTCTAGTAATTTCTGTTAAAGTACCGCAACCTGGTGACCATAACACTTTTTTACGGTTACAAGCTATTGCAATATCTTCTCTTAAAACAGGCGTAACGATAAAATTAGCTCCTAACGCCATATATAATGATGCAGCCGCACCATCAGTAACCGAACCAACTCCCATTATCATACCTGGTAACTCTGCAATAGCATATTTGGTTAACTCGCCAAATACTTCATGAGCAAAATCACCACGAGCAGTAAATTCCATTAATCTTGCTCCACCATCGTAACAAGCTTTTAATACCTTTTTACTTAATTCAATATCGTTATTAAAAAACAAAGGAATCATCCCTGTTTCTTTCATTGCCGCTGCAACTTCTATTCTTGAAAACTGTGCCATAATTTATAGTTAAGTCCTCCCCATAAATGAGGAGGACTTTTTTTTAATTGTTTTTTAAATTATCTAGCAACACGTCCAGACGCATCACCTCCCATTAACTTTTCTACTTCGGCAACAGTAACTAAGTTAGCATCACCTTTAATCGTATGCTTTAAACATGATGCAGCTACTGCAAAATCTAATGCATTTTGGTCATCCTCAGGGTATTTTAACAATCCGTAAATCAATCCACCCATAAACGAATCTCCTCCACCTACTCTATCTACGATATCAGTGATTTGATATTGACGCGTTTGATATAATGTAGTACCATCATATAAAACACCCGCCCAAGTATTATGAGAAGCAGAAATTGAACCTCTTAAGGTTGTAATTACCTTTTTAGCTTTAGGGAATTTCTTCATCATTTGCTCACAAACTGATAAGAAAGCCTCTGCCTTTACATTATGGCCTTCAGTTTGTACACTAATACCTTCTGGCTTAATACCAAAGTGCATTTCTGCATCTTCTTCGTTTCCTAAAACAATATCACAGTATGATGTTAATTCGGTCATTACATCTTCTCTGTGCTTATCACTACAGTACTTCCATAATTTAGCTCTATAATTTAAGTCCGTAGAAATTGTAATTCCCTTAGCACTTGCAGCTTTAACAGCTTCTAAACAAACATCTGCAGACCCTTGAGAAATCGCTGGGGTTATTCCAGTCCAGTGAAACCACTCTACTCCTTCAAAAACAGCATCCCAATCAATCATTCCTGATTCTATCTCAGACATTGCAGAATGTGCTCTATCATAAACAACCTTACTTCCCCTACTTACAGCACCTGTTTCTAAGAAATAAATTCCTAAACGGTCTCCTCCATAAACAATTTTATCAACACCTACTCCACGCTTACGCATTTCCATCATTGCACATTCACCAATATCGTTTTTTGGCAAACGTGTAACAAAATCAACTGGTACACCATAGTTGGCTAAAGATACCGCAACATTAGATTCTCCTCCTCCATAGATAACATCGAAGTTATTGGCCTGTGAAAATCTTAAAAATCCCTGAGGTGCTAATCTTAGCATTATCTCTCCGAAGGTTACTACTTTTTTCATTTGTTTTACTTTTAAAAATTAGTTTTTTAGTTTTGAGTTTATATTAATTAAAGTTAACAGTTGCTTTAATCACCCCGGTAGAAGGGTCTAACCAACTGTCAAAATTTTCAATCATTTTTGATGAATCTACATTGTGTGTAATGAATGATTCTGTAGGAAACTGATCCAAAACATTTATAACATGTTCAAAATCTTCCAATGTTGCATTTCTGCTGCACATTACTGTTGTTTCTTTTGCATGGATTGCAGGGTGCGTAAAGGTTAACTCTCCTTTAGATAAACCAACCAAAACATATCTTCCTCCATGTGACATATAATTTGGTCCTGCTTCTAAAGCTCCTTTATGACCAGTTGCATCATATACCACTGTTGCCATATCACCTTTAGTTATTTCCTCAATTTGTTTAACAGCATCTGCCCCCCCCAATACAATATGGTCCACACCTATTTTTTCTTTTGCATAATCCAAGCGTTGTTGATTCATATCAATAGCAATAACCTTAGCACCTTTTATTTGAGCTAATTTCATAATACCTATTCCAATAGGCCCACAACCTACTACTACTACAGTTTCTCCATTGGTTAATTGAGACCTTCGTATGGCGTGAGCTCCTATAGCAAGAGGTTCCACAATTGCCATTTGGTCATCGCTTAAATTGTTTGCGGGAATAAGTAAATCTGTTGGTACAGATATAATTTCTTGCATACCTCCATCAGTATGTACTCCTAAAACTTTAATATTTGTACAACAATTTGTTTTGCCGTTTCTGCATGCAATGCACTTTTTACAACTGACATATGGCATTACCACAACTTTATCCCCTGACTTAATGCCCTGAGGGTTTTCTTCAATCTCCATTACTTCTGTAGCCAATTCATGACCCAAAATTCGTGGATATTCAAAAAAAGCTTGATTACCTCCATAGGCATGCAAATCTGTACCGCATATCCCTACTTTTTTAACCTTTAAAAGTGCTTCACCTTTTACTTTCTGAGGTGCTTCTTTTTCTTTCAATAAAAAAGTACCTGGAGTTTCACAAACTATATATATCATATTTATATGATGCTTTTTCTTACGATTTAATAATTATGGCAAATATAAATTGACAAAAATGGAATAGCTACCACAAATTCCACCTATTATGATACTATTTTTGCCGTTACATACTTTTAAATCTTAAATTTGTTTTTATTTGCAATAAAACAGCTGTTTTTTTAGTCAAACACCTATGAAACTACATTTAATAAGTAGAGATAATTTAGAGAACGACTCTGTTATGATTACACATCATAGAGAGCCCTCTTTTTTAAAGGTTTGGCATTATCATCCAGAACTGGAGTTAGTTTTAACTCTTAAAAGCACTGGCACTAGATTTGTTGGCGACAGTATTAAAAAATTTCAAGAAGGAGACTTGGTACTAATTGGAAAAAACCTGCCTCATATGTGGGTAAATGATGATTGCTATTTTGAAGCTAATTCTGGTCTAATTGCTGAGGATGTTGTTGTTCATTTTAAAGAAGAGTTTTTAGGTAAAGATTTTTTTGAAACCAAAGAAATGAAACCTATTGGCAGACTTATACATAGAGCCAAATTTGGAATTAAATTTCTTTCAGTTAGTGACGATGTTCTTGACAAAATAAAAACAATGACTACCTTAAGTAGTTTTGAAAGAACTATTAACTTATTAACTATTCTAAATACCCTTACACTAAATAATGACTATGAAATACTTTCAAGTGAAGGGTACATAAAAACGTTTAATAAAACCAAAAACGTAACGTTGGATAACACCTACGAATATATTTTTGAAAATTTTAATAAGCCCATTTCTTTGGAAGATGTAGCGAATGTAGCAAAGATGAACCCCTCTTCCTTCAGTAGATATTTCAAACGAATAAACCGAAAAACATTTTCAACATATTTAAATGAAGTACGTATTGGATACGCTTGCAATCAGCTCATTGAACAGCGCGGAAATATTGCAACCATATGCTACGAATCTGGTTTTAACAATATTTCTAATTTTAATAGGCAGTTTAAAAAAATAACACTTAAATCTCCGTCTGAATATTTACGTCATTATACCGAAATTGAATAGACCTTTGTTTTTAAAGGTTAAACAGGCCTGGTAACCATAAGCTTAGTTGCGGAAAGTATGTAACCAAAAATAGCGCTAAAATCATGGCGACGAACAACGGTAATAATGGTTTTACAACTTTCTCGATAGTAGTTTTTGCTACGCCAACACCAACAAATAATACCGAACCAACAGGAGGCGTACATAAACCAATACATAAGTTGAGAATCATTATTATTCCAAAATGAACTGGATCTAAGCCTAATTTGGTAACTACAGGTAAAAATATTGGAGTAAATATTAACACCGCTGGTGTCATGTCCATGAATATACCTACAGCCAGTAACAGTAAGTTTATAATAAGTAATATTGCTATTTTATTATCGCTTAAACTTAGCAATCCTGTACTAATGTCTTGAGGTATATTCTCATATGATAACGCCCAAGACATGCTCATTGAGGCTCCAATTAACAACATCACAATAGCAGTTGTTGACGAAGAATCTAATAAAATTTTTGGTAAACTTTTAAGAGATATCTCCTTATAAATAAACCCTAAGATTAAACTATATAAAACAGCTATTGCAGAAGCTTCTGTAGCCGTAAACACACCAGTGACAATACCTCCAATTACAACTACCAGCATAAATAAACTTGGAAGTGCTACAACAAACGTTTTGAATACATCTTTAAGTTTGCTTTTTTCTCCTATTTTGTACTTCTTCTTTTTAGCCCAAATAGACGCCACTATCATTAAAAACAACCCCGTAAGAATTCCAGGAATATACCCTGCCAAAAACAACGCCGCAATAGATGCACCTCCACTTGCTAATGAATAAACAATTAACACATTACTTGGAGGAATTATTAAACCAGTTGTAGCAGATGTTATATTAACGGCTGCACCAAACTCCTTTGAATATCCTTCTTTTTCCATTTCGGGACCTAAAATACTTCCCATTGCAGATGCAGATGCCATTGCTGAACCTGCTATTGCTCCCATTAGCATTGCTGATATTACATTAATTAAGGCAAGCCCCCCTGGTAAGGCTCCGACCAAAGTTTTTGCAAAGGCTATTAATCTATGTGCTATGCCTCCTTTATTCATTAATTCTCCAGAAAGAATAAAAAACGGAATTGCCAACAAAGCAAAACTATCTAGACCAGTCCCAATTCGTTGCGCAACTGTTGTAAAAGCAGGTAAAGCCGGAATACTTACAAGCATTGTTAATAAGGACGATATCGTTATGCTCCATGCAACTGGAGTTCCAATTGCCAGAAGACAAATGAAACTAATAGCTAAAACGAGAATTGGTAAATATTCCATAATGACTAGTTTTTTAAAATATCTGATATTTTGTAATAAATAATTAAAATTCCGCTTATAGGTAATACAACATAAACAGCTGCTAATGGCACTTGTAATGCAGGAGAATACTGTTTTAAAACATAGGTAATAAATACCAGCCTAGCCCCTCCAATTACTAAAGCAAAAAGGCAAAAAAGAATTATCAAAACCCGAACTGTAACTTTAAGCTTTTTCTGCGTTTTTTTACTAAACTTCGATGGCAGCACATCAATCGCCACATGTTTATTTCTTCCAGATACATAGGCTGCACCTAAAACTCCGACCCAAATCATAAGATATCTTGCTAGCTCATCTGTAAAAGAACTTGGAGCCCCTAAAAAGTATCTACTAAACACTTGCCACAAAACATTTAATACCATTATTCCCATTATTCCTATTAACAGGCTTCCTAAAATTTTATCAATTTTTTCTCTTAATTCCATACTACTTTGTTTGTTGAATATCTTGAATTAATTTATACAACACTTTGTCTTCTTTATACTGTTCAAATATATTTTTAGTCTTTTCCAAAAAAAGTGCTTTGTTAGGTCTAATTATTGTTACACCTGCAGCTTCAACTGCGGTTAAAGCTTCTTTTTCCGCATCAATCCATAACTTTCTTTGGTAATCAATTGATTTCTTCACAGCCTCTTTTAACCACCCCTTTTCTTCATCGTTGAGTTTTTCCCATAAATGTGTTCCTGCAATTAATACATCTGGTAAAACAGTATGCTCATCTAGACTATAGTATTTACATACTTCATAATGTCTGGACAGGTAAAAACTTGGAGGATTATTTTCCGCTCCATCTACAACCCCTTGCTGCAGCGATGTATATAACTCTCCCCACGATATTGGAGTTGGAGCTCCTCCCAACTTATTTACCATATCCATAGCTGTAACACTTTCCATTACCCGTATTTTAAGTCCTGCTAAGTCTTCAGGAGAGTTTACAGGTTTATCTTTTGTATAAAAACTTCTGCTTCCTGCATCATAATATCCAAGACCTTTTAACCAATATTGCTCACCGTCATTCAATAATTGCTGACCAATAGGTCCATCCAAAACTTTAAAAGAATGCTCCCTATTTCTAAACAAAAAAGGAAGTCCTAAAACTTTCATTTTAGGGGCAAAGTTTTCTAGTACTCCAACCGAAACCTTAGTCATATCTAAACTACCTATTTGTAATAATTCTAAACACTGCCTTTCGGTTCCTAATTGCTGACTTGGGTATATTTCAATTGCCATTTTTCCATTAGATAACTTTTCTAAATCTTCACCCATTTTGACCATTGCTTTATGTACAGAATGCCCCACGTCTAAACCATGAGCTAACTTTAAAGTCTTTTTTTGAACTAACTTATTACAACTACTAAGCCCTATTCCTATTATAAAAAGTATAAGTATTGTTAAACTACGCATGGACTTTGATTTTAACTTTTGTTATTTTTATTAGAAGATTCTCTTTCAATCAATGAAGGTTTTAATATTATAGTTTCAGGGGAAATAGACTCTTTTTTTTTCTCTATTTGCTTTAACAATAGTTCCATTGCTAATTTCCCCATTTGACTCCCGGACTGATCTATTGTGGTTAGCGAAGGCTCAATTACTCTTGAAGTAGGTTCGTTACTAAAGCCTGTAAATGCAATATCTTCAGGAATCAACACCCCTTTACTTTTTAAATATTGCATAGCACCAATTGCTGCAACATCATTAGCCGAAAAAACACCATCAACTTGTTTTTGCATAGACAGTAATTGTTTTGCAAGCAAAGCTCCTTCCTTCTCCATTAAATGAGAACTTAATACCAAATCTTTATCAAAAGGGATGTTATTTTTTTCAAGAGCAGTTCTATATCCTTGAAATCTATTTTGATACATCATTAAATTTCTTGGTCCAGAAAAATGGACTATTCTAGTACAACCTTTAGAAATTAAATGACTGGTTCCTAAATACCCTCCTTCAAAATCATCCAACAACACATTACTATTTCCAGGAATATCACAATGTCTATCAAAAAATAGGACAGGAATATTATTGGTTTTAAGAATATCTAAATGTTTATAATTTAAAGTCTCCATTGAAATGGACATAATCACACCATCCACTCTATTCGCTACCAATGTTTCTACTAAATTTTGTTCCCGATCTAACTGTTCTAAAGATTGACATATAACAACCTTGTACCCTTTTTCAAAAGCCATCTCTTCAATTCCTGCAATTGCAGATGAAAAAAAGTGCCTTGATATTCTAGGAACTATTACACCTATGGTGAAGGTTTTATTCTTTCTTAAATTAGATGCTAACAAATTTCGTTGATAGCCCAACTCCTTGGCTTTTTCTAATATTTTATCCTTTGTCTTCTTTGTTACCCGATTACTGTCGTTTAAGGCTCTTGAAACCGTAGAGCTATCAATCCCTAAAGCTTTCGCTATATCATGTATTGTCATAGAATTATTCTCCATTGAATAATCTCAAATATTATAATTTTCCATAAATATACAAAAAATACAATCGATTGTATTTTTTGTATATTTTCATTAAGTTTGTTTTGTAATACAAACAGATTATATATATCCCATAATTATGAATACATTTTATGAAAATAGATATGCTTCTAGTCCTGAAGCTGTGAAAAAATATGACACAACCCAATTACGAGATGAATTCTTGGTGGACAATCTAATGCAAGAAGGGAAAATAAACCTAACTTATACTCACTATGACCGCTATATTGTAGGGTCAGCAGTACCAACTGATTCGTTAACGTTAGAAGCAATTGACCCATTAAAGGCCAACTTTTTTCTAGAACGAAGAGAACTTGGTATTATCAATGTAGGCGGCAAAGGCTCTGTTGAAATTGATGGGGAGGTGATTAAATTAAATCATAAAGATGCACTATATGTAGGAATGGGAATAAAGTCTGTTGTTTTTAACAGCGATGACAAAAAAAAACCTGCTAAATTTTATTTGAACTCTGCTCCTGCGCATACCAATTACCCAACCAAAAAAATTAGTCTCGAAGAAGCTAATAAACTAGAACTGGGATCTCTTGAAACTGCAAATCATAGAACTGTTAGTCAAATGATTATTGGAGGCGTCATTACATCATGCCAATTACAAATGGGAATGACAGAACTTAAAACAGGCAGTGTTTGGAATACTATGCCTGCTCATGTTCATGATCGTAGAATGGAAATTTATTTTTATTTGGATATTCCTAAAGAACAGGCGGTATGTCATTTCATGGGCCAACCTAATGAAACAAGACATCTTTGGATGCATAATCATCAAGCTGTAATATCACCACCATGGTCTATTCATTGTGGGTCCGGGACATCAAACTATACATTTATATGGGGAATGGCTGGAGAAAATTTAGATTATACCGATATGGACGTTGCTAAAATTACCGATTTAAAATAATATAGGTTAATAGATATCGAAAAAGTCGCTGAGATTGAAAACTTAGCGGCTTTTTCTAACTAAAAGCCCTTTTATACTTCTGCTGATAAACCAAAGGGGAACATCCTATAAATTTGTTAAACTGCCTGTAAAAAAACGGTAGACTTTCATACCCTGAACGAAAAGCAATTTCTGACACCTGTTTATCAGATTCAATCAACAGTTTACAAGCTAATTTAATTTTATATTCATTCAAAAATGTAAAAAACGATTTGTTGAATGTTTTTTTAAAAAATCTACAAAAAGACTCTTCATTCATGGCTACCAAACTTGCCATTTCAGAAAGGGTAATCTGCCTATTATAATTTTCGCTTACAAAATTATGAATGACATTTATTCTTTCATTGGTTTTATGATTAAGTTTTGCTGCGAAATTGTCTCCTGAAAGTAATGTGTTTTCTGAAGATTCAGACAAAATATCTAAAACCTTTAAAAGTGTAATGGTTTTCTCAAAAGGTCGTTGATTCAACATTGCCTTTAATAAAGTAGCAGTTTTTTCAACAGCTTCTCCTTTAAAGTGAATTCCTCTAGATGATCGCTTGAGCATTTTTTTCATAGTGGTAAATTCAACGCCATCCAACCATCCGTCCCCCATAAAATCTTCTCTCCACTGAACAACTATAGATTTTGCAGGGGTTTTATTTTCTTCAGTATTCTTCCAACAGTGCGGTAAATTAGACCCTAGTAACACTAAATCGTTTTCTTCAAACTCCATAACACTATCTCCAACATATCTAATACCATTACTTTTTTCAATAAAAACCAACTCATATTCTGGATGAAAGTGCCAAGGCGCATCAAAGGCTTTATTTTCATATTTAAACACCTTAAATGAGCTTTGCGGAAGACTTGTTATTTTTTCTAATTGCGCTTTCATTCGCACAAAATATGAAATTAAAATAACTTATTTAAACGTAAAAAATGCAAAACCCATTCATATAAGTTAATATAGGGTATTGTTTCATCCATTTTAGGATATTTGTATCTTCAGCAAAAAAACTAGTTTTAGCGATATTAAAAAACAAACAGATCTTTAAATGTCTATACTATGTAACGCAGCAATTGCAGATGGAAAAGGAGGCTTTATTATAGACTCCATTACAGTACAAAAGCCAAAGCCAGATGAAGTTTTAGTTCAAATGAAAGCCGCTGGTTTATGTCACACAGATCACGACTCTTTACATTGGGGAAAACCAATTGTTCTAGGTCATGAGGGAGCTGGGATAGTTTCCGCAATTGGTGATAACGTAAATAATATAAATATTGGCGACTCCGTAATACTTAATTGGGCCACTCCATGTGAAAATTGCTTACAATGTAATTTAGGCAATCAGCATATATGTGAAAATAATTCTCCTGTTGTTGCTGGTGGAAATGGTTATACCGATGGTCATGCGCATATTGACGGCACTACATGGCAAAACAACCCTATTGAACGTTCTTTCAATATTGGTACACTATCTGAATATACTTTGGTTAAAGCCTCTGCGGTTGTAAAAAACTCTTCTAATAAAATGCCCTTTCCATCAGCAAGTATAATAAGCTGTGGGGTAATGACGGGATTTGGCTCTGCCGTAAATTCAGCTAAAGTCACTCCAAATAGTTCTGTAGTGGTATTAGGAACAGGGGGTGTTGGTATTAGCGTTATTCAAGGTGCCAAAATTAGTAAAGCAACTAAAATTATTGCTATCGACATTAATGAAAAGAGATTAGAAATGGCAAAAGAATTTGGTGCAACGCACCTTATTCTTGCAGATAAAAATGATGTTGGATTATTAAATGCAGCAAAAAAAGTAAAAGCAATGACCGAAGGTCGTGGGGCTGATTTTGCTTTTGAATGCACAGCTGTTCCAGCACTTGGCGCAGCTCCTCTAGCCATGATAAGAAATGCAGGAACAGCCGTTCAGGTTAGTGGTATTGAAGAGGAAATTACCATAGACATGAATCTTTTTGAATGGGATAAAATTTACATTAACCCATTATATGGCGGATGTAATCCAAATATTGATTTCCCAAAGCTTGTAAATTTATACGAGCAAGGTGAACTAAAGCTTGACGAAATGATCACTAACACGTATGAATTGAAAGACTTACAACAAGCTTTTGACGATATGTTAAGCGGAAAAAATGCAAAAGGTGTAATTGTATTTAATTCATAATGAGCAAATTTAAAACTACCGAGTTATCTCAGGCCGAATTTGAAAGTAACAACCTAAGGTTTATAACCGTTAAAACTAAAAACCTAAAAGGTAGAGGCGACATTTGTCTTTTTGTTCCCCCTATAGCTAATTTAAATGATATTCCTATTGTTATACTACTTCATGGAGTGTACGGTAGTTCTTGGGTTTGGTCACAAAAAGCAGGTGTCCACATTTCTGCTTTAAAAATGATGCAAGAAGGGATATTATCACCCATGGTAATTGCGATGCCTTCCGATGGGTTATGGGGTGATGGCTCTGCTTATTTACCTCACAATACTATAAATTACGAAAAATGGATTGCTGAAGATGTGCCACAAGCAGTTATTGAAAACATACCACAAGTAAGTACAAATTCTAAGCTCTTTATTTCTGGTTTATCAATGGGTGGTTATGGAGCTCTACGAATTGGATTAAAATATGCCACTAAGTTTACCGCTGTTTCTGGACACTCATCCATTACCGCTTTTGACCAAATGTCTTTATTTGTAGAAGAATCTCTTGAGTCCTATGACAATCAAAAAGATGAACCCAACTCTGTAATAGAAACCGTTTTAAACCAAAAAGAAAAACTTCCTAAATTTAGGTTTGATTGTGGTTCTTCCGATTTATTAATTGAGCATAACCGTAAGTTACACCAACAATTAAAGGAAAATACTATTGAACACATCTATGAGGAGTTTCCAGGTGGTCATGAATGGTCTTATTGGGAAAAACATATCAAAAAGACCTTGCTTTTTTTTAACACTAACTTAGGTTAATTGCCCATATTTTCAGGCAAGTCTGAAGCGGTTATTGATTTTATTTGAATTCTTCTATAAAAAGCTTCTGCGGCCTCAGATTGTATCTGTAATTTTCCACTCGTAACTGGCTCAAAACCATTATCTGTTTTGCGCTCAGCATTGTTCAAAATCATAACCACATGTCCATTTACAATATGATATGATTTTCCCTCAAAACAAATTAACTCCAATGTATTCCATTCACCATGTGGTTTTTCATAGTCAACACTTCGCACACATCGGTACATTTTTTCACCTTCAACAGCAGTTCCTAATTTGTTTTCCTCACCCTCTGGATTGTATACGTAAAAACCATCCTCTCTTTTGGTTGAATTAATATTGTTTACACCTCCAGCCAGTCCAAAGTAATCTCCCATATCACCAACCTGAACTTGAAATTCCTGAGACTCCATCCATACATTCCAAAAAGCTCCATGATTGCCATTGCAATGGTACAAAAGTCCATTATCTTTTTTATCATTTAACCTAGGCTCCCACTTTTTATCTCCCCATTTAAATTCCATTTTTAAATGGTAGTTTTTGTAAACTTCTTTAGATGTCAATGCACCGTAAATTTGTCCACTAATATGAAGAACAGGTTCACCTCCAATCTCAATCATCCTAAAAACATCAAGAGGATCATTATTAAGACCTAAAGGTTTCGCTCCTTCTTTACCATCTCCCTTTGGAATACTATCTATTCCCTCTACCGAATAATGAGGTACTCCGAGAAATTTATCCCAATTCGTAAAGTTTTTATCTAATAATGGTGTCCATTCTTTCTTTTGAGCATACGCTCCAAATGATAAAAAAATGCTTAGAGTATAAATTAATAGGTTATGTTTCAAGGTTCAAGTTTTAATGTGAGTTCTAATTTACTCTATTTTCTCTAATTTGTAGGATCTTACCCAATCGTAATATGTAGTATTTTTAGTATCGTCCGCCAATTCCTTTGGTGTAGGTGGTGTTTCCCAATAATACGTTTCCGTTACCATATGCATATACATTGATCTATTAAAAGGGTTTTCTCTATAAAATGTACTTGGGTTTATGGTATATTGAAATTCTCCATCTAAATAAAAATGGAGCGTTTTAGCATCTACCCACCAACACCCGTATACATGATATGCTTCATTTGCTGGAGGCGAAATAACTGCTCCAGGACCCGGAGTTGACTTTACCTCCTTTTCTCCTTTACAATTACGATGGAAAATATGAGCATTTGACCTCATAGTTTCTCTAAAATCTCCTCCTTTTTTTTGCTGCCCTACTACTTCCAAAATATCAAGTTCCAATTGTTCCTGTGGACAATCATCAGAAACTGGTTTATTTTTTAACCAAAAAGTGGAAGACATAGAAACACTAGACGCTAGCATTTTAGTTTCGTAATAACCATAAAATGCATCTTTGGCAACAGAAGCTACTGCACCTCCCGCTATATTATATTTTTCATCTCCTTCTAAAACCGAATTTTTTATTTGAAGAGCACCATCCTTTACTGACACTGAATACGCTCTGAAAGTAGCCGGGGGTCGGCCATTTACCCAATAGGGAGAACGGTCATACCATTTTGTTGCATCTAAAATACTATCATTAAATTCATCTGAAAATTTTTCATTCTTCACCCACTTATAACCATTGGGGGCTTCAGGCGTTTGCCCATAAGTTTCTGCTATTAAAAACATGCAACATAAATATACAAGTGCTTTCATTTTCTAAATGTTTATATGCTGCCTCAATTTGCGATAATTTAAACTTAAAAAAAGCAACAGAATTACTTAATACTACAACAAATGATTAATACCAACAAAGTATTTTTATAATTATGCACGATAAAGTGCCTATAAACAAAAAAGCCTGCGAGTAAACTCACAGGCTATAAAAATCAAAATTACTTTTATGGTCTTGTTTCTACTTCATTAATGTAAAAATCATCAAAATAAGCTACGTAGTCAGAATCTCCGGTACCATTAGGTAATATCCTAAAATACAATTGGGCTAATTCCCCTCCTGAGGTGAATTGATGTTCAAGAGTAATCCATTCTCCCATTACCTGATTAGGAGAAACCCATTGTTGAGTCCATTCATGTAACCTCCACCAACTAATTTCAGCTGGCAAAACACTTGAAGACTCTAAATACATAGAAAACCTCATTACATATTGTTTTCCTGCTTCGAAATTAATAACCTCTCCACCTTCTAAGAAAGATGTTACCGCACTCCTTTGCCCTGCTTCCGTTGACAATTTCATACTATACTCTCCATCAAAAGCTCTATCTATAGTATACTCTATACCTCCTTGATTTTCTCCCCATGCTGGAATAAAAGGCCCCCATCTTAAGCCCCCATCTTCAAAACTTGCTACGTTTAATGGTAACATATTTACATCATGCATAACGACAGCCTCATTAGTAAATACAACAGGAGAACGTGTATCTGTTGATTGCAGCGTACCTGCACCATTATAGGAAACTGTAATAACGTCCGGTCTATATATTGGTTCTATCAATTTAATTTCCAAAATTGTTGCGTCAGTGGCATTAATAGTTACAGATTCAATTTCAAACTCATCTCCATTAACTGTTACCGTAAAAAAGTCCTCTTGTCCAATAAATGGTGCAAATTCTCCATTAAAAGGAACAAAAATCGTTTCGTCCTCCTGTTCTGCTATATCTCCTGTCAAAACAAAAGGTTTTGAAGAAGGAATTACTTTGATTGGCCTTGGTAGAACATATTGATCATTATCTTGAGGTATAAATTGCCCTGTTCTACTTACATTTACCCCCGCTTCGAAAACACCCAATTTCTTAAAAACTAAATTGGCAATTGAATCGGAGCTTGAAGCTACAATATCATCATCAGTCTGTTCCACACCTTCTCTTTTAGGGTTTCTCGCAAACCACCAACGCCCATTTGGCTCTCCGATTGTGGACAAATCTTTAAACTCCAATTCGTCACCAGCCTCAACATATATGGTATCCAAACTATTCTGATTTAACAACTCCCCAGCTTGTCTAACTTCTATATTAGGAATAATCGTATCAAAAACCTTAATTGTAAATGTTGTGTCAATAACCCATTTATCGCCTTCTTCTACTGCTGGAAATGTATATTCTTCTTCTCCATTATGTCCAACAAACTCAACATATTTTTCAAAAACATTTCTTAATCTAACCTTTTGATATCCTGATTTTTGAAAAAACACGTGAATGGTTTTATCAGTGGTTTCTAATTCTCCTGGATAAATAATGTTTTGTTCAAATATTTCTGTAGAATCTTTACTCCCAAAGGGGCCCTCCAAAAAGGAATTGCCTTCATCTATAGTCCAAGAATGCTCGGTTGTTCCTTGAGATAAATCGGAAAAGGACATATAATCAAATATTCCTATTTGAAGCTCGGCTGCTCTACCAGCACTTGAATAAAAACCAACTGCAGCTAAATCATTTGGGGCCTCGTAGTCGTCATCTTGACATCCAAAAATTACACCTGCTAAGACAAGTACAATTATAACTATTTTATATTTCATATCTATTTTTTTTAATTATACAATTCTGGGTTTGTAAGCTCCTCGACATTGGAGATTGGCCAATATGCGTGTACTGCGTCATTATAATTTACTGAAGCTTCCTGAAATTCATTCCAAGCATCATTAACCAAGGGATCTCCTAGAGGAACCTCTGTTACTATAGATTCCCATTTTGTTTCTTTAGTTCCATCAACTTTTGTAATTTCATAATGCTCTCCGTAATAACGACGTGAAGCTAATTCTCTAAATCTTTCTGCTTTTACCCCCCATCTTCTTAAATCAATGTTTCTATTTCCGTCACCTTCAGCAGATAGCTCCAAAGGATATTCTTTATACATTAAATGTTCCATTAAAGTTTGGGCAGTATAATTAGCGTTATCGTGATCATTTCCTGGAAACTCACCAGAGCCATTTGGTCCAAGTAATTGAACAGCTGAACGCCTTCTAACTTTATTAATATATAGCAGGGCTTCCTCGACCCCACTTTCATCTGTACCTCCCTTAATAACAGCCTCAGCGTACTGTAAATAAATTTCAGCCAAACGAATTAGTCTTTCATTTATTCCTGAACGTACTTTTCCTGGAGAAATGTCTTCCTCCTTTTCAAATCCCAGATCCCAATTTGTATGTTTTCTCCAAAATGCGGTCATCTTAACATTAAAATTCGCAGCCTGACCTGTTCTTGGACTTCCGTAATACTCAGTATCGTCATCATCTACTAAAGCAACCGATGCAGAAGTTCTTAAACTAAATTTTCTAAACCTTTCTGCACCGTTCTCATCTCTGATAATATTTCTTGGGTCGGAATAATCAGGTGTATCGTTTCTGTACTCTAATATTAGCCAGTTAGCACAAACAGCACCAAACCATTGACCAGGGGCTCCTGTAAACAATTTTTGATAACCACTGGTTGAAGCAACATCTCTTGCATCCCATGCATTTAATTCATTTTTGAAATCAGTGGAATAAACAAGCTCTAATATAGATTCTTCATTTAATTCATCTCTAGTGGTGAAATTACTACCTATATCAGGTGTTAATGAATATCCAAAATCTTCAATAACCCTTTTAAAATACGTTGCTGCTTCATCATAATTACCTACATATAAATGTGACTGTCCAATCAAAGCAACAGCAGCACCAGCAGTAACTCTACCTTTATGAATATCATTCCAAGATGTTGGTAAATTTTCCGCTGCAAATTCCAAATCTGTTAGGTAAAATGCTCTAACTTCATTTTCAGGAGATATAGAATTATAATATGTTTCGCCATTGGGGACAAAATCTAATATTGGAACTGCTCCTCCATTAAATGAATTATGAAGGATAAAGTATGAATACCCTCTAATGAATCTTGCCTCAGCTAAAATAACAGAAGCTCTTTCTTCTTCTTCCTCATTTCCAAAAGTTCCAGTTAAATCTTCAACTGCTACGATTACCTGATTTGCTCTAAAAATGGTTCTGTACAATGCTGCAAACTTTTGCCCAACTGCATTAGACGCATTATTAAATGTTTGTAAATAATACTCATTATTGTTATTTGGTCTTTGCCATCCACTTGACCAAGCTAAATCTGACCTTGAAAGCTCATTAACCAAGTGTACATTATGAGGGCTTGCCATTCCTTTATAAGCAGCTACTAATCCTTGTTCCAAATCTAGAATACTTTTCCAAAAACTACCTGTAGATAGATTATTTGGATTTGTTTCCTCTAGAAACTCATCTTTACATCCAAGCAATGATAAAAACAATGTTAAAATCAAAGCTATTTTTATGTTAAATATTCTTCTCATGTTATCTTTTTTTTAAAATTCTAATTGTAAACCAACTCGTATTTGTGATGAAATTGGATATGTCCCTTTATCTATACCACGCGTACTTAATCCATTGTTTCCAACTTCTGGATCATATCCATCATATTTTGTTATTGTTATTAGATTTTGACCAGTAGCATAAAATCTTAACTTGGATATCCCTATTTTCTCCAGACGACTTGCCGGATAACTATATCCTATAGTAATATTTCTGAATCTAACAAAAGTGCCATCTTCTAACCAATAGTCAGAAAAACCTCTCACATTATTATGGGTGCTGCTACCTCTATAAATTGGTATTTCAGAATCTGGGTTAGAAGGTGACCATCCATAAATTAAATCTTGGTGATTTCCTACTTGGTATGCAAACGCTTTATTTCCATTGATGATTTCAGCACCAAAGGAGCCATAAATTTGAGTTGAAAAATCGAAATCACTATAATTCGCAGAAAAATTAAAACCAAGTTCAAATTCAGGAGCACCACTTCCAGCATATTGCTGATCTTCTATTCCAATAGTTCCGTTCCCAGAATCTGCTATTCCATCTCCATCAGTGTCTTCAGTTATTGCATCAAGTAACTTTAAATCGCCTAGTTTAGCTCCACTCGTAGGGTATTCTTCTAAATACGCTGCCAATTCTTCTTCACTTTGTATTACTCCATCTGTTTTAATTAACATGAAAGCACCTGCTTCAAGTCCCTCTTGCAGAATTGTCACTCTATCAGAATCATTATCTGTTCCGGATATGGTGCTATCATCAAAATATATACTTTTCACGTTATCACTCATTTTCGTCATTATATTTTCATTTTCGGAATATGTTAAACTTGCGTTCCATGAAAATTTACCATTATGACGATAACTTGCCGCTAACTCAAATCCTTTATTCTCCATATCTCCAACATTTCTAATGAGTATTGCATCGGAACCGGATACTCCATCAGTTGGAGGAAGTAAAACCTGGGAAAGCATATCTTTTTTCTTTGTAGTGTATACATCGGAAGATAAAGTCAATCTATTGTCAAAAAAAGATAGGTCATATCCAAAGTTGTTAGAAACAGAGGTTTCCCATTTAAGATCTGGATCTCTATATGCTTGTTGGGTAGCTCCAAGTTGTAAATTTTGATTAGTATTACCTCCAAACACTACATCGTTTTCCAAAATTATTATTGGGGCAAAGCCATAATCTCTGATTGCAGAGTTACCTGTAGTTCCACGACTTGCTCTCAATTTAAAAGAAGACACCGTATTTTCTAAATACTTCCAAAATTTTTCATCTGAAACATTCCAACCTAAAGATACTGAGGGAAAAACACCGTAGGGTTCCTTCTCAAATCTACTAGTTCCATCTCTTCGGACGCTAACACTTAATAAATATTTTTCCTCAAAGTTATATTGCAATCTTCCAAGAATACCATTATATGTTGTTATCCTATCTTCTGACCATTGATCCCTTCCTGAACCCGCGTTTGGATCTAAAGTAGCTCCATTTAAAACCGTAATATTATTATTGAAGATGTTTGCTCGTTGTCCAAAAAACCTTGAAAATGTATATTTTTCAGCTGAATACACTCCAGTAAAGCTAATGTTATGGTTACCAAATTGTCTTGTATAATTTAGTATTTGTTCCCAAGTTGTTTTTTTTGACAAAGAACTTTCATTATAGATTAATGACCTTTCTGTAGCTATTTGCTCTCCTTCATCATTAAAGGCAATGTATTGAGGGTTTATTCTTCGTCTTGTTTCATTATCTGCACTAACCGATGCTCGTGATGTTATATTTAAACCATTTAGCAAGTTATAGGTTACTCCTAAATTTCCATCAAAATATTGTCTTTCAGAATTATCATCTTGAATTAATTTATATCCTAATTGAGATAAATTGACTGCCCCACTGCCATCTCCAGCATCTCTTCTTTCAGAAATATTTGGATCCAAAGCAGGTTGAATTGCAGAATAACTTATAACATCTTTGGTAAGTCCCCATGGAGCATGTTCTTCCTCTTCAATTCTAAAAGATACACCTGTGTCGATATTCCATTTGCCTTTTTTATATTGAGTGTTTAATCTAACGTTAAACCTCTCTAAACCAGATTTTATAATAGACCCTTCTTGGCTATAAAAATTACCATTAACACTGTAAGACAGTCCATCTCTTCCTCCTGATACATTTAAACTATGGTTTTGGATTACTGCATTATCATTCTCAATTACATTTACTAAACTTGTGCTGTTCGTTAATTGATGCGGAGATCTTTCAATAACGGTCCATGTATTACCATATACTGTACCATTTTGAGCGTTGGAAGTCAAAAACAATCTATATAATCTATCCTCTCTGTCCAAGGTAGGAATACCCGAAGTAATATTTTGTGTACCATAGTAGCTATTAAGGCTAATACTCATTTTCCCCTCTTTACCTTTTTTGGTAGTAATTAATATAACTCCTGCAGCACCTCTTGTTCCATAAATAGCAGCTGAAGCCGCATCTTTCAAAACATCTATGGTTTCTATTTCAGACATACTTAGCCTTGGATCCCCATCAAAGGGAACTCCATCTACCACGTAAAGGGGTCTATTACCCGCAAAAACTGAAGTTAAACCACGAATTTGAATGTTTGCCTCAGCTCCAGGGGCTCCAGAGCTAGAAATGACGGTTACACCAGCTATTTGCCCTTGAAGTGCCGTACCTAAATCGGCAGTTGCTACATTTTGAATGGATTCAGCTTTTACTTGAGCTACAGCTCCAGTAATTTCTTTCTTTTTTTGAACCCCATAACCCACAACAACAACTTCTTCTAAAGCTGCAACATCTGCTTCAAGAATTACATTTATAGTAGTATTATCTCTAACCATAACTTGTTTGTCCTTATAACCTATATAACTAAAAACCAAATTATCACCTACATTGGCGTTAATTTCATAGTTACCATCAAAGTCTGTAACAGTTCCGTTAGATGTTCCTTTTACTACAACGCTCGCTCCAGGTAAAGGTTCTCCTTCAGATGAAACAACACCTTTAACCTGCGTTTGCGCTTGAATTACACCAAAACCAAAGAATAGCAAACATACTATCCAAGCCTTGAGTTTTAAATTAGCGAATAAATAATTTTTCATTTTGTTAGTTTAGAATTATATGGCAACAAATGTTGAAATAATTAAAAGCTAACAGTTGTAGAAATGTCTTTTAAAATAGTACATATGATCAAAATCCTAACAAAACGTTAATATTTAAACCGCTTTATCAATACTTAAAAAATGAACTTAAATAATTATTAAACCAATATTTTTACTACAAATGCCTTACGATTTATACATAACTAATTGGTTAATTTTCATTTATTTTTTAAGTAATTAGGTTTTGGATACTAAGGAATAAACCAAAAAAAGTGCTGCCTTTTTCAAGACAGCACTTTTTTATATAATCTTTAAAACTACTACACTAGTTTACTTTTCTTAAGCTAAACTATTACTGTAGGCAATAATTACAATACCAACTACCATACAAGTTAAACCTAGATACAAAAAGCTTTTTGCTTTTGACGATGCTTTTACCCATTCTTTAGTAATTAAACCGCTAACAATAGCTGTTACCACACATGCTGTATTAAAAATAGCATAACCTACACTTCCTCCTAATTCTTTACCTAATTTAAAACCTGCATAAGCAAACACTACCGACGCCGCAAAGTTGAATACTCCCATTATAGTTGTGAGCATTATATTTTTACCTAAATGCGGTGTTTTAAATTTCCCCCATAATTTTTTGGCAGATAACTGCTGGGCAAAATAAATAGCAATTGCTACACCTCCGGCCATATATATAACATACATAACAGCTATTGCACTTTTCCAAGGTTCATTTCCTTGCGCTTGAGAAGCTGCATCTATTATTTCCCCTCCAGCTGCATAAGCATAACTAAAACCTGTTGCCAATAAACCACCAATTATTGCAATTAAAATTCCAGTAATTACAGAACTACCCTTTTTCTCTTCAGTATCCTTGTTTACCTCTTCATCTTTTTGCCGTATTATTCCTGCTCTTCCATTCGCCATTACACCTACAAGAACAACAGCCAAACCAGCTAAAATAGTAAGTAACACATTTGTTTTTGGCAAACCAACTTGTATAAAGGGTAAAAGTGACCCTACAAGAATTATTGTCCCTATAAAAATTGAAAAACCTAATGATAGGCCAATATAATTGATAGCCTTACCCCACATCATAGCTCCTATTCCCCAAAGCACACTACATACAATCATAATCATCAATGGTTTTGTAGGTATTGCTGCTAAAACATCTGAAAACCCATCTATTAACAAAAACGCTGCTACATTAGGAACAACAAATGTGTTAATAGCGAAAAACATACTCCACGTATTTTCAAATTCATAGTCTTTGGTAAACTTTTCCGGCAAAGCGTATAATCCAAGCAGGAGACCTGCCAGGATTGCAAATAAAACACCTGTAATCATAATTTCTTGTTTTTTGGTTATTAGTTAATATTTAAAACTACCATTCAAATTTAAAAATAGTAGTACTCTTAAATTTTTCTCCAGCCTTAGTAACTGTTCTTGGAGAGTTTTCAATATTGGGTCCATTCTGATAACGATGTGTTTCGCAACAAAATCCTTTGTACTTCCCGTATTGTTCTCCATTTTCTCTTCTAATAGCATCAGAAGTATATTTACCCGTATACAATAGCATACATGGCTCAGTACTCAAAACAGTTAAATTTCTTCCTGATGCTTCCGATTTAACACTAGCCACCTCTTTTAATTCAGAATTTGGGTTATCAAAAACGTAAAAATTTTCAAAACCATCTCCCATTTCTAAATGAGCATCTCCAATTTTTTTTCCATTAGTTAAATCATCAGGCTTACCTGAGATATCAATAACTTCACCCGTGCCTGCCCCAGTTGCGTCCATTACCTGTCTTTTGTTGGTATTTACCTTGGCGATATGATTTTCAACTGTTGAAGAAAAGGCTTCTAAATTAAAATATGTATGATTCGTCATGGACAAAGGAGTATCTTGATCAGGAAGTCCTGTATAATCAATTTTCACTTCATTATTCTCTGTAATAGTAAAAACTACAGAAACTTCAACGTTACCCGGAAATCCTTCTTCTAAATCTTTACTAAGCAGCGACATTTTTAATGAATTATCACTTACAATTTCTACATTCCATATTTTTTTATCAAAACCGGTTGCACCACCATGCAAATTATTCTCGCCACAATTTTTCGCTAAATTATACTCTTTTCCATTTAAGGTGAATTTAGAATCTTTAATTTGAGAGCAATACCTTCCAATAGTTCCTCCAAAATATGGTGAATTTTCCACATATTCTTTTCCAAAATAACCATCAAGAGTATCAAAACCACAGGCTATGTTTTCTACAATTCCTTTGGAATTGGGAACCTTTAAAGTAGTTATAGTTGCTCCATAATTGGTTATTTGAACTTGAACCCCATTACTATTACTTAAAGTATATAATTGAACGTTTTCACCATTAAAAACGCCAAACTCTGCTGTTTTGATACTCATTTTGATTATTTTTTAATATTATTTTACTTGATGTGGCGCTAATTTTCCCCAGTCAAATTCAACCCCTGTTCCTGGGTAATCGGGAGCAATAGCTAAATGATTTTCCACCACTAGTTGCCTTTTAGTATATTCATCGATTGGAAAACTATGCACCTCCAACCAACCTGCATTTGGCTGGGCTGACACTAAACTTACATGTAACTCATGCATTCCATGAGAACAAGCAGGAATACCATGTTTATCTGCCAATCTAGCTGCCTTTAACCAACCTGTAACTCCTCCACAATTTGAGGCATCAGGCTGAATAAAAGATAATTTGGCCTGATCAAACGCATATTCAAACTCGTGAATTGTATGTAAATTTTCACCCATAGCTAAAGGAAAGCCTGTTTTGTCAACAATTTCTCCAAAACCTTTATAGTCATCTGGTATTATAGGCTCTTCAAACCAAGTAATATCATGCTCTTTAAATCCTTCAATTGCTTTTATTGCCTTTTCTTTACTCATAGAGTAGTTGGCATCAACCATAAAAGTAATGTCCGGACCAATATATTCGCGAACTGCCTTTATTCTTTCTAAATCTTCTTCAAGGTTTTCTCGTCCAATTTTAATTTTAACAGCATTAAAACCCCTTTCCATATAGGTTTTCATGTTATTCAACAACTTTTTAATTGGAAACTGTAAATCAATTCCACCACAATACGCTTTACAAGCGTTGCTTTCTCCGCCTGCCATTTTCCATAATGGTTGACCTGCTTTTTTACATTTTATATCCCACAAAGCAATATCTATTGTAGAAATAGCAAATGAAGCAATACCTCCACGTCCAACATAATGAATATGCCATTCCATGAAGTCATAAAGACCGTCAATGTCCGTTCCATCTTGACCAATTAAAGCAGGAGTAAAATCATAATCAACCATTGCTTTTATAGCATGACCTCCTTTTCCTCCTGTATAAGTATATCCGGTTCCTTCACTACCATCCTCCAAAGTCACCGTAGTGGTTACTAACTCAAAATGGGTGTGATCACCGTGTTTAGCATCATTTAAAACTTCCGGTAACGGAACTTTAAACAACTTAGATTCTATTTTTGAAATTTTTGTGCTCATCTAATAAAAATAAATTAAAAAAAACAGCCTGCAATATAATACCACAGACTGTTTTTAACTTTATTATGCTTTATGTCTTACGTAGAAAGTTTTCTTCTCCATGTACTGTTCAAAGCCATATTTACCATCTTCACCTCCTGAACCTGATAATTTATATCCATTATGGAACCCTTGATGTTGTTCTCCATGACCACGGTTTACATATATTTCTCCGTACTCCAACTCATCATTACATTTCATGATTGTATTCATGTCATTTGTGAAAACCATTGCAGCTAAACCATATTCACAGTCGTTAGCATAGCCAATAACTTCTTCAAAAGTTTTAAACTTCAACACAGGCAATATTGGACCAAAAGATTCTTCGTGAACGATTGTCATATCTTGTGTAACACCAGTTAAAACGGTTGGTTCAAACCAGAATCCTTTCTGGAACTCAGCTCCTTCAGGACGTTTACCACCTGCGGCAATTGTAGCTCCTTCTTTTACTGAAACTTCTACTAAATGCTCCATATGTTTTAGCTCCGACCCATTTACTTTAGGCCCCATATCAGTTTCCTCTAACATTGGATCGCCAACTTTTATTTCTGCTACTTTTGCTAGGAATTTTTCCATGAAAGTATCGTATATACCTTCATGTATATACATACGCTCGTTACAAGTACAAACTTGTCCACAGTTATCAAAACGAGAATGTAATGCTGCATCTACAGCTGCATCAATATCAGCATCTTCAAAAACAATAAAAGGAGCTTTGCCACCTAGTTCTAATTGAACATGTGTTAAATTTTGCGCTGCTGCACGAGCAATAGATTGACCTACAGGTGTGGAACCAGTCATGGTTACCATTTTGCAAATAGGGCTTTCTACTAGTGCATTACCCATAGCTCTACCTGGGCCTGTTAAAATGTTGATTACCCCAGCAGGGATACCTACTTTCTGAGCTAAGTTACCTAGCTCTAATGTAGCTAACGGAGTTTCTGATGTGGGCTTAATAACGATGGTGTTACCTGCTACTAATGCAGGACCTAGTTTGCGACCGGCTAAAGCAAAAGGAAAGTTCCAAGCAGTAATTGCAACAACAACCCCTCTTGGTACTTTTTGAATCCAAATTTGCTCATTAGCATTATCAGAAGGAATAATATCTCCTTCTATTCTTCTTGCTCCTTCACAGGCGTATCTAATAAATGAAGCACCTACGGCTACTTCAAAACGAGCTACTTTTAAAAGTTTTCCTTGCTCCTTTACTAATAACTGTGCTAATTCTTCTGTATTAGCATCAATTTCATCTGCTAATTTGTATAATAAATCTGCACGAGTTCTTGCTGGTAACTTTTTCCATTCTTTTTGAGCCTTATCAGCCGCTTCTAAAGTTTGTAATGCTTCTTCTGCTGTACCATTTTGTACTCTTGCTACTATTTCTTCTGTAGAAGGGCTAACAATATCAATAGTTTCTCCAGAAGTAGACTTTACCCACTCTCCATTGATAAATAGTTTATATTCTTTAATATCTGCCATTGCTAATTGTTTTTTAATTTGAATTTGTTTTATCGGCCCATCCAACCACCATCTACAAGTGTGATAGAACCATGCATATAATCAGAAGCTTTTGAGGACAAGAAAACTACTGGTCCAGCAAAATCTGTAGGTTCACCCCAGCGACCTGCTGGAATACGAGCTAAAATAGAATCTGCTCTTTCTGGATTATTACGTAATGCTTCGGTATTATCTGTAGCGATATAACCAGGAGCAATTCCGTTTACATTAACCCCTTTACCTGCCCATTCATTAGCAAAAGCCATAATCATTTGACCAATAGCACCCTTACTTGCTGCATAACCAGGAACAGTAATACCTCCTTGGTACGTTAATAACGAAGCTGTAAATACTATTTTACCAGAACCACGAGCAATCATATCTTTCCCAATTTCTCTTGTCAAGATAAATTGGGCATTTTGATTTACCTCAATTACCTTATCCCACATTTCATCTGGGTGCTCAGCAGCAGGAGTTCTTAAAATGGTTCCCGCATTATTAATTAAAATATCTATTTGAGCGTGATTTGCTTTTACTTCTTTGATAAATGCATAAAGCGATTTTCTATTTGAAAAATCACATTGGTAAGCTGTAAACTTTTTACCTCTAGCATTAACTTCTTTTTCAATATCACTTCCTTCTAACTCTAAGGAAGCAGAAACACCAATAATATCTGCACCTGCCTCAGCTAAAGCTATTGCCATACCTTTACCAATACCACGTTTACAACCCGTAACAATGGCTACTTTTCCTTCTAAACTAAAACTATTTAATATACTCATTATCTTATTATTATATCTATTTATATAATGATTTACAGTAACTTATTTTCTGAAATTATAATTGACAGTCCATTAAAACTTTTAATCCATCAGGGTTATTATCGATATTTTCGAAAACCTGTTGAATATTAGATAATGGTTGAACATCAGTAATCATTTCTTCAAATGGTAATTCATTTGCTGTAATTAAAGCAATTGACTTTTCATAATCTTCTTTTTCGTATACACGAGCCCCAATTAACTTTAACTCTTTCCAGAAAAACTTGAATAAATTAACAGGCTTTGGTTCTCCGTGAATCGCAACCATAACAATACGGCCTCTAATTCCTGCAACTTCTGTCATAACATCAAGAGCAGGCTGAACTCCAGCAACCTCAAAAACAACATCAGCCAAACGACCTTCGGTTTGCTCCTTTACATAAGCAACTAAATCCGTATTAATTGGATTTACAGCATCAAAACCTAATTCTTTTGCCTTTGCAATTCTATTTTCATTAACCTCCGAAATAATAACTTTTGCTCCTGTGTCTTTTGCAACCATAGCTACCAATAAACCAATTGGCCCACCACCTAAAACAACAGCAGTCTCACCTGCTTGAAGCCCACTTAAGCGAACATCATGCACGGCAACTGAAAGTGGTTCTATAAGGGCTGCTAATTTTAAATCAGTTTCTGCTTTTAATTTGTGCAATGTAAAGGCTGGCACATTCCAATATTGCTGCATAGAACCAGGGCTATCTATACCAATAAACTTTAAATCTTCACAAACGTGATTAAACCCTTTGTCTGAAGGTTTTGCACCACGATCATCTAATGGTCTTACAACCACTTTTTCACCTGCTGAGTAACCAGACACTCCTACTCCAACAGCATCGATAACGCCAGACATTTCATGACCAATGGTAACAGGTATGGAAACACGCTTATCCATCATCCCATGATAGATATGCACGTCCGTTCCACAAACACCAGAATAAGCCACCTTAATACGTACCTCTCCTTCTTTAGGTGCTTCTACTTCCTTTTCAATTACACTGAAGGTTTTATTACCTTCATACCTTGTTGCTTTCATTTATTTTAGTTTCAAATAATAAACCAGTTTCTTATTTGAAACAAATATACAACATTTTGCTCGAAATTACAGTGATATTTTTAAGATAAAAAATACATTTTCACACACCTAACAAGAAGATAATCAACGTTTAGTATATAACACTAGAAAAGTAAAACTACACATTTTAAAAGTACTAAAAAATACTTTCAAAATATACCTCAAACAGCAGTTTTATTGTGTCAAATAACCCAATTTCACTGATATTTCCATAGCGTATTTAGCAACAATTTTCCCTTTTTCCTCAAATTCTTCATGAGGGAGCCTACCATGTGGAGCTGTAATCCAAAGTGCTGCAACTGGATAACCATACTCATTGTAAATTGGCGCTCCAACACAATGAATACCCTGTATATCCTCACCATTGTCGATGGCGTAGCCATTTTGTTTAATCTCCTTTAATTGGTCTCGAAATTCTTTTTTAGATACAATAGTATTCTTGGTATACTTGGTTAGCGAAATTTTCTTAAGAATCTCATTAGATTCTTCTTCTGGAAGATTAGCTAAAATACTTTTGCCTCCTACTGAACTATGCAGATTAAATTGCGTTCCTTGCTCCACAAATAATTTCACTGGATATGATGATGCCACTTGCTCAAGAATAGCTCCTTTTACCCCCAACAAAACCCCCAACATTACGGATTCTTTTACCTTATCTCGTAACGCCCTCATAACATCAATAGACACCTCTACAATACTTTGTTCATTCATAGAAGATATACCCAAAGTGAGCATTTTTCGAGAAAGCGTGATTTTCTTAGTAGTTTCGTTTTTTTGTAAATAGTTTTTGAAAATTAATGTACTTACAACACGAAAAGCAGTTGTTTTAGTAAAAGTAAGTGCCTCGGTTATTTCCGCCAACGTAAGTCCGCTCTTTTTAACTGCCAAAAGCTCAATAACCATTAAACCCTTTTCTAGATTAGGAACATTGTATGTGGATTTTAAATCGTTTTTAGCTCTACCCATAATGAAACATCATATTTCTCAAATTTAACATTATTTATAAAATTTAATAACAACTAAAAAAAAGAGGGGTAATTAACATCACCCCTCCAATCACAATTATGTATAAATCTTAAAAAAACTACTTCTTTGTTCCCTTAGCTCCTTTAGCAACGTGTTGCTTTTTTCTTTGAGACGTAAAGCTCATAATACTTTGATAATTCCAACTATTATATACGTGAGACAATCCCCAACGCAAAATTTCAGTTGGCTCCTTTTCGTTATCTGAAGTTCTATCCAGACCTATCGCATGGGCATCAACCCCTGGTATAACTGACATAATCTCGAAGTTAATACCATCAGGAGACCATTGAATAGTGTTTTTTTCTGGACCATCAGTTGTAATTAAAGCTGCAATACCGCCATTATACGGCCAAACACATATCTCATGACCACTATTACTAATAGGGTTATAAGGCGACTTTACGTATGGACCTAATGGGTTATCTGCTATCGCCACACCATGACGAATTTGTCTACCGCCAAATGTAATAGCCTCACCCATTTGCTCTCCTTTATAATACAGGTAAAATTTTCCTTTGTATGGAATGATGCATGGGTCATGAACTTTATGACTATCAAAATCACCTTTTTTCTTTACCATAAATCTGTTTTGCTCTTCACCTTCCCAAATACCATTATCAGCAGGACTTAAGATAGGCTCTTCACTTTTTATCCAAGGTCCATCAGGAGAATTTGCCCAAGCTAAACCTACTTGATTTTTTACTCTTACTGAGTAAGGAGATTTTACTGTTTGATAACATAGATAGTATTTATCCTCATGCTTCATAATTTCCACAGTAAAAACAGAACGATCATCATAAGAACCTTTTTCTCCTCTTCCTACAGCCATACCTTCTTCTTTCCACGTAATACCATCTTCTGAAGTTGCGTACCAAATATCACATCTATCCCATGGAAACACCTTATCCTTTTCTACATCACCACCAAATCCTTGAGAAGGACCCGTACTTCTAGAGTACCATACATAATACTTTCCATTTTCCTTTATCATAGCACTCGGATCTCTACGAACAACACCTTCCTCATATGCTAAATCTCCTTTCAAAGGCTTTAAAGGACCAAATTGAATAAACCACTCATTTCCTAAATCTTTTGGCCATTTTAACGCCCTCTTAGTAGCCGCACTTAACGAATCTACATTTGTAATTCCTAAATGATCAACTACATCCGCAGGTATTTCTGTCTCAACATTAGACTCTTCTTTAGCAACCTCTTTAGGCGCGTTCTGCATATTACAAGACGATACCGCTATAGCTAGCGCTAGATATAATACATTTTTTGTTTTTAAAATCATGTTTAATTTATTTAGTTGATATAGATATTGTGTTACTTTTAATGTTTGTTGCATTGGCAGAAATACTTACATCACCGGAAAGTCCTTTAATAGATTGAACAATTAACAGACATCTTCCTTGATTAGTGACTATTTGATTAGTGTTATAATCTTGAACGTTAGTAGCTGCTCCGTTATCCACACCAAGTACTTTTATATTCCCCTCTGATTTGAAATTTAACTTAACATTGCTTGTTTTAACTGGATTTCCATTTTTATCTACTAATTGAGCCACAATATGTGCAACATCGTAACCGTCAGCATCTAAATTTGTTTTATCCACCGTTAGTTTTATTTCGGTAACTTCTTCAGGTGTAATTAAGGTTGTACTTACATGTTTTCCATTTACACTACCCCTAGCTACCAATTTTCCAGCACTAAATGGTACAGCCCATTTATAAATATGATCTTCGAAATCTGCTAATTTTTTTACACCTAAACTTTTTTCGTCTAAAAACAATTCTACCTCATCACAGTTAGAATACACTTCAACTGACACCATTTCATTATCATCATAATCCCAATGATTATTTACATTATGCCAAATCCATAGTGCAGTTTTCCACGCCTCTGGATCTTTAGCTACTAACTCGCCAGTTTTTTCATCAATTTTATTAATAGACCAATCTAACTTCTGAGTTGCTATGTAAACCGAAGGCTCTTCTGACCATAACGATTTATACATATAAAAAGATGGTTTTTTAAACCCAGCCTGATCTAACAAACCTGAATTTAGAGTTTTTCTTGGCCACTGACCATTAGACTCCCCCATATAATCAATACCTGTCCATAAAAACGTTCCAGAAACATGATCACGCTCTTCAATTGCTTTCCATTCATGCCATTGCCCTAAATTTTCAGTTCCCATAAGAGGAAGGTCAGGGTAATTTTCACGACCATAGTCGTACAAAATTCTTCTATAACTAAATCCAATAATATCTAACGCATCCGCATAACCAGTTTCATAACTAGCAGTTGGAAGTATACAATTAGCTATTACATACCTAGTAGTATCTAATTCCTTTGTCCATTTGGATAACTTTTTAGCAGTTTCCCCAACATCGTACTTACCCTTGGGCAAGGTTGCTATCTTTTCCTTTACCTGCTCTATAGAATACGGGGATTTTTCCCAGAAATAATTACCTGTCCACTCCATATTACCAAAGAAACCAGTAGCCTTTTGACTATTTGGATAAGTCCATTCAATTTCATTACCAATACTCCATTGAATTATCGAAGGGTGATTACGATGAGAAAGCATTGTATTAGTTAAATCTTTCTTAGCCCAGTCTTGAAAGTAACGACCATACCCTTGAGTAATAGTATCTACTTTAGTTTCCCATTTATTTAACCTTTTATCTTTTGGATTGTCCCATTCGTCAAAAAACTCGTCTTGAACCAAAATTCCCATCTCGTCGCATAACTCCAAAAACTCTTTTGAAGCTGGATTATGAGAAACTCTAATAGCATTACAACCACCATCTTTTAAATTCTGAAACCTTCTGCGCCACACCCCTTTTGGTACAGCAGAGCCAACAAGACCTCCATCATGGTGTAAACAAACGCCTTTTATTTTCATGTTTTTTCCGTTCAAGAAAAACCCTTTATCCACATCAAAAAGTATTGTTCTAATTCCAAAAGAGGTTTCCTTAACATCCACACTTTCCCCTGCTTCAACAACACTTGAAACAGCACGGTACAAATACGGATTATCAACTCCCCAAAGTTCCGGATTATCAACTATTGCATTGGATTTAAATGTTTTTTCCTCTCCTGCTTGAAGTGAAACTTCATCAATTGACTCTCCTACCTTAGCATCGTCTTTGTTAAATATTTCGGTAACAACTTTAAACGATTTTTCTACATCATAATCGTTCTTAACCTTTACATCAATGGTAACTTCAGCTTCAGTATCAGTTACAGATGGTGTTGTTATAAATGTTCCCCATATTGGTATATGAAGTTTATTTTTTACAATAATTTTTACATTTCTATAGATCCCAGAACCTGTATACCATCTACTATCAGCATACCTGTTGTGATCAACCTCGACCTCAATTGCATTTTCACCACTCTTTAAATGAGAGGTTATATCATAAAAAAATGGCGAATAACCATAAGGGTGAAAACCTAATTCTGCTCCGTTTAAGCTAACGGTTGCATTGTTATACACTCCATCAAATAAAATGAAAGCTTTTTGATCTTCACTTAAAGGCAATGTGAAGTTTTTCTTGTAAATTCCTAAACCACCTGGCAAATAACCTGTAGCTCCTTCTCCTTTGATTGAATCAAAAGAATATTCTCTACTCCAATCATGAGGCAAAGTAACATTTTGCCATCCATTAGTGGAAATACCAAAAGCTGTGTCCACTAGTTTAAATTGCCAATCGAAATTAAAATCTTGTTGGCTTACATGATTCCGTGTCAATTCTTTTTTATCCCCTTCCGTACATGCTGCAACAAAAGTTAATAACAAAAGAACATAAATTAATTTTTTCTTCATTAAGAGTTTTAAGGTTTAAGTTTTTGATAACAACGTGCTTTTAGCACAAGCTTTTAAAATTAACCATATTCCCTTACAAACATGTCTAAACATCACTAGACAAAAACTAAACATGACAATTTTCTCTATTTCAAAAACATAACAATCCAATAGACGTCAACTAAAACCAAACATAATTATTAAACCCTAAATATTTTAAGAAAAAACATGAATTAACAAACAATTACAACAATCAATACAAAGCTTTAAGCTCATATATAGTTATGATTACGTTAAAATTCAGTTAAAAAAAACTAAATGAATCATTTTCAAAAATTTTAATGACGGAAAACATAAATAGATAAACATGACATGTTTTAAAAAAACTTTGATTTAACCCTAAATAATTCTTGACAATCAAAAAAAGCATCCTCTTTTTATCTAAACACCCATAAGCTCAATTTTAACATAATTTTAAAAAAAAACACCCCTGTTAAGTTTTTGTCAAGTGTCTTTAACTTAATCTAGTTTACTGACTTCTTAAATTAGCAGCAGATAAAATACGAAATCAATAAAATCGAAAGCCTCTTATTGCGTATTTGTCTAAAAAATCTATTAACTCAAACTAATTTTATGAAAAGAACAATGAAATTATGGAAAAAATCACTTCACATGCTTGTGTTTTTCCTATGCTTAAGTGTTCCGAAAATGCACGCACAAGACGTCGTTACGGGACAAGTATTAGATGATCAAGGTATACCTCTACCCGGGGTTACTGTAATAGTCTCTGGTACAACAACGGGATCTGTAGCTGATATAGATGGAAACTACAGTATAGCAGCATCTGAAGGTGATGTCCTAGAGTTTTCGTATATTGGATTTAAGACGGAAACAAGAAAAGTTGGAACATCGAAGGTTGTAAACATTCAAATGAATGAAGACACACAATACCTTGAAGAGGTAGTTGTTGTTGGTTACGGTACTCAGAAAAAGAAAGAAGTAACCGGTGCTGTTGCTAAGGTGGGAGCTGAAGAATTAGTAAAGGTTGCTGTATCTGATATTGGTGCCGCAATTCAAGGTAAAGTAGCTGGGGTAAACATCCAAGCTGCAAGTGGGCGTCCAGGTGAAGCTGCTAACGTGCAAATTCGTGGATTAGTTTCTTTAAACGGAGGAGAGCCATTATACGTAGTGGATAATATCCCACAAGAGGGCAATCCTAATTTGGCTCCTGAACAAATTGAGTCTATCGATATTCTTAAAGATGGTGCATCAGCTTCTATTTATGGAGTGCGTGGTGCAGGGGGTGTAATTTTGATTACAACAAAACGTGGTAAAAAAGGTAAAATGAAGGTAGATGTAAATATGTTTACGGGTATCCAAAACATTACTTCAGGAACTCCATTATCAAGCACAGCTGATTATCTCTATGTTAGGGAGACTTCTGATCAAGTAAATGGTGTTGAGCCACAAACATTTAGAATAAATTCTAACGCCTTAGATTTTGATACAAACTTTGTTGAAGAAGTACAAAACGACAATGCGGTGGTACAAAATTTTAATGTAAATTTATCTGGAGGTTCTGAAAACCTAACCTACAATTATAATACTACCTATTACAAGCAAGAAGGTACTATAATCAATTCAGATTTTGATCGTTTAACAAACCGTATTACTGGGCAGTTTACTAAAGGAAAATTTAAAGCTTTTGCATCTGCTAGTTTAACAACAGAAAACCGTAAGCAAGAACCTTGGAATATCTTTGGATTTGCTATAGGTAACCCTCCCCACACAGCTCCTTTTAGTGCATTTGAACCAGATGGTCAAAATACAGTACAATTAGATGATGTGGATAACGCAATATTTTATGGCTTTTTAGCACGTCAGTTAGATAATACCGATGATAGAGAAACTAAAAGAACCAGTATTTCTTTAAATGCGGAGTACGAAATTTTAGATGGATTGAGTTATAAATTAAATATTGGCCGTAATGAGGGTCAGAATTTTAGAAAATTCTTTCAGCCCCAATATATAGCTTTAGACCGTAATGGAGATCCTGTTATATCTGGTTCTACGCCACAGGCTAGTTTGCAATACAATCAATGGTTTTCTAAAAGAGAGACTATAGAACACATTTTAAATTATAAAAAATCTTTTGGAAAGCATAATTTAAATTTAATAGCAGCAGCTTCTTACGAAAAGTACCAATTTAGAACCTTGAATACAGGTACGGTTTTTGCTGAGGATGCATCTAATGATGTACAAGTACTAAATGCCGGAGCTGAGCCACAGACTCCAAGTGAAAATAGAAATGCCAATACTTTGGCGGGTAAATTAGGTAGAATACAATACAATTATGATGGTAAGTATCTTTTTACTGCTAGTATTAGACGTGATGGTTCTTCTAAATTTCCTTCAAAGAATAGATACGAAAACTTCTATGGTTTTTCAGCAGGATGGAACGTAAGCGATGAAGAATGGTTTAATGTAGATGCTATTAGCAATTTAAAAATTCGTGGTAGTTGGGCACAAGTAGGATTTAATGGTATTAATGATTACACATTCATACCAGTAATCGAATCGGGTGTGAATTATCCTTTTGGCGTTGATGAAAATTTACAAAACGGTTTAGTGCAACGTAGATTTGCAAACCCTGATGTACAATGGGAAACTCAAGTTTCTTCAAATATTGGTTTTGAGTTGGGCTTATTTAACAATAAGTTAAACATTACAGCAGATGTTTATAAAAATGACAAGGAAGATATGTTACTTAATGAACTAACTGGTCCTTCTGCTGGTTTGTGGCAACCACGAGCAACAAATGTATATGGGTCTATACCTATAAATGCTGGTAATATGGTAAATAAAGGTGTTGAGGTTGCTGTTAACTATAAAGGTACAATAGCCGAAGATTTTAAATTTGGAATTTCTGGAACTTGGACGCTAAATGATAACAAGATTACCAATTTAAATGGTAAAACACTTGGTGCTAATGGAGGTAGAATTAGGAATTTTGATGGTAGTACTAGTAATCTTTCAACAACTATTTTAAGATTAGGAGAACCAGCTGGGGCCTTCTATTTATACCAACATGATGGGGTAATAAAAACACCAGAAGAATTGGCTGAGTACCAGGCATTAAACACATCTAGTATTGGTTCTCCTGAATTGGGAGATATCAAGTTTAAAGATATTAATGGTGATGGTGCTATTAATGATGCGGATCGTTTATTCTCTGGTTCAGGTATTCCACAATGGGAAGCTGGTTTAAATCTTGATTTGGGTTATAAAAATTGGGATTTTTCTGTTCAAGGTTATTTGGCTTATGGTGCAGAAATATATAACGGTAATAAGGTGTTAGCTTATCAGGGCGGGCGTCATCAAGATCAAGTTTTTCAATGGACCCCTCAGAATGCAAATTCTGATATTCCTACCCATAGAGGCAACCAACACTTTAACGTACAACCATTTTCAGATTGGTTCTTAGAAGATGGTACCTATTTACGTATTAGATCTTTGACTCTAGGATATACTGTTCCAAACACACAAGATTATGGAGTTGAAAAAATTAGATTATACTTATCTTCTGTAAATCCATTTACATTTACTAATTATACGGGTTATGATCCAGAGGTAGGTGGTAATAGTCTATTTAATAGAGGTGTAGATAATGGAAATTATCCAATCGCTCGTCAATTTATGATGGGTGTTCAATTAAGTTTCTAAAAAAAAAACTATGAAATCAATGAATAAAATAATAATAAAAAGTCTTGCTCTTCTTGCACTAGTTAGTACTAGTTGTAACGAAAGCACATTTTTAGATGAACAAAATCCAAATGCGCTTACAGAAAGTAACTTTTGGAAAACAGAGGGTCATTTTAATTCTGCGCTTACTACAGTGTATGGTGCTTTACAGAACCGAGGGGTGAGTGGTTCTGAATTGGTACAGGAGTTCGTATTAGGAGATATCGCTGGTACTCAACCTTGGTATCGTCCTTCTCCTTTTAGAAATTTAACTTATAATAACGCTCAAAATCACGTTACGAACAAGTGGGAAGAGCTGTATATTGGTGTTTTTAGAGCAAATACCATACTTACTCAATTAGAAAAAGTTGAGGAAGATATTTTAGATGCTGAGGCTAAAGCAATAATTGAAGGGGAAGTGAGATTTTTGAGAGCGTTCTTTTATTTTCAAATTGTACACACCTATGGAGGTGCAATGATACATGATGGGGTTGCTCAAACTATAGCAGAATTGAGCAAACCCTTATCAAGTATTGATGATGTTAACACGCAGGTAATTATTCCAGATCTTGAATTTGCAATGAACAACTTGCCTGAATCATGGGAAGCAGATCAAGTAGGTAGAGCTACATGGGGAGCTGCTACATCACTATTAGGTAAAGTGTATTTATATGACCAACAATGGGGTCAAGCAGCAACTTTATTCAAACAAGTAATAGATTCTGATATATACGGTTTAACACGTAATATTGAAGATAACTTTACGCATTTTAATGAGTTTAATGAAGAGTCTATTTTTGAAGTAAATTTCTCGTTCGATTTAGTCCCAGGAGCTGGTGGTGCTTTTAAAGATGATACCACAACAGGTGTTATAGGATCTGAGGCAACTGCTATGTCCAATGAAATAGGTACCCTTGCGCATGGTGCTTTTAACACGGTTTTAACATCGTATAGTTTGCATGAATTGTTAGTGCATGACGAGGTAGATCCAAACAACCCTATTAACAACGGTAATGTAGAATCGCGCAGAATGAATTATACCATTGCTCCTAGAAATGGGGAAGGCGATTATTATTTAGAGCCATTTGCTGAATCTAAAGCTAGTTGGGGTGGTGGAATAAGTGCATACGTAAAAAAACATTCTAACTGGTATCATATGGACGCAGAGCCTCTAATGGGACGTAGTGGAATAAACTTTAGACATATTCGTTATGCAGATGTTCTATTAATGTATGCCGAAGCTATAATCAATGATAATGGTGATTTTATGACTGCTATTGAATATATTGATATGGTAAGAAGTCGTGCAGGTGTATATACCTTACAACAGTATATGAATATGAATGGTGGAATGTTTCCTGCCTTTCATGTGAGTCCACAAGTTAATGATGGGAATCTAACTTTTGTTGCTCCTAATGCACAAACAGTAATGGAACATATTCAAAAAGTAGAGCGAAAAATAGAGCTTTGTTTTGAAGGACATCGTTACAAAGATTTAGTTCGATGGGGCATCGTTAAAGAAGTTTTTGATGAATTACGTGCTGATGAAGTTTGGAGAAATGATAATTTAGATGTTTCGGGTGAAGGTGTAGCCCCTTTATTTATACCGGGATTTGTTAGACAAGATTTCCTGCTTGCCGCTGATAACTATCAATCGGATCAACACGACTATTACCCAGTTCCTACAGGAGAAGCATTAAATAATCCAAATTTTAATAATTAAAATTGCTAGATATGAAACAAAATAAATTTTTAAGTATGTTCTTCGTCTTGGCTTTGCTTTTTGTGAGCTGCGAAGAGGAAGATGATTTAAACCTAAATGATACCAATCATCGAATTATTGTAACCTCCGAAATGAACTTTGAAAACAAAGTAATTGTTGGTGGAGATATAGATTTTGGGGATATTTCACGAGGTGTTGAATCTAGAACATGGACGCTTCCTGAAAATGGGCGTATTGTTTCTGGAGGAAGTGGACAGACATCGTCCGAAAATGTTATTAAAGCAAAATTTAATAAAGCAGGTATTTATAATGTTGTTCTTAATCAAAAATTCAAAGGAAATGTTTTTCGTAATGAAGATAGTAGTGAACCTAGCGATACTAGAGAGTTAGATACAACCATTGTAGTAACCGTACTAGATTCAATTACTTCAGTGTTAAAGGTACATCGTGTTAATCCAGATGGTAGTACTGGCACGGAGCTAAATTTAGCAGATAATGCTGAACATGAATTAGAAGCGAGTAATTTCATTCGTTTAAGTTATACAGCAATTGGAGAACCTCAGAATATAAATTGGTCTTCTGAGGGTGGTAAACCCAATAAAATTAATCATGAGCTTACAGATGATTTTGTAGATATGAAATTTAGTAAGTTAGGCTCTTGGGATTTACAATACATAGCTGATAGATTTCGCCCTACCGACGCCGATACCCTTTTCTTTGAAAAATTAATAAAAGTAATTCCATCTTCTGCTCCTGTAACACTAGATAGACTAGAAGAAAAAGACAATAAAATTCTCTTAGAATTTAGTAGAGAAATAGATGATACTACTGTTAATGCTGGTGATTTTACGGTTAGAATAGAAAACAATACGGATGAAATGAATCCTATTGTGCTTAATCCTACAGTTACTTCCGCCACGGTAGATAGTAATGAGGCAACAATTGTTATTCTAGAATTAGATAACGAACCACTTTATATTGATGATCAAATTTATGTATCTTATACTCCTGGTGGTTTAACAACTACTGACGAAGTTGCTTCTGATGCTATCGTTGATGCGCTGGTAACTGAGTTTACCGAGCCTGAAAACATTTTTGCTCTTAATGGTGTTGATTATGGTTTTGAATCTACAACAGCTAATAGCCCTGAAGATGGTGGAGGTGACTGGCCATATCAAAATTGGGGAGGCAATTGGGGCCAATATGATATAGGCACTAATTTCGATCTTCCATTTGAAGGAGATAAAAGTATGCTTATAAATTTTAGACCAAATGGAGGAATGATTATTGCAGCTCAACCCGAATTCACAATCGAAGGAGGAAAGACTTATGAAATTAGTTATTGGCTGTATTTAGTAGATCCAATTTCTGATGCCCCTACTGGTGATGCTGCATCAGATATTAGATTCTATGATGGACCTTGGTCTTTTGCAGATGTAGTAGGTACAGTTTTTGAACCAGATATGCCAGCTGGTGAATGGATTTACCAAAGTGCAACTTGGCAACAAGGCAACACTTCACAAATAAAATTCTTAATAAGAGGACAAAATGCGAACTATAATGGTCCTATTAAATTTTATATCGATAATATGAAGTTAAGCCAACTTAACTTAAGACCTCAACCGTAATGGTTAAATTTTAACTAGTAGAGTTAGTTAGTTTGTTAATAAGGGGTGATTAAACGAAAGTTTAATTGCCCTTTTGTTTTTTAGTCATAGTCTTTCTTATTTATAATAACCCTAAAGGTAAACTCACCAGATATTAGCTTAGAGTAGATTCAATTGAATAAAATGGTTTTGAAACAAAATCTGACAATCACTTTCAGAAGCCATATAGCTATCACTTTTTCATTACTACGTATCTTCCAATAGTGTTTATATAAACCCTTCTCCCTGTATTGTCCACTAACTCAAGGAAGATGAGCGAGACCTCTCTGTAGTAATTTTTATTATTTTGGCAATTTTCGATGTGTCAAGGTTAGAAAAAGAATATATATAGTAGCTCTTCTCCTCTCCCCTCACCTCAATAAAATTATAAAGAAGCAATAAAGTTTTCTAAATTTGTACTTCTTGGAAGGTTCATTTTTTTACGTAACCTATGCCTTGTAGTATGCACAGATTCTACAGAAATACCTAATAAACGAGACATATCTTTACTAGAAAAATTAAGCTTAATTAAAGCACATATTTTTTGATCCCCTTGGCTTAAATTAGGAAACTCTTTAGTAAGTTTTTTATAAAATCTTTTGTTTACCGCAGTGAATCGCAGCTTAAATTCTTCCCAACTTTGATCATTATTTAAAGATATTGATTTAATAACCTTATTTATTTCTTCATTATTCGGTGAGCTTTTTTCTTTAAGGTTATTTTTCAACGATCTTAAGAACTCGTCTTTCTCGATTAACTGTAAAGCTGAAGCCGCGAGCTCCTTATTTTTAAGTTCTAATAGCTCTTTTGCTTTATTAATTTCAAGTTCTTTATTTTTTCTTATAAGTTGTTTTTCCGTTTCATGCTTGGCTCTTAAATGCCTAACATATATAAATCCAATGATGGCTAAAAACACCAATGAGCCCAATAAAATAATGCGCTGCAATAATGAAATTTTATCTTCTTGAATTAATTGAGCAACTTTTTGTTTCTGTATTACTTTTTCTTGTCGTTCCTTTTCTATTCTATACTCATCTTTAATTTCAAGAAAGGCCTTGTTCTTTTCACTTCTACTATCAAAAAAAATTTCATCTAACTCCTTTGCCTTTTTTAAATTTTCAAAAGATTTTTTATAATCCCCGTTTTTTAAATGTGTATTGGATAACCTCTCATAAATAAGAGGCGTAAAATCTATATGACTATTGTATTTATTTGAAATTGCTAAAGCTTTTTCGTACATTTTTTCACCTTCTACATGATTCTTTAAATCAACATATAGATCTCCCCAATAGGTATACAATAAAACTAAATAGGCAGGCGCATATCTTAAAAACCAAGATTCAGTTTCTTTAAACGTCACTAAAGCCTCTTCATGCTTATCTTCTTTAAACAAAATAAATGCCTTCTCAAAATTTAAATAAGGCAAGCTTACTTTGTCAGGAAAACGCTTATTTAACAGAAAACAACTGTCTAAATATTTTCTTCCCATTACGGTATCATCAATTTCTCTGTAGGTAGAACAAATGAAAAAATAATTTTCTACCAAATCTCCTTCATTTAATTCTCCCTTTTCTACTAACTCTTTTTTTATTTCTAGCGCTTTATTTAAATAATAAAAAGCTTTTTCTTTTCTTTTAAAAAAACTGTGTAATCTTCCGAGCCTATTGTATATTGATGCTGTAAGCCCATCATCATGCAATCCATCAGATAAAAAAAGTGCTTGCCACAAAAACTCATAGCAAGTAGCATAATTTCCCTTTTGTCCAAGAATATCTGGCATTTCAAGCAATGCATTTACCGCATTAAGGGTATCTCCTATTTTTAAATATTCGTGGTGTACTTTTTCTAACAAAACCAAAGAACTATCCGGGTTTTGATGTCTAATATTCCGAGCTTGTAGAAACATATTATCTACCGAATTATCTTGAGCACTAGTAAAGATACCACCGTAAAAAAATAACAAGCAGGTAAAAATCTTAACAAAAAAATACTGTTTTCTTGACCACATAATTCCTTTTTTATTAGCATAATCTAAATGTTAAATGTCTTCGTAAGATGAAATAATTTAACATTTAGTTTAACAAATATACTTTCAAAAAGTGCTTAAACGTAAATTTATCTATAAATAATATCCAATTGGATTACTCGTTCTTTCTCATAAAAAAATAAAAAACCTCAAAAAAAAGCCCATTATATACTACTCTTATAACCAAAAACACTTCTTTTTTTTACCATATCTACCCTATTTTTCTCTTCTTTACATGTAAATAGAATCGGTTCTTACGAGATAACCATTACTTTCTACAATACAGATAATGGAAAAACCTTCATTGAAACCCGTAAGTTCCTATGAAGGTTTTCACCTAACTCCCTTTATTTATAAATTATCACTAGATAATTTTACAAAATTTGACTAGTCTTATACAATTAAGTGGCTAGAATAACTACTAGCGTGTGTTAAAACTGAAACTTTCCGCATTAATGATTTATCTAATTTTTAATGTTTTTCTTAAATTGTATTTATATTTCCTTTTTTAGTTAAACTTGTTTAAAATGAGGGAAATCGTTGTACAAAAATTGACATATAGGTTTTGTTAAAAACCTACGAACCAGAAAAACTCTACAAATTTCGGACGGTCAACAATGAAAGTAGGTTAATTTTTGCGGATGCCTTCCCTAATTTTAATTTTACTGTTTCATATATGATTTTTGAAGCAATGCTCTTTCATAAGCTTTTATTCCCTATGATTACAAATAGTTTTGAGGGAAAATAAACACGATTTTCAAACTATTTTCAATATTAATCAACGTCTTAACTTTTACTAGTGTATTACTTTTCTTTAATTGTTTTTAAAACTTCTTTTGTTGTAAATACATGACTGGCAATCATTTGAAAATTAACCAGGGAAGCTTCATATGCATTTAGACCTGGTAATATAGCTCCTGCAGTAGCATCCTTGACAACAGCAACTTTAAATCCAGATTCTATTAAATCTCTCATATGAGATTCGGTGCAAAGATTGGATGACATTCCTGCTAAAATAATATTGTCAAAGCCATGTTTACGCAATTGCAAAGCCAAGTCATTTGATTCTGGCCCGTACACTTTATGTGGACTAGTTACAATTACATTTTCGTCGTTAATGTATTTCTTGTATAAATCCAACCAGTCAGCACCAGAACCTTCAAAACCTTCTAGTGACAAAGGGCCAGTTCTATCAAACATTTTAATACTATGCATTAAAACCTCCAAAGAACCTTCTATTTTCCAATTATGATCATGCTTATAGTAATAGTGAGGAGAAACAAAAACTGTAATTCCTTTTCTCTTAGCTATCTTAAACAGCTCTTCAATATTTTTAACTGTATTATTGGCTGTTACACTTTCCCCAACAACTCCCCATGTAACTCCATCTGGGCTTAAAAAATCATTTTGAGGGTCTGTTATTACAATTGCTGTCCTTGAATTTACATTAAATCCTGGGTCGGGCAATTGGGCAAATAACCCTGTTACACTTAAAATTGTTATTACATTTAATACTAAATTTTTCATTTTATTGATATTTATGAGGTTATACTTATTTTTCATACTAATTATAGTTTTTACCAGCGAAAAGTTTATTTCAATTTTGTTAAGTTATGCAGCTAATTCATAAATGTTTTCCTTCTAATTAACACTATCTCATCAGTCAAACTCCTTTGAATTAAGAAACAGAAAAAAACTCTTTAAGTATATCAGAATTTATATTTCCTTTTCTTTTAGCAGTTTTTAGACTTCCCTGATAAACTATTTTTCAACACAAAAATTACTACCAATAGTGTTTAGAAGCTTAATAGTGATTATATTTTGTTTTTAATTATAATATGTTAATGGGTATTTTATAATTAGGACTGGTGAAAAGTCACCACCAGCCCTAACCAAACTAACCAACCAAAAACCTATTCTTTTATAAACTGTAGGTCAATTATTAATTTAACCGTATCACCTACAATAATTCCTCCTGCCTCAGTTACAGCACTCCAAGTCAGGTCAAAATCTTTTCTGTTTATGTTTCCAGTAATTTCAAACCCAGCTTTCGTCTGCCCAAATGGGTCTATAACAATACCATTAAAATCTACACTTAAGGAGATTTCTTTTGTTATATCCTTAATTGTTAAATCCCCAATTAATATTTTGCCATCAAAATCTTTTGAAACATATTTTATTTCGGGATATACCCTGACATCAAAGAAATCATCTGACTTTAGGTGTTCATCTCTGTCTTTATTCTTGCTATTTATAGATTCAACCTGTGCAATGAATACAAATTTTGCATCATCAAAACTATTATTTTGGGTCTCAGCCAAAGCATTAAAATTCTCAAAATGTCCTGTAACCATAGAAATCATCATATGCCTTACCCTAAAGCTTATTTCAGAGTGCGCGGCATCGATATTCCACTTTGTTTTTGTTGCTATTTCCATATGTACTGATTTTAAAATTTACATTTTGATTTATCTGTTTTGATATCAACTCTAATGTTTCATAAGCAACCAATATTAGATTTCCCAAAGTTATTTAAGGTTTAATTCAAATATCATTCATACACATATAACACTTTTTATATCAAACGATATAACCATGCTTTTCTTGAAGCATTCTTCTGCCGTTTTAACCATATAAATGAATTCAAAAACTACATTGGGTTAACCAAAGGGAATTCTACAAGGCCTATTTTTCTATACCTGCAAACGTTTTTTCACTAGAATCTGAATAACTAATTACTCCATAAAAAAAGTTAGGTCCTAAGTCTTGAAATCAAAACCAATTTCTGATAACCAAAACGTATAGTTCTCGCTAATCACCTTTAAATAAAATTCCCAACCTAGAGTTTCGATAGTACAAATCCAATTTATCAAAGTCTATATTGCTACTCCTTCTTTTTTATTCATTCGAATATTTATAGTTTAAAAAAAATCGAATCATTTATGTGTGGTTGTAAATTTCAAGAGTGATGCCAAAATCAAAACAAAATAAGATTTGATAAGAATAGAAATAATTTATTATATTGATTATCAAATCGTTATAATCCTAAAAAAAATAAATAGGTCGATTTTTTCTATTGGGAAAAGTAATTTTCAACCTATGATATATCGTAGGTCAATATGCACTTATATGATATTTCGTATTTTAATATTGAAATCTAAGATGTAAGTTGAAGTAATACCAAGTTATACATGGAGGAAAACGAGCATATAAAACCTGGCATTCAAAAGGATATTTTTTCTGGTGTCAACGAAGCAATGGCCACAATAAGTGATAGGGAATATCTTTTTCACTTCATGATGAATAAAATTCGTCCTGTAATAAAGTTTCAGGAAGCTGTTATTGTAGAAGTAAGCGCCAATCAAATGCACCATAAAACTTTCTTGACCATTTCCCCAGATTCGACAAAAGCACACCCAAATTATGATAAGATTGTTGGGAATTGGTTACCTGTAAATGGGGAGGTTGTATTTTGGACATTAAGCCAAAAAGAAGATTTGTTTTTTAGTCATACAAATGAGTTGTTACAATTATATCCAGATAGTATCATAGTTAACCTGATGAAAGATGCTTCCCTTAACCATTCATTGATACTAAAACTACATTGGAGTGGTGTACTTAGAGGGTTTGTAGTATTTCATTTTACCAAAAAACCTAAAATTGATATTAAAAAAACAAAATACTACAAAAGTATAGCCAATCAAATTTCTATGGCTTTATTAAATATTATAGCTAATGAAGATATTTTAGAAAGGCAAAAAGAAAAAGAACTCCTTTTAAAAATTAGTGAAGCTATTATAGCTATCCGAGATAGGGATGTACTTTTTAGTACCTTAATGACACATATTAAACCTATCATAAATTTTGATGATGCCGCTGTAGTAGAGCTAAACAATAACAAAACACACTATCATCTATTTTTGACAATGTCTCCTGCAACTACCATGGAACATCCAACTTATAAAGAAATTATTAGACGTTGGCTACCTATGGAGCAAGGAATGGTTTCTTGGTTGTTGGAGCAAGAGGGTGATGTTGTGGTTAGTAATATCGATAACCTGTTAAAACTTTACCCAAATAACAACATAATTAACTCAATGAAAGAACTTTCATTGGAACATTCTCTATCATTTAAACTACGTTCAAGTGGGCTGTTAAAAGCGTTACTAATCTTTAGTTTTAGAGATAAACAAAAATTAAATTTAAACAGAACCAATCTTTATAAAAGCATTGCTAATCATATATCAATGGCTTTGGTTAATATTATTGCCAACGAAGATATTTATAGAAGAGAGAAGGAAAAAGAACTTCTATTAAACATAAGTGAACAGCTTTCTAAAGTTAGAAATTGGGATGATTTATTTAATGATGTTTTCTCAATACTTCAAAGCGTTTTTAACTTTAAAGAAGCAACAATAACTCATCTGAATTCATCAGGATCATGTACATGCAAGGTTTTTAAAAGTATTGATGGCCTTGGGCGTACAAGTAAAATAGCTAATCTAGAATTTGAAAAACCATTTTACTTTATTCAGATTTGCTCTTACAAAAAACCTAAGCTTCTCACAATTCAGGATTATGAAGAACTATCACCTGGCATTGAAAGAGTAAAGAGCTTAAAAAATTCGGGAATACAGGCCTCTTGGGTTCAATCGCTACAATACGGAAATTCGAATAAAACCACTCTAGAGTTTCATTATATTTCAAAAGAAAAAGCCAACACTTTAAACGTTTCGCTATTTAAAAATGTTGTCAATCAACTGTCAGTAACAGTTGCTAATATTTTAACAAACGAAAATATTTTAGAAAGTGAGAAAATTAAAAATTTGAGAGCAAAATTGGCATTGGCATTAACCTCAAAACCAAACTGGCCTTCACGATTTATGGATATACTCCATTCCTTAAAAGAGGTCATTCCATTTGATTATATAAGTTTTCTTATAGACATTGATGATAATTATGCAAAAGGCTATGGTTTTGAAAAAATAGGTTTTGATGAATATCGATTGATAAGTACCAAACAGTTTTACAAGCAGTCTGGTAAAACTGAAGAAGAATACAGAAAGAAACGTTTCAAAATCCCATATAAGAGAAGCAAAATCTATAATGCTAAAGACTTTGAAAATAATATAAAAAAAGATGAAGTAAAGAATGCCATAAGTAGATTATATAAAGTGAAATCGAATCTCAATATACCCTTAAAATTAACTATTGATGGGTATTTTCAACTTTCTTTTTACAGTAAAGACATTAATGGCTATACTATAAAACATCTAAACATTATGAATCAACTCGTTGATTCAATAATTCACCCACTAGAAAAGGTTCTTGCATATAATCAAATTTCACAGCTTAACAGCCTGTTAGAACAGGAAAAAGATTACTTAATAGAAGAGATAAAGGACAATCACAATTTTGAGGAAATTATTGGTAACAGTAAAGAAATTAAACAAGTTTTTTTTAAAATAAGTCAAGTAGCCAATGCTGACACGACGGTTTTAGTCACTGGTGAAACGGGTACAGGTAAAGAACTTATAGCTAGGGCTATACATAATGTTTCCTCTCGCTCTGATAAGACACTAATAAAACTAAATTGTGCTGTTTTGCCTCCTCAATTATTGGAATCAGAGTTATTTGGGCATGAAAAGGGTGCTTTTACCGGGGCTGAAAAAAGACGTATAGGTAAATTTGAATTAGCCCATAAAAGCACTATTTTTTTAGACGAAATTGGTGAATTGCCTATAGCATTGCAGGCAAAATTACTTCGGATTATACAAGAAAAAGAATTTGAAAGATTAGGAGGGAATGAAGTCATAAAAACAAATGTAAGGGTAATAGCTGCAACCAATAGAAAACTAAAGGATGAAATATTCAAAGGTAATTTTAGGTCTGACCTTTTCTTTAGACTGAATGTTTTCCCTATTAAGTTGCCACCTTTACGTGAGCGCCCTGAAGATATCCCCTTACTCTCAGCTTACTTTTTAGAAAAAAAATCAAAACAGATGGGCAAAAGAATATCAAGTATTTCAAGTAGTTCCCTGAAAAAACTAATGGGATACAATTGGCCAGGAAACATTAGAGAGTTAGAGCATGTAATAGAACGAGCTATATTACTCAATAAGGGCTCCATATTATCAATAAACCTGGAAAAGCAAACCATAGAAAATAATGTAAATACTTCCAATAATCCCTTCAGAGTTAAAACACTTAAAAATGCGGAAAGAGAACTGATTTTAAATACTCTTAAATTTTGTGGAGGAAAAATTAGAGGTGCTGGTGGAGCTGCAGAGTTATTAGACATTAATCCAACTACCTTAGATTCTCGAATAAAAAAGCTCGGAATTACCAAAACTCATATATTTAAGGAATAATTCATATTACTTTTTAGTTTTAAAGACTTTTCCTTACTAGATATCGCTACTTACAACTATTTCGTCATTCTTCACAACCGAAGTCCCCTAAGATTCACCGATGCTTTTCTTAGTATAATTTTTATTGAAAGACTCTTTTAATTTTAACTTTTGTCATTTTTAGTTATTTATAATAACTCTCCGTTAAATTGGTCTTACTCTAATATTTTTCCATCCCATCTTATACTGTTTTTCTCCTTTCATTCCATGTACTTGTAAGCCAATAAATCCTTTTGGGTGGGTCCTATACACTTCTTCATTAACAACATCATCTATTTTGTGCCCATTCAAAAATGTTTGAATTCGCGGGCCTTTTGCTACGATTCTAATTTTATTCCATCCTTCAGAAATATAATAATCATGACCATTTTTAACTTTTTCCTCTGAAGACAGAAAACCTATCCCCATTGCTTCTCCATAAATTAAACCTGTTGTAACGGTGCTCTCTTCCATTTTTTGTCTAATTTCTAATTGTGGACCCCATACACGCCCAGCTCTATAAAGACTATGGTCTTTTATAGTTACTGGTCTTGCTGATGAACGAAATTGTACACCTTGATTAGTTGTATTGTCTACCATAACATCGCATTCAAATTCAAAATCATCAAATTCTTGTAAGGAACACAAAAAAGAGTTTTCGCTATTGGGAGTGGTTCTGCCTATAATTGCTCCTTTTTCTACTTTGTATGTATGAGAACCATTCATATGTGTCCATCCAGCTAATGTTTCTCCATCAAAAAGTGATATCCAACCTTCATCATCTTTTTCTCCTTCTACCTCCACTTTTGAGGCTTTTAAATAATCATCTGGAAGTGCAAATGCCATTACATAATCACCTGACGGTGTGCCATTTTTACCACCACCGCCTGCAACAATAACAACATATTGTTTACCATCCTTCATATAAATTGTGGGTGTTGCATAGCCTCCAACAGGAAGTTTGTATTCCCATAGCAATTTCCCTCTACTTTTTTCAAAAGCTCTAATTTTCTCATCTGCTGTGGCAGCTATAAACACCAATCCTCCAGAAGTTGCTACTGCCCCTCCATAATTCATTGTGCCTGTATTTCTAATACCTTGTTTTACCAACTCCGGATATTCTCCTAATGGTTTTCTCCAAATATAATTTCCTGTTCCTAAATCTATACCATTTAAAGTTCCCCATGGTGGCGCAACCGCAGGATAACCTTGGTTATCAAGAAAATTAGCATAACCATCATGAATATATCTCACTTTTCCTTTTTTACTAATAGTATCGTCCTCTACCACTTCATTACTCAACAAATATGTTGATAATGCATTTAACTCTTCTTTTTTTAACTGAGGAAAAGCAGGCATAATATTGCGTCCATTTTGTATTATTTGGGTAATCTCTGGTTTAGATTTTGTTATATTTTCTAGACCAGGATACACAGGTAAATTCCCTTTGCGCTCCACTCCATGACAGGAAGCACAATTTTGAACATAAATCTGTTTTCCCAATTGTAAATTGGTTGCTTTTTTTCCTTTTTGTAAATCTCTCATTTTCTTTAGCTTCAATATAGAAGCCCCATGATTAGAATTTACGTATAAGATGTTGCTGTGGGGGTCAAATGAAGCTCCCTGCCACTCAACGCCACCCAATGTTCCTGGAGCGGCTATTGTACCCACCTCGGATGGTGGTTCATATAAAACTCCAGGTCTAAGTTTTGAAAATTTTTCAAGCGCAGCTGCTCTTGCTTCAGGTGATATGTTCGTTAAATCAGCTTCTGTTATACCCAAAGGACCCAATGGTAGAGGCTTTGTTGGTATTGGCTGCGTAGGTGAAGCCTCTTCCCCTTCAACTGTAGAAATAGGCACTTTCATTTCTTCCACAGGAAATATTGGCTCTCCCGTTTCTCTATCCAACACAAACGTAAGTCCCATTTTTGTAAGTTGCACCACAGCGTCTCTTTGTTTGTTTCCATCTTTTATGGTTACTAAAACCGGAGCTGATGGATTATCATAATCCCATAAATCGTGATGCACAGTTTGGTAATGCCATATACGCTCACCAGTTTCTGCATTTAAAGCCAATACACAATTACCAAACAAATTTGCTCCTTTTCTATTTCCGCCGTAAAAATCAAACGAAGGAGACCCAGTTGCACAGAATACCCAACCTCTTTCTTCATCTACGGTAAATCCACCCCAAGCATTAGCGCCTCCATACGTTTCCCCTTCTACAAACTCCCACGTATCATAACCAAATTCTCCCTTTTTTGGTATGGTATGAAAAATCCATTTAAACTCACCTGTTACAGCATCATAAGCTCTTATGTGACCAGGTGTAGACTTATACCCTTCTGGTACTCTAGACGAAACCATTAAATAATTTTTGTAAACTATTCCAGGTGTGGTAACTTCTATAGAGGCTTCTTCCAATGTAATATCTAAATGTTCCCTTAAGTCTATAAACCCTTTACCATTACCAAAATTTTTAATAAGACTTCCTGTTTTTGCATTTAAAGCATAAACTCTATTTTTCACATAGTGAAATATACGTGAATCATTACCATCAGTAGATTCCCAATAGGTAACTCCTCTACTTCTTCCTCTAAAAACGTTTCCATTTTCATTATATTTTGAAGACTCAAAAACCCATGCCTCTTTACCAGTTGTTGCATCTAAAGCAATAGCCTTTAAAGTAGATGTTGAAAAGTAAAGCAAACCATTAACCATTATTGGATTGCATTGCATAGAAGAACGATCTCCTGCATCTCCCGTTCTATACTGCCATGCTAACCCTAATTTGTGAACGTTTGCAGCATGTATTTGAGCTAATTCTGAAAACTGATTTCCTTTTTTATCTCCTCTGTAGGACTTCCAGCCAACATAGTCTGTTTTACTTTTTACCTGCTCTTTAGTTTTAACAATACTTTTACTGCTATTTTCACTTTTACTAGAACATCCTATAGCAACAAGAATAACAATTACTACAAAGTATTTCCGAAAATTATTAAATATAAATTTTAACATAAAAGCACAGTATGAAGTAAATTAATCAAGAGCTACAATTATACGAATTTAGCCTACTTAAAAAGGACTGTGTTTTAGCTAAAACAGACTTTATTATATCAATTAAATGACTGTTTATTCAATTTACCGATAAATTAGTGTTAATTTACCCGTAATTCAATCCATTTATAAAATGAAAACTGCAATTCAAAAATCGCCAATACCACAAAATCGTTTTTTTGTTGTTGAAACATTAAAACAACCTTTTTTTGACCCCAATTGGCATTTTCATTCAGAATATCAATTATTCATTGTTTTAAAAGGCTCAGGGACAAGGTTTATTGGAGATAATGTTGAAAGGTACGATGAAGGTAGTATTACATTTACTGGTCCTAATTTACCGCATTTGTGGCGTAGTGATTATGATGGTTCTCAAGACTGGTCTGAAGGTATTGTTCTTTATTTTCATGAAGATTTTATAAGCCAAAATTTTCTAAATAAAGATGAAGCTATAAAACTAAAACAACTTCTAAAATTGAGTTTACGGGGTATATCCATTAAAGAGAAAACTCTAAATGCTATAAAAGAAATGCTTTTAAAGCTTCCTAAACTAAAAGGTTTTGATGGCGTCTTGCAACTACTAAGTATACTAAACTATTTATCGAAAAGTAATGATATTGAATTACTAACTAGCCCTAGTTATACCAATTCTCTTAAAGAAGGTGATACCAATAGAATGAACAAAGTGTATTCTTATGTTATGCAAAACTTTAAACAAAAAATTAGTATTACAGAGTTAGCAGAATTAACTAACATGACACCAACATCTTTTAGTCGCTATTTTAAAATGCATGCAAATAAAACATTTTCAGATTTTATTAGCGAAATACGTATTGGTTATGCCTGCAAACTACTAATAGAAAAAAACATGAACGCCTCGCAAGCTTGTTATTCTAGTGGTTTTAGGACATTATCCAATTTTAATAAACAGTTTAGAACTATCACTAAAAAATCACCTTTAGAATATAAAAAGGAATATAACGTATAACCTATATTTTGTCATTTTTAGAGTTAAAATCAACTAAATAATTAATACAAATGATAAAATACAGTCGTTCCTTGACAATATAAAGATAGGTATTTGTAGCTACGATTACTTAATTTGTAGCACGCTATAATTAGCATAAAATTTAGACTATACGCATTTAAAATATTAAATATAAACCATGAACATTTTTTGCCATAAAAATATAAATACACTTTTCTTTTTTTTAGCATGTAATGTGATTTTTGGACAAAACCTCCTTAAAAATGGGGCTTTCGAGAACAAAAAGATTAAATCTGAAAGTAAGATTGTAAAAAAACTTAACGGTTGGAAGGTAACTAACGGAAATGTAGAGTTCATCAGCAATACAATATTTTCTTCAACTGATAAAAACCTAGTGTTAGATTTAAATGGAAATCAACCTGGAGCAATTAGCCAAACTATTAAAGGATTAAAAAAAAACAGCAACTACACTTTAAAATTTGCTTACGCTGACCAGAAAAACAGAAATCGTGATATATCAGGAACTCTAGCTACCGCAGAAGTTTTTGTAAATGATAAAAAACTAACAACACTTCGCAACCTATCCCCTGCTCCAAATTATATTAATGGAATTGGTTTTGCATTTAAATCTTCTTCTAAAGGCGTTGCAAAAATTGAATTTGTTTCAACAACCAAAGGAAAAATGGGGCTTGTAATAGACAACGTTAACGTAAAAGAAGGCTTACCGTTAGAGCCTCCTGTAAATAATCACTTGGTTAACGGAAGTTTTGAAATGAAAGTTGATAGTGAGGACAGTAACCCTCATCTTTTTGGAGAACAGCTTCCTGGATGGTTAATTATGAAAGAGAATGTTGATATTATAGCAATTGATAATTATGGTACACCTCATGGAAAATGGATAATTGACCTTGGTGGTCATGGACCAGGTGGTATTGCTCAAACAATTAACAATTTAACCCCTGGAGCTAATTATAGATTGTCTTTTTTATACTCTAGGCATAGATACTGGAATCAAGAAGACCCTTTAACTGGCAAGGTCTTTTTAAATGATAACTTAGTTTTAAATCTGAGTAGAAATAAAAATTACAAAGCTCCACGATGGGAAAAAATTACCTATGATTTTATAGTTCCTCCAAATGGACAAGTAACCCTCTCCATGTTTTCAACTGCTCTAAAAGTTGGAGGCGGAATTTTATATGACAATATTCAAATTGAAAAAGTAACAGATATTGTTAAACCAAAAAAAATACCCGTTTTAATTATTGATGGTTTTAGTAACCATCATTGGCAATTAAACACAAAATACCTTCAAAAAATACTGGAATCTAGCGGAAAGTTTACCGTTTCTGTAAGTACCTGTCCCAACAAAGAAAAAAATAACGCTGCTTGGGAGGATTGGAATCCTAACTTTTCTAACTACCCCGTAGTTATTCAAACCTGCAATAATATTAATAAGGAAAGTAGTTTACAATGGCCAGAAGAAGTAAAAAAATCATTTGAAGAATATGTAAAAAAAGGTGGTGGCGTTTATATGTACCATGGTGCAACTAATGCGTTTAAAAGCTGGGATGCATATAATGAAATGATTGGTTTAGGATGGAGAAAAAAAGATTTTGGAATTGCGCTAACAATTGATGAAAATGAAAAAATCACTGTGATACCAAAGGGTGAAGGTGAAAATACAGGCCATGGTCCTCGTAGAAATGCCTTAATTACACGAATTGGTCAACACCCTATTCATATAGGCATGCCAAAAAAATGGATTGCAGCCGATATAGAGGTTTACAGATACGGAAGAGGAACAGAAAAAAACCTTGAGGTATTATCTTATGCCAAAGATGAAAAAACTGGTTTGAATTTCCCTATAGAATGGACGGTAAAATATGGGGAAGGAAAAGTTTATAGCTCTACTTACGGACATTTATGGCATAATCAAAAACAACCTCCTAGTATGGAATGTGTTGCTTTTCATCAAAGTATGATACGTGCTTTGCAATGGCTAAGCAACAATAAGGCAGAAAATTACGTTCCTCAAAATTTTCCAATAGAAGAAAGGTTTTCTTTAAAAAAAGTAATCGTTCAAGAATAACTTCTACTGAACTTTTAAAACAATATTCGTTTTAACAAATGTTATTGCAAATTTTTTTATTCTAATTTATCTAGTAGCTTGTTTAAAACAGCAACTTCTTCATCAGACCACACATCTGTCTTGTCAACTATTTGGTTTACCATATTTTTGGTTTCTTCTACCTTTTTTAAACCTTGTTCGGTTAACGAAACTAGTATCATTCTACGATTTTCCTCTGGTATTTCTCGTTTAACCAAATCCTTTTTAATCATGCGGTCAATAATTCTGGTAACATCAGATGCTTGACTTATTAATAATTTAGATATTTCACCAGATGGAATAGGTTTTGGATGTTTATTACTCAATATTTTAAGTACATTAAACTGTACTTCACTAATACCATAAGGTTTCAGTTGTTTGTTAAATAGCGAGAAAAAACGACTACCCCTAACTTGAATATTGGCTACAACCTTTTCCCTTTGAGTTACATCTTTTTTTATTTTAAGTATATCCAAAATTTTCTCTAATTCCATTTTCTAGCTTAAACAACATTTGTTCTGACAAATATATGTAATTGGTTCTAAAATTCAGTCACATTAGTAAACCTTAAAAAAACAAAAAGCCTCAAACACCTATATTATAAAGCATTTAAGGCTTTGTCGGGATGACAGGATTTTGATAATCCTTATAAACCCTCATTGCAAATAAAGCATTGCTTTATTTAAAAATAAAAGCTCCAGTTTTCTTAAGAAAGCACACTTTCTACAAAAACCAAAGCTTTTATTTAGTCGGGATGACAGGATTTGAACCTGCGACCACTCGACCCCCAGCCGAGTGCGCTACCGGACTGCGCTACATCCCGAAATTGGTTTGCAAAAATAGAAAAGCTACCTTTAATTGAGGTCTTTTTCTAAAAAAAATTAGTCCACCTCAAATTTATTCATCCAGATTATCAATTTTTTAGACCATTCTTCTAAATCTGGTATGTCTTGTGCCAAGCTAAATCCATGCCCTCCTTTCTCATAAAGGTGTAACGTAGACCGCCCTTGCCCTTTTACGGATAACATGGTGTGAAAAAACTCGCTATTCTCTCTTGGCACAGCTTCATCATCAATGGCGTGTACAAGAAAAGTTTTAGGCGTATTCTCATCAATATTTAGTTCACTAGAATACTCGTGAACCAGGTTTATAGAGGGTTTTTTTCCCAATAGATTTTCTCTAGAACCTTGATGTGTTTCCTCCCCCATTGTAATAACCGGATATATTAATGCCATAAAATCTGGCCTTGCACTTAAATTATCTATTCTATCCATTGGTTCATAAACTTTTTTACTATGCTGAGTTCCTAAGGTAGATGCTAAATGTCCTCCAGCGGAAAAGCCAATTACACCAATCTGGTTTTGATTAATTTTCCAGTCATCTGCTCTACTTCGCACCAATCGCATTGCCCGTTGTGCGTCTATTAGAGGCACTGTATGTTTATTGGTTTGCGTTTTATCTGATGGTAACCTATACTTAACCACGATACCCGCTATACCGTGTTTATTCAAAAATTTAGCAATATCGGTTCCTTCCCAATCATAAGCAAGTAAACCATAACCTCCTCCCGGAAAGATTAACAATGCCTCGCCTGTGGCCATAGATTTATCTGGTAAGAACACTTCTATAGTTGGCTTTTGAACATTTTTTATTCTAAGAATATTAGTTTGTTCATGTATCTCCTCTACATTAGTTTTTATGTGATTTGGAATTTTATCTTCTGGCCATAACGCTATTATATTTTTATTTGATTCACATCCAAAAAATCCAAACAATATAACCACCATTAAATACTTTTGAAGTTTAATTAACGCCATTACATTCCCATTTAAAATTAGCTACTTTATCATTGCTCGCTGCAGATAAATTATAATGCCACCATTCCGTTCTTATAGACCAAAAACCAAACTTTTCCATAGTTTGTTTTAATAATTTTCTGTTTTTTAAAACTGCATCTGGTAAATCGGTATTATCATGATATGCCTTTCTACCAAAAAAATCAAAGTCCGTTCCCATGTCTAATTCTTCTCCATCCACTGTAACTAAAGTGATATCAACGGCTCCTCCTTTATTGTGGATTGATCCCTTCACAGGGTTTGCTACATACTGCGGATTAGGCACAATTTCCCACATTTTATATTGAACAGAATTTGGTCTATAGCAATCAAAGAACTTTATCTTATAACCCTTTTCTATAAACGCTTTATTTGCTTTTAATAAAGCCTTGGCGGTTTTTACACGAGTATAACATTCTGCACAATCATACACTTTTGCTTTTAAAAAATTATTCTCCGTTGCGTAACGTAAATCATAAGCAAAGTCTTTGCTAAAATCAGCTAGGCGTATAAAAGTACTGTCCGCGAAATTACTGAGCGATTTAAGCTTCTTCTCCGGGGTACTTTCTTTTGAAGAAATAACTACAATAGAATCCTTTTTTACTTTTTCGTTAACTACTTTCTTCTGTTCTGAAGTCCGTTTGCAACACATAAAACATAGGCTTACAATCGCTATATATTTGCTATACTTCATTTATATTACTAGTATAATTTGAAAACACCTATTTCAAATATAACGGAAAAGAGTCAATTGCTTAATATATAGCCCAAATGCATGTGATTTTTAGATTACTCTTACCAAGTTAACTCTATTGTTTTTGTTTCTCCGACTTCAAAATTTGTAGAAAAAGTATCTCCACCCAAACTCACTGTTTCTCCATTCACTTTTGCTGATCTTAATACTTTTCGAAGTTGAAAAAGGATATTCTGTTTTTTTCCACTCGATACTTTGGCAGTCATAGTTTTACCTACCATATCCCATTCTAAGTTTTCTACTTTAGCTTGCGTTCTACATAAAACTCCCGAAACACTTCCCTTTGAAAGTTTTTCGGATAATGCTGGTAAAAACTCAATAACCCCAGGTTTTGAAAATACAAGCATCTCCAATATCACTGCTGGGATTGAATGTAGTGCATCGGTATTATAGATTACATCTGGATTATGAGATGTTACCAAACTACTATACAGGTAATCATTTTTCATAAGGAATAATAAATTACCGTACACCAAATCACTCTTTTTTAAGCGAGCAGCTATAAGCGCCGTATGCGCCAAACCATGAGCACTCCCGTTTCCTCGTCCGCGTTTTTCAATGGCAATATTTGAAGCTTTAAAAAGTTTTTCTTCTTCAGGAGAAATTTCTAATCCAGGCCACACGGGATAAAGATGAGAGATATGTCTATGGTTATAATTATCTTTTAAATTAGGATGTGCCCATTCTTTTAAAGCGCCATCCTCGTTAATTAAATAAGGGGGTAATTTCCCCAACATGTCCTGCCAAAGCATTACTTTCTCATCTTTTAAATCTAATTCTTTATTTACCGCGAGTAAATTGATGAGTAATTCTCTAATTACCGCAATATCCATAGTAGCATTTGCAACGGCTCCCATTCGTTCTCCATTTGGTAATAGAGCTTTATTTTCAGGTGAATAAGAAGGCCCTATTAAATACTTTCCATTATCATCATACATATCTAAAAAATCTTCGTAGAACAACGCTGTTTTCTTCATCATGGGGTATAGCCTTTTTTGCATAAACTCTTTATCTCCCGTACATTGATAGTATTCATAACATGGTAATAATAACCATTCAACGCCTGCAGTCCAATAATTTCCAGGCCATTTACCAAAATGTGTATGATAATTATGCCTACCTGAAGTTCGTGTTCCTGATACGTAACCTCTGCATCCAAACAAATTTTTAGCATTGACTTCCCAATCTGGTGCAATACGTTCCAACAATGTCATATAGCTATCAATAGCTTCTTTTTGGTTGGCTAGATTAGCTGCTGCTACTTGTAAATTTACGTTGGCATCCAAAGTAAAATCACCTGACCAACGCGGTCTCCAGCTTCCATTCCATATCCCCATTAAGTTAGGTGGATTTTTTCCACTACTAGAAATTAAACCGTAAACCCCCATGTTGAACACTTTTTCTAGTAAATACGGATTGATAACTTCTACTCCTTCCTGATTAGCTATTAGTATTTCGTTAGGACCATCAGTAAATCCTGTCTTATCAAGATTCAGGGTAATACGGTTAAACATTTCACCATGTACAGCTTCATGTTTTTTTAAAACCTCATCATAAGACACTAAACTCTTAATATTTGTTTTTACTTCTGAAATAGCAGATTCTGAAAACGGTTCAATAGGAATAACCTTTGCGTAAACCTCAACATCATCAGCTTCTTTAACAATTATTTTATTGTTTTTAGTAGTTAGAACACCGCCTTCATTCTTAATATTTACTACAACTTCATAGCCTCTATCTACCAATTGATATTTACTCCTAAACGTTATCCAATGGTTATCTGTAACATTTTCAGGTTGCTCAACCAAAGGCGTATTTAGTTGTTCCCACTTATCAGGAAATAGCATTTTTATATTTTGCTGAATACCAGATTCTTTATCTTCTTCAGATTGATTCTCATCAATTTGGTGGGCTAAGGAAAATGTAATGTTGATGTTTTTTTCTTTGCTACTTTTAATCTTTGTAGCAATTACATTATCGGGTCGAGACACAAAAGATGTTCGTTGAAATTGCACTTTATTCGCATTCCATTTTATGGTAATCTCTCCACTTTCATAATTTAAGCTTCGTTCGTAACCTGAAACATCTCCTTGAAATTCTTGATTTAAGTTTAATACACAAGCAGGGTGATAAGGGTCGGTCCATAAAATATCTTGATACCCTCTGGTTTTGGCATGCTTCAATATTTCACTTTTAGCTTCTGCATATTTTTCAGCTCTAATTAGCTGTTTAGCCTTTGGCATTATATCACCTATATCTGGAGGTTTCACACCTTCTGTTCCTATATATTCGTATAAAAACTCATGGTTAAAAATGATTTTCTCATCACGCGGATTTCCATGAACTAAAATACCCATTTCTCCGTTTCCACTTATTAAGGCATCTTGCCAACGAGAGGCTGGCGCATTACTTGATATAGAAGCATCATTTTTTGTTTTCTCCCCGCTGCAAGACAATAAACACAATGTTAATACAAGAAAAATTCTATTCATTAGTTTTATTTTTTTACCTCTCAAGGTTATTAATTTTTCAAAAGTTTATTTTCAATTTCGGATTGCTGTTTCTCAACTTGTTTTAATTGTATATCTCGCAATTCAATTTCAATCCTTCTTAGTTTTTCTTTTAATGGCTTTATTTCATCACTGTTTTTTAGTGTAAACTCGCTTTTTTTGAATACCTCCTTATCTGGCTTTTCAGAAAAAATCATCCTTGTAGCATTATTTATACTTTCAAATTCAATTTCTCCTTCAACAGCTTTGTTAATCCCTTCAAAAACAAGTTTTGCCTTTACTTTTATCTTTCCTGATTTATTAGTAGCTTGTACTAATACAGGTGCAGTTCCCCATTCTACTTTACTTGGATTAATACTAAAATCCTTTTCATCAATAATGCGCTTTTCTTCCTGAATTTTCAGCTTCAAAAAAACCTACTGCGGAGTATTCGGGAAGGCTATTTTGAGCTATTGCTAAAATTGCATTAACCATAAAAAGAATAGCGCATACTATTCTTTTTAATTCATTTGGTATATTCATAAAGTAGTTCTTATTTTCCTTCTTCATTTTTTACAGTTATCCAATCGGGAAGCTTTCCGAGCCTTAATTTTAGTTGTTCTTCAAACAAAGATTCTGGATTTACTGGCTTACCTAAACTTTCCAAAACTTCTACCTCATCTTTTTTAAACGTTGTTCCGGCTCCATGAAATCCAACGATTATTGGAGGTACTATTCGCCAATACCAAGTATCATTAGCTACAAATCTAAAACCCTCCTCAGGTTCATCTATTTCTTTAAAATTCCATAAAACAAGATGTTTTCCATGGTTAGGTAAATTAAATCTTGCTCCCCCTGCTCTACCCTGAAAAAAACCTCCTTCTACGTTATCCAAAAGCGTACAGCGAGGCTGTGAAGCATGAGATTCAAAACTTGTATGAGAAGCGTACTTAGATTTCCAAATTACCGTTCCCGAAGAATTTCCATCCACTCCAAAGGAATGATGCATACCCGAAACATCATTGCAATTAGCAATTAAGATATTTGTAGAACGAGAAGCATGAATAGCACTATGTCCTAAATTCCCTTCAATTGTAACATTTAATGCTGTTGATGCCGCCGAATGAGAAAAACTAGCAGCATTATTTACGTTTCTAAAAGTGCAATCTTTTATCCATGAATTAACTGCTTTAGAAATTTTTAAAATGCTCCAGCCTCCATCATCTTGCGCTGATCTATGATGAATAAATTTTTTAGTCCAATTTCCCTCAAAGGTTATATTTTCAAAACCAATATGTTCTACATGGGCAAAACTATAGACCTCCCAATTATGCTTAGCTCTTATCTTATAATGTATTGACGAAGCAAACTGAATTTTATTACCATTTATTGAGGCTACTTGATGAACTTCATTAACTTTTACACCTTGTTCCAAAATAGATGTCCATTCTTTATCTGGTTTTAAGGTCCCTAAGTCTTCACTTACCAAATCTTTGTCATTATTAAGAACTTGAATTACCAACCAATCTCCAATTTTAACCTTAGAGGCATCCTCAACTTTAATACTACGAGTTTCTCTACTAGCATCGGCAACTACTTTAGTGATATATACATTTTTATTTACACTTTGAACCTGAATAGCAGAAGGACATGTCCATAATTTTTCTGGATCTGCTGGTGGTAAGTCTTTATCAAAAAATAAAACAGTGTTTTTCTCTTCCTCTCCTCTAAAGACAATTTTAGATGACTTTACAATAATTAAACTTTGGTCATCTTTTGAGGTATTAATCAAATATCTTCCCTTTGGAAAATATATAATTCCTTCGCCGTTTTCCTCCGCAGCTTTAATTGCTTTTTTTATTGCAATCTTATCAGAGACTTTATCATTTGGTATTGCTCCAAAATCAGTAACATTAAAAACTTTATAATTAACCCTTGGTATTGCCTCTTCACTAAACTTATAACCAGCATATGAAAAATCGGGCAGAACGGCTTCTTTACCAGAGTTTTTAGCAGAAACAAAATCGTTCCAAATCGCACTTTTTTGCCCAAATCCAACCACAATATTAAGCAGCAAAACAGCAAGAACTACACTTTTTGATTTCATTTATACTAATTATTTGAGTTTATACTTTTTATATCTTGTTAAAGCTTCTAAATAATAATAATCTGCGTAATTTAAAGGAACATCAATTTCGTTATTATGCGGTATACTACCTACGCTATGCATTAAAATAAAATTATGATTTTTACCTAGTTTTGCAGTGTATTTGTCCGTTGCGAGAGTATTTAAAACCTTATCAATAAAGGGCAAATACGATTCAGAGGTATAACCATCTAATTCTATTAGGGCCGAGACAGTAATAGCTGCCGCTGATACATCTCTAGGTTCGTTCGGCACCTTTGGAGCGTTATAATCCCAATAAGGAATACCATCAGCTGGAAGGCCTTCATATTGCATTATAAACTTAGCTATTTTATTAGCTTGTTCTAAATATCTACTATCTTTTGTATACCTATAGCAAACAGTGTATCCATATAACCCCCAAGCTTGACCTCTAGCCCATGAACTTTCATCTGCAAACCCCTGTGCAGTTTGCTTACTTCTTACTTCTCCAGTTTCAGGGTCGTAATCTAATACATGATACGAACTGTTATTTTGACGAAAATGATTTTTTAATGTGGTATTTGCATGTGTTATTGCTACTTCTTCATATTTTTTGTCGCCTGTTAATCTGGTTAGTTCAAACAACAACTCCAAATTCATCATATTATCAATAATAACCGGAAACAGCCAATTTTTTTTAGACTGCCAGCCATTTACTACATCCCAACTTTTAATACACCCTACAACTGGGCTATACCTTGATAACAACGAATCTCCAGCAGTAGTTAAAACATCCACATATTCTTTATTACCCGTTAAGCGATAACCATTGCCAAAGGAGCAATTAAAAACAAAACCTAAATCATGATTTGTTGTTAAATACTTGTGGTTTTCAAATAAGGCCTGAAATTTTTCTGCCGCATTTTTCCATTTATCATCCTTGGTGTGTTCGTATAAATACCAACAGCTCCCTGGAAAAAAACCTTCGGTCCAATCAAAATTATTATGCGTCCAGTGTATTTCTCCTTTAGAATTCACTGTTCTGGGAATTCTTTTCGCTTTTTCGGCTACCTTCAGCTGAAGGCTCAATTGTTTTTCCGCCTTTTCTAACGCAAGATTTTCGATTACTTTGGTTTTCTGGGATGTAACCTCATTGCAAGAATATACTGTACATGCTATAACAACAAAAAATAGACCTTTTAAAAAATTCATTCAATAAATGTTTTTAAGATTATCTTGAAAATATAATATGAAGGTTAGTTCACTATTACACTTTTTAACTATCAATATTTACAGGATAAAGATCTGAGTATTTGGTTCTAAACAGGGTGGATTTAAGTTCCTATACAGGGTGTAAATCGTTCTTTTTGTTTTAAAAAATCATATATAGCAAGGCTTCATGAGGTTTTTGCTTTATCTCATAATCAATATATATCACGCAAATGATTTTGTATTTGCTTTTCTGTATTCAGATGGTGTACATTCAAAGATTTTTTTAAAGCACCTTCTAAAATACTTCAAATCGTTAAATCCAATATCATATGCAATATCAGAAACAGCCATTTCTGTTTGAATCAATAATTGACTAGCTCTTTTAAGTCGAATAGTTCTTATAAATTCAGATATTGACTGCCCTGTCAACACTTTTATTTTCCTATAAAGAACAGATTGACTCATATGAATTTTATTGGTGAACGAATTAACGTTGAATTCTGGATCTGAAATATTTTCCTCTATAATTTCCATTGCATTTTTAAGAAAAACTTCATCGGTTGACACTACAGTAAGTTCTTTGGGTTCTAAAAGAATATCTTTTTTAAATTTTAACACTAAATTTTCTCTGGATTTTAATAAATTTTTCACCTGTAACTTTAATAATTCTGCATCAAAAGGTTTGGTAACATATGCATCAGCCCCGGTTTCGTAACCAATTTTCTGAATTTTTGATGAAGTTCTTGCTGTTAATAATATAATTGGAATATGACTTGTTTTAACATTGGATTTTAAGGCTCTGCTCATTTCAACACCATCCATTTTAGGCATCATTACATCACTAATAATAAGGTCTATTGGATTAGACTCTGCCAGTTGAAGACCTATTTTTCCGTTTTTTGCTTCAAAAACATTGAACTGCTTTTCGAAAATACTTTTAATAAAATCTCGCACCTCTTGGTTATCTTCCACTACTAAAAGAGATTGCAAAGATTTATTCATCTCAATTTTAGGAATACTGGATTCTCCTTTAACCCAACCAACTTTTACATGCGCAGGTTCATAATGACTTAAGAGTTCCAAACTATCTTCGTCATACGAATCTTCTATTATCTCTTCGGGTTTTAAATGATTTTTACCCATTGGTAGTAAAATCGTGAAAACAGTACCTTCTCCTTTGGAACTTTCTACATGAATATTACCCTTATGAAGTGCAACTATATCTTTTGCTAATGCAAGCCCCACACCAGTTCCAGACCTTAATTCATTTTTTTGACCTAGCTGAAAATAACGATCAAACACAAACTCCAAGTTCTCCTTTGGAATTCCTTTGCCATTATCCTTTATTAAGATCTCTAAATATTTAGCATCAAGCACCATTGTATCTTCTCCAGAAACTCTAACACTTAACGTTATTTTTCCTTTTGGAGGTGTAAATTTAAATGCGTTAGACAATACATTTAGCACTACTTTTTTCATTTCAATTTTCGAAAACCATAACTCTAAATTCTGCTCTTTTGATTCGAATGTATATGTGATGTCTCTTTCATTTGCCAACTCCTCAAATGCTAATTTTATATTTTCTAAAAAGGGTACAATATTGGCTTTTGAAGCAGCTAATTTTAGCTTTCCCGCTTCGCTTTTTCTAAAATCCAGTAACTGATTTATTAGTTGCAACAAAATACTTGCATTTCTATACATGCCACCTAACTGTTTTTGAATCTTTGGATCTAGGTGGTCATTTTTTAGAATGCGCTTTAGTGGTCCTACGATAAGTGTCAATGGAGTTCTAAAATCATGAGAAATATTGGTGAAAAGTTGTAATTTAAACCTGTTTTCTTGCTCTATTTTCTCCTTTGCTAAACGCTCCTGTCTTAGTTGATTTTTGTCATTGATATGTATTAAGCTATATCTTCTTATTGTAAGGATTATTGCTAACGAAACCATGAAATAAATAACATATGCCCACCATGTTGCCCATAATGGAGGGAAAATTTTTAGTTTAATCACAGCTGGTGTTTCATTCCATACTTCGTCGCTATTAGATGCCTTTACTTTAAACTCATAACTCCCAGGATTTAGATTCGTATATGCTGCAGTTTTACTGTTCCCTACATATTTCCAATCTTCATCAAAACCTACTAATTTGTAGGCATATTTATTTTTATTTGGTTGGGAATACCCAAGAGCAACAAAATCAATACTAAAATCATTTTGATTATGTTTAAGGGTTATTTCTTCGGTGGTATTTGATATATTTATATTAGGTTGGTTCCAAAAATTAAATGAAGTAATTTTAATAGGAGGCACAAACTTGTCCGTGGTTATCTCATTAGGGTTTAGAATTGTTAACCCATCTGTCCCTCCAAAAATCAACTCCCCTTCCTTTGTTCTTTGATAGGCTCCATAATTAAATTCATTCCCCTGTATCCCATCAGATTTATCAAAATTTTTAAACTCTTCTTTCTCAATATTAAACCTAAACAGTCCGCCGTTTGTACTTAACCACAAATTACCACTGTCATCTGGTAGTATGCCATAAACAACTTCATTAAATAAGCCTTGAGAAATACCATACTTACGAACTTCCTTACTATCTAATTTATAATTAAAAAGCCCTTTTCCTTCAGTTCCAATCCACAAGCTGGAGGACGACTCTTCATGAATACTTATTACCTCATTGGTCGTATTTGTATTTTCTAGACTCTTACCTAACTTTATATTATATAATTTTTTGGTAAGAACGTCAATTAGGGTAAGACCTTTATTACTTCCTACATATAGAATATTATTATATCTAGATTTTAAGATTGCATAAATAAAATCTCCTAAAGCTCCTTCAGTATCTTCTATTCTTTTAAGTACGCGCGATTTCTTATCTAATAAGCACAACCCTCCTGTATTAGTTCCTACCCATATTCGGTTCTGATTATCTTCAACAAGGGAAGTTATTCTGCTATTGGAAACCTGAACACTATCCACCGAGGTGCTTTCGAATTTTTGAAATTTAAATATTTCTCCATTGGTTTTACGCAAATTTAGACCTCCGTCATGAGTACCAATCCATAGGTTATTTTCATTATCCAATAGCATTGCCTTAACATTATTAGCGCTAAGACTATTATCATTGTCCGGATTATGAGTTAAATATTTAAAATCTCCGTTTTTCGTGCGATAGTTTACTCCTCCACCTTCGGTTCCTATTAATAGATTTCCTGATTGATCTTCAATTATAGAGCTAACTACCTTGTAGTTTAAATTGTTAGACCCTACTTTGAAATTAACAAATTTATTTGCGCTTTTATCTAAATAATTTATTCCGCCTGCCCAAGTGCCAATCCATAAATCTCCTCTAGAATCTTTTACAATTTTATATACGGAATTTTGGCTGAGACTATGAACATCTGCTTCATTATGCACATATTTATTTACTTGCTGATTTTTAATATCTAAATAGAACAGCCCTACATAAGTTCCAATCCATAGATTGCCTTTGTCGTCTTCGAAAATATCTCTAACTTCCTCATTTACTACAACATTTTCATAAGAACCACTAAACGTATAGTCTTTAAAAGAGTTTGTATTTTCATCATAAATAGCCAAACCATTATCATAGCCTAGCCAAATATTTCCTTTACTATCTTGTAATAACTTTGTTGTTTTGGTTCTTGTCCTATTTGGAGATAGATTGTTAGGATAACTGTAATGTGTAAACGTATTAGTTTCTTGGTTAAACAAATCTACCCCTGAAGAATTGCTTATCCATAAATTATTTTTATCATCCAATAAAAGAGATAATATATTATTAGAACTAATACAGTTAGCTTTATTAGGGTTATGCGTATAGCTTAAAAATGTATTTGTTTTTATGTTTAGTTTATCCAATCCTTTGTCGGTAGCTACCCATAAATAAATAGAATCTTGAACCTTAATGTCTCTTACTCCCTTATTATAATATTGTTCTTTATTATGAGGTTTTTTTACTCTTTTAAAATTGTCTTTTTTGGCATTATATTTATTGAGTCCGTTACCTGTTCCTACCCACATTGTTCCATAATAATCTTTTGCTAGGGCAGTAATTTTATTGTGACTTAAACTATTAGTATTTTTAGAGTCATATGTATAATTTTTAAAGGTATTCCCATCATACTTGTTTAACCCATAACGCGTGCCAAACCATAAAAACCCATCACTATCTTGTAAAATACATATAACTGAGCTCTGAGACAGTCCTTCGCTTGTAGAAAAGTGCTTGAATTTTATACTATTATGTAATTCGTTTTTTTTCTGAGCATATACGGATAGAGCGCCAATAAATATTATTAAAAACAAAAACGCCTTTTTTAATCTCATTTTTTTCTCTTCACATTCATCATAGCTCAATAATCAGTTTTATACTTTTAACAACCATTTCATACATTAGATATAGAAGACACTGTAAATCATGTACGATGGCAAATTTACTTAGGAGTAAAAAGTATTTACTTTAAAGGTAATACAAATTGATTACTATCAAAGTTACATGTCATACCAAACTTAAAAGGGGGACATATAACCGATATAAAGGGGGTATATTATGCAAGAAACAATTAACATAAAAAGATTGCAGCCATCAAAGAAGTTATTTTAAATTACTTACAATTTTAAACATACGATGCTTATCGTCATTATTAATTACCATGACGCTTTTTCTCGAAGACGAACTTAAGTTAACCATGTGTCTAACATCATTTTGAACATAAAATCCAGTTTTTACATTTGAAATATATTCGAATTTTCCATTACCCATACCTTTCAAAAATGACCCTGTTCCTCCATCTAATCGTGTGGTTTCTATTTCAGATAAATAATTATTGCCTGCAAGTAAAAGGTCTTTAATTCCGTCTCCATCATAATCATCATATAGTATGCTATTTACTACAGATTTTTGAACATTATTAGAAAAGGGAGAAAACGAAAACCCTCCATTTCCATCGTTAAAAAATATTCCAGATTTAAATTCATTAACCGAGTATTGTAGCGCTGTTTCAATTCCAGAGCCCAATATTCCTTTTAAATCTCTACTTGCAAAATCTTGATACGTTTTAATTTTACTTCCTAGAACGGGTACCTGCTGAGTTGCACAACTTTTCCCTCTTACCGGAACCTCTTTATTTTTATATTGTTTAGCGAGAAAAATATCTTGTGTACCATTGTAGTCAAAATCCTTCGTATATATTTTAAATGGGTTAGAGCTTGAAGCATGATGTTTATAATTAAGTCCTAAATTTCCAGAAACTATATCTATATCTCCATCCTGATCTATATCTATAGCCAATAGTTTATTCCACCATCCTTTGGTCTCATTTAGAGTTATATATACCTCTGATTTTACCAAGTCGCCACTTTCGTTTAAAAATACCTCAATGCCCATCCACTCTCCGGTAACTATTAAATCTGAATCGTTATCACCATCAATATCCACCCATTGTGCATCAGTAACCATCCCTATTTTTTCTAAGTCATCTGCATATTTTTTAGTTTCAACCTGAAATCTCCCACCCTTGTTAACTAACAAATAACTAGATGGAGCATACGGGTATTTACCAGGAATTAACCTTCCTCCCACAAAAAGATCTATATCTCCATCAGAGTCGTAATCGTTTGGAACAACTACAGAACCCGAAGTATAAAACTGTGGTAGACATTCTATACACCTTTTAAACTGATTTTCTCCATCATTTACATATACTCTATCCTGATATTCCTTTGCTCCTTCGTAAAACTCGTAGCTTCCACTTACAACATATAAATCTTGGTCACCATCATTATCTATATCAAAAAAAACAGATCCAATGTCTTCACACACCTTATCTTTAACAAAGTCCGGTACTTCTACTTCTTTAAACTCCCCATTAGATTGCCCCAAAAGTAATTTTCCAGCTTGCATATATCCTCCTCCTAAATATAAATCATCATTTCCATCAGCATTTATGTCCGATGTTGCTACTGCAGGTCCTAACTGAGATAATTTATGTGGTAACAGAAGTTGTATTCCAAAATCATCAAAAACACTATCCTTATGAGAATAATTGAGTGAAATTTCACTAAACATTTTTGATGTGTTGGTTTTTGGAACACTCCTGTTAAACAGAGCGTTTTTACTATGTACCACTATTGTTTGATTTACATCAATATTTTTTAATTCCTGCTTCTTTCCATCTGGCCAAATTATTTGAACCTTTTTTATAATACTTGAATCTTTTAAACCAAAATGAATTTTGTTGGTTACGGAAGATAAATACCCTCTTGATGTTATTAATTGTCTTGTTTGTTTTGTACCATCTGCAAATGACAAATTCACAATTACTCCGTTGCCAAAACGATTATTCTCTGGGCCTTTTAAAAGAAACTGAACATATTGTCCTTTTTTTTGCTCAACTGCATTATTCTTAAGTATTGTAGCCTCTTCGTTTATGTTATTCACCACAACATCTAAATCACCATCATTATCTAAATCAGAATAAACCGCGCCATTGGAAAAAGTAGGATTAGCAGAAACCCATTCCTCCGAGGTATCAGAAAAAGTAAGATTACTATTATTTTTAAAAAAGTAATTTTTAATTTTTTGCTGAGGGAGCATCTGAGTATACTTTAAAAATTCTTCAGGTGTGGGCTTTTTTCCTTTCCCTCTAATTATTTGCATTATATTGTTAATAGCGTCTTTATCCATTACATCTCTATAAACACCATTGGTAATGTATAAATCTTGATATCCGTCCAAATCAAAATCAGCAAACAGCGGTGCCCAGCTCCAATCAGTATTAGAAATCCCTGATAAGCTAGCAATTTCACTAAATGTTCCGTTTCCGTTATTTAATTGCAAGGTATTATGCATGTATTGATGTTGATATCCTTTTTTAACCATCTCGTGAAACTTACTTATTGAGGTCATTGCCATTGTTGTTTTTGACCTTACGTAATCTTCAGGACTCATGTCCAATGAAATCATATCATTCAATCCATCATTATTAATATCGGCAATATCTCCCCCCATACTATAAAAGGACATATGTTTAAACATAGTCTCCTTTTCATCAGTAAAAGTGCCATCTCCATTATTAATGTATGCGAAATCTGGCATGTTAAAATCATTATTTACATAAATATCTAACCAACCGTCATTATTAAGGTCTCCGATTTGCGGATTAAGACCAAAAGCCATTTCTGGTAATATTCCTGCTTTTAATGAAATATCTTTAAAATTTCCTTTACCGTCATTACTATACAGCTTATCACTGCCCTTTAATTGTAATGTTTGAGGATTCTCTTGTATTTCCTTTAAATCTCTTATGCTTTTATAATCTTTAGATACTTTTGGACTATTTGCTATATATACATCTATATCACCGTCTTTATCGTAATCGAAAAAAGTTGCTGCGATTGATCTATTTTTATCATCCAAACCAAACTTTTTTGCTTTTTCTGTAAACGTTAAATCCCCGTTGTTAACATAAAGCATATTCGCATATTTCTCATCATTAGTAAACCAACCTGCGCGACATATATAAATATCAAGAAAACCATCATTATTTATGTCTACAATGGAAACTCCAGTATCAAATCCTTTTCTTTTTTTAATACCAGATTGAACTGTAATATCTTCAAAAGAAAAGTTTCCTTTATTTAAATATAATTTGTTTTCTGCAGTATTTGATGTGAAAAATAAGTCCTCTAATCCGTCATTATTAAAATCCGCAGCTGCAACTCCTCCTCCATTGTAGGAATATATATATTGGTAGTAATGAAAGTCTTTACTTTCTTTTAAAACGTTTTTAAAAGAAACATTAGAAATCTCACTTGAAACTTTGGTAAAAAGTTTATTTGATTTAACCTCTTCTTTAAAATCTTTACAACAAGAAAAAAAAAATATAAAAACTAGAGGCATCACAACCTTATGGTTAACCTTTCCTAAAATCCATTTTTTTAAACAACTATACACTACTTCAGGAATCTTCATATGGTTAATAATAAACTTTTAGCTACAAATTAATAAAATTACCAATCTAGAAATAAAAAAATCCCTCATATCATAAATATGACTGAGGGATAATTTATTAACCAAACTAACTCAAAAAACTCAATTTTAATTTCCTAATTGTGGGGAAAGGTCTATTTCTGATTGTGGTATGGGTGTAAAATAAGCCGCCGGACCTGTTGCTGATGGTGTTCTATTGTTTACAACATCTGCTCTTTCTTCTGGAGATCTATTTGCAAATGCTTCTGCAATTCTATCCATTCTTACTAAATCGTGCCATCTTTCATATTCTCCCGCTAATTCCCATTTACGTTCTGTAAAAGCCAACTCACCTAAATCACCCGAAGTTAAATCTATTGCGGCATCTGGTGTATTTGGATCCAAACCTGCAGCTCTTCTCCTAACCTGATTTAAAGCTTCCCAAGCTTCAGGAGCATCACCTCCAGAACGACCAGTTGCTTCTGCATATGTTAGTAGGACATCAGCATACCTCATAAAGTAACGGTTTAAAGGAGTGTTGGTACTGTTCACCACTAGACTTACCTCTTCCATATCTCCCCCACCTACTTTTCTTAAGATAGGGTGAGGTTCGTTTTGAAAATTCCTCCAATCTGCACCATTGGGGTTATCTCTTCTGGGTATTACTTCAAGAATATAAGTATCTTCAAAACGTGCCATTGTACCCTCTGCCATAGCTGCTGCTTCCATATCCTCAAAAAAGGCTATTTCTCCAAATGTTTCATTCCAACCACCAGCATCTACAGGAAACCCAAGCCGACCTGTGGTTCTATTACCTATATCACATAGTTCATCACAGAACACCATGGTAAACACACCTTCGTTATGGTTAAACCTGTTTGCCACTGTCCACATTTCTCTCATGCTTGGAGCCAAACTATACCCATAGCCTCCATCAATTACCTCTTTTGCTTTTGCCGCAGCCATAGCATATTTACTAGAATCATTTATTGGAAATCCTGCCCAATGCATGTATAATCTAGCCAAAAAACCTTTAGCTGCTCCTTTACTAGGTCTAGCTCCAATCGCAACAATTCCCGGATATACATCTGGCAAAAGAGTTTCTGCCTGTTGCAAATCTGATTCAATCTGCTGATAAACTTGTTCGACCGAAGATAACTCTCTATCCTCTAAACTATTTACCTCTAAGTTAATTACAACTTCTCCAAAAGTTCTTGTAAGGTGCATGTAAGCAAATGCTCTCATAAAATAGGCTTCACCTATAATTGTATTAAACGATTCTTGATCTTCTTCTGATACCGTTATATCCGGTGCAGCGTTAATTGCAGTGTTTGCAATAGCAATCATGCTGTATGGCGCACTCCATGCTCTGTTAATTCTTTCAGAAAGGCTTGTTTGAATTCTCCAATCCGCTTCTCTAAAACCTTGCTTATTTCCCGCACTAAAGGTAGTAATATCATCTCCTCCAAAACCAGCAATATAAAAGTCGGTCCATCTAGCATCATTTTGTACTGTTCTATACATTCCTGTAACTAAAACCCCTAATGTTTCTACAGAATTTAATGTAGATGGTGATAATTGTGTTTTTCCAGGGTCTTCGTCCAAATCTGCACAAGAATATATAGAAACCATGAGAAAAAAGACACTCAGCAGGCTCCCTAAATTTGTTGTTTTTATTTCAGCTATTTTCATGTTATTTTTTTTATAATTAAAATTGAATCCTTGCCCCAATGGTATATGATCTAGGATTTGGAATCGCACCAAAATCAAATGAAGGAGCTCCATCATTATTTGAAACACCTGTTGAAGAAACTTCTGGATCAAAGCCACGATAATCAGAAATAGTAAATAAGTTTTGTCCACTTACGTACAATTTAAAAGAGCTTATGAACTTAATATCTTTAAAAGTGTACCCCAATGATAAATTACTAAGTCTAATAAAATCACCATCTTCTACAAACCTAGAGGAATTTAATAAATCACCTCCTGTTGGAATATCTGTTTCATTTTCTGGTGTCCATCTGTTTATATAATCAGAGTGCCTTCCTAAACCAGCACCTGTAGGAGCCATTAACTGAGCATAAATGACATTGTAAACCTGATAATCATGTACTCCACGTAATACAAAATTTAAATCTATATTTTTATAGGTAATGGTATTATTAAGCCCCCATGTTAATGACGGTGTACCATTTCCGATATCGGAAAGTAAAATTTCCCCTTCTTCATCTAGTAAATATCTTGGTGTACCAGCAACAATATCACCATTTGCCGCTGCATCAGCTGTTTTCCATGTTCCTAAAAAAGTAGCTCCATGAAATTGACCTAAAGGTTCTCCAACTCGTAAAGAGTAAAAGCTTGATGTACTCCCTCCAGGGTTAACACCTCCAGCACCAGTAAGTATTTGTTCTGGGCCTCCTAAGTCAACAATCTCATTTGCAACTGTAGATAAGTTAAAGTTGGCATTCCATGAAAAGTCTTCTGTAGTAATAGGATAAGTGTTTAACGTAAAATCGAACCCTGTATTTTGAACTTCACCGATATTTTTAAGTACTGTACCTCCGCCATTATAATCTGGAACTGGCTGTCTTAACAATAAATCTGTAGTATTCTTTTTGTACCAATCTACTGTAAATTGCACGCTATTGTTTAAAAACGAAAAGTCCAACCCTGCATTAATTTGCTTTGTAGTTTCCCATTTTAAGTTTTCATCCTTCAATGTTGGATTACCAATTCCTATTTCTGGAGTACTACCATCAAAAGCAAAATCCCTTCCAGTGGGCAAATCTGGATAAGTTGCTAGGGCTCCAACGTTTTGATTTCCTACCTCACCGTAACCAGCTCTTAACTTAATACTATTAAAAAAACCTTCCTCAGGGAGCAGTTTACTAACGTTATATGCTGCAGAAACGGATGGAAAATATCCGGTTCTATTGTCTTTTCTAAAATTAGAAGATTGATCTACCCGTATAGTCCCAGTAAGGTAAAAATCTTCTCCATAATTAAACTCAGCTCTCCCTACATATGATTGTATTGTACCTTCGGTTTGGTTGGCTCTTACACCTTGATCAACACCTAGCTCTAATAAATAAAATGCGTCTCTAAGCCCACCAATTCCAAATTCTCCAGAGCTCCCGCTGGACGTCTTTGTTTGGTTTCCTTGCAGTTCGTAAACTCCTGTTAATTTCACATTTGTTTTTCCAAAGGTTTTATTCCATGATAAAATATTACTTAATTGATAAGTTGTTAAGCGACTAGAGCTAAAGCCTGCTTGTGCTTCAAGAACAGTAGTACCTGCTGGTATTCCTGCAAAATTTTCATCATTGGTATGTCTAAACAAACTACCCCCTAATATTGTAAAGTTTAAAGTTTTCGAAATATCATATGAAATGTTCAAATTTGCATTAAACCTGTCTTGAATGCGATTATTATCCCTTTCTGACTGTACCGCTATTGGATTAACTAATATATTACCAAAAGAAGACTGTAACTGATAATATGTTCCATCAGGATTTCTAATTGGAATTGTAGGATCCCAAGTTAAAATACCAGCTACTCCACCTCTTGCATCTGATGAAGATCGTGCTCCTCCATTAAACAAATTATGATTTAACTCTCTTGATCCAAATAAATTTAAGCCTACATTTAGTTTTTCTCCAAACTTGGCATTCAAATTAGCTCTTAAAGAAAACCTATTATAATCACTATTAAAAACAACCCCTTCTTGATCTACATAGTTTCCTGATATAAAGTAAGAAAGATTTCCTTCTTTACCACTTGCTGTTAACTGAACATTGCTTAAAAGAGCCGTTTTAAAATATTCATCCTGATAATCTGTACCTCCATTAACTACCTCCGTACCTGATAATTCCGCGTATTGTTCAGGAGACAAAAGTGATATTTTTTTAGGTATATTAGAAATAGTAGTAAAATACTCTACACCAATTTTAGGTTTTCCCGAACCCTTTTTTGTTGTAATAACTACTACTCCATTTGCTCCTCGAGAACCATAAATAGCCGATGCAGAAGCATCCTTTAGGATATCCATGGTAGCAATATCATTAGGGTTAAGGCTTTCCAAGGTTCCCCCTAGAATACCATCTATAACAATTAAAGGTTGATTACTAAAAGAGATAGAATTTGACCCTCTAATTCTAATTTTAACTTGTCCGCCTGGAGCACCCGTAGTCTTAGAAACAGATACACCAGCTGCTCTAGATTGCAATGCATCTTCAACTCTTATTAACGGCTGTTTTTCAAAATCTTTGGAAGATACGGAAGATATTGCACCAGTTAAATCACTTTTTTTCTGGGTACCATAACCAATTACAACAACTTCATCAAGTTGCTCATTATCTACTTGCATTACAATATCTATAACCGATTGTCCTCCAACACTTCTCTCAATAGTTTTGAAGCCTAAATAGCTAAAAACCAAAACGTCATTGGAAGAAGCATTTATTGCATAGTTTCCATCAAAATCTGTTGAAGTTCCATTTGATGTACCCTTTACTACGACATTTACACCGGGAACAGGTGTGCCATCGTCTGAAGAAGTTATGGTTCCTGTAATCGTTGATTGGCCATACGAGTTCATACTCATAAATACAACTAATAGAAATACAGGAACTACGTGCCTCTTGAATAATTTGAGAATAGTTCTTTTCATAATTGTTAAGTTATTTAGTTTAAAGAATGTTACTTCCACAAAACAATTGAAAACAAACTTCTTCCAGGGAAAATATTAGACTTATCATGGGGGGTAAATTATTCAATTCGTAATTTAAATAGTAATTTCATGAAGAAACAACTAATAGATAGGCATAACATTGGGGATACTTTAAAATGTTATGCGTTTTTACCAAATAAGAAAAGAATCTAACTTACTTATTTTTCAATGGTAATACTTATAAAGTAAAGAGCGTTGTTTTAACAAAAAACACAGGCTTATATGTACCCCCATTATGAAGTTATAGCCCCCTAAACATCAACGTAGTATTTATAACTTTAATTTTAGGCATGAACTTATGCTTATAACTAACAAACTGTATTAAAATATTATGGGAATATCATTATTTAATTTGGATGGAAAAATTGCGCTTATTACCGGAAGTACTCATGGGCTTGGTATGGCAATGGCTATGGGGCTAGGAAAAGCAGGAGCAACTATTATTGTAAACGGTAATTCGTCACAAAAAAAAATAGATGATGCGGTATTAAAATATCAAAAGGCTGGAATAAAAGCTTTTGGATTTAAATTTAATGTCACCAAGGAATCAGAAGTTATTAATGCCATTCAAGAAATCCAAAATAATCATGGGGCTATTGATATTCTTGTCAACAATGCTGGTATTATTAAGCGTACTCCGTTAGAGGAAATGGAGGTTCACGATTTTAAAGAAGTTATAGATGTAGATCTAGTTAGTCCTTTTATAGTATCTAAACATATAGTAAAAAGTATGATTAACAGAAAGCAAGGTAAAATAATTAATATTTGTTCCATGATGAGCGAACTTGGAAGAAATACTGTTGGAGCATATGCAGCTGCCAAAGGTGGATTAAAAATGCTTACTCAAAATATGGCCACTGAATGGGCCAAACATAATATTCAAATAAATGGTATTGGACCTGGATATTTTGCTACCTCGCAAACTGCCCCGATACGCGTTGAAGGACATCCATTTAATGATTTTATTGTTAACAGAACTCCTTCTGGAAAATGGGGAGACCCCAACGATTTGGCTGGAGCTGCTATTTTTTTAGCCTCAGGTGCTAGTAACTTTGTCAATGGACATATTATTTATGTTGACGGAGGAATTTTGGCTACTATTGGTAAACCTTCTAACGAAAATTAAAACATAAATAACCATGACAAATTCATTTAAAAAATACTCCACTATAATATTTACAATGGCTATTCTAGCTTGTTCCAATAAGAAAGAATCTACTTTTATAATACTTAAAAATCCGATTGCAGCAGATAGATTTTTTGAAACTATTACATTGGATAAAAACTTTTTACAAATAGATAGTCTAGAAAACGTTGGAATTTTAAATATTGAAACCAATACTCTAGAAATAACTCAACTTGTGGATAACGATTATGATAACGTTCCAGATGTGTTATTATTCCAACCAGAAATAGCTAAGAATTCAGAAAAAAGATACGAAATAGTAAAAGTTTCTGATTATGAAAAAACAAAAACTACCGATAATTGTTACTCTCGATTTGTTCCGGAGCGAACAGATGATTACACCTGGGAAAACAATAAAGTTGCTTTCAGGATTTTTGGGCCAACCGCTCAAAAAATGAAAGAAGATGGAGTTCCTGGAGGAACATTATCCAGCGGAGTGGATGCTTGGTTAAAGAAGGTTAACTATCCTATAATTAACAAATGGTATAAAAAAGAGCTTGAGACCAATGGAAGCTACCACGAAGATACTGGAGAAGGACTTGATAATTTTCATGTTGGTGTTAGTAGAGGCGTTGGTGGGATTGCCATAAAAAAAGATACTTCTTTTTTCATTTCTAAAAATTATACAAATTGGAAAACTATAACAACAGGCCCCATACGTACTAGCTTTTCTGTGGACTATGCAGATTGGGATGCAAATGGTACTAAAATTGAAGAATCTAGAATAATAAGTCTTGATTACGGGCAAAACCTATCCAAATTTCAAATTTCACTAAAAGGAAGTGACACCATCTCCGCCGGATTAACATTACACGAAAAAGACGGAATTGTAAGTGGTAATAACAAACAAGGTTGGTTAAGCTATTGGCAACCCCATGAAGATTCCGAATTAGGTACAGCTATACTGGCCGAACCAGATTCTTTTATAGGTTACGAAAAATATGATGTATCAACTCCAGATTTAAGTAACGCTTATGCTCATTTGAAAGTAACGAATAACATAGTTAACTACTATGCTGGATTTGGTTGGAAAAAAAGTGGACAGTTCAATACTAAACAAGAATGGGAACAATATCTAAGCAGTTTTAGTGAAAAACTTAATAATCCAATTCAAGTTGAATTAATTGGAGAAAAGTAAACTTTTTAATTATTATTAGTACCGTAAAAATTACGTTTTAAAAAGCTTAAAACGTAATTTTTTATTTTAAGGCTTTTGTAGAATCTCTTACCACCAAACTAGTTTTAACCGTAGTGGTTTCATAAGCATCAAAAGGTATTTTCCTTTCAATTTTATCAATTAAAATTCTGGCTGTAGTTTCTCCTATGTGTGTTCCATGCTGACTCACAGCAGTTAACGCTGGAGATACATATCTGGATAACTGACCATTGGTAAATCCAATAATGGAAATATCCTCAGGAATTTTATAACCTCGTTTCTGAACTATTTTCATAACCTTAACTGCAGTAATTTCATCTAAAATTATAATACCATCAATTTTTTTATAATTTAATAGAAAAGACATTGTAAGCTCTATATCTTCCTTAATGCTTATGGGAACAATAAGTTTGTCATCTGAAATAATTTCATACTCCTTTAACGCTTTTTTGTAGCCATCAATTCGTAATCTGCTAATTTTAGATTGATTTATTGGTGTTGCAATCGCCAGCATTTTACAACCCGTTTTAATTAAGTATTTGGTTGCTTTATAACCCGCTTCAAAATCATCAACAACAACTTTATCACAAGAATCAAAATCTGTTGCTCTATCAAACATTACTATTGGCAGCCTACTTTCGGTTAGTTCCTCTAAATACTTAGAGTGGTTTTCAAATTGAGACTCTTCAGCGGCGGTAGAAAATATAACACCATCCACTACACCAGTATTAAGATACTCTAAGGTTTTTGTTTCTTTTTCTAATGATTGATTAGTAATACAAGTAACTATGCTATAGCCTCTTTCATCAGCAACTTTTTCAATACCATATAGCACTTTTACAAAAAAATAATTTAAGATATTTGGAATAACTACTCCTATTGTTTTTGTGCTTCTTTGCCTTAAGTTCAGAGCAACCATATTTGGCCTATAATGATGCTCCTGAGCATATGATTGAATTTTTTTCTTTAAACTTAAACTTACTTCATGACTATCATTAATAGCTTTTGAAACGGTAGATACCGATACATTAAAATGTTTTGCAATATCTTTTAGTTTAAGCTTGGACATGGTTTTTCAAAGTTAACATAAAAAGTAAATACTATTTAATAACATAAGAAACCTACTTTTAATAGACAAAAGCAGGTTTCCATTTTAAAAAACAACACTATTTACTTTTTCCAAATATGCTCCATTTCTTCTAGAGTTTTTCCCTTTGTTTCTGGAACCATTTTCCACACAAACAATGCTGAAATAATACTCATTATTCCATAAAACAAATATGTACCTCCGCTACTAAGCTCCATCATTGGAGGGTAGGTAGATGATATAAAAAAATTCGCTGCCCATTGGGCTGCAACAGCAATTGCAATGGCCTGACTTCTAATTTTATTTGGATAAATTTCAGCTATTAAAACCCAACATATTGGTCCCCAACTCATCATAAATGAAGCCGTATATATAATTATAAAAACTAGTGTGGCGATACCTATAACATTTTGAAAAGATAATATCGAAATTGCAATCATTCCGATGGTCATGCCTATGGAACCAACTATTAACAACGGTTTTCTTCCCCATTTATCAACTGTTAAAATTGCTACTACAGTAAATACAACATTTACCAATCCCATAATAATGGTTTGCAGCATAGATGCATCTTTAGCCGCCCCCATACTTTCAAAAATTCGAGGAGCATAATAAAGGGCAACATTTATACCAACGAATTGTTGAAAAACGGATAACAAAATACCAACGATTATTACTACTTTACCATACGAAAACAGTTTACCTTTTGACGTTTGCAATGTGTTTTTAATCTCAACAAGAATTTGTTTTGCCTTATCTACTCCATTTATACGTGTTAAAATAGATAATGCTTTTTCGTCTTCTTTTTTTAATGCCAAATATCTAGGAGTTTCTGGCATGAAAAACATTAAAACAGCAAATATAGAAGCAGGTATTGCCTCTGAAGTAAACATTCTTCTCCATCCAATAGTGTTTATCCAATCCATTGTTTGCCCCTCTGCAATGCCCCAATTCACAAAGTATACTACTAGCATTCCAAAAATAATAGCGAATTGATTTAAGGATACTAATTTTCCTCGAATATTAGCAGGGGCAATTTCTCCAATATACATTGGGCATACTGCAGATGCTAAACCAACACCTATACCGCCAATAACACGATAAACATTAAATGTCCAAAGCAACCTAATAGATGGCACTCCTCTTTCAAAAAACAAAAACTCCGGATTACCCGAACCAAGAGCTGATAGCAAAAACAAAATGCCTGCAATAATCAACGCTTTTTTCCGTCCGTATTTTGATGATACAATTCCTGAAATTGCTCCTCCAATAATACAACCTATTAAAGCTGATGAAACTGTTATACCGTGTAAAAATGAGCTCAGCCCAAGGCTATCTATCAAAAAGATTTGAATAGACTTTTCAGCTCCAGATATCACAGCAGTATCGTAACCAAATAGCAACCCACCTAAAGTAGCTACTAACGTTACTACATAAACAAAAGCCTTATTTTGGTTCATAATCAAATGTATTGATTAATGATATTTTCAAAAAGCTCTTGCTTTCCACTCTTTAAGGCTAATTCGCCATTTTCATGTGCTATTTCATATAAATCTTGAAGGTTTAATTTACCATTTTCAAAATCTTTGCCTTTGCCTTGGTCAAAGGAACTATACCTTTTTTCCCTAAGACTTGTATAAGCAGATGATGCTATAATTTTGTCCGCTGTTAATAGCGCTCTTGCAAAAGTATCTGCTCCACCAATATGCGCTAAAAACACATCTTCTAAATCTGTTGAGTTTCTTCTAATTTTTGCATCAAAATTAATTCCTCCTCCTTGTAATCCTCCTGCCTGTAAAAAAACCAGCATAGCTTCTGTAGCCTCTTGAATATTATTTGGAAACTGGTCTGTATCCCATCCATTTTGATAATCACCACGGTTAGCATCAATACTACCTAACATTCCTGCTTTCGCAGAAACTTCCAATTCATGCTGAAAAGTATGCTGAGCCAAAGTTGCATGGTTTACTTCAATGTTCATTTTAAAGTCTTTTTCTAAACCATATTCTTTTAAAAACCCAATGGCAGTAGCTGCATCAAAATCGTATTGATGTTTCATTGGCTCCATAGGTTTTGGTTCAATAAAAAAGGTTCCTTTAAATCCTTGCCCACGTGCATAATCTCTTGCTATGGTTAAAAACTGAGCCATATGGTCTAATTCTCGTCTCATATCTGTATTTAATAAAGACATGTAACCTTCGCGACCTCCCCAAAAAACATAATTTTCACCATCCAAAGCTATAGTCGCATCAAGGGCTAGTTTTATTTGACCGCCAGCTCGAGCTACCACATTAAATTCTGGATTAGTAGCTGCCCCATTCATATATCTAGGGTTAGAAAAACAATTTGCTGTTCCCCAAAGTAATTTAACACCCGAAGCTGCTTTTTTCTCCTTTAAATATTCAGTTATTGTTGCTAACCTTTTTTCTGACTCCGTAAAAGTTAATCCTTCTTGAATTAAATCGTAATCATGAAAGCAAAAATAATCGAATCCCATTTTTGTAATAAACTCAAAAGCGGCATCCGCTTTATCCTTTGCAGCTTGCAATGGGTCTGTTGATTTATCCCATTCAAAATTTTGCGTTCCTGGTCCAAAAGGATCGGCTCCCTGCCCACAGAATGTATGCCAATACGCAACCGCAAATTTAAAATGTTCACGCATTGTTTTTCCTGCTACAACTTGTTCTGGGTTATAGTATTTAAAAGCCAATGGGTTATCAGATTCTTTTCCCTCAAATTTAATGTCTTGTATTTCTTTAAAGTATTCCTTTTCTCCAATTAAGGCCATAATCTAAATTATTTATTGGTAATTAATTCTAGTTCTTTTTTCCATGATTGGTAAGCTTTTACATAAGCCGTTTTATCTTGCAAAGGCTTAAAAGTCTTTACATAATCATTGTCAGTAATATATTTTCCGAATTTTTTAAAACCACCCTCATGTAACCCTGCCGCACGAGCTGCGCCAATTGCACCTGTGGTATTGTAAATTTCAATATCGTGTTCTATTAATGTAGCAATGGTGTTTGCAAAAATTTCAGAACGAAACAAATTGTCATTACCAGCACGAATTACATTAACCGTAATACCGTCTGATTTTAAAATTTCTATTCCATATACAAACGAAAAAGCAATACCTTCTAAAGCCGCTCTACAGATATGTGCCTTGTTATGCCTGTTTAAGTTTATATTTATAAGCCGCGTGCCAACATCTTGATTATTAAGCATTCGCTCTGCTCCGTTTCCAAAAGGAATCATAATTACACCGTCCGCTCCAACTTCAACATTTGCTGCTAAAGTATTCATTTCGCTGTACGACTTTACAGCAAGATTATTTAATAACCAGCGGTATTGAATTCCAGCTCCATTAATGCATAATAACTTTCCTATTCGTGCCTCTTTATCTTTAGTATAATTAACATGTGCAAAATTATTTACCCTTGAACTTTCTTTAACAGAAAGACTATTGGTAATGGCATAGACTACACCAGAAGTACCACCAGTTGCGGCTATTTCACCAGGCTCAAAAACATTTAACGAAAGTGCATTATTAGGTTGGTCACCAGCTCTATAAAAAATTGGGGTTCCAGCGGCAATGGCACTTTCTGCTTCTCCTGTACCGTTAACCCTGGATTGTAAACCAAAAGTATCAACAATATCTGGAATCATATTTTCTTCTATTCCGTAATAATCCATTAAAAAGGAAGCAACATTGTTTTTTTTAAAATCCCAAAATATTCCTTCTGACAATCCAGATATTGTAGTGTTCATTACATTGCTAAACTTATATGCTATGTAATCTCCTGGAAGCATTAATTTATAAATTGAATTATATATTTGGGGTTCATTTTCTTTAACCCATTTTAATTTAGATGCTGTAAAATTGGCTGGGGAGTTTAATAAATGTGTTTTACATTTTACTTCTCCGATAGCTTCATAAGCGTTTTCGCCAAGTGTTACCGCTCTACTATCACACCATATTATTGATTTACGTAGTGGGTTCCCCTTACTATCCAACAACACCAACCCATGCATTTGATACGAAATACCAATACCTTTTATCTGGGTTCTAGAAATTTTATATTTAGCTTTTAATTTTACAATGGCATCACAGCAATATTTCCACCAATCTTCAGGAGCTTGTTCTGCCCATCCTTTTTGAGAAGCGTGAATGCTCATTTCTTTTTCGGGTTCTAGCACAACACCAATACTTTTCCCACTAGAAATTTCAACTAAAGCTGCTTTTATTGAAGAGCTTCCAATGTCTAACCCTAAGTAATACATAATAACTTTTGAATTTGTAAGACTACAATGTCCTGTAATAATATAGGCTCTCTCAAATTTATTATAAAGCCTCTTCCATACAGCAATTTTAACTCAAACTAAATCAAAAAATAATTAACAAGTTTTAACAAACCTAAACAAAAACATACTTAAACACCTAAAAAACAAATAAATATAAAAAAATAAGAAAAGATAAAAATTTACGAAAACGCTTTCGTAATTTTTAATAATCCAGTTATTAAACTACTCATCGCCTTTGAATTTCGTTTCGTCGATACCAAATGCTAAATGAACAGTGAAAACTAAAAACAGGAGAATAATTCTTAGATATTTGAACCATATAAATCAAAGAAAACATCTTAAATGAAATTAGTAATATTAACAGAATATCCTAAAAACAACGACACCTTGTTGCCGTATTCTTACTTATTACTCAAACATTTAAGACTGGAAAAAGATATTACAGAAATAACCTTATTAACCAACAAACATATAAGCAATAGAGAATTAAATTTTAAAAATGAAGGATGTAAAATAACTATAAAACCCATATTAAACTTAACCTACTTTTGGGATATTTATAAGGTAAGAAATACCATTTTACAGATTGCTCCTGACCTTGTTTTAATTAATTATCAATTTTTACATTCGGCAGCAAGAATTAAAACCTCAATTTACACGGTTTTGCCTATTCTACTAAAAACAAAAAAAATTGCTACGGTTAGTTTATTACATAATATTTTAGAAGAAGAACTAAATGATGATTCCAAGTATTCTCTTTTTAATATTCAGAAAAATCTAAATTTTGTTTTTACCAAACTATTGTTGTTTTCTGACCTTATAGCAGTGACCAAACAAAGTCATTTATCCATTTTAGAAAAAAAATACAAAGCGCGTAATGTTGCCGTTATGCCATACGACGCTTTTCAAAAAATAGCCCCTCCAAACTTTAATATCCCCGATGGTCCAAGAAAAATTTTGGCATTCGGAAAGTTTGACCCAAGCTGTAATTTAGATGTTTTAATTGAAAGTATTGAATTTTTAAGAGCACGCACAAACCAAAACATAGAAGTTATAATTGCTGGAGAAGATAGTAAACAAACACCAGGGTATTTAGGTAAAGTTAGGCAACAATATTTTCATACACCGCAATTACATTTTATGGAACATATAGAAACGCAGGATGTTTCAAAATTGTTTGAACAATGTTCCATTGTTGTTTTCTCTAACACTATAAAAACAAACATTTTAAAAGAAGTGCATTTAGCAGGTAGTTATGGAAAAGCCATGGTTATGCCCTATCATAATATTTACAACTCTCTTATTAAAAAAAGAAAGTTTATGGCTGAGTTTTATTCACCTAAAAATGTAGAGTCGTTAGGAAACGCTATCCATGTAATTCTAGCCCATAACAAATACCAAAAGTTTTTAGGAAGAGCAAATTACAAAGCAGCATACTCCCTATCTATGTACAATATTTCGGAAAAGTACATGGCATTTTTTAAAGCCATACTCTTCCAAAACTCAAACAAAACGGTAACGGATTCTATTCTTGAAAAATACTTATCAAAAAGTACACAAAAGCTTAATAGTAATAGTGGTTAGGTTAAATATGTTTAGAGGGATAGTTGTGGTTACTATCCCTCTTTTTTTTAAAGCTCTCGCAATTTTATAAGTGCTTCGGATTTTGAATTTACATTAAGTTTTAAGTAAATATTTTGGATATGAAAGTTAATAGTACTTGTAGTTACGAAAAGCTTATCCGCAATCATTTTGTACGTTGCTCCTTTACATAAGTAATCAATAATTTGATTTTCACGTTCTGAAAAGAACTTATACGATTTTCGATGAAAATTAGAAATCACTTTTTTAACAATGTCGTTGCTCATTGCGGCACCCTCATACTTTATGGAGTTTAACGCATTGTATAAGCGATCTTTATCCACGGGTCTTGTTAAATAGCCATTTGCTCCACTTTTAAACGCTTTTTTCACAAGTTCAAAATCTGGTCGATTACTTATCATAATAATTTTTACATTTCTATTTTTCGCTCGGAACAATCTAATACTTTCTATACCTCCTATTACTGGAAGATAAACTTCAGAAACAATAATATCTGGTTTTGTACTATGGTATTCTTTTACAGCATCTTCAGTAGATGTATATAATCCAACTAAAGCATAGTCGGTATAATTTGCAAAAAACCATTTATAAGATTCATGTAAACGTAAATCTGTATCTATAATAATAATTTTTAAAATATTTGAATTCATAACATATTCTATTTAGCCAGTTAGTTTTAAAAAAACAAAGCGGTTTGAATTAAGTAGGTTAAGTATAAACACCTCAAAAAAGGCATCAAAATTTCTTCCCAATTATTAAGATGATAATTGAGTACAGTCATAGGATTAAGACACATACTTAGCGCTAATGCAGTGTTGTAGACACACGACTGCTAAGAATACATATATTCCTTTTTTACTATTAAACTATAAGTTTATTTGGGGCAAACTATAATTTAAGGTTTCAAATGTGAGATGAGTAGTTGACTCCTTCTTTTTTTTAATACCGAAGCCTGAATGGTGATGTGTGGTTCTTTTTGAGTAAAGTCTTTTTTCCATATTCATTGGGGGGATTAGGATGTTTGACAATTAATTTTTAATAAGCTCTAGAACTATCTAAATATAAAGAAAAATAAGGTACGCTCGTTGAATTGATATATTTTTTCGTTAAAATGCACAATAACTGTTTATTTTCTGAATTCATAATAAAACACAGAACTCCCGTTAGTATTTACAAAAAAGAGGGAGATATTTGTCCCCCCGGATTCTCCCCCTCTTTCTTCAACGTAAATATTTAAACTGTAACATAATCCCTAATCTTACAGCAGGGAGACTACTAATTTATTCTGAATACATATTTAATGCTGTTGCCGTTGAATTATCTACTTGCATAATCCATTTTTCGTCATGATATTTTCCGTTTAAATGTGATACAAAAGCAGTCTCAGCATCTTGTTTAAAATTAAAATCAGCTAAGTACACATAATATAAACCATTTTCTTTGTTATAGAATTGCTTTGCATCAATACCTTGACTTTTTAATGTTTTCATAAAAGCATCTTTGTACCTCTTATTTTTGTACACATTTGCGATAACGTAATAACCAGATTTTACACCTATTATATTGGTCTGATTTAAAACTGTAATAGGAAGTTCTTTATAATTATCTCTATTAATTTTGGTCTGCTGATTAGATGCTAAACTTCCTTTGGTTGTTCTTTTTACATCCCTTGCCTTACCTTTAGTATTTGTTTTAATTTCGTTACGTAATGTTCTAACAATTAGCTCAAACCTCTTTTCAAAAGCTCTTGTTCGGGCTTCTTCAATAGAATCTTGTCTTAACATTAGCTCATCCAAAATCAAACGATTTTGATACGCCAAATCATTTGTGTTTTCGTTCTGGTTATAAGTTGCCTCCGTCTTGGCGATATCTTCATCGGTTTTATTTTTCTCAGCAGTTAATTGTAAAATTTGTTCTTCGTAGTTTCTTACAATTTCATCAATCTTGGCATCATTAGATTTTTCCGCAAAACCAATCCCATTATTTTTGGTATTTTTCATGGTATATGCCATAGAAATTTCATGATTCCAACCTAAATCTTGAGCTTCTTTTTGAATACCCTTTTCTACCAGATACCCAAGTGATATTTTTTTACTTACGTTGAAGCCAAAGCCTAACGATATTCCGTATTCGTCATCTACTGTACTCTGTAACCAACCGTATTTGGGCAACTCTAATAACACAGCTCCTAAATATCCCAAATTACCATCTTGCTTTTGATTTACTTGTACTAAAGGCATTAAACGCGCATTGGCAAACAAACCTCTTGTTGTATTAAACATATGAGTGTATTGAAGCGATGCCTTAATGCTTTTTTCACTAAAATTTGTTACGAACTCATTACTTGTTTGATTGTATTTAAGTAAATCATGGGCATACAAACCAAAATCAAAGCTGCCAAGTGACAATGTTATTCCAGGCTGCACTGCAATTTTACTTTCTTTTTGAGCTTCGTTTATTGTAGTGTCATCATCAGACACCACTACCCTATTTTTATTCAATCCTTCATTAAAATAGCTAACGTTTGCTCCAAAAGTTAACCTGCTATTTGCTCCTAAACGTACGGATCTTGCATAATTAGCGTTAAAACCAAATTCTTGAACTACACCTGCCCATTGGCTATAAACACTAATACCTAATGCTGTATTTTCATTTAATTTATTGCTAAATCCTAAAAAATAATTTTGACTATTATCTTCAAACGTAGCATATTGATTTCGGTGTAAAACATTCAAATAGGTTTTGTTTTCTCTTACAAGCGAAAATGTTGGGTTAATCAAAAATCTATTAAAAAATAATTGATTGTGATATGTTGTTTTTGACCCAACATTTGGTTGTATTTCTGTTTCTTGGGCCACCGAAGTCTGCACACTAAAAAAAGCGAACAGTACTATCAGTAATCCATATATATACGAGGTTGTGGTCTTATGTTTCATCTTACTAAAATTTACTGTTATACAACCCTACTAAAATGAATAGGGAAAATGACATCCAATTAATCTGCGTTTTAATACAGGTTATTTTGGTAAACGAACAACTATAATTAAAGGAACTTTTTACTCCAAATCATCTTCATATACTGATGATGAGTAATTCACTTTTGAGTTATCGTTTAAAATTTCTAAGATGTTATAATTTTTTTTGTTGCTAGCTAATTCCTTTTCATTAGTATCATAGGTAAAGGCTACTTGCTGAATGGCTTTTTTGTTTTTTCCTCGGTTTGAAATTACGTAACCCATTCCTTTTTGATTCACAAATTCAATAGAAAAATCGTCTTCAGTGCTATTGATAGGGCTACCTAAATTAACAGCCAAACCAATCTTTTTTTGGTCAACTTCAACCATATAAACATCCAAACCTCCTTGACCATTTCGTCCTTCAGAAGCAAAAAACAATGTGTTGTCTCCTAACATTCTTGGGAAAACATCATCTTGCTTGGTGTTTACTTTTTCTCCTAAATTTTTAGCAATACCATATGTTCCATTACTATTAATATCAGCAACATAAATATCATATGCTCCAAAGCTCCCTGTCATGTTAGAAGCAAAAAACAACCGAGTACCATCCAAAGAAATTGTTGGGTGTTTTGCTGAGGCATACTTGGGACAAACTGCAACTTGTTTAATATTTGTCCATTCTCCATCCATCTTGTTCGCTCTATAAATTTTACTAATAGTCTGTTTTTTAGAAAATATCCCGTACAAAGGTTTTATCTGAACCTCTTTACTAAAGTATGCAGTATTTCCGTCTGGTGTAATAGCCATTGGAGCCTTGTAGTTTTTTTGATCTTCTATGCTAACCATTTCGCTTTTATTTACCATATGTAAATCTTTAAGCTGCGCATCAATAGCTCTATAAGCACTTGCTAATTGTTTGTTTTTAGTTGCTTTACCTTTTACTTCATAGTCCGACTTAATCATTGCCAGCCAATCTCTGTTTTCCTGATGTTCTGCATTAAACAAAACGCCATTTTTCTGAATGGCATAATGATACCTTTGGTTATAGGTATTACTAAGTTCTTTGTTTTTACTTATTTCTTTTAGTCTTTCATACCAAAACAAAGCAGTTTCATAATCTTCTAGTAAGAAATTTGCATTTCCCAAATCTTCAAAAATGGCTTTGTCTTTATATCCGAGTTTTTTTAACTCGAGATAGTTTTCCATTCTTTTTTGTGTTTCTGTTTGGGCTGAAACTGTATAACTAAAAAGAAAAATAATACATGTAAAAGCCAGTGTGTAGGTTATAGCATTTTTCATAATTATAAGATATTAGGGTTATGTTACCAAAGTTCAAAAATTACTTTGATAGTTGTACTGGTAAAATTTCATAGGTTTTAGTTTTTCCCCATGTTATCTACACTTTAAACTGGTAAACCCTATCAGAAGTTCTCCATTTTTTGTTTTACCCAATAGCTTACAAACAAAATTTTCATTGGTGATATTATTACCTTCACCATTAAATACTAGTATTAAATTTTTACCTTTTTTCTTTGTTTTTAATAGTCTGCTTCCTTCTCCAAAGTCTACTTCCTCAGAAGCTCCAAATCGTAAACTCTTTAAATCAATATCCGTTTGAGCATTAAAACCCTCTTCGGACTTGATAAGAACTTTTATTTTTTTAGTTTCCGAATCAACTTTTTTCTTGTTAAGCATTTTTAGGAGTTTGTGCTTAACTAAAGGAAGAATTATATTTTTAGAGCTATGTTTATCACGTGCTAGATCATCTCTTTTGGGAACGTCTATAACTGCTAAGGAAAGGTGCGTTGCTCTTAAATGTTCATCTTGTAATATATGAGGGCGTTCTAATTTATACCAATGCGTTTGCGAACCGTCTTCATATATTGTATTATTAGGTGTGTAGGCCGTACCTGGATTAAATTTCCAATGAATACCATCTTTTGATCTAAGATAAATTGCTCTATAGTCCCAAAATGCGTTAATTATCATATGAAACTGTAAATCATCTTTCCATATTATGGGGTCTTCATAATTTGAGTTTCTATATTTTTCTGGAATAATGTCATTACCTTGAATTGGTTTGGTTAATACATTATATGGGCCTAATGGATTTGTTCCTTCGCTAAGCATAATGGCTCCTGCTTTTGTAACAAACAAATAACGACCATCATCTAAATGAACACCAGATAAGTTTCTATAAAAGCGATAGTACAGATTAGGCTTTTCTCCAGATTCTTCTTCGTTAACTGTAATTACTCCCAATCTTTTCCATGGTCCTTTCATTGTTTTAGATGTAAACAACGTAGCTTCCCAATTAATTAAAGAATATAAAAGATAAGTACCATCATTACATAAAATGACATCTGGATTATGGCCATACCCTTCATTAAAGGTGTATGCAACATCTTTTTGAACAACATAAGGCCCTGTAGGTTTGTCGGCCACGGTGTAAGCGACAGTAGAATTTGGCCATTCCCAATGTCCCTTGGTAGCATTTGCTGGCCATCGGGTTACATTCATATGATATTTTCCATCAACATCTCTAACAGGACGTCCTCCCCAATAGCTCCATTCTGGGTGTTCTATACCATTTTCTGAATCTCTTGGCAACACGTTTTGAGCTCCCCAAAGATTAGATTTTAGCTCCTTATTTACAGGCATAGGTAATATTAAATCGCTAAAAGAAGTACCCATAAATGCCTTTACCCTAGCCTTAACTACAGTAGAAGGCTTACTTTTATTTCCGCTATAATCATAAGCATATACCACATAAGTATTAAGATTTTCTTTCTTAGGGGTAAAATCTACATAGCTGTTTCCCGAAATGTCATGAGCAATTTGCTCTAAATTTTCACCATCGGCATTACCTCTATATACCTCATAATTTTTTACATCATTATTTACGCCACTTACCCAAGATATTTTAACCTCTGTTTCAAATACCTCTGTACTTAATTGGGTGGGGGGTACTGGAGGCTCCTCATCTATTTTTGCAATTACTACTTTATTTGAACCTGAGGACTCTTTCTTATTTTGCCTTGTTACTACATAAGTGTATGCTAAACCATTGATAAGATTATTATCTAAAAATGAATGGTTGGAGGTTCCTCCTATTTTTTTAAAGGAAGACCTTTCCGCCTGACGACGATAAACATTAAACATGGTTTTTTCATTTGCTAACTCATCTTCCCAACTTAAAACTATTCCATTTTCCTTAGCTTCAGCAGCTAGTTTAGGCCCTTGTTTTTCTTGTTTTTGTACACTTATATTTACATAATGTAGATACACCTTTACATCTTCTCCTGAGTAAAACGTAACGCGAACAAAAGGAAGCCCAGCTTGCTCATCTTCCTTATTAACAACATATTTACCCTTAAAATGTTCAATTATCTTATCTGATCCTTTTAACTTAACCTTTTCCGCAAGTATTCTTTCATGAGTTCCAAAAACTAAACTAACTGAAATGGTTCCGTTACTTATGTATTCCAAATCGGCACCAAAACTCCAATTTAACACATCTCCACTTTTGGGATGTTGATACTCTGAATTAGCATTTAATATTCTAGACTCGGCAACACCAACCTTATTCATACTAAACAAAGCTCCATGATGTAATCCCATTGGCTCTTTTCCATCATCAATTTTAGTTGACCAAAAAGGCGATTGTTTAGCCTCTCGCCAATATGCCCATATGGCATTAAAATCTCCATCCAAAACATTATCATATGGAGCATTGTCACCAAGTAATGTTATTTGACTTACACTAAATTGTACACTGAATAAAAAAATAAAAATGAATGAGAATCTTAAATTGCTTTTATGCATTATTTAAATCTTGTCTTGTGAATAAACCGTAGCCCTAAATTTAGGTTTTCTTTTCAACTTTAATTTTAAAATATATAAAATGATTTTAAATTCTATGATAAAAGGAATTACACGTTTTAATACAAAAAAAGCAACCACAATTGTGATTGCCTTTTTTGCATACATAACTAAACAATAACTATGTGCCCCAAAAAATACTTACTCTTACAATTTAATATTTAACATTATCTCGTGCGTTCCATTGTCTAAATCTCTAACCGGACTTTCAAAAGCTGCTTCATAGGCATAACCAATCTGAAACCACTGGTTGGCTTTAAAGATTAACAGCCCACTTATACTTTCATCTAATCTGTAAGCTGCTCCAATATCAAAACGTTTGTTTAATTCAAGTAACGCTGTAGCGTCAACAGATAAAGGAGAGGCATTTACGTATCTGAATAATACTGATGGTTTTAGAACAATATTATCACTTAATCTGAAATCATATCCAGCAGCTAAATACATGTGCATTCTGTCCACACCCAAACGTGCAATACCATCATCATGCTCTAACCTTTCTGGAGTTAATATTTTAGGTATCGAAAAAGCAATAAAGTATTTCTCATTTTTAAGAAGAACCCCGGCTCCAAAATTTACATTATACCTTCCATCAATATTCATTAAAGATGGATCCTGAGATATACCATATGTCATTAACCCAGAAGCATTTGCATCATAAGAGTTAAAGCCTGCCTTAAATCCAAAATAAATCCTGTTTTTCTCATTTAATTTAAGCTTATACGAAAAGTCCAACGCTACAGAAGTTTGATCTTCAATAAACGTTCTATCGTTTATTATAGACACTCCTACTCCAAGGTTTTTACCCATTGGTGTTCCAAAAATTACACTCTGCGTTTCAGGAGCACCTTCAACACTAGCCCATTGACTTCGAACATTTAAGCCAATATCAGTACCATCATTTGCCCCTGCATACGCCGGGTTAATTAAATTCATATTATACCTATAGAATGTATAATTAGGGTCTTGTTGTGCTGAGACTACCAAAGTGCATAGCAACAAAACTAATGTGATGTATATATTTAAAATTTTCATGTTTATCTATTTTAATAATTGATGAATAACCAACCTTTAATTAATGGGCTTCCAATACCTAAATCAATAATATACATGTATGACCCTGGTGGTAATTTCTCGGAATTGGAGTTGTAATTACCGCTCCAATCATTTCTATAATTGAACGTTGAGAACACTTCATGACCCCATCTATTATATACTCTAACATTGGAGTTCGGATAGTTATCTATACCTGGTATAACCCATGCGTCATTAAGCCCATCTCCATTAGGAGTAAAAGCTTCTGCTGGAATTAATGTTGGCTCTGCACTTTTTGGAAAAGCATCATCACCATCCATTACACCATCATTGTCATCATCTGGATCTATACTGTCTGATATGCCATCACCATCAGTATCCTCTGGTGTACTTGCAAAGTTCTTGGCATCTGTTCCTTCTCTTTCCTCCTCAACATCTGAGAATCCGTCATTATCGTCATCTTCGTCGGCATTATCACCCATTCCATCATTATCGGTATCAATATCTTCGGTTGGATCCGTAGGGAACGCATCTTCAAAATCTAACGTACCATCATTATCATCGTCTAAATCAATGTTATTTCCAAGACCATCTCCATCAGTATCGGTATCGATATTACCATCTCCATCATCATCATCATCTGCATAATCGCCAATACCATCGTTATCACTATCGGTATCTTCTGTTGGATCTAGTGGGAAATCATCGTCACCGTCTGGTGTTCCGTCTCCATCATCGTCGTCATCGGCATTGTCGCCTGTACCATCATTATCGGTATCGGTGTCTTCTGTTGGATCTAGTGGGAAATCATCGTCACCGTCTGGTGTTCCGTCTCCATCATCATCATCATCGGCATTGTCGCCTGTACCATCATTATCGGTATCAGTATCTTCATTTGGATCTAATGGAAAAGCATCGTCACCGTCTGGTGTTCCGTCTCCATCATCGTCGTCATCGGCATTGTCGCCTGTACCATCATTATCGGTATCTGTATCTTCATTTGGATCTAATGGAAAATCATCGTCACCGTCTGGTGTTCCGTCTCCATCGTCGTCGTCATCTGCATTGTCTCCTGTACCATCATTATCAGTATCAGTATCTTCATTTGGATCTAATGGAAAAGCATCGTCACCGTCTGGTGTTCCGTCTCCATCATCGTCGTCGTCGGCATTGTCGCCTGTACCATCATTATCGGTATCTGTATCTTCATTTGGATCTAATGGAAAATCATCGTCACCGTCTGGTGTTCCGTCTCCATCATCGTCGTCATCTGCATTGTCGCCTGTACCATCATTATCAGTATCAGTATCTTCATTTGGATCTAATGGAAAAGCATCGTCACCGTCTGGTGTTCCGTCTCCATCGTCATCATCGTCAGCATTGTCTCCTGTACCATCATTATCGGTATCAGTATCTTCATTTGGATCTAATGGAAAATCATCATCACCGTCTGGTGTTCCGTCTCCATCATCGTCGTCATCTGCATTGTCTCCTGTACCATCATTATCAGTATCAGTATCTTCATTTGGATCTAATGGAAAAGCATCGTCTTCATCAGGAGTGCCATCTCCATCATCATCATCGTCAGCATTGTCTCCAGTACCATCATTATCAGTATCAGTGTCTTCAGTATCATCTAAAGGAAAATCATCATCAACATCTGGCGTACCATCTCCATCATCATCATCATCGGTACTATTACCTTCACCATCACCATCCGTATCTTCTTCCGCATCAATATTAGATGTATATGTTGCTGTACTTACTACATCAGCTAGATCTTTTACTTTAAATGTGAAAGATGTATAGTTTGTACCAAACTCACCTGCTTCTGTAACATAGAGCAAAAGGGTTACATCATTAATAAAATCGTTCTCAGAAACTGGATTACCCTCATATGTTAATTCTCCTTTTCCTGATGGCGGTAATGTTATAATCTGGATTCCGTTAAATTCATCTAACAAATCATCATCGTTAAATACAAAATCGCTTGGTGTGAATGTAAAATCTACATCCTGAACAACATCTACAGATATGTTACCTCCTGTTGGAGCATCATTCTGTAATGATACGTTTATTGCAACCGTTACATCTTCACTAAATGAATTTCCATCTTGAAAATTATAGGTAAAAGTGTCTTGCTCTTCTTCTTGTCCGTTATGAACATATGTGAATGTACCATCATTATTAAAAGTGAAAGATGAAGCGTTTGTCGGACCACTTACTAAATGATATGTTAATGGGTCTCCATCAACCTCTTCATCATTTACAGAGACATCATCGTTAAGGGTATCATTTTCGTTAATATCGTAAGTATCTTCATTACCTATAGGTTCATCGTCCACAGGAGTTATTGACACTGTAATGGTTGCCGTAGCAAGTGTACCATCGTCATCTAATTGATAGGTAATTGTATCTGTCCCATTTTCGTTTTCATCAGGGTAATAAAAAATACTTGTGTTATCACCGTCTACCTCAGCATAGCCTTTTAGTCCTTGTGTTATTATGGATAAAGTAACATCATTACCAGAAGCATATACATCATTATACAAGACATCTACAGGTGTTCCGTCTGAATCTTCATCTACCACGAGTAAATCATCATTTGCCGCTACAACTAACGTTAAGTCATATGGTCCAAAGGAAGCGGTACCAGTATTTCCTGCATTATCTTTAGCTTCGGCATGTATATACCATCCACTTCCTCCTGAAGAAAAGGACACACCTTTTGATTGACTATTACTCCAAGAACTCCAACTTACATCATCACCCGCAGGTGGTGTAGCATTTTGTACCAGCACATAACGTTGAACATCAAAACCACTTCCCGAGCCTTCATCTGAAAATGTTAATTGAATAGTATCGTCTGTGGTAATTGTACCATTTGCTGGTGATGCTTCAATAGTTGGGTTAGAGGCATCGTGAATTACGTTTAATGTTCTGTAAAATGGTAGTGACCAAACACCAGTGTCTGTTTGCGTTCTTAAACTAATAATATACTCTGCACTTTCTGTATTGTAAGCAGAAAAGTCGGTCATTGGCGTTGTAGAATTATATATTTCAACATCAACTGGGTTATCATCATTATCGTAAGTACGTTGTGTTACAATCCACTCTTCAGCGGTAAGTGTTCTTCCATAAGGATCTGCTGAATTATTTTCCACTGCAATTGTCATTGCACCTGCATATGTGGTTAACACATCTGGCAAAATATTAAATTGCGCTAATGGTAAATCATCATTTGTTGGAGTTGCTGATGTTTTTTCTACATATACACTTGTTGGTGCACTATAAGTTCCCTGATGATCCTGTACTGTCAGCATTATTAGGTACTGACCATCTGGCTGACCAGAAGGATTAAATTGTCCTATTGTCCAATCGTTTGTTGATCCTGCGTCTACAGATTTCCATTTCCATTCAGAATTTGCAATACCATTATTAGCACCTCCATCTAAATCATAAGAATTATCCGTTAAAGTACCTGTACCTGGATTGTATGCAAAACTCGCCACTGGTTTTCTATGAAAATACAATGTGGTTGGAGCAGTAGGTAAATCCTCAAAAGTAAAGTTGTATTCCCCCGTTTTTTCATAATACTCTGGAACATCTTCTAAATATAAATCATGCCAAGAAACTTTTCCAGAATTGTTATCAAAAAACGTTTCATCATGACTTATTTTCCACCTACCATTAGGGTAGCTTGCATTCGCCGTATTTGTTTTTAACTCGGTTGGAGTAACGGCAATTTCTACCGAAGTACCCGCAATAAAATACTCTCCAGCACTTACGGTTCCAAAAACATATTGGTCGTAGATGTATTGTGCAATTTGATCTATCCAATCGTTATAGGATGTTTCGTCTCTATTTACGAATGTTCCTTTTTGATTATTTTGGGTAACAAATCGTTCAAATTGTGTTTTATTGGCATTTACACCCCATCCAATGTAATGAATGTCCTCATTTATAGTTCGCATTAAAATTTCTGATAAATCAGAATCATTTTCAAAATCTGCAACTTCTAAATCATCTAAGTTTACATTAAAACGTAATGCACTGTTTCTCCATTGCGGCTCTCTTAATACATCTTTAAAAGCTCTTAATGATAATTTTTCAATGGTAATATCTTTAAAATAAGCTCCTGATTGTTCATGCACGTAAAATCCGTAACTGCCAGAACTATGTGTTGTTTCGGTAATATTGAAAGCCTCTATCCAGTCGGTGCCAGCAGAACCTCCGCCTCCACGCCTAGAAACTTTAATGTTATCTCCAGCCATTTCAATTTGAAAATCAATTTCTTGACCATTAAAATATGCAGCAAACATATCTGCTCTATTTCCATCCCAACCATTTGGAGCAGAACCATTTTGACCACTGTTTGTGTTAACAGCTAAAATTGTAACAGCTCCATTTTCTACTTTTAAAATTGCTTCTGCTGGATCACCATCTGATCCGTAGCCACTTAAATTTCCACATGCGGAGTGGTTATCAATTATATAAGCGTAAAAATTTTGATTATCTACTTTTCTAAATATAAAACCAACCTCTCCATGCTGGTATGGTGCTTCTGATAAACCCCATGTAGCCGAAATAGTCCCGTCAGCAATATCTCCTGTTGGATCATACATAGCAAAACCCCACCCTAATGCAGTATGTCTGCCTACAAAGTCCGCTATGATTCTATTTGTTCCCGAATCAAAGGAAAAGTAATTTCCTGTATACGAGGGATGAACAGGGGGCTCCGTGCCACCAAAATTCATTTTACTCCAACTGTTAAAAATATCTGCAGCATCTGCTTGATCAGAGGAAATGGTACTACGCTGAAAAGCTTCCACACGTAATTTACCCAATGGCATTCCTTTATTAATTAAAGATGTTTCTAAGTCACCTTCAAAAGGTGTTAAATCTAATTGAGCTGAACCAACGGTTACCATAACATCAATGTTAGGTCCCTGTTGAACAGTCATATCAACTGTTTGCGCTAAAGATATACTTCCGTAAAGCAAGCATATCCAAACGAATGAATATTGTATTAATTTTTTCATATCGGGGAATTTTAGTTTTGTATAATGGAATTACTTAATGATTGACCAAGCGTGGAATAATCAAAATCAAAACTGTTATCGAAAATAGAAGTGCAATCGGTACTAACTCCAACATTAAAATAAGCCTTTTGCCCAAGGTCTTTAAGTAGGGTTAATCCCTCTTCATTAGAACCTAGGTTACAATTGTACACTAGCAATTGAAAATGCTCTCCTTGATAAAGCCCCTCTAACATACTAAGCTCATTCTCTTGACTAACCTGAGCTAAATCATAAGTTGTAGCTCCCATTTGCAAAGAATTATATGTTGCATTTGCGAATAGGTGAATTGTTTTAATGCTACGATTAGATTCAAGACTTTCTCTGATTGCCTTCCAAGGGTTAGAGCTACCAGATAGCTCTAAAACTATAGCCGTTGATGGAATTTTAGATAGTACATCTTGTTTTTGAGAAAACTCAGTATCAATGACCACTAAACTTTCAGATTGTGCGTAAATTGTGGAACTAAATAGAACCGAGCATAAAAGGGGTAAAAAAGCCGCTTTTAGCTGTCGAATTACATTTTTCATTATTTTAAAATTTCGTTAAACTGTATCGTTACATCGATTAACGGCAATGTTATATCTTTTTTTAAGGAAAAAACCTACAAATGTTGTGAATCAATTACTTTATGTAGATAATTTCCTACAAACATGATGTTTAAAAAACCACTCCCTACCCTCTTTTCTAATAAAAGACATCAAGAATTACAACGTTATCCGGAAAGAGTTTGTAACTATAAAAAGATCTTTATTACCTTTAACAAGACTAATTTTATTAAAAACAAACATCTAATTTCGTTAGCCTAAGGTTTTTGACCTTTGAGGTATTCTCATAGCAAGAATAATGAGCGGAAATAAAGATGAAGGTATTGCCTATAATCTTTTATAAAAGCGCATTGTATTATGCCTATATATCATAAGCTTGGGAAAATTCCCAAAAAAAGACATACTCAATTCAAAAAAACAGATGGTAGTTTATATCATGAGCAATTGTTTGGTACCATTGGGTTTGATGGTATGTCATCTTTATTGTACCACCTACATAGACCAACCCAAGTAAAAGAAATAGGCATACCAATTGATGTAACGCCCAGGATAGGGGTAGAAAGAAACATTACTTCACGAAAATTAATTGGTTTTGATGTTACCGCAGCTAATGATTTTTTGGAAGCTAGAGAACCTATGTTGGTGAACAGTGACATAATTATTGGACTGGCTGCCCCTAGAAAATCAATGGTATCTTATTTTTATAAAAATACTGATGCCGATGAAATGTTGTTTATACATAAAGGCAGTGGTACCTTAAAAACTTTCTTAGGAGATATTCCTTTTGAATATGGTGACTATTTAATTATACCAAGAGGAATGATTTATCAAATTGAGTTTGATTCCGAAGACAATCGTATTTTGTATGCCGAATCTTTCACACCTATTTACACTCCTAAACGTTATCGTAACTGGTTTGGTCAATTGCTAGAGCATTCCCCTTTCTGCGAGAGAGATTATAAATTACCAGAGAATTTACAAACACATGATGAAAAAGGTGATTTTTTAATTAAAGTAAAAAAACAAGGACTAATACATTTGCTTACGTATGCTACGCACCCCTTTGATGTTGTGGGTTGGGACGGATATAATTTTCCTTATGGATTTTCTATTCATAATTTTGAACCTATTACAGGACGCGTACATCAACCGCCTCCTGTACATCAAACATTTGAAACTAACGCTTTTGTAATTTGCTCTTTCTGTCCAAGATTATATGACTATCATCCAAAAGCAATACCCGCACCTTACAACCACTCTAATATAGACTCTGATGAGATGCTTTATTATGTAGATGGCGATTTTATGAGTAGAACGGGTATAAGCCCTGGACATATTTCTTTACATCCTGCAGGTATTCCTCATGGTCCACATCCAGGAACTTACGAAGCTAGCATAGGAAAAAAAGAAACAAAAGAACTCGCCGTAATGATAGATACTTTTAAACCTCTTCAACTTACTGAAAATGCCTTAAAAATTGATGATGGCAAATATTATAAATCGTGGTTGTCGTGAGCTGTAAACTGTTATTTATCTTCTTTTTTAAAAAATAAAAACATTGCTATAAATGATAATACAAATACCCAAAAACTCAGATTTTTCTATTCATAATATCCCTTTTGGCATTTTTTCATCTGAAGACCGAAGTCCAAGAATGGGAATCGCAATTGGTGAGCATATTTTAGATTTGGTTATGGTTGCCAAACTAGGCGTTTTTAGTTTTGACATTAGAGTTCTTGAAAAAGCGACTTTAAATGCATTTATTTCTTTAGGGAAAAAAGTTACTTCTAAGGTTCGTTCAGATATTCAAAGTTGGTTACAAGACGATACTTCCATTTTAGCTGGAAAGCCAGAGTTGTTTATTCGTCAGTCAGAGGCTCAAATGCATTTACCTGTTTCTATAGGTGACTATACCGATTTTTATTCCAGTATAGAACATGCGACTAACGTAGGTAAAATGTTCAGAGACCCTACTAATGCCTTGTTACCAAACTGGAAACACATTCCTGTAGGTTATCATGGACGAGCAAGTTCAATAGTAGTTAGCGGGGAACCCATACATCGTCCAAAAGGACAAACCTTACCAAATGAGGCAAATTCTCCAATATATGGACCAACTCAGCGATTGGATTTTGAATTAGAAATGGCCTTCGTTACTGGAAAAAAATCCCACCTGGGGGAATCAATCTCTACAAATGAGGCGGAGGACTATATTTTTGGTTTGGTACTTTTTAATGACTGGTCTGCCCGTGATATTCAAAAATGGGAATATGTACCCTTAGGTCCATTTTTAGGTAAAAACTTTGCTTCTCACATTTCTCCTTGGGTGGTAACCTTAGAGGCTTTAGAACCTTTTAGGGTTAAAGGTCCAAAACAAGAACCAAAAGTGTTACCATATTTAGAAGTTGAGGGGAACAAAAACTATGACATTAAGTTAGAGGTTTCATTAACCCCTAATAACGGGAAAGAGCAAATCATATGTAATTCTAATTACAAATACATGTATTGGAATATGGTGCAACAATTAGCCCATCAAACTGTAAATGGATGTAATATTAATGTAGGTGACTTATATGGTTCTGGAACAATTTCTGGAAAGGATGAAAATTCATACGGCTCTATGTTAGAACTTTGCTGGATGGGTACCAAACCTATTCAAATGAATGATGGTACCGAACGTGTGTTTATAGCTGATGGTGATACGGTAACCATGAGAGGTTACGCTGAAAAAAATGGAATTAAGGTTGGTTTTGGTGAAGTTTCTGCTAAAATTCTTCCCGCAAACTAATTATTAGGGTAAATAAAAATTACATCATTATTTGGTAAGCAATTTTATATTTCGCTTCTTTTAATTTGTTTTATGATGCTCATTGTACAGATTCATTATTCTTTTATAACCTATCTCTTCCCCCGACAACATTTTAGCATATTCATTGGGTAGTTCTGATTTTAACCATTCTACCACTAAAGGGCTTGTCATTTTATTAGGAATATAGGTATTGCTGGAAGGTGTAATTAAAGAATCAAACTTTAAGGTTTTTTGTCTTAATTCTTCTAAAACGTTCTCATATTCAGGATTTTTTGCTAAATTTTTAAGTTGATGAGGGTCCGTTTTTAAATTATACAATTCCTCATATGGTTTAGAAGGTTCAAAAAACGGCTTTTGATTTTCATTCAGTTTTCCTTCTTTATACAGTTTTCGCATTACATGAACAGCTGGTCTGTAAAACTCTAAATATGCTTGATGCGCATCGTAAGGAACCTCAGGTTTATCATTTCGTATATACGACCAATCGCCAGAAGTGATTGCTCTTGATTTTTCTTCAATTTCATCCCATAAATCTCGAGCAGCATAGGTGTACTCCCTATCAAAGCTATCCGAAAAAATAGGCTTACCTGTCATATAACTTGGAACATTAATACCCGCAAAATCAACAATTGATGCCGTAATATCTGTAGCACTAATAACATCCTTATTAATTTTTCCTCCTTTAAATTTGCTTGGATAATATACTATAAATGGTATTCTCAGCCCAGTATCCTGTAAATATCCCTTACCACGAATATTGCAGCGCCCGTTGTCACCAATAAAAATTACAATAGTATTGTCTGCCATTCCTTTTTCTTCAAGCTCTTTAAAAATCATTCCAACCTCATCATCCATATACTCTATTTGGTCTAGATATTTAGCCCAATCCAAACGAATAGCAGGGGTGTCTGCAAAATAAGGAGGCAACGTTAATGTTTCAGAATCAACTGGGTGTTTGGAATTATTTCGTACCTCGTTCCACCATTCTCCTCTATGAGTAACTACGAGTTGTATTTGAGCAAAAAATGGTTGATCTTCTTTTTCAAAAGTATCATACTTATCAAAAAGTCCAAATTGTGTTTTACCATCCCAAGGACCAAGTGGTTGATGTTTAAAATTTACATCTATTTTTCTACCATTTCTCTTCACTCCATGATGTCCTAAAATAATAGTATAACCTACATCTCGCAATAACGAAGTAAACGGTTTAAACTGCGAATCCAATGGTACCTCTCTGTTACTTCTATGATGATGTGTGTTGGTTTTTATTTGATGTGTTCCTATCATCATTGCTGAACGACTCGGCGAGCATATAGGATTAGTTACAAAAGCATTTTTAAACAATACACCCTCTGATGCCATTTTGTTTAAGTTGGGTGTTTTCACATCTGGCATACCATAGCACTCTAAATCGGTACTCATATCTTCCGCCATTAACCAAATAATATTTGGCTTTTGAGCTTCCGTTTTAATCTTAGCTATCTTAGAATTTGATCTGTCCTTACAAGAAAAAGTAGCACTGGATAAAAGTACTAAAAATAGTATCCAACATTTTGATTGCATAGTCTGTACCTGATTGATTATTAAAGTATTTAATCCAGAGCATAATTTAAACATATTGTGGAGTTAAAACAAATGTTTATAATACCAACTCAACAAGCATATATCTCAGTTTTCAAAACTACCAGCAATGTTGTAAACCCTACCAACGCTATGTAAATTTTAATTACATTCTTTTGTGATGATAGAGTTCGTCATAATTTTTAAGGATTTTTCACATTAGATTAATGATGTTTTATTAGTTATTATACAATAATTTCACAGCACACCGCAGTTATAAATATCGTTTTTAAAAGTACAGCAACAAAGGAAAGACAAGTATCTCCCGTCAATTATTGACAACATACGAACCGAAAGTCCATTCTTAACAATCAGGTTGTTTAAATTAGGACAGTCTCTCCAAAAAAATGATAAAACCAAAATTAGACTAACGAATTTATAATAAAATAAATTCTATTAAATTTCATAAATTTATTGCTAGAAATGACTCGTGATTTTATCAATATCAATGACTTTGTAGTTTTAGTTGAAGAAGCTAACACAACCGCTATTGCAGTTGATTCTTGTTGCTTTGATGAGCCAATTATTGGAGTGGCTTTTTATGGTTCTGGAAATGTAGATTTGACTGTTAAATACGGTCAAAACCAAAAAAAATTTCATCACACTAAAGGACTGGCTCTTTCTTTTCATGCTGACCAAGAAGTTGAATTTGAACATACCATTAGCCCAGATAAAAATCTGAAATGCCTTGTTGTTGCTACAAAGCTAAATAGTTTAGAACACCTACCCAATGAGGAAGGTGAATTATTTACTGACCTTTTAGAAGAGTTAGCACGTCCTAAAGATCATTATGTAGAGGGTCCAAGCTTTTTCATGACACCAGAAATGGAAGCTATTGTTGACGCTTTTTTTGTAAATAATTATTCTGGTAAGACCAAAATGATGTTTTTCAGAAGTCAAATAACTGCACTGTTATCTCATTTTTTTGGTCAACTAGCAATACAACAAGAAAAGACATCAAAACCTAATCATAGGAAACAATTGAACAAGGCTCGTGATATTTTATTAGAGAATATTGACAATCCACCATCACTTTCTGAACTTTCCAAAGAGATTGGTTTTAATACAACAAAACTAAAGAAGGAATTTAAAGCTAGTTTTGGTGTTCCCGTATTTAAATATCTGCAATCAGAACGCTTAAAACAAGCTTACCACCTAATTAAAAGTGGAGAAAAAACTATTCAAGAAGCTGCTTGGGCTGTAGGTTATGACAGTTTAGGTTCGTTCTCTAATGCCTTTGAAAAAAAATTTGGTTACAGACCCAGTCAAGCGTAAAATTCTTTTCGAATAAATCATACTTCCGCTCGAATAAATGATTGGAGCTAATCCTGCGCAATTTTGTGTCATCATAAACTAGTAACAGAAAAATGATGATCACTTTAGCAAAACTTATTATCGGAATCTGTCTGACTTATATTTCAGAACAAAACGAATCCAAAACATTGGCTAACAACTACGAAACTATAGCTATTGTAATGAAAACAACTTCATTTAAATCTTTTTGTTTCAAAGCATCAACTACCCTAAGCACTCTGTCGTTTTCATCTATAATAAAAGAACATCTACGGTAGATAACATCGTCCATTTTACCCTTTAAAGAAACTAGCATTTCCTTTGAGACGTCTCTTAAAGAACTTACGTTTGGGTACTTTTTTCTGATAATAGAGATACCTGCTTCACATTCTTTTCTTCTTGTATTGTATTCACTACAAGCGAGGCTATGTGATACTTTGGTGTTCAGCATCAAGATCTTATAGGATCCAAGTTGTAAAGGAATCTGCTGGTGTTTTAGAGATTTGCAGTCTAAGAGAATTATATTTCCCTTACTACTCATTACTGACGCAAACTGATCCATTATGCCACATTGTGTACCTATATAGCTATGCTCAGCCTTTTGGGATAATTCTATAATATCAAGTTTACTAAGGCCTAATTGAAACAACTTATTGACACCAGATGCGATTCCGCATTCTAAAGCTGCCGACGAACTCAAGCCAGAACCAGATGGTAATGAACTTTTTATACTACAATTGAAGCCTTTCAAAGCTTTTGTTCTTTTGGAAACCTCATTTAATACTCCTAAAAAATAGTTTTCCCACTCATCATTAGTTGGACTAAGGTTTTTTAGGTCTATAGTCATTCCTTTTTTATAGTCTTCGGAGTATATATTACATAGATTTTCAGATTTGTTTTTATGAAACTTGAAAACAATACTTTTTTCTATGGCAGTAGGTAAAACATATCCTAAGTTATAATCGGTATGTTCGCCAATTAAATTTATCCTCCCAGGAGACGTAACAATAAGTTCAGTATCTAAAAGTTCTGTATTCCTCATTAACAATTATATTAAATTAAGAGCCTGTTGTAAATCGGAAACCACATCTAGTCATAGGAAAATCCACATGTTAACATAAGCAGGACCCAGAGCCGAAAATTGTTCCTTTGACATTTCTTTAAAATAGCAGATGGCTAATGCATATTTTAAAGAATACCAATCAATTCAATTATCTCAAAAACATTTCAATCAATTTTTGAGATGTCTTTCCATTTGTGTATCACTTTTAATGTTTCCCTTTCAAAGCAGAAGTAGTTTCCACCGCCATTAAAAGGTTGGTCAAATTCTCTCGAAATATTTTTATTTAATAAATAACACAACAATAATGACCCAACACCGCCATGAGAGATTATTGCAATATTTCCTTTTTTTTGCTCCTGATTGATTAAATGTTTGGTTGTTGTTACAATTCTTTCTTGTGCTTCAGTTGCCTTCTCCCATCCTCTAATTGACTCGTTGGGGTTGGCAAAAAACATGTTGGCAGTTTCTTGAAATTCTTCTTCCCCTAAGTAACCAGTTGAACTTCTATCCATTTCCCCTAGAGATTCTATTTGTTTAAATTCTATATTCAGGTAATCCGACAAAATTTTAGCTCCATCAATAGCTTTTTGTTCTTGGCTACAAAATATCATTTCAATATTCCGCACAAATTGATTTTTGTTGAATTCTTTATGCCTAATAACACCCTTATCGGAAAGCTTCCATTCGGGAACTGGAATTTCAGGATTGATTAAAACATTTGCATGACTTATAAAAAATACCAATTCTGACTCTCCACCTTTTTGACGTTTCATATTCATTTTATAACTTATGTCTAAGCAAAATAGGCGTAAACCGCGACTACTAACAAACAGATTACTATTCCAACAGGCTTCACATGCTTCCAAGGGGTAATATCCACTTGCTCCGTATATTCTTGGATAAATTCTTCTTTTCTAGGTTTAAGTTTTCCAATCAATAACATGATTCCAATATTTAATAAAAAGAGAATAGCCATAATATCTAAATAGTGCGGATATGATTGCGCCTTTACCAATGCCAGTTCCGCGGCATCTGTAATGCCTGAAGCTTGTGCTTCCTTCATCGCTTGATTCGTAAAATAAGGCTGAAGAAAAAACTGACTTATGATATACAGGAGGCAGCCTGAAAAAAGGCCAATTTTTGCTGCTAAAGCAGGTACGCGTTTCGTAAGATAACCAATCACAATAATTGTCAAAATTGGAATACTGTAGATTCCATTAAGCTCCTGTATATATGCATAGAGACTGCTTGCATTTGAAATCATTGGAGCTATGAACATAGATAACAACGCTAGAAGAACTCCAAAGGTTTTACCATATTTAACAACAGTTTTTTCATCCGCATCCTTATTTATATGCTGTTTGTAAATATCGATTCCGAAAAGGGTGACAGAACTATTTAATACGCTGTTAAAAGAACTTAATATGGCACCAAATAGGACTGCTGCAAAGAAGCCTACCCAAGCTTTTGGTAATACTTTATTCACCAACATTGGATAAGCACTATCAGCAGTCTCCAAATTTCCTTGAAATATGTGGAAAGCAATCAATCCTGGCAAAACAACAATTATGGGAACTAGTATTTTAATAAATGATGCCAACAGTAGTCCTTTTTGCCCTTCCTTGAGGTTTTTTGCGCCCAATGCTCTTTGTATAATTTGTTGATTTGTACCCCAATAAAACAATTGTACTAGCATTATACCCGTGAAAATGGTGTAGAACGGAACAGGGTCTGTCGGCCCTCCCATAGATTTAAATTTTTCAGGGTTTTCCGTAGTCAATATTTCTAATCCGGAAAATATATTTCCTTCACCAATCATCATTAAACCCAATACAGGAATCATAATTCCACCAATCATCAAGCCAACCGCATTTATCGAGTCAGAAACAGCCACAGCCTTCAAGCCTCCAAAGACGGCATATATTGACCCAATAATACCTATTCCCCAAACACATATCCAAATTGACTGTATTTGTGTAACCCCTAATATTTCGGGAATATTGAATATGCCACTAATAGCCAGAGACCCTGAATATAAAATGATGGGCAATAGTACTACAACGTAGCCCGTTAAGAACAGACCTGAGGTTAGTGTTTTAGTCATTACATCAAATCTTTCTGCAAGAAATTGGGGTACTGTCGTTAAACCGCTTTTCAAATATTTAGGTAACAAAAAAATTGCAGTTACTACCATTGCTATTGCTGCTAAGGTTTCCCAAACCATAACAGACAACCCACTTCCGTAGGCAGAACCGTTTAGACCAACTAAATGCTCAGTAGATAGATTTGTAAGGAGCAAAGAACCAGCAATTACCCCGGCTGTTAAACTACGGCCTCCAAGAAAATAACCATCCGCAGTATTTTCGTTTGTTTTTCTCGTTTTTAGATAGGATATGACCGCTACTAATAAAGTGAAGCCAATAAAAGCTAAGAATTGCATTTGTTTTTGTTTAAATATTTATTTACTCCCAATCCTCAATTTTTTAATTCCTTTATCCAAATATTTTTAAAAGAAACTCTGCCCGGATGGTCTTGAAAGGATATATGACCTTTTTGGTATTTAGCGAAGCCTTTCCAACGCTCTTCACCCAGATAGGGATAATCCTCAGACCTGCTAAACTTACTTTCAAGGTACATCGCGTCCCATTCTGCACCGCTAAGCGGAAATGAGTTGATTAGCACATTGTTTAGAGTCACCTCTCCTCGATTGTTCTCATAATCAATTTTAATATGGTATGAGTTCCATTCGTCAGCCGGTTTCGCGGCATCAAGTACAGAAGGTGCGGACATATCATATAGTGCACCAACAAAACGTTTTCGAGCCTCCAAATCTTCCATTGCATTTTTCATCTCAATTTCAGGGCCTTGAGCATTCTTAGGGTCGTCATAAATTGCATGATCAAGAATTTGAATTTCTTGCCCAGTCTGATATGGATACTTGTACTTTTTATCCTCACTTACTCCCCAGATAAAACCACTATTGCCACCTGGTTCTATTTTCCAGTCAAATTTTATTTCAAAATTTTCATATTCTTTATCTGAAACTAAGCTTGCATCTCCTTTTCTGGTTTCCATATCGGAAATACCGTTGAATATTAAGATGCTGTTCTCAACTACCCAACCTTTCTTTGTACCGTCATCTTGGAAAAAGTGCCATCCTTCTAAAGAATTATTCACGATTAAATTTTCCCAATCAGACTTTTCCTGCCCATGGCTAATAAAGGCCAACATTGTTATAATAACTAGTGCTGTTTTTTTCATAATTACATGATTAGAATTCTAGAAACAGTTTTCTTCCCCTTGATAAAAAAAAGCTACCCAAAAAAGATTGGGTAGCTTCTCAACTTAAACTAACTCAAACTAACTTATATATTTTTACTACGAAACAAATTCAATGACACTCCATTTTGACGGCATATGGGTATCATAAATACCGTGGCTGTTCAATGCCATTGCGGGGTGCGGTTGCACTTCCTTTCCGCTCAAGACTAGTTTTTGAAACCTACCAAGAAACATATTCCAGGTATCCCCATTGGTGGGGGGAATTGTTCTTCCATTTGCCAAAATTTTCAAACTGTTCCATGGAATTGCTATTTCAAGACTCCAACCTTTGTCTACATCACTATTATCGTTTAAAGTACCATCAAGCTGAACTGCGGTTTCAAGACCTTCCATATCATAATTGGTAAACGCCCAACGAATTCCGCGAGGATTAGTACCTTTCCAAAATGAAGCACCAGTTCGATCGTAGTCTCCACCAAAAGTGTATGCTTCTTTTTGATGCACATCAAATTGGGGAGTGTCAAATTTCCCTCCCTTTATATAAGCATCCTTCCAAATAAAGAATACTTCATAAATTGTATTGGCAGCATTCACCTCCAATTCATAATAACAATCACCTCCATCAATAAATACTTCCAAATCGTTTTCTTGAAAAATGATACTATCACGTTCGGTGAGTTTTGCATCTAAAAAGGGTTCTTCAGCTTTAAAAGCCATATAAAGATTGGTATCGTCCCAAAGAATAGCAGATTGTGTATTATACATGCCAGGATCACCCGAAACCATATCTACAAACCGCTTACTCCATGTTGCCTGGCGCCATACTTCCTTATCTATTTTACCATCGATAACAACGTTATCCGTTATTTTCTTGGCGATATAATCAACTTTCTTTGTCATTTTTCAAATTTTATTTTGTTATTAAAATCTTATGGTCCTACTGAGTTAAAAGAAAGCTACCCAAACAAGTTGGGTAACTTTTCTCAACTTAAACTAACTCAAACAAACTCAATTTCATTTTGTATTCTCTATTTTCAATATCCAACAGCCGTATCATCACCACGTTTGTCAGCGCCGCCCTCTAGCTCTCCACTAGGAAGAATTAAAATAGCATCAACTTTACCGACAATTGGACTGCGTTCCTCATTAAGATTATATTTTTTTGACTTTAGTTCTAATCTTACTTCTTTAGAAAAACCATCAGGTTCAAGAAGAATTTCATCAGGAAGCCATTGGTGATGAAATCGAGGTGCGTTTACAGCATCTTGAACGGACATACCGAATTCATGAACGTTAAGAACGGTCTGTGCTACAGCCGTTATAATAGTTGAGCCCCCAGGTGTACCTAGAACCATCCAAAGCTTGCCGTCTTTTTCTATTATAGTTGGAGTCATACTGCTTAACATGCGTTTTTCAGGAGCTATACTATTGGCATCCGCTCCAATAAGTCCGAACATGTTAGGCACTCCAGGTTTGGCACTAAAATCATCCATTTCGTTGTTCAGGAAGAAACCGAGTTCATCACAATATAACTTAGATCCATAATCTCCGTTGAGTGTGGTGGTTACTGAAACTGCATTCCCCTCAGCATCGACAATAGAATAATGTGTAGTTTCAGCACTTTCCACAATCTCTACATTACCACGTTTCACCTCGTCAGATTTGGTCGCTCTTTCGTAAGAAAACGTCTTCATGCGCTCTTTTAGATAATCTGTATTTAATAATTCATCTAAAGGAATATCAACAAAATCAGGATCACCTAGATAATAATTTCGGTCTGCAAAGGCTCTACGCGAAGCCTCTGTAAATAATTGAATTGCCTTACTAGAATTATGACCGAACTCTCCAATATTATAGGGTTCAATCATTTTAAAAATTTGATTAATTGTGACCCCTCCACTACTAGGTGGCCCCATTGAAATGATTCTTAGATTCTTATAGTTAAAAGATATTGGGTCTCTCCATTGAGCTTCATATTTAGATAAATCTTCTTCTGTAATATAACCTCCGTTTTTTTGTATAAATGTGGCCAGTTTTTTTGCAACCTTCCCTTTATAAAAACCATCTTTACCATATTTGACTATGCTTCGCATCGTGTTTGCTAGCATCGGGTATTTTATGATATCCCCTTTTTTGAATTTTTTTGCAAACTTTGTACTATCACCATTTACCTCGATGAATAAACCTCTTCTGTTATCCAAGCTTTTTGCTTGGTTTTCTGTTACTACAACCCCTCTTTCAGCTAGAGCGATTACGGGCTCAAAAATTGCTTCCAAAGAAAGTTTTCCAAATTTTTTATGTACTTTAACTATACCTGCTACAGTACCAGGAACTCCAACAGCAGTAGCTCCTTCAGTACTCATATTTGGGATTACATTTCCCAAAGAATCTAAATACATGTTTTTATGACCAGATAATGGAGCTTTTTCTCGATAATCTAATGCTCCTACCTCACCATTTGATTTACGATAGACCATAAATCCCCCTCCACCTAAATTTCCAGCCGAAGGATAGGAAACAGCCAATGCCATCTCTGTAGCAATCATGGCATCAAAGGCATTACCTCCTTTTTTTAAAATTTCAACACCAATTTTAGAAGCTTCTTCACGCGCAGATACTACCATTGCCTTTTCAGAAACCAGCCCCGTTGTAGGGGCTGGCTGCTTTTTACAGCTTGTGAAAAGAAAAATCAGTAAAAAAGAAAAAATAGATTTCCTCATTCTACTAGTTAAGGTTTAAATTTACCCTAGCGAAAAGAAACCTACCCCCCAACCCATGTTGCGGTGCAGCAATGGACCAGTCGAAACGACCACCGCCTCTGTTGTTACTTCCATCAGAGAAGCTTTCAACTGCTCTGTCTGGATATATATCAAGTAAATTATTAGCTCCAACTGTGAATGTAAGACCATTTGAAACCTCATACCCTATAGATAAATCCGTAATTATTTTAGCTCCAAAGACTTGTTGTTGTATGATATTGTTTGTTGGATGAGTTACTTCCCCAAAATATACGTTCCTTAAGAAGAAAGTCAATTTATCGGAGACAAGACTGTTCGAGAGGTTTATTTTCGTTCTTGGAACGGCCCTTTCCAAAAGAACCCTGTTGTTCTCATCAAAATAGGTGTCTATCAATCCAGCATCCCTCAAAACGTCGGATGCTATGATATCACCTACCTGTTCGGTCTTTGAAAAAGTTCCGGCTAAATCTGTTTTCAATCTCCAATTTGCGCCCAGATTTGCTTTGTGAGTTATTACAAAATCTAAACCTTGAGACTCTGTATCAATTGCATTGGCAAAAAAGGAAGCTGCTGTAGCATTGGCTTGACTCAGAAGAAAATCTAATTCGCTTCCATCCCCAGGACCTGAAAATCTTCCAGTTAATACAACACGATCGTCTATTCCAACGAAATAACCATCAACTGTGATCGTTAGATTTGCACTTGGAATTTTAGAGGTAAAGCCCAAACTAAAACTTCTAGAAGTTTCTTCTTTAAGTTGTGGTATACCTAAAAGCTCAGCAACTCTACTATTATTAGAAAAAGTACCTACCTCTTGGGGAATTTGGTTCTCATCGAAAACTGTGGAGGTTGAATTAAAATTTAATTGGTGTAACGAAGGAGCTCTAAAACCAGTACTAGCTGCTCCTCGAATGTTGAAGTTATCAGAAGCCTTAAATCGTGTGGCCAATTTGAAATTTATAGTAGAACCAAAATCACTATAATCCTCGAACCGTGTTGCGAAACTTGCTAAAAAACGTTCTGAGAAATCCGCCTCTATGTCAAAATAACCAGCAACGCTGCTACGTCCGCGCGATACTTCATTATTTGGACTAAATCCTGGAAATACTTGAGAACCTCCGGGTCTACCATTTCCAAAGAAATCTTGGGCAGGCTGCTGTGTTGCAAGGGTAATTGGTTGACCATCGGCGGTATACTGAGTATAAGATTCCTCTTCTCCGGCAATAATCTCATAGTTCTCTATACGATGTTCCGCTCCAAAGGCAATATTGACACCCGACATAGCATTTTCGAAAAATCTTGAAATGTCAAGATTAGAGGTGTTTTGAGAAAATGAAAACCCTCCCGCGTCAAAAACAGTAGGAGAACCACTCTGTAAAGAGGCGTTGAAAGTATTTCCAATAGTATATAAAAATGCATTTTTACCATAAGTATTACTTAAGTCAACATTCCATTCACCAACCATACCTCTTAAACCTAAGGCTAAGGATTGATCTTGAATTCTTGAATTAATTTCAGGTAAAAACCCGTTAATATTAGCAGGCGTGAAAGCTCTACTCTGGTTTGGTAATCTATAAAAACCGGCAGCATTACCAGTTCTAGAACTGATACCACCAAAAGAGTAAACTTCTGTCCCCTTGTCATCCAATGGAAGTGAGAAATTCGCGAAAATTCGGCCCCCTCTTAAAGCGGACTGACCGACCCTCATATTGTAATCACTTCTTTGCTGCCCTCGTGCCGCTAGTTCAGCATCTGTTGCATCTGCTGAAAGTACCGTTCTTAATTCATCTTTTGTAGCAGCACCATTTAAATTAATACCAGCTTGACCTGCAAAGTCAATTACATCAGCTACATCGTCATCCAACAAATTGGTAAGATCATATCCTGCATCATTTGCTACACGCTCAATAACGTTGTATTGATTGAATACTTCACCTTCCCATTCTCTCATTCTTCCATAATCTTGTCGAACATCAAAATCACCCGACAATGTTAAATACCCTCCGTTATCTCCTAAACCAAGACCATAACTAGCAGCTATATTAGTGGTCGCTCCATCTGAACCTCCTGTTTGATCATTGGCATTCTTGGAAAAGTTTGCTCCTGTAGTAACTGTAGCGTTTAATTCGTTTATGTTTTTATTTAACACAATATTTATTACTCCAGCAATGGCATCAGAGCCGTATTGCGCAGCAGCACCATCCCTCAACACCTCTATGCGTTGAATAGCAGCAGAAGGGATAGCATTTAAATCTGTTCCCACACTACCTCTACCAAAGGTACCATTGACATTTACAAGAGATGAGTTGTGCCGTCTTTTTCCATTTATCAAAACCAAAACTTGATCCGGACCAAGCCCTCTCAACGAAGCCGGATCTATATGATCTGTTCCATCAGAAATGGTTTGTGTACTTGAATTAAAAGAAGGCGCAACAAAATTCAAAATTTGATTCAAATTGACTTGAGGAGAGACACTTTGAAGTTCCTTTATGTCAATTACATCAATTGGAACTGTGCTTTCAGTTGCTGTTCTATTTGGATTTCTTGAACCAATAACAATTGTTTCGGTTAGCTGTACACCTTCGGAAAGTTTAATGTTCAATTCAGTACGACCATTAACCTTTTCTTCAACCGTGGTAAATCCAACATAACTGAATACCAAAGTTGCATCATCACCAATCGATATTGTATAATTACCGTCAAAGTCTGTGGTAGTACCGTTTGTAGTTCCCTTTTCCACAATATTGACTCCTCCCAAGGGAGCGCCATCAAAATCCGTAACTTTCCCTTGAACAGATTCCTGAGTCTTATTATCATTGACTGTTTCAGAATCGGATCGGCTAACTAGTGATATTTGTTTGTCATCAATTCGATATGTTGTTTCAGTTCTTGCAAAAACTCTATCAAGAATAGAATGTACCTTTTCCTTTTTAGCTGTTACAGAAACAATTCTTTTTAAATCAACGTCTTCTAGAAGGTAAAGAAACCTGAATTCCGTTTTATCTTCAATTACATCGATGAGTTGTTCGACAGTAATGTTGTTAAAATCCAAGGTTACTTTTGTGCGCTGCGAATAGCTTTCATTTGCTTGTAAAGCAAATATGCTTGTAAGAAGTAAAAGCGCGCTAATTTTCATTTTTAAATCAAATTTGAATAACGAAGTTCTATTCTTCGTTAGTTTAAGAAGATTTTTCATAATTTTATAGTGTATTAAATTGGTTAAACTTTGGTTTAATCATTTTATCTAAATCGGGAAATGTTAGCGCATTTTCCGATTTTCCTTTTTTGACAATATGAATGATTGACCGTTATGAGTAATTATTTATTTCTAGTTAGTTCATTTACTTCATTGGCACGTTGATTTAAGTTAGTTGAGTGTGATTTTATTTTCGTTAATGGTATAATTAATTCCATAAGTATTCTTAAAATAGTTTAAAACCACATCTATAGGTTCATCCCCAAAATTTGCGTTAAATACTTTCTGCGAATACTCTCGATTTTCATTGATAATCTGTACATTATAATGTCTTTCCAATTTTGTCAACATGTTTTCAAAACTCATATTTCTAAAAACTAAGTCGCCCTGAATCCAAGATGTATAGACATTGGTAATAACTGGTTTGGTAGAAATATTTTTCTCGGTTCTATTGAAACTTCCTTTAAATCCTGGTTCCAGTATAACAGAGTCACTATCCTCACCAATCTTTAACCCTACGGACCCTTCTACCAAAACAACTTCTGTAGTGGAATCCTCAGGATAATTTGAAACGTTAAATTGGGTACCCAGTACTTGAACATCTAAATTGTCCGAGGTGTTTACAGTAAAAAGTCTATTGGAGTCTTTGGCTACGTCAAGAAATACCTCGCCGACCAAGAAAATTTTTCTCTCGCCTGTCTTTAAAAATTTAACTGGATATTTTAGTGATGAACCCGAATTTAAATGTGCTACTGTGCCGTCTGACAACTCTAATTCAAACCGTTTTCCGTAAGGCACGGTTATTTGATTATAAACCAATTCTTCCGTTTTTTCAACAGACCCGGTATAAACTAATCGATTTCCTTTCTGTGTACCAATAATTTCACCTTCTGAATTCACTATTTCCATAGCCCCTTCTTCAGAAAGAACTTCTAGACCACCATTCTCAAGCTCCAATGTTATAGTGTCATCAGCAGGCAAGGCTATCTCATTTCCAGTATTTGAAGATTTCTCTTGTTGGAAATAGTATCCGACACCTAAAAAGAGAACAATAGCAGCTGCATACTGTAAGTACTTTCGTATTCTTAAAGTTATAACTGAACGCTTATCCTTCCTTATTTTTTCAAGTATGGAATTTTTCGTCTTCTCTGTATTAAATTCACTCATTGAATCTTCAATTGCGTAGTTAATTTTTATATAGTCATTGAGTGTTTCGGTATCCTCAGATTGTTCAATCCACAAGTTAAGTTCGTCCCATTCCTTTTTCGAAATAGAATTAGTAAGATACTTAATAATGAGTTTTTCTGTATGCTTCATCTTTATCCCAACACATTCGTTATATCTATTACAAAGCTAGATTACCATACCACCAATCATTTTTACTTTTTTTTAATGTTTTAGTGTTTTTTTTTTCATATTTGAATCAGATTGCTACATTTGGGGATAACTTATTGAAGTATTATTGAATAACAGCTATTTGATTTATTAATACATAAACTGCTTTTAGATTAAAAGGATTGTCCTTTTTAAAGTGGGTAGCTAAGTTGTAATTTATTTTCGTAATGATTGAAAACTTTAGTGATAACGCTGATTTAATTCGTTCTTTAAAGAAAGGCAATGAAAATGCATATGCCTATTTGATAGAGACCTATAACCATAGATTGTGCTTATACGCAAAGAGTTTGATGAATGATATTCCCTTATCTGAGGATATTGTTCAAAACGTATTTATAAAAGTTTGGGAGAAACGGAATAATTTGAATGTTGATTTTCCAATAAAAAGTTATTTGTACAAATCTGTTTATAATACATGTATTAACGAATACAAAAAGAATCAGTCTGTTACTGCGTTAGAAAGGAAATATATTGAAGGACTAGATCGCATAGTTGATGACAAGGATGAAGATGCATTGGAAAAATTGATTGGATTGGTCAAAGAAGCTATACAGGAACTCCCACCAAAGTGCAAGGAAATTTTTCTTCTAAGCAAAAAAGAAGGGCTAACAAATATCGAGATTTCTGAATATTTGAACCTTTCGAAAAATACTATTGAGCGGCAAATCAATATTGCCTTTTCTAAGATTCGTAAAAATGTTGGCAGCAAAAGCGATATTATACTTTTCTTCTTATTTGGATTTAGACAAAATTTGAAAACCGAATAACTAATCCTTTACCTCTCAAATACATTTTGTCCTAGGAAGCCATAGGGATTTTATCATTCCCAGAATCAAACCCCTAAACAGATTTCAACCTACTTTTTAATACAGACATATCCTCACTAATCTTTTGCTCCAAAACTCTAGCGTAAATCTGTGTCGTAGAAAGTCTTTTATGTCCCAGCAATTTTGAAACAGTTTCAATAGGTACTCCATGAGCTAAGGTAACAGTTGTAGCAAATGTGTGTCTAGCCACATGAAAAGTAATATTCTTATTTATTTTACATTTAGTTGCAATTTTTTTTAAATACTCATTACATTTTTGATTGGAATATACAGGTAAGAGTAAATCTCTATCTCTACCATATAAACAATATGAATACTTATCTAGCACCTTCTTTGCCTTTTCCAATAAGGGAATTTTAACAGGCGTCTTGCTTTTTTCTCGTCTAGTAAATATCCATTCATCACCATCAATCCCAAGAACTACTTGCTCTGGTTTCAATTTTTTTGTATCAATGTATGCCAGTCCCGTATAACAAGCGAAGATGAAAATATCCCGAACCTTTGCGATTCCAGGATCTTTAAAAGGTTGTTTTTCCATTACCAATAACTCCTCCATATTCAAAAATTCCCTATCAAAAGGAATAAAGCTTGCATTGAAGAAGGCAAATGGGTCTTTTTTAATAGCGTCCAGCTTACAAGCAATAGTTGTCATTTTTTTAAATCGTTCCATGTGCTTCATAATACCATTATTAGTTAATGGTTGAGAAGCCATAAGCGGTTCACAGGAACGTAAATAATTCTCGAAACTTAGAACAAATGCATAATCGATTTGTCCTAAATTCACATCGGTAGACTTAAATTTTTTCTTGATGAACCTCTTGAGATACTTCTCTGTAGCTGAATAGTTTTTGGCCGTACCTGCTTCCAACTTTTTTATTTCATTATCTCTATGGTATTTTATCAACTCATTGAGAGTTGATAAAGATTTATCCTCACCAAGATAGCGAGCCTTAACAGATTGGGCACTTATGAATTTACCTTCTTTTCTTAGCTCTTTTTTACAATCAACTAAATCTGATTGCACCTGAGAAAGATAATCGTTAGTTTTTTGTGACCCTGAAACTCTTAAATTGACACGTCCGGTATCAGAACACCAAGAATCTGTAGGAGTGTGTTCTTTTAAACTTAGTTCTGCGCGCTGGCCATTAACCGTAATACGAGCATAGATTGGGGAATTTCCATCCTTTCTTTCAGCCTTACGCTTAAGCCAGAAATGGATACTAAAAGTGTGTATTGTTTTCATCACTTTCGTTTTTAAAGATTATTAAATCAGTTAAACGAAAGTCAAATCGCCGTGAAAAGTCGATTGGTAAAAGCAAGGTAGTGAATCCGGTATTGTCAATAATAGGTAACCGAATAGGTCTCGCTCAATATGGTATTAAAACTATTCAAATGAAACCAAGGAAAATATAATTCCTTGATTTTCATTTGTTTAGTTATAAAATAGTATTAAAAAATACCATTTTTGTCGGGGTGGCAGGATTCGAACCTGCGACCTCCGCGTCCCAAACGCGGCGCGATAACCGGGCTACGCTACACCCCGATATGGCTATCATTTTAAAATTTTGAAAAAATTGCGGAGAGAATGGGACTCGAACCCATGCGACACTTGCGCGTCGACAGATTAGCAATCTGCTCCGTTACCACTCCGGCACCTCTCCAATATTTTCATTTTTAATGAACGTGCATCCTAAAATGCGGTTGCAAATGTATGTTTTCAATTACTATAACGCAACATTTTTATAGCTTTTTTTTGCCTAAAAATTGTAAACCGCTTATTCTGGGTATTCTACACGCAAGTGATAGATATTAGTTAACTTTTGTTTAAATATTTTTTTAATAGATTCTATCTCCTTAAACGTAATATCAGCGTTTAAAAATTGATTGGCATTCATTTGTCCACTAATGATTTTATCTACAAACTCATCAATAATTAAAAACGTTGGGTTTTTTAAACTTTTAGAAGCTGCTTCAACCGAATCTGCCATCATTAATATAGCCGTTTCTTTGGAAAATGGTAAGGGCCCAGGATATCTAAAATCATCTGTATTTGCCACACCCTCCCGTTCTTCTTGCTTTTTATAAAAGTAATATACTAAAGTGGTTCCATGATGTGATCTAATAAAATCAATAACCCGATCTGGTAGTTTGTTTTTTCGCGCTATTTCAATTCCTTTAATTACGTGTCCTACAATTATTTTTCCACTTTCTAAGGGCGTTAAAGCATCATGTGGATTAACATTTGTAATTTGATTTTCGGTAAAGTACGTTGGATTTTCCATTTTCCCGATATCATGATACAGCGCTCCTACCCTAACTAACATTGCATTTGCTCCTACCTCATTTGCAGCTGCTTCCGCTAAATTTGCAACTTGCAACGAATGATGAAAAGTACCTGGTGCCTTATTTGAAAGCTCCTTTAATAACTTTGAATTAGTATCTGAAAGTTCTAACAATGAAACATCAGAGACCAGCCCAAATAACTTTTCATATATGTATATTAATGGCTGTACAAACAATGTAATCATTCCGTTCAACAAAAACAGGCTAAAAACAAACCAATTTACATCGTTAACGCTACCTTCATGAATCACATGAAATGCTAAATATCCTATCAAATAAATAAATGTAATTTGAGCTACGGACACAAAAAGGTTGGCTCTTTTATACAATTCTGAAACTGTAAGAATGGTAACAATACCAGCTATAATCTGAAGGAAAATATATTCAAAACTATTAGGAACAACAAACCCAAGTATTAATACCGTTAATACATGAACATACAAACCTAATCTGGCGTCAAAAAAAGTTTTTAATATAAGTGGCAAAATACAAAGTGGAACTACAAAAACATATACGTCATTGTATTTTACAACCAAAGTAGTTACCAAAACTTGAAGTAAAATATTAAAAATAATAAATGTGACTTTGGTATTATTATCTGAAATTTCCTTTCTATATTTTTTAAGAAAAAGAAATAGCATCATTAAAACCAAGGCGACCAGAACGGTATAACCAACAAGAATGTAATAATAATTATTTCCTATCCATAGCTCAGATTCAAATTCTGTTGCTAAAGAATCTAGAATCTTTACATCTTCTAGCTCCACAACTTCCCCCTTTGTTATTATGAGGTCACCCTCATCAATATTTCCCCTCGTATAAGATATTTTAGATAACTCATCGTTAAGTGCTTTTTCCGATAAATCTTGGTTATAAATAATATTTGGCTTAACTAAATCTTCGAAAATTAATTTATAATGTGCTTCTAAATCATCTAAACCTTGATTTTCTAAAGTACTTTTTATTAATCTATTTGCCTGAGAAACCTTAAGCAATTCAGAAAACGTGACATCATTAGCTTCATTGTCTTTTATCAGAAGTACTCTTTTTGAAGTTAATTTTATTTCATTTTCATCAAATACTCCTTTTTGGTAAATATTATCTAATAACTTTTTTCCAATAACCCTTATCCTATACAACTGTCCCTCAGAGAAATCATTGTCGTTAAATGTGGTATTAAATTTTTGATTAAAACGTTTATTTACATCGTTTACAATTTCTTGGTTGTAGCTATAATAGTCTGGCGAATTACTTTCAATCTCCTTTTTTTCAAGAAGAACCTCATCGTTGGTTTTTTGGATTGAAAAATCAAAAGGAGCCCTTAGATCCTCATATTGCCAAGTTTGACCTTTAAAATACTCATACTTAAATTTTCCTGCTTTAGGAAAAAAGAAAACTATAAAACATATAGAAGCTATGTATAAAAAGTATTTATATAACAGCGATTGTTTTTTATAAAGCTGATCTAAGGATTTTCGCATGTAGAAAGTATCTATTACCAAAAATAGAAAAATATAACCTTAAAAATACCATTTAATGCTATAAGCCTAATGATTGAGCATTATTTTACTAATTTCGTAATTAGTAATATCAAAAAATATGAAAAAAGTAGTTATTGTATCCGCTGTTAGAACGCCAATAGGAAGCTTTATGGGTTCTCTTTCAAGTATTCCTGCTCCAAAATTGGGAGCTATAGCCATAAAAGGAGCTTTAGAAAGCGTAAACCTTAATCCTAACATGGTTGATGAAGTATTGATGGGGAATGTGGTTCAAGCTGGTACTGGGCAAGCCCCTGCAAGGCAAGCGGCTATTTATGCAGGCATTCCAGATTCTGTTCCATGCACTACGGTAAACAAGGTATGTGCTTCTGGAATGAAAACGGTAATTCAAGCAGCACAATCTATTGCTTTAGGTGATACTGAAATTGTTGTCGCAGGAGGTATGGAAAACATGAGTTTAATTCCACATTATTCACATCTCAGAAATGGTGTTAAATTTGGCCCAACAACCTTTATTGATGGCATGCAAAAGGATGGTTTGGTAGATGCATATGATCAAAATGCTATGGGTGTATGTGCAGACGCCTGCGCGATAGAACATAATTTTTCGAGAGAAGAACAAGATAATTATGCCATCCAATCTTACCAAAGAAGTGCGGCCGCCTGGGATAACAAAAAATTCAGCAACGAAATAATACCCGTTGAAGTTCCACAGCGAAGAGGAGAACCTGCAATGGTTACTGAAGATGAAGAATACAAAAATGTTAAACTAGATAAAATACCAAATTTACGTCCTGCTTTTTCTAAAGATGGTACGGTTACCGCTGCAAATGCATCTACCATTAATGATGGTGCCGCGGCCCTTATTCTTATGAGTGAAGACAAAGCTAAGGAGCTAAATATAAAGCCTCTGGCTTATATTAAAAGTTATGCCGACGCAGCTCAAGAGCCAAAGTGGTTTACAACCGCTCCTGCTAAAGCATTGCCTAAAGCTATCGCAAAAGCCAACATTAAAATTGATGATGTTGATTATTTTGAATTTAATGAAGCTTTTTCAATTGTAGGGTTAGCCAATATGAAACTATTAGGTTTAAAAGATTCTAATGTAAATGTTAACGGTGGGGCTGTTTCTTTAGGGCATCCATTGGGCTGTTCTGGAGCAAGAATTATTGTTACCCTCTTAAATGTGCTAAAGCAAAATAAAGGAAAAGTAGGAGCAGCTGCTATTTGTAATGGTGGAGGGGGCGCATCGGCAATTGTTGTTGAAAGCGTATAAACACAAACTATGCAATACGGAATTTGTGCTTTAAGTATAGTACCCGTTAGAGAATCTTCGCAGGATACTTCTGAAATGGTTACACAATTGCTTTATGGAGAACATTTTAAAATACTGGAAAAAAGAAAATTGTGGAGTAAAATTCGAATTGCTTTTGATAAGAGTGAAGGTTGGATACAAAATGTTCAGATTCGTGAAATAGAAGAATATGAATATAACGAAATTAAAGCACTTGACAACCCTAAATACTCTTCAGATTTAGTGTCTTTTGTAGAATTGGAGAACCACTCATTACTTCCAATTGTTTTAGGCTCCGCTCTTAATTCTCAAATAATACCAAATCATAAATTTGATTGCTCTTTTATTAATGAAAAAAAGAGTAAAGACAGTCTTATTAAAACCGCTTTATCCTATTTAAACACTCCACATTTATGGGGAGGAAAAAGTCCATTTGGAATTGACAACTCAGGGTTTGTCCAAATGGTTTATAAAATAAATGGACACCACCTATTACGTTTTCCGCATGAACAAGCCACACAGGGAACTGCTTTAAGTTTTATTGAAGAAAGTGAAGCTGGAGATTTAGCTTTTTTTGACAATCAAGACAAAATCATCAACCATGTTGGGATAATTATGAAGGATAATTATATTATTCATGTTAACGGCTGCGTTCGCATAGACAGACTGGACCACACGGGAATATTTAATGCTGAGCTAAAAAATTATACTCATAAACTTAGGGTCATTAAAAAAATCATATAAAAAAAGCCTTGCTTCGAATAAGCAAGGCTTTTTTATATCTATTAAGTGGATATTACTCCCCAAGCAACTTCTTTAATCTCATGAAGTTTTCGTTGTCACCCATGGCTCCATAAATGTTCTTCAACTGATTTAAAATCCCTTGGTTATCTGGATTCGTTTTTAAAGCCTCTTCTAAAACACCGGCTCCTTCTTTAAACAAGCTATCTTTTTTAGCTTTTAACTCATCGTATCTTGCGATATCTTTTCTAGAGTTTCCTAAAGAATTCATTTCATCAATTAAACCATTACCTTCGTTAACATAGGTTGTAGAAAGATTTAACTGCGCATTAGTATATCCTGGGTTAATCTCAAGAGCTTTTCTATAAGAAGCTCTTGCTTCCTCAATGTTATTCTGCTCCATATTAATTACACCAATGTTATAGTGTAAATCTGGATTTTCTGGATCAACAGCCGCAGCTTCAGCCATTAACTCCTTAAATTTCGTCTTATCATCTAACTTGTAATAAAGGTTAGCTTGATTTAGTATAAGATTAACATCTTTTGGATCGTTAGCTCTTGCTAATTCATAGGCTTCTAAAGCCTTTTCATCTTGTCCTAATTGTGTATAAATCAAAGCAGTATTCTTAACTATTTCTGCCTTTTTTGAAGGTGTCTTTTCGTCTACAGGATCCTTGTATGTTTTAGACTTAACCATTAAATCACGTTGACTTTTTGGCATTTCTTCAACCTTTCCTGTTTCAACATTTGTTGCTTTATAAACCATAGCACTACCATCGTAACCAACTTCTTGAAGTTCGTTATAGTATTTAAGCGCATCTTGATACTCTCCCCCATTTACTGCACTACTTGCCGCATAATATAAGTAAACGGTATCCTGTGGACTAAGTTTATAGCTTAAATACAATTTTTCAGCAGCTTCTTTAAACTTTTTGGAACCATTATCTTCAACAGCAGAATTTACCAAGTCTGCAGACAAAGCTGTCATTAGTGTTTTTGTTTCCTCAGAATACTTAGCTTTTCCTGATTTTTCTTCTACCTCAACAACTTTCTTATACGCGGCTATTGCTTCATTGAAAGCAGCGTTATCACCTTTTTTAGCTAAATCTGCATAAGTTTTTCCTTTTATATAGTAAAACTGAGATTGCAATTTAGCATCCGCTCCAGAGATTAACCCAGCCGCAGCTTCCAACGATGCTTTTGCTGCATTAGAGTCTCCTCCTTTAAGTGCTTTTTCAGCGGCCTTTATTTCATTCTTCTGAGAATATCCTACCATAGAAAGAGATAAGGCAGCCAGTAAAATAATTTTAGTCTTCATTATTAAATTAATTAAAATATTAGTGTTATTCTATTCTTTAGATTCTTCGTTATTCGTATTATCAATTGCCGTGCCATCTTCTGCATCTACCTCTATATCAGCTATATCAGCATCACTAATTTCTTCATCATCCTTCATAACTTTAGCAACAGCTGCAATGGAATCGTTCCCCTTTATATTAATAAGTCTAACTCCCTGAGTTGCTCTACCCATTACTCTAAGGTCTTCAACGCTCATTCTAATAGCTATTCCTGACTTATTAATAATCATTAAGTCATCAGAATCGGTTACATTTTTAATAGCTACTAATCCACCCGTTTTCTCAGTAATGGAGATTGTTTTAACACCTTTTCCTCCACGGTTAGTAATTCGGTAATCATCAATACTAGAGCGCTTACCATAACCATTTTCAGAAACAACTAGCAATTCATCATCAAAATTATGAACCGATACCATTCCTATAACCTCATCATCATCATGAGCTAACGTAATACCCCTTACACCAGAAGCATTTCTACCCATAGGTCTGGTTTTACTTTCCTCAAAGCGAATTGCTTTACCGGATTTTAATCCTAAGAAAATTTGACTTGTTCCTGTGGTAAGTTTTGCTTCTAATAACTCATCTCTTTCTCTAATACCAATGGCATTAATTCCGTTTTGACGTGGACGAGAATACTGCTCTAATGACGTTTTCTTAACAGTACCTTTTCTAGTAGCCATTATTACATAATGACTATTAACGTATTCTTCGTCTTTTAAATCTTGAGTACAAATAAAGGCTTTAACCTTATCGTCTTGTTCAATATTTATTAAGTTTTGAATAGCACGTCCTTTAGAGGTTCTACTTCCTTCTGGAATTTCGTAGACACGCATCCAGAAACATTTTCCTTTTTGTGTAAAGAACAACATATACTGGTGATTAGTTCCAACAAATAAGTGTTCTAGGAAATCTTCATTTCTGGTTGATGAGGCTTTTTGTCCAACACCTCCCCTATTTTGTGTTTTATATTCAGAAAGTGGAGTACGTTTTATATAACCCGCATGAGAAATGGTTATAACTACTTGCTCATTCGGAATCATATCTTCCATGCTAAGGTCTCCTCCAGCAAAGTTAATTTCTGATCTACGATTATCTCCGTATTTATCTTTAACCTCTAAAAGCTCATCTTTAATGATTTGCATTCTACGGTCTTTATTCTCTAAAATATCCTTTAAGTCGGCAATAGTCTTAATAATATCGTCATACTCAGAACGTAGCTTGTCTTGCTCAAGACCTGTAAGCTGTCTCAAACGCATTTCTACAATAGCTTTTGCCTGAATTTCGGAAAGCTTAAAGCGCTCCATGAGTTTTTCACGAGCTTCATCTGCATTAGACGACCCTCTTATAATGGCAATTACTTCATCAATATTGTCAGAAGCTATTATTAACCCTTCTAGTATATGAGCCCTATCTTCGGCTTTCTTTAACTCAAACTTAGTACGCCTAACAACCACCTCATGTCTATGCTCCACGAAATAGTGAATCATTTCTTTAACATTCAGTAACTGCGGACGTCCATTAACAAGTGCAATATTGTTAACACTAAACGAAGACTGTAAAGCCGTATACTTATAAAGTGTATTTAAAACAATGTTAGGTATTGCATCTCTTTTAAGAATGTAAACAATACGCATTCCCGTTCTATCAGACTCATCTCTAATAGTAGATATTCCTTCTATTTTTTTATCATTTACCAAGTCAGCAGTCTTTTTAATCATGTCTGCTTTGTTAACTTGGTAAGGAATTTCAGTAACTATAATACACTCTCTGCCCTGAACTTCTTCAATATTGGCCTTAGCCCGCATTACCACTCTACCTCTTCCCGTATGAAAAGCTTCCTTTACGCCATCATAACCATATATTATTCCTCCGGTTGGAAAATCTGGAGCTTTAATATGTGTTATTAACTCATCTATCTCAATATCGCTGTTATCAATATAAGCAACGGTACCATCTACAACTTCAGAAAGATTATGAGGAGGCATATTTGTTGCCATACCAACTGCAATACCTGAAGCTCCATTAACTAATAAGTTAGGAATTCTAGTAGGTAACACCGTTGGTTCCTGCAATGAATCATCAAAATTTAATTGGTGATCCACGGTATCTTTTTCTATATCTGACAACATTTCATCTGCAATCTTTCGCATACGAGCTTCCGTATAACGCATTGCAGCAGGACTGTCGCCATCAATAGAGCCAAAGTTACCTTGACCATCAACTAGCATATATCGCAGGCTCCATTCCTGTGCCATACGTACCATAGAATCATACACTGAAGTATCTCCGTGAGGGTGATACTTACCTAAAACCTCACCCACGATACGGGCGGATTTCTTATGCGCACTATTGGATCTAACACCCAATTCGTGCATTCCATAAAGAACCCTTCTGTGTACAGGTTTTAAGCCATCCCTAACATCGGGTAAAGCACGTGACACAATGACCGACATTGAATAATCAATGTAGGCAGATTTCATTTCATCTTCTATGTTAATAGGAATCAATTTTTCTCCTTCTGCCATCTAAAAATATTATTGTTTATATTTTAATTAAAAAAGCATGCCAATATACGCATTTTTAAAGGCTTCAAAGTATATCGGTAATACTTTATTCAATAATTTATTAACACCCTATTGGCTATTAAAAAAACACAATTATCATAAGCCAAAATGTAATAAATTCTCTTTTTTTTCGTCTTCTATATTCAAGCTATAGTATAATTAGGCATCGTATTTGTACTAACATAAGCTGATATTTATTAATTTTATGATTGATAAGATAATTTATGGATGATAATTTTTCACCTCGAGTAAAGGACGTTATAGCCTATAGCAAAGAAGAAGCTTTAAGATTGGGGCACGATTTCATTGGAACCGAGCACCTAATGCTTGGGCTTTTAAGAGATGGTAATGGAAAAGCAATAACGATACTTGATGCTTTAGATGTAGACTTGGATCACCTGAGAAGGAAAGTAGAAATACTAAGCCCTTCTAATCCAAATCCGAGCAGCTTACAAAAAGACAAAAAAAATCTGCACCTTACACGTCAGGCAGAAAGAGCTCTTAAAACAACCTTTCTTGAAGCTAAGTTGTTTCAAAGTTCTTCTATTAATACGGCGCATTTATTACTGTGCATACTACGTAACGAAAATGATCCTACAACCAAATTACTTCACAAACTAAAAGTGGATTATGATGGCGTTAAAGAACAATTTAAGTTTATGATTACAAGTGATGACGATATTGTTGATGAACCAACAAGCGAATCTTTTCCTAGTGACCCAGAAGAACCCAGTGCAGGCAAAGAAGGGACTTTTGGATCTTCCGCAAACCCTAAGGGAAATAAAAAATCTAAAACACCTGTTTTGGATAATTTTGGTCGTGACCTAACTCGCATGGCAGAGGAAAATAAGTTAGACCCAGTTGTAGGTAGAGAAAAAGAGATTGAAAGGGTTTCTCAAATATTAAGCAGAAGAAAGAAAAATAATCCTCTTTTAATCGGAGAGCCCGGAGTGGGTAAAAGTGCCATTGCTGAAGGTTTAGCACTTCGTATTATCAATAAAAAAGTTTCACGTATTCTATACGGTAAAAGAGTTGTTACACTAGACTTAGCTTCGCTGGTTGCTGGCACAAAGTACAGAGGGCAATTTGAAGAGCGAATGAAAGCCGTAATGAATGAGTTAGAAAAGAATGATGATGTTATTCTTTTTATTGATGAAATTCATACCATAGTGGGCGCTGGAGGAGCAACTGGAAGTTTAGATGCTTCAAATATGTTTAAACCTGCTTTAGCAAGAGGTGAAATCCAATGTATAGGGGCAACAACACTAGATGAATATCGTCAGTATATTGAAAAAGATGGTGCGTTGGAAAGACGTTTCCAAAAAGTAACTGTTGAGCCTACTACCGTTGAAGAAACTATTGAGATTCTCCAAAACATTAAAGGAAAATATGAAGAGCACCATAATGTAAGCTACACCGATGAAGCAATTGCAGCTTGTGTAAAACTTACGAACAGATATATGACAGATAGATTCCTTCCGGACAAAGCCATTGACGCTCTTGATGAAGCTGGGTCTAGGGTACATATTGTTAATATGGATGTTCCTGAGCAAATCCTTGAACTTGAAAAGCAATTGGATGATGTTCGCGTATTAAAAAATAGCGTTGTTAAAAAACAGAAGTACGAAGAGGCAGCTAAACTTAGAGATGACGAAAAAAGAATCGAAAAAGATTTAGCGCTTGCTCAAGAAAAATGGGAAGAAGACAGCAAACTTCATAAGGAAATTGTTTCTGAAGATAATGTAGCTGATGTTGTTTCTATGATGAGTGGTATTCCTGTAAATAAAATTGCGCAAACCGAAAGTAACAAATTAGCAGAATTACCAGATTTAATAAAATCTAATGTTATTGGGCAAAATGAAGCCGTTGCTAAGGTAGCTAAGGCAATTCAACGTAACAGAGCTGGATTAAAGGACCCTAACAAACCTATTGGTTCATTTATTTTCTTAGGACAAACAGGTGTAGGGAAAACACAACTGGCTAAAGTTCTCGCAAAAGAATTATTTGATTCTGAAGAAGCCCTTATTAGAATTGATATGAGTGAATACATGGAGAAATTCGCTATATCAAGATTAGTTGGAGCACCCCCTGGATATGTAGGTTACGAAGAAGGTGGACAACTTACTGAAAAAGTACGTCGTAAACCATACGCCGTTGTATTACTTGATGAAGTTGAAAAAGCTCACCCTGATGTATTCAACATGCTTCTTCAAGTACTAGATGATGGTTATCTTACAGATAGTCTTGGTCGAAAAATTGATTTTAGAAATACAATTATTATAATGACATCCAATATTGGAGCACGTCAATTAAAAGACTTTGGTCAAGGAGTTGGGTTTGGTACAGCAGCAAAAAAAGCACAAACAGATTCGCACCAAAAAAGTGTTATTGAAAATGCCCTTAAAAAAGCATTTGCTCCAGAGTTTTTAAATAGAATTGATGATGTTATTGTTTTTAATGCTTTAGAAAGGGAGCATATTCATAAAATTATTGATATTGAATTACGTAAACTTTTTGAAAGAATTAAAGATATTGGGTATAACCTTGAACTTACAGAAGAAGCAAAAGATTATATTGCCGAAAAAGGTTTCGACAAACAATATGGTGCTCGTCCTTTAAAAAGAGCTATTCAAAAGTATATTGAAGATGCCCTTGCCGAAGAAATTGTAAATTCAAAACTAGAAGAAGGAGACAACATCTACATGGATTTAGATAAAGATGAAGACTTGCTTACTATAAAAATTAAAAAGGCAAAAAAACCTTCAAAAACATAAATTTTTATTACTAAAATTTAAAGCGCCATAAGGCGCTTTTTTATTTTAAAAAACCGATGAAATACTTAGCGAAAAGCAGTATAAACGATATTTAGGCTTTTTGTCTAAAAATTTACACATTCATTTTTGTTACCTATATTTTCGTCTCGGACACATAGAAATACAATAATGAAATTGAGTTCAGCAAAGAGAACAATTATAGTAAGGGAGTATCAATTAGACATTGGAAAAGTTCAAGTTTATGATAATTATATGGTAGCCATTTTTGAAGAAGGAGCTACCTTAACTCTCGAAAGAGCATATCAACTTATCGGAATTTCAGAAATTCACTTTAGAAACAAAGATTTTGGATACATTAGTTTTCGAAAAAACTCGTATGCCGTAGACCCCACCATATACAGTTATTTGGCAGGATTAGAAAATCTTAAGGCATTTGCCATAGTCTCTATTAAAGAAATTGACATGCATAACTTTAAGATAGAAAAACTATTTTACAAAAAACAAATGAAGTTTTTTATAGAATATGAAAACGCCCTCACATGGGTTAAAAAGAAACTAAAAAGAAAATAGGCCTAAGGCCTATTTTCTTTTTATTGTTCTTCAGACTGAGCTTCCTGTGGTTGCTCTGGTTGTTTAAACAAATCCAAATAAGCATCTTTTATACCTTCCACTATATTCGAAGCAATTAAAGATTGATAACCTGTTTTTTCGACCATAATATCACCCGCTTTACCATGCAGGTAAATCCCAAAAATTGCAGCGCTCAATGTCTCATACCCCTGAGCTATTAAACCTGTAATTAAACCCGTTAATACATCTCCACTTCCCGCTGTTGCCATTCCCGGATTTCCAGTTGTATTAATATACCCTTTATTTTCATAAATTGTAATGGTGTGAGCTCCTTTAACTACCAACACAAAATCATACTTCTTAGCAAACGCCTTAGCTTTTTCTAATTTATCAAAATCATTTTTCCAACTTCCTATTAGTCGTTCTAATTCTTTAGGGTGCGGTGTTAAAACGGATTGCACTGGCACATCTTTTAAAAGTTCTTTATTTTCAGATAAAATATTTAGTGCATCAGCGTCTATCACTAATGGCTTATTATTGCTCTTCAAAAAGTTTCCAAAAGCCTTAACTGTATCATCGTGTTTTCCAAAACCAACTCCAATACCAACCGCAGATGGCTTAAAATCTATCTTAATTTCCGATATTAATTCTTCTCCACCGGACAAAACCATTGCCTCGGGCACTGATGATTGCATTGACACATAACCACAATTTGGAATACAAACAGTTGTTAAACCAGAACCCGCCTTCAGCGAAGCTTCCGATGCTAAAATCATAGCACCAATTTTGCCATAGCTACCACCTATTAACAACGCATGCCCATAAGTACCCTTATGCGAAAATTTTTCTCTAGGCACATACAAAGGAAGAACCTCATGCTTACCAATTATCTCATAAGCCGTATTCTCATTCATCAAAAATTCTGGATCTAATCCAATATCCAAAACCTCCCATTGATTAATATAAACGCCAGTTTCGGGAAGAAAAAAAACTAATTTTGGAGCCTGAAAACTCAAAACATAATTAGCTCGCACCACAGCTTCTTTATTCGCAGGAATTTTATCAGTATACAACCCTGAAGGAATATCTACAGATAAAATAAAAGCTTCCGAACTATGCAAATGCGCCATTAAGTTCACAACCCATTCCTCAGGTGCTCTATTCAGTCCAATACCAAAAATTGCATCTACTATAATATCATCTCTTCCAATTTCCGGAAAATCACAATTATCGTCTAAAAAATTTGGCCATATTTTACGGTCTTTCAGCCTATCTAGATTGATTAAAAAGTCTTTTGAACGCTTTTCGCTGTAATTCACTACATGCACGCCAATATTATAACCATGTTCTTGCAAGTGTCTTGCTAAAGCTATACCATCCCCTCCATTATTACCAATTCCACAAAAAAGATGAATTTTTACTGGAGCACCTTGCATGCGCAAATGCATCCAATTAAAAATCTGAATCGCAGATCTCTCCATTAAAGAATCACTCGTAATTTTTTGTTTTTCTATGGTAAATTTATCAGCAGCATATATCTGCTGCGCATTAAAAAGTTTCATTCTATACAATTATTAGTCAATTAGTGAAGATTTCACAAAAATCACTTGAAAAGGTTTGATTAGCAAATCAAATGTACTACTTTTGAGCCTCACAAAGAATCATGTACTACAAATTCACGGACATATTATTTTCTTCATTGACCAATGGTACTACAACAATTGGTACGATTACCCCATTGGGGTAAACAACAACATATACGTCCATTTCTCGCGTTTTTACGCAACTCAAATATTCAGTACAAGTTAATTTCCTTACATAATGAAAGTTTTAAAATTTGGAGGCACTTCGGTAGCCAATGCAAATAATATAGCCTTAGTAAAAAACATTGTTTATAATAGCAAAAGTGATAAAACAATAGTTGTTGTTTCTGCTTTTGGTGGCGTAACAGATTTATTGTTAAAAACAGCTGAATTAGCCGCTAGCCAAGACCAAACCTATACAACAGTTATTAGCGAAATTGAGAAAAGGCATCTAAATACCATAAAAGAACTTATTGCTATTAAGGAGCAAAGTGCAGTTTTAAGTAAGGTAAAAGCTGAATTAAATACGCTTGAAACATTACTTGAGGGTGCTTTTTTAATTGGTGAAATTACACCAAAACTGTCCGATAAAATTGTGAGTTTCGGTGAAATACTTTCTTCATACATAATAGGTCAATATTTTGCTCAAGAGGGTTTAAAGGCTACACATAAAGATAGTAGAGAGCTTATTAAAACTAACGAACTCAACGGAAAGGCAATTGTAAATTTTGAGATTACAAATGCTAATTGTGTAGACTTTTTTAACAAAACTACTTCCAAAATTATTGTAACTGCTGGATTTATTGCTTCATCTGAAAATGGCAACTCCACAACTTTAGGTCGTGGTGGATCTGATTATACTGCAGCTATTTACGCTGCAGCGATAAAAGCAGAAATCTTAGAAATTTGGACTGATGTAAGTGGAATGTATACCGCTAACCCTCGATTGGTAAAACAAGCAAAGCCTATTCCACATATTTCATATGAAGAAGCAATGGAGCTTTCGCATTTTGGAGCCAAAGTACTTTACCCTCCAACTATTCAACCTGTATTGTCAAAAGGAATTTCAATTTGTATTAAAAATACTTTTGACCCTGAAAATAATGGAACACTTATTACAAAAATTAAAAACGAAAAAGGAAAAACAGTTCGTGGAATAAGTCATGTTGAAAATATTTCATTGCTATCTTTAGAAGGTTCAGGAATGGTTGGTATTCCTGGTATTTCTAAAAGATTTTTTGAAGTTTTATCACAGGCCGAAATAAGTGTTGTTTTAATCACACAGGCTTCATCAGAACATTCTATTTGTGTTGGTATTTCCGATGATGATATCGAGAGAGCAATTGAAATAGTTAATGATGCTTTTGAATATGAAATTGAACGGGGAAAAATAAAACCAGCCATAGTTGAAAAAGATTTGGCTATTGTTGCTCTGGTTGGTGACAACATGAAAAGTCATCAAGGCTTAAGCGGAAAAATGTTTAGCACATTAGGTAAAAACAATGTAAATATTAGAGCAATAGCGCAAGGAGCTTCTGAAAGAAATATATCTACCGTGATTAAAAAGCTTGATGTCAAAAAAGCCCTAAATACCTTGCATGAAGAGTTTTTTGAGGAAAACATAAAACAGCTCAACCTTTTTGTAATGGGGGTTGGAAATGTTGGCTCTAAATTTTTAAATCAAATTTTACAACAAGGCGATTATTTAAAAGAGAATTTAAAACTAAACATTAGGGTTATAGGAATTTCTAATTCCAGAACCATGCTTTTTGATGAAAATGGAATAAACTTAAACAAATGGGAAAGTGTTTTAGCCGAAGGAGAAAAAGCAGATAAAGCCAAATTTCTTGAAACTGTAAATCAGCTAAATTATCGTAATAGCATTTTTGTTGATAATACAGCAAGTGCCGAGGTATCAGAAACGTACCATTCATATTTAGGAAACAGTATATCTGTTGTTACATGTAATAAAATTGCATGTTCTTCTGAATACAACAATTACAAAAAACTTAAACAACTTGCCCGAGAGTATAATGCTCCATTCCTGTTTGAAACAAATGTTGGTGCTGGTTTACCAATTATTGACACCTTAAAGCATTTAATTACTTCAGGAGACAAAATATTAAAAATACAAGCTGTACTTTCTGGAAGCTTAAATTTTGTGTTCAACAATTTTAATAACAAAACAACTTTTCATGATGTCGTTAAACAGGCTCAAGAAGAAGGATATACTGAACCTGACCCAAAAATTGACTTAAGCGGGGTTGACGTAATGCGAAAAATATTAATTCTTGCCAGGGAAAGCGGCAATCAGTTAGAAATTGGAGATATTGTCAACAATTCGTTTCTTCCACAAGAAAGCCTGGATACGACAAATAACGAAGATTTTTTTGCTTCATTAATCAAGCATGAAGCTTCATTCCAAGACATCTATAAGAAAGCGGAAGATGCCAATAGTAAATTAAAGTACGTAGCACAGTATGAAAATGGAAAAGCTAGTGTAGGTCTACAAGAAATTCCAAAAGGACACGATTTTTATAATCTGGAAGGCAGTGATAACATTGTTTTATTCTATACGGAACGCTACCCTAATCAACCTATGATTATTAAAGGAGCTGGTGCTGGAGCAGACGTTACTGCCTCTGGTATTTTTGCTGACATCATTAGAATTGGTAATTTTTAATCATGGAAGAAATTAGAGTTTTTTGCCCTGCCACTATAGCCAATATTTCATGTGGTTTTGATGTTCTTGGAGTTGCATTAGATGCAGTTGGTGATGAAATGGTTATTCGTAAAACTAAAGAAAAAGGGGTGCAAATCACCAAACTGGAAGGCCAAAATTTACCTCTAGAAACTAAAAAAAATGTTGCTGGAGTAGCAGGGCTGGCACTTTTAGAAAAAGCCCATTATGATGGAGGATTTGAAATAGAGATTTATAAAAAAATTAAGGCAGGAAGTGGCATTGGAAGTAGTGCTGCAAGTTCTACCGGAGCCGTTTGGGCAATGAACCATTTACTTGGCAATCCGTTTTCAAAAACCGACTTGGTAAAGTTTGCCATGGAAGGAGAAAAACTTGCGAGCGGAGTGGCTCATGCAGATAATGTAGCCCCAGCCCTATTTGGAGCTTTTACGCTTGTTAGAAGTTACAGTCCATTGGATATTATACCTATTAAAAATCCATCAGAATTGTACGCAACTGTTATTCATCCGCAAATTGAAATTAAAACTGCGGATTCTAGAAAAATATTAAAAACTAATATTTCTTTGGAAAATGGTATAAAACAATGGGGAAATGTTGGTGGATTAATTGCTGGTCTTTTTACAGAGGATTACGATTTAATAGGTAGATCCCTTGAAGATCATATTATTGAACCAATCCGATCTATTTTAATACCTGGCTTTAAGAAGGTTAAAAAAGAAGCTTTACAAGCTGGAGCATTGGGTTGTGGTATTTCAGGATCAGGACCTTCCATATTTGCTTTTAGCAAGGGTGAGCAAACCGCTAACATTGTTGCTGAAGCTATAAAAAAAGCATATCAGAATATTGGAATTGACTTCGATATTCACGTGTCAAAAATAAATTCCGAAGGAATTAAAATAATTAAATAGTAGAATGAATTTTTACAGTCTAAATAAACAAGCTCCAAACGTATCTTTTAAAGATGCTGTAATTAAAGGTATTGCTCCAGACAGAGGATTATACTTTCCTGAAAACATTACACCACTTTCAGCTTCTTTTTTTGAAAATATAGAATCTCTATCCAACGTAGAAATTGCTTTTGAAGCTATAAAACAATTTGTTTCGGAGGAAATTCCGGAGAACAAATTAAAAGCCATTTTAACAACTGTTCTTGATTTTGATTTTCCTGTTGTTAAAATAGATAAAAATACAGCCACCCTTGAACTTTTTCATGGGCCTACAATGGCGTTTAAAGATGTTGGGGCTAGATTCATGGCTAACTGTTTAGGTTATTTTTCAGAAGGCGAAAATAAAGAAGTTACTGTACTTGTTGCTACCTCAGGAGATACTGGTGGTGCTGTAGCAAATGGTTTTTTGGGCGTAAAAGGTGTAAAGGTTGTTATTCTTTACCCAAGTGGAAAAGTTAGTGATATTCAAGAAAGACAATTAACTACGTTGGGAAAAAACATTACTGCCCTTGAAGTAGATGGTACTTTTGACGATTGCCAAAAGATGGTGAAAACCGCTTTTTTGGATGATGATTTACTTGGTAAAATGCAACTTACATCTGCTAACTCTATTAATGTTGCACGTTGGTTACCTCAATTGTTTTATTTCCTTTTTGCCTATAAAGAGGTAAAATCTAAAGGAAAAGAAATTGTTTTCTCAGTTCCTAGTGGGAACTTCGGAAATATCTGCGCTGGAATGATGGCTCAAAAATTAGGAATGCCAGTAAAACAATTTATTGCTGCAACTAATGTAAACGATACTGTTCCTCAGTTTATGAAAACGCAGGAATATAATCCAAAGCCATCTACTGCTACAATATCCAATGCTATGGATGTAGGTGACCCAAGTAATTTCATTAGAATTCGTCATTTATTTAAAGACAATTTTGAAGATCTTTCTAAAAACCTTTCTTCATATTCATTTACCGATGAAGAAACTAAAAAGGCGATGATTCAAATACACAATACTTGTGGTTATGCTGCAGATCCTCATGGAGCTGTTGGCTATCTTGGATTAAAAAAATATCAAGAAAATGAAGTGAATACCTATGGAATCTTCCTGGAAACGGCTCATCCTGTAAAGTTTTTAGACATTGTTGAGAACACGATTGGAAAGAAAATTGAAATCCCTACTCAAATTACCAAGGTCATGGATAAGGAAAAAATTTCCATCAAAATAGAAACTTACAACGAGCTAAAAGATTATTTGTTAGACAATTAAATTACCCAATTCCTTCAAGTTGAGGAGAATATCTTCAAAAAACAAAGTAGAAGAAAAACATCCATATATTTTCGATAAATTTGGGGCGACTAATTTACATGAAAATAATACAATGACCCGTTAGTGTTTTGTATATCAAAGCTAATTTCGGTGAATTTTAACCACTCTTAAATAAATTATTTCTGGATGAAAAATACTGCTTTGACCTCCACCCACGAAGCATTAGGTGCAAAAATGGTTCCCTTTGCTGGCTATAACATGCCTGTTTCATACGAAGGCGTAAATATTGAACATGAGACCGTTCGTAACGCTGTGGGCGTTTTTGACGTCTCTCATATGGGTGAGTTTTTAATCAGTGGTCCAAGGGCCCTAGATTTAATTCAAAAAGTTATCTCAAATGACGCGTCTACACTCACCATTGGAAAAGCTCAATACTGCTATTTCCCGAATGAAACAGGTGGAATTGTAGATGATTTAATTGTTTACAGAATAAAAGAAGAACAATATTTACTAGTTGTAAATGCTTCAAATATAGAAAAAGATTGGGCGCATATTTCCAAATATAATAGCGAATACAACGCTGACATGAGAAACCTTTCGGAAGATTATTCGCTACTTGCCGTTCAAGGCCCAAAAGCAGTGGATGCTATGCAAAGTTTAACTAGTATAGATTTATCCCAAATAAAATTTTACAATTTTGAAGTTGCGGATTTTGCAGGAATTCAACATGTTATTATTTCTGCCACCGGATACACTGGATCAGGAGGATTTGAAATATATTGTAAAAACGAAGAAGTAAAGCAAATTTGGGACAAAGTTTTTGAAGCTGGAGCTGCTTTTAATATTAAACCCATAGGTTTAGCTGCTAGAGATACCCTAAGGTTAGAAATGGGTTATTGCCTTTATGGAAATGATATTAATGATAACACATCTCCCTTTGAAGCTGGTTTAGGATGGGTAACCAAATTCACAAAAGAGTTTGTAAATAGTGAAGCCCTAGCAAAAGAAAAAGAGCGAGGACTGAAACGTAAACTTGTTGCTTTTGAGTTAGACGAAAAAGGAGTTCCGCGTCACGACTATGATATTGTTGATAGCCAAGGGAATAAAATTGGAGTGGTTACTTCAGGTACTATGTCCCCTTCATTAGGCAAAGGAATTGGTCTTGGTTATGTTCCAAAAATATTTTCAGAAGTAGGGGCAAAAATCAATATACAAGTTCGCAAAAAAGCTATTCCCACAACGGTTGTAAAACTACCTTTTTATAAAGGAAATGATTAACTACCAAATAATTATTGATGACATTGCTATTGACGCAAAACGGACCAAAGATAAAGGTGTTGTTGCCTCATATATACCCGAACTCGCAAAGATAAATAGCACTAAATTTGGTATACATTTAATTGATGCAAATAAAAATGGCTATAGTGCAGCTGATGCTTTCGAAAAATTTTCCATTCAGAGTATCTCTAAGGTGCTTTCGCTTGCGTTATGTTTTAGCATAGTTGACAATGATATCTGGAAACGTATAAATGTAGAACCATCTGGTAATCCTTTTAATCATTTATCGCTTCTTGAATTTGAAAAAGGAATTCCAAGAAACCCTTTTAATAATGATGGTGCTATCGTAGTAGCTGATATTCTTATCTCTAAACTAAAAAACCCTAAAACAGATTTCTTAGTTTTTCTACAAAAGCTTTGTAACGACACCACAATAAACTACAATAAAAAAGTGGCAGAATCTGAAAGAGTAACGGGGTTTAAAAATTTTGCAGCTGCAAACCTTTTAAAGTCATTCGGAAATCTACATAATGATGTCGAAGTTGTACTAGATTTATATTTTCACCTTTGCGCTATAGAAATGAACTGTGAGCAACTTGCAAAAGCCTTTTTCATTTTCATGAATCACGGAAAGTGTTTGCAAGGAGAAACCTATTTAAACATTAACCAGATAAAACGGATAAATGCGCTGATGCTTACATGTGGTTTTTATGATGAGGCTGGAGAATTTGCTTTTGAAGTGGGTCTACCTGGCAAAAGTGGAGTTGGCGGAGGTATAGCAGCAGTGCTACCCAATAAATACACTGTTGTTACCTGGGCACCAGGATTAAACCAAAAAGGAAACTCTAAACTGGGAATGCTTGCCTTGGAACAATTAACAACCAAAACCGAGCAATCAATTTTTTAGCATTTGGACTCAAAAAAAATTCTTGTTCTCGGGGGAAGTGGTTTTTTAGGAAATGCCATTTATAAGGAGCTTTGCTGTTATTTTAATACCTACGCTACGTATAATTCTGCGCGAAGGTCTTTTGAAAATAATAAGCAATTTTTAAAATATAATATGGAAGAGGATGACATTTACAACATTCTCGACGACATACAACCTCAAATTGTAATTTCGGCATTACGAGGTAATTTTGCCTCCCAAATACAAGCACATCAACATATTATCGAGTACCTATTAAATCATAAATGTAAGTTGTTTTTTCTTTCTTCAGCTAACGTTTTTGATGCATACAGTAAATACCCATCCTACGAAAATGATAAAACACTATCAGAAAGTATTTACGGTAGACTAAAAATCAGGATAGAAAATATGTTACTAAGGCTTCCTAAAGAAAAAGCCTCCATTTTAAGAGTGCCTATGGTTTTTGGCAACACCTCGGTTAGAGTAAAAGATATCAAGAATAGTATTCTTAATAACGAACCTATAGATGTTTTTCCTAACCTAGTTATGAATGTCACTAATGATGATAAACTTACTCAACAAATTCATTACTTAATCAACAGAAATAAAAGTGGAATTTTTCATCTGGGCAGTACAGATTTAGTACATCACGAAGACTTTATAAAAGAAATTATAGACCGTATTGGCACCTTCAATCCTATCTATAAAAGAAACTACACTACTAATAATGAGCGATATTTAGCGGTGCTTCCTAAAACCAACAAACTTCCCAAAAATCTACAATTTGGTTATCAAGACATTATAGACCATCATTTAATTATCTAACTTTATAAAAAAGTAATTATGAAAAAACTAACTGTTTTAGAAATAGAACAACATCTAAAGGATTTGGACGGATGGGAATATAACAATGGCGCATTAGAAACTACTTTTGAATTTAAAGATTTTAAAGATGCCTTTTCGGTGATGACACGCATTGCCTTTGAATGTGAAATCCAAAATCATCACCCAGACTGGAGCAATGTATACAACACTTTAAGCATACGTTTAAATACTCATGATGCTAATGGTGTAACACTAAAAGATATTACTTTAGCGAAAACCATAGAAGATATTATTCTAAGTGAATAAACGCTAAAAACATTCCCCTTGACAAGGACACAAAATTTATTAAATTTGCCATTACTCATTTAAAAAATTTAGAATATTATGGGAAGAGCTTTTGAGTTTAGAAAAGCGCGTAAAATGAAAAGATGGTCAGCAATGTCTAAGGCCTTTACACGTATTGGTAAAGATATTGTTATGGCTGTTAAAGAAGGTGGCCCTGACCCAGACTCAAATGCTAAACTTAGAGCGGTGATACAGAATGCTAAGTCTGTAAACATGCCTAAAGATAATGTTGAACGCGCTATTAAAAGAGCCAGTGATAAAAGTCTAGGTGATTTTAAAATTGTGTTGTTTGAGGGATATGCACCGCATGGTATTGCAATTTTAGTAGAAACTGCTACTGACAATAACACTAGAACCGTGGCTAATGTACGTAGTTACTTCAATAAATGTAACGGTAGTTTAGGCACTTCTGGTTCGGTTGAATTTATGTTTGATCATACATGCAACTTTAGAATTAATGGTGAAGGTTTAGACCCTGAAGAACTGGAACTTGAGCTAATTGACTTTGGAGCTGAAGAGGTTTTTGTTGATGATGACGGAATTTTAATATATGCGCCTTTTGAGAGCTTTGGTTCCATACAAAAAGAACTTGAAAATAGGGGGATTGAAATTTTATCTTCCGGTTTTGAACGGATTCCTCAGGTTACCAAAGAACTTACTGAAGAACAAGTAGCAGATGTTGAAAAACTTCTTGAAAAAATTGAAGAAGATGATGACGTCCAAAACGCTTATCACACTATGAAAGAATAATTTTTGAAAGGTTTTTCATACTTATTGTAAATAAAAACATATTGAAACGACTGATTAATAAATTTAATTTATGAATCGGTCGTTATTTTTTTTAGCTCTTTTTTTCTTGATATTTAGCAATGTTGTTAACGCTCAAGAAATGACTCCAGAAAAATTGGAAAGTATCATTTCTAAAGTATCAGACACATTAGTTTCCACAGGAAATTCCCATCAATTTATATACAAAGAACGACCTTTAATGTGTGTGTATGATACCAATGCAAACCGAATGCGCATAATATCTCCAATTATTAAAAGGGAAGATATTAAAGAAGATGATATTTTAAATGCATTGGTAGCGAACTTTCACACCGCTTTAGATGTAAAATATGCTTTAAGTGATGAAATTATATGGTCCGTTTTTATTCATCCACTAAAGGAGCTTTCGGAGCATCAAGTGGAAGATGCTATAAAACAAGTTTACGCTGCAAATGTTACTTTTGGCAGCACGTACTCCAGTACAAACCTCACTTTTCCTGGAAATACTAAAAAGAAAGAGGTATCAGAAGAAAAACAAAAATTATAAATCAATAAAAGCCCCAAATAGGGGCTTTTAATAAACTTTACTTTTTGTGTTACTTTACAATCAACTGTTTTTCATAAGAAACACCTTCAACGTCCAATGCTTTTATAATATATAAACCTGGCTGTAAAGTACTCACGTTTACATCATAACTATTTCCTTGGGGAGCATGGTTTCCTGAAATCGTTTGTATTAATCTACCATGAATGTCAAAAATAGTAATAGCGTCAATGGTTATTGCACTACTAAAACTTACCGTAGTATGTTCTTGAGCTGGATTTGGAAGTAACTGCATTTCAACATTATTAAGTCCGATAATATCTGCGCCTACTCCTTTTGCTGCAAAAAACTGATTGTTGTTGGTTTGATTATTTATAGACAACACTTCAATTGCGTTAATTACTGGATGACGTTCTCCACCTACAGCATTACTTGAATCAAAATCAATATTTAACACACCGCCTGTTACAGTTACCGTATGTGTTTTCATTAACATGGCATCAGCTCCTACCTCAGCGAAAATATCCAAATTATCTTCTGCAAGAACACCTTCGATATTTACATCAAAAACACGACTACCAACTCCACCTGAGCCTCCACCTGTTGCTCCAAACCACAGTTCCGCAAAGTATAAATTAACTGTATATTCTCCGTCAGGTATTGGAATATTATAACTCATTTGCTGAGAAGGACTATATCTAAAACTTTGATAAGGTTCTGGTAATCCAGTTTGAGGTCTATCTAAAGTATTTCCGGTATTGAAATAGGTATCTGTAATAAACGTTTCTCCATTATAATCAATTTCTGTACCTCCTGTATTTATTCGTAATACAAAATCATTTGGTTCTTCACAATCTGCAGCTTTGCCTCCATCAGTAATTATCCAACCATAAGTATCTATAATATACTGTCTAGCCACTTCTGATTTACAATATTTACTAGATGAATCTAAAGTTACCCCGTTTTGCAACGAGGGTAGTTGACTCCAGCCAGTTAGGGTATCATCGTAGTTTTCATTAGAAAAAGCACCATCGAAACTAAACATTCCGCTCATATTAGTTACATTGCTAACGTCCCAATTCGAAATGTCTTTATTGAAATGAGAGGCTATAAATTGTGAATTATTGTCATGAAATTTAACTGATCCAGCAAACATATTAGACATATTTGTAACGTTACCTACATCCCAAGAGGAAATATTTTGATTAAAAATTGTTCCTTCAAACATTCCAGACATGTCAGTAATTGCACCTACTTCCCAATTAGAAAGTGAATGACTTCCTTCTCCTGTCATTAAAGAGTTCTTAAACATATTTTTTAAACTGGAACATTCACTAAGGTCTGGAACATCTAAAGCAGAATACTCTAAGTGGGTAATCTCAAAAGCCTGTTCCAAAGAAATCCACTCTATATCTCCCCATTGATAAAGTTCTATAAATCTATAATGTCTATATTCTCTATCAACTCCAAAATACGGTCTTGGAAAAATACCAGTTATTTTTATTTTATACGTTTGAGTAACCGACTCGCCATAATCATGCGTAATTTCAGTGGTTACATTTTCATCTATATAACCATCTCCCCAATCAACAGTATAATTATAAGTGAGGTTGGGGTCTATTGGTATTCTTACAGAGCTAATTGGTTCTAAACCTAATCCTTCGTTTCTTTTGACCGAAAATATAAAAGGACGCTGTGCAGTTATATCTTCTAAAGTTTTTACAGTTTGAATTTCTCCAACAAAACTATTACCTGCTTCATCTTCACCAACTACGCTATAATAATAAGTAGTATTTGCATTTAATCCGCTTACAGTTTGAATATGGTGCGTTAAAAAATTAGGTTCAAACGTGGTTTCATTATCTAGCGCAGCATCAGATGTCCCCCAAAGTACTTTTCCCGTACTTGCTTCATTAAGCATCCAATCTACTTTAAATGAATTTTCAGTAATATCCTCTGTGGTAATACTAGTTACCATTGGTGGTACACTATCACCATCTGAATTACTTATAACTTCAATAGCATTTATTATCGGGTGACGTTTCCCTCCCACTTCATCTCTAGAATCAAAAGCTATATTTAATATTCCATCCGTTACCGTCACCACATGGTTCTTCATTAACATTGCATCTGCACCAACCTCAGCAAAAACATCCAGATTATCTTCTATTAAAGCACCTTCTATATTTACATCAAAAATACGACTACCAACTCCTCCTGAGCCTCCACCTGTTGCTCCAAACCATAGCTCAGCAAAGTATAAATTAACCGTATATTCTCCATCTGGCACCGGAATATCATAATTCATTTGCTTAGAAGGACTATATCTAAAACTTTGATAAGGTTCTGGTAATCCAGTTTGAGGCCTATCTAAAGTATTTCCAGTATCGAAATAGTTGTCTGTAATAAACGTTTCTTCATTGTATTCTGTTTCCGTGCCGCCAGTATTAACTCGGAACGTAAAATCTGATGAAACACAATCGTAATCCACCACAATATCAACAGTTTTAGAACAAAGTTGAGGACCGTTATCGCCATGATACCTAAAAGAATAATTTCCAGATGGAATGCTTTCAATAACATAATCATTTGAATCATTTTTTATCCATAAATATGTATCCAAATCAGAACTAATAGAATTTGGTCTCGCATAATTTGACGTAAAAACTATTTTACCTCCAATACCATCACAATTAGCGGCCTCTACTTTTACTTGTACATCAACGTCTTTACATGAATCGGTAATCGTAAAAGAAACATCGTAAGGCTCTCCAGAAATACCTTCTCCTCCCTCTTCAGAAAAAGGAGTTGCCCGAATAATGTAATCTCCTGGAGTTAATTCATAAAAAGGAAAGCGATTTAAACTAGCAGCAATATGAGTTCCAATAATTTGCGGAGTAAACAACGGGTAGTCTACCAATTCTACTTTAACACTTTTTACGGTAGATGTAGTATTTAGCCTAATTATCATATCTCCAATATGATCAAAATCACTTATCCCGCTAACATCTGGGCAACTGTAACCATCTTCTAAAAAACCTACATCATTTGGAATACCAAAATCTTGATTTACGGTATGATTATCTCCGAAAACAAAATCTAGTACCGCTAAGTTTTCCCTAGAATCAATAATACTTATAGAAAGGGTTTTATAATCTCCAAAATCCCCCTTTGCATCTTCTTCAACATAGGTACTTATGTCTAATATATATCGCGGATTAGGGAACCAATTGCCATCTAAGAAATCTTTAACTAATATGGCAGATTGATTATTATAAATATGCTCATATCGGCCTTTAGGAAAGGTTCGCAAAATGGTCTGGATACTCCCTACAGCGGAACCAGCTTCTATTCTAATATCTAAATTAGAAGTAGGTAACTTCGCCAAATCAATCTGAGTATTTTCTAATAAAGAAAATAATTCATTTCCCGTATCTGCATTTATTAAAATAACATCTGTTATATCAATAGATTCGTCCAGACTGTTATTAACCTTAAACTCAGTAAGGCTATTCCAATCACTACCCGTTTGGGAGTTTCCTAAATCCTCATACTTTATATAACGAGCAGTTAGGGTTTGAAATTTAAACTTTTCAAGTTCTGAAGCATTTCCCGAACTAGTATGTTCTTCAACTAAAGTATTACCCTCATATGCAACTTCTATGTCTCCTGCAATTATATGTAGTACAGAAAATGCTTCATAATGAGCTAATAATTGATTAACTCCCACGATGAGTAAGAGTACAAATAAAGTGAAGTAGTTTTTTTTCATTTTTGATTATGGTTTAGTATGTTTTTAACTTAAAAATATTGGTTATATATTTTACATATAGTGAAAGTATAAAAACAAAGTTGTGTACGTATTTACCTAATGTTACATCCGGTTAAACTACGAGTATATTCGATGAAATACACTTTTAAACATTATCACACCAAGTGCAATTCATCGATAACATCAATAACAGCCGCATATAAAAAAGGGAGGACTCAAGAGTTCTCCCTTTTTCTTCTGAATATAAAATTATTACTTAACTATCAACTGTTTTTCATAAGAAACACCTTCAACGTCCAATGCTTTTATAATATATAAACCTGGCTGTAAAGTACTCACGTTTACATCGTAACTATTTCCTTGGAGAGCATGGTTTCCAGAAATCGTTTGTATTAATCTACCATGAATGTCAAAAATAGTAATAGCGTCAATGGTTATTGCACTACTAAAACTTACCGTAGTATGTTCTTGAGCTGGATTTGGAAGTAACTGCATTTCAACATTATTAAGTCCTATAATATCTGCGCCTACTCCTTTGGCTGCAAAAAACTGATTATTACTGGTTTGATTATTTATAGACAACACTTCAATTGCGTTAATTACTGGATGACGTTCGCCTCCTACTATATCTCTAGAATCAAAATCAATGTTTAATACACCACCTGTTACAGTTGCCATATATGTTTTCATTAACATGGTATCAGCTCCAACCTCAGCAAAGACATCTAAATTATCTTCAGCTAAAACCCCTTCAATATTTACGTCAAAAACGCGACTACCAACTCCTCCTGAGCCTCCACCTGTTGCTCCAAACCATAGCTCAGCAAAGTATAAATTAACCGTATATTCTCCGTCTGGCACCGGAATATCATAATTCATTTGCTTAGAAGGACTATATCTAAAACTTTGATAAGGTTCTGGTAATCCAGTTTGAGGCCTATCTAAAGTATTTCCGGTATTGAAATAGGTATCTGTAATAAACGTTTCTCCGTTATAAGTGGTTTCTGAGCTACCTGCGTTTATGCGTAATGCAAAATCAGTAACATTATCGCAACTCTCTGCCTTACCAGCATCATTAATTATCCAACCGTAAGTAGCTATAATATGCTGTCTAGCCACTTCTGATTTACAATATTTACTAGATGAATCTAAAGTTACCCCGTTTTGCAACGAGGGTAGTTGACTCCAGCCAGTTAGGGTATCATCATAGTTTTCATTAGATAAACCCGAATTAGTAAACATATTTTTCATACTATCGAAAGACCACGAATATTTACTACCCTTTAGATTAGAAATATCCCAATCCCCAAGACTGTGGTTAAAAGACTCTGCCTCAGTAAACATACTATACATGTTTGTGACATTTGAAACATTCCAATCTCCTATATCCTGATTAAAGTTTTTAGTTTTCTTAAACATGGAACTCATATTAACTACATTTCCAACATCCCATACCCCAATATCTTGGTTAAAGACCTCTGCCCTATTAAACATCTCTGACATATTTATCACATTAGATACATCCCATACCCCAATATTTTGGTTAAAAGCCTCTGTCTCATTAAACATCCCTGACATATTTGTCACATTAGATACATCCCAACCAGTTATGTCCTGATTAAATATATACTGATCAGAATTTTCATAAATAAACCCATTCGAAAACATTGCTCGCATATTAGTCACACTGGAAACATTCCAATCACCAATATCTTGATTAAAGTTACGAGCCGCATAGAACATAAATTTCATATCGATAACATTGGAAACATTCCAATCGCCGATATCTTGATTAAAGTTATTTGCACCACTGAACATACCACTCATATCTGTAACATTGGAAACATCCCAGTCATTTAACGGATGGTTAAAATCTGGCCCCCGAGGAAAACGATCAATTTCACCAAGATTCATACCTGAAAACATGTAAGACATATCGGTAACGTGAGAAACATCCCAATTTGAAATATCTTTATTAAACTTTGAATCAGCGAACAATCCGCTCATATTAGTAACTCCACTTATGTTCCATACGGAGATATCTTGGTTGAATGATGACCCATTAAACATACCCTCCATATTAGTTACATTGGACACATCCCAGGAGGATATGTCTTGATTAAATGCTCCTCCCATTGGGCCAGGACTATCACCATTACCCAAAGTACCTGAAGAAAACATATAAGACATATCTGTAACATGAGAAACATCCCAATGAGAAATATCTTCATTAAAATTAGTTCCGTGAAAAAGACCTGACAAATCCGTAAATTGACTAATATCCCATTGCGGAATCAAAGCCATACCACTGCCGGACATTCCGGAATTTCTGAATAAATTTCGAATGCTAGAACATTCACTTAAATCGGGTATATCGTTTGCTTCCAAACGTAACAAATGAGTATTTTGAAAAGCTCCTTCCAGGTTTTTCCATTTTTGATCTCCCCATTGAAGAATCTCATAAATATTGTTAGCAATAAAATTAGAACTTTCATTAAACATGGGTCTTGGAAAATCTCCAGATATTTTCACCACATATGTTCCTTCCGAAGAATAGGTATGACTTACAACTTCTGTTACATTTTCATTACTATTTCCATCCCCCCAATCCACACTATAATTGTATTGGTATTGCTGGTCAATAGGAATTGTAAATGTTAACATATTATAACCAGCTGCTTGGGTAATTGAAAATATAAAAGGGCGTTGCTCTGGTTCAACTACTTCACCCAATATTTCAATAGCATTAACAATAGGGTGACGTTCCCCTCCTACTTCATCTCTAGAATCAAAATCAATATTTAATATTCCACCTGTTACGGTTACGCCATATGTTTTCATCAGCATTGCATCAGCTCCAACCTCAGCAAAGACATCTAAATTATCTTCAGCTAAAACCCCTTCAATATTTACGTCAAAAACACGACTGCCAACTCCACCAGAACCTCCTCCAGTTGCACCAAACCAGAGTTCTGCAAAATATAAATTAACAGTATATTCTCCATCTGGGACTGGAATATCGTAACTCATCTGTTGTGAGCGACTGAATCTAAAACTTTGATACGGTTCCGGCAAACCAGTTTGAGGACGATCTAGGGTGTTACCAGAACTAAAGTAGGCATCCGTAATAAAAGTTTCTCCGTTATAAGAAGTTTCTGAACCTCCTGAATTAATTCTAAGAGCAAAATTATTTGGGTCTTCACAACCAGAGCCTTCACATTGATTAACTATATTAAAGCGATAATAATATGTAAAACCTGCTATTCCCCCTAAATTTTCTTCCGAAAATGGGGTAATATATATATCATAACGTCCTATTTTATCTATATTTAAAACAGGAAATTCTCCATGTAGCGTCTTCACTTCTACATTACCATCGGGTCCATGAATCCCAAATCGCAAACTCTTAATATTACTTGAAATAATTGGCGCAATACCACTAAAAACCTGTTCATCTACCGTCTTAGAATAATCTTCCCCATCTTTATAATCACCATTAGGCAAGTATGTAATTTCTTCAAAAATGGTTGAAGCCCCATTAGAAGATCTTACCGCATACAATTCGCTTATAACAAGATCCTCAATAATCTCATAAGAAATAGTTACTGGTGTACCTACCCCACCACCCTTGTCAGGTTCTGAATATGGTGTTGCAGTTATAGAGTACACTCCAACTTCTGTACTAGTATTAATCCAGTCTTCAAAATAAAATGGCGCATTAACCACCTTAGTTTCTGGAATACCTTCCTCATTTACATATTCATAGAAAACACTTTCAACATTTTCGTTTGGATTAGCTACTATACCACGAAAAACTCCAAATTCAGTTCTAAAAGTAATTTGATCTCCATCATTCAAACTAAATTCACCGACTCCCGAATCTCCTCCATAAGGAGCTCTAACTTGAGAAAAACTTTCGATAGTTAAATTATCTGATTTCTTTTCTTCTAAAACCTCAATTCCATTAATTATTGGGTGACGTTCCCCTCCTACTTCATCTCTAGAATCAAAACCAATATTTAACACTCCACCCGTTACGGTTACTGTATATGTTTTCATTAGCATTGCATCAGCACCAACCTCAGCAAATACATCGAGGTTATCTTCCATCAATTGGCCTTCTATATTTACATCAAAAACACGACTACCAACTCCACCAGAGCCGCCAGCAGTTGCGCCAAACCAGAGTTCTGCAAAGTATAAGTTAACGATATATTCTCCATCTGGGACTGGAATATCGTAACTCATCTGTTGTGAGCGGCTAAATCTAAAACTCTGATAAGGTTCTTCAAGACCCGTTTGAGGACGATCTAGAGTACTACCTGAACTAAAATAGGCATCGGTAATAAACGTTTCTCCGTTATAAGTGGTTTCTGAACCTCCCGCATTAATTTGCAAGGCAAAAGAGCCTTCATTTTGAGCGGATATTTGATAAAATCCTACGATAAATAAGATTATAAATAAAGTGAAGTAGTTTTTTTTCATTTTTGGTTATGGTTTATACTTAAAAATACTGGTTAAATACTTTATACCTCGTGAAAGTATAAAAACAAAATATTGTACGTATTTACTCAATGTTATATTTGGTTAAACTACGAAAATACTCGACGAAATACACTTTTAAACATTATCACACCAAGTGCAATTCATCGATAACAATATACATATAAGCAACTTACAAACAATCCACCTAAAATAAAACCGCATTTAAATATGTCATAAAAATACTACTTAACTAATAGCCGCTCTTCATATGAAGTACCGTAAACATCTATTATATTAACATAATACAAACCCGGTTGAAGTGTATTTATATTAATAGAATAAACCATTGGGTTTGATGGATTATTGATTGTTGAAATTACTTGAACTAATCTACCATGAATATCAAAAATTGCTCCTGATGAAAACTTAACTGGCTTATTAAAACTTAACGTAACCATTTCACTCGCTGGGTTTGGCACTAATTTTAAATCTATATCGTCTAACCTTCGAATATCAGTCTCCAAACGCTTCGCTAAAAAAATGTTTTGATTGGATTCGCAACTAAGATCGATTTCTCCAAAGTTATTTGGAATCTCTTCTTTTTTTGTAATAAATAATTTATCTAAACCAACTCCATCTTCTCGATTTCCAATTTCAATTGTATTTAGACCTTGCTGTAAATCAAACTCTAACGGAACAGAAACCAATTCTCTGTCATGTACTTGATTCCACGTAAAAGTTTCTCCTTTTGATATATTGTTCCATCTTAACCAGTTACCGTTATTTATACGAACATAAAAACTATCATCAGACAGGGTTGGAGCAAGGGTTCTTGCATAAACTTTATATGTACCCTCTGCTACTTCAAAATTAAACTTAACAACGTTTTCTTCAGTGCTTGGTATTTGTGAACTAAAGCCCAACGGTGGTAAAACGTATTGCGAATTTGAAGCGTTTACACTGCTTTCAATCATCCAATTTGAACCAATAATAGCACATTCGGCTTCCAACCAAACATTTTCTGGAAAGTTAGGTTCTTTAGGGGATATACAGTTTTTATCTTCCCCTCCTAAACCTTCAAGGACTATGTTTTGGGCTTGTATATATATTTTATCTATACTTATTCCATCTTCACGATGACCTATTTCTATAGTATTTTCTCCAGCAATTAAATTAAAAAAAAGTGACTTTTTCTGCAATTCACGGTCATGCACTTGATTCCATTTAAAACCTAGATCTTTTGGAATATTATTCCACCGTAACCATTTTTCATTGTTTACTCGAATCCAAAAACTATCATCTTCTCCCGTTGGTGCTTTAATAAGTCCATAAATTTTATAAACTCCCTCAGCAGCAGTAAAATTGAATTTTATAATATCATTTTTATTTGTTGATGGTGTAAAATTATTTCCTGAAGGAGCTCTTAAATAACTGATTTCCGTTTCTTCTTCGTTTACCATTGCCCAATGGTCTCCAATATCTGCACATTCTGCTTCAATAATAATGTCATGAATTGTAGATGTTACTCCACATGAAACGGGTTGACTTAAACTATCATCGGGTTCGTTAGCTGCTTTTATTAAAATTTTATCTAAACTAGCTCCATCTTCACGGTGCCCTATTTCAATAGAATTTTCTCCATCAATTAGTTTAAATACTATGTTAGTATCAACATTTTCTTTTTCATGAACTTGACGCCATGCAAAAGAACCATTCCCTGGAATGTTATTCCATTTTAACCATTCTCCGTTATTAACCCTAATCCAAAAACTATCATCTTCAACCGAAGGTGTATTAACTAAAGCATATAACCTATACAAGCCTTTATTTGCAGAAAATTTGAACGATACAATATCTTCTGGATTTGTTGGTGCTTTAGTATATTTATTGCCCAAAGGAGATTGTAGGTACGTAAATCCTGAAGCTTCAGAATTGCTCCTTTGTTTCCAATTCCGACCAACTTCTGCGCATTCTGCCTCAAGCCAAATTTCGTTACTATAATTAGTATAACGATTTACCTTCACAATTGCTTCGCAACTAGTTTCGTTACCAGATGCATCTGCAACTTTTACAACTACCGTATTCTCCCCCAAATCGTCTGTTGTAAAAAGTGTCTTGCTTGCTGAGATCGTTTTTACTTCACAATTATCTGAATAGCTTTCTATAAGATTTTCAGTAGACAATATTGCATTTCCATTACTATCTAGACTTACTTCATAATTTTTACATATTAAACTTGGTTTAGTAGTATCAACAACGGTTACAATGAAACTACAGGTTACTACATTTTCAGAAGCATCTGTAACCTCAAAAACATTGTGGGTCTCACCAATGGGAAATACGGCTCCACTTTCCAAACCCTCTATTTGTTTGATTGTTTTGTTTGACTGATTATCATTACTGACTACTTCATAATTCACCACCGCCCCGCATAAGTTTTCTCCTGCATTTACCCAAATATCTTCTGGACAAAAAACTACTGGAATGGTGTTATCTTCTTCAATAACGACAACAACCTTCCACTCTTGAATAGATTTATCTTCGGCGGTTATCTGAAAAACGGCGGATTCACTAAAATCTACTATCTCTCCAGATGTAGGTAAACTTTCCGCTTCATTAGAAATTTCAAAAATTGGTGATAAATTTGTTACATCGGTACCAAAAGGCATGGTAAGCTTAATAGTAAAATTAGACTTATCAATAATAGTTTCTCCTATTTGGTTTTGTATAGAAAATGAAATAATCTCTTTTTCCGTTGATGGATTAAAAACAATATTAACCTCCTGAGCACAGGTGGAGGAATTTCCAGAACTATCGGTTGCTTTCCATAATATGGTTGTTACCCCAAGCGGAAAAGGGTCATTAATTGCCAGACCATCACTTCGTTCTTCAGAAATCTCCACAATATTACAGTTATCGATAACACTTGGTTGTATAATATTCAGTAATAGCGGATTGCTATTTTCCGAAGTAATTTCTACATTTTCTGGGCATAAAATTTCTGGAAGACTTTCATCAACAACTGTAACTAACGCTTCGCATATACTTTTGTTGTTCGCAGTATCAACCACCGTTAGTTCTATTTTATTTTCTCCCAAATCCTCACAAGAAAAGACCTCTCTAGAAATTTGCATTGATGCTATTTCTACATTATCCCGAGACCCATCATTAATATCAAATGGAGTTAATTGAGCTTCTCCCATTTCACTCAAAACCAATGTAAAAGGCTTGCATTTTGCTAATGGCGGTTCCTCATCAATACCCGTTATTCCAGGAGAACCAATATCTTCTCCTGAATTTCCTCCTTCATTAAAACTCTTATAGGTTATATTAACCGGCGTGCTAACTCCTTCTACACTCAATCTCCAATTTTCTCCAACTGTATTATCAGCATTAATATCTACCAAATATATGGAGCCTTGGTTATCGGTTTGAGGCCATGAATTTCTGTTGTTTTGAAATGTTACTTGTTCAATAACATTCAACTGATTTTGATGGTCCCCATTATAGTTAGAGAAACTATCCCAAATACCAATAGTATCTCCACCATTATTTAGTGTCATTTTACTCCAGCCTGAAACTGGAATTAAGTTAACAACTCCCCATGCATCCAAAAAGTTAATGTCAGTGGCGTCAGCATTATATAGCACTCCTGATGTTTTGGGAAGTAAAAACCCGCCGGTAATATTTGCCTCTGCATGTTTGGATGAATTATTATCATCAATAACATAACCATTTAAGTTTATTGCTTCAGAAGTATTATTATACACTTCTATCCATTCCCATTTACTCTCAGAATCATTAGGATTGTACATGATTTCCGTAATCAATATCGAAGCTCCTAGGTTTGCTGTTCTTTGTTTTTTCGAGAAACTTAGTAACGAAGTAATAATTAAAAAGGTTAATACCTTTTTAGGTAACATAATTTTTTTCATTTGATGCTAGTGTTTAACCAATAAAACCTTGTAGGAATTACTGAAAATGAATATTAGTTTACTTAAAAAGATTGGAGGCAGATGAAAAAAAGAATTAATATGTTTCGATTTTTTTCTATATAAATGTAAGAAAAAATTCTATATATGCAAATTGGATAAAAAAAAGCGACCTAAATAGGTCGCTTTTAATGTAACATAAAGATTCTTATTTAACGAACTACAAGCTGTTTTTGATACGTATTCCCTGCAGTATCTTTTGCTCGTATTATATACATTCCTGGTGAGAATGTATCAACATTTACTACATTACCATTTGCTTTGGAAACATGGTTTCCAGAAATCGTTTGTATTAATCTACCATGAATGTCAAAAATAGTAATAGCGTCAATGGTTATTGCACTACTAAAACTTACCGTAGTATGTTCTTGAGCTGGATTTGGAAATAACTGCATTTCAACATTATTAAGTCCGATAATATCTGCACCTACTCCTTTTGCTGCAAAAAACTGATTGTTATTAGTCTGAGTACTTATTGATAGTACTTCAATAGCATTTATTATCGGGTGACGTTCACCTCCCACTTCATTTCTAGAGTCAAAATCAATGTTTAATACTCCACCTGTTACAGTTACCGTATGTGTTTTCATTAACATGGCATCAGCTCCTACCTCAGCGAAAATATCCAAATTATCTTCTGCAAGAACACCTTCGATATTTACATCAAAAACACGACTACCAACTCCACCTGAGCCTCCACCTGTTGCTCCAAACCACAGTTCTGCAAAGTATAAATTAACTGTATATTCTCCGTCAGGTATTGGAATATTATAACTCATTTGCTGAGAAGGACTATATCTAAAACTTTGATAAGGTTCTGGTAATCCAGTTTGAGGCCTATCTAAAGTATTTCCGGTATTGAAATAGGTGTCTGTAACAAACGTTTCTCCGTTATAAGTGGTTTCTGTACCTCCTGTATTAATACGTAATACAAAATCATTTGGTTCTTCACAATCTGCAGCCTTACCTCCATCCGTAATTATCCAACCATAATCATCTATTAATTTTTGACGGGCTTCTTCAGCAAGACAATATTGACTATTACCACCATCAAAAATAACTCCGTTTTGTAGTTGTTGAGTACTCCATCCCATTAAAGTTGTATCATAGTTTTCTACTGATAACCTTGAATTTACAAACATAAATTGCATATCTGTAACATTGGAAACATTCCAATTTCCTATAGATTGATTAAAAGAAGAGGCATTAAAAAACATATAGCTCATGTTCTCTGCGTTACTAACGTCCCATTCCGAAATATCTTGATTGAATGAAGTGGTATGACCAAACATAAATGAAAAATTCTTGATACTACTAGTATTCCAATTGCCTATCTCTTGATTAAAAGCCCTGTTATCATCAAAAAGACCAAATACTTTCTCTACTTGCCCAACATCCCACAATCCAATTTCTTGATTAAACTTTGTGCTCTGAAACATTACAGAAATATCCCTAACATTTGAAACATCCCATAACTGAAAAGACGTATTTCCTTCCATTTTTCTACAATGTGCAAACATTTGCGACATATCAGTTACTTGCAATAAATCAGGTGCATCTAAAGCATCAACTTCTAAGTTCCAACAACCTGAAAAAGCCTTCGACATTGATTTCCATTCTATATTTCCCCACTGATTAATACTTAAAATTTTCTTCTCATCACCAGGATTATCACCATAAGCATTTTGAAAATAGATTCTTGGAAAATCCCCTGAAATCGAAACTTGATATTCACCCGGATTAACATAAGTATGAGTTATATCACCTGTAACTCCAGAATCTGAAGTACCATCACCCCAGGCTACAGTATAATTATACGTTTCTCCTGGGAAAGTTGGAATTGTAATTTGATTATCATTAGAAATCCCTGGGTTATCAGTCTTCCAAGTTGTTATAAAAGGTCTTTGCGGTTCATGTTGCTTTCCTAAAATTTCAATAGCATTAACAATAGGATGACGTTCACCACCTACCTCAGCTCTAGAATCAAAATCAATATTCAACATACCGTCCGTTACCGTAACTGTATACGCTTTCATTAACATGGCATCTGCTCCTACCTCCGCAAAAACATCCAGATTGTCTTCTGCTAAAATATTTTCAATATTTACATCAAAAACACGACTACCTACTCCTCCCGAGCCTCCACCAGTTGCTCCAAACCATAGTTCCGCAAAGTATAGGTTAACGGTATATTCTCCATCTGGAACTGGAACATCATAACTCATCTGTTGCGAACGACTGAATCTAAAACTCTGATAAGGTTCAGGCAATCCTGTTTGAGGCCTATCTAAGGTGTTACCTGTATTGAAGTAAATATCATCAACAAAGGTTTCTCCATTATACGTGGTAGATACACCTCCTGCATTTATTCGTAATGCAAAATCATTTGGTTCTTCACAATCCGAAGCTTTACCTCCATCTGTTATTGTCCAACCAAAATCATCTATAAGTTTTTGTCTTCCTGATTCGCCTGAGCAATATTTAGAACTAGCGTCAAAAATAACCCCATTCTGTAGCGTAGGTAAACTACTCCAACCTGATAACAAAGCATCATAATTTTCTTGTGAGAGAGAAGAATTATGAAACATGTATTCCATATTTTTAACTTTACTAACATCCCAATTGCTAATATCTTGATTAAAACTTGCAGTTTCCTCAAACATAAGATACATATCTGTTACTTGAGATACATCCCATCCTCCGATATCTTGATTAAATAAAGATGCATTTAAAAACATAGCTTCCATTCTTTCAACTTTTGAGGTATCCCAAGAGCCAATGTTTTGATTAAAAACACCACTACCATTAAATGTATTGGACATGTTGGTTACATTACTTGTATTCCAAGTTATTACTCCTTCATTATTAAAGGACGACGCTCCTGCGAACAAATTTGACATATTGGTTATTCCACTAATATCCCAATCTCCAAAAGCAGAGTTCCCAATTAGGGAAGCACATCGTCCAAACATATAGCTTAAATCAGATACTTCTTTCAAATTAGGGCTATCTAACGCATTTACATCTAAGTTTTTACAACCATTAAAAGCCGAGTTCATAGAAGACCATATCAAATCCCCCCATTGCTCAACTAACATTAATTTCGAAGCATCGCTAAAAGAATCAATACCACTAGGGTTATTAAAATAAATTCTTGGGAAATCTCCTGAAATTGAAACCTTATATGTACCTGCTGTAGCGTAGGTATGCACTATATCACCTGTTACTCCAGAATCTGATGTACCATCACCCCAGTTCACGACATAATCATAGACTTCACCTGGGAATGTTGGAATAGTAATTTGATTATCATTGGAAATCCCTAGGTTATCCGTTTTCCAAGTGGTTACAAAAGGGCTTTGTATTTCCATTTGCTTTCCTAAAATTTCAATAGCATTGATAACTGGATGACGTACTCCCCCATCTGCAGCCAAGGATGAAAAATCAATATTAAGCTCACCACCAGTTACCGTAACTACATGTGTTTTCATTAACATAGCGTCAGCACCTGCTTCGGCAAAGACGTCTAAATTATCTTCTGCTAAAATCCCTTCAATATTTACATCAAAAACTCGACTGCCCACTCCGCCAGAACCTCCACCTGTAGCTCCAAACCATAGCTCTGCAAAATATAAATTAACAGTATATTCCCCATCTGGTATTGGAATGTTATAACTCATCTGTTGTGATCGACTAAACCTAAAGCTCTGATAGGGCTCAGGTAATCCTGTTTGAGGTCTATCTAAGGTGTTACCTGTATTGAAGTAAATATCATCAACAAAGGTCTCTCCATTATATGTGGTAGATACACCTCCCGCATTTATTCGTAATGCAAAATCATTTGGTTCTTCACAATCCGAAGCTTTACCTCCATCTGTTATTGTCCAACCAAAATCATCTATAAGTTTTTGCCTTCCTGATTCGCCTGAGCAATACTGACTATTCCCTCCATCAAAAACCAATGAACTCTGTATTTGTTGATTACTCCAACTATTTAAAATAGCATCATAATTTTCTTCAGAAAGGGTAACGCTATCTAAAAAATCAATCATGGAAGATACTTTTTCAATATTCCATTTTTCCAGATTTTGATTAAATGATGTGGCAAGTTTAAACATGCTATGCATATTTTCCACATTTTCCACATTCCATTTATCAAGTGGTTGGTTAAATTGGGTTGCCTGGAAAAACATATTCGACATTTGAGTTACATTTCTCAAATCCCATTTATCTAGAGGTTGATTAAAAGAATTTGCTAGAAAAAACATGGCGGTTAAATCGGTGACATTACTTATATCCCACTCGTTAAAAAAGTTGTTTCCCCGCAACGAATTGCAATCCCAAAATGCTCCTGCTAAAGAGTTAACTCTGGACAAATCAGGAACGTCTGTTGCCACAATATCCAAATTACTGCAACCATAAAATGCAAGGTCAAAAGAAGTCCAACTAGCATTACCCCATTGATTTACCAGCAAAATTTTAGTTTGATCTCCTACGGTAAAAGGATTAAACGAAATTCTAGGAAACTCACCTATAATAGCTACCTCATAAGTACCAGGAACAGTATAAGTATGGGTAATATCTCCGGTTACTCCAGAATCTGATGTACCATCTCCCCAATTCACGGAAAAATTATATGTTTCTTCAGAATGTGTGGGAATCGTAATTTGATTATCGTCCGAAACTCCTGGGTTATCTGTTTTCCAAGTAGTCACAAAAGCATTCTCAAAATTAAAGTTAACTACTACATCAAAACTACAAGTTGAAACTCCTTGAGCATTTTGCACTTCAAATGTATTTGTTGTGGTTCCTATAGGAAACAAAGAACCGCTTGGCAAACCTGCTGTTTGCGTAATTTGAGGCTCTGCTTTTGCACTATTATTACCAGTAACATTAAGACTTATATCGTCTAAATTCACATTAAAGTTTAGCAGGTTATCCTCCTCAACAAATTTGACACAAACTTGTTTTCCTGCATATTCTTGCAATACCTCAGTAAGTTCAAACTGTCTAGCATTAGGTCCAATTTGAATGTTCGGGTCTCCTGGGTTTGTAGAAAAAATTTCAGAAATTACATTCATTTCAGCATCTAACAACTCTACTCTGAACTCTTGGTTTGGGTCTGAAAACACTGACGCAGTGTTTCTTATGCGATCTTTCCATGAAATGTCTGCCTCAGTAACATTAGTTGGAACAGTAAAAGGTTTACTAATTAATTGCTTCGTAGGCCCAGTTTGTGCAAAAATAACATCATAATTACCCGAAATAGGTTCTAAAGCAAAATTAGACCCAGGGGGATCATAACTACCATCATTAATTATCACAGATCCAGAACCGGAAATATCCAAAATCCAACCAGATAAGTCTGCTGTCTCAAATCCACCATTAACAATATAGTTCTTTGTTGTAATTTCGGGTATATCTGCGCAATTGCTGTTAGAAACATTTGGTAATTCATATGATACAATTGCTCCATTTACTCCATCATCATTTACTACAGCAATGTCTTCTGGACATACTAAAGTTTGGGAAACAGACTCTTGCACAGATATTGTCTGTATACAATGAATAGATTCATTACCCGCTTCATCAACCGCTACCCACTCTACATATGTATTTCCTAAATTAAAAGGCTCAACCAATTCTTTTCCATCATTTCGAGTACCTGTTATGTTAATAACATTTCCAGAATTATCTGTGGCCAAAGGTTGTTCAATAGTGACAATAGTTTCGCATTCATTCTCACCTACTTGAACAAAAATGTCACCTGAACAGGTTAGCACGGGAGGAACCTCATCAACACTTATTATAGAAAAGTTCATGGTGATTCCGTTACCAATATCTCCACCCGCATCATCCTCAGAATACGGAGTAACCGTTAAAGTGTAATCTCCGACCAAAAATTCACTGGTAGAAGAATCTCCAAATAAAGAATACTGCTCAGTGTTATCAACATTATTTTGATTTAATGGTCCAACAAGCTCAAAGCTAACACTTTCAACCAACGAGGTTACATCTGCTCTTATATTCAAAAGATTTGTTGATAAATCCAACAAGTTAATTTCTACCCCATCCTTTAGCTCTATAATATCTTCGTTAGAATTTGCGTCTACTAAAACCAAACTTTTAATAGAATTAGGTGTTAAAAACTTATTACCAACTCCAACTGCATACCATGCGTTTGTTACTTCAATTTCTTCTTGACTATTTTCTCCATACAAATCTATAGCGGATTGAATAGCTCCTATTCTGGCTTCCTCAAAAGTTGAAGTACTATTAAGGTACACAGATAAGTTTCTATATGCTACGGCGGCAGCTTTTTCCATACCAATAGCATTTACGGTAAAGTCATTACCAATATCATTAGTCCCAGAACCACCTACGCTTAATAAATAAAACCAATAATTTTGTACCCCTGAATTGGTATGAACTCCACAATAATCATTTCCTGGAGAAGGCGAACAATCTGGGTTTATCCAAAAAACACCTCCATAAGTATCTGGATCTCCAAATTGGTTTGGATTACTAAACGAACGAAGAGCTCCATTACTTCCTCCTGCCCCAATGTGATCACCCATAAGCCAATCGTTAGTTCCGCTTCCAAAAAATTCAATTGCTTCTCCAAAAATATCTGAAAACGATTCGTTTAAAGCTCCGGACTCTTTTTGGTATAACAAATTAGCGGAATGCTGTGTAACTCCATGAGCAATTTCATGACCAACAATATCCAACGAAACTAGTGGACCATAATTAACTCCATCTCCGTCTCCATATGTCATTCTAGAGCCATCCCAAAAAGCATTGACATAGTTAAACCCATAACTAACATAAGAGTTTAAAGGTGTGCCTTGATTATCGTATGAATCTCTACCGTGCTTTTGCGAAAAATAATTGTATGTGTTTTCAGCCCCCCAATGTGCTTGTACTCCAGTTGCAGTTTCTACAGAAAATACATTTGTATCACTTGTTATATCAGTTGCAGCTGCGTAATTTGTACCATTGTTTAAATCAAAAGTATTCACTCCACCTCCACTTAACGTTTGTTGCAACCTAAAATTACCTAAAGCATCATCGGCTGTAAAAGATACAATACCATTATACAGACTTTCTCCCGTGGCGGGTACATCAGCAATATGAATTGTATTGTTTTCCAACAAAATCTGACCAGTTTGCGCATCAACATAAACATCAGCTCTATACAAAGGAGTAATTGCATAAATATCAAACTTGTAAGCAATAACGGCCTGAAAACTAGTATTGTTAGGATTTGAAAAAACTACCAATTCACCCGTTGGCCTTGCATAGTCTTTTACTAATGCCATTTGTGCACTATCCTCCCATAAATACCTAGAAGCTCCAACATGCAAAATTGCTCTATTAAAAGCATTCTCACTGCTTAAACCAGGACTAACATTAACATTTTCAAGAGGAGCAACATTATAAGACATAGAGTGTAAATTTCCCTGCTTTCTATGTATGGAAATCTCTCCAAACTCCACCTTGACACCTTGATAATATTGTTGAAATTTTTCGGTCGTAAACCCCGTAAGGTTTGCTTCATTTTTAACAGAAACAAACTGATTCTGACTATTAAGTTGAAACTCTTGATTAAAAATTTGCTCCGAAGAAACTATTCCTCTAAACTGATTTTGCTTAAAAACCTTTATTCCCTTATAAGAAGTTGGTTCTTGTGCAAAAAGTAGAGCAATAAAAAACAGATAAATAAAAGAAAAAAGCGTAATTTTTTTCATGTTAGATTGTGTTTGTGGTCATTTGGTTTATGATGTCAGAAGAAATTATTAGTTATAACAAACAAAAAAACACCCAATTTTTGGGTGTTCATTTTTTTCTTAAAAACAAACTGTTCTTTAAAATCAAAATTTGACTTTTACTGTCGTATAATTCTCTCTTCTGAACTACGCGGCAAATATTAAAATTATTCTGATTTAGTAAAAAAAATAGTGTTAAAAAGAAAGTAATCATCGACAAAATGCTATAAATCAAGATAAAAATATTTTATTTATAGATTTATTTCTAAAAGCGGCATTTGAAACTTACTTTTAGAACGAATTTTCAGCTACATAACCTTTTACTCCTTTAAAAAAGGTTTCATAGTTTTTAAAATCGGTCTCTTGGTTATTTGAAGTGTATTGAGGCTCTCCTACCCTTATCAATTTTTTACCAAAATCAAATGCTATAGGTACAATAGGGACATTTGCTTGTTTCGCTATAAAATAAAAACCAGTTTTCCAGCTACTTACCTTTTTCCGCGTTCCTTCTGGAGCAATGGTCAATCTAAACTTTTTCTTTTCCTCAAAAATTGCTACTGTAGCACTTACCACATTATTGTGCTTACTTCTATCTATAGGTGCACCTCCCATCCATCTAAAATAGTACCCAAACGGAAATGCAAACAAACTCTTTTTAGCTATAAAATTGATTTCTTCATTCCATACTCTTCGAATTAATAATCCTAAAAAAAAGTCAACCCAACTAGTATGTGGTACTACAATAATTACAAATTTATTCAAATGACCAGGAAAGTCACCCTCCAGCTTCCATCGCAGAATTTTAAAATAAATAAATTTGGACAATTGATGCATGTGCTAAAAAATTAATGAACAATTACAGAAAGCTATTAAATTTTCTTGTAAATGGATTTCACTTTTTCAGGAGTCATTACCGTTTTCCAATTTTTTCCAAGTGCGTTTTCCCATAAAGGCGTCATGCCAAGCGCTACGCTAATCATAATATCAAAATCACTTTCTGATAGATTAGCGCAAATACCTTCTGGTAAACTTATATTATGCTTAGTTTTCATTTTATTAAAAAGTTGAACCCCATCTGGATAAAACTCCTCTAAATGTTGAAAAACTAAACAATTTCCTAATCCGTGTTTTACTCCTAATAAATGAGATAATCCATAGCTTAATGCATGAGCAACACCCACTTGCGAATAAGCTATACTCATACCTCCATGCCAGGACGCCATCATTAACTTTTCTCTTGACTCCGATTCTTCTATATCTTTAAGATACACCTCTTTACACAATTCCAAGGCCTTTTCTCCATATGATTGGCTAAAAGCGTTTAAAAAAGTTCCATTTAAAGACTCTACACAGTGTATATAACAATCCATACCAGTATAAAACCATTGCTCTTTAGAAACCCCAATAGTTAGTACTGAATCTAGAATTACCTGATCAAAAGGAGTATAATCAGAATTTATACCTAATTTTTTTTCAGGTCCAGATAAAACTGCTGTTCTTGACACCTCAGCTCCGGTTCCACTTATCGTTGGAATCCCAACATGGTAAATAGCTGGTTTCTTTACTAAATCCCAACCTTGATAATCAGCAGAATTTCCCTTGTTGTTTAACATAACTGCCACTGCCTTTGCCAAGTCTAAAAGCGTTCCTCCTCCAATACCAATTACCCCAGAAGGCTTCTCTGAAAAACTTGTTTGAATTAAAGTAACCAGAGCATCAACCTGTTCGGTTTTTGGTTCTTCCTCAGCTGAAACATATATAATTAAATCATTAAATAGCTTAGGAATTTGAGTTGATAGTTGTTGATTTTCAAAAACACCATCTACTAAAAATATAAACGGCGCTTCAGAGCTTTTACGTTTTGGCAAAAGAATCTCTTCCAGCTGTTGAAAACAGCCATTACCAAAAACCACTCTGGGCACCATCGGGAAATTTTTAAACTTCATTCAAATCTATTTATACGCGTTTAAGGCTTTCTGAAATTTCTCAAAAAAAAGCCCAACGTGATATCCGTCCACTAATGCATGATTAACACTAATTGACACATTCATTTTTAACTTATTATCCTCTTCAACCATTTTAGCAAACGCCAATTTAGGAACCGACTCTTTACCTCCATTTATTGGTTCTTTATGTCCTTTAAAATTAATCCATGGCATTGCGGAGCAATAGATATAATCATTCGAATTTACTGGTGGAAAAAGTTCATCCGAATTAACTATTCGCTCCTTTTCTTTCACTACATTTTTAGTAAACTCTAGTACTTCCTCATTGAATTTAATAAAAGAAAAACCAAAAGTTTTATTTGGTCTCATAATTGTTGCCGAACCATGAATACTATCATAAACTACAACTTTATCATCTTGAATTCGATATTTAAAATTTTCAATGGAGTTAATAGCTTTTAAACATGCATGCAGATAAACAGAAAAAAAACTGATATTCTTTTCTTTAGAAAAAGTATAAGCTTTACCTACATCAACATCCATACTTACAGCAAAATAAGGATCAAAAAACGAATTAAAAAATTCAAAATGTTGTTTTCTTTCCCAACTATCTATTTCTAAATATCGCATTTACAGGTATCTTAAAAGCTCTTCTATTTTATTTAGTTTTAGATAACCTCCATTATCATTTTCTTTGGAAACCATTTCATGTTGCCATGTGGTATGAAAAGGAACATGAACTGCTTGAGACCCAATATTTACAATTGGCAACACATCTGATTTTAAAGAATTTCCTACCATTAGAAATTCATTAACCTTAATCTCTAAATGCTCTAGTAAGTTTTTGTAATTATCTTCCTTTTTTTCACTTAATACTTCAATATGATGAAAATAGTTAGATAAATTGGACCTTTCTAACTTTCGCTCTTGATCCAAAAGATCCCCTTTTGTTAATACTATTAATCTGTATTCCCCATGTAACTTTTTTAACACCTTCTCCACCCCATCTATTAATTCCACGGGACGAGATATCATTTCTTTACCAATCTTTATAATTTCACTAATGGTTGATTGCGAAATTTTATTGTTTGATAACTCCATTGCAGACTCTATCATTGATAAAATAAAACCCTTAATACCATATCCATATAGTTCCAGGTTTTTCATTTCCATTTTAAAAAGCTCTTGATCAACCTTGTTTTTGGTTTCATAAGCTCCTAAGAGAGAAGAAAACTTTTCTTCTGCTTCTCGAAAATACGTTTCATTAACCCATAAGGTATCGTCAGCATCAAAACCAATTACTTTTATTTCAGAATAATCTACTTCCATTGTTGCTGTGCTCTTTTTAAATCCTCAGGAGTATCTATTTCTATACCTTGAACATTGGTTTCCACCATTTTAATTCGTTTTCCGTATTCTAAATACCTTAGTTGTTCCAATTTTTCAGAAGCTTCTAAAGTTAACATTGGCAAACGATAAAAATCAAGCAAAGCTTCTTTTCTAAAAGCATAAATACCTTTGTGCTTGTAATATTTCACATCCACACTTTTATCTCTCGGATAAGGAATTGGGCTTCTTGAAAAATACAAAGCAAAGTCAAATTTGTCTATAATTACCTTTACTGTATTGGGATTGTTAATTTCATCTTCGTCTGTAATGTGAACCATTAAGGATGCCAAATCAACTCTTTTTTCATCATCTTCTTTAAAAGTTTGAATTAATTTTCGCAATGATTTTTCATCAGTAAAAGGCTCATCACCTTGTACATTTACAATTATATCTACATCCATGTCAGTAACTGCCTCCGCAATCCTATCGCTGCCACAATCGTGTTCTTTAACACTCATAATGGCTTTTCCGCCTGATTCTGTAACCGTTTTATAAATGATATCGCTATCAGTAACCACATAAACTTCGTCAAATAGTTGTGTTTTTACAGTTGCTTCGTACGTTCTAAGAATTACGGGTTTACCTGATAAATCCTGCATTAGTTTGGCAGGGAACCTAGAAGCCGCATAACGAGCGGGTATCATTGCTATAATTTTCACTTTATTTCATTTTGATTAAGATTATATTTTGGGTCTTAGTTTTCGGTAAATACGAAATATGATTACCAAAATTATAATTACCAACACCATAGCTATCACAGGTGCAAATATCGATGCTGCCGTTACAGCTACCGCCGTTCCAGTCTCGACTGTTGAAACAATTGGATTTGCTAAACCGCCTGTTGTAGCAGTTGAAGCGATTCTACCTGTTGCGCCTGCGCTTTTAATTGCGGTGGCTGTTCCTCCTCCAGCAATTATGGCTAGAGACCAAGTTACAACTGGGTCTAAATCTGCTATCGTTGACACCATTACTGCTGTTCCTGCAATAGCTGCCAAAGGTACCGCAAAACTATCTAAAACATTATCTACCCAAGGAATAAAATAAGCAAATACTTCTACAAATGTTGCCACTCCAAGAGCAACCACAGCCGCCATACTACCAATCCATTGCCAACTTTCATTAAGTTCCCAAAAGTTAAAGTAAGAAGCAAGACTTAACGCAAATAATGGCAAAAAAACTCTAAAGCCAACAGAAGCCGCAAGACCAATTCCCAAAAAAATACTTAAAATAGTTTCTGATGTCATACTACCTCATTTAATACTAAAATAGGAGTTTATTAGTCCTGAAAAAAATCGTTTTTAAATCCTATTAAATATAATTGTTTCTTAGCTCTTGTCACCGCTGTATACAACCAACGCAAGTATTCTTTATCTATCCCATTAGGTAAATACGGTTGCTCAACAAATACTGTATTCCATTGCCCTCCCTGGGATTTATGACAAGTTATGGCATATGAAAATTTTACTTGAAGCGCATTGAAATACTTATTATTTTTTACGCCCAAAAACTTTTTATACTTAGAGGTTTCATGTTCAAAATCTTTCATTACCTCTTGATACAACCTATTGCTTTCTTCATAAGATAGCGAAGGAGATTCTGCATTAATGGTGTCTAAAAGCAATACAGTCTCAAAAGGGCGCTGATTAGGATAATCAACCATTTTAACACTTACTTCAGCAAACTTAAAACCATATATTTCTTTAAAAGCAAATATTTCAAGAACTTCAATAATATCACCATTTGCAATAAAGCCAGCCTCAGAACTTGGTTTTAACCAAAAATAATTATTCTTAACCACCATCATATAATCACCAACGGCAAGTTCATTTTCTAAATATAGAATTCGGTTTCTTATATTTTCATTGTAAAGGTTCGCCCTTTTATTGGAGCGTACTATAAATGTGGTTTCTTCCTTTCCGTTTTCACTGTATGAATTATCAATAGCTTCTTGAATTTCATGACCATCAATTAAACGAACAATATCTTTATACGGCAATACATTAAACTTAAAGGAATCAAAATAATCTCCCTGTATTCCTTCTCTAAGTAACGTAGCATTAGCTAATATCCCAGAATCTTCCGCCTGTCGTACAACATCATCCAACTCCAACTTAATTACCTCTTTATTGTAATTTAATGATAATTTATTCTCATCTAAAGCAGGACTCAGACTTAAATGTACTGGTGGAAGTTGCGCGGTATCTCCTATTAAAACAAGTTTACAATTATGACCAGAATACACAAACATTATTAAATCGTCCAGCAATGATCCATTTTCAAACAGTTTAGAATCTGCTGGCGTATCTGGTATCATAGAAGCCTCATCGACAATAAAAATTGTATTTCGATGTTTGTTTGGAGCAAGTACAAATTGCACTCCGCTAGCACCCTGTTTTTTTGGAAAATAAATTTTTCTATGAATGGTAAAAGCCTGACTTTTAGAGTAATTAGACATTACCTTTGCTGCCCTACCTGTTGGCGCCATTAACACTGCTTTTTTTGTAGTTTTCCACAAATTACTTACCAAAGTTCCTATAAGAGTTGTTTTTCCAGTACCTGCGAATCCCTTTAACAAAAACAGTTCGTCCTTCTCTTTAGACAAAATGTATTTAGCAAGCTTTTGTAGAGCCACTGATTGTTTATCTGTAGGTTCATGAGGAAACTTTGACTTTAAAAGTGTAAAAAACGCTGATTCAGTGAGCAATGTCATAGGGTTCAAAGATAATCAGGATTTTTACTAGAAAAACTTTTACGATTGAAAAAAAATTGTAGATTTGTGAGAACGTCTAAATTAATTAATACTTAGAAAATGAAGACCATAATACAAATTGTACTTTGGATTGTATGTATCGGTTTGGGATACGCTATTTACCAGTCAGTTAACGGACCAATTGAGTTCAAAAAAGTTAAACAAGAGCGTTATGCTAAGGTTGTTGCTAAACTAAAAGACATTAGAGACTCTCAAGAGGCCTACAAAACTGTAAATAGAAGGTATGCCAACAATTTTAAAAGCTTAGTTACATTTATTGATACCGCACAGTATACAATTACGCAACAAAGAGACTCTTCATTTACAAGATTTGATAAAGCTTTTGGAATTGATATGCCAAAGGATACTGTTATTATTGACACCTTAGGTTTTGTTTCTATTAAAGATTCTTTATTTAAAAAAGATACGCGTTACAAAACAATGATGAATGTTCCTGGAGCAAAAAATGGTGAAAAATTTGAAATGAAATCTGCTGTTATTGAAAAAAGTGGATTTAGAGCATCTGTTTTTGAGGCTAAAGTTAAAAAAGATGTCATACTGGGTGACCAACCACAAGATTTAGTAGACCGCGAAAATGCTCAAATAAGTGTGGAAGAGGTTAACGGTGATGTTATAAAAGTAGGTTCGCTAGATGAAGTTAGTACCAGTGGAAACTGGCCTCCGATATATGACAAAAAAGGTGACAAATAACAGCAATAATATAGCTGATAAAGATTTTAAGAAATTGTCCATTCAAGTTAGCTTGAGTGGACTTTCTTTTTGCGTTATAGATGTAGTAGAAAACACAGTGACTTTATCAGAATCGGTGGTTTTTGAATCCGAAAACAACCCGTTTGAAACACTTAATGCGCTTAAAGTACTTTTAGAAAAACACGCTATAATAGATTATAATTTTGAGGAGGTCATTGTTATTCATAGAAATAACCTTTTTAGTTTGGTTCCGAATGCCCTTTTTAATCCAAATGAGTTGGAAAATTATCTGAAATTTAATGGGAAAATTTTACCAAATGACCTCATTGCCTACGACGAGGTTGAAAATTTTGAGATTACCAATGTTTATATTCCTCTTGTAAATATTAATAACTACGTTTATGACTTGTTTGGCGAATTCACCTATAAGCATAACGGCACCGTAATGATTCAATCATTATTAAATACTACGGTTAATAAGGAAACGGTTTGCTACATTCATGTATTAGAAAATCAGATGGATGTAACCATAGTTCAACAAAAAAAATTACAGCTTTACAATAGTTTTAATTTTGAAACAAAAGAAGACTTTGTATACTATCTTCTGTTTACTTTTGAACAATTACAACTAGATACTGAAGTAGTTCCTTTAAAACTTTTCGGTGATATCGAGGAGGGAGATGACATCTATAATCTTTGCTACAATTACGTAAAAAATATTTCCATTTTTATTCCTTCTAACAAACATCATTTTCACACCAAAAGCGAAGATAAATCTATTGATTTTACCTTGCTAAACGCACTATAATGAGAATTGTATCTGGTAAACACAAGGGGCGATATATCCAAGCTCCAAAAAAACTTCCGGTTAGACCTACAACAGACATGGCCAAAGAAGCCCTGTTCAATATATTAAACAATTCCTACTATTTCGAAGACCTTTCGGTACTTGACCTATTCGCTGGAACAGGAAATATTAGTTATGAATTTGCATCTAGAGGAACGCAAAATTTAACTGCCGTAGATGGCAACTATGGTTGTGTAAAGTTTATAGCTAAAACATCTGAAATACTTGAGTTTAATATTTCTGCTTTAAAAAGCGATGTATTTAGTTTTTTAGAAAAAACAAATCTACAATCAGACATTATTTTTGCAGATCCCCCTTACGACATTAATCAAACTGACTTTGAGAAAATTTCTGAATTAGTATTTAAAAATAATTTACTGTTGGAGGGAGGTGTCTTAATTGTTGAGCACTCTAAACATACAAGTTTATCTCATCTTGTACATTTTACAAATGAACGAAAATACGGGGGTAGTGTTTTTAGTTTTTTCGAAAAATAAAAGCAGGCCATAAGCCGGATTCTGTAAAGTATAAAACTTCCTTATCATTTATCTAGACCATAAGTTACCCTAAGGTTCTAACCGCCTACCCTTCAACTTGGGCGCGCAACCCTTCCCCGACAAATGTTGAGGCGCTGATTTACATGACGTTTCACCGCATAGAGTTTACCTGATTTCACTACAGCATTACCTGTACATTCTTTCTGCTGCACTTGTCCGCTCGCTGAACGAGGACGGGTATTACCCGCTATGCTGCACTATGGTGTCCGGACTTTCCTCTCTCAATAATAATTGACAGCGATAAGGAGACCTGCTAGCCGCAAATGTACTACTTACTTCATGAGCAATAAAATTGTATAGCCTATTTTACAACTTCAAGACCAGTTTTTTAATCTACAATTGTTGATAAAAAAATGAGGTAAACCTTAATTAACGACCCAATCAATGCTTTGCTATTTTTATATTTGTACAAAGCAGTAATAACCGAAAACATTAAGCTTGGAACCATTTATAGTATCAGCTAGAAAATACAGACCAAAAACATTTAAAGATGTAGTTGGACAACAAGCTATTACTAAAACGTTACTTAATGCAATAGAACATAATCACCTTGCTCAAGCATTACTTTTTTGCGGGCCTCGTGGTGTTGGCAAAACCTCATGTGCTCGTATTTTAGCAAAGCAAATTAACCAAGATGGTACTGAACAAACAGATGAAGACTTTGCCTTTAACGTTTTTGAATTAGATGCAGCTTCTAATAACTCTGTTGATGATATTAGAAGTCTTATTGATCAGGTTAGAATACCTCCTCAGGTTGGTAAATACAAAGTATACATTATTGATGAGGTACATATGTTATCTCAATCTGCTTTTAATGCTTTTCTAAAAACTTTAGAAGAACCTCCTAAGCATGCAATTTTTATTCTTGCAACTACTGAAAAGCATAAAATAATACCTACAATACTATCCAGATGTCAAATTTTTGATTTTAAGCGGATAACTGTAAAGGACGCAGCAGAATATTTAAAATATATAGCCGAAAGTCAAGGTATAGAAGCTGAAGAAGATGCTTTACACATTATTGCACAAAAGGCCGATGGTGCGATGAGAGATGCGCTTTCCATTTTTGATAGGGTGGTGAGTTTTTCAGGAAAACAACTAACACGTAAAGCGGTTACTGAAAATTTAAATGTATTAGATTACGACACCTATTTTTCGGCAACCAATTTAATTCTAGAGCATAAAATACCGCAACTACTTATTCTTTTTAATAAAACCCTTTCTTTAGGTTTTGATGGCCATCATTTTATTAATGGACTATCTTCTCATTTTAGAGATTTAATGGTTTGTCAGCACGAGGATACCATTAGTTTATTAGAAGTTGGCGATAGTGCAAAAAAGAACTATTTAGAGCAATCTAGAAAAACATCCACGCCATATCTATTGCGGGCTTTAGAAATTGCTAATGACTGTGATTTAAAATATAAAACTAGCAAAAATCAACGCCTTTTAGTTGAACTTACCTTAATGAAATTAGCCTCTATCAATTTTGATGGAGAAAAAAAAAATCCTGAATCGCTAGCTTTAAATAATACCTCAGTTAATTTTATTGCGCCTGCTTCTTTTTTCAAAAATATTGTTGCTGAAAAACCGGAAGTAATCAAAACCGAAACCATTACTGAGGAAACCAATCAAGAACAAATTGCGGAGCCAAAACCTCAATTAATAGAGGTAGAAGTGTCTTCAAAAAATATTGAGCCAGATATCGCAATCGTTACTCCAGAAGCTGTTGAAATTGAAAAACAAACAGACACTCCAATAAAAATTAACATTAATTCTCCTAAGAAAAGAGTCTCTGGATTATCTATTGCCAGTTTAAAAGCTAAAAAAGAACACGAACTTAATAAAATTGAGGTTGTTATTGACCCCGAAAAACTACCTAAAGAACCCTTTACAGAGGCCGAAATGCAAAAACACTGGGCCGATTTTGTTAAGATAATTGATAAAAAAGGTCAAAAAATTCTTGCGTCCAACTTGAACACCGATATTCCTTCCTTACGTGATGATTTTACTATCTGGATTGAACTACCAAATAGTACTATGAAAAAGGAAATTGAACGCGAACAATATGGTTTAATGGAGCATTTACGTTCCAATCTTAACAATCATTTTATAAAACTGAATATTACCGTAAACGAAAAATCCGCAAAGAAATTTGCCTTTACTCCAGAAGAAAAATACCAAAAACTTCGAGAAAAAAACGTGGTTATAGATTTACTTAGAAAAGAGTTTGACTTATTTATTTAGATTTTGAAGCAAAACCATATAACGACATTACCACTGCGTTAATTAATAGCCCCAAAGCCTCTCTACCTTCCTCTATATTTTTAATATCGCCTTCACCAACGGTTACTCCTTCATAGGTTTCAGGCCAAAAATAAAATGTTGCACCTATGTATGCTACTGATAAGACCAAATATACTATTTTAGGTAGTTTTTCCGCTATAAATAACAATGAAGCTATTGCGGCAACACCGTAAATAAAATACCATAAAGTGGCATCCATGTCATTACTGTTCATATATGCAGCCCATATAAAATAACAAGTAAACCCTATTGCTAATAATTTTAGTACATTTTTCATATGTTACTTTTTGTTAATTATCTATTACATGTTTTTTTAATAACGAATACACCTCTGTAGCTTGCATATTTTGCGCCAATCCAATATCCTTTTTATTAGTAATAAAAATAGGATAATCATCTTTATCTTCTGGAACTATACCATGAGAACCTTTTATTAAAGCCGCATTTAAAGGAATTATATTCAATACTGTTCTAAACCCTAATTTCTTTTTTATAAGCTTCCAAATTACTTTAAAAGTCACCAATTTATCTTTAGGATTAACCATCATTTCAACAGGATCATACCCAGGTTTTTTATGAATGTCAACCATTCTGGCATAATCAGGGGCCTTTATATCATCATCCCAAAAATAATATGTAAACCAAGAAGTTGTATCCGCTAAAACTATTAAATCACCACTTCTTTCATGATTTAAATGAGTATTTTTAATTTCATCACCCATGAGCACTGCAGAAACTCCCTTTTGACTTTCTAATAGCTGTTTAACCTCTTGTTTTAGTGATTTATCATTCAGATAAATATGTGCAATTTGATGGTCAGCAACTGCAAAGGCCTTACTAGCTCCGCAATCCAACAATTCTAAACCTCTCTCCGTTCTAATTTTTAAATAACCCTTAGCTCGTAAAACACGATTTAAATGAATTGGATTATCTACATCGGTAATTCCATATTCCGAAAGTAACACAATATTAGCTCCCTGTTTTTGATAGTGCTCAACAAGCCGCTTAACAACAGCATCAATCTCCTTTAAATCCTTAGAAATAATATCAAAATTTAATCCGTGCCGTTGTAAATTATAATCTAAATGAGGTAAATACACCAAACTTAATGTTGGGTTATGAAGCTCATCTGTTTTAATTGTAGCATCCGCTATCCATTGACTGGATTTAATGGATGTTTTTGGGCCCCAAAAATTAAATAATGGAAAAGTTCCCAACTCGGACTGAAGTTTATCTCTTAAATCTGCTGGATGTGAATACACATCTGGTATTTTACGTCCATCTGCTAAATAATTTGGTCTTGGTGTAACACTAAAATCTACAGTTGAATACATATTATACCACCAAAAAAGGTTAGCACATGTAAAGCTTGAGTCCGTATTTTTAAGTTCATCCCATATCTTTGGCCGCTGTACTAACTTATTAGATTGCCTCCAAAATTTCACCTCGCATTCTTCATTAAAATACCACCCATTACCCACAACTCCATGTTCAGAAGGCCATTTACCTGTAACATATGTGGATTGAGCTGAGCAGGTTACCGCTGGTAAAACAGGTTTTATAAATGATGATTGTCCCCTTTCTAAAAACAGTTTTATAAATGGTGTATGTTCCCCTATCAGGCGTTTGGTTAAACCTACTACATTTATAACTACCGTTTTATTCATTATTTTTTAATCTTTGATTTAGCCAGTTAATTTCACGAACAATAGACTCTGACAAATCTTTTTTGAGTGATTGCGGCAATACGTCCCAAGTATAAGTTTCAATTTCTAAATGTTCTGAAATTGCATTTTTCTTTAAAACAGAAATCACCTTTAAAATATGGTCTTGCGTGGAGTGGAGTAATCCAAACTGTTCTAAAAAAATTGGCACATGAAAATGTGCTCTTAACTCTTTAAAGTCCTTTTTCTGCGCCAGAACAATGGGTAAATCATTATACGTTTTAACAACGCCTCCCACTTTTTGAGTTACCTGATGCAAATAAGTTGGCTCATTAAAAACCGAAAGTGCTTTCCAGATGTTTTCTTTATTCTCTTCTTCAAAAATTATCTTAAGTGCAGCACTAACCTGAATTTTACCAATTGTAATTCCAGATGTCTCTAACTTTCTAAAGGTATCTTCTGGTTCCTCGTAAGCAAGTGAAAAATGACAAACATCATAGCAAATGGTAATATGCCGCTTTATTAAGCTTTCAGCTTCAATTGAAGTTAAAGCCAAATCGTTCTTTAAAATATCAACACCTAACGGAATCAAATAACTTTCAAAAAAAAGTATAAATTCATCGCTATTTTCAATAAGCCCGTCAGGTTCTGGCTCTATATCCAGATGTAAGTATTTCCCTGAACGTTTTTCTATTTGAGAAAGTTGTTTTACAATTGTCATTAAACTAATTGCTCCTTTTTTAAAAGCAGTTTCTTTAGCATCATCAGTCTTAAACCAATGTTTATAACTTATTGGAGATGTTGATATTCCACCTGACATATTTTCTGGAAGCAACTCTTCTAGTTGTTCAAAAAGACGCTTAGTATATCGCATTCTTTCCGCAGTGGTCCAGTCAGGGGCATGGACTAAATCTTTGACCGGTTCATCATGAAAGTTTCCGTAAGGAAATCCGTTCATTGTAAATACATAAATATTGTTATCCGCTAGCCAACTTTTAAATACTGCTAAATTATCAGCATTATTTAATTCCTCGCTTGCTTTATTTGAGAGTCTAAGACCTAAGCCAAATGCCTCTTTATTAACTACATTTTTTTTAATCTCAGGAAGGTTATCCTTTAGACTTTGAAAGGTTTGTTTCCAGTTGGATCCAGGATGAATATTTGTACAATATGTTACATGGAATGTATTATTAACTAGCATATTACGCTGCGTTTAATTTACACATTTCGTTTAAAGCTTTTATTGCCTGTTTCATTACAGCGGTGTCTATATGATGTACATCATATTTTTTTCCGATACCTGAAATTAATGTAATTGTTAGTTCCCCACCAAGGTGTTCTCTAAATTCCTCAATTCCAGCCAGAAGGGTGCTAGTTTCCTTCTCATTTTCAACAGGAATTTCCAAATTAAAGCCAATGCGCTGCATAGTATTTAAAATTCTGCTTAGCTCATCTTCTGATATTAAATTCATATGCTTGGCATAAGTAACATCTAAAGCAATTCCTTTAGCAACGGCTTCGCCATGACGAAGGCGGTAGCTTGTCATTTGTTCAAGTTTATGAGCAGCCCAATGTCCAAAATCTAATGGTCTTGAGGAGCCACTTTCAAAAGGGTCTCCACCCTTGGCTATATGTTCCATATGCATTTCAGCACATTTAAATATAACATGTTCCATAGGCTCTGATAACCTATCTTCCAATTTGGTAGCATTATCTTCAATGTATTTAAAAAAAGTTTCATCTTTAATTAAAGATACCTTTACTGCCTCTGCAATACCCGCTATCCAATCTCGCTGTTCTAAAGTTTTAAGAAACTCACTATCATTTATAATTGCATAAGGAGGTGCAAATGTTCCCAGAAAATTTTTCTTTCCTAAGGCATTAACGCTGTTTTTCACACCTACAGCTGAATCGTTTTGCGAAAGCGTTGTTGTTGGAATTCTAATTAATTTTACGCCTCTATGCGCTATCGCGGCAGCGTAACCTACCATATCTATAACCGCTCCTCCCCCAATTGCGATTACAAAAGAATGACGACAAATTGCGTTAGCACCAATGCCTCTAATGATTTCATCAACATACTTGCTGTTATTTTTACTTTGTTCGCCGCCAGGAACTATAACGCTATTTGTGTATTCTATAATAGCATTATTAATACTGCAATAATTCGCTATATTTTCTAACAAATCAGGGTGATGTTTTAACACTCCGTCATCTAAAACAAAAAACAGTTTTACTTTTTCGTTTTTCTTGTATTCATTCAAAATTTCTTTAAACAAAGTGTTTGACTCACTAAACAGCCCAGCCGTAAAATGTAACCGATATTCATAAGAAACTGAAAAAGATTGTTTTATAGATTTCAACTTGGTTTGGTTTATGTTACTGCAAATAATTTAGACAACAATATGGACAATGGAAATAACATAACTACAACTATTCCTACTTGCCAATTTGTAAAACTTGTTGCCAACGAAGCATCTAAAACAATAATAGAAAGTACTCCAGCAATTACTGCCTTTTTTATATTACTTGGAGAATTTAGTTTATAAGCCTTTAATAATGGCCTATATATTAAAAACATAAATAATAAAAGGAACGGAATCGTCTTCAATACCATATTTGTTTTAAACATAATTATACTTAAAACGAAAAAAAGTACTACTGCGTACAAAAGACCTGCCCAAATTATGTGTCTTTTGTTATTTCCATGTACCTCTCCTCTACTAATTAAGGTTATCGCAAAGATATAAATAACTGGAACTAAGGCGTACCACCAATAATTAACTTCATTAAGAACGCTCATTCCTAAAATCAAATTAAGCCCTCTACAGATTCCCATATTTAAAGGACCTATAAACTCATTATTTTTAGAAAAAGCATCGTACAATACTATAGCAATCACAAGAACACATGCTATGATGCCACTTAAAACATTTGCACTAAAAGCTGCTAAAAGTCCAAGCAATAATAATAAAACCCCATAAACTGCAGCTGATTTCAGTGGTATTAAACCACTCGGAATAGCTCGTTCAGGACGTTCTATTTTATCAATTTTTGCATCAAAAACATCATTAAGAACAACTCCTCCTGCATATAATAATACAGAAGCTAGTATCAAGCTTAAAGAATTAAAAATATTATTGGTAAAAAAAGTTTCTAAATTTTGATTATTTACTCCTATTGCAATGGCAATACCAGCAAAAATATCTGCAGCAGCTGTTGGCAAATTTGCGGGTCTAGCCAAACGTGCGTACCCCATTAGAACTTTATGCATTTTATTTAATTTGGTCAGCATCTATTCGTGGTTCTTGTCCACGTAATACGCTATTATCATTATATAGTTGAGATTGATTAATTCCTTCTTTATTTATCCAATGTTCTTCTTTCATTTTTCCGTTTTTACTAAAAGCATCTAAAGCATTTTGATAACAAGTTTTAACAACATCTTCTTTGGCTATGCCACTTTTAAGCATTAACGAAGCCGTTTTTGGAACGGCTAATGGGTCACTAACTCCCCAATCAGCAGAACTATCAACAATAATGTTATCACTACCAAATTTACGAACCACTTCAACCATTCTAGCATTTCCCATTTTTGTTTTAGGGTATATTGTAAACGCGGCGATGAAACCTTTATCTAAAACAGCTTTAACCGTCTCTTCATTATTATGATCAATAATTACATTAGATGGATCTAAACCGTGCTCTAGACAAACTTCCATACTTTTTAAAGTACCAGCCTTTTTATCCCTATGAGGAGTATGAATTTGTACTGTCATATTCAACTCACGAGCCAAATCCAATTGCATTCTAAAATATTTATCTTCCGCTGGAGTTTGATCATCATAACCTATTTCTCCAATAGCTACTACGTTTTCTTTATGCAGATACAGCGGCAACAACTCTATAACTTGTTCGGCTAAAGCTTCATTGTTTGCTTCTTTTGAATTTAAACCAATTGTACAATAATGCTTAATTCCAAATTGGCTAGCTCTAAAAGGTTCCCACCCTACCAAACTACTAAAATAGTCTTGAAAAGAGCCCACCTGAGTTCTAGGTTGCCCTAACCAAAACGAAGGTTCTATAACCGCAACTACTCCGGCAGCTGCCATAGCCTCATAATCATCCGTTGTTCTAGCGGACATATGTACATGAGGGTCTATTATCATTAATTTTTCTTCCATTTTTATTTTTTAATATTCTGCCAAGTTATTTTTTTAGATTCTACTTGGTTTTTGAGTTCTTGATATTGCACTAACAAATCCTTAGCTTCCTTTTTATCAGATAAAGCGCAACATAAAGCGGCTGCTTTGTTTTCTGCAAAATTATCACTTTGAAACAAATGTTTCATATCATCCAACAAAACACCTTCGATAAAATTAGAAACTGGCCTCCAAAAAAAAGGGTCTATTGTTCTTGAAGCTGCCCAACGTTCATGAGCATAATCCGAAATTATTCTGGTTAAATCTTTATTTGCTCGTTCCTCAACCCCTAAAATATCCAATAAATTACGTTCCATAAACGCTGCTTTCAAATACATTTGATTCCATTGTTGATTATTAAAATACTTAGCAGGGTATGGATTGTTTAAAGTAATAGCATCAAAAACAGTGGGAATATTTGTTCTTAAGGCCTCTACAGCAGCAAATTTGTAATTTTCTGGATTTGGTAACAATATTAAAAACTTTAAAAAAGTTTCTATTTCACCCGTATCTGCAACCTGAATAATATTTTTAACCTTTTCTGCAAAAAAAGCTTCGTCCGCCTCCAATACGGCTATTAAAAGATAAATTCTTGATATTTCTAAAAGATTGGCTTTTTTGGCTTCTAAATAGCTCTTTAACGAATCATCTTTTAAGGAATTTAAAAAATTAGTTTTTACAGTATTAATTTTAGTTCCTAAAATACTGTAACATAAATATAGTTCTCTAGCGGACTTATCCTTAACAATTACATCAATTTTATTTGACAACCACTCACTATTTTCTTTGGCAAGATGATGATTTATAATTGCAAACAATTGCCCTTTATTGTTTTTAAAATCCATGTAACTAACTACTGAAAAATTATATTTAAAATTACGATAAGTTTTCTATTCAACAGCCTACGCTTGTTATATCTTTTTTAATAACTTAACAATAGCGTTATTGTTGTCTTTTGGTTACAAAAAAAGGGGAATTATAAATACTTTTTAGAGCATTAATCCTCTTAGTTTTTTACTTTTGATAAATATATAATTCTTAGAGATATGCTTGGATTAAAACTACCAACTGATCCTCGTTGGGTAAATATCGTTGAAAAAAATATTGATGAAATTTTAACCGACCATGCCTATTGCGAGCAAAAGGCTGCAAGTACAGCAATATCTCTTATTGTTTCTTTTCCAGAATACCCTGAACTAATTGAAGAAATGATTGCACTTTCTAGAGAAGAAATGGGACACTTTAAAATGGTTCATGATAGAATTCTAGCTCGTGGTAAAACACTTGGAAGAGACCGTAAAGATGAATATGTGCTACAATTGGTAACTTTTTTTCCAAAAGGAGGAAGTAGAACTACCCAATTAGTACATAGACTATTATACGCCGCTTTAATTGAGGCTAGAAGTTGCGAACGTTTTAGATTATTATCAGAAGAATTAGAAGACAAAGAACTTGCTGAATTCTACCATAAATTAATGGTGAGCGAAGCTTCTCATTACACCATGTTTTTAAAATTTGCTAGACAATACGGTGTAAAATCAGAGGTGGATAAAAAATGGGAAGACCTATTAACCTTTGAATCTGAGATTATGAAAAACCTTGGAGACAAGGAACTTATTCATGGTTAAGCCTCCACTGTTTTATTGTAAAGTGTTTTAATAATCCCATCTGAAAGCCCTATTTTAGGAACATATATTTTTTTTACGGCGCATCGTTTAGCCGCAAATAAAAATATTTTCGTAGCAGGGATAATAACATCTGCCCTATCCGGATTTAACCCAAGCTCAGAAACACGATCATCGTAACTCAGACTTTCTAAAAAATGATATTGTGCATTAAGCCAAATATAAGATAAAGGCTGACCTTCTTTTCTACCAGACATTTTATGAAGCTTGTTTATGTTACCTCCTGATCCTATTATAGCTACTTTTTCATAATTTACAACATGTTGATTCAACCACTGATTTAACGAATTCCATAACTTTTCGTCAACCATATTATTCAACAATCGAACTGTACCAAGTTTAAAAGACTTTGACACTTTTATATTACCGTCTGTAAACAAGGTAAACTCTGTGCTACCCCCACCAACATCTATATATAAATAAGTCTGATCTGCTTTTATTAATTGTTTTAAATCCGTTGATGCTATAATTGCTGCTTCTTCCTTACCATCAATTAAATCTATTTGAATGCCAGATTCTTTTAAAACGGTCTTTATTACTTCATCCCCATTTTTAGCCTCCCTCATTGCCGACGTTGCACAAGCTCTATACTCCACAACCCCTGCCACTTCCATGAGCAATTTAAAAGCTTTCATGGTTTTTACAATTCTACCAATGTTGTGGTCAGATATTTCTCCGGCAGCAAACGAATCTGCTCCTAAACGTACCGGAACACGCACCAACTCACTTTTTCGAAACTGCGGTTTTTTACCTTCTTCTTCAATTACATTATGAGTTAACAACCTAATGGCATTAGAGCCTATATCAATAGCGGCAAACTTTCTTATTTTCAAGGGTAATCTTTTATGAATTCAATTTTTGTTGATAATATTTGTAAGTCTCAAATTGCGACCTTATTGGTGTATTTGAATTGTTTCGGTACGCATTATCTTGTTTTTCCGATAAAATACGTGCCTTTAAATTATCTTTCCAACAAATTTCAAAAGTATCTTTTAATTCATTCTTAATATCCTCGTCATAAATGGGACACCCAACCTCAACTCTATGATCTAAATTACGTGTCATCCAGTCTGCAGATGATATGTAAATTTTTGAATCACCATTATTCCCAAAAATAAAAAGTCTTGTATGTTCCAGGAATTTATCTACCACACTTATTGCTTCAATATTTTCACTTTGTCCTGGTATACCAGGTATTAAACAGCAAACACCTCGAATAATAAGTTGTATTTTAACTCCTGCATTGCTAGCTTCATAAAGTTTATCTATCATTTTATAAGAAGTAAAACTGTTCATTTTTATTTTAATGAACGCTTCTTTACCATCCAAAGCATTTTCAATCTCCTTATCTATAAGTTTTATAAATGTACTTTTTGTATAATGTGGAGAAACTATTAAATGTTTGTACTTATTAATTTTATAGGTAGTTTCAAAAAAGTCAAACACTTTATTTAATTCTTTTAATATAGCTTCATGTGCGGTAAATAATGTATAATCAGTATAAATCCTTGCCGTAGATTCATTAAAATTACCTGTACTTATAAACCCGTACCTCTTAATACCTTCGTCTTCTTCACGCTCAATTAAACATATTTTACTATGAACTTTTAAGCCAGGAACACCAAAAATTAAATTAACGCCTTCTTCTTGCAATTGTTCAGCATACATAATATTCGCCTGCTCATCAAAACGTGCTTGCAACTCAATTTGAACTGTAACCTGTTTTCCATTTTTAACTGCATTAATTAAAGCTGTTGCAACTTGAGATACGTTTGCCAAGCGATATACTGTTACTTTTATAGTTTTAACCTTTGGGTCTAATGCAGCTTCTTTTAAAAATTTAAGCACATATGAAAATGTATGATAAGGTGTGTATTGTAAATAATCCTTCTCCGCAATACGCTCCAATAAACTACCTTCTTTTCCTAATCCCATAATGGGTAAAGGGGTTATTTTTTTATATTGAAGATCACTTCTACCTAGGCTCGGAAATCCCATATAATCCCTTCTATTATGGTAACGTCCACCAGGAATAACACTGTCCGTATCCTCAATATTCATTTTCTCTTTTAAGAAATGTAAGGTGTCTTTTTCGATATTTTTATCATAAACAAATCGCACTGGATCACCAATTTTACGGTGCTCAACACTTGAGGAAATTTTTTCAATAAAACTTTTACTCAAATCATTATCAATATCTAATTCAGCATCTCGTGTAATTTTAATCATATGTGCAGAAATGGATTTATAATCAAACATTGTGAAGATGTGATTTAAGCAAAACCTGATTACATCATCAAGAATAATAATATAATCTTTGTTTCCGACTTTGGGTAATACCACAAAACGATTTATTCCTTTAGGTATTTCTATTAACGCATACCTATTCTCATGATCCTCATCATCGTTAATAACCATTTTTACGGCCAAATATGCAGCGGTGTCCTTTAAGGTTGGAAAACGTCTTAAATCATTAAGGATAATGGTCATTAATTGAGGGTTTACTTTTTGAAAAAAATAGTCTTTTACAAATAGCTTTTGGCCTTCATTAAGTTCAGTATCTCTAAGTATAAATATATTTTCGGTTTCAAGTTCCCCTTCTACATCTCCTAATATAGCTTGACTTCTAGCCTGCTGTTCAATAACAATTTTTGTTATTTCATCTAATAAATCCTTTGCCTTTTCTCCCCCAAGAACGCTCTTTCCTTTTTTTCCTGATTCCACAATACGCTTTACCGTGGCATAACGTACTTTAAAAAACTCATCTAAATTATTAGAAAATATACCTAAAAAACGCATTCTTTCTATTAAGGGAACATTTTTATCTACACTTTCTTGAAGCACCCTTTCATTAAACCAAAGCCAACTTATTTCTCTATTTATATACTGATTTTTAGTCTTTATCATATTTTAAATTGCTTAGGGAAAATTGTTTTTACTGTCACTCCATTTTTTACAGAAGCCCAGTTATTATCATTAAAATTAATCTGTACCAAACCACTTGTAGGAACATTGTCAATATATGAATTACCAATAGTATTTACAATATTGGTTAGTGCATTATTATGACCAAAAATCATTACTGTATTTAACGCATCGTCTAATTCTGAAATAAATTCGTGAACACTATTCCCTAAAAAGTCATACAAATTATTAGAAACTCGAAAATAATCCATGGAAAGGTCTAAATTTCTGACAAAAATCATACTTGTATGTAACGCTCTATTTGCTGGGCTGGAAAAGGTGAAATCTGGCTTAATATTTTCCCTTTTGAAAGCCTTACTTACCAAGTGCGCATCATCAATTCCACGCCTTTTTAAAGGCCTATCTTTATCATCTACCGAATATTCCCATGAAGATTTTGCATGACGAACAAGAATAAGTGTTTTCATTTACTGAGGAGTGTTTAATTTAAAAAATTACGGCTGAAGACGTTCAATTTTCCAGTTAAAATCTTCTAGCAAAGTAAATCGTAAACGATCGTGTAATCTGTTTGGCCTTCCTTGCCAAAACTCCATGGAAACTGGTCGCACTAGATATCCTCCCCAGTGTTTTGGACGCTCTAAGGGTTTATTTTTATACTCTTCTTCAAGTATTTTTACGTTATTTTCCAGCTCTTCACGTGAAGCCACAACACTACTTTGATCTGATGCAATTGCTGCCAATTGACTTCCAACTGGTCTGGACTCAAAATACCCATCAGACATGTTTGTAGAAATTTTTTCCGCTACACCTTTTACAATAAGTTGACGTTCCATATTTGTCCAAAAAAAGGACAAACACACATTAGGGTTTTCATCAATAGCCTTTCCCTTTTCGCTATTGTAATTAGTGTAAAAAATAAAACCCTCGTGCGTGTACTTTTTTAATAATACTATTCTGTTTTTCGGAAAACCATCGAGCCCCATGGTAGAAATTGTCATTGTATTAGGCTCATCAATACCACCAAAACTTTCTACTTCGTAAAACCATTTTTGGAAAAGCTCCATAGGATTGTCTGAAACCCCACTTTCCAATAAATCGCTTTTTTCGTATGATTTTCTATAATTTCCTAAATCCTTTTGCATCTTTTTTGAATCTAAACCAAGATAAACAAAGTTCCGTAAAAGAAAGTAAAATGGGAAGATAGAGTGTTATTATTTAATTAAATTTCAAAAACTTTACCGTCCTCGGCCAAATGTACATTCGAAAAAACCTTTTCTGCTTCTTCTTTAAAAGCTACAATGGACTTGTATCGCGTAGAATAATGTCCTAAAATCAGCTTTTCTACTTCAGCAGCTTTGGCTATTTCAGCAGCTTCGTTTGCAGTTGCATGTTTTGTTTTAACTGCTAACTTGGATTCCGTATTCAAAAAAGTAGACTCATGATACAATACACTGCTTTTTGCAATTTGCTGAACAATATCTGGCTTATACGCTGTGTCGCTACAAAAAGCATAACTTTTAGGTTTTGGAGGATCAAAGGTTAGTTCTGAATTTGAAATTACCTCACCATTATCCAAAGTAATATTCTTTCCGTTTTTTATATTTTGATAGTACGCAGTATCAATATTATATTTTTGAACAACTTGAATATTAAGTTTACGGTTCGCAGGTTTTTCTTTAAACAGAAAACCGTTAGTATATACTCTATGATTTAATGGAATTGTTTCTACCGAAACCTTATCGTCTTCAAAAACAACCTGATTTTCTTTTGAAGTTAATTCATGAAAATGTAACGGGTAATTAGTCCAAGAATCTCCTAACTTCAATAACATTGTAATAGCTTCCTTTATACCTTTAGGTCCATAAATATGAAGAGGTGTTTCCCTTCCTAAAAGTCTAAACGTAGAAACTAAACCTGGCAATCCAAAAAAATGATCCCCATGCAAATGCGAAATAAATATATGTTTTATTCTTGAAAATTTAACTTTATGCTTGCGAAGCTGTACTTGAGTCCCTTCGCCACAATCTATCAAAAACATATGATTTTTAATCTCAAGTACTTGAGATGTAGGGTTAGTTAAAGTACGCGGCGTAGCGGCATAACAGCCAAGGATAGTTAATTTCAAATTCCTAAATCCCTTTCTATTTCTTCCATTTCAATAATATCTCTGGCTTCTTGAATTGTTGGCACTACACAAATTTCTTCTGGGACATCGTCGTAAGAAACTTTATTTGTTACCAAAACAAAAGATTTATTGGACGCTCTATGGGTATTAGATAATTGTAAATATTCCAAAACATCATTAGCCGTAAGTTTTTCAAAGGAAAAAAGATTCACAATTATGTTATCATTCTTAATTTTTGGGTATGTTTTTTCGAGATTTGTTTTAAACTCTTCTTGTGATATATTTTCTTGAAAAACTGTTGTAGTTGTTCCTTTTTTATCAAAAACCATATTACTTTATTTTGGAAGCTAAAAGATAAATAACTGCCATTCTAATAGCCACTCCATTTTCTACCTGATTTAAAATAATGGATTGCTTAGAATCTGCAACATCACTTGTAATTTCTACACCTCTGTTAATTGGACCTGGATGCATAATTACAATTTCTTTATCAAGATTATCTAAGAGGGTTTTATTTACTCCAAATTGTTGTGTATACTCTCTTGTGGTTGGAAAGTAACTTATATCTAAACGTTCATTTTGTATCCGAAGCATGTTAGCCACATCACACCAATTAAGAGCCTTTTTTAAGTTGGTTTCCACTTCAACTCCTAAAGATTCTATATGTTTAGGAATTAAGGTTTTAGGCCCACACACCTTAACATTTGCACCTTGCAACTTTAGCGCAAAAATATTAGACAACGCGACTCTTGAATGCAATATATCTCCGACTATAACCACATTTTTACCTGCTACATCACCAAGTTTTTCTCGAATGGAAAAGGAGTCTAAAAGTGCTTGAGTAGGATGCTCATGAGCTCCGTCTCCTGCATTGACAATTGCTGCTTTTACATGTTTAGATAAAAAGATTCCTGCTCCTGGATTAGGATGCCTCATAACAACCATATCCACCTTCATGGATAAAATATTATTAACCGTATCAATTAGCGTTTCTCCTTTTTTAACAGATGATTGTCCTGCGGAAAAATTGATAACATCAGCAGACAACCTTTTTTCAGCAAGTTCAAATGACAGTTTTGTGCGGGTGCTATTTTCAAAAAATATATTGGCAATAGTAATGTCTCGTAATGAAGGAACCTTTTTTATAGATCTATTTATTACTTCTTTAAAATGATCCGCGGTTTCAAAAATGAGTTGAATATCTTTTTCTTTTAGATACTTTATTCCCAATAAGTGGTTTACACTTAGTTCGCTCATTTTTTATTTATTTTTCAAGTATATAATATCTTTTCCATCTTTCTCCTCCCACATAACCTCAACTTTTTCATTATTAATAGCATCAACCTGCCTACCTCTATAATTTGGTTGAATGGGTAAGTGTCTACTAAATCGCCTATCTATTAGGGTTAACAATTCTATCTCAGAAGGTCTTCCAAAAGATTGTATAGCAGTTAATGCTGCTCTAATACTACGCCCAGTGTAAAGTACATCATCAATTAAAACCACCTTTTTATCTTCTACTAAAAAATCCATTTTTGTTTCTGTAGCTTCCAAAGGCTTTTCTCCTCTTCTAAAATCATCTCTATAAAATGTAATATCCAATAAGCCAAGTTGAATGTTTTTAACTCCGTATTCTTCTTTTAAGATTTTAGTTAACCGTTCTACAACAAATGTTCCTCTTGGCTGAATACCAATTAAAACTGTATTTGCAAAATCTAAATGGTTTTCAAGGAGTTGGCAAGCCAATCTATGAAGGATAATATTTATTTCTTTTGAGGAAAGTAGTACTTTTTGACCCATGTATTATGTCATCAACTCTTTTGTATGACAAAAATAGGGAATTATGATTAAATACGAACTTAGCAGCGGCTATAAAAAAAGCCCTAACATAAATTGCTAGGGCTTTATAATAAATTTAAAAAGCTAATTATTTTTTACCAGCTTCCATTTTATCTTTCAACGCTTGTAAAGCTTCGTTAGCATCACCTAAAGTTGGCTTAGCTTCATCAGCAGCAGCGGCTTGTCTTTTAACAGCTGCTTTTACATTACGTTTTTCTTCTTCTCTGAATATTGCAGTGTGACTAGCAACAACTCTCTTAAAGTCTTTATTAAACTCTATGATTTTGAATTCTGCTTCTTCACCTTTAGCAAGTTTACTACCATCTTCTTTTTCTAAGTGACGTTGCGGTACAAATGCCGTAATGTCCTCATTAAAGTCAATAGTTGCTCCTTTATCTACAATGTCAGCAATTTTAGCTTTATGAACAGTATCTAAAGCAAATTCCGCTTCGTACTTATCCCAAGGGTTTTCAGTAGTTTGTTTGTGACCTAAACTTAATTTACGCCCTTCAACATCTAACTCTAACACCTCTACTTCTAAAGCATCACCAACAGAAACAAATTCTGATGGGTGTTTAACTTTCTTAGTCCATGATAAATCAGAGATATAAATTAATCCATCAATACCTTCTTCTAACTCAACAAAAACACCAAAGTTCGTAAAGTTACGTACAACACCATTGTGTCTTGAACCAACTGGATATTTGTTCGTAATATCTGTCCATGGATCTGGAGTTAATTGCTTGATACCTAACGACATCTTACGATCATCTCTATCTAGAGTTAAAACAACTGCTTCAACCTCATCTCCTACTTTTACGAAATCTTGAGCAGAACGTAAATGCGTAGACCATGACATTTCAGAAACGTGAATTAATCCTTCAACACCTTCAACAACTTCAATAAATGCACCGTAATCTGCGATTACAACTACCTTTCCTTTTACTTTGTCTCCAATCTTAATTTCTTCACTTAAAGCTTCCCAAGGATGCTTTTCTAGTTGCTTAAGACCTAACTGAATTCTAGACTTGTTTTCATCGAAATCTAAAATTACAACGTTTAATTTTTGGTCTAATTCTACAACCTCATTTGGATGATTAATTCTACTCCAAGAAAGATCTGTAATGTGTACTAAACCATCAACTCCACCAAGGTCAATAAACACACCGTAAGAAGTAATGTTTTTAACAACACCTTCTAATACTTGTCCTTTTTCTAATTGACCAATGATTTCTTTCTTTTGCTCCTCAATATCAGCTTCAATTAAAGCTTTATGAGAAACTACAACGTTTTTAAATTCGTGGTTAATTTTTACAACCTTGAATTCCATTGTCTTATTTACATACTGATCGTAATCACGTATTGGCTTAACATCAATTTGCGAACCAGGTAAGAATGCTTCAATTCCGAAAACATCTACAATCATACCTCCTTTAGTTCTACACTTAACGAAACCACTAACAATTTCTTCTTTATCGTGTGCAGCATTAACTCTATCCCAAGCCATGATTGTTCTTGCCTTTCTATGCGAAAGAACTAACTGACCACTTTTATCTTCACGGATATCAATTAACACCTCTACTTTATCACCAACAGCTAAGTTAGGATTGTAACGAAATTCATTTAATGATATAACACCTTCAGATTTTGCGTTAATATCAATGATTGCTTCACGATCTGTAAGATATACTACGGTACCTTCAACAACTTCTTCGTCTGCGGTATCAACAAAGTTTTCTGCAACTAATTTTTCAAACTCCTCTAATTTAGCATCATCAACACGCTCAATACCTTGCTCGTATTTTTCCCAATTAAAGTTTTCTAAAAATTCTTTTGGATCTTGAACAGGAGCCTGCTCTTTTACTTCTTGTGCTACAGGAGCAATTTCTTCTACCTGAGCTTCTTTTTTTTCTTCAGCCATTTGCTGATTTAAATTTGTATTCTATAATATCTCAAGAGTTATACAAATATTATAGAAGTAGTTATAAATAAATTTTATTCTTCCTTTTTTCCTCTTGACTATTTGTGAAAAAGGTGTGCAAAAATACAATTTATTTATAAGTATACCAACCTTATTATTGTAAGGTTCTAATTTAATGGCACTATTACACGGATTTTACAGTGATATAACATAAATATTGCTATATTGAACTCGGAAATATTAACCATTAAAAAAGATTATTATGAGCGTAAAAGCAAAATACCAAGCCGTACTTGATTTAGGTGAACAATTGGCAATTAAAGATGGTAACGTTATAGAAGAAGGTGGCGTTTTAAAAATAAAAGGTGAAGCAAATACACCATATGAAAAAAACCTTATCTGGGATAAAATTAAAGAATTAGGTGGAGAAAGCCCTTCGGATATTAAAGCTAATATAGGTGTGACTGACGATTCTGTATACCACAGGCATACGGTAAAAGGAGGAGAATCTTTAAGTAAAATTGCTAAGCATTACTACGGTGATGCTATGAAATACAAACAAATATTTGAAGCGAATACAAATTTATTAAGCAATCCAGATGTTATTCATCCTGATCAAGTTTTGGTTATTCCAAACGCTTAATTCCATAGTTTAGAGTATAAAAAAGGCACTTTATAAAGTGCCTTTTTCTTTTTTTTCAATTATTCGTAACGCATAGTTATACATACGCTCAAACTGTTCATCTAATCCCATATCACTATTATCAAACTCAATAGCTTCTTGCGCTATTTTTAAAGGTGATATTTCTCGGGTTGAATCAATATAATCTCTTTTTTCCACATTTTTAAGCACTTCTTCAAAAGTTACATCTTCACCTTTATCCAAAAGCTCCTTATACCTTCTGGTTGCCCGCTTATCAGCAGATGCGGTCATAAATATTTTTAACTCCGCATTAGGAAAAACCACAGTACCAATATCGCGTCCATCCATAACGATACCTTTTTCCGCACCCATATGTTGTTGCATTTCAACAAGTTTAGTTCTAACCTCACCTATTACCGCAATATCACTAACATTTCTAGAAACTTCTAAGGTGCGTATTTGTTTTTCTACATTTTCTCCATTAAGATACATTTCAGAAAAACCTAATTCAGCATTGTAAACAAATTTTAAAGTAATTTTTGGTAACTCCTTAATGAGTCCTTCAATATTTTCTTGCGCTCCACCAATAAAATTGTTTTGCATAGCAAATAACGTCACAGCCCTATACATTGCACCGGTATCTACATAAATATACCCTAAGGCTTTAGCTAATTGCTTCGCAATAGTACTTTTTCCAGTAGAAGAAAACCCATCAATGGCTATGGTAATTTTTTGCATCGATTAAAAATACTACAAATTATAACTTCTTAGCGTTTTTAACCTTCTGATTTAATATAGCAATATCTACAACCTCGTGCATATCAGTAACGTAATGAAACTTTAATCCTTTTAAATAATCTTGTTTGATTTCAAGAATATCTTTTTCGTTATCCTTACACAAAATTATCTCTTTAATTCTCGCTCTTTTTGCTGCAAGAATTTTTTCCTTTATACCACCAACTGGTAGCACCTTTCCACGAAGCGTAATTTCACCAGTCATTGCCAAACTCTTCTTTACTTTACGTTGTGTAAATAAAGAAATCAACGAGGTTAACATGGTTATACCAGCACTTGGTCCATCTTTAGGTGTTGCTCCCTCAGGAACGTGAATATGAACATTGTACTTATCAAAAATAGCTGCATCTAATCCAAATCTATCCGAATTAGATTTAATATACTCCATAGCAATTGTAGCAGATTCCTTCATCACCTTTCCTAAATTACCGGTAATGCTCATTGCTCCTTTTCCTTTGGACAAAATGGATTCTATAAATAAAATATCACCGCCAACACTTGTCCAAGCTAAACCTGTAACCACACCTGCAACATCATTATTTTCATACTTATCGCGTTCTAAACGTGGAACACCAAGCACTTTTTCAATAATATCATTATTTACTTTTACATCGTACTCTTCCTCAATAGCAATAGACTTAGCAGCATAACGTACCATTTTAGCTACTTGCTTTTCCAAAGAACGAACACCAGACTCTCTAGTATACCCTTCTACAATTTTTTCCAACTGCGGTTTAGCAACTTTTAGATGCGTGTTATTTAATCCATGCTCTACTAATTGCTTAGGCAATAAGTGCCTTTTAGCAATCTCTACTTTTTCTTCAATGGTATACCCACTTACATTAATAATCTCCATTCGGTCACGCAACGCTGGCTGAATAGTTCCCAAACTATTAGCTGTAGCAATAAACATTACCTTAGAAAGATCATATCCCATTTCTAAGAAATTGTCATAAAACTCGCTATTTTGTTCTGGATCCAACACCTCTAACATCGCAGAAGATGGGTCTCCCTGATGACTATTTGAAAGTTTGTCTATTTCATCCAGTATAAATACAGGGTTAGATGTTCCCGCTTTTTTCAAACTCTGAATAATTCTACCAGGCATGGCTCCAATATAAGTTTTTCTATGCCCTCTTATTTCTGCCTCATCACGTAAACCACCTAAAGAAATGCGAACATACTCACGTCCTAAAGCTTCTGCTACAGATTTTCCTAATGACGTTTTACCTACTCCTGGGGGTCCATACAAACACAGTATGGGAGACTTCATATCATTACGAAGTTTTAATACTGCTAAATACTCTATAATACGTTTTTTAACATCCTCAAGACCATAATGATCTCGGTCCAAAATTTTCTGCGCTCTTTTTAAATCAAACTTGTCTTTAGAAAATTCATTCCAAGGCAACTCTAAAAATAAATCTAAATAATTCCGTTGTATAGAATATTCCGCAACCTGTGGATTCATACGCTGCATTTTAGCCAATTCTTTGTCAAAATGCTCACCTACCTTTTTATCCCATTTTTTGTCCTTAGCTCTTTCCCGCATTTCTTGAATTTCCTCATCATAAGAAACTCCACCAAGTTCTTCTTGAATGGTTTTCATTTGTTGATGAAGAAAGTACTCTCGTTGCTGTTGATCCAAGTCGTTGCGAACCTTAGACTGAATATCATTTTTCAACTCTAAACGCTGAAGCTCAACATTCATATACTTTAATGTGGCTAAAGCACGTTCCGTAAGGTCTCCTATTTCTAGAAGCTCTTGCTTTTCCTTAACGCCTAGATTAAGATTAGAAGATATAAAATTGATTAAAAACGAATTGCTTTGAATATTTTTAATAGCAAATGATGCCTCGCTAGGTATATTAGGATTATCTCTGATTATTTTTAGCGATAACTCTTTAATAGATTCTATTATAGCTATAAACTCCTTACCGCTTTCATCCGGTCTTGTCTCCTTAGTTTCTCTAACCGTAGCGGTCATGTAAGGCTTCTCGGTCAAAATTTCAGCAACTTCAAATCGTTTTTTTCCTTGAATTATTACTGTAGTATTCCCATCGGGCATTTGTAGCACTCTAAGAATTCTTGCCACTGTACCTAAGGTATTAATATCATTAACTCCAGGATTTTCAGTTTCTTCATCTTTTTGAGAAACTACACCTATAACCTTTGAGCCATTATTGGCATCTTTTATCAATTGGATAGATTTATCTCTGCCAGCAGTAATTGGTATTACAACACCTGGAAACAAAACCGTATTACGTAACGGCAATATTGGTAGCGTTTCTGGTAATCCTTCGCTGTTCATACTTTCTTCATCCTCTGGAGTCAATAACGGTATTAACTCAGAATCCCCATCAATGCCATGCAAAGACATATTGTCAAAATTTGAAAATTTAGAATCTCCCATATCTATATATCAGCCATTATGTCATAATAATAACGCCGATTTCTTTTAAAAATTTATATTCTTACCACATAAAAGCCTCATTCAAGCAAACATACCCATTACAAAGACTTATTATTCTTCACATAAAAACAATTGTTGTGCCATTTGCATTAAAAACAAAAAAATCTAAAAAAAACTGTAACAATGCTTAAATTAAATCATCTTTAAAACAAACTAATCACCTTTTGAGCCACAAAAGAGAACATACTGATACGTTAATTCAATACTGTCTAAAAGGAAAACAAAGTGCCCAGTTAGAAGTTTACAATAGATATTACAAGGCTATGTACAATACCGCCTTACGAATTGTAAAAAACGAAGCCGAAGCCGAAGACATTATGCAAGAATCGTTTTTAAACGCGTTTACGAAACTGCATACTTTTAGAGGTGAAGTTACTTTTGGATCTTGGTTAAAAAGAATTGTAATTAACAACAGTATATATCATTACAAAAAGCAGCAAAAAATAAATGAGGTTGCAATTGATGATATTTTGTATAAGGTTGAGGATAATAATGGGATTGTTTCTGATCATGTTTTTACAGAACAGAAGGCTCAAAAAGTGATGGAAACCATGAACAGTTTAAAGGATAATTACAGAATTTCCTTGACCTTACATTTAATCGAAGGTTATGATTATGAAGAAATAAGCACAATAATGGATATAAGCTACAACAATTGTAGAACTACAATTTCAAGAGCTAAAGAGAGTTTACGAAAAAAAATGCTTGCGACATTATGATTGAGAAAAACAATTTAGAAGATTTATTTAATAATCTACAAGGTAAGTTAGATACTCATGAGCCTAGTATTGGGCACAGGAAACGATTTTTAGATAAGTTAAATGCAAAAGATACTGTTGTAAAAACAGTAAAAAAAGGAAGTAATTGGTGGAAACATTTGTCAATTGCAGCATCAGTAATACTCTTAATTGGATTAAGCGTTACGCAATTAAAAAACGATAACACGAGACAAGATAAAGTTGCTGAAATTTCACCTGAAGTTTCAAATACACAAGTTTATTTTGCCAATCTTATTCAGGAACAAGTAAAAACGTTACAGAAAGAAAGCACTCCTGAGACTAAAAAAATAATTGATGACACTTTACTGCAATTGAGAAAACTTGAAGCAAATGCAGCTGAGTTAGAGCAAGATTTAATCAATGGCGGGAATACTAAGTTGATTTTAAGTGCAATGATTAAAAACTTTCAAACAAGAATTGATTTACTACAAGATGTTCAAAATCAAATCGAAGCAATAAAAAATTTAAAAGATTATAAGGATGAAAATTACACTATTTAAATATTTAACTTTAATGCTAATTGCTTTTCCTTTGGCACTCTTTGCCACAGATGGAAAGCTAAAGGGCAAATATTCAAAGGAAAAAACAATTAAAAAAGAATTTGATGTAAATGCTGATGCCCTGCTAAAAATTAAAAATAGCTACGGTAACCTAACATTAACTTCATGGGATGAAGACAGAGTTGTTATAGAAGTTCATGTTAAAACTAACGGAAACAATGAAGAAAAAGTGCTACAAAAACTCAACAATATTTCTGTAGACTTTGAGGCCAGCAGCAGTATGGTTTCAGCTGTTACTATTTTCAAAAAAAATAACAGCTGGGGATATAACTGGAAGAGTAACAATGTTAACATGCAAATTAATTACACCATTAAATTACCTGTGAAAAACAGTATAAACCTAAACAATGATTATGGTAGCATTAAGCTGGATCGAATTGATGGTCATGCCAAAATATCATGTGACTACGGAAGATTAGATATTGGTGAATTAAGAGGCAGAAACAATCAACTTAATTTTGATTACACTTCTAAATCTAATATTGAATTTATAAATAGTGGAAGAATAACCGCTGACTACTCTGGATTTACTGTGGAAAAGGCTGGAGATTTAAATATTAGTGCAGATTACACGAGTTCTACAGTTTTAGAAATGAAAAACCTACAGTACTCTTGTGACTACGGAAACATAGATGTTAAAAATGTAAACAATGTCCAGGGTTCTGGAGATTATATTTCTGTAAAATTGGGTAATGTACATGGTAATGTTATTATTCATGCTGACTATGGTTCAATACGAATTGCAGAATTATCAGAAGATGCCAAAAATATAGAAATCAATACAGACTATACAAGTTCCAAAATTGGATATAACGCTAATTATCATTTTGATTTTGAAATTATTTCAGAATACGCTGGTATTGGTGGAAAAGAAAATTTTGAAATAAATATCAGCAAAGAAAAATCTTCCTCTAAGTATTACAAAGGTTATCACGGAAGCCCAAATAGTGGAAATAATGTTTACATAAATACCGAATATGGAGGTGTTTCCTTCATCAAAAATTAATCAATCAAAAAACAGAACAATCATGAAAAAATTACTAGTACTTAGCTTGGCAATCACGTTTACCATTTCCTGCAATGCACAATGGGGGAAAAAAGTAAAAGGAAACGGAAATTACACCACGATAGAAAGGTCTACACTGGAATATGATATCATTGCAGTATCTGGTTGGTTTGATGTTGATATTGTCTCTGGAAAAGAAGGGAATATTACCTTGGAAGGAGAAGAAAACCTGTTAAAACATATTTTAACAGAGGTAAAACAGGGCAAACTTCATATTAAAATTGAAAAAGGTATAAACCTAAAACCTTCTTCATGGAATACTGGCATAAGAATTACAGTACCTGTAGAAAATGTTAGTTCGGTTTCTCTTTCTGGTTCTGGCGATATTAATGGTGAAACAACTTTAAAAACTGATAATTTTAGCACCGCTATGTCGGGTTCTGGCGATATCACTTTAGCTGTTGAAGCAAACTCAGTTAAAGCCGTTATGTCTGGTTCAGGAGACATTAACCTTTCTGGTAATACTTCAAATTTAGAAGTAAGCGTTTCAGGAAGCGGTGACATAAAGGCTGGTAAGCTTAATGCAAATAATGTAAATGCAACAGTTTCTGGATCAGCTGATATTGTGGTTACAGCAAATAAAATGCTTAAAGCAAGAGTGTCTGGATCTGGAGACATTACATACAAAGGAAATCCTGAAAAAATTGACACTAAAGTTTCGGGCTCTGGAGATATCTCCAAAGGGTAGTTTTAACTAAGAATTGAATAGTTTGTTAAACCTCCCAAAAGGAGGTTTTTTTATGCTTTTTTCTTATTTACACGTAACAGTAAAAAAACACCAATTACGAAAAATATACCCAAAAATATTGTAGCATTTCGCATACTTCCTGTTAACTGCGCAATAAAACCATACAAAAAAGTACCTATTACAATTCCTATTTTTTCAGAAACATCATAAAAGCTGAAAAACGATGCCGTATCTGTAGTTTCTGGTAAAAATTTAGAATATGTAGATCTAGATAAGGCCTGAATTCCACCCATTACCAAACCAACACAACCCGCAGCGATATAAAAGTCATTAGGTGTTATTAAAAAGAAAGCGTAAATACAGATTAACACCCAAAGGACATTAATACCAATTAAAGTTTTTATATTCCCAAAGACTTTTGAGGCCCTTGCTGTTATCGTTGCACCAATTACTGCAACAATTTGTATGACCAATATACTTACAATTAAACCCACAGTTCGGTTGCCATCGCTACCCCAGTTTATTTCTTCCTCACCAAAATAAGTAGCAATTAACATTACGGTTTGTACGGCCATACTATAAACAAAAAAAGCGCCTAAATACCTTTTAAGTTTAATTTGCTCTCCAAGCTGACCCCAAACTAGTTTTAACTCCTTAAATCCATTTAAAATTACATTACTCCTTTCCCCTTCCTTTCTGTTGCCATTTGGTAAATGGTAAAATGTATACTGTGCAAAAATTATCCACCAAATACCCACAGTAGCAAAAGAAACTTTCATAGCTTTAACTGATGCTATATTCTTAGCAGCTTCAATAGCCGCATTAATTTCTTCTTCAGTTCCGTTATCTCTTATTGCCCCTGAAATACTAGTATCAAAACCAAAAAAATCAGGTTTCATTACCATAGCCAAATTAATGAGCAATAAAATTACACTTCCAATGTAGCCCATTGAAAAGCCTTTTGCACTAACCTTATCTTGTTGTTCTGGAAAAGCAATATCTGGTAAATAGGAGTTGTTTATAGCAAAGCTCACCCAAAAACCTACCAATCCAAAAAAATAGCAAGTAAGTCCCAAATAAATATTTTCTAGCGAAAACCAGTACAGACCAATGCATGATACACCTCCTAAGTAGCAAAAAAATTGCATGAACATTTTTTTGTTTCCTAAATAATCGGAAATACCCGAAATCAATGGTGTAATTATAGCTATAAATAAAAAGGCCAAAGAGGTAGTATAACTAATCAAGGGAGCTCTTTCTATTTCGCTTCCAAATACCAAAACAGTCTCTATTTCAGCGGCTCTAAATAAAGCTCCATAAAAAATGGGGAATATTGCTGACGAAATTACTAAACTATAAACGGAGTTTGCCCAATCATAAAAAGCCCAGGCGTTTAAAAGCTTCTTACTTCCTTTTAGTGCTAATGTTCTTGCCATAAGAAAAAAAATAAAGACCGTTCTTAAAAGGAACGGTCTTTAAATATACAATTAAATGATATACGTTAATTATTTAAAAGAGGTTACTCCAAACTTAGCTGCTTCTTGTTTTGCTAATGGAGCCCAAGCAGTTAAATTATTGATTCTAGTATCGTTAGAAGGGTGTGTACTCATAAATTCTGGTGGCGCTTGACCTCCACTTTTCGCTTTCATACGCCTCCACAATTCAGAAGCCTCATCAGGGTTATAGCCCGCTATTGCCATTATCTGAAGTCCTATTCTATCTGCTTCTGTTTCATGGCTTCTGCTAAATGGTAACATTACTCCTACCGTAGACCCTAAACCGTAAGCTTGGTTAAAAGTATTTCTTGCTTGTTCATCTTGTATTGCAATATTACCTGCAACAGCTCCTAATTGCTGTAAAGTACCAGCACTCATACGCTGTGCTCCATGATCAGCAAGTGCATGCGCTACTTCATGACCCATAACAACTGCAATACCTGTTTCGGTTTGAGTAATCGGTAAAATTCCAGTATAAAAAACTATTTTACCTCCTGGCATACACCAAGCATTTACAGTTTCATCATTAACTAAATTATACTCCCATTTATAATCACTTAAATATCCTGCGTGGCCATTTGCAGATAACCAACGTTCTGCCGCAGAGGATATGCGTTGACCTACTTTTCTAATCATATTGGCCTCTGCTGTTCCTTTAACAACTTTATTTTCTCCTAAAAATTGATTGTATTGTGCAAAGGCAGTGGGGAATATTTGACTATTCGGATAAAAGTTAAGCACTTTTTTTCCAGTAAAGGGGTTTGTTTTACATGCCGAAACGGCAACAAAAACTACAACTATTGCTATTAATTTTTTCATATTCTAATGTGTTTAGTATAGGGCAAATTACAAAAAATATTATTTCCCTTTTACATGTAGTACAGTGAAATCTTTTCGAACTTCAACACTATTCCCTCCATTGAGTTTAACATCGGTTTTAGAAACGAGTTCATTATCCACCTCAATAGTTTCAATTTCAAAAGGTAAGCCATGAAATTTAACTGTAATATTTTCATAAGAGGTAATAAACGAACCATCTTTAAACTGTTGTATTACTATTTCATTTTCTTTCCCAGTAAACTTAAAATTACGAACACTATATCTTCCTTTAGTATAATCATATCCATCTTGATCATCTTCATAAACAGACGACGATTCTGATCCTATTTTGAAGTAAACATCTATTAGTAATTGTGCAACCTCTAACTCACCAACATATTGTTGTACAGGGTATTTTGGAATAACTGCTCCCTCTTTAATAAATAGTGGTAATTCGGCTAAACCAGCAGCTACCCATTTTTCCTTTCCACCTTCCATTACCTCATCGTTCCAATAATTATACCATTTACCTCTTGGTATATACATTCTTCTCCCCTGAGCATTAGGCTCTTGAACTGGACAAACTAAAATATGTTCTCCAAAAATAAACTCATCTGTTCTAAAATGGGTTTGAGGGTCTTCTTGATCAAAGTATACTAATGGTTTTAACATAGGGATATTCTCATTAGAATATTTCCAAAACATGGTATACAAATAAGGTAATAATTGATAACGTAACTCAATGAACTTTCGAACAATATCAGTCACCTCCGTGTCAAAAGACCAAGGTTCTTGTTCTCCATGATCACCACTGGAGTGTACTCTACAAAACGGATGAAAAACACCTAACTGAATCCATCTTGCAAATAATTCTCCATTAGGTTGTTCTGCAAAACCACCAATATCAGAACCAACAAAGGACATACCGCTAATTGACATTCGTTGCATTTGTACATTGGCTATCCATAAATGTTCCCATGTTGCTATATTATCTCCAGTCCACGTTGAAGCATAACGCTGCGTACCAGAATAGGCAGCCCTAGTAATCACAAATGGACGTTTTGGATAGACATATTTTTTAACTCCTTCATATGTTGCCCGTACCATCTGCATTCCATAAATGTTATGCGCTTTTCTATGACTACAAGGGTGTCCATCATAATCATGTCTCATATCTAAAGGAGCTGTTTTTGTGGGCACCTCCATAATGGCAGGTTCATTCATGTCATTCCAAACTGCGTGCGCTCCTATATCTGACATTAATTCTTTATACAAGTCTGCCCACCACTCTCTCACTTTAGGGTTTGTAAAGTCTGGAAAATTACATTCTCCAGGCCAAACCTTTCCGCTCATATAAGGTCCATCAGCACGCTTACAGAAATAATCGTTCTCCATTGCCTCCTGATACACCCAATAGTCTTTATCAACTTTAATTCCTGGATCAATCATAACAACGGTTTTAAAGCCATCCTCGTTAAGCTCATCAATCATTCGTTTTGGGTCCGGAAACTTATCTTTATCCCAAGTAAAACACCTAAAACCATCCATATAATCTATATCTAAATAAATAGCATCACATGGAACTTTTAAATCTCTAAATTTCTTAGCTACTTCTTTTACTCTAGCCTCTGGATAATAACTCCATTTAGATTGATGAAAACCTAAAGCCCATAAAGGCGGTAATTCTGGAGTTCCCGTTAAATCGGTATACGCCCTAACAACCTTTGACATTTCAGGACCATAAAAGAAATAATAATTCATTTCTCCACCGTCTGCCCAAAAACTTGTGGTGTTTCTTCTTTCGTGAGAAAAATCAAAAAACGACCTAAACGAGTTATCAAAGAAAATTCCGTAGGCTTTTCCATTGTGCAAACCTGTGTAAAAAGGAATTGCCTTGTATAACGGATCTTGATCTTTGCCGTATGCGTATTGATCCGTAACCCAATTGTTAACTCGTTTTCCTTTTAAGTTAAAGTGAGTTGCTTTATCTCCCATACCATAAAAACTTTCACCACTTTGAGTAATTTTACTCATTTTTACTGTATTTCCCCCATATTCATAGTTTTCTTCCCAATGAAAACCTAACTCATCTTCGTTCAGAATATTCCCCTCCAAATCAGAAATCTGAGTCCTCATAGTCTTTTTGTCTACCAAAACTTTAAGTTTAGAGGTATTAATGACATACTCTGTTGCGGTTTCTTCAACTTCTAAATCGCTGTATCCTCTACTACCATCTTCTGCGATTGCATAAGAAAAATCGGGTTGAAAAACATAATTTGTTGCGTACCTAAAGCGCAGAACGCTATTTCGAAGTACTGTTATATGGAGAATTACCCCGTTTTCAGAAGTAAAATATAATTTGTCTTTGTCTTGTTCAAACTTAATAATATTACTAGGGTACAAATTCCCTTTATACTCCAGTTCAGTATTCGTAATCATAATTAACAATTTTATTGTAGAAGCAAAAAAAACACATAAAAGCTTAATACTAAAATGATTTGGAAAGCTTTTTTAAACTAAAGTGATATAGTTAAATTTTGTTATTGAAAAATAACAAATCCGAGAGGAGGAACAGTAATTTCTACGGATTGTTTAAAACCATTCCAACTCACCGTTTCACTTTTTACCGAACCATTGCTTGTACCACTACCATTGTATTTTTTATTGTCACTATTAAATATTTCTTTAAATGTTCCTTTTTTATGAACTCCAACTCTATAATTATCTCTAACTAATGGCGTAAAATTACAAACCACAACAAGGTCATTTTCCACATCATGACCTTTTCTAATGTAGGATAAAATTGAATTTTGGTGGTCACCATACGAAATCCATTGAAAGCCTTCTGGGCTAAACTGTTTTTCGTACAATGCCGGATAGGTTTTATACAAAGCATTTAAATCTTTCACCATTGTTTGTACTCCAGAATGAACTTTATATTGTAACAAATGCCAATCTAAGCTTTGCTGAAAATTCCATTCTGATGATTGTCCAAACTCCCCTCCCATAAACACCAAATTAGCCCCAGGGTGCGTGTACATATACCCAAACAACAACCTTAAGTTTGCAAATTGTTGCCACTCATCACCTGGCATTCTATACAATAGCGATTTTTTACCATAAACTACCTCATCATGTGAAAAAGGTAGCATAAAATTTTCGGTAAAAGCATAAGTCAGACTAAACGTAATATCATTTTGATGATGTTGGCGATAAACAGGTTCTTTTTTAAAATATTCCAACGTATCATGCATCCATCCCATCATCCATTTCATTCCAAAACCAAGACCTCCTAAATCAATAGGCTTAGAAACACCCGAAAAGGCAGTAGATTCCTCTGCAATGGTTTGCACACCTTCAAAGCTTTTATACACCTCTGAATTAAGTTCTTTTATAAAAGAAATGGCTTCAAGGTTTTCGTTGTTTCCAAAGATATTAGGCTCCCACTCCCCTTCTTCCCGTGAATAATCTAGATACAACATAGAGGCAACAGCATCTACTCGAAGTCCGTCTATATGAAATTGATCTAGCCAGAAAATAGCATTGCTTATTAAAAAAGCTCTTACCTCATTTCGTCCGTAATTAAAAATCAAGCTTTTCCAATCGGGGTGGTATCCTTTTCTTCTATCTGGATGCTCGTATAAATGCGACCCATCAAAAAAACCCAACCCATGGGCATCTTCTGGAAAATGCGATGGAACCCAGTCTAAAATTACTCCAATATCATTTTGGTGAAATTTATCAACTAATAACTTAAATTCTTCTGGCGTTCCGAATCTTGATGTTGGTGCAAAATATCCCGTAAGCTGATATCCCCAAGATGGGTCATAAGGGTATTCCATTATCGGCATAAACTCCACATGAGTAAAACCCATTTCCTTTACATAGCTTACTAATTCATCTGCATAATCTGTATACGATAAAAATTCATTATTCTCTTTTCTTTTCCACGAACCTAAATGTACTTCGTATACGGCATAAGGTTTATCAAGACCATTTTTATTTTTCCGATACCCCATCCAATCACTATCATTCCAATCAAAAGAACCTTCCCAAACAACCGATGCCGTTTTAGGGGGGTGCTCACATAATCTTGCAAACGGATCTGCTTTTTCGGTTACAATACCATCAACATTAGAAACTATTTTATACTTATATGTAGCTCCTTTTTTAACATTGGGTATAAACCCTTCCCAAATTCCACTTTCATCCCAACGAACATTAAGTGGATTTTCCTCTCCATTCCACATATTAAAATCTCCAATTACGGTAACCGACTTTGCTGATGGAGCCCAAACCGCAAAATAGACACCTTTTTCTCCGTTAAGCTCTACACTATGAGCTCCTAATTTTTCATAAAGTCTAAAGTGTTTGCCTCCTTTAAACAAATTAATATCAAACTCAGAAAAAAGACTGTGCGGAATTGTTTTGGTCATATAAATAAGTTTTTTGCAAAATTAAACAAACAACACCCTAAGGTTAGTTATTATTTACGTTAAACACAAGAAGGTAACAAAAAAATAACTCACTTTTTAAAAGTGGCATCCTTTTTGAATACCTGATAATACAATCAACAAATTACAAATGAATTAAATTAAATATTATGAAAAAGACACTACTTATATTCAGCGCATTTTTAAGTTTATTTTTTATCGCATGTGAAGGACCTGAGGGACCTCCTGGTTTTGATGGGAGAAATGGACAAGATGGATTAAATGGAGAAGAATTTATTGCACAAGCTTTTGAAGTTAATGTAGACATGAACTATAATGCCGATGCAAACACTTTTGAATTTTTAGCATCTGGGTATGAAGGAGGTGCTGAAGTATTTGCAGATGATGTGGTTTTAATATATCGACTTGAAGAAGTAAACAACGGTGTAGACATATGGAGACAATTACCGCAGCCTGTTATTACAGATAATGGAACTGCATTTTACAATTTTGACTTTACACAAGGTGACTATAGCATTTATTTAGAACCAGAATTTGATGGCAACTTAATTGGTGTAGACTTAACGGACGATCAATGGTTTAGAATTGTAATAGTCCCAGCGGAAGTATTAAGCAGTTCAAAAATGGATAAATCTAATGTTCAGAATGTGCTAGACGCTATGGGAATAAAAGAAGAACAAATTCAAAAATATACTCTTAAATAAGAAACCCCACTATATTTAAAAAGACTTGTTATTTATTTGGCAGGTCTTTTTGTTTTATTTTAGAAAGGTATTTTATAGGATACCGACTATTTTATAAAAACATCAAACAATGTATTCAAAAATCATTTTTATATTTCTTTTATTACTTACTAGCTGCAAAGGCGTTTCTCAAGAGAAAGAGGTTTCAGCTAATTCTGAAAAGGAAACCTTTAAAGTATCTAAAACTGAAGCCGAATGGAGAGCACAACTTACGGATATGCAATTTTACGTGCTTAGAAAAGCAGGGACTGAAAATGCTGGAACTAGCGAGTTATTGGATAACAAAGAAAAAGGCACATACGTTTGCGCGGGTTGCAATACTCCTTTGTTTGAAAGTGACCGTAAATACAATTCTGGAACAGGCTGGCCGAGTTTTGACAAAGAAATCGTTGGAAATGTTGCCTTTGATGTTGATTACAAAATTGGTTATGCCCGTACCGAGGAACATTGCACCACTTGTGGTGGACATTTAGGCCATGTTTTTGAGGACGGACCAAGCAATACTACAGGTAAAAGACATTGTATTAATGGTGCTGCCTTAAAATTTGTTCCAAGTAAAGAATAGTTTTTCTAAATTTAAGTTCATTTATTTCTACCATTATGAACTTCGAGGACAACTATTTAAAAAGTACTTTATACGAATTCAACAGATACAAAACACTGGGAGACAAAACGTTTTCGCAATTAAACGAACAAGAAATTCAATGGTCGTACAGTGAAGATGAAAACAGTATTTCTCAAATTGTAAAACATATTGTTGGAAACATGCTCAGTAGATGGACTAGCTTTTTAACCGAAGATGGCGAAAAATCTTGGCGAAATAGAGACAGAGAATTTATAAACCCTTATACCTCAAAAAAAGAAATGATTGTCGCATGGGAAAAAGGATGGACATGCCTTTTTGATGCCCTGAGTGCGATTAATAAAACAAACTTTTCTACAACAGTGTATATCCGCAATGAAGCGCATACCATAATCGAGGCCACTAACAGACAATTAGCGCATTATGCAAGTCATGTGGGACAAATAGTACTCCTAGGAAAAATGCAAAAGGGTGACCAGTGGAAATCGCTTTCTATCCCAAAAGGAGAATCTAAAGCATTTAATGCTAAAAAATTCAATTCATAATATACTTCCCCACTTTGTGCCAGCTAGCACATTTTATTTAAAATAGAGGTATATCATTTCAGTTTGGTTTCGTATTTTTGCACCTCAATTTTTATATAAAAAACTAAATATATGAGCACTTTTGATGTAATTGTTCTTGGTAGTGGACCAGGAGGTTATGTAACCGCAATTAGAGCTTCTCAATTGGGATTAAAAACGGCTATTGTTGAAAAGGAAAACCTTGGTGGTGTATGTCTTAATTGGGGTTGTATTCCAACTAAAGCACTTTTAAAATCTGCTCAAGTATTTGAATACCTTAAACATGCAGGTGATTATGGCTTAAAAGCGGATAACATTGAAAAAGATTTTGATGCTGTTGTAAAGCGTAGTCGTGGAGTTGCAGATGGTATGAGTAAAGGTGTTCAGTTTTTAATGAAAAAAAATAAAATTGAAGTAATCAATGGTTTTGGAAAACTAAAACCGGGTAAAAAAGTTGCCGTAACCGCTGAAGATGGTTCGGCTACTGAATATAGTGCTAAAAATATTATTGTTGCAACTGGTGCTCGCAGTAGAGAATTGCCAAGTTTACCTCAAGATGGTAAAAAAATAATTGGATACCGACAAGCATTAACTTTAGAGAAACAGCCTAAAGAAATGATTGTGGTTGGTAGTGGAGCAATTGGAATTGAATTTGCTTATTTCTATAACTCAATGGGAACTAAAGTTACGGTTGTTGAGTATTTACCAAATATAGTTCCTGTGGAAGATGAAGATGTTTCTAAACAATTGGAACGCAGCTTTAAAAAGGCGGGAATTAAAATAATGACTTCAGCAGAAGTAACCTCTGTTGATACCTCAGGCGATGGTGTAAAAGCAACTGTTAAAACTGCTAAAGGAGAACAAGTTTTAGAAGCGGACCTTGTATTATCTGCAGTAGGTATTAAAACTAACATTGAAAACATAGGATTAGAGGATGTTGGAATTGCTACGGATAGAGATAAAATTTTAGTAAACGACTATTACCAAACAAATATTCCTGGATACTATGCTATTGGAGATGTAACACCTGGTCAGGCATTAGCCCATGTAGCATCAGCTGAAGGAATTATTTGTGTAGAAAAAATAGCTGGAATGCACGTTGAGGCTTTAGACTACGGAAACATACCTGGTTGTACGTATTGTACTCCTGAAATTGCCTCTGTAGGTTTGACTGAAAAAGCGGCTAAGGAAAAAGGGCTTGATATTAAAGTCGGTAAATTTCCATTCTCTGCGAGTGGAAAAGCAAAAGCAGCTGGAACCCCTGACGGATTTGTAAAGGTTATTTTTGATGCAAAATATGGTGAATGGCTAGGTTGTCATATGATTGGTGCTGGAGTTACCGATATGATTGCAGAGGCTGTTGTTGCTCGTAAATTAGAGACTACAGGTCATGAAATATTAAAAGCAGTTCACCCTCACCCAACCATGAGTGAAGCGGTAATGGAAGCTGTTGCTGACGCATACGACGAAGTAATACACTTATAATAAATATACATTCAACACCCTTTTAAAAGGGTGTTGTTTTTTATACTATGCTTAAAACATTTAGACTTACTGCTCTTTTAGAAGGAATTTCCTATTTACTGCTGTTTGGTATAGGTATGCCTCTAAAGCGCCTTGGTGATATCCCAGAACCTAACATTTATATTGGATACGCTCATGGCTTTTTGTTTATTACTTTCGTAATACTAGCTGCAATGGTTTGTTGGGAAAAAAAGTGGGGACTAAAACATTTTATAATATTTTTTATAGCTTCCTTATTACCTTTTGGTACTTTTTATATTGATAAAAAATATCTAAAAAAGGCGTAAACTAAGTCTTTACTATACCCCAAATTGATTTAAATGATGGTCTAAATGCTTTGAAAAAAGTGTATTCCATTCCTTTTTAGACAAAGCTCCAAAAGCATGCGATTCTTTTCCATCAAAATGTGAAGCTCCTAGTTCTTGTGTCTTTTGAACATAGTCAATAAGTCTTTTCTTTTCTGTTTCAAACTCTCGCTCATCTGTAATTAAAAATGCTGGTGCCGTTCGTATATTCTTTTTATAAGGTTTTGGACCAACGACAATGTTTTTAGCAAAAAGTTTAATCATAAATTTTTGAAAACCCTTTGGCTTAGGGTGCTTATCTGTATAAACCAATTCATAAGCAACATTACAATGCGCTAGCATTTGAGCAACGCTCATTTTTCCCCATTGAGGTTGCGTTTCTGGAGTTAAAGCATTGACTCTTTCAATTGCTTCTTGACTCTCTTTTTCTTCAAATAAGTTTTTCCAATTCATCTGACTATATTTTTATAAATATATTAAAAATTATACTCACGGAATTAAATCGCAATACCAAAAAGCAGTATCCCATGAAGTATCTTCTTTAAAACAGTCATCTTCATCATCTTTTGAAGGCGTATAAGTTTTTAATACCTTTTCTCCAATACTAAATGAAACTGGTTTTTTAAAAATAGGCCCGTCAAAAACAAAAGTATGAAACTCCCCATTTTCACCACATACATCAACATTATTTGGCAAATCTTTAATAAAAGATTCATCTAAAATTCTGCCACAAAAGGACTCATCTAAAAGTTTAGCATTTACACATACCGTAATTGCCTTATAGCCTTTTTCTAAAAATTCTAGCAATAAATCTTTAGTATTTTGTTTCCACAACGGAAAAATTGCTTTCACTCCAACTTCGGCTAACTTTTCTTCTCTGTATGCTCGTAAATCCTCTAAAAAAATGTCTCCAAAAAAAGCATATTCGTAACCTTCGGCAGTTAAACTTTCCATAGAGGCACGCATTTTTTTATCGTAACTTTCTAGACTAACATTTCCAGCTAATTCTACTTTTTGAAGAGGAATTCCAATTGCCTCCGCCTGCTGCTCCAATAATGCAACAGACAAACCGTGCATTGAAACTCTATTAAAATCGGAGTTTACAGTAGTAACAAGTTTGGAAATTTCATACTCCCCTTCAGCAATAATGCTATCCAATGCTAATGTTGCATCTTTACCACTACTCCAATTAAAATAGGCTTTTTTCAATTACAAAAAACTTTGAATGGCTAAATCATAGCTCTGAAGACCAAAGCCCAATATAACACCCTTTGCTCCAGAAGAAATGTAAGACACATGTCTAAAATCCTCTCGTTTATGTGTATTGGAGATATGAACTTCAACTACAGGTGTCTCTACTGCCTTAACAGCATCACCAATACCTACAGAAGTATGTGTATAAGCCGCTGCATTAAGTACAATACCATCATAAGAAAAACCTACCTCTTGAATTTTTCCAATAAGCTCTCCCTCAATATTAGATTGATAATATTCCAATTCTACTTTTGGAAATTTACTTTGCAATTGTTCAAAATAATCTTGAAAAGTGGTGCTTCCGTATACTTCTGGCTCTCTTTTACCTAACAGATTGAGGTTTGGGCCGTTTATAATTAATAACTTCATACCTCAAAAGTATCAAAAAAAGAAAAAGGCAGCTAAATAGCTGCCTCCATTCTTTAAAACTTTCACTATTTATTTTTTAAAACCGATTTCGTTTGTTGCTAAAAGTATATTTTATACCAAAATTTAATGTAGTCCAAGAAACATCATCATCTAGCTGAATACCGGTATAAGATAAATTAACTTCAGTTTGTGTTCCAAACATATAACCAAGAGTTGGTCTATAATATAACCCACCATCTAAACCATCAGTTAAACCAAATCCCATACCTAGTTCTGTTCCTACCGAAAAACTTCTAGAAGGCCATATTCTAATTGAGGCCGCTACTGGAGCAAATTGTATGTCTGGTAAATCAGCAGTAATTTGTTCATCATGAAAGGTTTCTGCGAACCCGTGAATGTAACCGGCTGTAATTCCTAAATCAATTACCTCACCTAAAGCCCACATATGTCCAACTTCTCCTCCGACAAATAAACTCGCTTGATCATTAAAATCATTAAAGGGTAAACCTGCCTGCACTCCTATTTGAAAACCATGCTGTGCATACGTTGCTACTCCAGCTAAAGTAAAAACTAGTGCTAAAAATGTATTCCTCATATTTACTAATTAAATTAACGCTAGCGAAAATAAAGGCTGTTACCGCATTGAAATAATTTTTGTTGTAAAAAAGGAATTTGGAGTTGCTTAGAACCAAAAACACGTTAAAAACCATAAAAAAAGAGTAAAAAACCAATGTCTTTCACTCTTTTTTAATCTGTAATATTTATATTTTACTACAAGAAGTATACTGCTGATATTGCAAAAACTCTGTTTTTAGAGTTCACATCTTTAATTGCATTTATAAAACCGAAGTTAAATCTTGCTTGAAAATAAAAGTTATCGTCTAATTCATAACCAGCTCCAAGTGCCAATCCAAAATCAATTGTATTGGTATCAAAACCATCTACAACAACAATATCAAGACCGTTTAAATACTGATCCTCGGTATTATCACCTAATAAAAACCCTATTTGAGGTCCTGCTTCGATGTATAAATTATCCCATACATTATATTTTCCTACTACAGGAATATTGGCATACCATAGGTTTAAATTTTCGTTAGTAATATATCCACCTGTACCTTGTAATGAAATAAGTACTTCTGGCTGAATGTTGATAACATCACTAAAAGGGATATCCAAAACACCTCCAATATGAAATCCTGGCTTGGTTGAATAATTTCCAATGTTCGTAGAGCCTCCTAAGGTTGCTAAATTAAAACCAGCCTTGGCTCCAAATCTAATATCCGAATTAGAAGAGCTACTTGATGTTGTTCCTTGTATAACTTGTGCATTTATTTGACTCATTCCGAACAAAACAAAGGCTCCAATTAAAAGTTTAATTTTCATAATTGCAATAGTGTTTAAAATTTCATGCAAATATATATATTCACCATAAGGATAACAGGAAAATTAACAATTTAATAATACCTGTTTCTATTTTTTTTAACCATACTAATAGATATACTACCTTTAGAAAATGAATTGGAAACAAGCGCTAAAAGATTATGAACATTATCTAAAAATAGAACGGGGGCTTGCTCAGAACTCTGTTGAAAATTACGTTTTAGATATTCAGAAACTTATTCAATTTTTGCATCAGAATAATGTTACAGAATCTCCTATTCATATATCAAAAATGCATGTGCAGCAATTTATATATGAAATTGCTAAAATTGTAAATCCCCGATCGCAAGCAAGAATTATATCTGGATTGAAAAGTTTTTTTAATTACTTAGTTTTTGAAGATTATCGTGAAGACAATCCAATGGAATTGATAGAATCTCCAAAAATTGGACGAAAATTGCCTGATACATTGTCTGAAGAAGAAATTAATGCTCTAATTAAAGCAATAGATCTTAGCAAACCTGAAGGAGAACGCAATAGGGCTATCATAGAAACGTTGTACGGCTGCGGTTTACGAGTTTCAGAGCTTATTACGCTAAAAATATCTGATTTATATTTTGATGAAGACTTTATAAAAGTCACTGGTAAGGGAAACAAACAACGTTTTGTTCCAATAAGTAGTATCAATAAAAAATACATCACCATTTATAGAAACGAGATTAGAATTCATTTAAATATTCAAAAAGGATTTGAAGACACTCTATTTTTAAACAGGAGGGGTAGGCAGTTAACACGAGCTATGATTTTTACCATAGTTAAACAACTAGCGGAAAAAATAGGCTTAAAAAAAACAATAAGTCCGCATACTTTTAGACATTCATTTGCTACTCATTTATTAGAAAATGGAGCTGATTTAAGAGCTATTCAACAAATGCTTGGTCACGAAAGCATTACCACTACAGAGGTTTATATGCATGTAGACCGTTCTCATTTATCTGACGTACTTCACCAATACCACCCACGAAAATAGTTTTATTTAAAATTTATATTTGCCACTTACCGAAAACAAATTTGGAGTTGCGTAATTCCCTAAACTTGTTTTATTAAAATGTAAATCGTGTTTGGCCTCGAGAAATAATTTCTTATTGACATCATAACCAAAACCATTTATGAATTTTAATGCCGGTCTAGCTGGAGTTCCTCCATATTTGTCCAGCTCAATTTCTGCTTCTACTCCAGAGAAAAAATATAATTTGTTAGTAGCATACCATTTTGTAGAAACTGGCACTCTAAAAACGTCAGAACCAAGATAAGTATCGTAATACCCTTGTAATTGAAGCTGAAAATCGGAATCCAACTTAATATCCAAGTCAAAATAAGCATGCATTTCATCATTCAAAAAAACTGGATACCCCTCACTTGTTAACTTTACCTTATCCGTTTTTTGAGTGTTATTTATATTGTTAAATTCATATTGCTGCCCGTACGAAAAACCCAGAACGGCCAACATAAAAATAATAGTAAATTGCTTCATTCCAATTGGCTGATAGTCATCTCAAAACTAAGCCAACTTCAATAACAAAATGAAATTTTTAACTATTTTAACGCGCTGTTAATTTTGTTAAAATTAATCTTTAAACTTACTGTAGTCTCTTTGGTAGGGACGTATTATTAATCTCGCTTCTCTATCAAAACGAATATAATTGTAAACCCAGTTTACAAAAACAACTACTCTGTTTCTAAAACCAATTAAGAAAAAAAGATGTACAAACATCCAAACAAACCAAGCAAAAACTCCTTGAAATTTAAAGTTTTTAGTATCCGCAACAGCTTTGTTTCTTCCTATGGTCGCCATGCTGCCTTTATCTTTGTAAACAAATGGTTTTAACGCTTTACCATCTAACAAGCGCACCAAGTTTTCTCCTAAATTTTTACCTTGCTGAATTGCAGGTTGCGCCATCATGGGGTGTCCTCGTGGAGTATCGTCATGTTCAATACAGGCAATATCGCCAATTGCAAATATATCTGGATACGCCTCAACCTGATTAAATGAATTAACACGCAATCTACCACCTGAAGCAATTAACTCTTTTGCATCCATGCCCTTAACAACAGCCCCCTTAACACCTGCCGCCCATACCAATGTGGCGGTTTCAAAAGTTAAATCCGTTTTAGTAGTAACAGTTTTTCCATCATACCCCGTAACTCTTGTATTTTTCCAAATTTGCACTCCCAGTTTCTCTAAAAACTCTTCGGCCTTTAACGATGCCTTGGCACTCATACCCGCCAAAATTTTGTCACCTGATTGCACCAAATTAATTTGCGCTTTTCGAGTATCTAAATCTGGGTAATCTTTAGGTAAAATTCCCTTTTTTATCTCGGCTAATGCACCCGCCAGTTCTACTCCAGTAGGCCCCCCGCCAACAATTACAAAATTCATTAAAGCATCACGCTCATGTAACTCATCAGTAAGTAATGCTTGTTCAAAATTTTCAAGGATAAGACTTCGCAAGTTTAAACTTTGCGGAATTGTCTTCATTGTCATAGCATGCTCTTCTATTTCAGCGTTTCCGAAAAAATTTGTTTTAGACCCCGTAGCTATAACCAAATAATCATAATTTAAATTACCAATATTTGTTTTCACAATTTTATTCTCAGGATCTACCTCATCAACATTAGCCAACCTGAAATAAAAATTAGTGAAATTTTTAAGCACCTTACGAATAGGGTACGCTATAGAATCGGGCTCCAATCCACCAGTGGAGACTTGATAAAGTAAAGGCTGAAATGTATGATAGTTGTTTTTATCTAAAAGTACCACCTGCACATCTTTCCCATTTAATTTATGTGCAAGAGAAACCCCACCAAAGCCACCTCCAATTATGACAATTCGTGGACAATTTGATTTTGGAATGTTCATAGGAAATAATAAGCCCCAAAATTAATGATTCAAAATCTTCTTTCACAGCGTAAAAAGGGGTTTTTACTATATTTACCACAACAACTTTATAAAAAACTTCATTTTATTTGTAACAAGTATATCTTAAAAACTACTTATTGTGGTAACAACCTCCAACTAAAACATTGAATAAAGATTTAGAACATCAATTTGTAACCGAATTACAGAACAACCAGAACATTGTTCATAAGGTATGTACTCTGTATACAAATGACCAAGATGCTCATAACGACCTTTTTCAAGAAATAACAATACAGCTATGGAAAGCTTATCCTAAGTTCAGAGGAGATTCTAAACTTAGTACATGGATGTATAGAGTGGCTTTAAATACAGCAATAACGTTATATAGAAAGTCTAAAAGAAGTATACAGACTCAAGATTATGAATCGGTTATTTTTAAAATAAAAGCTGATGAATATGATGAAACTCAAGAGCAACAACTGAAGCTTATGTATAAAGCTGTAAAGCAATTGGGAGATATTGACAAAGCGTTAGTTTTTTTATATCTAGAAGACAAAGATTATAGAGAAATTGCCGAAACCTTAGGTATTAGTGAAGTGAATGCAAGAGTGAAGATGAACAGGATTAAAACAAAGTTAAGAACCATATTGAATCCATAAATATATGATGGACGAACTAGATTTATTAAAAAAAGATTGGCAGAAAAAGGAAGATCACCTTCCTAAGCTGTCCTATCAAGATATTTATAAGATGATTTGGAAAAAATCATCTTCCATAGTAAAGTGGATACTTATTATAAGTCTCTTAGAATTTACAATACCGCATTTATTATATTTTATTCCTTCCACTAAAAGTGGTTTTGAGTTCTATGAAAACATTGGCTTAAAGTATATTTTTCGTGCACTAACTATTATTCAATACGTAGTTGTAATTTATTTTATTTACCTGTTTTATAGGCGCTACAAAGAAATATCGGTTTTAGATGATGCCAAAAATCTAATGCAGAAGATTATAAAAACCCGTAAAACTGTAAAACACTATATCATATTTTCGTTATCTATGATAATGTTTATCTTTTTTCTTGTAGTTATTGGAGTTTACTTCTCGGATAATTTAATAGAAAGCTACTCCAAATTGGTGGATAAACCAATAAATCTGTCACCAACCGAATTCAAAAAAGTAGTAATGACTACTATTGCAATTTTCGGAACATTATTTACCTTATTTCTAGGAGGAATATATTTTTTACTGTACGGCAGGTTGCTTAAAAAGTTAAAAGCAAATTATAGGGAGCTTCAAAAATTGGAGGTTTAATTTTTACCATTTTCTTTGTTTATTTTCTTCCTCCATTGCCAGTAAATCTTTTTTAGAAATCACTTTTAAAAATGATGGATGCTGCTCAATGGCATACTCTAGCTTCTCGATAATAGAGTCAAAAGATTCATTTTCATAATCAATATTAAGTGGCTCTTTAATTACCATAGATTGCAGAATTCCTTTTTTCTTGATACGTAACCCCTTTTTATCAAAAGAACGTCTAAAACCATCAATAACCACAGGAACAACAACTGGTTTATACTTTTTAATGATATGTGCGGTTCCTTTTCGTAAAGGTTTCCATGGAGTAGTGGTTCCCTGAGGAAAGGTTATAACCCAACCATTTTCAAGAGCCAATCCAATACTAGAAATATCGCTCATTTTCACCTGTCGCTTCACATCTTTTCCTTCAGAACGCCAAGTACGTTCTATATTAATTGCACCAGCATAAGCAAACAATTTAGTAAGTAAATTCTTTTTCATGGTCTCCGCAGCTGCAACGTAGTAAACATCTAACTTTGGGTTCCAGAGATATGCCAAGTTTTTAATGGAATCATCCCTTCCACTTAAACTTGCATTAAATACATGAAACATTGCCACAACATCAGCAAAATAGGTTTGATGATTGCTCACAAAAAGCACATTCTTTTCTGGTAAATTTCTAATCACATCAGAACCCTCTATCTCTAAAGTATTAAAACCTTTGTAACGTTGGTGGGTCATCATGCCCATTATACGGATGAGCCATTTTTTAAGAAATAATATGTGACCAAAAGGATTTCTTTTAAATAAAACCATAAGGGCAAATTTACAAAATAGCTTTATAACACTTGCTTTAATAAAGTTTTAATCTCGCTTAGCATCATTGCGGTTGCCCCCCATACAATATGACCATCAAAATTAAAAGCCGGGACCTTTACTTTTTTGGCATACGAGGTACTTATTTGAGTAAAAACAAGGTTTGCATCATTCATAAAATCGGTTAACAAAACCTCAACAATGGTCTCTACTTCGTCCTCCTGAATTACAAATTGATTCTTGTTTTTATATAAACCAATAAACGGAGAAACCACAAAATTACTTGGGGCAATGTAAACTTCGCTCAGCGGCTTTATTACCTCAATATGCTTAGGTAACACACCAACTTCCTCATGGGTTTCCCGCAAAGCTGTTTCCAATAAATCTGCATCATCTTCTTCTTCTTTTCCTCCTGGAAACCCTATTTGATTAGAGTGCACTCCTTCATAGGTTTTTCTTAGAATAAGCAACAAGCTAGTACGTAAGTTTTCATCTGCATAAAATAAGGCCATTACCCCAGCTCGTCTAGCGGTTTCTGCTTGAACATTAAATCTGTTTTTTATTTTTAAGCGAAATTCTGGAACCATTTTATGGTGAGAAGCTTCGCCTGGAAGTGGTAGATTCTTTATTTTTGAAATTCGTTGCTCAAAAAAACTAAAGTCCATGCTTTTTTATAAAACTTTATTACGCACTATAACGCTTTTCTTTTTTCTAATAGGCTGTAAAGATACTAAAGTCGAAAAAGCTACTGCAAATTCCGCATCAAAAGAAGTAAAGGAAATTGTAAAGGAGCCGGAACCTGAACCTGAAGAAGAATTTAAGCTAACTACCGAAAATGCAATTCCGTTTTTCTTTGAGTACAATAAAACGCTAAAAGCAAACAAGGTAAAAATAACTACTAACCACGGTAGTTTTACTGTACAGTTATTTGATAATGTACCTTACCACAAAGCCAATTTTATCTACCTGACAAGAAAAGGATATTTTAACTACACTCAATTTCATAGAGTCGTAAAAAACTTCATCATTCAGGGTGGAAATTCGGATGATAAAAAAACTGCGCAAAAACGAAGAGATATTGGTCGTTACTTACTTCCCCCAGACACAAAAAAAGGACACAAACATCACAGAGGAACATTGTCTATGCCTAGTAGCGAGATTAACAACCCGCACATGTTAGCTTCTCCTTACGAATTTTTTATTGTAGTAAAAAAACCGGGTTCTTATCATTTAGATGGTGGGTATACCCCGTTTGGAAAAGTTATTCAAGGAATGGACATTGTTGATAAAATTAACAACCAAGCTGTTGGAAAAGGGGATTGGCCTTCTCAGAATATTTATATTGAAAAAGCGGAGGTTTTAGAATAAACTACTTACCAGGCCTGTATATATTGGGTAGGGCTAGTTTAAACTTAACCGCTAACAATCGCATTAAAATTATAGCTATAATGGTTATACCATAGGTGTACGCAGAATCTATTGGCAGCGGTTTTAACAAAAAGTAAAGTACACCTCCCAAAATACAAGCTGTAGCGTAAATTTCTCTTCTAAAAATAACTGGAATTTCATTGCATAAAATATCTCTTATAACCCCACCAAAACAAGCCGTTATTGTTCCAAGTGCAATACACATAACAGGCAACAACCCTACAGCTATGCCTTTTTCAATTCCAATCATAGTATACAATCCTATACCTATAGTATCAAACAGAAAAAGAGACTTTCTAAAATATTTCAGTTGTTCAACAAACAAAATTGCGAGTACCACAGATACTGCTATAACTATAATATAAATTGGGTCTTTCATCCAGGCAACAGGAGTATAGCCTATTAACAAATCTCGTATTGTTCCCCCTCCTACCGCAGTAATAAAGGCTATCATAAAAACCCCAAAAAGGTCTAGTTTTTTTTCCATAGCAACCAATACTCCAGAAATTGCAAAAGCAATGGTTCCTAAAATATCAACTACCAGATAAAACATAAGTGTAATGTATTAAAAAGTTAATACCTTTTTCTTGGCACTTTCAAACTCGGTCATCATATCCCTAATTATTTGACCCGCTGGTTTAATCTCCGTAATCAACCCAGAAACCTGTCCTATTTCTAACTCTCCTTCTTCTATATTTCCTTCAAACATTCCCTGTTTTGCTCTACCCTTACCTAATAAATCTTTAAGCTGCTCTTTTGAAGCATTACACTCATAGGCCTCTTTAACTTGCTCGTAAAAATTGTTTTTTAAAAGTCTTACTGGTGTTAATTCCTTTAGCGTCAATTCTGTATCACCTTCACCAGCATTAATCACCTTTTCCTTAAATAAAATATGAGAAGAAGCTTCATTGCTTGCCACAAACCTACTACCCACTTGGACACCATCAGCGCCCAAAATCATCGCCGCTAGCATAGCTTCACCTGTTGCAATACCACCTGCTGCTATAACTGGAATTGTTACTTTCTTTTTTACTGAAGGTATTAAAACCAATGTTGTAGTTTCATCTCTACCATTGTGCCCGCCTGCCTCAAAACCTTCTGCTACTATTGCATCCACGCCAGCATCTTGAGCTTTAATGGCAAATTTTAAACTGCTCACCACATGAACAACGGTAATTCCGTTTTCTTGCAAATGAGATGTCCATGCTTTAGGATTACCCGCTGAAGTAAATACTATTTTCACTCCTTCCTCGATAATAATTCCCATTAATTTATCAATATCTGGGTACAACAAAGGAACATTAACTCCAAAGGGTTTAGTTGTTGCTTGTTTACATTTTTGAATATGCTCTTGTAAAACTTCAGGATACATGCTACCAGCTCCAATTAATCCCAAACCACCAGCATTGGAAACTGCAGAAACCAATCGCCAACCACTTGCCCAAACCATGCCTCCTTGAATGATAGGGTATTCTATATTGAATAGTTGTGTAATTCTATTTTTGGTTTTCAATACTTGAGCAATTTTATTTTTTCATTAAAATCATTACCCTTTACCTCTAAAATATAAACGGCACTGCTCAAATGCGCAATGGATATTACATTTGAACTTGGCGTAATATTACTTTTAGAAATAAATTTACCTTGGATATCATAAATACTTACCTCAGCTTGCTCCAAATTTTCAGGAAGTTGAAGCATTATAGTACTCGATGACGGATTTGGGTAAATCAACATTTTAATGTCTTCTTGATTAGCATCACTGAAACCATCATCTATTAACGAAGAAAAATCAGGAATACCATAACCCATTTGTTCGTTAGGATTTGTAAAAAAAGAAGCACTCTCACGCACCATTTGCATGATTTCTACATTTGTTTTTTCTGGAAATGCTTGCCAAAGACTTGTAATTGCACCTGCCATAATAGGGCTTGAAAACGAGGTTCCATCATTTTGATCTACATTGTTATTGGTATTAATAACCGCAGAATTTCTACCCATTGCCATACCATCTGGTTTTACAACTCCATCAGCGGTATACCCCCGTGAACTAAATGCTACGTATTGACCTTGCGCATTCACCGCCCCTACAGTAAAAACATTTGCATCAGCCGGAGCGGTAATAATTCCCCAAACCGAGGCACCCGAGTTACCCGCAGAATTCACAACCAAAAGCCCTTTTTCGGTAGCAATATTTGCCCCTTGCGAAATAAAGGTAGTTTCACCGTCCATATCAGATGGTGTGTAATTATACTTTACTTCGTCAAAAGTGCTGTATCCAAGAGATGTATTTATTACATCAACCCCAAGACTATCAGCTCGCTCAGCCGCTTCAACCCAATACGATTCTTCCACCGGTGTTTCAGACTCAGCAACTTCTGTTCTGAACAATACATAGGAAGCATCTGGGGCAGTACCCACAAACGAATCCTCTATAAACCCAGCCATTGTAGATAGAACTTTTGTTCCATGGTCGTTACCCTGATATGCAAAAACATCATCAGTTCTATTTGGAAAATCATACCCTCCAAGTAATTTACCTTGGTTTCTAAGTCTAGAAAAACCTTCTAAATTATTTACCTGAGGAAAACCAGAATCCATAACTGCAACCAACATACCCTCTCCAGTATAATCTTGCTTATGTAATGCATCCACAGTTATTTGCGAGACCTGATTGACAGTAGCACCATAATTGTAGTCCACCTGGCTTGCTACTAATTTATTAGCGTGATTATTACGTTCAAACTTATCTATAGGTTTTTTACTATTTAAGCTTTGGTCTGCGTACAATACATGAGAAACAAAACTTAAACTTTCTAACTGCAAAATATCATTACTTGAACCAATGACATGTATACAATTTTTCCATTTAGATTTAGCTAAAACCAATATGTTAGGAACCAATTTTATCTGAGCTATATAGCTTTCGTTAACTGGAACGTCTCTTTCATCAATAGGAATATTATATCTAGCTTTTTTAGTGATAGCTCTTTGCGATAAAATTGAAATTGGATTACCTATGCTTGCTTCAACATCCTCTTTATCTGTAAAATAAACCCATGCATGTTCTTGTCCTCTACTCCAAAAGGATATTAAGAGTAAAAAAACAAAACACTTTTTATACATATTAAGAAATTACACCTGAGCCTACAAGTTCGTCATTTAAATACCAAGCAACAAATTGTCCTTCCGCTATTGCCGATTGTTTTTGCTCAAAATCAACGTACATACCACCTTCCACTCTATACAAGGTTGCCTTTTGAAGCTCCTGTCTGTATCGTATACGTGCCAAAACTTCCATAGTTTCATCTATATTTAAAGCCAAATCTTCTCTAATCCAATGGAGTTCTTTATCAGAAACAAACAAGGTTTTTCTATATAAACCGGGATGCGCTTTACCTTGTCCTGTATATATTACATTTTCAGCAACATCGGTTTCTATAACAAACAAGGGCTCCTTGGTACCACCTACATCTAAACCTTTACGTTGGCCTTTGGTAAAATAATGTGCGCCTTGATGTTCTCCAACCGTTTTACCATCGTCAATATTATAAATTGGCTTTTTAGCAAAAAATGCCAACTCCTCTGCTTTATTAGAAAAATCTGGAAGCATTACCTGATACTGGTTTAAACTTGCAGGCACTTCAACAATAACACCTTTTTTAGGTTTAAGCTTTTGCTGTAAAAACTCAGGCAAACGAACTTTGCCAATAAAACATAATCCTTGAGAATCTTTTTTATCCGCAGTGATTAAATCGTTTTCCGCTGCAATTTTACGCACCTCTGGTTTTGTTAATTCTCCTATTGGAAACAACGTTTTAGATAATTGTTCTTGAGATAACTGACATAAGAAATAAGATTGATCTTTGTTGTTATCCTTTCCAGATAGTAATTGATAGGTATGACTACCATCTTTATTTTCTATAATTCCTTTTCTGCAATAATGCCCCGTGGCCACATAATCAGCCCCGAGTTGCAAAGCTATTTTCAAAAAAACATCAAACTTTATTTCTCTATTGCATAACACATCAGGGTTTGGTGTTCTTCCTTTTTCGTATTCGTTGAACATATAATCAACAATACGCTCTTTATATTCCACACTTAAATCCACTGTTTGAAAGGGTATCCCCAGCTTTTCCGCAACAATTAGTGCATCATTACTGTCTTCTAACCAAGGACATTCCTCAGATATCGTAACAGAATCATCGTGCCAATTTTTCATAAAAAGCCCAATAACTTCATACCCCTGCTCTTTTAAAAGGTAAGCCGCAACACTAGAGTCTACACCCCCCGAAAGTCCTATTACTACTTTTTTCATTTGATAATTGTAAGGCAACAAAAATACAAAATAACTACATGGTCAATTCTTAAAATAAATGTAATAGACAAGGAAAAATTTGGTTTTGTTTAATCTTTTTATATATTTGTTAAACAAAATTGAAATTAAATACTTTATTTAACTTCAATTCAACACATTACAACGTGTTAGTTTACACCACAATTACAAATTTTAATTATTTAAAAAAACTTGCTATGAAAAAGATTTTTAGAATTAAAACATTATTTCTACTTGCCCTTGTTTCAATGATTACAATCTCATGCGACAATGATGACGACGGAGATGATATTGTTATTCAACAGTTCAACATTGTTCAAACAGCACAAAATTCCAGTGCACTTAGTTCATTAGTTGCTGCTTTAACAAAGGCCGATGAAAAAGCTGGAACAGACCTTATTGGTACACTTAGCGGAACAGGTCCTTTCACCGTTTTTGCTCCGACCAATGACGCATTTACAGCACTTTTAGGAAGTTTAGAAGCCTACAACTCTTTAGACGATTTTACCACCGATGAAGACAAGGCGCTTCTTGCATCTATCTTAACGTATCATGTAGTAGCCGCTTCTGCTTTATCATCAGATTTAAGTGACGGACAAAACTTAACCACTGTTCAAGGAGAGCAACTAACAGTTGGTATTGATGGCTCTACCGTTACCATTAAGGATAAACAAGGCATGGATATCGCTGCTGCGGTTGTTTCGACCCCAAATATTGAAACAAGCAATGGAATAGTTCATGTTATTGACGCGGTATTATTACCTCAAGAAGTTATTGACGCTATCAACGCTGCTTCGGCAAAATCGTTGGTTGAAATTGTTGTTGAAACAGAAGCCCTATCTGTTCTTGAAGCAGCCGTTATTAAAGCAGACTTGGTAGACACTTTAAGTGGTGATGGTCCATTTACAGTTTTTGCTCCAACGGATGATGCTTTTACTGCTCTATTAGATGCTTTAGGTGATGATTACAATAGCTTGGATGATTTTGATACAGAAGATGAAATGAATCTGCTTAAAGACATTCTTTTATATCATGTTATCCCTGCAAAAGTTTTAGAGGCGGACCTTTCTGCTGGAGAAGTATCAACAGCTCTTACTGATAATAAAATAGAAGTTATTGCTTCTGGAAATACATATGTAATTGGAGATGCTTCAGATGTTGATGCCGAAATTACTGGTACAGATATTATGGCCTCAAACGGAGTAGCGCATACCATAAATAAAGTATTACTTCCCCAAGCAGCTATAGATTTTGTTGCTTCTCTTACTGCAAAAAATATAGTTGAAACTGCGCAAGAAACTGAAGATTTGAGTTTGTTAGTTGATGCATTAGTTCAGGCAGATGCTGGGTTAGTAGAAGTTCTTAGTGGAGATGGACCTTTTACCGTTTTTGCCCCAACAAATGCGGCATTTGCCGAACTATTGGATATCCTTGGTGATGATTACAATAGTTTAGCAGATTTTGACACGGAAGATGAAAAATCACTACTTGCCAAAGTATTAACATATCATGTAGTTTCAGGAGTTGCTGCGCTTTCTACAGATCTAAGTGATGGACAAATGATTGAGACCGTACAAGAAGAATCTGTTGAAATAAACATTAAAGATAATATGGTTCACATTATAGATGCTACAGACGAAAATGCCACGGTAGATTTACCCAATGTTGAAACCAGCAATGGTGTTGTTCATGTAATTGATAAAGTTTTATTACCCCAAGAAGTTTTAGATCTTATTGCGCACATGTAATAAGTAATATTGGTTGTGTTGTGTAAAAGCTTCCTATTGCAAATTGCAATAGGAAGCTTTACTTTTTTCATTGCATTCGTTAAAATAAAAAAGCAAACATCATATCTAATATCATTAACATACAAAAAGCATTCTTTGGCAACTTTTAATTTTAAAATCTCTTAATAGCTTGCATCTTTGACATTCCAAATCTTACCATAAACCAACCTAAAAATAAAAACTCCTTCGTAATTGAAGGAGTTTTTATTTTTTACATTATGTAGTGTTATTTTATTTTTTACCTGTCTTTTTTTGTTCTTCAGCTTGCTCCATCATCTCTCTCATTTTTTTCTGAAACTTATTTTCCTTTTTGGGTTTCTTTTTATTCTCTTGTATCTGCGCATGAATCTTATCATTGTCAATAATAAAATTCTTTATCACCAGCATAATACCTATAGTAATTAAGTTAGAAACAAAATAATACAAACTTAATCCACTCGCATAGTTATTAAAGAAGAATAACATCATGAAAGGCATTAAGTACATAATAAATTTCATGTTTGGCATACCTGGTTGCGTTGGCATATTTTGCCCTGTAGTCATCATCATGTAAAAGAAAATTGCTATCGAAGCTAAAATCGGGAATAAACTAACATGATTCCCGTAGAAAGTTGATATAAACGGTATATGAGTTGACCACTCAAAAATAGCATCAAATGACGAAAGATCATCTGCCCATAAAAATGGTTTTTGTCTTAATGCAAATGATGTTGGAAAAAACATGAACAAGGCATAAAATATAGGCATTTGAAGTAAGGCGGGCACACAACCACTCATTGGGCTGACTCCTGCTTTACCATAAAGCTTCATTGTTTCTTGTTGCTTTTTCATTGCATTGTCTTTGTATTTTTCACCAAGCTCTGTAATTTCAGGTTTTAACACCTTCATTTTAGCTTGAGATAAATACGACTTATAGGTTACTGGTGACATTGCTAATCGCACCAAAATTGTCATTACAACAATTGCTATTCCGTATGGTAAGAATGAGCTTAATAATGCATAAAACGGTGTAAACACATATCTATTTATCCAACCAAAAATTCCCCATCCAAATGGGATAGAATCTTCTAAATCTAAACTTTCATACTTAGAAAGCACTTTTACATCAGTAGGTCCGTAGTATAAATTTAGCTTTTCATTAATCTCACCACCATCCATTTTTAATGGCATTACCGAGGCGTAATCTTTAGTAAACTTAGTCTCCTTACTTTCTTCTTCAACCAAGTTTTTAGAAGTAAGCTCTGCACTTTCAAAACCTAACTTATTAATTAGTATAGAACTAAAAAAATGTTGACGGTATGACAACCACTTTACGTCAGATTCTTGCTCATCATCATCACTACTTTCAGATAGTTTACTTACTTTATCTCCTTCATGACTATACGTTAGCCTGGTATATCGGTTTTCATATTTCACACTCTTAGAATGCCTAATACCTTTCATTTTCCAATCTAACTTAATAGATTGATTTCCGTTAATTACATTGCCTAAATCTTGTGAGCGAACCACAAAATCCACCATATAATCATCTGGCTTAATTTCATATCTGTACTCCAAAAACTGATTGTTAGATACTTTTGCCTTCATAGAAAGCACCTTATTACCACTACTTTCTGTAATTGACGGTTCAAAATATAAATCAGTAGTACTTAAGTTTCTATTGTCCGAAGTAGAAAAATTTAAACCAAATGAGGCATTACCATCTTTAACAAGATAAATTGGCACTGAATCATAAGTAACAAAGTTTTTCATTTTTGCCTCTACAATTTGCCCTCCTTTATTGCTCACTTTTAAATAAAGTACATTATTCTCTAAAACGGTAACGTTATCTGAGGGAGCAGTATAACCAAAAGCACCAATGTTACTTTTGTAATTTGCTACTGCAATAGAGTCTTGTAAATTTATTGTGGGTTTTTCGTTAGATACAACATTATTAGCTTTTGCTTCCTCTGCTTTTGTTTGTTGCTCTACCAACTCCTTTTTTGCCTTTTCTGCTTCTAATTCTTCTGGAGTAGGCCTATTTTGATAAAACATAAAAATGAGTATCCCAAAAATAAGCACAAAGCCAATAATAGAATTTAAATCTAATTTCTTTTCTTCCATATAGATAACCTAGTTAATCTGGTGTTATTTAATTTTCAAAAGCAAATATATGCCCAATTGAGTGGTTTATGCCAATATGGCACATTTTACTACTTTTTGTGTTCTAACGCCGCCTTTACAAAACCTACAAATAGTGGATGAGGGTTTGCTACGGTACTCTTATATTCTGGATGATATTGCACTCCTAAAAACCAAGGATGACTCGGAATTTCAACAATTTCCACAAGACCCGTTTTTGTATTAATACCTGTGGCTAATAAGCCAGCCTCTTCTAACTGTTTTTTATAATCGTTATTAAATTCATAACGGTGACGGTGCCTTTCAGAAATTTCTTTGTTTTTATCGTAAACCTCATGTACTAAACTACCTTCAACAAGTTCGCAATCCCATGCCCCTAAACGCATAGTTCCACCCATTTCGGTGATATTTTTTTGCTCCTCCATTAAACTAATTACGGGATCTGCCGAATTTGTATCCATTTCGGTAGAGTTTGCTTTGGTTAGTCCAAGAACATTTCTGGCATACTCTATAACAGCCATTTGCATACCCAAACATATTCCTAAAAACGGAATATTATTTTCTCGCGCATGTTGTACTGCTTTAACTTTTCCTTCAATACCGCGCTCTCCAAAACCTGGAGCAACCAAAATACCGTCCAAACCATCAAGCTTATCTGCATAATTGGATTTGGTTAAATATTCTGAATGAATTGATTTTACACGAACTCTAACCTCATTCTTGGCTCCTGCATGAATAAAAGCTTCTAATATTGACTTATAAGAATCTTGTAGTTCTACATACTTTCCTATTAAACCAATAGTTACCTCATTCTTTGGGTTTTTATGACGATTTAAAAAATCTTTCCATAAGCCCAAATCTGGTTGTGTATTATCAGGTAATGCCAAGCGTTCTAAAGTAACAACATCTAACTTTTCTTGCTGCATTAAAATAGGAACATCGTAAATTGTTGATGCATCTATAGACTGTATAACAGCTTCTCTTTTTACATTACAAAACAGAGCCAGCTTTCTTTTAATATCATCTGAAATTTCATGCTCAGTTCTGCAAACTAAAATGTCTGCTTTAATACCACTTTCCATTAACGTTTTAACAGAATGTTGTGTTGGCTTAGTTTTTAACTCTCCTGCAGCTGATAAATATGGCACTAATGTTAAATGAATAACTATACCATTATTATCCCCTAATTCCCAAAGTAATTGGCGAACAGCTTCAATGTATGGTAATGACTCTATATCACCAACAGTACCACCAATTTCGGTTATCACAATATCGTAATCACCACTTTTTCCAAGCAACTGAATACGTTCTTTAATTTCGTTGGTAATATGTGGAACAACCTGTACCGTTTTACCTAAAAACTCACCTCTACGTTCCTTTTCAATAACACTTTGGTAAATTCTACCTGTAGTTACATTATTAGCTTGTGAAGTTTTAACGTTTAAAAAACGCTCGTAATGTCCTAGGTCCAAATCGGTTTCTGCACCATCATCCGTTACATAACATTCTCCATGTTCATAAGGATTTAAAGTTCCTGGATCTACATTAATGTAGGGGTCAAGCTTTTGAATGGTAGTTTTGTACCCTCTTGCCTGAAGTAACTTAGCTAATGAGGCTGCAATTATACCTTTTCCAAGAGAAGATGTAACCCCTCCGGTTACAAAAATGTATTTTGTCTGTGACATGAAGCGTTCGGTTGAATTCGTAACGCGAGCAAAAATACAAATTGCTATAACAAATTACAGGGATTCCTTCGGAAAATCTTTCTGAATTCTACGAATTAAAGGTTCTAATCCGTTTATTTTTATTTCAAACATTGATTTTAATAAGTCTCCTAATTTACCTGTAGGAAAACCCTTTTGTTGAAACCAAACAAAATAAGGTTCTGGTAGATCAACCAAATAACGCCCTTTATATTTACCAAAAGGCATTTTATAATGAGCCATTTCCACTAATTTCTTTTTATCTGGTTGTATTTTCATTATTATAGTTAAAAAATATATCTTTAGTACCGCGCAAATTACAATATCTAATCAAACATAGTAAATCCAAACAAATCATTAAATCAAAGTAGGTTATGAAAAGGAGAACTTTTATTGGCACTTCTGCTGCTGCAACTATTGGTATGGTTGCCTGTAAAGATGTTAATGCTCAAGATAAAAAACAAAATATGGAATTTAAGCTTAAAAATAACTTAAACCACAGTGTTTGCCATTGGTGTTTTGGAGATATTCCTTTAGAGGATTTTCTTAAAACATTAAACACTTTAGGTGTTAAAGCTATAGACTTAATGGGTCCAGAGGAATGGCCTTTATTGAAAAAATACGATATCCACTGCGCCATGTGTAATGGAGCCGAAATTAGCCTTACCGAAGGATGGAATGACCCGCAATACCACGATGTACTTATAAAAAATTACACGGAAATGATTCCTAAAGTTGCTGAGGCTGGTTATACAAATCTTATTTGCTTTAGTGGTAACCGTAGAGGAATGGACGATACCGTTGGACTTGAAAACTGTGTAAAAGGGTTAAAACAAATTATGCCTTTGGCAGAGAAACATGGTGTGGTAATACAAATGGAACTTTTTAATCAAGTGAATCACCCAGATTATATGTGTGATACTTCTGCCTGGGGAATTGCTTTATGCGAGGCGCTTGGCTCGGAAAACTTTAAGTTGTTATACGATATTTACCATATGCAGATTCAAGAAGGAGATATTATTCGCTCCATTCAAAACAATCATAAATACTTTGGTCACTATCACACCGCAGGTGTTCCTGGCAGACATGAGATTGATGAAGGTCAAGAATTGTACTACCCTGCCATAATGAAAGCTATTTTGGCAACAGGCTATAAAGGCTATGTAGCTCAAGAATTTATACCCGAAAGAGAGGATAAAATTGATTCGCTCAAGCAAGGGTTTTTAATTTGTGACGTATAACTTTATAGATGGTACAGTTGCATATAATCAACTAGGTGGCTATATGCAATTGTATTCATAAATTTCAAAAAAAGTAGATTCAACAGAAGATTTCAAAGATTCGTCATCAATATTAAATTTAGAACAAGGCTTTATTTTAAGATTTCTACCTCTTTTTCTAAAGTAAAACTAAGGTCATCAAGGTATCTTGTTCCAAATTAATCTCACTCGCAAATTCATAATTTCAGTACTGCAGTACTTAGAGTATTATATCTTCATTTTTCCCATGATAAAGATTGGTATCTTTATTACTTTTAATCAATTAACTCGTCATAAATTAATCTTTTTTAGAACAAGATTCGGTAAATGAAAATTTGTATTGCGCAGACATCCCCAATAAAAGGGGATATCCAAAAAAATATTGAAAATCATAAAAGCCTAATAGAACTTTCTATTAAAAATAAGGCCGATGTTATTGTTTTCCCAGAACTTTCTTTGACAGGATATGAACCCGAACTTGCAAAAGAATTAGCAACTACGAAGACTGATAAAAGGTTTGATGATTTTCAAAAAATTAGTAACTCAAATGAAATTCTAATTGCGGTTGGACTACCAATCAAAAATAACATTGGAATCTGTATAGGTATGGTGATTTTCCAACCTCATAGACCAAGAGAAACTTATTCAAAAAAACACCTGCACCCTGGTGAAGAAAAGTATTTTATTTCTGGAGAAAATCTTGCACCAATTAAGGTTAAAAACAACACCATTGGATTTGCCATCTGTTATGAGACTTCCGTTTCAGAGCATTCAGAAAACGCTTTCAAAAAAGGCTCTAACATTTATATAGCCAGTGTTCTTAACTCCGTAAACGGAGTTGACAAAGATATTCATCGGATTTCTGATATCGCTAAAAAATTCAGAATGACTTCATTCATGGCTAATTTCGTTGGAAAATCTGGAGGGTATGATTGTGCCGGGAAAAGTTCCGTTTGGAACAACAAAGGAGAGCTCATTGCGCAATTGGATAATTCAAACGAAGGAATTGCCATTGTAGATACTAATACACAGAAGACAACAATAATTCAATTAGAAAAACCGTGAAACCTATAAAGTACTAGAAAAGTAACTCTTCTGGTTGCAATAAAAAATCTCACGAATACTTTTTTTGGAGTATTCATTCCAAAAAACATATATTTGCAGTGTGACTAAAAAACAAGCTATATTATCTTCAGCGCTTAAGATTCTTACTGAGAAGGGGGTTCATAACACGCCTATGTCTGCCATTGCAAAAGCTGCTGGAACAGGAATGGGAACCATTTACAACTACTTTCCTAACAAAGAATTGTTAATCAATGAAATTTACATAAATATAAAGGAAGAAGAAAAATCAATTCTAAAAGACTTTGATATAAAAAAACCCATTAAAACACAATTTGAGGGTTATTTTGCATTAATTATCGACTTTTTCATCAATAATCCTGACTATTTTAAATTTATGGAGCAATTACAGGCTTCTCCTATAATTACTAAAGAAAGTAAAAATATTGGTGAAAAAGCTGTTTTGCCAGTTTATGAGTTATTGGCTAGAGGAAAACAAGAACGCATTATTAAAAGTATTGATATTAATGAAATATTAATGTTTGTAGGCGGAGCCATTTTATCGTACTTACGATGGTACTTTAATCAATCAGAAAAAAAACAAGCTTCTCTTAAAAATCAAATTCAAATGGTTTGGGATGCAATCAAAGAATAAAAAAAACAACTACTAATTGGAATGAACATTCACTCCAAAAAATAATTACAATGAAAAAAAACGTATTAATTACTGGAACTTCAACAGGCGTAGGATTTGAAAGCGCCATTCTATTTGCCAAAAACAATTACAAGGTTTACGCTACAATGCGAAATTTAGATAAGGCCAACAATCTGAAAGCAAAAATTGAAGAAGAAAACCTAGATATTGAAATTCTTCAACTAGATGTAACCAATAGTACTTCTATAAAATCTGCCGTAAATACCATAATAGCAAAAGATAACAGCATAGATGTTTTAGTCAACAATGCTGGAGCGGGTTTCGCTAAAACAACGGAACATGCAACAGAAGAAGAAATTAAATGGGTTACTGACGTTAATTATCACGGCGTTGTACTTTGTACCCAAGCTGTAATACCCTTTATGAGAAAACAAAAGTCTGGTCAAATCATTAGCATTACCTCGGTTGGTGGTTTAGTTGGTCAGCCCTTTAACGAATTGTATTGTGGAGCAAAATTTGCCGTAGAAGGATATATGGAAGGTCTTGCAACCTATGTAAGTGATGCTTTTAATATTAACATTACTTGTGTTGAACCTGGAGGAATAGCTACAGAATTTATGACTTCTGCCATTGAAAAAACTGCCGTTGAAGGTCAATTTGCAACTGGCGAATACTTGCCTATCTTTGAAAGGTACATGGCAGGAAATCAAAAAAGAGCTAATGAGAGTACAGAACAAATTTATCAAACAGGTCTTGAGGTTGCTGAAGTAATTTTAAAGGTAACACAGACAGAAAAAGCTCCCTTACGCATTCGTACTTCAAAATGGGCTGAGAATTTTTGTACATTAAAAACACAAGCAGACCCTGATGGTACAAAAATAGTTAATCAGATTAAGGAAAGTTTTTTATAACTAAAAAAATATGAAAACAATATATTGGTCATCCACGATTATAATTTCTTCTTTTTTATTGTTAAGTTCTTACACTTATATATTCAGTAAAAACACTATTGAAGGTGTAAAGGCATTAGGATTTCCAGACTTTTTTAGAGTGGAATTGGCTGTTTTAAAACTTATAGCTGCGGTTATACTAATACTGCCTTTTGCTCCTTTACAAGTAAAGGAATGGACTTACGCTGGTGTTGGGCTGTTTTTAATTACTGCATTAGTAGCTCATATAAAACATAAAGACTCCATATTTATATTGTTTTTACTTGTAATACTTATGGCGGTTTTAGTTGTATCTAACATTTACATGAACAAACTCATGAAATAAACACTATACCAGTATTTAACCATTAAAAAAGCCTTGATTTAAAAATCAAGGCTTTTTTAATCTCGTGATTCAACAATTAAATTTCAACTAGCTTGCGTGCTTTTTGCGGAATTTCATTTCTGTCTTGTACAACTTCTTCATCGTAATCTTTAATACCATCAAAAACACTCTCCTGAATGTCAGCAAACAAATCCTGTATTGCGCTAATTTCAGAGGACGCTAATACAATTATAACCCCACCAACTATTTTCAAGTATCTCACCAATTTTAGATTACTTGCGCAAAGTTGATTCACCATTTTTTCGTAATCCACTTCCTCTTTTTTTGGTTTAATTGCAACTCCAACTTCTTCCAAAAGCTCTAATAGCAATTGGTTCTGTTTTTCGGTACTCTTAATTTTACCTACTAAGTGTCTTACCTTTTTTGGTATTTCATGTTCTGCACTACAATCTATACCATAAACTGCATCCAAAGCTTTAATAGAAGCTTTCTTGTGGTAATGTTTTTCGAGAATAATTTCCTCATAATCCTCAATGTGATCTTCAAATGAAAAAAGGCTGCTATTAGCGTAAAACCTTGTCATTTGATTTAGGGTCGGAATTGCTGGCGCATGAATGTCGCACATATCCTCTAAAGTGGGGCTTTCCTTTTCGAAAAAATCTCGTAATCTAAAAAGCCTTCTAATGGTTTTTTCGGATATGCTTACACTATCGTGCGCGGCAATGGTTTTAATAAACTCCCTTCTTGTAGAAATACGCAACTCATTTTCTACTTCCTGTATTTGATCCATCAAAAACAGAAATCCAGGCACTTGTTCTCTTGTTAGTACTGACATATCCTTTGGTTTAATTAAATGTTAAATAAAATTACAAAATATCAATCGCAAAAAAGCCATGTCCAACGTCATGTCTTCAATTTTTAACAGTCGTAACTGCTTGACAGACATGTCGCATGTATAGCTCAACCACTTTATTCATTTGTGTCATGATAACATTTAAAAACATGTATTATGAGAACAAAAGTAAAGTTAGGATTAGCAAGTTTATTAGTCTTGGGACTAGTTTCTTGCGAAAAAGAAAACGACAATGTTTACGAAAAACCTTCAGAAAACAAAGTTGAAATTAAGAAAAAACTAAACAGTTCTGACCCTATTAGACTACCCGCAGGAGGTGTTGAGTGAATTTAAAAAGTACAGGTACGAAATCAAGATTTCATACCTGTACTTTTTTTTCAAACATGCTTTCAGTTACCCCACACAACGTCCAAAGCTATAAATTGGATAATCGTTTAAGAAATTCATCTTTTCGTCTCACTGCTATTTCTACATGTGAACCATCCTCCATTAAGGCATAACCTCCTTTTCCCTTTAAATACTTCTCAACCATTAACAAGTTTACCAAATGCGAATGGTGGGTTCTAAAAAAGTTTTGTGGTTCTAGAAGTTCATCAAAGTACTTTAAAGTTTTGGCAACAGTAATTTTTTTATTTCCCGTTAAAAATACATGCGTATAACTGGTATCAGACTGACATCTAATTATGTTTGAAACACCTACTAAGGTTAACCCTTCTACTGTTGGTAATGCAATTTTTTTTTGTCCCCCACCTCTTTGCTCTTCTAAATTATGGAACAGTACTTCCATTTTTTTTGAAAGTTCTTGTAAAGACGTTTTCTGTTTTAGTTTTTCAACGGACTTATCAAAGGATTCCTCATCTACTGGTTTTAGTAGATAGTCTAAGGCTGAAAATCTAAAAGCCTCCATGGCGTAATCATCATAGGCTGTGGTAAAAATGATTTCAAAATTAATGGTATCTAATTGTTTTAATAAATCAAAACCAGTTTCTTCATATATCTGTACATCTAAAAAAACCACATCTGGCTGTTCTTTTAAAATGCTCTCCTTTGCCTCAACTACCGTTTTTACTGCATTTGTCAGTACAACACTTTTATCATGCCTTTTAAGTAATTTTGAAATTCTATCTATACAATGCTGTTCATCATCAACAATAATTGCTTTTATCATAGCATTAAAATTTTAACTCTAACGGTAATTTAACCTCCACTTTTAAACCTTCTTCTTTATCTATCATGGTCACGCTACTTTTAGCGTTCTTTAATTGATTAATGATAGACAGTCTATTTTTTGTGATTTGCACCCCCATAGATTTATGATTTAATTGTCCTTCTGAACGAACGTTTCTTCCTACACCATTATCATCAACACCACATAAAATCGTATCATCAGTTTTATTAAAACTAATTTTAATATTTCCTCCTTCAGCTTTTTTAGCGATTCCATGCCAAATACTATTCTCAATAAAAGGTTGTAAAATAAGTGGTGGAACCAGAGTGTTTTCCACATCAATAGTATTATCTACATAAAAGGTATGTGTAATTTTTCCTTTTAATCGTAACGATTCTATTTCAATATACAGACGTGTTAATTCTATGTCTTCTTCAAGACTAATCCATTTTTTTTCTGAGTTTTCAAGTATAGCACGAGTCAATTTCGAAAATTTAACCAAATAACCACTAGCGGTTTCCAAATCATTATTATCCATATAGTCCCCGATAGAACTCATAGCATTAAATATAAAATGAGGATTCATTTGAGAACGAAGCGCTTTTAACTCAGTTTCGGCGACCTTAGTTTTAAAATCGGCCATATTTTTTTGTTCAATGGCGTCTCTTTTTCGCTTATACAAAATATATCCAATTACAGCTCCAATCAATATTCCCAAACCACACAGCAGTGTAATATTTTTGATTAATTTTTCCTTTTCGATTTCGGCCTTTGCTTTTATTTCTTGATTCTCTAATTCAAAAGTCATTTCCTTACGTGCAAGCTCTATTTTTTTATCTTCACCTTGAACACTATCTCTTAACTGTATATGGTTTTTATAAGCAAATAACGCTTTTTCATGTGCTTCTGAGTGCTTATATACCGTACTTAAGTGTTTCCATGAGGTTGACTGCCATTCTAATGTATTAATGTCTTTGGCTAGTTGCAACGCTTTTTCTCCCTGTTCTCTGGCTAAATCATATTTTTCAAAAATTATGTTTAACTCGCACAAACTATTCAATACCGGAGCTTGTACATATTTATTATCAATTTTTTTTGCCCGCTCTTCCGCTTCTTCAAAATGTTTTAAAGCCTCAGCATATTGTTTTTTAAATTTGTACGTATTGCCAATATTATTTTCAATTGCAGCAATGGCAAACTCATTAACCTCTTCTTTTGCATATACTAATGCCTTATTCAAAAAAGTAAGTGCTTCGCTTGGTCTTTTAAGATCTAAATAAACCTGACCAATATTAGACAAGCCATTAACCATATTATTTTTATCATTTTTTTTTGTGGCAATGGCTAAATAAGATTCGTAATGTTGTAATGCCTTTTCATATTGTTCTATATCTGCATACACATTTCCTAAATTATTGTAAATACTGGCAACAAGTAATTTATCAGATAACTCTTGATCTCTGTCAATTTTTAAAGCATTCTGCCACGCTTCCATTGCTTTTAAGTAATTTCTTTCAGCATAATAATTAACCCCTTTTTGGCGTAGGGCAGCAACCTTTCCCTTATTCCAATTAATAGTATTAGCAATGTTAAACGCTTCTTCTACATATTCAAAAGCGCCATCAGGGTTAGTATATATCACATTCCAAGCTGTATTAATCAACAATTTTACCCGAATACTATCCGCTTGCTTATGATTTTCAAGTTCAGATAAGAGCGAATCTATTTTTTGTTGCTGTCCGCTGCTTAAAAGAAGAAAAAAGAGGAAAAAAATGGTAAAAAACCTGGTTTTTTTTGAATAAACAGACAATGACATATCGTGGTGTTGGTTTATCAAATGTAATGGTTTTTAACAACTGAACTAGGTTACAATGGTATTCTCAATTATAAATTCAATTTTTTAGCATATATCACACAAAACAATCAAAACAGTTATGCTCAAAACATCCACACCTAATCGTGAAAAGGTCACATGTATTAGTTAGCCATAGTTTTATGAATTAAACCCTCATATTTTACGGTTTATTTACAAAAACCACCAATATGAAAACCTTAAAACTACTGCTTTTACTCACCCTATTCCTGAATATTGGAACACTTTTAGCCCAAGAATCTAATGGTGAACAAAAAACCGAAATGAATGAAATAGATAAGGCGAACAAAACAATTAACGATGCCAATACTTCCATCAAAAACACTAACGAGTCGGTAAAAAATACTGTGGATAGTTCTAAAGAAACCATCGCCACTATAGGTACTATTTTTGGTTCAGGAAAAAAGAAAAAGAAAGAAAAAAACAAGAGTAATATTACCATAGGCATTCAACAGGTTACGTACGACAACGAAAACCTAAACAGCCTCTACAACCATATTTCTAAAACAAAAGGCGTTAAAGCTCCCGTAAAAAAATATAGTAATGGTAGCGCACTAATTACAGTAGACTATAAAGAAAGTGCAGATGCATTATGGCAAAGTATACCAAAAAATGTACGCAGTTCTTTTAAAATGATAGAAATAAGTGATGACAATATTGTAGTTCAATTTTTTGATAATTAACCAACCGTAAAAATGAAAAAAACGTTTACCACAATTGCCCTTGTAGCATTAAGCATTAGCTTAAGTAATTGCTCTGAAGTAAAAGACACCATAGATGAAAGTAGAGATGCGCTAGAATGTGCAAACAAATTAGAAAATCTGGAAGATGACGATTCTGAAACTTGCGAAGACACCATAAGAATACTTAACGAAATTGAACAATCGTGCGGTGAGTTTTTAAATGAATCAAGCAGAGAAAGTATTGCCCAACTTAGAGCCGCCTGTGCATCTAACTAACCAACCAAAAAAAATGAAAAAACAATTACTTTTTATGTTGCTTTTAGTAGCAACTACCTTTAGCTACGCTCAAGAATTTAACAAAGGCACTAATGTTATTAACCTAGGTGTTGGATTTGGCGGAAATTTCGGAAATTATACAACCTCATCGCAAAGTCCTGGATACGGAATTGCATTTGAAAGAGGTGCATGGGACATTGCTGGGCCAGGTGTAATAAGTATTGGCGGTTATTTGGGTAGAAAAACCTATAAATACGACTATGCCTTTGGAAACGATAAATGGAGTTATACCATAATTGGAGTTCGTGGGGCATACCATTATAACGGATTAGAAATCGACAATTTAGATGTATACGGAGGTGTTATGGTGTCCTACAATATTTTATCTTTTAGTGGCAGTAGCGGTAGTTTTAATAGCAAACCTAGCGCTACGGCTTTTGTTGGAGGAAGATGGTATTTTACCAAAACCTTTGCAGCATTTCTAGAAGCTGGTTATGGAGTAGCATTTGCAACGGTTGGAGTTTCCGCCAGATTTTAAATACACGCAGATGAAAACCTTACGTAAAGTAACTTCGTTACTCGCTATATTGTTCATAGTAATTGGATGTTCTGATAATACCAAAGACACAAGTAACGACATTACAACTATCACAGGAGAACTACAGCTTTCAGGAGACGATACTTCTGATGTTGGTACTACCTTAAAAATAGGAGATGTTGCAGAAGGCAGAAAAGATTTAACCGGAACCGAAGATTCCATTGTTATGGTGGGTGAAGGCACAACTATCTCCAACGAAGCTGCCGAATTTGGTGCTGCTGACCCACGGAATACCGAAATTTTTAAAACCAATGACCCCAATAACGGATTTGTGATTGTTATTGCTGATTTTACGGGTACAAATAACTCCGCGGTTAACAATTCCATTTCTATGACAATTTTGGTGGATGGTACTTCTTATAAATACGCCTGTGTTTCACCAGAAAGTGTATTTATAGGCTGTAGCGACGTTACCATAAATTTTGAAGAGAATAAGGTTGATTTTAGCAATGCAACCGTAGAAAACACCACCACAAACACTATATTAACGATCAACGGCTCCGTAACCTGGGAGTAAACTAAATAGTTTTAAAAAACGGGCTTTATATTTTCTTTGAGAAAGTATAAAGTCCGTTTTTTTATTAAGAAACACTATTCCTTAATTTTTTACCGAAATTGATTACAGAAAATGTACTACAAAAAAAGAAAAAATAGTACATTAACGCATCAAAAACAAAATGGATATATAATCAATAGATTAATCATATTCACCTAAATAGTTTGTATATGATCAACTAGTTGATCATATACAAACGTTGTGCTTCATGCTAAAAAAACAAAATACCTTAAAATAATGAATTAGAATTCCATTTTATTAACTTTGCAAAAACGGCATAAATAGATAAAAATCATATGCGAACATATAATAATGAAGAAGAAGTAAAAATTCATTTAGTCCTTCCTTGGTTAGAAAAATTAGGATACAAGAGGGAATATATGGAGTTTGAAAAAACTATCAAAATTAATGAAGGTCGCAAAACAAAATCTATTTTCGCCGACATTGTTGTTTATACTGACAAAAAACTACAAACTCCGCTTATAGTTGTAGACACTAAATCTCCAAGCGAAATACTTTCTAAAAATGGACGAGACCAAGTAATAAGCTATGCAAGACTATTGCCTAAAATTGCTCCAATAGCTATTTTAACAAATGGTAATAGTTCGCAAGTTTATCAAACTTTAGATAAATCAAGAATAAAAGAACTACCTAAAAGAAAGGATTTACTTTCAGATTTTGTTAGCGCAGTATTAAGTAAGAATATACAAGACGTTTTAAGACAAGAAGCAGCGAAAGAACTGTTTACAATTGATGATGTTTCTACGTTTAAAGATTTACTTAAAAAATGTCATAATATCATTAGAAATAATGAAGGGTATGACCCAATACAAGCATTTGATGAATTATCAAAAATTCTATTTGCTAAAATGTATGAAGAACAATATAACAAAGATTCAAATAGATTTACTTCTGAGATATATGAAAGAACTTTAAAGGAATTAAATGTAAATATTGTTCAACAACAATTTAGTGAGATTCAAAAAGTAAAAGGCTTTAGAGATTTATTTCCTGAAAATACAACAATAAAACTTAAAGACAGAACAATAAAAGATATTGTTGCCATATTTGAAAGTTATGATTTAACTCTTACTAATTTTGACGTCAAGGGGGAAGCGTTTGAATACTTTTTAGGCGATACTTTTACTGGAGGTCTTGGAGAATACTTTACACCTAGAAATGTTGTCGAATTTATTGTTGAGTCAATTTCACCTAAAATTGGAGAAAGAATAGTTGACCCATTTTGCGGTACAGGTGGCTTTTTAATTTACGCTTTTGAAAAAGTAAGTGAAAAAATTAGGCTAAATGACTTTTCTGATGAAGAAAAGTCAAAATGGAAAAAGGTTTTATCTGACGAATCTCTTTACGGAACAGACTGGAAAGCAAGAACAGCCCAAGCATGTAAAATGAATATGATTGTTCATGGTGATGGTAACACAGGTGTTTTCCAACATGATGGTTTTAAAAACGTTGAAGGAAAAATTGTGGAAGAAAAATTTGACATTTGCTTTACAAATCCTCCTTTTGGTGCAAATGAAACAGATTCTGAAATTCTTAATTCCTTTACACTAGGAGATGGTCGTAATTCTCAAGCTAGAGAAATTTTAGCAGTTGAAAGATGTTTGGATTTAGTAAAAAAAGGAACTGGAATTGTTGCTTTTGTTTTACCTGACGGAATTTTAAATGGTGATAGAAATTCATACGTTCGAGAATACATTCAAAAAGAGTCGAAAGTATTAGCTATTATAGGTTTAAATAAAGAAACATTTCAAGGTTATAGTGCATCTGTTAAAACTTCCGTGGTTATTTTACAGAGAAAGAATGAACCAAATGAAGAAATTTCTAAAGAAATTTTCATGGCAGTATGTACAAATACAGGATATGCTCCATCTGGTTTGCAAGTAACCGGAAATCAGTTGCCTGATATTTTATTCGATTTTAAGAATTATCGTAAGGATGGTAACAATGACCATATTTTTAAATACTCAAAAATTGTTCAAATTGATAACCTTACCTCTCGTTTAGATGCAGAAAGATATATCCCAATTGAAGATGAATTCAATTTTGATAAACCAAATGTAGTATCTGAAAATCTCTTTAACGAAATAAATATATTGTCTAAAGAAATTACGAATATTCAAAAATCAATGCAAAGACACTTTGAAAAAAAGGATTTTGATTTCGTTAAAGCAGAAAAAATATTTACTCCTGTAAGCAATAAAATTGCTATTAAATCAGACCAAGAATATGTTCGTCTAGGTGTTAGCGGAAAAGGAAATGGCGTATTTAAAAAAGCCCCAGTGAATGGTTCTGAAATAAAAGCTTCAAAATTAAATCAGGTAAAATCTGGTTGGTTTGTATATAGTCGTCTATTTGCTCATAATGGGTCTTTTTCTTTTATAATAAACGAAACTGCTGGCGGTGTTTTTTCAGGAGAGTTTCCTACATTTGAACTAAAATTTGATAAATATGAACAAGAAGATTTATTAGAATATTTATCTTTTTATTTTGTCAGTCCCCAAATTATTTCGCTAATCAACCGTCTTACAACAGGTTCAACAAAAGAAAGTAGGGCAAGATTTAAGGAAGCTCAATTTTTGAATTTGTATGCTCCTATACCAAAAAAAGAAGAAGACTTTCTTGAAATAGTTAGTGCAATTAGGCTAATCAATCAATTCAAAAAGGATATTAGAAACCTTTACGAAAGAATAGACGATTTACCTATTTCTTATAGAGCTACGTTTCCGATTTATGAAAAATAAAGCACGAAAGCACAACAATGTATAAAAATAATAGCGGCTTGAGTGCTAAAACGAAAGTAAGTCTATATTAAAAAGATTTGTGCTTAACCGAAAGATTAGTGTTTCAAAATCCGCCACTATTCTTATACGAGACCGTTAGCAATAATTAGAATAATACAATGAAATCATACCATATTATACTGACAATCTGTTTGATTACTATCATTTCTTGTCAAAATTCAACGGACAGAAAACCAACGAAAGATCAGGTTGAATCAAATAAAGTTCAAGTTTTATTAGTTGGAAGTTCTCACTGGAATAACTATCAGCAAGGGGGGTCTGATATTGCACAAACTAACGAAATAGATATTCTATCAGAAGATTACCAAAAAGAGCTTGAATCAATTGCCAATAAAATAGCAAAATTTGGTCCTGATAAAATTTTTATTGAGAGAACCGTAGCATATCAGCCTAAACTAGATTCTCTGTTCAACCTCTACAAAAACACCAACTGGGGACAAGACAAACGAAATGAAATTTATCAATTAGGCTTCAGAGTAGCAAACAAATTGAATCACAAACAAATCTTCGGGATTGATTACCATAATACTTCATTTCCCTACGATAGTTTAATGTCAGCAATGACAATTGCCAATCAAGAAAAATTGATTCATAAGTTCAAACTAGATATCGAAGAATACGAAAATCAATATAATGGACTAGTTAATGATAAAGCTTCATTAATTGATATTTTCAACTTTTTGAATAATAAAGAGCAGAGGAGAATTAATTTAGATTGGTATTTATCTGGAGCAAATCAAGCAGGAACAATTGATAATAACATTGGCTCATTTTTAGCATCTGAATGGATAAAAAGGAACATATTCAGTTATGGCTTAATACAAAAATATGTGGAAGAAAAAGACAAGAAAATTATGGTATTAATGGGAGCAGGTCATATTGCAGTGCTTGAGAATTTAATTAATTCTAAATCAGACTGGAAAACTATTGAACTCGAACAACTAATAAAAGAATAACTATGGTCCTATAAAAAGCCCTAGAGAGTTTCTATTCAGTCAGTATTTGCTAAATTAGATACTTACAACACATTAGCAAGCATAAAAACAATGCAAGATTATATTGATTTAGCTGAAAAAAATGGAGTTACACTTTTAGCTTCCGGTAAGTGTCAGTTTTGTGGTGCGAATACAAAAAGGGGAATTCATGAATGCTTAGAAATTTTTAATCTTGGATTTCAAAGCATTGACTTTTCGCAGGTGAAAAACCATTTATACAGATTTTTAATTGTTGATGCACACACATTGCAACACCCAGAAATACATGGTAGATGGAATAATCATTTTCACCTAACAAGATTGCATTTGATTTTCAAATATGATGTTAAATGGGCGTATAAACTATCGCCAATACTAAGTAACTATTTAAATACGTATAAGGCTAACAAACCAAATGAATATCTAACTCCGCCCGAAGTTTTAAAACGAGGAAAAATTACAACAACTGATATTTTAGAAAATGCTACCAACGAGACTGCATGTAAAGCATTGATAGTGAAATGGGCGATGGAAGTTTATAACAAATGGAATAATCATCTGGCTGTGGTAGACAATATTGCTAAAGGTTTTTTAGATGGAAATTAAACCATAAAGTTCTCGCCTTTCAACAGCTGTTATTTCTTAAATCTTTCTCTATAATCTGAAGGGTTTTCTCCAATAAGTTTTTTAAACATTCTATTAAACAAGGGTACATTTGAAAATCCCGTTTCCAAACCAATAGCACCTATTTGCATATTTGTATTTGCTAGCAAAGAACACGCCTCATTAACTCGAACTTCAATAAGTGCCTGCTTAAAGGTTTTTCCTGTACTTTTTTTAAAAAACCTACAGAAAGACGATTCCGTTAGCCCTAACTCTGCTGCAACTTCATAGGTATTTATAGGTTCTTTATAATTGTTATTAATTAAAGCATAAACTTGTCTAAGTCTTTTAGAATCGGTTTTTGAAGTTTTTAAATATGATACCGCATCTAGACTGCTATGTGTTTTGGAATAAGACATACCATTTAACAAATTAAAAAAGTGGATTAGTCTGTCATATGGCTCCATTGTAAAGATTTTTTTTACCAAATTGCCAAACTTATGTTTCTCAGTTCCCGAGAAAAAAAGGCCTTTTGTTGAATTTTCTAAAAGCTTGCTGACCATATGAAATTCTGGAAAACCATAACATATTTGTAGTATGTCTTCTGTTTTAAATTGAATTACATATTCCTCATAATCTGTAGACTCATAGGCGTAATAAAACGTATTATGCGGAATTTTTGGTCCTAACAACACCAGGTCACCATCTTCGTAATGACTTATTTTATTACCAATAAACCGTCTACCTTTTCCTCTGGGTATATATGCAATTTCAAACTCCGAATGAAAATGCCAATAATCATCATAGATTACTTCTTTTTCATGATTGTGCGTTAGGTAAAGTACAGACCCCCTTTGTGACGGAATTGTTTGTAGTTTTGGCTGTTTCATCCTTAATTTGCCTATAATTATATCATATAAGACAATGTAAGATAAATTTTGGGAAAATAAGATATACTCCTAATCTTATTTTTAAAAGATATTTGCTACTAATTCTTACTTTAAATGGATTTAAACCTTTTTATAGGAAACCTAGCTGCATTACTAACAACCTTAAGCTTTTTACCTCAAGCTATCAAGGCAATACGAACACGAGACACTAAAAGTCTTTCTTTGCCGACTTATATAATGTTTGTTTCTGGTGTTTTGCTATGGTTTATATACGGTATGCGAAGTGAACAGTTACCTATAATTTTAGGTAATCTTATAACTTTTGTTTTTGCATCCACCATTCTCATATGCAAACTGGTAGAAAAAAAGTAAAAGCGCTTAAAAATGATTAAAGCCATATTATTTGATTTTGACGGAACGTTAGTGGATTCTGAGTCTTTACACTTCGCTGCTTGGAACAACACGTTGAAAAAATATGATATTAAAATAACCGAAGAAGATTACCTAAACAACTTTGCTGGAATTCCTACCCCGCAAAATGCAAGTCTCCTAAAAACCAGATATGGTATACAAAAATCAACCCAAGAGCTGGTAAACGAAAAAGAATCACAAACAGCATTGATGGGGCGGAATTTCGACATACCCTTTATGCCCTTCGCCTTAGAACTTATAGAAATTCTAAAAAAAACTAACCTACCAATGGCAATAGTCACCGGAAGTCCTAGGTCGGAAATGGAGCCAACGCTCAAAAAAGCTGGTATTTTTGAATATTTTAAGTATACAATCACGAGGGACGATGTTGAAAAAAGCAAACCAGACCCAGAACCGTATCTAAAATGTGTAGAATTAATGGGATTCCGGAAAGATGAATATTTGGTTTTTGAGGACACTTGGGGTGGAGTAAAGTCAGCTAAGGCAGCCTCTCTTAAATGTTTTGGCATCCAAAAATCCGAGGATTTATTACTTCAACTCAAAGAAGCTGGAGCTGACAAAACATTTAAAAGTTTAGAAACGGCATACAATTACCTTATCGCATCAGGTTTTTTTATAAATACAGATGATAGCATTTACAAAAGCGAATTATTGCGCGTATTAAAAAGTAAAACATTTTAAAGTTAAGCTGTGTAAACTAATTGCTAGTTCTTGCCACTAAAATCTACACGAATTTTACATTCGGTTTGTATTCATTAAATTAAATGCTTAACATAGTAGTCAACCACATACAAGACGTTAAGTAATGTAAAAAATGAAATGGAAGAATCTGTAGCGTATAAAAATTTAGAACTACAAAAGATAAAAGTTGGAGAGGTCACCATTGGTTTACGCCAAATAGGTAGCGGAGAAAATTTAGTTTTTATACACGGTTTTCCTACTCATGGATATACTTGGAGAAAAACATTGCAGGGGTTATCCAATAATTTTAAGTGTCATATTCTTGACCTACCTGGACTTGGTGATAGTGATTGGACCAAAAAAACAAATTTTAATATCTCTTCTCAAGCATCAGTTATTCAAACTTTATTGGAAAGATTAGGCATTATCAAATTTAGCCTAATAGCGCATGATTCTGGAGGTACAATTGCAAGAATTATTGCTATAAACAATCCGGGTAAAGTAAAAAACCTGATATTAATAAACACCGAAATTCCATATCATAGACCCCCTTTTATTGAATTATATCAAAAAACTTCGCGATTACCCTTTTCATCTTTCTATTTCAGAAACAAATTAAGTCAAATAAGATTTGTAAAATCCTCTATGGGATTCAAACAAGCCTATACAGATAAAACTATGTTTGATGATGAAAATAATCTTGGACCATACTTAAAACCTTTAATAGATTCCAATAGAAAAACCAAAGGCGCCTTTAAGTTTCTTAGAGGGATTGATTGGGATATTATTGATGACTTTAAACAAACACATAAAAAGATAAAAGCCAATGTCTTGCTACTTTGGGGAGAAAACGATAAAACTTTTCCAATAAATTTAGGGAAAGAAATGATGCATCAATTCGCCAGTAATTGTGAGTTTAAAACCATAAAAGAAGCTTCCTTACTTCCTCACGAAGAAAAGCCAAAACAGGTAGTTAATGAAATACTGCAATTTGTAGAAAAAAAATACACTTCTTAACATTGCCTATGATAATTACTCAGTCTAAACAGATTACTTTGTATACCATTAAATAAAATTAAAATATGAAATGTTCAGTTTACATCGCTACCAGTGTAGATGGATTTATTGCAAAACCAGATGGAGATATTAATTGGCTGCATACAGCTGGTAATTTGGAAGCTGATATGGGAACCGAAGATATGGGGTTTAACGCCCTTATGAGTTCTGTAGATTGCATGGTAATGGGTCGTAAGACTATGCAAATAATTTCCGATATGAATTTAACACCTGAACAATGGTTTTACGGTGATATGCCAATCTTTGTATTGAGTAATACGCTTCATAAAGCACCTGATAACCTTAAAGAAAAAGTGGAGATGTACTCGGGGGATATCAATGACCTAGTTACATTATTAAGTGAAAAAGGCTATAAACATGCTTATATAGACGGAGGAACAACCATTCAATCATTTATTAATCTTCAATTGATAAATGAAATAACAATTACCAGAATACCAGTATTATTAGGAGAAGGAATTCCATTATTCGGAAAAACACTTAAAGCTATTAAACTAGAAAAAGCTGCTGCTAACGCATATGTAAATGATTTTGTACAAGTTAAATACTCAGTAAACTATGAGTAACAAAACAAACATTTTAAAGAGGAAAGTAAACAGGATAAAAAACATAATATATTTAAAAAAATGTAACATAACGTTGTTCTTTTTTATGTTGTTCTCCGCTGTAAATGCCTTTGCACAAAACAACTATGTAAAACTACCACAAGCTAAAACAAATAGCCCTACCTTAATTTTCAACAAAACAATAATTGGAAGCGAACACCTATTAAAAATACTTGACCTTTCAAAGGAAGATGTTCATGACGTATTGGTTTTAAAAGACAAACCATACGAAAAAACCAGTGACTACTATAACCTTAGCTCGCAGGGTGTATTGTTTGTAAATTTAAAAATTGAACTTGCCAGTAAAACGCAATCTGAAATGAATACTTTCTTTGGACTTGATGAACAAAATGAAATCTATATTGATGGCTTTTTACTGGATACAAAAAAATACAGTATTGCGGTTGCTGGAATTACAGAGGTTGAAATTGTAGAACCCAATAACATAAACAAACTAAAAGAAAGGGTTTTAAACATATGGACCTTACCAAAAACCAAAAGGTACAGCAAAAGAAATTTAAAATGAGTGTTTATAAGTCAAAAACTGGATACAAAATCATTACTTTTTTGACCTTGTTCTTCAGTGGGAATATCGAATTCTTGATTTTTCAAAAAGAACCTATAGAAGCAATTTTATCCGTTAGTGTAATTTTTGCATTAGTCTATGGTCTATTTCTATATGTAAATTTTTCAACGAAATATGAGATTACGGATAACGGAATGCTAAAGATAAAATGCGGCTTTTTTTACAATAAAAAATTTGACATAGAAAAAATCAAAAAAATAGTGAAGACTTCAAATTTGATTTCGTCTCCAGCTCCATCGTTGGACCGCATTGAGCTAACCTATGGAAAATTTGAAACCATTATTATTTCTCCAAAAAACAAAATTGAATTTGCAAATCAATTGATGAAAATAAATCCCAAGATTGAAAACAAAATAGTTGAATAAACAAAAGAAATAAAAATCACTTCGCTAACTCCTTTTTTATTATAGCATTCCAGCGTAATTGCGCTTCCAAGTTTCTAGAAAAATTAGTCTCGTTATCGTAAGTATTCTGAAAATCGTTAAGCTCATGAAGTGTGGTTTTATATATTTTTTGAATTTCGCGCTTAATATTACTTGTAAACTTTGTACTACTAAGTTGCACTCTCATTTTTCGAGCAAATAGTTCCGAGATATCAAAATGCAATTGTTCATGACTTAAAATTACATCATCACAAAGCTCTTTTTTGTACCAAGACTTATCAGGATAAAAATGTGCTTCTACGGTAAAATGAACCTGCATAACATTACCCTCGTAGGTGGTTGAAAACTGATACGAAATTCCACTTGCTGTTGTAGCTGCCGCTCTGGTAACCGAGGGCGGTTTTGCTTTAAAGTCTGACCAAGTAAGTTTCACCTCTGGGCTCCACAAAATCATCTCCTCACTTTCTTGTCCCGAAGCAAAATTGCCTACAAACAGAAAAACAAGGAATATGTATTTTAAAGCACCCAATTAAAAGTTATTATTTTTTCGATATCAGGGTGAAGACTATGATGCACAGGACAAGTCATAGCCGTATTTTTAAGTATTTTGCGTTCCTTTTCTTCAACATCAGCTGGTAAACTCAAAACAACTTCAATCTTTGTAATTCTTCTGGGGTTGGTTCCCATGTGCTTTGTTACCTCGGCTGTAGCATTTTCGATATTAGCATTGATGGTTCTAGATTTAATCCCCATCACAGTTAACATGCAGCTTGCCAAACCAGTAGCAACGGTATCTGTTGGAGAAAAAGCTTCTCCTAACCCATTATTATCTACTGGCGCATCAGTAACAAAAATATCGCCAGACCTTAAATGTTCGTTGGTTGTTCTTAATTTTCCAGTATAAGTAACTTTAGACGTTGCCATATTTACTTTTTTGTTTCATCTTTAGTTTCTTCCTTCGTCAACTCTTTAATTCTCATATCCTGAAAACTCATAATATATGACGCTCGGTTAACAACACCTACATCTGTATTTTCATAATCAAATTTATTGGCTGCATACTCCGTTACCCCAATTTCTTGAGAGACCGCCTTTAAATTGTTTTTATAAGCCAATTTCAACAACACATCATACGTAATATCAAAACCACGTGTTGCATACCTATCTGGGTTTTCGCCAAACCTTTTTTTATACATTCTGGTAAAGGAGTTTGAAGACATTTCCTTATACACCGACGGATATGTAAATCTTAAATTGGAAAGATGAGAATTAGAAATTACATCATTATCAAAAGCTTTGTTCTTATTTGTGGTAAACATTTTTACCATTACCTCTTCATTAATTGAAGAGTTTAAAATAGAACTTACGCTAGATATTACTTTAAAATTGTTAGTCTCCAAGAAAACCCAATTTTCAACATCCTCAGATAACATTTTAGTTAAGTTATCTATACTAATGGCTACATTCTTTTTTTCCTCTTTTAATATTACAATTTTTGCACCTGGAAATTTTTCGAGAATTTGTTCTTTCACCAAAACATTTTCTGCATCCGCAATTACAACGATATTCTGGTCAGTTCTATTTTCTTCCACGTAATTTAACAATCGGTCGCGAAGCACTTCTTCTGGAGAATAGGTGTAGTATAAATTTGGAATTTGCTCATTAATTTTTGCTGGAGCGGGAGCCAATACCGGAACATCGTACATACGGGCTTTGGTAGCAACCTCTTTTAACGAAATAGCGTCCAACGGACCAATTATAGCGCTGTATCCAGCAAGGGATTCTTCGGCTAAAATTTGTCTAGTTGTATTTATATTTAATTGATTATCTAATGTTTTTACATCAACAGAAACACCTAACTTTTTAATAGAATCTAACGCCACCAAAGCTCCAGAATACAATCCTAAACTAACTTTAAGACTACTTCTATTGGCAATAGTTTTAGCAACTGTTTTCTTATCTTTTAAATTAAGCTTATCTAACCTAAAAGGAAGCATAAAAAGTAGCTTTGGTTTGTTAACTACATTTATACTATCGATTAAATTAATTTTATCAACGATCAATGCATTACGAACCTCAAAATCACCTGTTTGATTTTTTGGAAGTTTCAAAACCATTCCTGCTTTTAATCCCCCACTTAACTTAGGGTTTAAGGTAACAAGCTCTCTCCAAGAAATGTTGAACTTTCTGGTAAGACTAAACTCCGTTTGTTTTGGTTTAACCTCATAAAAGATAAAATTCTCCGTATTTACCGCCTCTGGGTCCTTTTTTTTCTGAGGAATACGTAATACCATCCCCTCTTTTAATCCTCCCCGTTCTTTAATTTCGGGGTTTAGTTTCATAAGCTCATCCGCTTTAACCCCAAAATTCTTTTCCATATTGTAAAAAGTTTCCTTTGCGGGAACTTTATAAGAAACGTAATTAGGAGCTTCTACAGCTACCACATTTGTTTTTGGCACTCTAAGCAGCTGCCCTTTCGCCAAATAATCAGTAGATGTAGACAAATCGGGATTTAAAACCAGAAGACTATCTAGTGTAATTTCAAATTTATGCGCAATGCTCCACCTAGTCTCACTAGGAGACACCGTATAGGTTTCAAAATCGGCCTCATTAATAACAACTTCCTTTTTCTCAACTCTTCTATACTTAGGAATTTTTAGGCGCATTCCCTTTTTTAGTTGTTGCGCATATAGCTCCTTATTATACCTTTTAATATCTTCTTCGGTAATTCTATATCGTTTTGCAATTCCAAATAAGGTTTCTTTTTTTCTAACTTTATGTGAAGTAAAACCAATGGGTTTTTCCTGAACCACATTTTTTTCGACTTTTTCAACAGTTTTGGTTGAATTCGTAGAAATATCAGAAGCTTTTGCATCTAAAGGAATCACCAAAATAGTATTTGGTTTTACTCCCTCTCCTTTTTTTATCTCTTTATTAAAAGATAAAATACTGTACGGAGTTACTTTATAATGCTTTGCTATACTTTCTAAAGTTTCTCCTTTTTTAACAGCATGGGTAGTAAGTTTTTGAGCAACAACTTTACATGATACTAAAACAAATAAAAATACTAAGGCGGTATTTTTGAAAAATTGGTTCATATTTATTCCCATTCTATAGTTGCTGGCGGTTTAGAGCTTATGTCATATACTACTCTATTAACGCCTGGAACTTTATTTATTATTTCGTTTGATACTTTTTGTAAAAACTCATAAGGTAAATTTACCCAATCCGCCGTCATACCATCAGTGCTTTCTACAGCTCTTAAAGCTACACATTTTTCGTAAGTTCTTTCATCTCCCATAACACCTACACTATTTACGGGTAAAAGCATGGCTCCGGCCTGCCAAACACTATCATATAATCCCCATTCTTTTAATCCGTTAATAAAAACGGCATCCACTTCTTGAAGAATGCTAACTTTTTCAGGGGTAATGTCCCCTAAAATTCGAATCCCTAATCCTGGACCAGGAAATGGGTGTCTCCCTAAACGTTCTTCACCAATATCCATACTAGCTCCTACCCTACGAACCTCATCTTTAAACAACATGCGTAGTGGCTCTACCACCTTTAATTTCATATAATCTGGCAATCCACCTACATTATGATGACTTTTTATAGTAGCTGAAGGTCCTCCTGTTGCTGAAACCGATTCAATAACATCTGGATATATTGTTCCTTGGGCAAGCCAAGTTGCATCTTCTACCATATGAGATTCATCATCAAAAACATCAATAAAAACGCCTCCAATAATTTTACGTTTTTTCTCTGGATCACTTTCTCCTGCTAAAGCTTCCAAAAAACGTGCCGAAGCGTCAACCCCTTTAACATTAAGTCCCATGCCCTCATACTGCTTAAGCACATCTTGAAACTCATTTTTACGCAACAATCCATTATTCACAAAAATGCAGTGTAAATTTTTCCCGATAGCTTTATGCAATAAAACAGCTGCTACTGTAGAATCTACCCCTCCAGATAAGCCCAAAATAACTTTTTCATTACCAATCTTCTCTTTTAGTTCGGCTACCGTAGTATCTACAAAAGCATCAGGTGTCCAGGTTTGCTCTATTTTAGCAATTTTCACTAAAAAGTTTTCTAGTAACTGTTTTCCATCGGTACTGTGATATACTTCTGGGTGAAATTGAATTGCGTAAGTATCTTCATCTTCTATTTTATAGGCTGCATTTTCTACATCGGTAGTACTTGCTAACCTGTAAGAGTTTGTTGGCAATTGTTTTATGGTATCTGAATGACTCATCCAAACTTGGCTACCTTCAGAAATACCTTCAAAAAACAATTCGTTTTCTTTTACATACGAAAGGTTTGCTCTACCGTATTCTCTAGTGTTAGACGGAGCCACATTTCCTCCTTTAAAATGTGCTAAATACTGTGCTCCATAACAAACCGCTAAAAGTGGTTTTTTACCTTGTATTTGAGATAAATCTGGGTGCGGAGCATCGTCTGCCCTTACAGAAAAAGGAGACCCAGATAGAATCACAGCTTTGTATTCAGAAAGGTTTTCTGGTACTTTGTTATACGGTTTTATTTCACAGAATATATTTAATTCTCTAACTCTTCTAGCGATAAGTTGTGTGTACTGAGAACCAAAATCTAAAATTAGGACGTTGTTTTGCATCCGCAAAAATAGTAAAATGAAAACTTTGTGAAAGTTTATGAGCAGTATATTTAATAGATTTCAACAAAAAAAAGATATTGTGATATTTCAATCAAAACAAGGGTATTGATTTTCAGTATATTCTTAAAAAAGAAAAGTCTGGAAACCACTCCAGACTTTTGAATCAAAATCGAAAACCAACCTAAACACATACCTAAGTATGTACTATTAAGATGTTTTTAAACCAAATTAACTAACCAACTTTTTTGTAACAAACTCCACCAAGGCAATATGACCTACCTCTATTTTGGTGGAGTTAATTACAACCTATTTCATAGCACTTTTATTTATATAACAATCAACTCAGAAAAAACCCTACCATAATTTTTATTTTTTTTAATTTTATATAAAATACTTGTGTATATGATTGAGTCTCAGTTTATAGAATTAAACAAAGAATTACATAAAGCAACTACAGAAAAAGGTCACCCTTTTAGATGTGCAACTTTGGGTACAGTAGGTCTTGGAACAATGGCGAGACTTAGAACTGTAGTGATAAGAGGGTATTCGGAAACTGATGGAATTACGTTTTACACTGATAAGCGTTCAAAAAAAGTTATGCACCTTAAAGAAAACCCTAAAGCTAGCATACTTTTTTATCATCCTACAAAGTTACTTCAACTAAGAATTGAAGGTATTGCAAGTATTAACAACAATCGTGAAGAGCTAAAAGCGTACTGGGAGAATATATCTAAAGAGGCTAAAAAAGATTACACAACAACAGAGGCGCCAGGAACCAAGGTAGAAAATATTGAAACCATTGAATACTTAAATGAGAGTAATAATTTTTGTGTAGTTACCCTAGTACCACATAAAATTGAGTATTTAAAATTGTCTAACCCCCAACATATTAAAATACAGTATACCAAGGAAAACAATGCATGGCTCAGCGACTATTTAGTTCCTTAATTTTTACATTTTAACTACTAAAAAATCTTTAGTTAAGGGTTTTAGTCTTTCCATTAGATTTGGAATTAAGTTTGAACCATATTCTAAATATAATTCAGAAAAATTTTGATTACGCTCTTGTAAAGATTTATTTGGAAAAAGCTCATTTTGAATATCAACCATACGTATAACATGGTCCTTTAATTTAATACGCTGTGCTTTTAACAAACGTTTCTCTAAATTTTCTAATCCTTTTAGCTGTTTTACCTCTTGTGCCTTTACCGCTCCAAGAAAAGAACCATCGGTTTGTTCCGCGATTGCATACAATGCAGAAAAGTGCTCTAGCAACAGTTGTTTTTGTTCGGTAAAATCGATTTCAATATTTGATATCTCCCGAATTTTTTTATTTATAAAGCTATGCTGATTTAAAAATAAATCTTTTACAGAAAGATTCATTTTATTAAGCTTATCCACTTGCTTTTCCGTTAATACTACTGCGGAATTCCGAACCAAAAGCATAGGAAAAGTAACATTCATGGCTTCAAATGTGCTTTTAAGCTCTAACCAGTAAGCAATTTCTCCTCCTCCTCCAATATAACACAGGTTAGGCAAAATAACCTCTTGATACAAAGGTCTAGCTATTACGTTTGGTGAATAATTTTCTGGATTATTTTCAATATCTTTTTTTAGCTCTTCTTCAGAAAACTCAATTCCTGTATCATTAACCACATATCTACCTTCTTTTTCAACAATACGCTCACGCACACCATCAGCCAAATAAAAATAGTTAATCTCTCTAGGGTTTACTTGTACATTATATGAAGATGAAGCCTCTTTTAATGAACCAATAGTTTCAGATACTTTTGCAAAAGCAGTATTTTCAAAAACATCTTTCTTTATATAGGTAACCAATTGTTTTTTAAGTTCTGGCGAGTCACCATCAACAATTACCAATCCGAATTCTCCAAATAACACATTCGCTAAATAACGTGTGGCATCGGTTAAATTTTCGTGATTTAAATATGCGTTTTTAAATAATGTTTTAAGTACTTCCGCATTTTTACCTCCCCCTAATTGAGATTCATAAATTGCAAACACTTCATCTAAACCATCCAATGAAACTTTTCCTACCGCTCCAGAAACCCTTTTGTTCCATTGAATTTTTTTTCCTCCAAAATTAAAATAGTTTATCTCGTCAAAATCATGATCCTCGGTTGCCATCCAATAAACGGGAACAAAATTATACTCAGGGTACCTTTGTTTTAGCTCGTTGGTAAGATTTATGGTTGAAATTATTTTGTACAAAAAATACAACGGTCCGGTAAACAGGTTTAATTGATGCCCTGTAACTATGGTGAACGTTTTATCGTCCTTTAACGATTCAATGTTATCACCTGTTAAATCATATGTTTGCGTATTCTTGTATTGACGCAATAAAGCCTTAGCAAGCACGGCTCTATTTTGTTTCGGAAAATTTGCCTCCTTTTCCGCTATTTGGGCCTTGAAATTATCTAAAGAAGGAAAACGATTATAAAAATTACTAATCTGTTTTTTTTCTTCTATATAATCAATTATTAATGTAGAGAAATAACCTGTTTCTTTAAAAGGAAGACAATCTATATTCATATATACTTTAAAATGATTGTAAATATAAAACTCTTGTATTTTAGAGTTCCTAAAAATACGTTAATTACACGCTTCTACCCCATAGTGACCATCAAAACAAGCACTCGCATTTTTTTAATTTATATTTCATAGATTTGATTTGACTAAAAATAACACTGCATGAAAAAACTAATACTTCTAAGTCTTTTTGTATTTGTAAACCTTTCATTTTCTCAAAAGATTAAATCTCCCTCCGAATTTCTAGGATATGAGTTGGGTTCCCAATTTACCAGACATCATGAGGTAGTAGACTATTACAAATATTTAACAAAGACAGCAAGTAGCAATGTTAAACTAACAGAATACGGCAAAACCAACGAACGTAGACCTTTACTGCTTGCCTATGTTTCTTCAGAAGAAAATATTAAAAACTTAGAAGCTATTAGGCTAGAACATCTTAAAAATACTAGGGGAGAAAGCAATCCCAAAACAGCTATAATATGGTTAAGCTACAATGTTCATGGTAATGAAAGTGTAAGTACCGAAGCTTCAATGAAGACCATTTATGAACTGCTAACTACTAAAAGGGATTACCTAAAAAACACAGTAGTAATTATTGATCCCTGCATTAACCCAGATGGTAGAGACCGGTATGTAAATTGGTACAATCAGTACAAAAATGCGAACTATAATATTGACCCAAACAGTATTGAACACCATGAAGATTGGTTGAACGGTAGAAGTAATCATTACATGTTTGATTTAAATAGAGATTGGGCTTGGCTAACTCAGGTGGAAAGTCAACAACGCATTAAACAATACAATAAATGGTTACCTCATATACACGTAGACTTTCATGAGCAAGGTGTAGACGAACCGTACTATTTTGCTCCTGCCTCTGAGCCTTACCATGAAGTAATTACAAAATTTCAGAGAGATTTTCAGGTGACCATTGGTAAAAATCATGCTAAATATTTTGATGCCAATGGATGGTTTTACTTCACCAAAGAAGTGTTTGATTTACTATATCCAAGTTATGGAGATACTTACCCAATGTACAATGGAAGCATTGGCATGACATATGAACAAGGAGGCAGTGGAAGAGCCGGTCTCGGAATTATAACAAGTATTGGAGACACCTTAACTTTAAAGGATCGTATTGCCCATCATCATACCACAGGAATTTCCACTGTAGAGATATCATCAAATAACGCTACGGTTTTAAATACGGAATTCAAAAAATTCTTTCAAAATAAAAATCATAAGTATAAGAGTTATGTCTTAGATGGAAATAATGATAACATTAGCTTACTGACTCAATTGTTGGACCAGCACGAAATTGAGTACGAATCGGCAGGAAATATTACAGCTAAAGGATTTTTATACAGTTCTAGTAAAGCGGGCACTTTGAAAACTTCTGATAACGGAATTGTAATATCAACCAATCAGCCCAAAAGTACATTGATAAAGGTTCTTTTTGAACCCAGAGCAAAACTTTCCGATTCATTAACGTATGATATTACCGCTTGGTCGCTGCCATACGCATATGGTTTAAAAGCCGTGGCCTCAACATCTCTTATTTTAGGTTCTGATTATACCAAACCATTAGCCAAAAAGTTGACACTGGATACTAAAGCATATGCATTTATTACAGATTGGAATAGTATGAACGATGCTCGTTTTTTGGCTGAATTGATTAATGGTAACGTTAAAGTTAGAAAAGCACACAAACCGTTCATATTAGATGGAAAAACCCATAAAAGAGGAAGCTTAATTATCATCAAAGCTGATAATAAGAATAATAAGACTTTTTTTAAAACCTTGCAAAACGTAGCTGAAAAGCATAATAAAATACTCCACTCAGCATATACTGGCTTTGTTGACAATGGAAAAGATTTTGGTTCTAGCTATGTTGATATTGTCCCTGCCGTTAAAGCAGCTGTACTTTCCGGGAACCCTACTTCTACATTACAATTTGGTGAAGTGTGGCACTATTTTGAGCAGCAATTACATTATCCGTTAGCAGTAATAGACAATAGTTATTTTAAAAACATAGAATTGGGTTTATATGATGTTTTAATATTGCCAAGTGGATTTAACTACAAAAATTGGCTTGATGAAAAAGGGCTTGCAAAGCTAAAAAAATGGGTAAAACATGGCGGTAAATTAATCGCTATGGGAGGAGCCATTAAAACGTTATCAAGAGAAAACGGATTTACAATTAAATCTAAGGAAAAAGAAAAGGATACTATTGCCAATTTAAATGCATTTGAATCTAGTGACAGAGAACTTATTAAAAGTGCTATTACTGGGGCAATATTCAAAACAAAGGTAGATAACACCCACCCTTTAGCTTATGGATATAATCAAAACTATTTTACCCTCAAACTGGGTGATAGTGCTTATGAATACCTCCAGAACGGAAGTGTTGTTTATTTAGATGAAAACCATAATAAACCCGTATCTGGATTTGCCGGAAGTAACGCACAACAAAAAATAAAGTCTAGCTTAATTTTTGGTGTAGAAAATCATGGAGAGGGTCAGGTAATTTACATGGTAGATAATCCCCTGTTTCGAGGTTTCTGGGAAAGTGGAAAACTATTTTTCGCCAATGCCCTGTTTATGGTTAATTAGATTAAATTACTAATCAATAGGCTCTCCATACAAATCAAAATCTGCTGCTTCGTTAATTTTAATTGTAGCAAATTCCCCTTGCTTTAGATAATATTTAGCAGCATCAATCAGCACCTCATTATCTACATCGGGAGAGTCAAATTCCGTACGCCCCACAAAATAATTGCCTTCTTTACGGTCAATAATACATTTGAACGTTTTTCCGATTTTTTCTTGATTCAGTTCCCATGAAATTTGAGATTGCAATTCCATAATTTCATTGGCGCGCTCTTGCTTTACCTCCTCTGGAACATCATCAACCAAATTATAAGCATGTGTATTTTCTTCATGACTATAGGTAAAACATCCTAAGCGCTCAAAACGCATTGCTTCTACCCAGCTTTTAAGTACCTGGAAATCTTCCTCGGTCTCACCTGGATACCCTACAATTAGCGTAGTTCTAATGGTCATATTGGGCACAGCAGACCTAAAATCTTTAATTAATTGCGTAGTCTTAGCCTGTGTTGTTCCACGACGCATACTTTTTAAAATAGTATCCGAAATATGCTGAAGCGGTATATCTAAATAATTACATACCTTAGGCTCCTCACGCATTACTTCTAAAACATCCATAGGAAAACCAGTTGGAAAAGCATAATGCAAACGAATCCACTCTACTCCATCTACTTTAACCAGCTCTCTTAAAAGCTCAGCAAGATTTCTTTTTTTATATAGGTCCAGTCCGTAATATGTAAGATCCTGCGCTATTAAAACAAGTTCTTTTACTCCATTAGCAGCAAGCTTTTTTGCTTCAATGACCAGCTCCTCAATGGGTTTACTTTTATGCTTACCACGCATCAAAGGAATAGCGCAAAATGAACACGGCCTGTCGCAGCCTTCTGCAATTTTTAAAAAAGCATAATTTTTAGGTGTTGTAGTTAGACGCTCACCTATCAATTCGTGTTTATAATCTGCCTCCAAGGCCTTTAATAAGCTTGGTAGTTGACTGGTTCCAAAGTATTCATCCACGTTCGGAATTTCCTTTTGTAAATCTGGTTTATATCGCTCACTTAAACAACCCGTTACGAAAACTTTATCAATCTCACCTTCATTTTTCTTTTCAACATACTCCAAAATTGTATTTACACTCTCCTCCTTTGCATTATCAATAAAGCCACAAGTATTTATTACAACAATGTTTCCTTCTTCCTCATGAACCACCTCTTTATTATTAGCACGAAGCTGCCCCATCAACACTTCTGAGTCGTAAACATTTTTAGAACACCCGAGTGTTACCACGTTGATTTTATTCTTTTTAAGTGATTTTGTTCTCATAGCTTGCAAAAATACAACAAGAGTAACTAACTAGACTATTTAAATACGTTTTCTTAAACCAACTCGTTAAACCATTAGTGCTAAAAGTTATCTAAATACAAAATAAATTAACATGACAAAATCACGTATTTTAATTTACTTTTTTATGTTGCTGTTTTTTATTTCTTGCTCAAAAAATGAAGAAAACACAACTGAAGAAATCGTACCTGCACCAACATCTATATTTTTTCCAGAAAACAACACCAGTAATTGGGAAACCGTTACGCCTCAACAGTTAAATTGGAACGAAAACAAACTCGAAGATTTATATACATATTTAAAAGACACAAACTCAAAAGGATTCATTGTTCTTAAAAATGGTAGAATAGTTATTGAAAAATATTTCAATAATCATTCTCAAAATACCACATGGGCATGGAACTCGGCAGCAAAAACGTTAACAGCCGCAACAGTTGGTATTGCGCAAGATGAAAACTTTTTAAGCATTAACAATAAGACCTCCGACTATTTAGGAAACGAATGGACATCTTTTGAACCAAATAAACAAGACATTATTACTGTAAAAAACCATCTAACAATGACCACCGGACTTGTAGATTATGTGGGGAATTTTATAAAATGGACATGTACCTCTCCTATTTGTTTGGAGTATGAAACTGACGCTGGAAATAGATGGGCATACCACCAAGGAGCATATTCCTTATTAAAAGATATTGTTACCCAAGCGACAGGAACCGATTTTAATGATTATTTCTACACTAAAATTCAAGATAAAATTGGAATGAATGGCACATGGAATAAGCAAACTTTACTCACTCTATATTATAGTGATACCAGAAGTATGGCCCGCTGGGGCTTATTAATGCTTAATAAGGGTGTTTGGGAGAATACTCCTGTTATTAGTGAGTCTTTTTTTAATGAAATGATTACCACCTCCCAGAACATAAACCCATCATACGGATATTTGTGGTGGCTGAATGGAAAAGGCAGTTTTTTAAATACAACAAGTCAGGCAACCTTTACAGGAAATTTAGTTCCAGAGGCACCACTTGATATGTTTGCTGCACTTGGAGCAAATGACCAAAAAATATACGTTGTCCCAAGTATGGATTTAGTTATAATTAGAACAGGAGAAAGTGCTGGAGAAATGCAGTTAGGCTTATCTAGTTTTGATAATGAGCTATGGAAAAAAATAAATGCGGTTATTAACTAATCGCATTTATCTAACTATTAATATGTTAAAAAAGTCTATTTACCTAGTTTAAAAAACGAATCCACAAACTCATATTTATTAAACACCTGCAGATCTTCTATTCCTTCACCCACTCCTATATATTTCACAGGAATTTTAAATTGGTCTGAAATTCCAATAACAACACCACCTTTTGCAGTACCATCCAATTTGGTAACTGCCAACGAAGTCACTTCAGTAGCCTTTGTAAATTGCTTGGCCTGCTCAAAAGCATTCTGCCCTGTAGAACCATCTAAAACAAGTAGAACGTCATGAGGTGTATCATCAACCACTTTTTGCATAACCCGCTTTACTTTAGTTAGCTCATTCATGAGATTAACTTTATTGTGCAATCTTCCAGCGGTATCAATAATAACAACATCGGCATCCTGAGTTACGGCTGAACTCAGCGTATCAAAAGCAACAGAAGCAGGGTCACTACCCATACTTTGTTTTACAATAGGAACATCCACCCTATCCGCCCAAACTTGCAATTGATCAATTGCAGCTGCCCTAAAAGTGTCTGCCGCACCTAAAACTACTTTTAGCCCTTGTTTTTTGAATTGATGAGCAAGTTTACCAATAGTTGTAGTTTTACCTACCCCGTTAACACCTACTACCATTAATACATAGGGCTTTTTATCCTTAGGAATTGTGTAATCTTCTTCTTCACCAACATGTGTCTCAGAAAGTAACCCAGCGATTTCTTCTCTTAAAATAGCATCTAACTCCTCCGTGCCCATATATTTATCTTTGGATACACGAGCCTCAATACGATTAATAATTTTTAAAGTGGTTTCTACACCAACATCTGAAGAAACCAATACCTCTTCTAAATTATCTAAGACATCGTCATCTACCTTGGACTTACCAGCAACAGCCTTACTAAGTTTTGAAAAAAAGCTAGTTTTACTTTTTTCCAAACCTTTATCTAAGGTTTCCTTTTTTTGAGAGGAAAATATTTTTTTGAATAAACTCATACCTTATAAAAATCAATTTTTCAAATATAAAAATTAAAAAGCCCCTTTCATATGAAAGGGGCTTTAAAAACAATATGAAATTGTTTCTTATTTTTTAGCAATCCATTCGCTCACCAATTCTGGAGCCATAACAGATTCCACAAACGTATAAGCACCACTTTTAGGTGACTTAACCATTTTAATTGCTTTTGTTAATCTTTTAGAGCTTGTCTGTAAACTTGCTACCGTTTTCTTTGCCATGACTTATTATTTTATCTCTTTATGAACTGTCATTCTCTTCAAAATAGGATTGAATTTTTTAATTTCCATCCTTTCTGGAGTGTTTTTCTTATTCTTAGTCGTAATGTACCTTGAAGTTCCTGGCTGACCAGACTCTTTATGCTCTGTACACTCCAATATAACCTGAATTCTATTTCCTTTCTTTGCCATTGTGTCTAATTTTTAGGATTACTTTACTAACCCATTTAATTTTGCGTCTTTTAAAACAGCTGAAATACCTTTTTTATTGATAATTTTCAATGCCTTAGCAGATACCTTCATAGTCACCCAACGGTCTTCTTCAGGAATGTAAAACCTTTTCTTAGATAGATTCACATCGAATCTTCTTCTTGTTTTATTTATAGAGAAAGATACGTTGTTTCCAAACATAGCTCTCTTACCAGTAACTTCACAAACTTTCGACATTGCGTTCGATTTTTCTTTTAAACAGGGTGCAAATTTATGTCATTTTTATCAGTCGAACAAAATTCTTTTTCACAATTTTGAAATTTCTTTCTGAATCATCTCAAAAGCTTTATTCACAGCCTTTTGCACAACCATATTTCTAAAATTTCCCATAGCGAATTTTTCCGAATACACTTTATCAGGAGTTGCAATTGCTATACAAACCGTTCCAACATCAACATTTGAATCTCCTTTTAAGGGCCCAGCATTACCTGTGGTGGCAATAGCATAATCTGATTTCATCATCTTTTTTACGCCAAGAGCCATTTGTTTTGCTATAACTTCACTAACCACAGAATGCTCTTTAATATCTGTTTCAGAAACTCCCAGAACATCAATTTTAGTCTGGGTTTCATAACTAACTACTCCACCTTTAAAATAAACCGAAGCTCCTGGCATAGCCGTAATTTTCCCTGCAATTTTACCGCCTGTACAACTTTCCGCAACAGCCAATGATATTTTTTTTTCACTAAAAAGTTTTGCTACAACCTCCTCTAAAGTTTCCTCTCCTTCTACTCCAAATATAATATCACCTATTAATTCATATAACTTCTTAGATTCATTTTCAATGGTATTATTTAATTCGCTTAAATCTGCTCCCTTTGCTGTAAGTCGCAAGCGTACTTTTCCCATTTGCGGCAAATAGGCTAAACTTATAAAATTGGGTAGGGCATTTTCCCAATCTTCAATTTTTTCAGAAAGTGCACTTTCACCTAACCCATAAGTTAAAAAGGTTTTGTGTACAATATGCGGTCTATTAAATTGAGAAATTATTTGTGGAACAACCTCATTTGTAATTAAATGTTTCATCTCTGAAGGAACCCCTGGCAACGAAACAAAAACTGTTTCTTTATTTTTAATCCACATTCCAGGAGCTGTTCCAATGGCATTATGTAAAACGACTGCTTTAGATGGCACTAAGGCTTGTTTTCTATTAATTTCGGTGATTTCTACTTTTCCAAAACTTGCAAACAACGTTTTTAAGTGCTTCAAGGTTTTAATATCTTCAACTAAGTTATCCTTAAAAAATTCACACAATGTATGTTTGGTGATATCGTCTTTAGTAGGACCAAGCCCTCCAGTTATTATAACAATATCCACGCTGGCATTTGCATTTGCAAGCGCCTGTAATATTTGTTTTTTATTATCTTGAATAGAAGTGATTTGATGAACAGAAACTCCTATCTTATTAAATTCTTTTGCAATAAAGGCAGAGTTGGTATCTACAATTTGCCCGATAAGAATTTCATCACCAATGGTAATGATTTCAGCTAACATTATAGGTCGAAATCTTTTTTAAGCTCAGAAATTACCTGGTGAATATCTGTTTTTAAAACTGGAAAAACAGCTGCAATTTCTTCAATTTTAGCCTCAGATTTGGCTAAAGTTTCCATTTCCAAAGCTCTAGCTTTACTTTGTTCCATACCAAGTAAGTCTACGTTTGGCTTTATTTTATGTGCAAGCATGTACACTTGCTTGTGATCTTTGGTATTTAAAGCTGATTCCAACCCTTCCAAATCACCTGGTACTTCTTCTAAAAAAACTGAAATAACCGATTTGATGAAATCCTCATCCCCCTCCGCCATTTCATTAATTTTATCTAAATTATATATCATTATCTTATTTTTAAGGAAAACAGTTCTTTTCCCTCTAACGAACCCGAAAGATAATCATTTGGCATAACTCTTCCAACACCAGCAGGAGTTCCTGTAAAAATTACATCTCCTTTTTTAAGCATAAAATACTTTGAAACATAGGATATTAGCTCATCAATTTTCCAGAGCATTAAACTGGTATCTCCAGATTGCACCACTTCATCATTCTTACTTAAATTAAAGCTAATGTTATTAACATCTTTAAAGTTTGTTTTAGGTAACCACTCTCCTATTACCGCAGAGCCATCAAAACCTTTAGCCTTTTCCCAAGGCAATCCTTTTGCTTTTAATTGCGATTGTAGGTCGCGGGCAGTAAAATCTATCCCCAAACCTATTTCATCATAATATTTATCGGCAAATTTCTTATTTATATGTTTACCTACTTTCTTAATTTTTACAAGAACCTCTACCTCATAATGTATATCATTAGAAAACTCTGGAATGTAAAAATCTTGTTCTTTTGGTAATACGGCAGAGTCTGGTTTGATAAACACAACTGGGTCCGCTGGTTTTTCGTTTTGCAACTCCTCTATATGAGCCGTATAATTTCTGCCGATGCAAATAATTTTCATTACTTTATTTTATGTAAAAAGTCCGAAAGACAAATTTACTGTTTAATCACTTTTAGACTAATAGCTGGAATTAAGTTTTTGGAGTAATCTTTGGATTTCACCTGAAAATCCGTCCACTCGCCCATTCCATAAACCATAACTTTAAAGTTTTTGTTCTTATTATAAATTCCACCAAAAGTTGGGGCAAACCTATCCTCCACTTCCTTTTTATTTGTTAAAGGGTGCTTATAAGTATTTGTATACCAATTATATGGAACAAATAACCACTCCACGCCTATGTAAACCCCATTTTCGGGGACTTTCATGTTAAATGCCGATAAATCAATGGAAACAAAGTCTTTATCTACATCAGACTCTAAAACCACACTTTTTCGGAGTATGTCTTTATTTGGCTTTTTAGTCTTAGCGTCTACATCGTAGATACGCAATCTAAATTTGGAAGTTGGTCTTTTAAAGTTTTTATTTTTTTGAAAAAAGATGGTTACTTTACCCACTTTCTTTTTTTGAGCACCAATGTTTGGAAAATACAACGCCAAAACCCAAGGCGTGGACGATGATGAGAATCCGCTAGTAATATTATAACTACTTACTGGGTTCATTACTTCGGAGTTTCCTAAATTTTGGGTAACCACCACTTCATCCAACTCAAAAGATTCTTGAACCATTTCAAATCTTTTAATTGTGTAGATAGTTTTTGCTACCACAATGGTATCATTAAACCCCAGAGAGGATATGTGTACTTTTTTTTCTAAAAAAGAGGACGGTATATCAAGGTAAAAATAACCTTCTTCATCTGTAGAGGTACCTTTTAAGGTATTTAAAAAACTAAGATTAGCATACGGTATAGGGTCCTTGGTTTTTTTATCATAAACATAGCCTTCAAACAAAACTTCTTGTGCTGACAACTGAGAGACCAGCACGAAGAAAAACAGTAAAATACGCACTACCCTAATTTATTATTTAGCTTACTTAGCTTTATTTGAGTTAACACTTTTTTGGTATACAACGGAAAATCAGCATTTAAAATCCACCCAAAATATCCGGGTTCATTTTCTAAAACATCATGTACTTTTTTTCCTTTATGTTTCCCGAACGAAAAAATTTCTTCACCAGAATCGTCCAAGGCAATAAAACCAGCAAAATCAACAGACTGTTTACGTCTTGAGAACTCCGATAATTTTTTTACATTATTTTCTAGTTCAGGATACCTTTCTAGCTGTGCTAACAATACTTCATAAGTAGCATTAGTATCCGCTGCTGCACTATGAGCGTTTGTTAAATCTTTATCGCAATAAAATTTATAGGCAGCTTCTAGAGTTCTTTTCTCCATTTTATGAAAAATGGTCTGCACGTCAACAGAAACCATATTTTTCATGTCAAAATCTACATCAGAGCGTAACATTTCCTCTGCTAACAACGGAATATCAAAACGATCAGAGTTAAAACCACCTAAATCGCTATCTTTAATCATAGCGTAAATTTCTTTTGAAAGTTCTTTGAAAGTAGGTTCATTTGCTACTTTTTCATTAGAAATACCATGAACAGCAACAACTTCAACTGGAATATTCATTTCTGGATTTACCAGCCATGTTTTACTTTCTTTATTTCCGTTAGGGTGAATTTTTAAAATAGAAATTTCTACGATTCTATCTTTAACCACATTTATTCCCGTAGTTTCTAAATCAAAAAAGCAAATTGGTTTTGTAAGTTGTAAATCCATTTCTTTGGGTTGTTTACGCAAATATAACTTATGCTTCCTTTATTAAAATGGGTAGCATAAATTTATTTTAAACTTCTCTATTTATATCCCATGCTTCTAAATAATCTGCAACTGCCTTAACAAACATACTCCCTAAAGCGCCATTAACTACTCTATGGTCGTAACTATGAGAAAGAAACATTTTACTGCGAATACCAATAAAATCTCCTTCGGCGGTTTCAATTACTGACGGTGTTTTACGAATAGCTCCCAAAGCTAAAATACCTACTTGTGGCTGATTAATTATTGGTGTACCAAAAACACTTCCAAAAGTACCTACATTTGTTACTGTATAAGTGCCCTCCTGGGTATCATCAGGTTTTAACCTGTTATTTCTTGCTCTATTAGCCAAATCGTTAACAGCCCTTGCCATACCAACCAAATTTAACTGATCTGCATTTTTTATAACTGGAACAATTAAATTACCATCTGGCAAAGCTGTTGCCATGCCAAGGTTTATATTTTTCTTTTTTATAACATTATCTCCATCCACAGAAATATTCATCAGTGGATACGTTTTTAAGGCCTTTGCTACTGCTTCAAAAAATATTGGAGTAAAAGTTAATTTTTCTCCTTCTCTTTTTTCAAAAGAGTCTTTTACCTTTTTTCTCCAATTTACCAAGTTGGTAACGTCTACTTCTATAAAACTTTGCACATGAGCAGAGGTAGAAACACTTTCAACCATATGTTTTGCAATGAGTTTGCCCATTCTAGACATTGGCAAAACCTCATCACCTCCCACAGTTTCTATAGCAGTTATTTGAGGTTTCTCAACCTCTTCTTTTACAATTTTTACCTGCTCAGTTACGACCTCCTCTTGAATCTCAGGTTTTGAAACTGAAATTCCACCTTGTTTGCGTTTTGCAACGTAAGCAAGAATATCGCTTTTAGTAACTCTTGCATCTTTTCCTGTACCAGATATTGTATCTAATTCAGCTACAGAAACTCCTTCTTGCTTAGCTATATTTTTTACCAAAGGAGAGTAAAAACGGTCAGTATCTTTATAATTTTGAACTGGTGCAGCAACGACTTCTTTTGCTACCTCAACAGCACTTTCGACCGCTGACAAAATTTCTTGATCAACAGCAATTTCTCCATTAGAATTTGCCGTTTCATTTACAATCTCTGAATCACCTTCAATCTCAATTATAGCAACCGTAGCCCCAACCTTTATAATATCATCAATTTCATAAAGTTTTTCTACCAAAACACCATCAACTTCACTTGGCACTTCAGAATCCACCTTATCTGTTGCAATTTCAAAAATTGCTTCATCCATTTCAATAGTATCGCCTATTTCTTTAAGCCATGTAGTTAATGTTGCTTCTGCAACACTTTCTCCCATTCTAGGCAACTTTAATTCAAATCTTGACATATCAATATTTTAAAAGCCTTTATTCCTATATTTTTACAAAAATATCAAAATAAATAGCATTTTGTTATATTTATCACATTAAAAATATGATTAATCCGCTCTCAAAGAATTTTCAAAAGGAATACGATTTAGTATACTCCTACCCAGCGTAACTTCATCTGCATATTCTAATTCATCTCCTACCGCAATTCCTCTTGCAATGGTAGATGTGCTAACTCCTTTTCCTTCAATTTGTTTATATATATAAAAATTAGTGGTATCACCTTCCATCGTGGAGCTTAACGCAAAAATTAGTTCCTTTATTTCTCCTTTATTTATCTTGTTTACCAAAGCCTGTATTGTTAAATCTTGAGGACCTACACCTTCCATGGGCGAAATTTTCCCTCCTAAAACATGGTACAAGCCTCTATATTGACCAGTATTTTCAATAGCCATTACATCTCTAATGTCTTCCACAACGCAAACTAAACTTTTATCTCTTTTAGGGTTTATGCAAATTTCACAAGTTTCGGTATCCGAAATATTATGGCAATTTGAGCAAAATCTAACGGCACTCCTTAAATTTTCCAGAGCTTGAGATAATTTCTCCGTTTGCTGTGTTGGTTGTTTAAGAAGATGCAAAACTAAACGTAATGCTGTACGTTTTCCAATACCTGGTAACTGCGACATTTCATAAACAGCATTTTCAAGAAGTTTTGAAGAAAAATCCATAACTACAAAATTACATACTATTTTTACTTTTTGTACTTTGCATTTGAAATTTATTTCTATGACAGCTTCCCATATTCTATTGCTTATAGCGGGTTACTTTCTTTTACTATTCACAATTTCGTATTTCACCGGAAAAAATGACTCTAATTCTGACTTTTTTAAAGCCGGAAAACAATCACCATGGTACTTGGTTGCTTTTGGTATGATTGGAGCTTCGCTTTCTGGTGTTACTTTTATTTCGGTTCCTGGATGGGTAGCTGACTCCCAATTTAGTTACATGCAAGTTGTTTTTGGGTATCTGGTTGGCTATTTTGTAGTTGCCTTTATTCTAATGCCAATTTATTACCGTTTAAACGTAACCTCTATTTACGAATATTTACAGCAGCGCTTTGGAAACATTAGCTATAAAGTTGGAGCTATCTCTTTTTTCATCTCAAGAGTTTTGGGGGCTGCTTTCAGGTTGTTTTTGGTTGCCATTGTGTTACAACAATTTGTGTTCGACGCTTGGAATATTCCTTTTGAAATTACCGTAACCTTATCAATATTACTAATCTGGATTTACACCTATAAAGGAGGGATTAAAACTATTGTTTGGACGGACACGCTACAAACCCTGTTTATGTTGTTGGCTGTTGGATTATCTATTTACTTTATAAATGATAAAATTGGTTGGAGTTTCTCCGAATTTTTAGCTTCTTCAGAATTACAAGAATATAACCAAATACTATTTGTTGATAATTTTTATGCCAAGGGGCATTTTATAAAATCTTTTTTTGGCGGTATGTTTATTACCATTTGTATGACTGGTTTGGATCAGGACATGATGCAAAAGAACCTTACATGTAAATCACTGAAAGATGCTCAAAAAAACATGATTTCATTCAGTATAATTTTGGTTGTGGTAAATTTTATATTCCTGCTTTTAGGTGCTCTATTGTTTATTTACGCAAGCAAATTTAACATTGCTATTCCTCTTATGGATGGCAAACCTAAGACCGATTTACTTTTTCCTGAAATTGCTTTAAATAGCGGTTTAGATATTACCATATCTATTACATTTATGCTAGGCTTGATTGCTGCTGCCTATAGTAGTGCAGATAGTGCACTTACGTCGTTGACAACATCTTTTTGTATTGATTTTTTACATATTGAAAATAAAACTACCGAAAACCAAAAACGCATTCGAAAAATTACACATGTTGCCATGAGCCTACTACTCATTGTTGTGGTGATTATTTTTAAACATGTTTTGGATCGTAACGTAATTGACAACTTACTTACCGTCGCCACATACACATATGGCCCACTGTTAGGTTTATTCATGTTTGGAATATTTACCAAATATCAGGTAAAAGATAATTTGGTATGGATTGTAGCGCTGGTGTCTGTTTTAACAATATACATCATGGCGAATTTACCAGCAGAGTTCCTTAATGGATACAAAATTGGTTATGAACTACTTCCTGTTAATGGTTTAATTACTTTCGCAGGACTTTGGCTAATCCGAAAAAAGCCTGATGAAGGTTCTTAACCATCTTAATACTGATTAGTTGCCAATAAAACCAAAGTACAGGCAACCTCTACCTGTATATTATTTTTCTCTAAAATTTTGTAAAATTCAGGGTTTTCAGTTCCTGGATTAAATATTACACGTGTTGGTTGTAGTTCTACAATTTTGTTGTAGTATGCTTCCTGCCTTTTTGGATTAATGTAGAGGGTTACCGTATGTATATCTTTAAAAAAATCTAATTTATTTTCAATATTTACTCCATTAACCACCCCTTTTCTTAGTCCAAAGGCTTCTACAGGGAAATCCTTGCTAACTAGACGATTTATTGCTATATTGCTGTAACGAACTGGTTTTAAGGAAGCTCCGAATACTAGAGTTTTTTTCATACGAAATCAAGAATGTTAAAGTTTGCTATATGATGTAATTTTTTCAAAAAAAAGTCGTCTATTAGACAAGTGAAAGCATTCACATTGTCCTACAAAATTGTTATCAAAGATAAATCGTTGATAAAGCTATATATTTATAGTTAATGGTTAGTGTTTAGTATAGTACATCAGCGAAAGAAACCCAGAGCATTGCTCTGGGTTTTGCTTTTTAGTTAAAATATTTTTGTTTTTTGCGCATTTAAAATTACTTATATCCATAGACAAAACTACCTGATAACAACATTGTTACAAGGTTTAAGTCTCTCTTTGTTCGATTTTTTCCGTATTCCTAACAAATTATTTCAACTTTTTTATGTAACAAAAAAAAATATTCGTCGTCTTATCTGAAACATCAATCAATCACATAAACGACAGTTACGAATGAAAAAAGTTATTTTACTTTTTGCACTGGTATTCTCTAGCGCAATTTTAGCCAACAACAACAATTATGAACCTGAACTAAAGGTCGGAACAATACTAGGTAAGGTTATTGACCAAACTACTCAAGAACCCGTCCCATATGCTGCTGTGGTAATTAAGTCTAAGGAAGACGCATCGACCATTTCGGGAGGTATCACCAAAGATGACGGTACTTTTGAAATACATAATCTCCCTGTTGGAAATTTAATCCTTGAAGTACAATTTATTGGGTACAAAACATTTTCCAAGGAAATTACAATTACCAAAAGTAAAAAAGCCCTAAACATTGGTATTATTAGCTTACAAGAAAACACTGAAGAGCTAGATGGTGTTGAAGTTGTAGCAGAAAGAACTACTATTGAACAAAAAGTGGATCGTAAAGTTATAAATGTAGGGAAAGACCTAACGACTAGTGGTCCTACTGCTTCTGACATTATGATTAATATACCTTCGGTAAGCATTGATCAGCAAACAGGTAATATAAGCCTTAGAGGAAACGATAACGTGCGAGTAATGGTGGACGGCAAACTTTCTAATATTCCTACCGCTCAACTTCTAAAACAAATACCATCCGCATCCATTAAGGCAATTGAGCTTATAACCAACCCCTCTGCAAAATACAATCCTGAAGGCATGAGCGGAATTATAAATATTGTGCTTCATAAAAACACAATGGTTGGATTCAATGGTAATGCTAATATTGGTCTTTCATACGATGAAAGAGCTAAGTTTAATAGTTCATTAGACCTGAACTACCGAAACGGGAAGTTTAACATCTATGGGAACTATGGAAACAATATTGCTAAAAACGAAAATTACGGTAGCGTTTTTAGACCAGATAACAATTTTGACCAACTATTTGATTTTCTTGAAAATAGAAAGTCACATTTATACAAAGCGGGAATTGATTTTTACTTGAATGAAAAAAATACAATTTCATTCTTCACTAACCAAAATGTTTCTGAATTAGATTTAAACGGAATGACTCGACTTGTTTTTTACAATGATCTGAGTACCAACGAAAGACAAAATTTCACCAATATTAACAATAATGGGTCTTCGCAATATAATTTTGACTACAAGTTAGATTTTAAAAAAGAAGGACATAATATAGAATTGGAGGCCGATTACAATAAATACGGCGATGATCAAAATATTAGTTATCGCTATGGAGGTGCTAGTACAGATGTTAACTACAACGACCGTATTGATACAGATAGAGAGCGCCTTACAATAAATTTGGATTATGTAAATCCACTTACCGAAAAGACAAAACTAGAACTTGGTATACAGGCAAGACTTTTTAATTCAGTAATAGATTATAAGTCTAATAAGTTTGCTATTGATAGATCTACAAACTTTGATTATACCAGAGATATTTATTCAGCTTATGCCAATTTTAGTAAAAAGTATGAAAAATGGACGTATCAATTGGGTGCAAGAATAGAAACAGTTGAAGTAGATGCTATACCTGTTTTAACAGAAATTGCTGCTAACACCACTACTTCGGAGCCTTTTAGTAACGAATATGTACAAGTGTATCCATCCGCATTTTTCACCTATACACCCACCGAAAAAAACTCATATCAGCTAAGTTATAGTCGTAGAGTAGATAGGCCAGGAATAGGGCAAGTAAATCCAATTCCTGAATGGAGTACTCCTTTAGTCACTTCTAGAGGAAATATTGAACTAGAACCTCAATTTACAAACTCAATTGAAGTAAATTATACAAGAGCTTTAGAGAAAGGTAGCATTACTGGAGGTATATTTTACAGAGCAATATCGGATGAAATAAATCAGGTATTATTTGAAATAGAAGGAGATAATCCTATAAAAAAAGAGATTATTTTATCGCACGATAATTTTGATAACTCCTCTGCATATGGCCTAGAATTATCCGGAAGATACAAACCAAACTCATGGTGGAGTTTTAACACTAGTTTTGATTTATACTCTCAGCAGCAAACGGGGGTATCTCAAACAATTAATACCAGTGGCGAGGTAATTGAAACTCTTGAAGGGTCAGTAGATAATGTTGCCTACAATTTTAGAATGTTCAACAACTTTGCTGTAAGCAAAACTTTATCATTCTCCGCATTTGGTTTTTACAGAGGTGCAAATAAAAGTTTACAATTTAATATAGACCCTATGTATTTTGTAAACATTGGAGCAAGGCTAAATTTTGCGAAAGGTAAAGGTACTTTTAGCGTAAACTATAACGACATTTTTAATACAATGAAGTTTGCCTTTGATTCGGACCGACCTTTTACACAAATAGGAGAATTTAATTGGGAAAGTCAAACTGTTTCTACAACACTTTCATACAGATTTGGCGGAGGAAAATATAGAGCTAAATCTCGTAAACAACGAGACAACGATGAAAAGCAGGGAGGTAGCTTTTTATAAATAGCTAATTTTAGCTATTGAACGTCCCCTTATGAAATTCATAAGGGGATTTTATTTACCATTTTATTATTGCACTTCCCCAGGTAAATCCACTACCAAAAGCTGCTAAAACAACCAAATCACCTTCTTTAACCTTACCTTGTTCCCAAGCTTCGGTTAAGGCAATTGGTATTGAAGCAGCTGTAGTATTACCATACTTCATAATGTTATTGTATACCTGCTTGTCTTCTAATCCAAATTTTTTCTGAATAAATTGAGCAATTCTTAGATTAGCCTGATGCGGTACTAACATATTTATATCTGTAGCTTCTAAATTATTTTTAGCTAAGCCTTCTTTAATTACCTCACTAAAACGTACCACTGCATTTTTAAAAACAAACTGCCCATTCATGTACGGAAAATATGATTCATCATTAGAATCCTTTTCATCAATAATATCAGTTACCCAACGTTTACCCATACCAGGTGCTATTAAAGCCAGTTCTTCTGCATGCTGACCTTCAGAATGTAAATGCGTAGATAAAATTCCTTTAGAAGTATCTTCTTCTCTACTTAAAATTGCAGCTCCTGCTCCATCTCCAAAAATTACGGACACGTTACGTCCTCTTGTTGTCATGTCCAAACCCGTTGAATGTACCTCAGAACCAATAACTAAAATGTTTTTATACATTCCACTTTTAATATATTGGTCCGCAACTGAAATTCCGTAGACAAAACCAGAACATTGGTTACGCACATCTAAGGCTCCGACTGTACCAATACCCAAATCTCTTTGCACTAAAACTCCAGGACCAGGAAAATAATAGTCCGGACTTAACGTTGCAAAAACAATAAAATCAATATCATTTTTATCAATTCCAGCGCGTTCTATTGCTATTTTTGCAGCCTTTACACCCATTGACGTGGTAGTATCCTCTCCTTTAATAATATGACGTCGTTCTTCAATTCCTGTGCGTTCCCTAATCCACTCATCATTAGTATCCATTACCTTTGATAAATCATTATTAGTCACTACATTATCAGGTACATAATAACCTAAACCCGTAATTTTTGAATTGTACATAGTAAAGTCGGTTTTTATTTATTCTTTGACTTTTAAATTTAGTAGCGCAAGTTACTACTTACTTAACATTTACACCAATAACTCTAAGATAAGTATAAAACTCAATTTAAATACGTAAAAGTGTCAGTTTGTCATCTTTACCACTATGGTATTTTTTTTGACTGAATAAACTCGTAAAACTTAAAACGAATAACTAAAAATGGCAACAGGTAAAATAAATGTTTCGGTAGACAACATATTTCCGCTAATTAAAAAGTTTTTATATAGTGATCACGAAATATTTTTAAGAGAATTAATTTCTAATGCAACAGATGCCACACTAAAACTAAAGCACTTAACCGCAATAGGTGAGGCTAAGGTTGAATATGGCAACCCTATTATTGAAATAAAGGCTGATAAAGAGGGGAAAAAGCTTCACATTATTGACCAAGGACTTGGAATGACGGAAGAAGAGGTTAAAAAATATATTAACGAAGTTGCTTTTTCTGGCGCTGAAGAATTTCTTGACAAATACAAAGACTCTGGTAAGGATACTGGTATAATTGGTCATTTTGGACTAGGATTTTATTCTGCCTTCATGGTAGCCGATAAAGTTGAAATCATTACAAAAAGCTTTAAAGATGCTCCAGCAATGCACTGGACTTGTGATGGTTCTCCCAATTTTGAATTAAAAGAGGCTAAAAAAGGTGACCGTGGTACAGAAATTATATTGCATATAGCAGATGATTCCACTGAATTTTTGGAAGACAACCGAATTTCAGAGTTGTTAGTTAAGTATAATAAGTTTATGCCTATTCCCATTAAATTTGGAACAAAGACAGAAACTTTACCAAAGCCTGAAGGAGCAAAAGAAGAAGACCCTGCACCTACTAAAGAAGTAGACAACATCATAAATAATCCGGTACCTGCTTGGACAAAACAACCAGCAGACTTAAAGGACGAAGACTATAAAGGTTTCTACAGAGAGCTTTATCCAACACAATTTGAGGAGCCGCTATTTAACATACACCTTAACGTTGATTATCCATTTAACTTAACTGGAATATTATATTTTCCAAAACTGTCCAATGACTTAAATGTTCAAAAAGACAGAATACAACTCTATCAAAATCAAGTTTTTGTAACAGATAATGTTGAAGGTATTGTACCAGAGTTTTTAACCATGCTACGCGGTGTTATTGACTCTCCAGATATTCCTTTAAATGTTTCTCGTTCGTACTTACAGGCAGATGGAGCCGTTAAAAAAATATCATCTTACATTACAAGAAAAGTTGCAGATAAACTTGCTTCACTATTCAAAAATAATAGAGAAGATTTTGAAGCTAAATGGAACGATATTAAAATTGTAATTGAGTACGGAATGCTTTCTGAAGATAAATTCTTTGAAAAAGCTGACAAATTTGCACTATACCCCACAATTGACAACACTTACTTTACATTTGAAGAGCTTCAAGAAAAAATTAAGGATAACCAAACAGATAAGGATGATAAACTGGTAATTCTTTATGCTTCAAATAAAGAAGAACAACACAGTTATATTGAAGCTGCTAAAGCAAAAGGCTATGAAGTTTTATTAATGGATTCTCCAATAATTGCTCATTTAATGCAGAAATTGGAAACTTCTAAGGAAAAAATATCTTTTGTTCGTGTAGATGCTGACCATATTGATAACCTCATCAAAAAAGATGATACTCAAATTTCTAAATTATCTGATGAAGAAAAAGAGAGTCTTAAGACTAACTTAGAAGAGGTAATTTCGGATAAAGGCTATACGGTTCAATTAGAAGCTATGGATAGCGAAAGTTCTCCATTTATTATTACTGAACCTGAGTTTATGCGACGAATGAAAGAAATGCAAAGCACTGGTGGAGGTGGTATGTTTGGCATGGGTAATATGCCAGAAATGTACAACCTAATTGTAAATACAAACCATGAATTAGTGAGTGAAATTTTAAACACCAAAACGGCTAAAAAACGTGAACGTTTAATTCACCAATCGCTTGATTTAGCTAAGCTTTCTAAAGGTTTACTAAAAGGAGCTGAATTAACAGAGTTTATAAAACGTAGTTACGATATGGTTAAGTAAAACCATTGCAAATATGTAGAAAGCCGCTTTATCATAAGCGGCTTTTTTTATGCTCTAATTTGTCGTAAACTGTCTGTTTACGTGATTTTTAATAAAATAAATTTGAACGAATAAAAAGAAAGCTAAACCAACAAAACCGTATAAATATGTACTTGAAATTACAATACTCAGAAAACCACCAAAAACATAATTCGTATTAAGATTCATACTTGGCCACCAATTTAGGGTGGATTCAAAATCACCTATAAATGCCCCCCCTAAAGCAATTAATATAAGGGCTCCTATTATTACCCATATAGTTTTTGAAATTAAAGGTTTATATGCTGTAGAAGATTTTTTAACTTGTGATATTTCTAGCTTTTCAAGCAAGTCTTCTGTAAAATTTAAAGAAGGAGCGTCTAACTCAACTTCTTTTATCGCTTTTTTAAGAAAAGCGTCAAATTGTTTTTCTTTATTTTTTTCCATAACCTTGAATAAATTCGGGTTCCAGCTTTTCTTTAAGTAATTCCGCTAACCGATTTCTACTTCTAAAAAGTTTCACTTTTGCGGTATTTGGGCTAATACCCATAACTTCAGAAATTTCAGCAAGGGATAAATCCTCATAATAAAATAAAGTTATTAAAGTATTATCATCTGGAGATAACTCTTTAAGGACTTTAGCCATCTCTATTTTTCGTTCCTTTCTTTCAATTCCATTGATAATATTTTCCATATCGGGAAAATTCATATCATCATAACCATCAACAGAAAAAGAATCTATTGTTCTTTTTTGTTTCTTTAAACAATCCAAACTTTTGTTATATGTAATTCTATACAGCCATGTGGAAAATTTAGATTCTCCTTTAAATTTATCTAGAGAATTATAAACTCTTATAAAAGTGTCTTGAGAAACCTCCTCTGCCTCTTCTTTACTTTTTACCATGCGTAAGGCTAATGTAAACACCATATGCTTGTATTTATCCACAAGTAGAGAAAATACATGATTTTCTCCATTAATGACACGTTGAATATACTGTTGGTCTTGGTTCATTTAATAGGTATGACCTTTAAATTAATTAAAAGGTTACACTAAATCTGAAAAAAAATAAAAAAATGTGTAACCTTAATTCAAAAGGAAACGTCATACCATTAAACACATTAATAAATCAATTAAAAAACAATTAAATTATGGAACCAGTAATTATAGTAATTGTAATATTTTCAACAATATTCGGTGTATTTTATCTACACTATTCTACAAGAAACAAAGAACGTTTGACTTTAATAGAAAAAGGGGCTGACGCAAGTATTTTTATAAAAGGAAAAACCAACAAAACAACTCCTGTATGGAAAATTTTCACTTTAAATTTATCGCTATTACTAATAGGCATAGGGCTAGCCATATTTATTGGTTCTATAATGGTAAATTCATTTGGAATACATGAAAAAGTAGCATATCCTGGAACCATATTTACTATGGCGGGTGTAGGTCTTTTAATAGGTTTTTTTGTAACTAAAAAAATTGATGAAGAAAAATAATCTCGTCTATTATTTTTGCTAAAATATTTAAAAACTACTGCCCCTAAGCAGTGGTTTTTTTTATCTTTAAATTATGAAGATAATTGCTACTAACATTGGTAAGCCTACAACTATTACCTGGAACGGTAAAGAAGAAAAAACTGGTATTTATAAACACCCAACACATTCTCCTATTTTTTTAGGTGAATCTGATGTTCTAAATGATACCGTTATTGACCGCAAACATCATGGAGGAGAAAACAAAGCTTGTTATTTGTTTTCTTCTGAAGCATATAATTATTGGAAACCATTATACCCAAATTTAGACTGGAATTGGGGTATGTTTGGAGAAAACTTAACTGTTGAAGGTTTAAACGAAGCCGAAATTCGTATCGGAGATATTTACAAATTAGGTACCGCCATAGTACAAATTTCGCAACCAAGAGAACCTTGTTATAAACTTGGAATACGTTTTAAAAGCTCTAGAGTTATAAAGCAATTTATTGCCCATGGATATCCTGGCACCTATGTTAAAGTGATACAAAAAGGAGAGGTAAAAACGGGAGACAACTTTATATTGCAAAAACAGTCCCCAAATGAATTAACTATTAAAAATTTTCACAAACTTTTGTTCGATAAAGAAAAAAACAAAGATATTCTCAAACTAGCAATACAAAATGAAGCTCTACCGCAATATAAAAGAGATAAGTTAAAAAAATACCTCCTTTAAAAGCACAAAAAAGGAGGCTCTCCAGCCTCCTTTCTCAAAAAATTAACTTAAACCAACTTAATTAACCGCAATACTTTCGTAAAAAGTATTGTTGAAATCTTCCACAGATATTGTATATGTACCCTCTAAAGCTTTAGTAAAGTCAAAAGCTTTTTCTACAATTTTTGTATCTGTATATGTCTCTTCAAAAAGCACTCTATTTTCAGCGTCCACTACTTTAACTTTAACACTACTTTCATCTAAGTTTAAAAAGTTAAGAAGTACTTTACCATCTACTCTTCTAAAATAAGGTTTTGTATTTTCTTCTTTATCAATAATCTTAACATCTGTATCCGTAACATCAATAGTATACACTATTTCTCTTAGTTTGTTTTCAGTTGTAAAGTAATACAATCCATCTTCCAAGTTTTCTAAATTAAACTTTTTGGAATATGATGCATTTGAAACGCTTTCAGAATAAATAATATTCCCATCAGAATCTTTTAAAATCACTGTTGTTTGCTCGGAATATTCCATTTCAAAAACTAAACTCTTAGTAGCACTTTTAGTTTTTAAATTGAACTTTGGCTCATTTGCCATGCCAGTTACTGTAACCAACATTAAGGCAACTACTGTTGTAAATTTTAAAATTGTTTTCATAACTCTCCGATTTAAAGGATTAGTAAATAATTACAAGACAAAATTACCTCCTACATGCGCCCTACACAACATCATATTTTTCCTATTTATGTGGTATTTTACCATTACCTAATGTTAATTAAACGTTAACTGGTAATTTAGAGCATATTTTGGTTAATTTTACATCCAAATTCCTACAAATCATGAATAAGTTAAAACCAGCCTTTGAAATTATAGAACCCAATTTTGGTAACTCATTCACATACCAAAAGTTTGAAGAAGGAACATTAAATGAAAACAATACCTGGCACTATCACCCAGAAATAGAGCTAGTGTATGTTAATGGCGGTTCTGGAAAAAGAAGAATTGGCAGCCATGTATCCTATTATACGGATGGTGATTTAATTTTGGTTGGTAGTAATTTGCCGCATTGTGGATTTACCGACAGGCTAACAGGTAACAAAAGTGAAACCGTTGTTCATATGAAAGCTGATTTTTTAGGTAATGATTTTTTTAACATTCCTGAAATGAAAAAAATTCAAAACCTATTTAAAGTGGCTAACGGAGGTATTGCATTTTACGGCAGTACGAAAACAAAAATTGGTGAAAAAATTGAAATATTAGAATATCAAACCGATTTTCAGCGGTTGCTTTCTATTCTGAACATATTAAATGAATTAGGAAACGCCAAAGAGTTTAAACTTTTAAACGCCGAAGGCTTTTCTATGGAAACTGATGTTAAGGATAATGATCGCATCAACATTGTTTTTAATTATGTAAAAAACAACTTTAAAGATGAAATCACCTTAGACGAAATTGCAAGCATGGTTAGTATGACGGTTCCATCTTTTTGTAGGTACTTCAAAAAAATCACAAATAAAACGTTTGTTCAATTCGTAAATGAATGTAGACTGGTACATGCCTCTAAATTACTGGCAGAAGCTCCCATTAGTATAACCGAAGTGTGTTTTGAATGTGGTTTTAACAATTTTTCTCACTTCAACAAATCGTTTAAAACATTTACCGGGCAAAGTCCGTCGGCTTATCGCAATCAATTAAAAACACTTTTAGAATAAAGTTAAACTAACATTCGTCTCATTTAAAAGTATCATTAAGTACTTTAGCCAAACGTATTCCTCCTTTTTGAAGTTGAGTTTCTACTGTTCCCCACCATTTATAACCATATTGGTAATATAGTTTTTCATTCTTCTCTACTGACTCGTATAATTTATTTGCAATGTCTTGTGATTCCTCTACCCAATCAATAATGGTCCCTTGTTGAATTTCTTTCTTTTCTTTTTTCGAAACACTAGGTAAATTACCTGCTAATTCTGAATAACTCATTCCAAAATCATTAATCATATTATAGTCCCAAACCTTATGAAGATTAGATTCTTTATTAAACCACAACACATGAATATCGTTCCCCCCTTTATCTTCTAACCTTCCAACATGCATAGGCTGATGTAAATCACCAACTAAATGAATCAACATTTTTAAGTAAAATATTTTGTCCTCTCTGCTACTATTTGTTTGTTTTATAATTTTAATACAAGTGTTAATTCCAATAATTAAATCTCCATGCTCACTAGGAGAAACATCTCCATATTTTTTGTCTTTAGGAAAATTAACATAATGCCATGCACTAAATTTTCGATACCTTTTATCCGCCTTTATTTCATCAGCAAAATTAGACGCACCTGCCAAATTAAAATTTCCTAACAGTTTTTTAATGCTTCTTTTGGTTTTACTTTTAAGATGATTTTGCGCAACTTCCCCTATAACTCTATGTCCAGTTTTTGACCAAAAAGGAGGATTTGAGTACGAAATTTGAAAAAATAAAATAAACAGTAATATTAGTATTCTCATAACTAATCAGTTTTTTCAAAAGTAAAAAATAAGGTATTAAGGCACTGTTAATTTTTAACCTTTACCGCTATAAGTTTTATGAATTTCTTAACGATATAAAAACTTAAATTTGAGCGACTGATTAATTGACTAACTTAATGACAAAATTCCTTAGTGCAGCTTTACTTTTTTGCACATGTTTTTCTTTTGCACAAACCAAACCGCAATCATTTACCGTAAAACATATTTCAGCAACCATTGTGAGTGATGGTGTTTTAGATGAACCTATCTGGGAAACCGCAGAAAGTGTTTCAAATTTTTGGCAATATTTTCCAATTGATAGCATTCCTGCCAAAAAACAAACCGAAATTAAAATACTTTACGACGACACTAATATTTATGTAGGAATTAAAGTTGAAACCGCTGGAAACAATTACGTAATACAATCTTTAAAAAGAGATTTTAGAGCTGGCGGTAATGACAATATTACACTACTCTTTGATACTTTTAATGATACTAACAATGCTTTTTTATTTGGTATTAACCCCTATGGAGTCAGAAGAGAAGGGGTAATTTCTGGAGGAGGTTTTAACAGAAACGGCTTTAGCGTATCGTGGGATGTAAAATGGAAGGGAGAGTCCAAAATTTACGATGATTACTATACGGCAGAACTTATAATACCTTTAACATCTTTTAAATTTGAAGAAGGAGAAACTAAATGGCGTTTTAATAGTTATAGATTTGATACACAATCTAACGAAAATAGTACATGGGTAAATATTCCCCAAAATCAATTCATAGTTAATCTTGCCTATATGGGAGATATGATATTTGAAAAACCTTTGCCAAAATCAAGAACTCCCTTAGCCATAATACCTTATGTAAACGCACTCTCACAAAAAGATTTTGCCGAAAATGACAACAAAAACTCTTTAAAATTTGGTGGAGATGCAAAAGTCTCCGTTGGTAATAGCATGAATTTGGATATTACTGTCAATCCAGATTTTTCTCAAGTAGAAGTTGATGATCAAGTTACAAATGTTACCAGATTCGAAGTTTCATTACCAGAAAAAAGACAATTTTTTATTGACAATAGTGATTTATTTTCAAGTTTTGGAGGCCGTAGAGATGCCAATCCATTCTTTTCAAGAAGGATAGGTATAGCTAGAGATACTGCAGACGCAAACATTGAAAACAAAATAATAGGAGGTATACGTTTAAGTGGTAAACTAAACAAAAATTTAAGATTAGGTTTTTTAAGCATTCAAACCGCCGATGATGTGGCTAATGAAATTTCATCAAACAACAATACCATGTTTGCATTACAGCAAAAGGTTTTTTCAAAATCTAACATTGGTATGTTCTTTATTAACAAACAATCTTTTAGTGACTACGATTTTTTAGAAGACGAGGATAAATACAACAGAGTTTTAGGTGTTGATTACAACTTAGTTGCTGATAATAACAAATGGATGGGTAAATTTTATGCGCATAAATCTTTCCAACCCGAAGGTGAAGGTGTATTTGATAGCGACAACAACCCGGTGATAGATGATGACCATAACCTCTCACTAGGTGCTTTTATGCAGTTTAATAATAAAAATTATAATTTATTTACCGACTGGGTATATATTGATGATGAATTTAGATCAGATTTAGGTTTTATCCGAAGAAAGGATATTATAAAAGCGGTTCTAGGAGGAGAACGCATATTTTGGCTAAAAGATAAGGCTATTCAAAACCATAGCTTTGAATTATTCCCAATGGCTATATGGAAGCCTGGTCTGAATTATAAAAAAACGGATCATAATATCGTAACCACTTGGAGTGCTCGATTTCAAAATCAATCGAGAATTTCAGTACAATACTCTAATAGATATATTTTTCTACAAGACGATTTTGACCCTACAGGAAAAGACGATGCAGTACCTTTAGCAGGAAATCAAGGTTATCACTTTAATAGGTATGCTTTTTCCTATGGATCCGACCGTAGAAAAATGCTCTCGGGTTTTATTGAGTCTTCCTTCGGACAATTTTATAATGGCAGTCGATTTGCCGTGAGAACGGATTTCAACCTTCGCTTTCAACCCAGAGTAGCCTTCTCGTTAATATTAAATTATGATAACATTGACCTTCCCGAACCGCATTCAAGTGCCGATATATGGCTAGTGAGCCCTAAAATTGATATTACTTTTAGTAAATCTGTTTTTTGGTCAACTTTAATTCAATATAGTAATCAAAGAGATAATTTAGGTTTTAACTCTAGGTTGCAATGGCGATTTGCACCACTCTCCGATTTATTCTTAGTGTATAATGATAACTACTACGTAAACAGTTTTGAGCCAAAAAATAGATCTATAAACCTTAAATTTACATACTGGTTAAATATTTAGAATGAAATTTAAAGTTTTATGTTCCGATTTAGACGGGACTTTGTTAACTACTAAAAGTGATGTTTCTGCTTTTACCGTTTCCGAAATATCTAAAATCAAAAGTGACATTCAAATAATTCTTGTTTCAGCTCGGATGCCAAAGGCAATGCGATATATTCAAAAGGATTTAGGAATTTTAAGCCAACCTATAATATGTTATAATGGTGCTCTAATTATAAGTGGGGCAAATGAATTGTTTTCTACTGTTATACCAATAAATGTTCTAAGTACTATCTATAGTATAGCACTTAAAAATAACGTAAAGCTAGGTTTATATTACAACGATGAATGGTATGTGGAAGAAAACTCTGAAAGAGTTGAGAAAGAAAAGAAACATACCAAAGTAGAACCCATATTTAAAAATACTGCAAGTACAATTGCGGATTGGAAAGACAGAAATATTAGTGCACATAAAATTATGCTTATGGGTACTAAAGAATCTGCAGATACTGTTTTTTCACTATTAGAGGAGCAATTGTCTGAAGAAATAAATAGCTATCGCTCAAATGATACACTAATTGAAATTGCTCCAAAATCGGTTTCTAAATTGTCTGCAATTAACTCCTTATTAGAAAATAATTGTTCGTTACAAGATGTTATATCATTTGGAGATAATTATAATGACATTGAAATGCTTGAATATACTGGCTGCGGAGTTGCAGTAGGTAACGCAAGAGCAGAAGCCAAAGAAATCGCAAATGCTATAACATTAAAAAATACAGAAGATGGCGTTGCGTATTATCTGCAACAAAACTCTATAATTTAGCTATATTTGAGCAAGACTGACTTTAACTTTTATGAGTGAAAAGCTTTTACCAGAACCCCTAATCACCGACGACACTGTTGTTTTTGGTTTATTGGCTCTTTGTTTAGGGTTTATTTTTTACACTTCTTCTAGTAAAAATGGTTTTTGGAAAAAGTTTTATTCCGTAATACCATCAGTACTTATGTGCTATGCCCTACCTGCTCTGTTATCATCATTTGGTGTTGTCGCTGAAAAATGGCATGTAGTTGATGAGTTCGGTGTTGCAACCGAACATAGTTCCAGGCTATATTACATGGCCAGTCGTTACCTTTTACCAGCTGCACTAGTTTTAATGACATTGAGTATTGATTTAAAAGCCATTTCTAATCTTGGATCTAAGGCCATCATTATGTTTTTAACAGGTAGTGTTGGTATTATTATTGGTGGTCCAATTGCTATTTTAATTGTTTCTATTTTTTCTCCGGAATCGGTTGGAGGAAATGGCTTCGATGCTATTTGGAGAGGGCTTTCTACTATTGCCGGAAGTTGGATTGGAGGAGGGGCTAATCAAGCGGCAATGTACGAGATTTTTAAATATACCCCAGACAAATATGGTGGTATGGTACTCGTTGATATTTTCGTTGCCAACGTTTGGATGGCAATTATTTTATTGGGTGTTGGAAAAACAAAAAAAATTGATGCTTGGTTAAAAGCAGATACCTCCTCTATTGAAAAATTAAAAATTAAGGTAACTGAATTCACCAAAAAAGTTACTCGGGTTCCAACTTTGGGAGACTACATGATTATGTTAGGAATAGCTTTTACTGTTGTGGGTATTTCTCATTTTTTTGGAGGACACATTAGTAAGTATCTAAAAGAAAACATTTCTGCAGTCGCTGATTCAACAAATTTTTTATCCTTTTTAGGATCTAGTTTCTTCTGGATGGTGGTAATAGCTACTGCTGGTGGTATTCTATTCTCCTTTACTAAAGCCAAAAACTACGAAGGTGCTGGCGCAAGTAAAATAGGAGGAATGTTTATTTACATTTTAGTTGCTACAATTGGAATGAAAGTAGATTTAGGTCGAGTACTTGAAAACCCAGGTTTAATTGCTATTGGTTTTATATGGATAACAATCCATGCAGGTCTTATTATACTTGTTGCCAAACTAATAAAAGCTCCATATTTTTTCTTAGCTGTAGGTAGCCAAGCTAATGTGGGTGGTGCTGCATCCGCTCCTATTGTTGCGGCAGAGTTTCACCCATCATTAACCTCCGTTGGTGTTTTATTAGCCGTCTTAGGATACGTTGTTGGAACTGGAGGAGCTTTGTTATGTGCATACTTAATGGAAATTGCTTCAAAAGTTTAAAATTTAATAAAGTTTATTGATATTTGCTCCACTAAAAAACCAACATGAAAAAATACATATTGTTTATTTGCCTTTCAATTATACTCTTTGCCTGTAGTGGAGATTCTGAGCAAACCATGACCGTTACAGGAAAAGTAAAAGGGTTAAAAAAAGGTATACTTTATCTTCAAAATTTTTCAGACAGTACCGTAGTTACTATTGATTCTTTACAGATAGATGGTGACGGCTCTTTTACATTTAAAAAGGAATTGGAAAGTCCTGAATTGTTTTATTTATATCTTGATAAAAAGGATAATAATGAATTTAATGATAGAATTACTTTTTTTGGAGAACCAGGAGTAATCAACATTAATACGACATGGAATACTTTTGAACCAGGAGCTAAAATTGAAGGTTCCGTTACTCATGAGAAATTTGTTGAATATAAGGCTATGATGTCTGAATTCAACAAAAGAGATATCGCCCTGGCTCAAGAAGCCAATAATACGGAACAGCCACTTGATGCTGTACAAATAGATTCTATTAGAAAAATAAGCGATCGAAATTTTAAAAGAAGTTATGCATTTTCAATAACCTATGCATTAACTCATAAAGACTCATATATTGCTCCATACATCGCGGCAATTGAAATTCCAGAGGCAAACCCTGTATTTCTAGATTCAATTTATAAATCGTTGCCCGAAAACATTGCTAATTCTAAATACGGTCGCAAACTCAAAAAACGCTTAGAAAACTAATTCAAATAAAAGAGCCATCTTAAAAAGATGGCTCTTTTATTTTATGGAAAACGGAATTGCTTAACTTAGTGCATTAAGTTTTTCAATAAGTCCTTTTCCTTTTTTCTCTAATTCTTCACGAACCGTTTTTAAGTGCGCTTTTTTATTTTCTACGCTACGGTCATTTACTTTAGCTATTAACTCGTCAAAAGTTTCAATAGCCTCATCAACTATTTTAGAGCCTTCTGCAGAATCTGGTTTGTTATTTGCTGCATCAACAATATAAACAGCTTCTATAATATCACCTAAAACGTAATTAATATCTTTTTTTAAATCTCTAATACTTGCCATTATTTCACTTTTATGCAAAAATAAGGTTTTATATTTTTAGAACCTTGAAAGCTGTTTTTTGTTTACAAACAATTTACATTATATAGAAACTTCCAACAGCTTGGCCCCCTTACTTTGCAATGTAATCGTCGGTGATTGTGCAGGCACTAAAACAGTTTCTCCTTTTTTAATATGCGCTTCTCCTTCATCCGTTTTAATAACGGCTTCTCCGCCTACGCACATGTAGATTGTAAAGGAATCTCTATTAGAAACATCCTGAAACAAATCATTAGTAATCTCAATAAAGTTGGTTTTAAAATATGGGCAATCTACCATTTTACTTGGCTTATCTTTTTCAAATTGATAATTAACTTTATAATCATCTCTTTTACTATAGTCCATGGCATCAAGTGCCAATTCAGTATGCAATTCTCTTAAATTACCCTCTTTATCTTTTCTATTAAAATCAAAAACTCTATATGTCACATCTGAGGTTTGCTGAATTTCCGCTAAAAGAACACCAGCTCCGATGGCATGAATTTTCCCCGTATTGATGAAAAAGGTATCTCCCTCATTAACCGTTTCGTAGTTCAACAATTCCAACAACTTATCATTTTGAAGACTACTAGTGTATTCTTCTTTTGTAACATCTTTGTTGAAACCAACTATTAATTTGGCATCATCATCAGCATCCATAACATACCACATTTCGGTTTTTCCAAATGAATTATGTCTTTCTTTTGCAAGCTCATCATTTGGATGCAATTGAATAGATAAATCTTGTTTCGCATCGATAAACTTAATTAGAATTGGAAATTCTTTTCCAAACCTTTTTACGACACTTAAACCAAGTAACTCTTCTGGAAAATCGTTTATGAGTGTTTGCAAAGACATCCCAGCAAGCTCACCATTAGAAACCGAGGATATATCTCCACAAACTCCAGATAATTCCCAGCTTTCACCTGTTGTGTTGTTTTCGATAGGTTTATCTAAAACTTCTTTTAATTTTGAGCCACCCCATAATCTTTCTTTTAAAATTGGAGTGAACTTTAATGGATATAATTTCATGGTAGGTTAATTATTAAACGTATTTAATTTTAACGAATTTTCTTACAAAATATTATATTAATCACCCGCTGTACGTCACAAAATTTCTTGATGTTTCATACAGTACAACTTCCAAATCTTTCGTCATGCTTATTTGAGGTCTAAGAATATTCCATATCACAACAGCAATATTTTCAGCAGTTGGATTTAAATTTTTAAACGCTGGAACTTCAACATTCAAATTTTTATGATCCAGCGCATTTTCGACTTTATCCCGAATTAGCTTTTTTAAAACTTTCATATCAACTACAAAACCTGTTTCGGGGTCTATTTCTCCATACACGCTAACTATAAGCTCGTAATTATGACCATGGTAATTAGGGTTGCTGCATTTGCCGAAAATTTCAAAATTTTTCTCATCGCTCCAATCTGCTCTATACAATCTATGAGCTGCATTAAAATGTGCTTTTCTACTTACTTTAATTTTCATAGCTTCTGAATATTAATCATTAAATGCTCATAAAACTTTTCGAAAATTATTTTAAACCACGCTGTGTACTCGCCTGGATTTTCTTTTATATCCTTTTTTATATCAATGGGTTTCATCCATTTCCAATCGGCAACTTCTTCGGTATTTATAACTGGATTATTTTCATACTCCCCCATCATAACATGATCTAGCTCATGCTCCGTAAGGCCATTATCAAAAGCTGCTTTATACGTAAATGAAAACAACTCTTTTAACGGAGTTATAAAACCCATTTCCTCTTGTAACCTTCTTGTTCCCGCTTGAATATTACTTTCCCCTAATCTTTGATGACTACAACACGTATTAGTCCATAACAAAGGAGAGTGGTATTTATGTGCAGCTCTTTGCTGAAGCATAGTTTCACCTTTACTATTCATGATAAAAATTGAAAACGCTCTATGGAGTACTGCTTTTTCATGGGCTTCCATTTTTGGCATTGTTCCAATTTCTTCGTCCTGACTGTTCACCAAGATTACAAATTCTTTATTCATACTACAAAAATAAGACCTTTACCTTATTTTAGAGTTAAGCCATTCACAAAAAATACCAAATGATTTTTCTAAAAGAATCGAGGAGATTTTAAATTTCCTTTTGTATGAATAAAATCATATCTAAAAATAACCTCAAAAGAACCATCATTAAAAGCGGCATTACCCAATTCGGTTACTTCACGATCATATGCCATACCCAGATACATAGATTCATTGATATGAAAACCAAACAAACCACTAAAAGCGGCATCCCAACGGTAGGCCAAACCTGCGACAAACTTATCATTCAGCATAAAGTTAGCAGATAAATCTACCCCTATAGGTGCTCCAGTAACTACTTTAGTTAATAGTGCAGGTTTAAACTTTAAATTGTCATTTAACTCCCAAACATAACCTGTAATGAAATAAATATTCATTAACTCTTTTGCAGTTGTAGGTTGTGGTCCTGATTTAAAATGTGAGGTTTCTAAAATTCGAGGCACTGACAATCCCGCATAAAATTTATTCGTATGGTAATATACTCCAGCCCCTATATTAGGAGAAAATTTATTATCAATATCGCTTTGTAATAGCGGATCAATTATATTAAAATCTTGGTTAAGTTTAGAAAAATTAACATCTAATAAATGAGCTGATGCTTTTAATCCGAAACTTAATCTACCCTCTGTAGAAGTCCATATTGTATATGAAAAATCTACATCAAAATAGGTTTCAGAGGTTGGTCCAATTTTATCATTAACAATAGATAACCCTAGCCCCACTCCTTTATAGCCTATTGGCGAGTGTATATTAAATGTTTGTGTTTCCGGAGCGCCATCTAGCCCTAACCATTGTGCTCTGTACAAAAGCGCAGCACTAATGTTTCCTCTTGACCCTGAATACCCTGGATTAACACTTACGGTGTTATACATGTACTGTGTATATTGAGCATCTTGTTGAGCAGATAACTGAACAGTAAACAGAAGTGTAAACAAAGCTAAAACTAGCTTAATATTACTCTTTTTAACTGTTTGTTTGAAACAAAAATTATGCGCTACCCTCATTATCTGTTAATATAAATATAACCTGTTAACGTTTTTGTTTGTCCTAAATTATCTTTATAGTCCAAAATATAGAAATAAGTACCTACAGGAAGTTTTTTATCTGGACTTACGGTTACTCTTCCGTCAGATGATCCATCAAATACATTTCCTTCATTATCATAAGCTCGGGTTGAGAATACTAATACACCCCAACGGTTATATATTTTAACAGTATTATCAGGATAATTCTCTATTCCAATAATTCTTAAATATTCATTTAATCCATCATTGTTAGGTGTAAGTACGTTAATCACCTCAAGCTCATCTTCTTGCGCATTTGGCTCTAAATATTCAGGAGTACCATCACCATCACTATCATCATTGGCATAATCGCTATCTAAGTTTAAATCTTCATCTTTTGAGGCAATACCATCATTATCATCATCCGCATCACGATAGTTAGATTCTTCATCACCATCGGTATTTGGTAAATCGTTATAAGGGTCATCTATTTCATCATTAACATCATCATCTACAGTAAACTCTCCTTCATAACCATCATTTAAACCATCGCCATCTTTATACGAACCATTTAAAACAACATCAGGAATACCATCATTATCATGATCATGACCTTCAATACGGTCAGGTATATTGTCATCATCACTATCGCTATCTAAATAATCTGGTAGGTTATCACCATCTGTGTCTACAGGGAATATTCCTAATACTCCGTCTTCGTAAGCATCATCTAAACCATTATTATTAGCATCAATCAAACTTGGTGGAATATATCCTGCTGTGGTTTGCGCTTCCACGTTGTCCGGAATACCATCATCATCTGAATCGATATCTAAATAATCTGGGAATCCATCACCATCGCTATCTGTAGGGTCCGTAGAAGGGTCATTATCTCCATCAAGATTTAAGTCTTCAAAACTATCTACAATACCATCATTATCCCTATCAATATCTGTCGCATCGGTAACTAAAACAATAACCGTTGCCGTACTACAGTTAGCAGAATTGTCACATAACGTATATGTAAATGTATCGGTACCTGTAAATCCATTATTTGGTGTATAGGTAACTGTATCATCAGATGGATTATTTGGGGTTCCGTTGTCATTAATATTTACAACACCATCATTAGGACTGGTTGTAGTTAATGTACCTATGGTAGGAACATCATTATCGTTTGCGAGAATATCTATATCTACAGCGGTGTCTTCCTCTGTGGCTATTGAATCATCTATTGCGTCAACAATAGGAATAACATCAATAGTTACTGTAGCTGTACTACAGTCTCCAAAAGTGTTACATAATGTATAGTTAAAGGTATCTTGACCGTTAAAATCTGGATTCGGCGAGTAAGTTACAATATCATCTAAAGGATTATTTGGCGTACCATTATCATCGACCGCAACGATTCCATTAGATGGGTCCGTCGTTGTTAATATACCTGTTGTTGGCAAATCAGAATCATTGTCAAAAATTGGAACTATTACTGGTGTGTCTTCATCCGTAGTTACCAAATCGTCTACCAAGGTTGCAGCCTCGTTAATACATACCACGGTAAAATTGGGTAAACTTACCGTATTACCTGCTTTGGTAATTGTGGCAGTATATTTTTGGACTGTTGATGTAGCCTCTACCGTAGGACGTAATTGATCTCCGCTCTGAGTCGGAGTCCAACTAACCGTTGCTCCTGATGAAACATTTTGTGTGATATCCAAGGTAACCTCATTAAATGGAGCATTACAATTGGTAACTATAAAATATCCCGTTGCATTTGATCCACATAAGGTACCATCGTAAGTCGCGAAATACACCCCTCGTTCACGAACTTCTAAAACTGAATTTGTTCCTAAAACAGTGCTCGTATCCGAAGCTTCATACCAACGATAATTAGTTTCGTCTGTACTGCTAGGTGCCTGTAATAAAAACTGGGCATTAGCTGCTGATATTCCAAGCAAGGTAAATATTATGCTTAGTATAAGTAGTTTATATTTCTTGATTAATTCCAAACTAGAGGCTGAGTTTATTTTCAATTATTTTACTACAAATACTACGTTGATTAATGAATTGTAATCTGCTGGTGGTGCTATAATATCATATGTCATTACTCCATCAGCATCTATGCTCACGTTATCAAAAACTGCATCATCATAATACGTAACATAATAATACAGTTCTTCTTTTGCATATGTAGGTATAGTTGCTGGTGCATCATCACTAGCTACGAAAGTTGCTGTAAATGGTAAGGTCGTTGGTGCATATTGATTAATATATTCTTGATATAAATCTTTAGTCTGATTCGTTGCCGCCGCAGATGCATCAATTGCAATTGACGGCGGATAGAATATTCTTGCTGCCTTAGAAGTTATTGGTTCTATTGCCATTAAAGCTTCTTGTACTGTTGTTTCTGATACACCAACAGGTTCAGGGCCTGCTCCATCAGGATCTACGCCCGAATCACCATTTAAATCTAAACTGGTTGCTAGAGGAACTTCTGAATCGTTTTGATCGTCACTTCCTAAAGAAGTTAATGACACATCAAAATTAGTCCCGGCTTCAGTAATGCGTAAATTTGTACCATTGATTTCAAAAGCTGTAATGGTTTCATTACTTGAACTAGCATCGGCATCGTTTACATTTAAATTTAATGTACTACCATTATCTATAGTAATATTACCAGGATTATTATTTGTACTTATGTCTTGACTATCTGTTCCTGAATTGTTTAGTCCGCTTAAATCTATGTTAGTTGCACTTCCGTTATTGGTAATGTTTAAGATTTGAGTACCTGGGTTATATGCTAAATCTTGTATCTCGTTGCTTGCATCAGCATCGGCATCATCTACATCTACTGTTACACTACCTCCATCTACTAAACTTATTGTTGTTCCTGCGGCATCTATACTTAAATCTTGAGTGTCTGTATTTGT
>CANLTE010000005.1 GCA_947493885.1 uncultured Maribacter sp.
GTACATACCAAGGGCACTAGAACATCTGGTAAGACAGGTGATTGTATTAACGGAAAAATGTTAATTACTATTAATGAAGAAGAACTAACGTCTCCTCCAAGTTGTGAAAGCTTTAATTTTAAAAAAGTATCATCCAATTGGCAAGAAAGTGCGGTTATAGGAATCTATTTTAAAATTGCCTTGATTTCACCTACCCCTCCTTATCTTAAATATGATAAAACTATAACTTTAAAACAAGCTGTATCCTTTGGAGCCCCCCGCATAGATAGACTTGGAAACGAAGCTACTGCAGGAATAATGGCTGAGGTATCAGCGGGGGCTTTACATTCCGCAATGAAAGAAACAGCTAATCAATTTGGAGGCACTAAAACACACCCTTCTGTTGTTGAAGAAGCCTTCAAATCAAATATTAGAAAAAATTATTCGTTATTTGTACCTGGTGGTAGAGCCAATACTAATGCTGTAAATTTTTCAGGTTCCCCGACAGTTTATTCCGCACAAACCAGAGGGTATGGTAGTTGTAAATAATTTAAAAAACATGAATTTAGACTATTTTTTCGAACAAGTATACTACTACTATCCTAAAAACATCTCCTCAATAACCAATTCAAACGAATATATAAACAGTAAAGAATACAAACGGTTAAGTTTAAAACTTAAGGGAGAGGACTATAAAAAAAAAGATATCGAAAAGCTTAAAAAAAACATAGAAGTAATTCATAAGACAAAAATATTTGATTATACCATTCCCACCTGGGAGGATCGTTGTTTAAATCTTCAATTCCTTTTAAAAACCGAAAACAGTATCGAAAAGAAAACTATTCTTTGTATCAACATTAGTAAATTAATACCATTTTTTGTTATTTATATTTTGGAAGTGGAATTTGATGAAATTCAAAATAGACTAAAATACCTACCTAGAAGGAATTACAATAAAGAAAAGTTCGATTTTAAAAAAAATGTAGAATCAGTAAAACAAATTGTTTATTCTAATTTAAACTCTCATAATGAGTTTCCTTCAGAATTATTATACAGAAAATTAGAAAATGTTAACTTTCAGGATATAAAAATGGGCGATTTTACTTTTTTTAATGCTTTTTTCTTGAATTTTCACACAACGCAATTTGCTTAATTACATGTAATGTATGATATCTCCTCTATTCTTTTTACTATTAATTTTTAATACTCAAATAAAAAGAGAGGTTTCTCAATACAGTATTGGAGCCAATTTCAATCAATATAAGTCAATTTTTGTTAAAAATGATGATTTATCAGTTCACGAAGGTCAAATGTTGAAACCTTATTTTAACTTCAAACATTCTGAAAATATTAAAAATAATTTAACTTTTATTGGTAGACCTATAGAAACTATAAAACTTAGAGTAGAACAAGGTGTTGTACACAATATTAAATTCAATCAAAAAGTGTTTGAAATTGACACTTTTTTTTTGAAAATTGAAAAAAAGTATGGAAAACCTTCTGGTACAATACTTTCTGACGCGTACAAAGAAAAACATAAATACCAAGATTCTATATTGAATATAAAGACTCGATTAATAGACGATTATCTAGGGATGCCCAAACCTAAAATAGATGATTATAAAATTCTTGATTCCGTTTTATGGTACGATTTTAAAACAAATTTGAATCCCGAAAAATACGGATCTTCGCTTTCCATTTCTGTAACAAATGTTTGCACAATTACTGATATAAACGAATATACAATAGAGGTTCATATAAGATCGTATCTTAAATAATAAACTTAAGGTTTCTCGGAGGTTTTTCTTTTTCCACATATTCTATTTACTCCCGCACAAAAAAGCTATTTTTGTAGCCTAATTTTATAATTTAATGGCTCAAGCAAATTCAACTTCAAAACCTGGAAGATACACTATAACAGCAGCATTACCTTACACAAATGGCCCAATACACATTGGACATTTGGCAGGTGTTTACGTACCAGCAGATATTTATGCTCGTTATTTACGTTTAACCAATAATGATGTTGCTTTTGTTTGTGGTAGCGATGAACATGGAGTTGCCATTTCAATGAAGGCTAAAAAAGAAGGGGTTTCTCCAAAAGATGTTATTGATAAATACCACGCAATTATCAAAAAATCTTTTCAAGACTTTGGAATAACGTTTGACAATTATTCGAGAACATCGGCGGAGGTTCATCATAAAACTGCATCTGAGATTTTTACTAAACTTCATGAACAAGGTGATTTTATTGAAGAAACCACCGCACAACTTTATGACGAAGAAGCTAAGCAATTTTTAGCGGATCGATTTGTGATAGGTACATGCCCAAAATGTAGCAACGAAGAAGCCTATGGAGATCAATGCGAAAATTGTGGCTCATCGTTAAATGCTACTGATCTAATAAACCCTAAATCAACTATTACTGGTGCTACACCTACACTAAAAGAAACAAAACATTGGTTTTTACCTTTAGATCGTCATGAAGATTTTTTAAAAGAATGGATTCTAGAAGGTCATAAAAAAGATTGGAAACCTAATGTTTACGGTCAGTGTAAATCTTGGATTGATGATGGACTAAAACCTCGCGCGGTTACTCGTGACCTAGACTGGGGAATTCCAGTGCCTGTTGAAGGAGGAGAAGGCAAAGTACTTTACGTTTGGTTTGATGCTCCTATTGGATATATTTCATCTACCAAAGAATGGGCAGAACGCGAAGGCAAAGACTGGGAGCCCTATTGGAAAGCCAATGACACTAAAATGGTACATTTTATTGGTAAAGACAATATTGTTTTCCACTGCATAATTTTCCCTTCCATTTTAAAAGCGCATGGTGATTACATTTTACCAGAAAACGTTCCTGCAAATGAATTTTTAAATTTAGAAGGCAACAAACTTTCAACGTCTAAAAACTGGGCAGTATGGTTACATGAGTACCTTGAAGAATTTACGGATATGCAAGACGTTTTACGTTACGCTTTAACAGCAAATGCACCAGAAACTAAGGATAATGATTTTACTTGGAAAGATTTTCAAGCCCGAAATAATAATGAGCTTGTTGCTATTTTTGGAAATTTTGTAAATCGCGTCGTAGTGTTAACTCACAAATATTATAATGGTAGCATTCCTACATCAACAAATTTTTTAGCAGTTGATACGGATGCGTTAAGTGAATTAAAAAAATATCCTGAAATAATTTCAAATTCCATTGAAAGGTATCGCTTTAGAGAAGCAAGTCAAGAACTTATGAATCTTGCTCGTTTAGGAAACAAATATTTAGCAGACCAAGAACCTTGGAAACTTATAAAAACTGATGAGGAGCGAGTAAAAACCATTATGTATGTAGCATTACAAATTGCTACAGGTTTGGCTATTTTAAGCGAACCTTTTTTACCCTTCACCTCAAAAAAACTTAAAAATATTCTTAATATTAGTTCGGACGATTCCACGGTAAAAAACGGTTGGGACACTGTTGCTTCTGATAATGTTTTACTACCTGCGGGACATCAAATTAACAAAGCAGAATTACTTTTTAGAAAAGTTGAAGACAAAGAAGTACAAGCACAGTTGGATAAATTAGAAGCTACAAAAAAAAGCAACGAACAAATGAACAAAGAAGTAACCTCACAAAAAGACACTATAACTTTTGATGATTTTACGAAATTGGATATGCGTGTTGGAACTATTACTGAAGCCGAAAAAATGCCTAAAGCCAAAAAACTTTTAGTTTTAAAAGTAGATACCGGTTTAGATACACGTACAATAGTTTCAGGTATCGCTGAAAGTTTTACACCAGAAGAAATAGTGGGTAAAAAGGTAACTGTATTAGTAAATTTAGCTCCAAGAGCACTTAGAGGTGTTGAAAGTGAAGGAATGATTCTAATGACCGAAAATGCAGAAGGAAAACTAGTCTTTGTAAATCCGGATGAGGACGGAGTTACTAATGGGGAAACTATTAGTTAGGCTCAAAAAAATGAATTTGAATAAAACTTTAATAGCAAATATCCTTCTCTTCGTATTTTTTAATATTCACGGGCAGGAAAATGTCACTCATTTTTCTAACTTTCTTAAGTATAGGAATGGCTATATAGACAAAACTGTTCCCATTTTAAACTCTCAAAGTAATGATTTATCAATACTATTAATTGATGGAAAAAGAGTTTATGGTTATTTACTAAATGAGAAATTAAAAGTTAAAGACTCTTTAAATTTAGAGAACAAAGCTCGAAAATATAAGGAAATAGTTGGAAAAAGTGTATTTTCTAATAATAACTATACCATTTTTTTAACAAACAAGTTTAGAGATAAATTTGCCACAGTAAGTTTTTCCTATGAAAGTAAGGACTCAGAGTTTAACGAATTAAAATTAAACCTTGCGAATCAAAAATTTTTACAGACGGTTCAATACAACAACTCACTATTTATTATTACAATAGAAAAAAACACTTCTAAACTGTATCTTTATAAATATGATAATAACTTACTACCAGATATAAGAATTATAGATTTTTCTAATGAATCCTTTATAGATGCCAAAGAAAGGGAGGTTTCTCTTTATCAATTATTTATTGATGGAATAAGTCAATTTTCTTTAAAGGAAGAAATTAATTTAGTAAAAATTCAACAGGATAACCCAAATTCATTAGAGGTAACTTCTGAATTTTCCAAGATGTATATTAAAAACAATAATGTTATTTTTTCCTTCGATGAGAACAAAAGTTTTACGCAAATTTTAAACATCGATTTAAAAACGTACGATAACCATTTTAAAAAAATAGAAAAACCACTAAAAAAAACTCCCGGAAATAAAAAAAGGAATAACACCTTTATTTTTGAAGATAACATTTACACCATATCTGCAACCAAAAACATAGTTGCTTTGCATGCCAAAAATTATTCTACCGATAAGGAATTTAAAAATCATTGGGCTTTAGTTACCGATTCTATATATTTTAAAAACTCTCCAATAATTCAAACAGGAGGGGCGTATGACAATTACAGAGAACTAAAAGGTCCTAATGGTACTAAAAAGTTTTTACGAAAAATTAATTCTGGAAACCTTGGCATCTCAATCTATAAGACTGAAGCTAAATATATTGTTACTTACGGAGGAGTTAAAGAAATAAAAAGTGGTGCCGCTATGATGCCTTTTCCTGGTATCCCTATTGCTAGTTTTGGTTCAATAGGCATATTTGTGAATCCAACGGCATTTGCTTTTAGCGGTTATTCCAGTTCCAGAGCTGTCAGTATTAAAGCTCTTTTTGATAAAAACTTTAATCATTTAACAGGAAATATACCAAAAAATGCATTTGACAAAATAAAGGAGTATCAGAAGGAACATAACACTGAACCCAAAGGTAATACCGTTTTTAAATTTAAAGACAAATATATTTTGGGGTATTACAATTCGTGGACAAGAAAATACAAATTATTAAGGTTTGATTAACCCTAACAAGCTTTACACATATTTTTGTTTAGAATAGAGCTCAAGGTAACTAGAAAAAAGTTTCTAATAGTGAAACTATTAGCTAAAATATTACCTTTTTAAAAATCTAAATCACTTACGTTTTCGTATATAAACGAAAACTCATGAAACAAACATTAGCACTTCTACTTTGCACATTTCTTTTATCTTGCGGAGCATCTAAAACCGTAAGAGTATCCAAAAAAGTAATAAAAGGAGACTGGACATTAAATGAGGTTACCTATAGTGAATCTGGAACGTATAAGGTAAATCTTTTAAACGATGCGGAAAAAAATTGTTTTGAAGGAAGCACATGGCAATTTATCCCAAATAACAATACTGGAATATATACCATTAATAAAACAGATTGCGCTGTAGGCGTTCGTAATTTTGTTTTTACAATCAAAGAAATTAATGAAATTACCGGCTTATATGATTTTCTTTTAAAACCTACAGATGCAAAAAACAAAAGTCAGAATAATGTAGGTTTTAGATTAAATCTTACGCAATTAACAGATACTAGTATGGTTTGGGAACAAACCCTTTCCGTGGAAGATAAACCTTTTACAATACGTATGATTTTTTCCAAAACAATAGATTAAAACCCACATTAATATTATGAAAACAAATAAAATACTTAACACGGCATTGGCATTAGTAATTGCAATTAGTTTTACAAATTGTAAAACGGTTCAAAATGCAAACAACAAACAAAAAGGAGCAGTAATTGGTGCCGCTGGTGGTGCAATATTAGGAGCTATAATTGGTAATAATGTTGGAAAAGGTGGTAATGGAGAATTAGGCGCTGTTATTGGTGGAGTTGTTGGCGGAGGCGCTGGTGTTCTTATTGGTAACAAAATGGACAAGCAGGCTCAAAAAATAGAAGAGGAAATTCCCGGAGCTGTTGTAGAACGAATAGACAATGGTATTGTAGTTACTTTCGATGAAAATAGTGGTGTACATTTTGACACTAACAAGTATATTATTACTCCTGACTCTAAAGTTACTTTAGATAAATTAACCGGTGTTTTTAAAGAGTACCCCAACACCAATATTTTAGTTGTGGGACATACAGATAGTGCTGGGTCAGCTGAATATAATATGACATTATCTAAAAACAGAGCTAATGCTGTTACGAATTACTTCACTGGTGCGGGCTTATCAGCTGGTAGGTTTACTACGCAATGGTTTGGAGAAAATAAACCAACACATGACAATAGTACTGCGGAAGGTAGAGCTAAAAACCGAAGAGTAAATGTTGCCATTTTACCGAACGAAAAAATGATTAACGATGCGAAAACGCAGTCTGGAGAAAACTAGAAAATTTTACCTTCAAATTTCGATTTAATCCATCAAGTATAATATATTAGAGACCCTACAAATACAATTGTAAGGTCTTTTTATTATGATAAAATATATAACCAAACATACTCAGCTTCCCGAAAAAAGCATTCAAAATACCATTGCACTTTTGAATGAAGATTGTACGGTTCCGTTTATATCTCGCTACCGTAAAGAAGCAACAGGAAATTTAGATGAAGTTCAAATTGGACAAATTGTAACTTTTAAAGAACAATTTGAAGCGCTTGAAAAACGCAAAAAAGCAATTTTAAAAGCACTTGAAGAGCAACAAGTTTTAACTACTGAACTTCAACAAAAAATTAATAATACGTCAGAACTAACTGTTCTGGAAGATATTTACCTCCCCTATAAAAAAAGTAAAAAAACAAAAGCTGAAGCAGCTAGAAATAAAGGTTTAGAGCCTCTTGCAAAAATCATAATGGCACAAAATGCTAGTGATATTGAATTCACAGCTTCAAAATATATTAGTAATAATGTTGCTGATGAAGAAGAAGCTCTGCAAGGTGCTAGACATATTATTGCCGAATGGATTAATGAACGCTCTGATATTCGAAATCAAATTCGTTACCAATTAGAAAAATTTGCTCAGATTACCACCAAAGTAATCAGCACTAAAAAAGAGGATGAAAAAGCACAAAAATTTCGTGATTATTTTGATTGGTCCGAGTCATTAAGCCGTTGTCCGTCTCACCGCTTACTTGCCATTTTAAGAGCAGAAAACGAAGGATTTATTCGAACAAAAATTGAAATTGATGATAAACGTGCTTTAAACAAAATAGAAAACCGCATCATTAAGTCCAACAACGAATGTAGTGACCAAATTGTTATAGCCATAAAAGATGCCTACAAACGTTTGCTTTTACCATCACTGTCTAACGAAAGTATTAAACTAGCCAAAGAAAAAGCAGATGAAGCCGCTATTGGAGTTTTCTCAAAAAACCTAAAACAATTATTACTTGGTGCTCCTCTTGGAGAAAAAAGAATTTTAGCCATTGATCCAGGATTTAGAACAGGGTGCAAAGTGGTTTGTTTGAGCGCTCAAGGTGATTTAATACATAATGAAACCATTTATCCACACCCTCCACAAAATGACAGTTCTGGTGCTATTAAAAAAATAAGTTCCCTGGCTGATGCTTATAAAATTGAAGCCATTGCTATTGGTAACGGAACCGCATCTCGTGAAACAGAACAACTGATAAAAAGAGTTCATTTTAAAAATGCTGTTGAAATATTTGTCGTTAGCGAAGCAGGAGCTTCTATCTACTCTGCTTCAAAAATTGCCAGAGACGAATTTCCAAATTACGATGTTACCGTTCGAGGAGCTGTTTCAATAGGAAGACGACTGGCTGACCCTTTGGCTGAATTAGTGAAAATTGATGCAAAATCAATTGGCGTGGGGCAGTATCAACATGATGTTGACCAAACCAAACTACAAAAGTCGCTGAATACAGTTGTTGAAAGTTGTGTAAATTCTGTTGGTGTAAATATTAACACAGCAAGCATACCTCTACTCAGTTACGTTTCAGGTATTGGACCAAAACTGGCTGAAAATATTGTAACCTATAGAAATGAAAATGGTTCTTTTTTAAACCGAGATTCCATTAAAAAAGTTCCACGCTTAGGAGGGAAAGCATTTGAACAAGGTGCTGCATTTTTACGCATTAAAAATGCCAAAAACCCATTAGACGATTCTGCTATACATCCGGAAAGTTATACCATTGCAGAAAAAATGGCAAAAGATAAAAACATGAACGTAGCAAATCTTGTGGGGAATAAAAAAGAGCTTGAAAATATTAATCTTAGTAATTATACCACTCAAGATGTTGGATTACTAACATTAAAGGACATTGTAAGCGAACTAGAAAAACCAGGATTGGACCTACGTGAAAAGGCCAAAGTGTTTACATTTAACCAAAATATTAAATCTATTACTGATTTAACTTCGGGTCAACTTTTACCTGGAATTGTAAATAACATTACCAATTTTGGATGTTTCGTGGATATTGGCATAAAGGAAAGCGGGTTAATTCATGTTTCCAACTTATCCAATTCCTTTGTAAAAGATGTTAACGAACATGTAAGCTTACACCAGCAAATCATTGTAAAGGTTTTGGAGGTAGATGTTCCTAGAAAACGTATTCAATTAGCACTTCATAAATAAATTTTTAAATATTTTTATTTAGATTGATTTAAAATAATTATTTTTGCGTTGTTCTGTTAATAATCGAATGGGCAAAAAGAAAGAAAAGAAAAAGCAACTTAAAAACCTCAAAAAGGCAAAACTTAAGCAATTAGATGCTGCTAAGTTAAAATCTAAGTGTTGCAAAAAATTTAAAAAAGGTGAACACAAACGTTGTGACCGCTGTCCATGCTTTGATTTAATCAAAAAAGTGGCTTAACGTATAGCCATACTCCAATTATTTTCAACAAAAAAATTTTCCAACTTAATTAAGGTGTTAACTTTGTTGTTCTTATGAAAAAAAGATTTGTTTTACTAATCCTATTTTTCGTTTCAACAATTATGTTTTCTCAAGAAAAGCATGACAAAGAAACCAGATGGAATATGTTTACCTATGATATGGTGAATGTTTTCAAAGGTATTGGTTACTCTTACACACGACCTTTACATTGGCAAAAAAAAGATTGGACAACTTTTGGTGTAACTGCAGCTGGAACTGGACTTATTTTTTTGATTGATGAGCCTGTTAGCGATTACTTTATTGGTATAAAAGAAGATGTTCCCAAAGGCATTAGAGATTATGGCTTTCAATACGGTAGCCCACAAAACAATTTTATGATTACGGGGGCTGTTTATGCTACAGGACTAATACTAAAAAACGAAAAACTTAGAAGAACGGGGGTTTTATTGGTTTCATCTGCAGCTTCTGCTGGCTTATTACAACAAATTTTAAAATCGGCAGTAGGTAGGGCACGTCCACTAAGTGGAAAATCTAATGATACTTTTATTCCGTTTACCTCAAACGAAGAATACCACGCATTTCCATCAGGTCATGCAATTTTAGCTATGACAAATGCCCATGCTATTGCTAAACAATTTAAAAACCCCTGGATAAAAACAGGAATATACACTTTAGGATCTGTGCCAGCAATTTCAAGGCTTTGGGAAGGCAAGCATTGGCTTTCTGATGTTGCACTAAGTGTTGCCATTAGCATTTTCACAGTAGAATCTATTGATAGATACTTAGACCGTAAATATGACGAAAAATATAATGAATCAACAAAGAAGGTAACTTGGAATCTTAATTTTGCGCCAAATAGCGTTGGAGTTGTTGCGCAGTTTTAAATAAAAAACCATAATAGGACGAAACCTATTATGGCATTTTTGTTATACAGGTAGAGTTTTTAACTTGCTTTTTTTACAAGTTTACTTAGCGCCTTTAAATCAGAGTCTTTTACGTTATAAGCTCCATCAACCTTAGAGTATATAATTTCTCCATTTGTACTATGTATTACCGAAATAATCTTAACTCTATTAAACTGAGTATACATCATATAATAAAAATCATCCCCTTTAAGTATTTTCTCATTTATTTCTTCATTTGACAACACTTGATAGTTATATTCATATTTACCAAAAAGTTCTTCTTCTGTTCTAGTTTTTCCATATGAAGCTGCCATCGCATTATACTTCATTAAAACCCACATTGGAGCATAAAGCGTGTTGCTTTTTAAATCAGCTATTTTATCCTCTTTTTCAAAACTGTCTTCCATTTTCAAATTTTTAGAATCAGAAAGCCTTTGGTTTAATTCCTGAAAAAAGTTTTTTACGTATCCTAAGTCATAATTATAAAAACCAGGCTCTTCTCCATATTTTTCATTGATTTTATCAAAACTTCCAATCATCATTTTACCTCCAACGGAGTACGCAATATCCTGCCTCAATCTAATGTTCGGAGTGAAAATTACTTCTGCTATATTTCTTTCATCAAAATTCAGCTCTCCTTTTTTATTTTTTTTAATATTTTCAAAAACGGAAGCTCTAAACTTAAAAGAAATATAACCTCCTACAGTTCTAGTTCCAGTCCCCATAACACCTCCTGTCTTTGTTTTAGAGTATATATTGTCGATTAAGCTTATAATCATTTTATTCTCTGAAAAATACGGTTTAAAGAAATTATACCGTTCAACCTCATCATCCGTCTCTATCTCATCAACAAAGGAAATTTGATTGAAACTCCAAATACTCTTAATTTCTTTTTTTAACTCCTCCTTACCAATAATTGAGTTTGGAATAAAAAAAATAGTTTCCATGTTCTTTACCCTGTCAAAAACATCTTGCTTATGATGCGAAACATAAAGATTTATAGGCGACTTGCTCTTTCCGATATTGACTTGAGCAAGTGCTCCAGATAAACTAATTGTAAAAAATAATAATGCTAATTTAATTTTCATGTTAATGGTTTTTTAGATGAATTGTTATAACTTTAAACAAGTGTATATATTGCACTTCATACTAAACTCATGATTATGAAAAAAACCATTACCGCAATGCTATTCCTTTTTACTGTAGCCACGTTCGGTCAAAAACTAAAGGTACAGGAAGGAAACATTAAAAATCTTGCTGGTATAACCGAGTATAATTTAGAATTTGACTATACTGACGTTCAAATTCCTAAATATGATTCTGAAGAAGAATTTCTTGCGGACAAAGTTAAAAAAAGAGAAGAAAAAGAACCTGGACTAGGTGAAAAATTCAAAAAATCATGGTTTACTGATCGTGAGGAGTTTTATGAGCCAAAGTTTATTGAGTCTTTCAATAAGCGTTTCGTTAAAGGAACTATTGTTAATGCGGATAAAGAAAATGAAGAGGCTAAGTATACTTTAAAAATTCATACAACCAAACTTTATGCTGGTTACAATGTAGGTATTGTACGACACAATGCTGAAATTGACGCCATTATTACAGTTTATGAAACGGCAAACCCAGATAATGTTTTATTTTCTGGAAAATACTTTGACGTTCAAGGTAATGGTTCTATGGGGAATGATTACAACTCTGGATACCGTATTTCCGAATCATATGCAAAACTAGCAAAGTCTTTTGCTGGTTATCTAAAGAAAAAAGCTTTAAAATAATTAAATAGAAAAAGGCCTCCATTTGGAGGCTTTTTTGTTTAGGTCAATACTCCAGTTTTTGTCGGTTATAAAATAATTCTCATATTTAGTACTTTAAAAACACTATAAAAACCACCTTTACAAATGAGAATAATTACTGTAATTCTAGTAACAATTTTTTCTTCCTGCTCCCTTCTATTTGCACAGAAATATGAAACAAATCTTGGGGATTTAAAAAATATAGAAGAAATTTCAGAATATAAGGTTGTATTTGAATACGACAGCTTATTAAAAATTCCAAACTACGATTCTGAAGCCTCTTTTATTGCATTTCAAGTGGATAAAAGAGAGCGAAAAACCAGAGGTTCTGGAATCATGTTTAAACAGCAGTGGTACGGAAACAGAAAAAGCGTTTATGAACCAGAGTTTATAAAGGAGTTTAATAACTTTAAACTTAAAAAAAGGCAAATCAATATTGGAAAGGAAAACCCAAAAGCCAATCACACAATGGTAATAACCACTTCTTTCATTTATCCAGGCTATGATGCAACAGTTTGGGGAGAAGACACAAAGCTAGAAGTCACTATTTCGGTTTATAAAAACGATTCCAAAGAAACTATTTTATATGAAACTAAAATTGTTAAAATTCATGGCAGACCTAGTTCAGATGAATTTGAACGAGTAAAAACTGCATATGGAGAACTGGGCAGGGCTACTTCAAAACATTTTTGCCGAAAAACCTAGTTTAAAATACATTAAACAAATCACCTAGATTTTCACCTGATTTTCCATATCAATTATTTTAGCTACTGTTTTCACCAATCTATTGTGTTTTTTTACAAACGGATTAGTTTCATCCCAAACATAACCAGCTAAAACAGCACATATTTGTTTTTTAACATCGGGGTTTTCAGGTCGGTGAAAAAATATCTTTTGTAAATTACCCGTATACCATTCATTCACATAGGTTGCAAAAACATCCACCCCTTTTTTAATATGTCCAAAATATTCATCTTCCCAATTTACCACACCTCCTTTAAGTTCTTTAGCCGCCAACTTAGCCGCCAATAACGCAGATTCTGTAGCAAAAGTAACGCCCGAGGAAAATACAGGGTCTAAAAACTCCGCACTATTACCTGTTAAGGCATAACCCTTTCCATAAATTTGTTTTACAGATTTTGAGTAATTCTTAATAGCCTTAGGCTCAAAATCAAAATCCACTCCCTCAAACCGATTTTTATAGTAGTCTGATAGCTTTATAATTTCTCTTAATCTTTCTTCATTGCTTCCTTTAAAAGATTCAATATATTTCGTTGGACCTACCAAACCAATACTAGTATGTCCATTAGAAAAAGGAATAACCCACAACCAGGTTTCTTGACTTAACACATCAAACGTAATCAACGTTCCCTCTTCTCCTGCGGGTCTTCTTATATCTTCAACATGAACAAATATTGAGGAATGTTTTGGTAAAGGAGATGGTTTTTCTAAATCTAACAACCTAGGCAGCACTCTTCCATATCCACTAGAATCAATTATAAACTTAGCTGAAATTTGTGTAACATTGCCGTCTTTATCTTTTATATCAATCGTTGAGCCTTCATCTAAAATATTAACATCAATCACTTCTTGCTCAAAAGCAATATCTACTCCTCTATCAATTAATGTATTTGCTAAAACGGAATCAAAATCAGCTCTGGGCACTTGCCATGTCCAATTCCACCCTTCACCATGTTTTTTACTAAAATCAAAATTACATATCTCTTCTCCTCTCATAAACCTGGCGCCCGATTTAATTTCAAAGCCAAAATCCTTTAACGGCTGGAGTAAACCCACCTCATCAAAATGATCCATACACCTAGGCAATAAACTTTCTCCTATGACAAACCGAGGAAATGTATTTTTTTCAACTACTTTAACTTTAAAGCCGTTATTATGTAAATAAGAAGCTGCTACACAACCTGAAGGACCCGCTCCTACTACTAATACCTCTACAAATTCTTGATTCATCCTAGTATTTAAATTATAGATAGATTAATTATTATAAATTTGCACACCAAATTAACTATTTTTATTTATAAATTGTCGCTTATTTAAGTATACCCAACCATAGATGCCAAAAATTAAAGGAAAGTTAGGAATTACAGAGTTTTATGATGTAATCTTTAAAGGAGAAAAAGTAACCGTTTCACCAGAAGTAATAGAAACCATACAGGAGAGTCACAATTTTTTAAAAGATTTTTCGCAAAATAAGGTAATTTATGGGGTTAACACTGGTTTCGGGCCAATGGCTCAGTATAAAATAAAGGACTCTGAAACTATCCAATTACAATATAATCTTATTAGAAGTCATGCTTCAGGAACTGGAAACCCTATAGCTCCTGACTATGTAAAAGCAGCTATGCTCGCTAGAGTAAATACCCTAAGCTTAGGGAATTCAGGTGTTCATATTTCTGTAATTGAATTAATGGTAGAGTTAATTAACAGAGATATAACACCTTTAATATACGAGCATGGTGGTGTTGGTGCAAGCGGGGACTTAGTTCAATTGGCACACTTGGCCTTGGTTTTAATTGGTGAAGGTGAAGTCTTTTATAAAGGAGAAAGAAAACCTACTCAGGAAGTTTTTAAAGCGCAAGGTTTAAAACCAATATCTGTTGAACTACGAGAGGGACTTGGACTCATTAATGGAACATCGGTAATGACTGGTATTGGCGTTGTTAACACTATATATACCCGTCGTTTATTGGAATGGGCAATTGCATGTTCATCTGCAATCAATGAAATTGTAGAAGCTTATGATGATCATTTGTCTGAAGAACTAAACCAAACCAAAAAACATAAAGGTCAGCGTGAAATTGCCAGATCCATGAGGTCACATTTAAAAGATAGCACGCTAACCAGAAAAAGAGAACACCATTTGTATACTGACAATAATGGTGTAAAAGTTTTTGAAGAAAAAGTTCAAGAATACTACTCTATTAGATGCGTTCCGCAAATTTTAGGCCCTGTATTAGACACTTTAAACGGTGTCGAAAAAATTATGATTGAAGAGGTTAACTCTGCAAACGATAATCCTATTGTGGATGTTGAAAGAAAACATGTGTACCACGGTGGCAATTTCCATGGTGATTATGTTTCACTTGAAATGGATAAACTAAAGATTGTAGTTACCAAATTAAGTATGCTTGCCGAAAGACAACTTAATTATTTAATGAACTCAAAATTAAACGACATCCTTCCTCCTTTTGTAAATTTGGGAGAATTAGGACTTAATTTTGGTATGCAAGGTGTGCAATTTACTGCTACTTCAACAACAGCGGAAAATCAAACCTTATCAAACCCTATGTACGTTCATAGTATTCCTAATAATAATGACAATCAAGATATTGTTAGTATGGGTACTAATGCGGCATTAATTACTAAAAAAGTAATAGAAAATGCTTTTGAGGTTGTTGCTATTGAATTAATAACTGTAGTTCAAGCAATAGAATACTTAAAAGTACAAGACAAGGTATCGTCCAAAACCAAAAAAATGTATGATGCTGTTCGTAAGATTGTTCCCCCATTCAAAGAGGATCCAATAATGTATCCTTATGTTAACGAAGTAAAGAACTTTATAATTAATCATGAGAACAATTAAAATTTTTAAGGCGCTTGCAATAGCGCTTTTGTTATGTTTGAATAGTATAAACGCGCAAGAGCTTGCCGTGGCAAGAGAAAATGGGCTGTTTGGTTTTATTGATAAATCAGGGAGTTTTGTTATTCAACCTCAGTTTAAAAAAGTTGGCACTTTTTCTGAAAAATATGCCGCTGTCCTTCAAGATGAAAAATGGGGATATATAAATACAACCGGGGAATGGGTTATCCAACCAAAATATGATCGTGTAAAAGCTTTTAATTCTGGTTACGCGCTTGTTTTTGAAAACGAAAAATGGAAGTATATTGATTCTACAGATAAGGTTTTAGAAGTTCCTGAGGCGGAGAAGTATTTTGATTTTAATAATGGTGTTGCCCTTATTAAAAAAGGAGAATTTACAGGTCTTTTAGGTACAAATGGAAAATTAATTATGGAACCTAAATATACCATGATTAAAAATTTTCATGATGGCTTTGCTAGGGTTAAAGAAGGTGCCAAATGGGGTATGATTAATACAAAAGGAGACATTACTATTCCTGTAGAATATGATGGACTTAGCAGATACAATAAAAATGGTCTTTGGGCAAAGAAAGGAGAAGCATTTGGTATTCTTGTCAATAATTCTTTTAAAGCAATTCCTGATGCCATTAAAATTGCAAATTTTTATGAGACCTCAACGCTAACTTCTGTTAGAGTTGGTAAAAAATGGGGATTTGTAAATAGCAATGGAGAATGGGTTATTAAACCTAAATATGATAAGGTTAAGGCTTTCGTAAACGGACTAGCTCCTGTAGCTAATAGCAAAAAATGGGGTTACATAAACGAAAAAGGAGAAGAGGTAATAGTTTTACAATTTAAAGATGCAGAGATATTTTCTCCAGATGATAACCTAGCTCCTGTACGTGAAAAAAAATGGGGATTTATAGATAACACTGGAAAAGTTGTAATTCCAATGGAATATGATATCTCAGCAGGGTTTTCATTTGTAATGTCTGGTTTCAAAAAAGGATTTATTAATGGGTTAGCGAGAGTTAAATCTAAAAAAGGGTGGACGTTTTTAAACACTAAAGGCGAACCTCTTGGAGGCAAATGGTTTCAGAATGTAGAAACTTTTGTAGACACCTCTAAATAACCAACCACAAGAAAACTACCTCTTTATTGATGGAAGAAAAAAAAGAAAAGAAAAAATATGCACTTATAACAGGTGGCTCTAGAGGAATTGGTAGAGCTGTTTGCATACAGTTAGCTAAAGATTCCGAGTATACAATAATTATAAATTACAATAGCAATAAATCTGCTGCCGAAGAAACACTCTCTTTGATTGAAGAGGTTGGTGGAAAAGGAGAGTTATTACAATTTAATGTTTCAGATGCCGATGCGGTATCTTCTGCATTAGACAATTGGACCAAAAATCATGAAAATGATATTATTGAAGTTATTATAAATAACGCAGGAATAACTAAAGACGGTTTATTCATGTGGATGAAACCCGAAGACTGGTCTAATGTTATTAATACTAGCCTAAACGGATTTTTCAACGTTACAAATCACCTAATTCAAAAACTACTTGTCAATAAGTATGGTAGAATAATAAATATGGTTTCAGTGTCAGGATTAAAAGGTACACCTGGCCAAACTAATTATTCTGCCGCAAAAGGAGCCATTATTGCCGCTACCAAAGCACTAGCACAAGAAGTTGCCAAACGCAACGTAACCGTAAATGCTGTTGCTCCTGGGTTTATTCAAACAGACATGACTGGAGAATTAAACGAAAAGGAGCTTAAAAAAATGATTCCAACTAACCGATTTGGAAAACCTGAAGAAGTTGCGCATCTCGTATCTTTTTTAGCTTCAAAAAATGCATCGTATATTACAGGTGAGGTGGTAAATATTAACGGAGGCATTTACTCCTAATTAATAGCGTACAAATTCATGAGAAGGGTTGTAATAACAGGAATGGGCATATATTCATGTATCGGCAAAAACCTTGATGAGGTAAAGGAATCTCTCTATCAAGGAAAATCTGGTATTGTTTATGACAAATCAAGAGAAGTTCTGGGCTACAGGTCTTGCCTAACAGGTATGGTTGATATTCCTGATTTAAAAAAAATGCTGTCCAGAAGACAACGTTTTAGCTTAGGAGATGAAGGCATGTACGCTTACGCCGCTACGGTTGAAGCTTTAAAAAATGCTAAAATAGAACCTTCATTTTTTGAAAATAACGAGGTTGGAATTATCTACGGAAATGACAGTACTGCGAAATCTGTAATTGAATCCATTGATATTGTTAGAGCCAAAAAAGATACTACGTTAGTAGGTTCAGGTGCTATTTTTAAAGCTATGAATTCTACCATAACCATGAATCTTGCTACTATTTTTAAGCTTACAGGCGTTAATTTTACACTTAGCGCGGCATGTGCAAGCGGTTCTCATGCTATTGGGGTAGCATACCAATTTATCAAAAGTGGCCTTCAAGATTGTATAATTTGTGGTGGGGCTCAAGAAATTAACCCTTTAGCAATGGCTAGTTTTGATGGCCTTGGAGTTTTTGCCACTAATAATAAAAACCCCGAAAAGGCTTCTCGTCCGTTTGATAAAGACCGTAACGGACTTGTTCCTAGTGGTGGTGGCGCAACTCTGGTTGTAGAAACTTATGAATCTGCAATGAAAAGAGGTGCTACAATTTTAGGTGAAATAGTGGGATACGGTTTCTCCTCAAACGGAGGCCATATTTCTACTCCAAATGTAGAAGGCCCATCGAGAGCAATGAAAAAAGCTTTGGAAAATGCAGACCTTAGCGCATCACAAATAGACTATGTTAATGCTCATGCAACCTCAACTCCTGTTGGTGATGCGAATGAAGCAAAGGCTATTCATGAGGTTTTTGGAGAACACAATCCACATGTTAGTTCCACGAAGTCCATGACGGGTCACGAATGCTGGATGGCTGGAGCAAGCGAAATCATTTACTCCATGCTAATGATGAAAAATTCATTTGTAGCTCCCAATATAAATTTGGAAAATACCGACGAAGATTCAGCTAAATTAAATTTAGTTCGTGAAACTATAGATAAAAAAATTGATGTATTTTTATCGAATTCTTTTGGGTTTGGAGGCACAAACTCTGCGCTCGTAATAAAAAACAATACAATAGATGGATAAAGAAGTTATTATTGAAAAAATAAACGACTTTCTTATTGATGAATTTGAGGTTGAACAAGATGACATTAGTCCTGATGCCAACCTAAAGGACACCTTAGAATTAGATAGTTTAGATTTTGTTGATTTAGTTGTTGCTGTAGAGTCAAATTTTGGAGTAAAATTAGTAGGAGAAGATTTTATCAACGTTACCACACTTCAACATTTTTACGACCTTATTGAGCATAAAATAGGTTAAATTGCGATGGCAAAAAAATGGGAAGGAAAATCTAGAGGAACTGTTTTAGGTTATAAAATCTTTGTTTTTTTCATTAAACACCTGGGTCTCTCCGCTGCTTATTTTTTATTACTTTTTGTAATACCTTATTTTTTTATTTTTTCAAGAGGAGGAACGCAATCTAGCTATGACTATTTTAAAAATCGATTAAAATATTCTAAAGCTAAAAGTTTATGGTCTGTACTTAAAAATAATTTTGTTTTTGGGCAAACCATTATCGACAAGACAGCTATTTCTTTTGGGTTAAGAAATAAATTCACGTATGAATTTGATGGGGTTGAAAACATTACCAATCTGTTGAATAAAAAACAAGGTGGTGTTTTAATCAGTGCACATGTTGGTAATTTTGAAATTGCAGATTTTTTTTTCGATGAAATTGATCACGATTCGCAAATTCATCTAGTAACCACGGATGCCGAAAAAGAACAAATAAAATCATACTTAGAATCAGTTACCTCTAAGTCAAACATTAAATTTATTTTAGTTCAAGAAGACCTAAATCATATTTTTGAAATAAAAACTGCCTTAGATTCTGGAGGACTGGTATGCTTTACAGGAGATCGCTATTTTGAAGGTAACAAAACCCTAAAGCAAGAATTGTTTGAAAAAGAAGCTGAGTTCCCTGCAGGTCCTTTTTTAATGGCATCCAGATTAAACGTTCCAGTACTCTTTGTGTATGTAATGAAAGAACGCAAAAAACATTACCATTTGTACGCTAGACAAGCAAAATCTAAAAGCAGAGATGCCACGGGACTTTTAAAGGAATACACAGAAAGTGTTGAGTGGATGCTAGATAAATATCCGCTTCAATGGTTTAACTATTTTAAATTTTGGGATACTAAAAACAAGCAATGAAAGAAGTATTAGTAATATATTATTCACAAACGGGGCAATTAACCACAATTTTAGAAAATATGGTAAAACCCTTTTCTAATGAAAAAGTGAATATTACCTATTACGAAATTCAACCCGAAAAGCCATTTGAATTTCCCTGGAAACCAGATTCTTTTTACGACATTTTCCCAGAATCTTTTTTACAAATCCCGCAAAAAATTAAATATCCTGAAAACGATATTTTAAATGAAAAATACGATTTAGTAATTCTGGGCTATCAAGTCTGGTTTTTAACACCATCTGTTCCTATAAATTCATTTTTAAAGTCTGAGGTAGCGAAAACATTATTGAATGACACACCTGTGATTACCGTTGTTGCTTGTCGTAACATGTGGATTCAAGCTCAAGAAAAGGTCAAAAAACTTTTAAAAAACATCAACGCAAATCTGGTTGGCCATATTGCTTTTATTGACAGACACATAAATCACATAAGTGTTATTACCATTGAGCATTGGATGCTTTCAGGCAAAAAAGATAGGTATCTAGGCATTTTTCCTAAGCCAGGAGTTTCTGATAAAGATATCGCAGAAGCATCTAAATTTACTCCTCCAATTGAAACCGCTATCTTAAGTAACAACTACACTAATCTTCAAGAAAAGTTACTATCTCTAGGTGCTATTATTATTAACCCCTATTTGGTAATGACAGATAAAAGAGGAAATGTTCTCTTTTCTAAATGGGCTAATTTACTCATCAAAAAAGGTAACCCCGGAGAGTCAAAAAGGTTAAAATGGATTCATATTTTTAAATATTATCTGATATTTGCTATATGGGTCATCGCACCAATAGTTTTTATTGTATTTTTGCTGACCTATTTGCCTATGCACTTTAAAAGGAAGAAGGAAAAAACATATTTTTCTTCAGTGGATTTAAAGGATTATTAATGAAAGACGTATACATCACAAGAATATCTAAATTTTTACCAAACGATCCTGTTGACAACGATCAAATGGAAGAAAAACTTGGTATGATTGCTGGAAAAGCTTCCAAAGCAAGACGTATAGTTTTGCGAAATAACAAAATTAAAAATAGATACTATGCCATTGACAAAAATGGTGAAGTAACACATAATAATGCTCAGTTAACAAAGGAAGCTATTGAAAATCTTTGTGATGATTCCTTTACAACAAAAGATATTCAGTTATTGTCTTGTGGGACATCTAGTCCTGACCAAATTTTGCCTTCTCATACAGCTATGGTTCATGGTTTTTTAAAAAATGGAAACCTAGAAATTAATTCTCCTTCAGGAGCATGTTGTTCTGGAATGAACGCTTTAAAATTTGGATTTCTATCTATAAAAACAGGACAAGTAGAAAATGCTGTCTGCGCAGGTTCTGAAAGAACTTCAAGCTGGATGCGTGCCGATGTATTTGAAGATGAAATGAATCAACTTCAAGAATTGGAAGACAATCCTATTTTAGCTTTTAACAAAGACTTTTTGCGTTGGATGTTATCTGATGGAGCTGGCGCTATGCTTTTAGAAAGTGAGCCAAAAGGAGATACCCCTCTAAAAGTAGAATGGATGGAAGGATATTCCTATGCGCATGAAATAGAAGCCTGCATGTATGCTGGAGCGGATAAATTAGAAGATGGCAACCTTAAACCATGGAGTGAATTTCCAGCCAAAGATTGGGGTAAAATATCTTTGTTCGCAATGAAACAAGACACTCGATTATTAGGTGAAAACATTCTAGTAAAAGGTGTTGATAGTTTAAAACAAGCTTTTGAAAAGCACCGTATTGGCGCAGAAGATGTAGACTACTATTTACCGCATATTTCATCGTATTATTTTAAACAAGGGCTTTACGATGAATTAAAAAATCAAGATATTGAAATTCCATGGGAAAAATGGTTTCTAAACCTTGAAAATGTTGGGAATGTAGGAGCGGCATCTATATATGTAATGTTAGAAGAATTAGTAGGTTCTGGAAAATTAAAAAAGGGAGATAAAATTTTACTTCATGTTCCAGAAAGTGCACGCTTTTCATATACCTATGCTTATTTAACCGTATGTTAAATGAACTTAATAGAGCAACCCATTATTGATGAAGGTTTTATTCAAAACTTAATTCCGCAAAAATGGCCATTTGTAATGGTTGATAAATTGCTCTATTTTTCTAACGAAAAAATAACTTCAGGCTTTACTATAAAAGCTGACAATTTATTTAACACCAACAATAAATTTCAAGCCGCCGGTTTAATAGAAAATATGGCGCAAAGTGTAGCGCTTCATACAGGGTACTCTTATTTTTTAAAAGAAGAAAAAGCTCCTACCGGTTACATTGGTTCTATTAAAAAAGCCGAAATATTTAAACTCCCAAAAACAAATCAAGAACTCATAACCAACGTTTCTATTTTACATGATATCATGGGTGTTACCTTGGTAAAAGTTGAAGTGGAATGTAAAAATGAGGTAATAGCATCCAGTGAAATGAAAACTGTACTCGCCAAATAATTCAAACACGTGAGTAAAAATTTAGACATCAGTAATTTTTTACCTCATCGTGACCCAATGCTCATGGTAAGCTGTATCACCCATATTGATACAGACTCTGCAATCGGGGAATTCCACATTAACAGTGATTGTATTTTTGTTCAAAACAATACTTTAAAAGAACCTGGACTTATAGAAAATGCCGCACAAGTTAGTTCTGCTATTGTTGGGCAGAGTTATTTTGATGAAGGCGATTTAGATGGAAAAAGCAACAACATAACTGGCTACATAAGTGCCATAAAAAAAATTACCATATTACAACTTCCAGAAGTTAACGATACCATTGTTACTAAAGCTAAACTTATTTCTCGTTTTGATACGGAAGGTGTTAGTATATGTACTATTGAAGGTTCTACTTTTAAAAATGATGAATTAATTGTAGCTTGTACTCTTAACTTTCTAATTCACGAAATTTAAGATGAAGAAAAGTGAAGTACCTCAAGACAGTAGTAGTTTAGAATCTGCAAACATTAGAGAAATGTATTATGCAGTGGATGAAAACGGAGAGTACACTACCGAACTTAGTACAGGTTGGGATCCAAAAAAAATTGCCTTGGACAATGCTATCCAAGACATTAAAGAACGTACAGAAGCTGCAAGGCAAAAAGTACTAAAAAACGAAACCAGCCCAGTTGAATATTACATGGAACTCAACAAAATGGATATTGGTATTTTGGCAAGTTATGTAGGCATGTGGGCTTGGCGCGTAAAAAGACATTTTAAACCTTCGGTATTTAAAAAATTAAGTGCAAAAACATATCAAAAGTATGCTGATGTTTTTGATATTACTGTTGAGCAATTAAAGCATATAGAAAAATAATCCATGGAAATAAATTTTACTCACAAACAATCTGCACATTGCGAAAATGGCGTAGTATCTAACTTAATGCGCTTTAACGGGTTTGAAGTTAGTGAACCCATGGTATTTGGCATAGGTTCTGGATTACTTTTTAGTTATCTTCCTTTTTTAAAAGTTAATCACGCACCTGTAGTAACTTATAGAGTTATGCCTGGTTTTATTTTTAATCGTTTTGCTAAACGCGTTGGAGTAAAAATCAAGCGAGAAAAATTTAAAAATCCAAAACAAGCTCAGCAAAGATTAGAAGAAAACCTAAAAAACAACAACCCTGTTGGACTGCAAGTTGGTGTTTATAATTTGTTGTACTTTCCAGATGAATATCGTTTCCATTTTAATGCACACAATATGGTGGTCTATGGAAAAAAAGATGACCGATATTTAATCAGCGACCCAGTTATGGAGGAAGTTACTTCACTTTCAGAAAAAGAATTGGAAAAGGTTCGTTTTGCAAAGGGTGCTTTTGCTCCTAAAGGTCATATGTATTTCCCTACTGCTTTTCCTAAAAAACTTGACTTAGAAAAAGCCATCGTTAAAGGCATTAAACATACTTGTAAAGACATGACTGCTCCAGTACCTATTGTTGGTGTAAGAGCAATAAAAAAAATCGCGAAATTAATTCGTAAATGGCCAATTAAAAAGGGAATAAAAACGGCAAATCATTATTTGGGTCAAATTGTTCGCATGCAGGAAGAAATTGGTACCGGAGGAGGCGGTTTTAGATATATTTATGGTGCTTTTTTACAAGAAGCCAGTACTATATTAAACAATCCAAAACTAGCTGAATTATCTGTTGAAATTACTAAGATTGGTGATTTATGGAGAGATTTTGCAGTAGACGCTTCTCGTATATACAAAAATAGAAGTGCTAAAGAAGATGCCTATAATAAAATTGCATCACAACTTGAAGACATTGCCCACCAAGAAGAAATTTTCTTTAAAAAATTAAGGAAAGCTATTTAGTATTTATCTTCTCAGATATTAATATGATTTTAATAAACCAACTATCTAAAAAATACAAAGATGCGGATAACTACGCGCTACAAAATTTAGATTTGGCCATTGAACAACAAGAAATTTTTGGCTTATTAGGTCCCAACGGAGCTGGTAAAACCACATTAATATCAATGCTTAGTTCTTTAGTTAAGCCTACATCTGGTTCATTCTCGATTAATGGACTTACGTATAAAGAAAACAAAAACAAACTAAAGCAAATTATAGGTATAGTCCCTCAAGAATATGCCCTGTACCCTACACTAACTGCATATGAAAACCTTTCGTACTTAGGCAGTATGTACGGCATAAATGGCAAAACACTTAAAACCCGAATTCATCAACATCTAGAGACTTTAGGTCTTGATAATTTTGCTTCCAAAAAGGTTGGTTTTTTTTCTGGTGGAATGAAAAGAAGAGTTAATCTTATTGCCAGTATTCTACACGAACCTAAGGTTCTGTTTTTAGACGAACCAACGGTTGGTGTTGATGTGCAATCCAAAAACGTAATCATTAATCATTTAAAGGAGTTAAATGCTAATGGTACAACTATAATTTACACCTCGCATCATTTAAATGAAGCTGAGCATTTATGTACAAGAGTAGGTATTATTGACCATGGTAAACTGGTCTGCAAAGGAAAGCCTGCTGAACTTATTTCAAAGCAAGAAGACGCAAATAACCTCGAAGATGTTTTTATTGCTATAACAGGTAAAGCCTTAAGAGATCATGCATAAATTATGGGCTTCAACATATAAAGAGTTTTTGCTCCTTCGTAGAGATATGGGCGGCATAGCTATACTTTTTGTAATGCCTCTTATTCTTTTAATTACAATTACACTTATACAAAACAATACCTTTAAAACACTAAAAGAAACAAAAATTGCGATTCTTTTAGTTGATAATGATAAGGGAACGGTTTCTAAAAGTATTAATGAAGGGCTTTCAAAAGCAAACACTTTTGAAATTATTAAAAAATCATCTTCTGAAGAAGCAAAAAACCTTGTTTTTAAAGGAAAATACCAGTTAGCGATAGTAATTCCAGAAAATTTATCTAAAGATTTAACCATTAAGGTAAATGAGAATGTAGATGGTATTTTAGAAAAGTTTGGATTGGAAGAGGAAAATAAAACTACTCCCAAAACTAAAATTCAAAAAAAGGAAGTTGTTTTATATTTTGATCCTGCAACACAGCAATCATTTAAAAATGCTGTAAAAAACGGAATAGATAAAATCATTTCTGGAATAGAAATCCAAAGTATTTATAAGGCCTTTGAAGCCCAATTGAGTGATACCCCTAACTCTGAACCTATTTTTGAAACCGAAAATTTTATCACCTTTAAAGAAATTACTCCTGACGATAGCAGCGGAACTTACATTCCCAATGCAAGTCAGCATAATGTTCCTGCATGGGCATTGTTCGCCATCTTTTTTATAATATTACCCCTTTCCATAAATATTATAAAAGAAAAATCTCAAGGAACATTTGTACGCCTGCGTACCAATCCTGTTTCTTACGCAACTGTACTTGGCGGAAAAACACTAGTTTATTTAGCTGTGTGTATGACACAATTTGCGTTGATGCTTCTTGTTGGATTATACGTATTTCCACTTATTTCGTTACCAGAAATCAACGTTTCGGGAAAGCTTCCATTATTATTCTGCGTAGCCCTATTTTCTGGGCTAGCAGCTATAGGACTTGGTTTACTTTTAGGAACAATTTTTAAAACCCATGAACAATCAGCCCCATTTGGAGCAACGCTTGTAGTGATTCTTGCCGCACTAGGTGGCGTTTGGGTACCTGTTTTTGTAATGCCAAAATTCATGCAAATTCTTTCTAACATATCTCCGATGAACTGGGGACTTAATGCATTCTATGATGTATTTTTACGAAATGTAAGTTTTAAAGAAATTGTTCCTGAAATTACACTTTTGTTTATATTTTTTATTGTAACAACTATAATCTCAATACTTTATAATGAGAAAAAAAATGCCGTCTAAACCTTCAAAAGAAATAAGTTATACCAGTGAAATTCGTGTTCGCTTTGTAGAAACTGATCCGCTAGGAATTGTATGGCATGGTAATTATATTCAATATTTCGAAGATGGTAGAGAGGCCTTTGGAAGACATCATGGCATTTCTTATCTAGATCAAAAAGATCATAATTTTTCAACGCCAATTGTAAAATCAAGTAGTGAACATAAGCTTCCGCTTCGTTATGGCGATGTAGCAACGGTAAAAACTACATATGTAGATTCTCCTGCAGCAAAAATGATTTTTAAATACGAGATTTTTAATCCTGATGGAGAAGTAGTTTGTTTAGGAGAAACTGTTCAGGTATTTGTTGAGTTAGGTGGAGAACTTTCATTAACTACTCCAGATTTTTTTATGGATTGGAAAAGAAAAGTAGGTCTACTAGATGAGTAAAATTTATCTTTCACATAATAACATTGTCTCTGCCTATGGTTTTAACACCCAAAGTGCAATAAAAAATATTGGTAAAGAAATTTCCAGTGTTAAACAATTCAATGATAAAAGTATAATGTCAGAACCTTTTTTTTCATCTATGATGAATAAAAAAGTGCTTCTAAATAAATTCAACAAACTAAATCCCAAAAAAGACTATACTGTTCTAGAACAAATGATGATACTCTCGTTAAACAGTATAATTACAGATAGTAATCTTAAAATTTCGGAAAAAACTGGCTTAATAATCTCTACCACTAAAGGTAATATTGATGCTTTGGAATTAAATTCTAATTTCAATAAAAACAGAGCTTATTTAACCGAATTAGGAAACTCTATTAAAGATTTTTTCGGGTTTATTTCAGAACCAATCGTATTATCAAACGCCTGTGTGTCTGGTGTTTTAGCAACATCGGTGGCTAAGCGTTTTATAAAACAAAAGGTTTTTGACGATGTTTTTATTGTTAGCGGGGATTTAGTTACCAAATTTATTCTTTCCGGATTTAATTCTTTTCAAGCCTTAAGTTCAGGACCATGCAAACCCTACTGTAAAGACCGAACAGGCATTAATATTGGTGAAGTAGCTGCAAGTATTTTAGTCACAAAACAAAAGGCTAACCTAACCAAGGAAGCCGTTGAAATTTTAAGTGACGCAACCGCTAATGACGCCAACCACATTTCTGGACCGTCAAGAACTGGAGAAGGATTAGTAAGAAGTGTTCAATCCGCTTTAAAAGAAGCTCGTTTAAATGCAAATGATATTGACTATATATCTGCTCATGGTACAGCAACAATTTTTAATGATGAAATGGAAGCCATTGCCTTTAATAGGTTAAATATGCAAACCATTCCCTTAAACAGTTTAAAAGGTTATTTTGGACATACCTTAGGAGCTTCGGGCTTATTAGAAACCATAATTGGCATGCACTCATTACAACAAAATACTCTTTTTAAGTCCTTAGGATTTAATGAAATGGGCGTTAGTCAACCCATAAATATTATAAAACAAACAACTAAAAAGAAACTAAATATATTTCTAAAAACGTCCTCTGGTTTTGGTGGCTGTAATACTGCAGCAATTTTTAGAAAAGCAGAACACTAATCATATAAAATTAATTAGATGCCACAAAAACACATAAAAGCAATTGACGCATTAGAGGAAGCTCAAAAAATTGCTTTTGCCCCGTTTATTTTCCAAACCACTATTTCTCTAAATCAATTAGGCGTTTTAGATTACATCTTTGAAAAAAATAGTGTTGGAGGTGCAAACATTGAAGAAATAGCAAATGACCTGTCAATTAGTGAATATGGTTTAGGTGTTTTATTAGAAATGGCAGAGAGTTCAAATATTGTTTATGTAAACGATGAAAGTAAATATGAACTAACCAAGGTTGGCTATTTTCTAGCATATAACGAAACTGCTCGTGTTAATATGAATTTTACCAACGATGTTTGTTTTAAAGGACTTTACCACCTAAAAGATTCCATTAAAACAGGAAAACCTTCTGGTTTAAAAGAATTGGGTAATTGGAATACGATATACGAAGGTCTTTCTCAGCTTCCAGAAGAAGTCAGAAAATCGTGGTTTGATTTTGACCATCATTATTCCGATGGAGCATTTGATGAAGCCTTACAAGTGATTTTTAGAAGTAACCCAAAGCAAATTTTTGATATTGGAGGCAATACAGGAAAATGTGCTATACTTTGCTGTAAGCACAGTAAAGATGTTCAAGTGAAAATTTATGATCTACCTGGGCAACTAAACGTTGCACTAGATAATGCTAAGAAAAACAACTTAGACCATAGAATTTCTGGTCAAGAAATTGATTGGCTTTCTGAAAATCCTAAAATAAAAAAAGGCGCAGAAACTATTTGGATGAGTCAATTTTTAGATTGTTTTTCTGAAGATGAAATTGTAAAAATATTATCTACATGCGCTGAAGGCATGAGCGAAAGCTCTGAACTACTAATTATGGAAACCTACACGGATAGACAAAGGTTTGACAATGCTAAATTTATTTTAGAAGCAACATCGCTATACTTTACGGTACTGGCTAATGGCAACAGTAAAATGTATAGAGCGGACGTTATGATTAAACTAGTAGAAAAGGCAGGTTTATATATTAAAGAAGATATTGGCATAGGAGAATACCACACCATATTCGTTTGTAAAAAGAAGGATAATTGAACTCTAAAACTTTCATAAAAAGCTATTGTCAGATAAAGGATAATTCCATTTCGTTAAATGGAAAAGTACTTTATGAAGGACAAAATACAGAACCGTTTACCGATTTTATAAAGTCTGCATATAAAAATTTAGATACAAAATATGCTAAGTTTTTTAAAATGGATAGCCTAAGCAAATTAGCTTTTCTCGCAGCTGATGTACTACTAAAGCATGAAAATGTTATCGCAGAAAAAGAAGAAAATATAGCTATTGTTTTATCTAACAACGCCTCTAGTTTAGATACTGACAGAAAGTATCAGAAATCTATCGAGGACGATAATAACTTTTTCCCCAGCCCTGCAGTTTTTGTTTATACATTGCCGAATATATGTATTGGAGAAATTAGTATTAAGCATAAACTGTATTCTGAAAATAGTTTCTTTATCTTTGACAACTTTAACCCTAGCTATTTGCACGCATATAGTACTGGCTTGTTAGAAGAAAAAAAAGCCGAAAAGGTTTTATGCGGCTGGGTAAATTTAGATGAAGGAGAATATAATGCTTTCTTATATTTAGTGACTAAAGAAGAAGGACAGATTCCACACACAATTAAAAAAATAAACAGTATATATTAATCAGTATGGACGCGTTAAAAGAAGAGTTAAAAAACAAAATTATAGAGCAATTAAATTTGGAAGACGTTACCGTTGATGAAATTGCCGATAACGACCCTCTATTTGGTGAAGGTCTAGGTTTAGATTCTATAGATGCCTTAGAATTAATTGTGATGCTTGATAAAGATTACGGTATTAAGTTATCCGATCCAAAAGAAGGCAAAAAAATATTTGAGTCCGTAGAGACTATGGCTTCATACATTTCCGAAAATAGCTCTAAATAAAAAGTAATTACTTTTTAATCATAAACTTCCTTTAAAGTAAAAGGCACTAGTAGTAATGAGTAAAGGCGTAGCCATAACAGGAATGGGTGTAATATCTGCTATTGGTAACAATGTTGCAGAAAACTACATATCACTTGTTGAAGAAAAAAAAGGAATTTCCAGAATTTCTAGAATAGATACTGTTCACCACGATGCAATTATGGTGGGTGAAATTAATTTATCTAATGAGAATTTGGAAAAAACCCTAGGTCTTACTCCTGAAAATAATTACCCAAGAACAGCTCTTTTAGGGGCAATTGCCGCCAAAGAAGCTGTTAAAAATGCTGCTATTGATGATATTAATGAGTATCGTACTGGTTTAATTTCGTCCACTAGTGTTGGTGGTATGGATATGACGGAGCAGTACTATTACAAATACTTTGAAGATTCAGAATGTCAAAAATATATTGATAGTCATCACATTGGTGATTCTACAAAAAAAATTGCAGAGCAATTAGGCATACAAGAAAGTTTTATAACTACTATTAGCACTGCTTGTTCTTCAGCTGCCAACGCCATTATGTTTGGTGCAAGATTAATAAAATCAGGTAAATTGGACCGGGTAGTCGTAGGAGGTGCTGATTGTCTTTCTAAATTTACTATTAATGGTTTTAAAACCTTAATGATTTTATCGGATACGTACAGTACTCCTTTTGATGAGCATCGCAAGGGATTAAATCTAGGTGAAGCAGCAGCTTTTTTAGTTTTAGAATCAGATGAAGTTGTAAAAGCTCAAGACAAAAAAGTTCTGGCATACTTAAAAGGGTATGGTAATGCCAACGATGCCTTTCATCAAACCGCATCATCAGAAAATGGCGAAGGAGCAACATTAGCTATGCAAAAGGCATTAAAAATAGCGGACATATCTCCAAACGATATTGACTACATAAATGCGCATGGTACTGCAACACGTAACAACGATTTGTCTGAAGGCCGTGCTATAATAAACGTTTTTGGTGAAAATGTGCCAGATTTTAGTTCTACAAAAGCATACACTGGACACACTTTAGCCGCAGCCGGAGGTATTGAAGCCGTTTATTCTATTTTAGCATTACAAAACAACCATATTTACCCAAATCTTAATTTTAAAACTCAAATGGAGGAGTTTACCATAACTCCGCAAACTAAGGCCAAAGAAAAAGAATTAACAACTGTACTCTCTAATTCATTGGGTTTTGGAGGCAATTGTTCAACACTAATTTTTTCTAAAAAAGCTTAACCTTATGAGTAAAGTATATATAAATAGTGTTGCTTGCATTTCGGCTCAAAAAACTTTTGACAATTCAACCTTTTTAGATGAAGTTATCGCTCATGATAGTAATGTTATTTCAGTTGTAAGTCCAAATTATAAAGAATTTATTCCTCCTGCTGCTGCTAGAAGAATGGCAAAAGGAATTAAAATGGGAGTTGTCGCTTCTAAACTTGCTTTGCAAGAAGCCGGATTAGAAAATGTTGATGCTATTATTACAGGCACTGGTATGGGGTGTGTTGTAGACTCTGAAAAATTTCTTAGTAAACTAATCGATAACAACGAAGAGTATTTAACCCCTACATCATTTGTACAATCTACCCATAATACTGTCGGAGGACAAATTGCACTAGCCATACAATGCAAAGGATACAATTTTACCTATGTACATTGTAGTACTTCATTTGAATCCGCGGTTATTGATGCAAAATTACAACTAGAAAACAACGAAGAAGAAAATATTTTAGTCGGTGGTGTTGACGAGTCTGGTGAACATACCATAAAAGTTCATAGCCTAATAAATCACATAAAATCTGAAAACGTAAAGTCTTCAGAGCTGTTAAAGTCTAACACTGTTGGTGCTGTTTTTAGTGAAGGAGCAAGTTTTTCTGTGCTTTCCAACAAAAAACAAAACACCTCTTATGCTGAAATTGCCGACACCCAAACTTTTAACACCCTACCTGAGAAAGCACTTGAAAAAACTGCCCTTGACTTTTTAAAAGAAAACAATTTAGAATTATCAGAGGTTGATGTCATAATTCTAGGGAACAATGGTGATATTGATTTTGACCATTATTATGATGTGCTATCATCAGGAATTTTAAAGAATACACAACAGGTATATTACAAACATTTATCTGGAGAACATAACACTGTTTCAGGATTCGGTTTTTGGTTAGCATCTAACCTATTAAAAAGACAAGAAATTCCTGAAATTGTTAAATTAAATCAGAAAGATATTTCAACAATAAAAACTGTACTTATATATAATCAGTATAGAGGAGAAAACCATAGCTTTTCTTTACTTCGCAAATGCTAAAATTTGGTTGGGTAAATCTTTTTTTTGCTTTTATAGTTGTTATAGCTGTATTTGGAGTTATTAACTATAACCTCTCTTTCTGGGTAATTTTTCTTTCTTCTTTCCTTTGGTTACTTATAACTGCATTAGGCTCTGCTAATATTCAATGGAACTACTTTTTAAATTCACTATGTTCTAATTCAAAAATAAAAGAAAATCATATCTCAATAACTTTTGACGACGGTCCAAATACAAAATACACAGGAAAAATCCTTAAGCTTTTAGATAAGCACAATGCAAAAGCAACTTTTTTTTGCATAGGCAAACATGCTGAAAAACATCCTGAAATTGTAAAATCTATACTACAAAACGGCCACACCATTGGTAATCACACCTATTCTCACTCACATTATTTTGGTTTTTTTAGCACCAAAAAAGTGATTAATGAATTGTCAAAAACTAATACTCTTTTAGAAAAGCTTACACACAAGAAAACGCAGTTATACAGACCGGCTTTTGGAGTTACAAATCCAAATATTGCTAAGGCGATTCAAGTGTTAAATCTAAAATCAATTGGATGGAATATAAGGTCTTTAGATACCACAAATAAAAGTGCAGAAACTGTATTAAAAAGAATTACTCAAAACCTTAAAAAGGGAGATATTATATTACTTCATGATACCAGTGAAAAGACTTTAATTGTTTTGGAACAGTTATTGTTATTTTTGCAAGAGAAAAATCTAAAGTCGGTTACCATTGACCAATTACTAAAGATTAAAGCCTATGCGTAATTTATTTCTCTTTTTACTAATTACAACAACTTGTCTAAACGCTCAAACAAAAATGAGTAGTCAAGAGGCTAGCGCACTTAGGGCTTTGGTAAAAAAGCAAGCGAATATTACTAAAACCATTAGTAGTGACTTTATTCAATATAAACACTTAGATTTTTTAGATAACGATATTACCTCCAAGGGAAAACTTGCTTTTAAATCGCCCAATACAGTTAAATGGGAATATACAGCCCCTTTTAAATATACTGTCTTGTTTAAAGAAGAAACTCTTTTTATTAATAATGAAGGAGAAAAGAGTAATGTAGATATTGGTTCTAGTAAGGTTTTTAAACAACTAAACACTTTAATTACTTCAAGTATCAAAGGTGATATGTTTGCCGACGATATTTTTGATATTAGCTACTATAAAAAAGACGCAAATAGCGAAGTACATTTTATGCCTACTGATAAGCAATTTTCAGAATTTATGAAACGCTTTGAAATTATCTTTAACTCTAAAGGTGATGTTTTAGAGGTTAAAATGGTTGAACCTACAGACGACTATACTAGAATTATTTTTTCTAATCGTATCGTAAACAAAAATATTCCAGATGCGGTTTTTGCTCATTAGTCTTTTTTGTTTTGCGTTAACATCTTGCGCTTCGTATTCCAAGAAAAATGATTTTGTTTCTAAATCTGAAAACGAAATTCAAATTAGAAATCCTTATTTCGCATATTCCAACAAAGACTATGTGTACAAGGCAAACTTAACTTTTTACAAGAAAAAATTCTCAGGAATAATCATTGTTAAAAAAATTGCAGACCACAACCATAGAGTTGTTTATACCACCGAAATGGGAAACAAAATTTTTGATTTCTCTTTTATTGGAGACGATTTTACCATAAACCATATTATCCCAGAAATTGACAAAAAAATTATTTTGAATACTTTTCAAAAAGATTTTTACACGTTGATAAAAGAATATGCTCTGAGCGAACATACGTTCACTAAACAAGACTTGCATATTAAAAAATCACAACTGTGGAACGAAAACCATTATTACTTTTTTAAAAACCAACAATTACTTAAAATTGTTAGAGAATCTGGTGGTAAAGAAAAGGTTGTTTATGATTTTTCTGGAACCAGTAAGCATACTTCAAAAAACATCTTAATAACCCATAAAAACATAAAATTTAACATCAAATTAAAAGCTTTATAAGATGAAAAAAATTGTACTATTAATTTTGGTGATGGTATTTACCAATACCATTATCGCACAAACTAAAATACGGCCTGGAATGCGTTTAGGGTTCAATTCGGCGACCATTACGGAATCTAACCTTGATGAACGTATTGGATTAAATGCCGCTTTTTATGCTAACTTTAGGTTTGCTCCTTTTTATGCGCTGCAACCTGAATTGGTGTATTCGCAACAAGGTGGTAATTCTACATTATCCAATCAGCCAGATTTAAAAATTAGTTACCTGTCCGTTGCGTTGGCAAATAAATTCTTTTTTAGCCCAAAAATGGGCTTATATGTTTTGCTTGGCCCAAGTTTAGATTTTGACATTGAAAATAATTTTATAAATATCGTTAATGGAGATAACGATACTGAGGTTACTCCTATAGATATTTCATTATTTGGTGGTATTGGTTATGAATTTGATTTTGGATTAGGAATAGAAGCGCGTTATAAACATGGTTTAATTGATGTAGATTTGTTTAACGATTATGATTATTATAACGGTAACGATGAAAACTCTAGCTTTAATAGCGTTTTTCAAATAGGAATTTCGTACACTTTTCAGTACTAAAACAAAACACATATATGCTAATTGAAGGTTTATATACCATAGAAGATTTTAAAAAGGATGACGCGGGTGTAGAAGCGGTGATTCAAATAAACAAAAATCACGATGTTTTTAAAGGTCATTTTCCAGGAAACCCAGTAATGCCAGGAGTTTGTATGGTTCAAATTATTAAGGAACTCACAGAAAAAGCAACTGACAAAAATTTGTTTTTAGCTGTGGCTTCAAACATAAAATTCATGGCAATTATTAATCCCGAAAAAAACGATACTCTTAAACTATCCATAACTATTAAAGAGGCAGAAAATAACGAGATTAAAATTAAAAACACCACCTCTTTTGATGATACTATGGCATTAAAATTGAGTACTACATTCAAAATCATAGATTAAAATGAAAGCTTTTGGACTCATAGCATGTTTTATAACCTTTGTAATTACTGCCAATTTAGCTGATATAAGAGAAAACTATACACTGGCAAACAATGATGCCGATGTAGCAAACAAACTACATGACCAGCTCTCTAAAATCACAAAAAAGGACAAGGCAATATTAATTGCATACAAGGGAGCTGTTTCTACGATAAAAGCAAAACATGCAAAAGGTGTAAAACAAAAGAAAACTTTTTTTAAAAATGGGGTTTCATTGCTAGAATATGCTGTTGAAAAAGCTCCAAACAATATCGAAATAAGGTGTATTAGATTAGGTGTTCAAGAAAATTCGCCAAAATTCTTAAAATATAAAACTGCGGTACAAAAGGACAAGCAATTTTTATTAGATAATTTTAAAAATATAAAATCCACTGCGGTGCGAAAATTTGTAAAGGGTTATATTTTACAGTCCAAAATTTTTACTACTTCTGAAAAGCAATTGTTTTAGGCATATCCAATGTGTATATTTGTGACAAATAGAAAGCTAAAGAACAGCGCCACTTTTGCATACCACCAACCAAAAAATTGCAGATTCTTTTTCGCAGCTTAAATGTTGCATAATAATCCCTACATACAATAACAGCAAAACGCTTCAAAATGTAATAGAAGGCGTTTTACAATACACCCCTAATATTATTGTAGTTAACGATGGCTCTACTGATAATACCGCTACTATTTTAAAAGCGTATAGCCACCTATCATTAATTACACTTCCAAAAAACCGAGGAAAAGGCAATGCCCTTAAAACGGGGTTTAAAGAAGCACTGCGTTTAGGCTATGAACATGCCATTACTATAGATTCTGACGGACAACACTACCCTGAAGATTTACCAATTTTTATAGCTGAATTAGAAAAATCGGAGGATAAAAAACTGCTTCTTATTGGTTCTCGAAAAATGGACCAGGAAGGTATTCCTAAACAAAGTAGCTTTGGTAATAAATTCTCTAATTTCTGGTATTGGGCAGAAACGGGGTATAAATTAAGCGACACACAATCGGGTTATCGTTCTTACCCTATTAAGGCGCTGGAAAAAACTACATTTTATAGTACAAAATTTGAGTTTGAAATAGAAATAATAGTTCGTGCGTCATGGAAAGGAATTAAAGTTAAAAACATTCCTATTCAGGTATATTATGACCAAGAAGACAGGGTTTCTCACTTTAGACCCATAAAAGATTTTCTTAGAATAAGTGTTTTAAACACTTGCCTTATTTTAATAGCACTAATTTATATTAAGCCGCGAGATTTTTTTAGAAGATTCAAAAAAAAAGGATTTAAACGTTTTTTTAAAGAAGACATATTACAAAGTCAAGACTCTCCCCAAAAAAAAAGTCTTTCCATAGTACTAGGTTTGTTTATTGGACTCTCGCCTTTATGGGGTTTTCATACAGCTCTAGTAATTTCGTTATCGGTTATTTTTAAATTAAACAAAGTAATTGCTTTTGCCTTTTCCCATATAAGCTTCCCTCCTTTTATACCCTTTATTATATATTTTGCACTATATGTTGGCAATTGGATAACTGGAGATAATTCTAGCTTATCATTAGGTGAAATAAGTACAAACTTTGGCTCCTTTAAACACTTAAAGTCTTACATTATCGGAAGCTTTACAGTAGCACTAATAGCTTCAATTACAATTGGTTTTTTATCGTATATTCTATTGTCATTTTTAAAATCGAAAAAAAACAATATTGTTAATGGGTAACTTTTTATATAACATACATAGACGTATTTCCAAAAACAAAGTTGCATGCTTACTGCTGTTGCTCATGGTTCTTGGAGGACTTGCCTTTTTGGTTTCCAAAATTGGTTTCGAAGAAGACATTAGTAAACTTATCCCCGTAAACGATAAAAACAAAGAATACCAAAAAGTTTTAAAAACAGTAAACTTTACAGACAAAATTATTGTCAACATTCGAAGTGAATGTACTAACTCAGAAAAAGAACTTTTAACATATGCAAATCAATTTTTAGATAGTATACAACAATACAAGGGTACTTATATTAAAAATATTCAAGGAAAAGTATCGGATAATGATATTTCTGGCACCATGGATTTTGTTTACAACAACCTCCCTTTATTTCTTAATAAAGAAGACTACGTCACCATAGCACAAAAACTGCAAAACGACAGTCTAAAAAAAATTACAGAACAAAATTATAGAACGCTGATATCTCCTTCGGGAATAATTGCACGCAAAACCATCTTAAAAGACCCTTTAGGGTTGTCTTTTATGGCGCTAAAAAAACTACAACAACTCGGTTTTGGTGATGATTTTGTTTTAAAAAATGGTTTTTTATTGAGCAAGAATAAACAAAACATTCTACTTTTTATTACACCTCAATTAAGCTCTAATGAAACCGCAGAAAATGCTGCTTTTGCAGATTCGTTATACACCATTCAGAATACTTTAAATACAGCATATGATGGAAAAGTAAAAAGCGAATACTTTGGTGCAGCTCTTATTGCCGTTGCAAATGCCAAACAAATAAAGCATGATATACAATTTACCGTAGGTATTGCATTAACGCTTCTGTTAATCATTTTAATATTCTTTTATAAGCGCATAACAATTCCTATAATATTATTTATGCCAACTGTTTTTGGAGCACTTTTATCAGTGGCATTTTTATATTTATTCCGAGGAAAAATTTCGGCGATTTCTCTTGGAATTGGTTCTGTATTACTTGGAGTAACCCTAGATTACGCACTTCATATTTTAACCCATATACGCGGTCTTAAATCCATAAAAAGTTTATACACTCATGTTGCGCCTTCAATTTTGATGAGTAGTGTAACCACAGCTTCGGCTTTTTTATGCTTACTATTTTTAGATTCGCAAGCACTACAAGATTTAGGAATATTTGCCGCTATTAGTGTGCTTGGTTCTTCAGTCTTTGCTTTATTATTTATTCCTCAAGTATATGTTCAAAAAACTCGAAAGAAAACAACTAAAAACACTATAATTGACCGCTTTGCTGCTTACAATTTTCATAAAAATAAATGGGGAATTGCAGTAATAGCAGTTACAATTATTATTAGTCTTTTTACCTACAACAAGGTGATTTTTAATAAAGACCTTGCAAAAATGAACTACGAACCTCAGCATTTTAAAGATGCTCGGGAGCGTTTAGATGCGCTTACGAATATAGAATCTAAGTCGGTTTATTTGGCTACTTATGCAAACCAACTAGAAGATGCACTCCAAAATAACGACCAACATTACCAAAAACTTCAACAACTGGAGACCAACGGTAATGTAAAAAGTTTTAGCTCTATTGGTTCGTTAGTCTCATCTCAAAAAGCGCAAAATCAAAAAATTAATGCTTGGAAAACCTTTTGGAGTTCCGAAAAAATAACACAGACTAAAAATCAGCTCATACAAAATGGTAGTGAATTAGGTTTTAAGCCTAAAACGTTTTCAAAATTTTATCAGCTTCTTGAGACCAATTTTAAACCACTTTCTCTAAAGGATTATGAAGCATTACAATCGTTTACCATTGAAGATTACATTGTTAGCAAAAACGACTTTACCACAGTAACCTCACTGATAAAAGTAGACTCTGCGCATGTGAAGTTGGTAGAAAATTCTTTTAAAAACGAGAATAACACGGTTTTAATAGATCGTCAAGCAATGAATGAAACCTTTTTAGGAAACCTTAAAAACGATTTTAATTCGCTCATTAATTATTCTGTCATTGCCGTTTTAATACTTTTGCTGGTCTTCTACCGAAGCCTATCTTTAACATTAGTAACCAGTATTCCAATATTTCTAACGTGGCTATTAACCGTTGGAATTATGGGCCTCTTTAAAATAGAGTTCAATATTTTTAACATTATAATTTCAACTTTCATTTTTGGTTTAGGGGTAGATTACAGCATTTTTGTTACCAACGGTTTACTTACCGAATATAGAACAGGAGAAAAAACACTGCCCACGCATAAAACTTCAATTATACTATCGGTAATAACAACAATACTAGGTGTTGGCGTTTTAATTTTTGCAAAACATCCTGCACTATATACCATTTCACTAGTATCGTTAATTGGTATTTTATGCGCTGTGTTAATTGCTTTTACCATTCAACCGCTTTTGTTTAAACTATTTATTGGTAGCAAAACTAAAAGACCCATTTCATTGCGATTACTATTGCATTCTGTACTTTCTTCTGCATATTACGCCTTGGGTTGTATTTTGTTTGCTTTAATAAGTACCATTTTAATTAAAATAGTACCCATAAGTAAAAAAACAAAAATGGCCTGGTACCATAAAGCGTGCTCTAAATTTTTAAAATCGGTTATTTACAGTAACCCTTTTGTTAAAAAGAGGATTATTAATGAGCCAAAAGAAACCTTTGAAAAACCCGCCGTAATTATTGCCAATCATACTTCTGGATTAGATTCATTAACCATGGGAATGCTATATCCAAAAATAATTTTTCTGGTAAACTCATGGGTTTATAATTCTCCTGTTTTTAAAATGGCAGCACAATTGGCGGAATTCTACCCTGTAGATGCGGGTATTGAAGAGGGTGTAACACATTTAAAAAAGAAGGTAGCGCAAGGGTATTCCATAATGGTTTTTCCGGAAGGAACACGCTCCACATCAAACAAAATAAAACGTTTTCATAAAGGAGCCTTTTTCTTGGCAGAACAACTAAATTTAGATATTCTACCTATTCTAATTCATGGTAATTCTGAAGTGCAACCCAAAGGCGATTTTACTATCAGAAACGGAAGCATAACTGTAAAAATATTAGACCGTATTCTAGCGAGTGACCAAAATTTTGGAAACGATGCCCGAGAGCGAACCAAAAAAATAAGTGCCTTTTTCAAAACAAAATTTGCAGAAATCAGAAACGAAATAGAGCACGAAACCTATTTTTTTGATATGATTTTAGACGACTTTAGATATAAAGGTGATACCATATATAAAGCTGTTCAAGAAGATTTACGTAAGCATAAATCTCCATATCACCAACTCACCAAACTCATTGGAAAAAAAGAATCTATTTTACACCTTTCAGAAGATGCTGGTCAGTTAGATTTTCTACTTACTCTAGATAGCGTAGACCGCAGAATAAATACTTACATAGAAAACCCTGAAGAACAAATTGTTTTTGCAAATAGTTACATTACCCATAACTACGGTAAAATTACTCCAGTTAATTCCCTTGAAAATATTACAAGCGCTGTAGGCACATTAATTTATAACCTAAAAAGTGAAATCCCCGAAGAGTTACTAAACAATGTAAAAAACATAGTTTTACTTAAAAGTGGTAAACAAACAAATATTAAAACCTTGGAAACATTGGGCTTTACAATAACGGATGAAAACGATATTTTTAGCATGCTAAAAAAAACACCTAGTACATGAAAGAACATTACGATGTGGTAATTATAGGAAGTGGAATGGGGGGTTTGGTTTCAGCAATCATTTTAGCCAAAGAAGGTCGTAGTGTTTGTCTCTTAGAAAAAAACAATCAATATGGTGGAAACTTACAGACTTTTGTTCGTGAAAAAACCATTTTTGATACGGGTGTACATTATATTGGAGGACTTTCCCAAGGGCAAAACCTATATAAATATTTCAAGTATTTAGGTATTTACGATGACCTTCGTTTAAAAAAAATGAACGAAGATGGTTTTGATATTATCACTTTTGACGATGATGAAAACGAATATAAACATGCCCAAGGGTATGAAAATTTTGAAAACTCGTTAATAGCGCAATTTCCCGAAGAAGAAAAAGGCATTAGGGCTTACGGAAAACTTTTAAGAGATACTTGCGACAAATTCCCATTATACAATTTAAAACTTGGTAAACCGTATTACGACGACCAAGAAATGTTTACCACACCTGCGATGGCAACCATAGATTCGTTTACAAAAAACAAAACGCTACGTGGTGTTCTTGCAGGTTCTAATTTGTTGTACGCTGGAGAACCGGATAAAACCCCATTTTATGTCCATGCGCTCTCGGTAAACTCATATATAGAAAGCTCATACCGATGTGTAAATGGTGGAAGCCAAATAACAAAACTTCTTATTCGTGAATTTAAAAAATATGGTGGTGACACCTTTAAACATAGCAAAGTTGTAAAACTCCAATGCGAGGATAAAAAGATTACCACGGCAATTACCAAAGACGGAAAAGTTGTAAATGGTGATTTGTTTATTTCAAATATAGAACCAAAACTCACCCTTAAAATGGTGGGTGAAGACAACTTTAGAAAATCGTTTCGCAATCGTATCGAACAAATAGAAAGTACGGTTGCTGCCTTTAGTATTCATGTAGTATTAAAACCCAAAACTTTTAAATACCTCAACAAAAACTACTATCATTATAAGAATGCGAATAGCGTTTGGGATTCCCATTCGTATACCGAAGAAAGTTGGCCAATAAGCTACATGCTTTCTATGGGTGTAAAAAAGGGTATGGATGAATGGGCGGATCAGTTTACTGCCATTACCTACATGAAATATGAAGATGTTAAACCTTGGGAAGGCACTTTTAACACTGTTGCAAATAAAAATGAAAGAGGGCAAACTTATGACGAATTCAAGCAACAGAAAACCGAAAAATTATTAGCGGAAATCGAAAAGAAATTTCCAAATATTAAGGACTGTATTCAATCTATTTATACCTCTACCCCCCTTTCCTATAGAGATTATATTGCCTGTAACGAAGGAGGTATGTACGGTTACGTAAAAGACATTAATAATCCGCTTAAATCCATTATTTCTCCAAAAACAAAAATCAGCAACTTATTATTTACTGGGCAAAGTTTAAATATGCACGGTATTTTAGGAGTTACCATTAGCGGTGTTGTTACTTGCTCTGAAATATTGGGTAGAGAATATTTATTGAATAAAATTTTAGAGGCTAACAAAGCAGAATGAAACTGCAGCAATTCACATATTACCTAATCTGCTTACTCGGAATTGTTTTCGTAAACTCCTGTGGTGTTTCAAAATCATTGAAAGACACCCCTAAGCTGTCTGGTTACGATTTAAAAAAACCAGAACGAGTTAAAGTTTCTGACACCACATTTGCATCAAATAATGGTTTCTTAAATAAAAACAAACAAGGTCTTTGGGAACTTTATGTTGAAGGAAACCCCATGGAAATAGGCCTTACCACAGGCGCACTTACCCAAGAGCTATTTCATAAACAAGAAAACGCATTACTTTCTAAGGTTTCAGAAATGGTGCCTTCCAAAACAAAGCAGTATTTGCTACGCAAGTTTTTGGCATGGTACAATCGTAAAATGTACTTAAATGTAAAAGAAGAATACAAGACTGAAATTTACGGATTATCTCAATTCGCTTCTGATAAATACGAGTACGTGGCGGAACCTTATCGCAGAATTTTATACTTGCATGGTGCACACGACATTGGTCATGCATTACAAGATTTAGCACTTGTGGGCTGTTCTTCATTTGCTGCCTGGGGCGATAAAACACAGGATGGAAAATTAATTATTGGAAGGAATTTTGATTTTTATGCAGGCGATGAGTTTGCCGAAGAAAAAATTATAGCCTTTGTAAATCCCGATGAAGGACATTCATTTATGTCCGTAACCTGGGGAGGAATGATTGGTGTGGTTTCAGGAATGAATAATCAAGGAATAACAGTAACCATGAATGCTGGCAAGTCTAAGTTTCCATTAGTTGCCAAAACCCCTATTTCATTAGTTACCCGAGAAATTTTACAATATGCTTCAACTATAGACGAGGCTATTGCTATTGCGAAAAAAAGACAAGTGTTTGTTTCAGAATCTATTCTTGTAGGAAGTGCAAAGGATAAAAAGGCAACAATTATTGAGGTTTCCCCAAAGAATTTTGGGGTTTATGATGTTGTCAACTCCAATCAACTAATTTGCTCTAATCACTTTCAAAGTAAAGCGTATGAGAATGATAAAAACAATGCTGAACACATTTTAGAAAGTCATTCGCAATATCGCTATGAGCGTATGCAAGAACTTCTTTCAGAAGAATTAAAGCTTAATGTATCTTCTGCCGTTGCTATTTTAAGAAATAAAGAAGGACTAAATGAAAAGCCTATTGGTTATGGAAACGAAAAAGCATTAAATCAGCTTTTAGCACATCATGGTATTGTATTTAAACCCGAAGATTTACAAGTTTGGGTTTCATCTAACCCCTATCAACTGGGTGAATTTGTGGCGTACGATTTAAATAAAATATTCAACGGCATAAAAAAGGGACACCAAATTAAAGTTGAACAAAGCCAAAATCTGCTTTCTTCAAAAAACCTAAATATTAAAAAAGATGCCTTTTTAGTATCTAAAGCATTTGCAGATTATCAAAAATATCGTGAACTAAGAACAAAGGTATTAGCAGCAATACATCAGCAACATAAGATTGATTATACCTCGTTATCTGAAATGCAAAAAAGTAATCCTGAATATTGGGAGGCCTATTACATTTCTGGAAAATATCTTTATGAAAACGAATATTATACTGCGGCATTAGAAGCCTTTACTATTGCTAATACCAAAGAGATTACAACACTTACAGATAAAGAAAATATTAGTAAGTACATCAAAAAATTAAAACGCAAACTATGATTCCTGAAATTGAAAAGGCATCTGCTCAAGAAATAAAATTGTTTCAAGAAGAAAAACTGAAACAACTTATTCCCTATTTACAGGAACATTCCGTTTATTATCAGCAACTTTTTAAACGTAACAATATAGCGGTATCAGATATTAAAACTCTTGAAGATTTAGTAAAAATACCTACGACTACTAAAGATGAGCTTCAAAAATATAATAACGATTTTATTTGTGTTCCAAGCACCAAAATTATTGACTACGTAACCACATCAGGAACTATAGGAGAGCCTGTTACAGTTGCTTTAACCGATGCCGATTTAGAACGCCTTGCCTATAACGAAGCTATTTCGTTTGCATGTGCTGGAGTGGTAAAAGAAGATATTTTACAACTCACCACTACAATTGACAGGAGATTTATGGCAGGTTTGGCGTATTTTTTAGGTACACGTAAACTTGGTGCAGGTATTATTAGGGTTGGCGCGGGTATTCCTGAATTGCAATGGGATACTATTAAAAAATTTAAACCCACATATTTAATTGTGGTACCTTCCTTTTTACTAAAACTGATGCAATATGCTGAGGAACACAACATTAATTTGGAAGAATCCGGAATAAAAGGGGCTATTTGCATTGGAGAATCGCTACGTAATCAAGATTTTTCGCTAAACATTTTAGGTAACAAAATTAAAAATGCGTGGGATATTGAGTTGTATTCCACCTACGCCTCTACCGAAATGAGTACAGCTTTTACGGAATGTTCGGCGCAACAAGGTGGACACCATCATCCGGAACTTATTATTGTTGAAATTTTAGACGAAAACAATAACCCTGTTCCTAAAGGAGAAGAAGGTGAACTCACTATTACCACTTTAGGCGTTGAAGGCATGCCTCTTTTGCGCTTTAGAACGGGTGATATTGTTATTGCGCATGACGAAGCTTGTTCGTGCGGAAGAAACACTCTGCGTTTGGGTCCTGTTGTAGGGCGTAAAAAACAAATGATTAAATATAAAGGCACTACCCTGTATCCACCTGCGATGGATAATTTACTAAACGATTTTAATGAGGTAGAAAGCCATGTTATTGAAATTTACCACAATAGTATTGGCACTGATGAAATTCTTATTAAAATAGCTTCTAAAACCTCATCAGACCAACTATTAAATAATATTAAAGATCATTTTAGATCTAAACTAAGAGTTTCACCCAGAATTGAGTTTTGCGATAAAAAAGAAATTCAAAAATTAAGTTTTTCCAAACTGGGGAGAAAACCGGTTACGGTTTTTGATAAAAGAAAGTAACCACCCCCCTCGACTCCGCTCGGGAAGGGGTTACTTTAATTTTCTAACCTTTACTCATACAAACTTCTCTTAGGAAGGAATCCCTATAATTGTCCAAAAAAACGCACACAACCCTTACTCGGGGAGGGATTACTTTAATTCTCTGAAACTTTAATTAAACAATCTAAGTTGGAGAAAGAGTTTCAATATTTATCTAAAAAACGCACACAACCCTTACTCGGGGAGGGCGGCTTACTTTAATTCTCTGAAACTTTACTCAAATAAGCTTCACTTGAAAAAGGATTTCCATATTTATCTAAAACCTTACTCATTACCTATAAGTTGAAGACATCGACTCATTTTCGAATTGAAGTTTCTGTGCCTTCCCCAAGCGGAGTTGAAAACATTACCTCATCTTCAAGTTCTTGCCCCTGCCCCTCCCCGAGCGGAGTCGAGGGGAGGGGTTTGTACCTACAATGCGTAAAATTCCTGCATTCTGCCAATTGCTTCAACTCCGCAAACTCATTGTTACATAATGCTACCTTTTTTGCCCGTGACCACTTTTTTACTTGACGTTCAAATCGCATTGCTTTAAAAGCATTCTGAAACTCTACATAACCTTCCAGCGTAATTGGTCGGCGCGTACTGGTGTAACTTCCTTTGTAAAATCCTGTTTGATGTTCAAAAATTCTCCGTTCCAGATTATTGGTAATACCTGTGTAAAATGAATCATCGGCACATCGTAAAATATATACGTAATATGTTTTCATGGTTTTGTGTTTGTTAAACCCCTTCCTTCGTCTTCGCTCAGGAGGGGTATTGTGTCTCCGCTCCTCTCGACTCCGCTCGAGGAGGGGGTGTTTTCTCTTCGTTCAGGAAGAATAGGCTCTTTATTTAGGAGAGGCATTCTTACACAGTAAGAGCTTGTGTATAGGAGGTAAAACCTCTCTGGTTAAAAAAAGTTATGAAATACCCATTCCTCTAAAATTTTGATTCTAAAAAGGTAAACCCTTTATTCTAACGCATACTCTCGACTGCGCTGCTCCTCGAGCGGAGTCGAGAGGAGCGAAGTCGAAATAGATTGAGCGAAGTCGAAATCATTTCGCTAACATCAACAACTCATTACAGCGTATTTCGGTGATGTATCTTTTTTCGCCCTCTTTGGTCTCATAAGCGCGGTGTGTAAGTTTACCTTCAATGGCAACTTCGTTTCCTTTGCTTAAATAACTTTCTACAATATCAGCGGTTTTTCCCCAGGCTACAATATTATGCCATTGCGTATCTGTTACTTTTTCGCCTTGTGCGTTTTTATAGGTTTCGTTAGTAGCAATTGTAAATTTTGCTAATTTTTTACCACCATCTAAGGTCACTACTTCTGGGTCTTGACCTAAATTTCCAATTAACTGTACTTTGTTTCTAAGTGCATTCATACTATTATTATTTATCTCTGATTATTACTGCTCAGATGTATTATGCCAGACACTATTGTTTGACACTGCAAACCTATGCCCACTTGCCAAAAACATTCGGTTGTGACTTATTTACTTTCGCTTGTAAACGTTTGTAGTCGTTTGAAAATGGATAAAATTATAGAAAATATGGCATCTATATACCAAATGGGACAAGAATAAATAATTGATTACCGCACTAGAAGCGTGTGTTTTTTTGGAATCCAAACCAGCACTTTACGATTAAATAGCGCATTTTGTGAATGTGATAATCGCTTTAAGTTTATGTTGTAATTGATTTTCAACCTAAAATTATACGGTTCTGTTCCTAAAAGGGTTTCTTGCTATCTTTTAAAAAAGCTCTACCAATCCTAAATGTGAAAAAGGCAATAATCCAGCCGACGAATTGCATAAACCAATCGAGTGATAACTCATGTCTAACAAGTGAATCTGGTTCGAGTAATAAATAAGGGGTTTTTCTGATTAGGGGTAATAAATCTGGTATAAGGAAACACCCAATCACAATGCTTATAAGAATAAACAATATACCAAGTGTTCTATCCAAAATTCTACGGCTTTTTGACACTTCTGTAAAAATACCTAATTCAAACATTCTAAAAAAATCATTTTGTGCTTGTCCCCTTTTGTCTATAAATGTCGAAAATATGTGCATTTTTACAGAAATACGTATTGTTGTTTTGATGAAAAAACCTACTTTGTAGAGCGAATTTTTAGTTATTAAACCCTAATGATTTATAGAAAAGTAACTATATACAATTGTTGTAAGCAATTATGATTGAACAAATTGCCGAAATATCATTTTATAAAGATTTATACGAATCTGAAAGCGCTAGGAAGCACCAAATTGATAATTCAGTTCAATTTCCGACAACTATATTGACTTTATTAATTGGAGCTTTTTATTATATTTTGACTAGTGAGGTTTTAGATATCATAAAACCTGAAAGTATATTGTATAAAGCTTTTTTAGTAATAATAATTTCAGCTTTCGTTGTTTCGATAATTATGACAATAACCTTTCTTTTGATTATGTTCCATAATATTAAAAATAAATACAAATACATTCCATCACCTGAAAACCTTAAAGAACGACAATTATTATTATTTGAGCATTACACTAACAATCATTGTGAGCTGAAAAAAAAGGAGAAAAAACGAAATGGAATAAAATACTCAAAAGCTGAATTTGAAAAAGAGCTACTCGAATATTACATTGAGTGCGCTAACAACAATCAAATGATTAATGATAGAAGACTTAAAGAATATTACTATACTAGAACATTGTTAATGATTTCAATAATCTCGTTGACTTTAATGGTTTCAATAATTTTAACTCAAAATATATAATTATGGCTGATAAGAAGAAAAAAACACCACCACCACCACCTAAAACTAAACCAAGGACTATTACAGAATCTAAAATACCAAAAGTGGATTCGAACAAAAAATAACTACTTACAACATTAGCTATAAGTAATTGCTGGTTCTCGCCTACTTCTGAAAATCCTCGCGGATTTTCAGTGTGGTATGTACTACTTGCAAAGTTTAGTGCTAACCCACGCAACTACTCATAGCCGATACTGTTAGGCATAAGACTGAAACAACAGCATGGCATGAATCGAGAAAAAGATAATGAAATATCAATCTCTTTAATTGGATTAGGAACAGTATTGCTTATTATTGGATTGTGGTTTCTAACATATTTTTTGTTGAAAGATTTGGGACTAGACGAACGGGGCACATTAGGCGATATGTTCGGTACTGTAAATGCATTGTTTTCCGGTCTTGCTTTTGCTGGTATAATTATCACTATTTTACTTCAAAGAAAGGAATTAAAATATCAACGTGAGGAACTAAAAGCTACTAGAAAGGAATTCGTAATTCAAAATAAAACGCTAAGAACACAAAGGTTTGAAAATACCTTTTTTGGTCTAATAAACTTACATAATCAAATTGTAAAAGATATTGATTTTGAAAAACATGATTTACTAAGTAGCACATCTGAAACATTCATTGGAAGAGATGCATTTCAACAAGCGTTTAAAGAATTAAGACAAGAATTAAAACAATCTGAGTTCGATATTGCTTATAAAAAAGTTTATACTAGGCATAGTACCGATTTCGGTCATTACTTCAGAAATTTGTATCGTATAATAAAAATAATACACTCAACAGAATTTGTTAGTAAGGAAGAATTGGAATCAAAAAAACTTTTGAATTCACATTATGATTTTAATTATCTAGAAAGGTATAAGTACACATCCATCGTTCGGTCTCAATTATCCGATTTTGAACTTTTAATCTTGTTTTATAATAGCATAAGTAAATATGGAAAAAAGTTTAAACCGTTAATTGAACAATACTCATTACTTAAAAATTTACCGAAAACTTATATTGAGAATAAAGAATTGCTAAAATTATATGATTCAAGAGCGTTTAAAAATGACTAAAAAAAGTTCTGTCCTAACAAAACCTAAAAGTAATGCAGACTTTAGAACTTAATCGAAAGGTCTGTGCACATCAATAATGTCGCTAAATCTTTGGAATTTAGCTTTGAACAAAAAAAGAAAAAGAAAAACCAAAAGCTTTAGCTTCGTGCACAGATGGAAACTAATAAGTTTCCTTACTTCCGCACTGCGCTTAACCCAACCACTAATGGCAATAAAAAAACGAAATAAATAGTAAAAACTGGCAAACATCAGGCACAATTTAGCAATCGAAGCACCTGTTAAACAGGTATATGATGCAATTACACTTGAAGAAGGATTAAAGGGCTGGTGGACAAATGAGACTACTGCAAAACCGGAGGAAGGAAATATAAACCACTTCATATTCGGTGACGAATATTTCAATAAAATGAAAGTTTTGAAATTGAATTCACCAAATGAAGTTCACCGGGAATGTGTAGATGGAGATAAGGAATGGATTGGAACTAAATTATCTTTTGAACTGGAAGAAAAAGACGCTACTACTTTCCTTAAGTTTTCTCATCTAAACTGATGAGAAAAATTGGAATCCTTTTCGTAATTCTCCTTCAATCGTGTTTATTTGGAGTGGGATTAGTGGAACAAGAAATAACGGACAAATACTGGCTAACTGCTAATAATACGTTGGACGAAATGAGTATTTGGTACTTTCCTGGAGAACATCAGTCCAAATTAATAGTGGGACAGACTGTTTTTGAAGTTGGACATAATGACGATTACATAATTGCAAAAAGCCATCCCAAAGATTCTGTAAATGAACTGAACAAAAATGTTACGTATTATCATTTAATTGAAGTGTCTAGAGCAAGAAAAAGTATTCCTTTAACGTTAGAGCAATTTGAATATAAAAAAAAGGAATTGCAGATTTCTGAAAAGTTAGAGTTCACCACGGTTTTTGAGGAACTGAAATAAAAACTACATACAAAAAACCCTCCTATGAAAAGCCCTAATCATCTTAGCTATTGAGTTTTAAATCAGTTAAACTAGGAGCTACCGAAATAGCTCCTAATTATTAACTCAACCATTGTTTAAAAAAATCAACAACAACCTTAAATACCTCTCTCGATTCGCTTAGTTCTGCGTTATTCATAAACACATGTCCCAAACCTTCCCACACATGTAAATCGGCTTCAACGCCAAGTTTTACCAACTGTCTGTGTGTATAGACTACTGAGCTTAAATGAAAATCGCGTGTAGAAACAATTAATAGCGAAGGTGGAAATTTAGATAATACTTCTTCTGACTGCAATGGCACTAAAAGCGGGTCATTAAAATTGGGGTTACTACCATAATAAGGTTCAAAATAGGTAAAAGGGGCAACGCCCTTAAATCCTAAGGCAGCAGAAATCATATGCATAGAATCGGTTTTTGGCCGTGGTTGTGCAGCCGCCATACTAATCATCCCCACTGCTTTGGGCAACGGTATTTTCTCCTTTTGAAACCAAGCCATAGATTGTGCTACTAATGCCCCTCCGCCAGCTATACCATATATACCTATATTTTGCGGTTCGTATTCTTTTAAAAGTGACTTATAAACGGCAGCAACATCTTCACTTGCCGCAGGAAACTGATGCTCTGGTCCTACACGATAATCAATACTTATTACTTTAATGCCACCTAAAGCAGCTATGGGAATAGACTCTAAATGACTAAAAGTGCGAGAACCGTATAGAAATGCTCCAGAATGTAGGCTTATTAAAACTTTGTTTTTATTGGTCTCTTTTATTCCTTCTGCTGGAGTAAATACTTCGGTATAAACTCCACCAATAGTATCTACAGCGATATCTACTTTATACCTTTTCAACATATTTGTATAAACTGGAGTAGTATAAAAATGCTGAATGGTACATTCCCTATACGCTTCCCAAGCATCCTTATCGGAATTTTTTGGTTGAGGACAAGCTTTTTGCATTAACTGGTTCGCATTTGCTTTTTCCTCACGTTCTTTTTTTAAAACCATTTTGCTTTCTTCACTAAGAAATGATGATTCTGGTAAAACATATGCCGGCACGTGAACGGTTCCATTTTCTTCTACCAAATAGGGCTGTTGTGTAGTTTTACATGCACCAACCAAAATGCTTATTAGTAATAAAATGACTAATTTATTTCTCATATTTTTTGTCTTTTTTAGTTAGTCAAAACACTAACTTTTACCGGATTTTTTAAACGTTCGTAATAGTATGTTATATGTTTAGAAAGTACTTTTTTGTCTACCTTAAAAACGAGATAGGCGTTTTCTTCTACATATTTACTCCCTTTTGGTACTACTGTATTTTTATCACTTATGAGTCTTCTATTCCAATATCTGCCTGAATTCATACTTGCGGTAATTTTAGTATGTGGATTAAAGGTGGGGTAATGGTAGTTATTATAATATAACCGTATAGAGCCAAAGCCGTATAGTTTATCCTCATTATAAAAGAAAAGCCAAGATGCATTATCTGGTATGGGATATTTATCTAAATATGAGAGCGTACTTTCCTTATAAAGCGGCAAGCTCACCACTTTGCCCTTAGATTTTGGAAAAACAACGTGGGTAAATAGGCTATCCATGGTCATTTCATCATTTCGCAAAAGATTTAATGTGTCTATTTGGGTAAAAAACATTTCGCTACTTGATTTAAAATATGGAAGCCCTGCATAAAACTTGTATTCACTTTTTAGTGTTATTTTTTCATACCCCGCTACTTTTCCGCTTTTAAAAAGATTGAAATAATAGGGCCCTTTTGTTGAAATGGATACGGAATCAGGAGTAGTTAAATGCGCCATGGTACGATAAGTCTTGTCCTCTTTACCAAAATTCGGAGCCCAATGCATTTTTAAATTCGGGTTTTTTCTAGACAGTTCTACATTGTTAAATTGTTTAAGTGTGAGACTCCCTAAATGACCCGCAGCTAATTTTAAATCCTGATACCCAGAGAACTGCTTTAATGAAGCTAAAAAGTGACGATTTTCAACGGTTAGATTCATATTTTCACCCGCTATATGCAAATCTGTTTCTTCTATATGATGCGTATTTTTCTCTTTTTTAATACTATATTCTTTGGTTTGGTTGGCTTTTATGGAAATTGGAAAAACAAGTGATGCTTTGCGTTTAGACAAAGTATCGTTTATATTATTATAGTGAATCTGAACAGGAATCTTATGTTTTTCTTCCTTTGAATAGGCATAAAACGACTCCCCTTTTTGAGGGAGTTTCATATGAGGTAGTGTTACCTCAACATATTCTAAATTGCGATTCAACCCTGCATGTTCTTCTATTTTGATATTGTATCCATTGTTAGTCCTGCTACAAGAGCAAAAACAAATAATTATTACTACAATAAGTAAACATATGTTTTTCATTACCCACACAATAGAATTAAAACTTTGAGATAAAATTAGTTTTATATCTCCTACTATTTTAATTAGTAGACCATTGCCCTATTAAGGCATATAGAAAGTGCATTTATACGTTTAAGGAAGTTTAGACATCATAGAATCGTTTTTCAGTGTTGTTTATTCCTTGTTTATCCATAACTAACAAATCCTATTATAAATATTTGTAAACTTGTTGATTATGAGTACCACATTACATCAACAAAAAACAACTTTAAAAGGCCCCGTTTGGAGTCATTTTATATTTTGGTTATGTGTGTTTTTATACTTCTTTTTTACCATTAACATTGCAGGCTATTATACCTACCAGCAAAAATTTGAATCAGCTGCAATCATAATTGTTTTACAGCTGATTACTGCATATACATGTTTGCATTTTTTAATCCCCTTTTTCTTCACTAAAAAAAAGTATATACAATTTACTATTTTACTTGCTATACTATTGGTGAGTATGTTCGCCATATATACTTGCTTTAAAACTTTTTACTACGACCCTAGTCATATAACACATTACAATGTTATAGAGCTGGAAAACGCAAGTTTATCTTTCTGGGAAAGGTTTTTAGATATTTCAATGTTTTTAAGTAAGACTATTAAGTTTTTGGCGCCTTTAGCACTATTACTTATGGCTAGATTTTATAAAAATCAACAGCGATTTACCAAACTTAATGAGCAAAAAAAAATAGCCGAACTAACCGCTTTAAAACACCAGCTTAATCCGCATTTTTTATTCAACACACTGAATAATATTTATACGCTTGCATTAAAAAAATCTAATAACACTCCCGAAGCTATCGCAAAATTATCGGATATCTTAGACTATATGTTATATGGATGTAATGGTACGTTTGTTCCTCTAGATAAGGAGATTAGTTTAATTGAAAATTATCTTTCTCTTGAAAAAATACGTTATGGAGAGCGAGTAAATATCGACTTTAAAACTGTGGTGGATGAGGGTGCAAATATTGCACCACTGCTATTGCTTACGTTGATTGAAAATGCTTTTAAACATAGTGTTTCTCAAGAATTAGAGATTGCCTTTATAGACATAAATATTACGTCTAATAAGGATACTATTACATTTACTATTAAAAACTCTATACCCAAAGGTTACACTAACAATACTACTAAACAACCTTTAGGGTTACAAAATGTTAGAAAACAATTAGAGTTACTTTATAATAAAGCACATACATTGGATATCAATGAGGAAAAGGACGTATTTTTAGTAGACCTAAAACTTAAAAACAAATGAGCTACCGTTGCATGATTGTAGATGATGAGTCTTTGGCAAGAGAGCTTATAGAATCTCACTTAGGGCAATTAGATAATTTTACATTGGTAGCTTCTTGTACCTCTGCTATTGAGGCTAGTAAAATATTGAAAAACGAAAGTATTGATCTTATGTTTTTGGATATTGAAATGCCTGTTTTAAAGGGTACCGATTTTTTTAAAAACCTTATTCATAAACCAAAAGTAATTTTCACCACCGCTTATAGAGATTATGCTGTAGATGGATTTGACCTTAACGCTGTTGACTACTTATTAAAACCCATAACCTTTAGTCGGTTTTTTAGAGCTATTGAGAAGTTTGTAAACCAGAATCCTAATACTTCTCAAGCTACTTTGTCAAAAGACGCTGACTATATTTTTGTAACTAAAAACAGGAAAAAGGTAAAAATAGATTTTAATCAAATTCTTTATATCGAAAGCCTCAAAGACTATGTAAAAGTTCATATGCCAGATGTAACACATACTGTAAAGTATAGCATATCTAATTTTGAAAAAGAGCTAGATAATAGATTTGTACGCGTGCATAGATCATACATAGTCAACCACAATAAAATAACAGCCTTCACCAGTAAAGATGTTGAGGTTAATACTATTGAAATTCCTATTGGAGAAAAATATAGAGAGGAAGTTGCAAAATTTTTAAAATAAAAAGTAACACCGCAGGTACTTATCTCTCAAATTACTCCTCAGAGTCTAGCTATTGTAACTCCTATATAGCATTATATAGAAAATATGCTCGTTTTAACTAAATTATCATCTTTCAGTTATTGAAAAAACCTACTTTTCGCCCCGAATTTTAGGCAAGAATTATCAATAGGTCTGCTGTTTAACAAAAGAAAAACCTTAACCAAAATCTAATAGATGAAAATTATTAAAACTTCCTTTTTACTTATTGCAATAGCATTATTAACTAGTTGTTCATCTGGGTATAAAATGATTCAACCAAAATCCATTAATTATGTATCAACTAATGAAAGTGACGGCGTAAGTCTGGAATATAAATACGACTTGTTACGAAAAAAATACAAGAAAAAAGAAGTAACTAAAGGTGTAAAGCTGGTAGCCGTAAAAATCACCAATAACTCTGGCAAAGATTTAACATTTGGTAGAGATGCCATATTAACTTATGAAGACGGAACCGAAATTTATGTTTTAGAAAATGAAAAAGTTTTTAAAACCTTAAAGCAACATCCAGCAACCTACTTGTTTTATTTACTTTTATCTCCTGTTAATTTGTACACTAGCTCAACTTCTAATGGACGTACGGAGCAAACAAGTTCAACGCCTATTGGACTTGTTTTAGGCCCAGGTATAGCTGGAGGAAATATGATTGCAGCAAGTTCAGCAAACAAAAAATTTAAAGACGAAATGCTGGAATATAATATTAACGGAACTGTAATTAAAAATGGGGAAACTACATATGGATTAATTGGTATACAAACCAATTCCTATGATGCTTTAAGACTTGAAATAGAGTAAAAACATTCAATAATAAAGCACCTAAACCCTCCGCTGCAACCATTTTCTAAGACTGCGTTTAGGTGCTTTATCGTTTTTACTACTATTAATAAAATATACTCCAGTTAGTAAAATAATCGCTGCAACAACCGACATTAAGGTAACCTTTTCATCTAGAAAAAACCAACCTAAAAACAGCGCTACAATTGGGTTTACGTAAGTAGATGTTGCTACTTTTTCGGGTGATACTACTTTTAGTAAAAAATTAAAGGCCGTGAATGCAATAATACCGCCGAAAACAATTAAACCTAACACCGATAACAATACTGGTGTACTCCAAACAACAGGAGATGTCCAGTTTTCAGACAATCCAAAACTACACAGCACAAGCAATATTCCCCCTATAAACATTTGATAACCCGTATTAACAAATGAATTTTTAGGTAAGTCGGCTTTGCCAACAAACAAGCTCCCGTACCCCCAACATAACATACAAAGTAATATCATTAAAATACCTTGCAGTGCACCCTCTTTTTGCACCAATTCCTTCTGACTTACTAATAAAAATATACCTACGATGCCTAAAACAATACCAATAACAGATTCACTCTTTATTTTTTTGCCTTGTAAAATGCGCATTAAAAATAGCACTACAAGTGGTTGTGCTGAAATTTCCAGCGCTGCAAAACTACTGTCTAAATACTGTAACGACCATACGGCAAGTCCGTTCCCCAGGGTTAAAAACAAAAGACCTGCCAAGCTACAATTGTACAATTGTTTACGGCTAATTAGTAATGAAAGCCCCATGAACTTTGCGATTACAAAAATTAAAGATCCCGCCACCACAAAACGTATGCCCGCAATCATAAACGGCGGTAACTCAGTAACTACAATTTTATTAAGCATATAGGTAGAGCCCCATATAAAATATATCGCGAAAAAGGACAAAACCACTAAAACACTTCTAGAACTTGATGCCATAGTACAACACATTTAGGCATCAAAAGTACATTTTAAAAAGTATTCTAAACAACTATTGAAAAAAGATTACGAACCATAAATACTATTAACTGCTGAAAGTATAAGACGAGCTCTATTCATGTTAGATTTTTTAATTTTATGGTACACCCTATCCAAATAGTATTCTACCTCTTCATTACCCGCAAATTCCTTTCTTGCCCTGTACAAATCTAATGCTGTTTGCAAATCAATTGGCTCATAAGTAACTCCTGTATATTCTTGAATAAGCTGTAAATTTAAAAACCCGAATTCCTCTGTAGGTTCTAGCATGGTGCCTTCACCAAAGTCGTTCCAGGTAACCAATTGAACAAAGTCTGCAGCCTCATGATGTGTATAATTAAGTGTTTCAACAAAGGTAGCACCATCATTATGCATTATTCCCCATTCATGTAATAAACCCCATCCGCCTGCTTCGTAAAAACTATCAAAACCAGGGTAAGTACTACCCACCGTAACGGAATTATTGCCTAAATACGTGTCATAATAATAATCATGAGCAACCAAATGGTCTTCAGCGACCCATAAGAACTCCCCAGATGCGCTGTCACCCACAACATCTTGAGTGGCCCATAATGTTAAAAAATGTGGTTTTTCGGTCTCTGGAAAAACTGAAAATATATTGTTCCATGCGGTTGAATCTACAATAGTTTCTGGACCGAATATAAACAACAACTCCTTGTTATCTTGAAGAAGAAAATTAGGTTTGTTAAAGTAATTATTTTTTATATAGTTAAAATCAAATTGCGCAGCCTCGACCATACTAGTTGCCAAACCCTCTTGTACCGCCTGTTCTGCAACCCTATCTTCATACATTATAGAAAACTCTAGGTCTAAATCATCTATTCTATCCATAAAGGCTTCCGTAGACTCTTTTATTAGTCCATAATCATACATATCTTTAGCCCCGTACCAATCAAAAATTACACCGTCAATTCCAGACAATTTCATCATTAATAAATGGTATTCTTGCAAATCGGGGTCTTTTGAAGAGTATGGGCCAATAATTGGATAATAGTATGAAGCTATTTCTCTTTGCCCCAAACTATCAACAATATTTGGGTCTTTATTTGCCATTGTCCAATGCTGCCCCCAAAAACCATCGTAATCTAAACTTTGAAACCAAGGCATGTAATGCGCATATACTTTCTTAGGATTTTCCTTTTCAACATGCATTCCAGAAATGTCAACAATTCTTCCAGCTTTGGTATCTTCCCTAAAGGCATCCTCCTCTTCCAAAACAGCACGCAGCAAAGAGTCCGAAGGGACAGACTCTTTCTCTGCATCTAAACTAACTCCAATAAACTTTTCGTTTTCAATATCTTTTTCACAGGAAATAAAAAAGATTACAATACCAAGGGCAAGAGCCCCAATTTTAAATTTGTTCCTCATTTTTCGTCATTTTCATATTAAACCCCGGGGAACGTTTCAAAGTTATTGTTTTGTAGTCCTTTTCTTATATTTTTAACATATTTTTAACATTTAAAAATTAAGTATCCTTAAAAAAAGGATTCCCAAACATTAATTAATATTTTCACATTTTACATTTATAACATGAGTGATAATCCATTTATAACAGACACCACATATAAAGGTGAAACTAAACTTAAAAAGGCAACTTATGACGGCTGTACTTTTAACAACTGTGACTTCTCTGATTCTCTTTTAGACAACCAAAATTTTACAGAATGTACCTTTGTAGATTGTAATTTTAGTAATGCTAATTTATCGCATACAACCTTCAACAATGTTAACTTTAACCATTGCAAACTAACTGGGCTTCGTTTTGATAGGTGTAACACCTTTTTGTTACGTTTTTCGTTTTTTGATTGTGATTTAACACTTTCGTCTTTTTATCAACTAAACATTAAACATACCTCATTTGTGGATTGTAAAATGTTTAAAACCGATTTTACTGAAACAAATTTAACTTCAGCAATTTTCAACAATTGTAATTTGGAACATACCATTTTTCAGCAATCTAATCTTGAATCTTCAGATTTTACCACCTCTTACAACTACAATATACACCCCGAAAACAACAAGCTTAAAAAAGCCATTTTTTCGCAACAAGGGCTATTTGGGTTACTCAGCGGCTACGGAATTAAAGTTAAAAATAACGACTAAAATTTGTAACTTACCAATAATCAAAAAACCGCTTGCGTTTAACATAAAGCCAAACATTTTGGAAAAAAAGTGCCTTGAATGTGGTGAAAAAATAATTGGACGAGTAGATAAAAAATACTGCTCCGATTATTGCAGAAATGCCTATAACAACAAAGTAAATAAGGATAGTAAAAACCTTATTAGAAATATAAATAACCGTTTGCGCAAAAACTATCGCGTGTTAGATAGTTTTTCTTTAAAAGAAGGAAAAACCAAAACCACTAGAACCCGGTTAATGGATAAGGGTTTTGATTTTGAGTTTATCACAAACTTATACACCACTAAAAAAGGTACAACCTATTATTTTGTCTATGACTTAGGTTATTTACCCTTAGATAATGATTATTATATGATTGTAAAAAGGGAGTAAACTACTTCCAGTTTTGCCCGTTGAGTTTTAGTGCAGCGATAACAATATCTTTTCTACTTATTTGACCAACTAACAGTCCGTTTTTCATAACAGGTAGTCTTCGTCTGTTATGTTCGTCAAATATTCCAGCAGCATCAAAAATACTGATGTCATGCGGTATGGTCTGAACATTTTTCGTCATATATTTTTCAACACTTTTGTCTAAAATAGGTTGATTAAAATATCTACTTTCAGAAATTTGTTTCATACAATCTGCTTCAGAAATAATTCCTACCAAAAATCCGTTTGAGTCCATAACCGGACCTCCAGAAATATGATGTTTAGCAAATTGCTCCATAACCTCTAATATAGACTGCTCAGGTGAAAAGGTTATCAACTTAGTAGTCATATAATCTGCAACTAAAATTGGGGCATCAAACTCCTTCTTTGTTGGCTTACGTGCGCCTTGAAAACTTTTGATTCCCATAGTATTAATATTTAAAGGTTGATTATTAAAGATAGTAAAATAATATGAAAAATTTAAAAAAACCAGATGTATGGTATGATTCCTCTAAATTTTATACATTTAATGAGTATGAAAAAATTTAGTTCTCTAACCTCCATTTTTCTTATTCTACTAGCAGTATACTGGTCTTTTAAATCTGAAATGCCTACATATACTGAAGGTGAAAAATCAACAGAAACAGAATTTTCAGTAGACAAAGCTGCAGCACATGTAAAAAATATGTCTCAAAAGCCACATTCAACTGGTTTCCCCGGACATGCAGAAGTACGTAATTACATTGTTGAACAACTAAATCTTTTGGGTTTAAAAACATCGCTTCAAGAAGGTTATACTGCTGGCGATTGGGGTAATTTAAGTAATGCAACTAACATTTTAGCTCGAATAAAGGGAAGCGAAAAAGGAAAAGCACTGTTATTACTTAGTCATTATGATAGTAATCCGCATTCCTCACTTGGTGCTAGTGATGCTGGTAGTGGAGTAGCCACCATTTTAGAAGGTATCCGTGTTTTTTTAAGTAAAAACAAACAACCAAAAAATGACATTATAATTTTAATATCAGATAGTGAAGAATTAGGGTTAAATGGTGCTGATTTGTTTGTAAATCAGCATCCTTGGGCAAGTGATGTTGGTCTGGTTTTAAATTTTGAAGCACGGGGCAGTGGCGGGCCAAGTTATATGTTAATTGAGACCAACAGAGGTAACGGTACCCTTATAAAAGAATTTACTAAGGCCAACCCTGATTACCCTGTTGCAAATTCGCTGGTATATAGTATTTACAAAATGCTGCCAAATGATACTGACCTAACTGTTTTTAGAGAAGATGGTGATATTGAAGGATTTAATTTTGCTTTTATTGATGACCATTACGACTACCATACCGTTCGGGATAATTACGAACGAATGGATAAAAGTTCATTAGCTCACCAAGGCAGCTATTTAATGCCGCTGTTAAATTATTTTAGTGAACACAGTGTAAACGATTTAAAAAGTCTTAACGACTACATTTATTTTAATGTTCCCTTTTTTAAACTAGTAAGCTATCCGTTTGATTGGATTTTCCCTATGCTTCTTTTAGCTATTATTATTTTTATAGCCTTACTAATTTATGGTTTCCGAAAAAAACAATTAAACGCTATTGAAATCGGCAAAGGGTTTTTACCGTTGCTAATTACGTTGGCAATTAACGCAATTGTTGGTTTTTACAGCTGGTCTGTTCTCAAATGGCTATATCCACAGTATACCGAAATACTACATGGATTCACTTATAACGGCCACACTTATATTCTTGCCTTTGTATTGTTTTCTATAGCGGTAGGATTCAGTGTTTATAAAAAATATAAATCCGTACAAACCTCAAATTTATTAGTTGCTCCAATTGTACTTTGGTTAATTATTTGCACCCTTGTTGCTGTATATTTAAAAGGAGCAAGCTTCTTTATAGTACCCGTATATGCATTGTTAGCCTCATTTTTAGTTATTCTTAATCAGAAAACTCCAAATGCATACCTATTGGTATTTTTAGCTTTACCTGCTATTTTCATCTATACTCCTTTTATAAAACAATTTCCTGTAGGGCTAGGCTTAAAAATGATGGTAGCATCTACAGCATTAACAACACTCACCTTCTTTTTACTATTACCGGTGTTTAGTTTTTATAAGCGAAAAAAAACGTTGGCTGTTATAGGTTTTATGTTATTTTTTGGGCTTATGCTTAAAGCACATTTTAATGCAGGATTTACTCCAGAAAATGCAAGACCAACCAGTTTAGTGTATTTGTACGATGCTGACACAAATACGGCTAAATGGGCTACTTATGACAAGTATCCTTCCGACTGGACAAAACAGTTTGTACATACGCCTACAGAACCGCAAAAATTAAATAACAATACTATAAGTAGTAAATATGGTACTGGATTTTCATTTACCTCTGAAGCTCCATTAGAGGCAATTGCAATGCCTAAAATAGAAACTACTTTAGATACCGTTATTGATGATAACCGCTTGTTGGAAATATGTATTACACCGAAACGCAATGTTAATCGATTAGATGTTTTTACCAACGAAGTTAATATCACTAAGGTCGAAGTAAATAATGTTTCGCTATCAGCATACTATTTAGAGAACAGAAAAAAAGGAAAATTAATTACCCACTATATATCGGATAACAATTATACGGAGCTAAAAATTAGCATACCTAAAACAAACACATTAGAATTAACAATTTATGAGGCATCTAACGATTTATTAAGTAATGCGTTGTTTACTGTTCCTGCGCGTCCTGAGGAACAAATACCAACACCTTTTGTTTTAAACGATGCTATTATTATATCTAAAACTATAAAATTTGAATAAACCTACAATAGGTATTTTGGGCTGCGGATGGTTAGGCCTGCCCTTAGCAGAATCTCTTCACAAAGAAGGATTTACGGTTAAAGGAACAACCACTTCAGCCGAAAAAATATCCGATTTAGAAAAAAAAGGAATTACTCCATTTTTAATTTCCCTTAGTGAAAACAAAGTAAACGGCAACATCTCAGAATTTCTTAAAGACCTTAGTATTCTTGTGATAAATATACCTCCTAAATTACGAGGAGAAAACAAAGAAAACTATGTTTCTAAAATGCAGCACCTCAACAGTGCTCTTGAAAATTCTGCTATAGAAAAAATTATTTTTGCCAGTAGTACTGCTGTATATGGTAATATAGATGGTGAAGTTACCGAAGAAACTGTTCCAGAACCAAATACTGAATCGGGTATTCAACTCATAGCATCTGAAAACGTTTTTAAAGATAATAATAAACTACAGACTACCGTAATTCGCTTTGGTGGGTTAATTGATGCCAAACGACACCCAATAACAATGCTTGTTAAAAGAAAAGAACTCTTTAATGGAGATAGCCCCGTGAATTTAATTCACCTTAATGATTGTATTTCCATTGTTAAGGGGATTATCAAAAACAATTGGTGGAATACTACTATTAATGCCGTGTATCCAGACCATCCTCAAAAAAAAGAGTATTATTCTGAAATAGCGCTTAAAAAGAATTTACCACTTCCAAACTATATTGGAAACGACAAAAATCTAAATAAAAAAGTAGTTATAAGCAGCGTATTGAATGCCAAACAATTTGTATTTAGCACACCTCTGAATAAAGATGTTTAACGCTTTATAGCCTCTTTTTTTCTAACATCAATGTTTTAAGGCTTTTATAACACCATAGTATCAATAAATTTAATAGTTTAGCGACCTTAAAATTTTATTAAAATGAAAAAATTATTACTTGTTTTTATTCTTGCGTTGAGTTATGTTGGAAATGCGCAAACTAATACCGATTTGTTTAAACATTACGAAGCATTTTATAATGAAATGCGAAAACAAGGTGATGTAGCCGGTGTAATAAATGCGCTTACTCACATGAATGTACTATCTCCTTCAAAAGAGCGCAGAGATACTCTTGCATACATTTACACCAATGATAATCAACACCTACAGGCCTTAAATACAATTGGAATTGAAAAGTTAGATACCGATTCTGACTTAGCAGTTCAGGTAAAAGCAATTTCATTAAAAGCTTTGAATCAGCCTAAGCGTGCATTAGAACAATTTGAAGTTTTAAACAAAAGAACGCCAAACCCTTATTTATCCTACGAGTTGGCAGATTTAAAAATTCAGACTGGTGATTACGCTGGTGCAAGTGCAAATATTGAATATGGTATTACCAATGCCAAGGATGATATGAAGTACGCTTTTTATGAAAGACAACAACCTTATGAAGTTAATTTAAAAGCAGCCTTCCTGCACCTTAAAGCTTTGGTACAATATAACAACGATAAAAACAATATTGATGCTGCTGTTGCCTTAATAGATGAAGCTTTAAAAATAGCACCTAATTTTAACTTAGCAAGCTTAAGCAAGCAAGCACTAGTAGCAAGAAAAGAAACCCCTGCTACAGAGGAAAAAAAATAACCTAGTTACCATATTAGATTTGAGTAAAAAAGAGGTTTATAGCCTCTTTTTTTATTCTTCTAAAATTAGTGATTTATCAAAAGTGTTATTTAATATAACATTAAACTGATTTCTAAGCGCGTTATAAGCTTTAATCATATCCTTAATACTAGATTTAGTATCCTCACTATATTCAATATCTCCTTTTACTTTCAACATAAAGGTTTTAACTACCTTCTGTCTACCTTTTATTTCGGGCAAATTAAACTCCTTTGGATACTTTGACTTTTCTAACAGCTTTTGCTTTTCAATTAAGGTTTCAATCACCAAGGTTAAATCCTCTATATTACTAACACTATAAAGTGCATCAAAACTTGTATCAAAAGCATTAAATTCTGGCCACTTTTCTAATATAGCTTTAGATTTTGAGTTTACATTTTTCTTTTTAGTCCATTCCTTAGGGGACAACTTTCTACTATCGTTTAGGTTAACAGCTGTATCTTTTTTTTTGTTTTCACAAGATGCAAATAACAACGTAAAGACAACAAGAATATATATTTTTCTCATAGAGCGAATGTACAAATTTTAATAAAAGCTATCTTTAACTCATAATCCATTTAACTTCATTTTTACATGGCAAAGTCAATTCTAATTATAGGTGCTTGTGGGCAAATTGGTACAGAACTTACCTATGCACTTCGTGAAAAGTATAGTAATGAACAAGTTATTGCAAGCGATATTCGCGAAGGTAATGAAGCGCTAATGAATTCTGGTCCATTTGAAATACTAGATGCCACAAATTATGATGCTTTAGAGGAGGTAATTGCCTATTACGAAATTAATGAAGTGTATTTAATGGCAGCAATGCTTAGTGCTACAGCCGAGAAGTTTCCTATGAGGGCTTGGAACCTGAACATGAACTCATTATTCAATGTTTTAAATCTAGCAAAAGAAAAAAAAATTGATAAAATATTTTGGCCGTCGAGCATAGCAGTTTTTGGGTTGAATACGCCAAAAAATAATACTCCACAAAGCACCGTAATGGAACCCAGCACAGTGTATGGTATAAGTAAACAATCTGGTGAACGCTGGTGTAATTATTACTTTACCAAATATGGTGTAGATGTGCGTAGTTTACGATACCCTGGCTTAATAAGTTGGAAAACATTTCCAGGAGGAGGTACTACAGATTATGCGGTAGAAATATACCATGAAGCACTATCTAATAAACAATATACTTGTTTTCTAGATAAAGACACCAGACTGCCTATGATGTTTATGGATGATGCCATAAGAGCTACAATTGCTATAATGGAGAGTAAGGCTAAAAAATTAACTATACGTTCTTCGTACAATCTGGGCGCAATGAGTTTTACACCTGCTGAAATAGCCGAAAGTATTAAAACACATATCCCGGATTTTAACATAAATTTCAAACCCGATTTTAGACAAGAGATAGCAGATTCGTGGCCTAGTAGTGTTGATGATTCATTAGCTCAAAACGATTGGGATTGGTCTCCTAATTTTGACCTAGAGAAAACCACTAAAACCATGCTCAAAAATTTGGCCACTAAAAATTAATCTAGTAGCCTCGGCAAGAATCGAACTTGCATCTAAAGTTTAGGAAACTCCTATTCTATCCATTGAACTACGAGGCTGATAAATTAAATTATTCATGAAGTACTAAAAAAGGCACTTTGGTATGAAAGCTTACCTTTTCCATGGTAGAGTCAAACAGCATTTGCTGAATAAAGTTTAAGTTTTTTGCGACCATAACTATCATATCCACCGCTGTTCGATCCACAAAGGAGTGAATAGCTGTAGCTATTTTAGTTTCAGAAGCGGTATGAAAACTATACGATCTTGGAAACATTTCTTCCATATAATCCTGCAAATAAGACCTATTGTTTTTTTGAATCTGACTAAGTTCATCCCCATTTCCAATAACATTCATTATGCGTAAATCTGCAAAACTAATGGTTAACAATTCTGTAATAGATTGTAGAATAGAAAGGGAATAAAAAATATTAAAATCGGTCGGAAACACAACCTCTTTGGGTTGTTTTAAAACTACATTTTCCGGAACCATTAAGGTATTACACCTTACTTTGGTAATTACCTCACCAGTATGACTCCCCATAATAAGACGTTTCATATCATTGGACCCTTTACTTCCCATTAGTATGAAATCTATTTTTTTATTCGTTACATGACGACGAATAGTATCAACAAAAAAACCTTCATCTTGTATGGTCAAAAAAACATGGTCTTTATTCTTTGTTTTTACTTTAACCTGCTGTAAAAATTCATTAAACTTTTTCTTGATGCTGCTTACCTCATCGGTTCCTATTACAGTTGAAACTGTTTTATGACCAACTACCTCTTCCTCCACCTCATCTACATGTAGTAGGTAAAAAGTACATGGCATATTCTTAAACACTGCCAATGCATAATGCACAGCATTTAAAGAATTTGCCGAAAAATCTGTTGGTACTAATATCTGCTTCATCAAAAAAACTATGAAACAAATATATTTTTATAAAAAGAGTCTATAAATGACAAATATCATGTCGCGTCAATTTAAGTCTGAAAACCAGAGTTTTAACTCACGTATTCTAGTGCTTTTAGCTCTAAAATTCTAATATTTCGTCCTTCAATAGCAATAAGTCCTTCTTTTTTAAACCCTGATAAAGTTCTGATTAAGCTTTCTGTTGCAATACCGGCTACACTAGCCAAATCGCTTCTAGAAATTTTAATTGGATCTTCTGGTTTTTTATTTAGTATTTCGGCAAATTGTAGAAGTGTTTGCGCCGTTTTTTTCCGAACCGAACTATATGCCATTTGCAACAATTGTCCTTTAATTTCGGTAATATCGTTTGTTAAAAGTTCCATTAACTCAATGGAAATGTCATGATTTTCTTCTAGAAGTACTTTGAGTTTGTCCTTTGATATTCCCGCTAGTTCTACATTTTCAATTGCTGTTGCCGTTTCTTGACAAGGCATATTGTTTAAAAAAGATGTAAACCCTAAAAAATCATCCGGTCTGTATAGTGCAGTAATCAATTCTTTTCCTTCCTCATCCATTTTATAACATTTTACAACACCTTTTAAAATCAGATAAATTTTATTTGATCTTACTCCTTCGTTATAAATGGTTTCTCCTTGGTCAAAGTTTGCAATAGCTCCATTGTCGTCAAAGAAATTTTTAAGCTCATTTAAAGTGTGCATTTCCTCTTCAGTGACTTCCTCATTTTTTGATGAATTGTCCTGAGCTATTTTTGAAAGCAATTCTGCTTTTGCCAACCTACTTTCTACTGCACTAATTAAATCTTCTTCTTCAAAAGGTTTGGTTAGGTAATCGTCCGCACCCAAATCCATTCCTTTCCTAATCTCACTACGCTCGGTCTTTGCAGATAAGAATATAAACGGAATATGATTTGTATTTTCATCAGCAGCAAGATTTTCCAAGACACCATAACCATCCACCTCAGGCATCATAATGTCACACACAATAATATTTGGCAGGTTTGCTTTAGCCATATCGATTCCTACTCTTCCGTTAGGCGCTGTTATAACATCATATCCTGAAAGCTCTAAAAGTTCTGCTGTATTTTCTCGTAAAGCCTTGTCGTCCTCAATTAAAAGTAATTTTTTCATTTTATTTCTCTTGTGTTTCAACTGGGATGCTCATTGTAAATGTTGACCCTTTATTTTCTTCACTAATAAACTCTAATGAGCCCTTTAAGTTTTCTAAATGCTGTTTTGCTATGTTTAACCCAATGCCTGTTCCTTGAGTTAAAAGTGCATTCTCTGCTCTATAATATCTATTAAAAATATGCTTTTGTTCCTTTAATGGAATACCAATTCCCTGATCCACTATTTGTATTGACAATTTATATTTTTCTTGCTTAACAATAATACTAATTACAGTTTCTTCGGGGGAATATTTAATTGCGTTATGAAGTAAGTTTGAAAGTACAAGTTCCATTATTTTTTCATCAAACCATACATTAATACCGTCTATGTTTTCAGGATAATTAATTTTTTGCCCTGTTTTTAATAACATATTAGCGTTATAAATAACTTCATTAACCAGTTTACTAAGTGGAAATTTTTCAACTTTATAGGTAACCTTTCCTGTTTCTAGGCGTTCTACAGAAAGAAAATCATTCAATATATTATTTAAATAACGTACTTTACTCTTAATAGTATTCACGTGTTTTTCACGCTTTTCTTGCTGACTAGTTTCTGTGTATTTGGAAAGCAGGGTTATAGAGGTCATTATTCCGCTTAAAGGCGTTTTAAACTCGTGAGAAACCAACGATAAAAACCTTGTTTTTAATTCTCCCAATTCCTTTTCTTTGGCCAGCGCTTTTCTTAATTCCTCAGTACGTTCTTCAACCTGTTTTTCTAAACGTTTCGTATAGTTTTTACGGTCCGTAATATCCATTACCATTGCAACGTAAGCTTCACGATCACCTACCATTGATAATTGTAAATGAATTTCAATAGGATATTTTGTTCCGTTTTTACGCTGAAGTAAAGATTCTGATTTAATTTTTACTTGTTCTCCAGATTGAAGTGGTTTTAACAATTCGTGAAAATCATCATCACTATAATTGCAAATAATATTTTTGGGAGAAAATCCTTTAAACTCTTCAAAAGAATACCCCGTATTTCTAAGAGCTTCTTTATTTACGTTTATAAAGGCGTATGTTTTTGCATCAAAAATATAAATTTCACTTAACGACTCATTAAAAATTTTCGCCCAGTGACTTAATTCTTTTTCCCTTAACTTTCGCTCGGTAATATCTATAACCAAAGCCATTGAATAGGTCTCCCCCGCAAGTTCAAAAGGGTTTAAACCTACCTCAACTGGAAACTCAGTACCATCTTTTCGTAATGCAGAAAGATCAAGGGATTTACCCATTTGGCGTTTTTCCCTTTTTTGCATAAACCCTTTATAATGCTCATCATGACCATGATGGTATTTTTGGGGTATTAAAACGTTTAATGATTTGCCGTAAAGTTCATCAGGTTCATAACCAAACATTTCTTCGGCTGAGGAATTGGCTGCAACAATTTCTTGTTTTTTATTTACTACTATAATACCCTCAGAAACTCCTTCGGAAAGTAGATTAAAAATCTCGCTATTATCTTGAAAAACGCGCATTTAAAACTGTATATAACAAGCCCAATGAAAGCCATATTTATACGCAATAAACTAATTTTTTTACGGTAAAAAAAATTAATCTAAAAACAAGCTAATAGAAGATGAAATAGTCTTTTTTTGAACGACTATGAAAATTGAAATTCGGCTACTTTAAAATTAGCTTTTGAGGATTCACATACCGAACATTTATAATCATCAGGTAATTGCTCAAAAGGTGTTCCTGCCGATATTTCAGCTGTTTCATCGCCTATTACCTCATCATAAATTGTTAAACATGAGCTACATTGATGTACACTACGTGAATTTTTCTTAGGGTTTTTATCATTACTGGATCCAACTGATTTTTCTTGCCCCAACTCATCGAAATATTTTTTACTCAATTCCATCAATAAACCAGGCAACTCAATTTTATCAACATCCTGAGCATAGGTTATTAATTCTTGAAGGTTAGGATCAAAGCCTTTAAAGTGTAATACATTATAAGTTGATCTTACTTCGAAACCTTTTACCATTTCTGGCATTGAGTTTTTCTGAATTATTACTGATGAAAAATGAGAGGTTTTAACAGGGTTACTGCTAATTCCAAAGGTTAGACCATATGTACTAATATCGTTTTGATCAAAACTACGCACTAAAAAGTTTTTAAGATCTAAGGCTTCTTTGTCATCCACAGGTAAGTGCCAATTCATTTCCAATTGCGAATGCCTAATATTAATTCCCCATTTACCTAAAAAACGCTCCAGTTCTGGCCTGCTTTTCTGTTTAATTCCTTTTACAATGAAAGATTTCCAAGGAGTAATACAAATTTTCCCTATACTATTGTCTAAACAAAAGCCACAGAATTCTTTTAGAAAACCTAAATCATATTTATTATTTCTCCAATATAAACCAAGCCAATACTGATCTATACCCATTCTATTAACTCCTTCGTAATACGGAAAAGTTAAGTAGGGTACCTCCAACGCCTTATCTATGGTTTTATTATTGGTTTTTGTTGTTTGATTTAAAATGTAAAACAGCTCATCAACATCGGAAACATCTTCATAAATATTTTCTATTGCCTTTGAAATTGTAATAATATCCCAGCTATATATTAATACTGGATAATACTGGGACTGGTCCCAATGTGGTAGTTTAACATTTAAATACCAATAATCTTCACTTTCTGACGCAATAAAATTTAAGTCCCCACTAAAAAGAGGGACTAAACGTTGTTTAGGGTCGGTTATATTAATTTTTAGCTTTGGTAGATAATCAAACCGTTCCAATAAGTATAAATAGGTTGATCCTTTTAACCAATACGTCATATCAAACGCATCTGCAGAAACATATGAAGACACTATATTTTGTAAGCTTCTTTCTTCAATAACATCTGTTTTAACCTTTGAAAATTTGTCTAAGGTGTCAGCAGCATTTTCAGGAATAGGAAAAAGCAAATCTTGTCGAGAGCCAAAATGTACATATGTAAGCCCCATTTGCTCTAGCATTGCTATTAAATCTTTTAACTCTCCAGGAGATGTTACTCCTCCTTTTATTAATATACGATGAAGATTATCGTTCATAATTTCTTACGTTATGCTGTTACTAATAATGCTGATTCTAGAATACTTTTTACTTCAGGTTTACAGCTACCGCAACCAAGACCTGCACCTGTTTGTGCACATAGTTTGGGGAAATCTGTACATCCACCCTCAATGGCATCTTGAATATTACCTTCTCCTACCTGACTACATGAACATACCAATTTCCCTTTTAAAGGTTCAGTATTTGTTGCTCCTCTCAGTAATTCTTCACGCTTCTCTGACAATTCAATTTCTTCCTCAATAAGCCTTTTAAACTCAGCAAACTCATTTTTATCACCCATTAAAATAGCGCCTTTCAATGTATCGTCTTTTACAATACATTTTTTGTAAAAACGCTTACTTACGTCCATTAAAATTATTTCTTCGTAACTGGAATCTCCTGCGGGTGTATTTACCATACCTATACTACACAACTCCAGATTTTCAAACTTTAAAATATTCATAAGTACAGAACCTTGGTATATACTTCCTAAATCCCCAAGGATGTATTTTGCCGCAATATCTGCTTGTTGTTCGGCTGCAGAAGTAATACCAAAGAGCGAATTTTCAAATTCTGCTATTTCACCCAAAGCAAAAATAGAAGGGTCACTTGTTTGTAAATACGGATTCACTTTTACTCCACGTCCTAATTTTAAGTTAGCATCTCTGGCAAGTTCTACATTAGGTCTTGTACCTATTGCATAAACTATTGCATTACAACGTACCGTTCTACCAGTTTTTAGACTTACCATTAGCGAATGCTCACTATCTCGATCCTCAAAAACAGTACTTACCTCATTATCGTAGTACACTTTTATGCCTCTTTCTGCAACGTCTTCTGCTAATAATCTGCTAGCTACACGATCTAATTGACGCTCCATTAAGCGTGGTGCACGCTGTATTATACTTATGTTAATATTAATTTTTTTCAATGCAGCAGCTAACTCCAGACCTAAAAGTCCTCCACCTGCAATTACAACATGTTGTTCATTTGCTGGTAAACCTGTTTCCTCTAAATATCTACGCATTCTATCTGCATCTCCACGCTCTCGCATAGTAAAGGCTCCTGGCATATCCATTGGAATTTCGTTTGGCACAAAAGCCCTGCTTCCTGTTGCCATTACCAGCAAGTCATATGAATGTACATTTCCTAAATCATCAGTAACTTGTTTTTCCTCTGGTGAAACTTTTTGTATTCCGTTACTAGGATATAGCTGTACATTGAGTTTTTCTAACTCCCCTTTTTTAAGTTTTTCAAGAGCTTCCCAAGAAAGTTCTTCATTAATATATTCTGGAAGTAAAACTCTATTGTAAAATGGGAAAGCCTCTTTAGAAAAAACATGAAGCTCATCTAGTTCGTTATTTTCCCTATATGTTTGTATAAAACGGTAAGCAGCTGCTCCTGCACCAACTACAACTATTTTTTGTTTTTCTTTTTCGTACTTAGTTACCTCAACAGCACAATATTTAAAATCTGGCTCCTTAGAAACCGGGTCAACAACATCATTGGTAAGATTATTTGCTCTACCAAAATTACTATTCAAAATTTTACCCCAGTGCATAGGCAAAAACACAACTTTTTCTCGAATATCAAAATTGACCTTTACTTTTACCTGTACTTCTCCTCTTCTACTTTTTACAACAGCAATATCGCCATCTTGTAGTCCTCTTAAATATGCATCTACTTTATTTATTTCTAAATATGGCATGGGAATATGGGTAAGTAAACGTTTTACTTTTCCTGTTTTTGTTCTGGTATGCCATTGATCACGAACTCTACCCGTATTTAAAATTAATGGATACTCTTTATTAGTCTCTTCTGACTGATTATATAAATTAACTGGTGCATTAAATTGTGCTTTTACAGAAGAGGTATAAAACAATTTATCTTGAAAAAGTCTTGCGGTGCCTTTATGTGTTCTATGAGGTACTGGCCATTGAAAACTACCTTCATTTTGTAAACGATCATATGAAAGTCCAGACACATCAATATTGGTTCCTTTGGTCATTAAGCAATACTCGTCATAAACCTCACTAGCACTTTCATAATTAAATCCAGGGAAATTCATTTTTTGAGCAAAACGCCATAATATTTCTACATCAGGTAGGGCTTCTCCTGGGGCATCAATAACCTTAGGCAAGTAACTAATTCTACGCTCGGAATTAGTCATCGTGCCTTCTTTTTCTAACCATCCTGCTGCTGGCAAAAGCAAATCAGCATACTTTGTTGTTTCCGAATTATGTGAAATATCTTGAACAACAACAAAACTTGCTTTTTTAAGTGCTCTGTCTACCTTATTTGCATTAGGCATACTTACTACAGGGTTTGTACATATTACCCATATGGCTTTTAACTTCCCGCTATCCAATGCATCAAACATTTCGGTAGCGGTATATCCTGGATTAGGGCTAATATCCTTACCTCCCCAATATGTTGCTACTTCTTTTCGGTGTTCTGGATTATTTAAATCTTTGTGAACTGCTAATAAATTTGCCATTCCTCCAACTTCTCGACCTCCCATGGCATTGGGTTGACCGGTAAGTGAGAATGGACCTGAACCTGGCTTTCCTATTTGACCTGTTAGCAGTGATAAATTCAAAAGCGATACATTTTTATCTACACCAACAATACTCTGGTTTAACCCCATGGTCCACATACTAATAAAACCACTTGCTTCTCCAATAAAACTTGCTGCTCTTTTAATCTCCTCAGAAGTTACACCGCATTTTTCCGCTGCCTGTCTAATCGTTAATTGAAATGCACTTTCTTTACATGCATCAAAATTTACAGTATGCTTTTTAATAAAGGCTTTATCAATTTTATTTTTTTCTATAAGCCATCTTGCAATAGCATTAAAAAGAATAATATCTGTTCCAGGTATTATCTGAAGATGTAAGTCTGCAGAAGCGCACGTTTGAGTTTTACGTGGATCAACAACTATAATTTTCACATTAGGATTATTCTCTTTATGTTTTTCTAAACGTCTAAATAAAATAGGGTGACACCAAGCTGGGTTAGCTCCTGCAATTAAAAAACAATCACCAAGTTCTATATCTTCGTAGGCGATTGGCACAGAATCTTCGCCTATTGTTTTTTTATATCCAACTACCGCAGAACTCATACAAAGCCTGGAATTAGTGTCAATATTATTACTTCCTATAAATCCTTTTATGATTTTGTTTGCCAAATAATACTCTTCCGTCAAACACTGACCAGAAACATAAAAGCCAACACTATCTGGCCCATGTTTATCAATAATACTTTTAAAAACTGCTGCAGCCCGATCCAAAGCGGTGTCCCAAGTTACTTTTTGTAGGGGATGGTTTTTACTCCAACGCATTTCAGGATGCAAAATACGATCAGTAGTATTTTGAGCAACATAGTTAAGATTCATTCCTTTAGAACACAACATTCCTTTGTTCACAGGGTACTGTTCATCCCCGCTTACACTTATAGTTCCCTTAGAATCCACTTCCACATTAATGCCGCAACCTACTCCACAGTAGCTACAAATAGTTTTATGAATCTTCTTTTCTTGCATCGTTTTTGTATTATTGAATAACCCAATTTAGAAAGTGGAAAGGTATAAAATTACGTATTAATACGTAGTAATTAATCCATAATAGTAAGGGGTATATTTAAAAGAATTCTCAAAAAGAAAAGTTTAAATCACCATATTTTCATTGAATTTCTTTTGTTTGTTCCTTTTTTGGCATAAAAAAAAGAAGCCTTTATTACAAACAAAAAGACCTAAATTAAATACGCTTTTACACTAAGTTGTGTTGTCTTGCTTTTTTGGAAAGGTCTATTAAATTTTTAACTTCCATTTTACGCATTAGATTAAAACGATGGGTTTCAATAGTACGCTTGCTATTCTGTAATTGCTCAGATATTTGCTTATTTGTTAGTCCTGATAAAACTAATTGCAATACTTTTAATTCTTTATTTGTTAAATCAAAGTGATTATCTTTTTTCTTTTCTTCAGTGTTTTTAACAGCAACTGTGTTTTTTGGGCTTAATAAATTATTCACCAATACATTGGAAATATCCCCACTAAAGTACTTGCCTCCATTTTGAACGGTATGTATTGCCTTTAAAAACTCTTCTTTTCCTGTATCCTTTAGCAAATATCCTTTGGCACCAGCGCTAACTGATTTTAAAATATACTCCTCAGAATCATGCATAGAAAGAATAATACAATTAATACCTATGCCTTGTTTGTTAAGTTCGGAGACCGCATCAATACCATTCATTTCTGGCATACGAATGTCAATGATAAGCAAATCTGGTGCTAAATCTTTCACCATAGTTATTGCTTCTAAACCGTTAGAAGCTTCACCTATTACTTCCAAATCCGATTCACTTTCTATAAGAGACCGTATTCCGTCTCTTACCAATGAATGGTCATCTGCTAAAACAATACGTATTTTAAGTTGCGACATTCTTATAAATATATACGTACAAATATATTAAAATTAATAGGAGAGTACGTAGTTATTTTTATTATCAAAAAAGCTACCATAACGTACAAATAGTTATGATAGCTTTACATCAAAACAAAGTAATTTTTTATTATTGCGCCTTAGCGGTATTTAAAAACTTAGGCTTAATAATCAACATTGCCCATGCCCAATTCTGAGTACTTTTTGCTTCTGGGTTTCCTGCTGGATTAGGAAAATCATCGCTTTCAAAAAATTGTGAATATCCAGCAACTAATTTGTAGCCTTTAAATGCTTTTGCAATTACCAAATCTATTTCTTGTCCAAGAGAGTTTTTAGCTCTAGACTCTTCCTTAAAAGTATGCCCTTTTAGCGTTAAGTTGTAACCTTTTCCTAATTTAAAACTTGCACCAAGGTTAAAATCTACTAAACCACTACCAATAGCATGATTACCTACGTAAAACCTATCCATTAAACCATTGAATTTATGATTTGTACCATATAATGGAAAAAATGCAGCAGAGTCATCTTTTGTTCCAGAAATTATTTCTGCACCTGCCATTAATGCTATTTTTTCGGATGTTTTAAGGTTAGCATTTAAACTAACTAGGTAAGCTCCTTTAACATCTACATCACCTACTCTTTGTCCGTCTTGTAGGTAAGCATTTGCAGCTAATCCTAACTTTCCAAACTTAGCTTTTGCATGTATACCAGCTGTTAGTAAACTAGATTTATCTTCAGTTCCTGCTTGAAAAGTTGTATTCATTACTAAACCACTTAAACTAACTTTTCCGAAGGTTTTATTAGCATGTATAAAAGCTAAATCTCTGTATGAAAAAAGTAATGCGGTATCATAAATATTATCTCCTAAAGTGTTAAGCGAGTATCCTGCATCAAGAGCAAATCCGCTATCTTTAAACTTAATAATACCAACATCATGAGTACGTGCTTGTTGTGCCCAACCTAAGCCACCAAGAATCCTTTGATCGTCATATGATAACGGTTGTCTACCAAGTTTAAAACTCCATTTATCAGAAAGTTTTAAATCTGCCCATGCTTCTTGAACTCTAAAGTTTCCATTTCCGGCAGCTGAAATTTGAGTTCTATCTCCAAATTGAAACACTTCTTGAATTCCTACATACAATGTATATCCTTCCGCCTTGTATTTGCTATTTAAAGCAACTCTTACCGATGTTCCTAAAAAAGCATCTGTTCCCTCACGACCAGACAAATTTCCTGCTGGCGAGGCCGCTGCTGGTTGGTATCTATAATTGAATCCGTTATTGAATAATTCTGCTCGTGGTCTAAATTCTCCTTCAAGAGTAAATTGAGAAAATCCTAATTGAATAGCGAAAAGCGCTAATCCTAAAATCAAATATTGCTTCTTCATATTTATTTATTTAAATACCCAAAAGTATTTTTTTTACTTGGGTCAATTAATGATAGTTATCAGTTTTTGTGGTTATTAATTATGTAGTACTTTATTTTATTAATGCTCTAAAAAATCTATTAAATGTTTTCTGTATTCGTAATAGTCATTGTGCTCTAAAACCGATTTTCTGGTTCTAGGTCGTTCAAAATCTATATTCAAAATATCTCCAATTTTCGCTTTTGGGCCACTTGTCATCATTACAACACGATCCGCTAAAAAAATGGCCTCATCCACATCATGGGTAATCATAACTGCAGTTATTTTTTCTTTATTCCATATCTCAATAAGTATATCTTGTAATTCCCCTCGAGTTAAAGAATCTAACATTCCAAAGGGCTCATCTAACAATAATACTTTAGGTTTTATCGCAAACGCCCTAGCAATACCAACACGCTGCTGCATCCCTTGAGAAAGCGCTATTGCCTTTTTATCAAAAGAACCATCAAGACCTACTTTATGTAAATAGTATTTTGCAATATCCTTACGTTCCTTTTTTGATGCGTGCGGAAATACCTGATTTACTCCAAGTAGTACGTTTTCTAAAGCAGTCATCCATGGCATAAGACTTGGTGATTGAAAAATTACCCCTCGATCTGGTCCAGGCCCTTTAACTGGGTTCCCTAAAACAGCAATATTACCTCCAGAAATAGGGTTTAACCCCGCTATCATAGAAAGCATTGTTGTTTTTCCACACCCAGAATGCCCAATTATGGTAATAAATTCCTCCTTCATAATTTGAAGGTTTAAATCTTCTAAAACCACATAGTCTCCCTTTGGAGTTGGATACACCTTTTTAAGATTATGCAAATCCAACATTACTTTAGAAGGGTATTGAATTCCGTTTTCTGAAATTATTGTTTCGGTATTTGTACTTAACGTTTCCATACTTCTACTGTTTAAATATTAACTATGCTACAAAACTTTTAGGACTAATTTCTGGTAGCTCATACGTTTCATCAGAAACCGATTTTCGCTGTTCTCCTATATCCATTAAATACTCAATAATTGCATTTCTAGTTTCTTTGTATTTAGGATTGTCATTCAAGGCGGTTTTATCTCTTGGTCGTCCAATATCAATTTTAAATTCTGGTCCTAAAGTCGCATTTGGTCCAGGTTTTAAAGGAATAATACGATCTGCCATATATATACCTTCATCAACATCATTGGTAATTAACAAAGCAGTACGTTTATCTTTACTCCATATATTTAAAATTTCATCTTGAAGATTCCCTCTAGTCAGCGCATCAAGTGCCCCTAAGGGCTCATCCATAATTATCATTTCTGGATTCATTGCTAACGCTCTTGCTACTGCAACACGTTGGCGCATTCCTCCTGACAACTCTTTTGGTCTTTTATTAATCGCTGGGGTTAAACTCACCATTTCCACATAATCAGCCACTCTTTTTTGTAACACTGACTTTTGTTCTTTCGGAAAAGCTTCTTTCACCGCCATGTATACATTTTGCCCTACAGTTAACCATGGTAGCAATGAGTAATTTTGAAATATCACTCCGCGTTCATGACTAGTATCTACAACTGGAATCCCTTTAAAAAGAATCTCCCCGCTTGTTGGCTTTATTAATCCATTAATCAAATTCACCAATGTTGTTTTTCCACTACCAGTAAACCCTACAATGGCAACAAACTCTCCTTCTTCGATGGTTAAATTAATATTAGATAAAACCTCAGTATCACCAGATTCATCTCCATACGTTTTGCAAACATTTTTTAATTCTAAGTAAGCCATACCTTATTTATTTAGGGTTATACTCCTTCATTTTTATTAAACGAAACCATGTTTTGAATGGTTAGCATAATACGATCTAACAAGAACCCAATAATACCAATAATGAACATTGCTACTATAATTTTTGAGTTAGAGTCTATTGCGCCATTTTGAAATTCTTCCCAAACAAAAGACCCTAAACCTGGACTCTGAGCCAAAAGTTCAATAGCAATTAATACCATCCAAGCAACGGAAAGTGTGATCCGTAAGCCTGTAAAAATTAAAGGCAACGATGATGGAAGAATCACCTTAAAAACCTTTTGCATTGGTCCTAGTTTCAACACTTTTGCAACGTTGATATAATCTTTGTCTACTGATGATACTCCCATAGCAGTATTAACAAGGGTAGCCCACATTGCACAAAGTCCGACACTTATAAATGAGATTATAAAAGCACTGTCTGAATTAGAATCTTTAGTTAGTGTTTTTACAATCATAAAAACTAATAGTAACCATACAACTGGAGAAACAGGTTTAAAAATTTGAATTAACCAATTGAATGAACTGCGTAAAGTTTCGCTCAAACCAATTACAATACCTATAGGAACCGCAATTAAAAGCGCCAATAAAAATCCAGCAAAAACGGTTTTAAGACTTGTAACAATTTGATCAACAAATGAAGGTCGACCAGTATATGTTATTGGATCTTTACCCGCTGCAACACGTTTTGCATTCATAGCGGCCGTTTTTTCTTTAAATGCTAATTTATCTGCACTAATTACTTTGTGATCTTTAATTAACGTTTTAAAGGAAGTCCATACCTGAGCAGGAGAAGGCAACGTATTAGGTTGGCAACTTATTTCACCCGATGCAATACAAGCTTTCATTTCATCTGCTGCTACCTGACCTTGATCTGCCAAAGCCTTTTCTATCTTGTAATTAGCTTCTTTGTTATATAATGCCGAAGCTCCTGCTTGCCATATTCCTACAAATAAAACTATGGACAATAATGGTACTATTATTTTCTTTAAAAAATTTATAAAATCTTCTCTCTGTGGTTTACCCGAAAACAACACCGTAATAGGCTTTAAAAAGCCAAAGCCCATTAACTGTGTTATTTTACTTAATGTTATACTTTGTTTCATTTTTGTTGTTTTGATGATGATATACTAGTCTTTATTACCTATTGCAAAACTGTTGATATATCCTATTGGGTCTTTAGCATCATATGTAGTTCCGTCAATAAAGTCAGATGTTGCTGGTTTGTATCCATCTGTTTGAGGGATATCTGCTGATGGAATGTGGCCCTCAGCAACTAATAATTTTGCTGCTTTTTCCCAAATATCTGGTCGGTAGATATCCTTAATAGTTTTAGCATACCACTCTACTGGCTTAGCCTCTGGAATTTGTCCCCAACGTCTCATTTGGGTTAAAAACCAAGTACCGTCAGAGTAAAAAGGATAAGTTGCGTTGTATTTGTAAAACACATTAAAGTCTGGCATTGAACGCTTGTCTCCTTTTTCAAATTCAAATGTTCCTGTCATAGAATTTGCAAGTACAGCTTCATCAGCTCCAACGTATTGAGACATAGATAATATTTTTACAGCTTCCGCTCTATTTCCAGGCTCATCTAACCATTTACCAGCTCGTATAAGTGCTTTGGTAACTGCTACTGCTGTATTTGGATTTTCTTCTACGAACTTTTTCGTCATAACAAATACCTTTTCTGGGTTGTTTTTCCAGATATCATAGTTTGTTGTTACTGGTACTCCAATTCCTTTAAAAACGGCTTGTTGATTCCATGGCTCCCCAACACAATATCCATAAATAGTACCTGCTTCTAAGGTTGCAGGCATTTGAGGTGGTGGAGTAACAGACAATAATACTTCAGCATCAATCTGCCCTTGTACGTTATCAGCAGTGTACATTCCTGGGTGAATTCCTGCCGCAGCCAACCAATATCTTATTTCATAGTTATGCGTTGATACTGGAAATACCATTCCCATTTTAAATGCCTTTCCGCTATTTTTATATTCGGTAATTACCGGCTTTAATGCATCTGCTTTTATTGGGTGAACAGGTTTTCCATCTGCTCCTTTTGGCACATTTGGTTTCATTTTTGACCAAACATCATTTGATACTGTAATACCATTTCCGTTTAAATCCATAGAAAAAGGAGTAACCAATTCAGCTTGTCTGCCGAAGCCTGCTCCAGCTGCTATTGGCTGACCTGCCAACATATGTGAGCCATCTAACTGACCATCTATTACACGATCAAGAATATTTTTCCAATTGGATTGTGCTTCTACCGAAACAAATAATCCTTCTTCCTCAAAAAAGCCCTTTTCTTTTGCTATGGCTAAAGGCGCCATATCTGTTAATTTTATAAATCCAAAAGTTAATTGTGGCTTTTCAATTTCTAATCCTGTTGCTTCTTCCTCTGTTGAAGTTTCTACTTTTGCCTTTTTTGCTTTATCTCCACAAGAGACAACTAGCACAGCTACTAGTAAAAAAATGGTTTTTTTAAACATTGTTGTCATATCAATAAAATTTAATAATTCTACGTATTAGTACTTATTTTTGACAAATGTATAAGTAGTAATGCATTCTTTTCATGGAATATGACACTATAAAACCTCTTTTTATACCACTTTAAAACCTGCTAAAACACAGGTTTTAAACGCAACTCTTTGTTTTTTAAACAACTATTAATTACGTAAGTGTACAGATAGGTAAAATACGTATGCCAAGAAGAAAAATATAACAGTGAATTTTAACAAATAGAGAAACTAATCTAATTGCAAATAGAAGACCCCCAAATATTACGGAATAACGAAACAAGCAATTATTACGGTAAAATTTTAAGAGGAAACATAAGCAAAAACTGTTCTTCAGTTTTTGATAATACTAGAGTTACTTATTTAGCAGAGATTTAACCCATTCTGGTTCTGATAGCCCATAATACTTTTTATTGCTTCCAAAAGGATCTGCTCCTCCTTTAAAGTAATCTTTAATGGTTTTCAATGGAATGGTATCTTTTAATTTATGAGGAACTTCATAAGTGTGATTCCCATGAAAATCATGACACTGAATGCAAGTGTCCCATTCTTCTGAGGCTATTAATTGTTTGTGCGAAATATCAAGGGGGTCTTCTTCTACTTCTAAGTCTTGATGACAATTATAACAGTAGTTAACTTTACTTATGGTTACACGGGCACCATGGTGTTCTGAATGACATGTAATACACGAAGTGGCATCTATATTTTTTATTGCATCTTTAAACCTTGGCTCAGAAAAACTATATGTAGGGTGCCTATCATTAGGTCTGTCATGACACTCTAAACAATTATTTGAAGTAACGTCTTTTGTTCCAAAGTCCGCACTATGTGCTCTTGCACCAACCATGTAAGATAAGTTAGATTGTATTTGCTGTGATAAGTTCCCTTCCGCATCTGCATGACAGGTTACACATGAAATTTCTTCATGCCCTGAATTCATAGGACCAATAGAAACATAATCTTTGGAAGCATCTAACGTAAGAAAAACAAAAATTAGCACTCCTATAAGTAATCCTATACCTCCACCAATTACTTGTCTTTTTCTTAATGGGCTTATCTTAAACATAAAAAAATATAAAAATTGTTAGTATGCTATAACTACATGCTCACTTTCTGGATAACTTATACAGGTTAAAATTTTGCCTTCGTCCACCTCTTTCTGCTCCAAGAAATGGCCCTCAGTCATTTTGATGTCTCCAGAAATACATGTTGCTTTACAACTCGCACACATTCCTGAACGACAAGAATATGGTAGCACTACATTATTTGACATTGCACCTTGTAGGATAGACTTATTTCCGGGAATTTCAATTTTATGCGATGCACCATCATGCTTAATTTCGACCTTGCTTATTAAATCTTTTCCCGTAATTTTTACTTTGGGGCTTTTAAAAAGTTCTACTTTAATTTGGTTTCTTTCCACCCCATTTTCGTTTAAAATAGCTTTTATACTTTCCATATAACCAAAAGGGCCGCAAATCATGTATACATGATTATCAAAAGAAAGGTTATACTTTTTTAAAATAGTAGTTATTATCTCGTTGGTTGCTAAGCCTGAATAATACTTAGCATCAGCTTGATTATTTGTAGTTAATATATGAGCCACAGCCAACTTATCTGGGTAACTTTCTTCTAAAAGTTCTATTTCTTTTTTAAAAATTATAGCATCAAAATTTTGATTGGCATAAACAAGTAATATTTTAGAATTAGGTTCTTTTGTAAGCACCGAATTTATGATAGAAAAAATAGGTGTTATACCACTTCCTCCAGCAAAAAGAACATATTGCTTTTGTTGATTTTTTTGTGGTTCAATATAAAAACTACCGCTAGGCTTGTCTATTTCTAAAGCATCACCAACTTTTAAACCATCGTGTACGTAATTAGACACTAATCCTTTTTCTACGCGCTTTATAGTAACTCTTAAATCTTTATCTAAATAAGGATTACTACTAAATGAGTAAGCTCTTTTATGTGTGGCTCCTTTAATGCTAAAATGTAACGTTAAAAATTGCCCTGGCTTGTACTTAACTTTCTTAAATAACCCACCATTTTTAAAGGATATCGTAACTGCGTCTTGTGTTTCTTTTATAATTTTCTGTACAATCAATTTCATAATATCTTTTATTTATAATAAAAAACTACACCTACATGAAAGAACATTAAAATGGTTATGATTAATGAAAAGGCCACATGTAAAATCATCCATCCTTTAAACAACAATTCACCGTTGTTTTTTATAACATCTAAATTAACATACCCCAAAAGTGTATTTGTAAAGAAAATGTAGGACAAGAGTGCCAAATATCCATAACCAAACCCTGTACTATGCGCATAAAATAAAACAGGACTTAAAGCTCCTATCCATTTATGAATTACCGTCATTTTTACAGCATGTTTTCTTAAGCGAGGTATTACTCTGGTTAACGTCAATAACCACTGAAACAAAATAAATATGGCAATTCCTAAACCAGACCACCTTTTATATAGCTCATCATGCTGTAGTTCTTCTAACCAATCCCATTTAACTTTCAAAAAAAATTGTAGAAAGTAAACAAGCAGGAAGACCATGCCTAGAATAGAAGCATTAATATTCTTTTTCACAAATACTCTTTGATTATAAGTTAAAGGTGCTCTGGTTATAATTACAGCACTAATTATTTTGAAGCAACTAGTGTTTTCATTGTTGAGTAGGACGATAATTTCCTAACACTGTCTAAAAACACTTCTGGTGTTGGCAAATAATTACCTTCAACTGGCCATTTATCACCTATCATTGGTTTTTCGCTCTCCTTGAACTTAGAAATTTCATCCAGGTAAGCCACGTAGATATCCACGGTGCCTTTTGCGTATGCATTTAAAACATCTACAGTTGCCTTATAGCTAAGAGAATCCTTAGGGTATTGCCAAGTGGTTGCACCCATAACATCTCCTAATTTCCAATCGCTTTTTGCTGTTTGTTTGTGATCGTTGTGACATGTTACACAAGCTTTAGCGCTTGCCATATCAGCAAACATTGCAGTATGTAACTTTTGTTCTTCCTCATAAAAAAACTGAGGCTTTTGGTCAATTTTTATCTGTTCAAATAATTCAGCCTGCTTTCCTTCAAATTTATTTGCATTGTTAATTGGAAAATCTGACCCCAAATACAATCCTAAAGGCACGGGTCCTTTTCTAATACTAGTAGCTACCCCTCTTAAAAAAAGTGCTGGTAATGGCCCTGCTTCAACCTCATCTTTTCTCCAGTCTTCATCAAACTTCATCCCCTGTTTTTTCCCCTGTCCTACAATGGCCTTGGTATATAATGTTCTGGTTATATCATTTTCTTTTGCAACCATTTCCAGCACCTCTTCAACAGAGAAAACGTTTTCTTCTCCATTAGATACTGTTGTTGTTTTTTCTGGAACACCTCCACATGAATTAAGTATTACCAGTGACGCCATTAATGCAAGAATATATAGCCCAAGTCTTTTTTCTAAAATTGTAGTTTCCGCTTTCATAATTGTATGTTTTTTGAGTTAGCAATTTGGTATTAGTATGATGCTTTAATCATTACCGAAGACATTGTTCCGTAAACGGAAAGCCAGGCATCCTTAACTTCTGGAGTAAAATCATCTCCTAACCCCGCGGACAATGTATATATTAGGGCTGCACCAACAGTATCGTAGTGAGATTGCTCCACCTTGTATTCTATATGTCTTTTCCCCAAATTCTCTAAAACAGGGATTAACATTTCTAAATTTTTTAATCCTGCAACTGCGCTTGCCAGCATGGTCATTAATTTATTTCCTTGAGTAACCATCGCCTCGTCACTTGATGGAAATAATTTTTTAAGATTTGGGTCCAACTCAAACAGTTTGGCATAAAATATTTCGGCTGCTGCGGGTGCTATAGGTTTTACTTTTTCAAATGATTCTTGTACTAGCGTGATTGTCTTCTCTTCCATAAAATAATTTGTTATCTGTAAACTTACATTCTTAAAGTCTACGTATTAATACGTGGTTATAGGGCAAAAATAGAAGAACTAACAATCATAAATCATGATATAACACAGCACCAAATGCCTTTTTAGAACATACTTAAAACTGCATTAAACAATTAAAAAACATGTTTTTACTACATAAAACAAAAAGACCGCCAAAGGCAGTCTTTTAATAATCATAAGTATAACTTTACTAAACTCGTAATACTTAAAAAGTTAACTATCTAAATAAAAATTATGTTCTGAAATTTCTTTTTTTAGTTTTTCAACATCAACAATTCCTATTTTCTTTCCTTTTGAAGTAATAAGGTATTCTTTTTTAAGAGCAGAAAACGTTCTAATCACCTGTTCTTCTGTTGTGCCCGCATAATCTGCATATTCTTTTCTACTTAATGGTAAATTTATAAACCCATTAAGCTCACCAAATTTACGGTTAACGAATAATAGAGTATCTACAACTCTTTCCCGTACGGTCATTTGCGATAAAGATTTTACTCTTGCTTCACTTTTATTAAGTGCATTTGCATAAAAAAGCATTAAGTCATACGTAAAACTGGCATCTTTTTTTAAAACTTCTTGTAATAAATCTTTAGAAAAGTAGCATAATACGGAATCCTCAATAGCAATGGCCGCAATAGGGTAATATTCTTCTGTTCCAAAGCCACGATGACCAATAATTTCTCCTTCTTTCGCTAATCTAACTATTTGCTCTCTTCCATTAATTCCGGTTCTATAAACTTTTACTTTTCCTTTTAAAATAAAAAACAATCCGTTGACTGGAGCTCCTTCCATAATAAACTGCTGTCCTTTTTTACATTGAATTTCTGTTTTTTCATCAGCAAAATTGGAAACAAAACTGGAAGACAAGTTTCTTTTAATTAGGCACTTTTGATTTACACAAATATCGCATGAAACCGTATGAAATGAGACCTTTCTTGTTCTCATGTAATTTGCTTTATTTAATTCAAAAGTTTCCAAAATATTAGTTTTAAGATTTTTACTTATCTGCTTTTACTGGAATTGGCTTTTTAACATCCACCTTATTTTCCTCAGTAGCAAACTTTATTGTTAATGCTAAAACTCCAGCTAATATTACAAACCCACCTATTAAAAAGTAACCACTTGAAACCGCTGTTGCTGAAGCAGCCATTTGGGCTGTTTTAACAGCTTGTTCTCCTAAATCTGAATTCGCACTAATAGCTGAACTTTCTGCAACTGCAGATTTTGATTTTAATAACATTGCTGCAACAAAGGCTCCTACATTACCTCCAGCACCCACAATTCCCGAAATAGAACCTATTGCTTTTTTATTAATGAAAGGAACAACAGAAAATGTTGCTCCTTCCGCCATTTGAACGGACAAACTAAAGGCAATTAAAAATACCATTCCAACAGCTAAACTTGTAGTTACAGAGAAAACAGAAAGCACAACGCCTTCAACAGCCAATATTACCGCCAAAAACAAAACCCGTCCTCTTAATCCTTTTAATTTTCCGAATAAATCTCCAAAATAACCGCCCAATGTTCTTGCAAAAATATTCATCAATGCAAAAGACAATACTAAGTTACCTGCAGTGCTTCTACTCAAACCAAATCTATTTTGTAAATAATCGTCCATTGTACCATAAACGGTAAGTTCCATTCCAAAACAAGCGGCGTAGATTAAAAATAAAATCCACACACGGTAGTCTTTCAATGTACTTACAAAAGAAACCTCGTCCTTTTTTAAGGTAGGCATTTTACCTTCTTTTTTAAGCTCGGCATAATTACCTTCAGGAGTATCTTGTGTAAAAAAGTAATACACAATACCCATAATAAAACACAATGCTCCGGCAATCATCATTGAATAACGCCAAGCAACATCTTCAGCAACTCCAAAACTTACAACTGCTGCTGCAATAATCGGCATCCCTAATCGGTTGGCTCCACCACCTAAATTCCCCCATCCTGCAGAGGTTGCATTTGCTGTACCTACAATACTAGGTGCAAACATTATTGATGTATGAAATTGCGTTATTACAAATGATGCTCCAATAAATCCAATAAACAATCTACATATTAAAAATTGAAGTGGAGTTTGCACAAATCCTAGTAAAATAACAGGAATAGCTCCAATTACTAAAAGGTACGTATAACACAATCTTGGACCATATTTATCGCATAATTTACCTATTATTAAACGTGCAAATACAGTTCCGGTAACAGCAAGCACTATAGAATTCCATTTTTGAGAAGGTGTTAATCCTAAGTCTTTTACCACATCTGGCATAAATGGAACGATACCAAACCATGCGAAGAAACATAAGAAAAATGCTAGCGCCGTAATCCAAAATGTACGTATTGGAATGCTTTTAAAGTTTGTTAATTGTAATTTTGTTGCTTTTTTTGATTCAAAAGTTGACATAACTCTATTTTTATACTTAGTTTGATGATGATCAAAACTACGTATAAATACTTATTTTGTCGTAAAAAAAACTGTAAACCACTCCAGATTTACGAAAATGCGGAAAAGACTATTAAAATTTTAAACTTTTGAAAAAAAGTTACTGACTTAATTATAGAATCAATTTTACGAAATAGTTTTATATGTGCGAATGTAACACTCGCTGCAACTCTTCTTCGAAGAACGAAGGGTGTTCCAACACCACATCTCCAACTACAATAATACCAGGCTGTTGTATATTAATTTTACCAACAATATCATCCGCTTCTGATAAACTTCCAACAACACAAGATTCATTAGACAATGTCCCATTTTGAATAAGGGCAACTGGAGTGTACCCTTTTCGATATTTACTTATAATTTTAGTGATATTTGTAAATTTTCGCATTCCCATTAATATCACCATGGTTGCAGATGATTTTGCTGCTAAAACCAAGTCTTCAGAAAAAGTACCATCTTTTTTAGTCGCTGTCATTACCCAAAAACTACTGCTAACCCCCCGTTTTGTAACGGGTATGCCCTGACTTTCTGGTACCGCAATAGCACTACTTATTCCAGGAACAACTGAAACAGGAATACCAAAAGATTCTACAAATTCTATTTCTTCACTTGCCCTACCAAAAACAAAAGGATCTCCTCCCTTTAATCGTACAACATGACCATATTCAAAAGCCTTTTCTACAATTACCTTATTTATTTCATCCTGTGTTAAAGAATGTTCTCCACTACGTTTACCTACGTATATTTTTGGAATAGTATGGGATATCTCATTGAGCAATTCACTACTAATCAAAGCATCATACAAAATAACATCTGCAGACTGTAATGCCTTAAATCCTCTTCTAGTAATTAAGTCACTACTACCAGGTCCCGCTCCTACTAAAGTTACTTTCGATTTTTTAAGCGCGCTCATAATTTCTAATTTTTTAGTGCCAACTATTATGAATTCAGCAACAAAACTACGTGTTTATTTTTATAAAAACACATAAAAAATACGTAATACTACGTATTTTTGTATCGAAATATCAAATATAGTACGTATGAAAACAATAATAGTTGTTGGAAATGGAATGGTTGGTTACAAGTTTTGCGAAAAGTTTGTAGCAAAAGAAGAAAGCAAAAATTATAAAGTAATAGTTTTTGGAGAAGAACCCCGTCCTGCATATGATCGTGTACACCTCAGTGAATTTTTTGAAAACCAAGATGCAAAAGCCTTAGAAATGGCTCCTGCAGAGTGGTATACTGAAAATAACATAGAACTAATTGTTAATGAGCGTGTAACTGACATTCACAAAACAACTAAAAAAATCACGACAGCAAAGGATCGAGAATTTTCATACGACTATCTAGTTCTTGCTACAGGATCTTCTGCTTTTGTTCCCCCAATTAAAGGAGTGGAAAAAGAGGGTGTATTTGTGTACAGAACCATAGAAGATTTAGAGGGTATGTTAGACTACGCCTCTAAGTTAAAATCAAAAAACGCTAATGCTAAAGCGGCAGTTCTTGGTGGTGGTTTACTTGGGTTAGAAGCAGGTAAAGCCGTTATGGACATGGGACTGGAGCCACATATTGTAGAATTTGCTCCTAAACTAATGCCAAGGCAATTGGATTCTAGAAGTAGTCAAGTATTACAACTAAAGCTAGAGTCTATTGGGTTAAACATACATTTAAGCAAAGCAACCAACCAAATACTTGGAGACAAATCTATTGTAGGGATGGAATTTGGTGAAGATGATGTTTTAGATGTGGAAATGCTTATTATTTCTGCAGGAATTAGGCCAAGAGATGAACTTGGAAAAACCTGTGACTTAGAAATGGGCGTTCGCGGAGGAATTGTAGTAAACAACAAAATGCAAACATCTGACGAAAGTATTTACGCTATTGGAGAAGTAGCTTTGTACAATCAAATGATATACGGTTTAGTTGCTCCTGGATACGATATGGCAGGTGTAGCTGTGGATCAAATTATCGGCGAAGCCGAAACATTAATGCCCGAAGAAATTGATATGTCCACCAAATTAAAACTTATAGGGGTAGACGTAGCAAGTTTCGGAGAGCCTTTTATGCCTGCATCAAAAGGACATTCTATAATTTTTGAAAATAAGACACAACATTTATACAAAAGAATTAATGTAAGTCTTGACGGTAAGTCACTACTAGGCGGAATTTTAGTTGGCGATGCTACGGATTATAGTATGCTACATCAGGTCTACTTAAACGGAATGGCTATTCCAGAAGATCCAGCTCAATTAATTTTACCAGCTTCTGAAGGAGGCGCAGCTTTTGGGGATGTGATGGATTTACCAGATGAAGCTCAAATATGTTCTTGCGAAAGTGTTACCAAAGGACAAATATGCGCCGCAATTGAAAGCGGAGAAGCAACAGATATTGCTGGTGTTGTTAGCTGTACAAAAGCTGGTACTGGCTGTGGAGGCTGTAAACCAATGCTTGCAGATTTAACAAATGCTACTCTAAAATCTTTAGGCATTGAAGTCAAAGAAGGTGTTTGTGAACATTTTGACCTTAATAGACAAGATTTATATAAAATTATTCAAGTAAAAGAATACAAAACTTTTAATGAGGTTTTAGATAACCATGGAAATGGCGGACATGGTTGCGAATTATGTAAACCACTTATTGCATCCTTAATGGCAAGTATTAACGCAGATACTGCCAACAAAGAATATGCTATTCAAGATTCTAATGACAGGTTCTTAGCAAACATTCAGCGTAATGGTACATATTCTGTAGTGCCTCGTGTACCGGGAGGAGAAATTACTCCAGATAAGTTAATCGCACTTGGCGAAATTGCTAAGAAATACGATTTATATACTAAAATCACTGGTGGTGTTCGTATAGATTTATTTGGTGCAACATTAAACCAATTACCATTAATATGGAAAGAGTTAATTGGTCATGGTTTTGAAAGTGGTCATGCATATGGTAAATCCCTTAGAACTGTAAAAACATGTGTAGGTTCAACCTGGTGTCGTTACGGTATGGATGAAAGTGTAAGTTTTGGAATTGAACTAGAAAATAGATACAGGGGTATACGTGCCCCTCATAAAATTAAGGGAGGTGTTTCTGGGTGTATTAGAGAATGTGCTGAAGCTCGTGGAAAAGACTTTGGTTTAATTGCTGTTGAAGGAGGTTGGAATTTATATGTTGGCGGAAACGGTGGAGCAACACCACGTCACGCTGAATTGTTAGCAGAACAAATTGACAATGAAACTGTAATAAAATATCTAGATAGATACTTAATGTTTTATATGCACACCGCCAAACCTTTACAGCGAACAGCTGCGTGGCAAGAAAGACTTGAAGGAGGCATGGAATATCTAAAAGAAGTAATTATTGAAGACAAATTAGGTATCGCAGTAGATTTAGAAAAAGAAATGGAAACTTTAGTTAATAAGTTTGAGTGCGAATGGACGCAGGCTATTAACGATCCCGAAATGATGAAACGTTTTAGTCATTTTGTAAATAGTGAAGAAGATGATGACAACTTGGTATTTGTACCAATGAGAGATCAAAAAATGCCAGAACCTTGGAATTAATAAACAGCGCTAAAATTTAGAAAAATGGAAGAAATTCTTGAAACATATACAGCAACTGAATTGGAACATGTAAAAGTTTGGTTTAAAGCGGCATCAACAAAAGATTTTCCTGTTGATGGAGGAGCTTGTATAAAATATAAAGACAAACAAATTGCCGTTTTTAATTTTGCTAGATTAGATAAATGGTACGCTTGTCAAAACGTTTGTCCTCATAAAATGGAAATGGTTTTATCGCGAGGTATGATTGGTGACGACAAAGGAACTCCAAAGGTAGCATGCCCGTTACACAAAAAAACCTTCTCATTAGAAAATGGAGAAAATTTAAATGGAGATTTAGAAGCTATTGCCACATATCCTGTAAAAATTGAAAACGACTTTGTATATATAGGTTTTTCTGAATAGCTTAGCAAAAATCTAAATGTATGGCTGAGTTGCAAAAGTTACAAGAAGCTTTTAACGCCTTTGATGAAGCAAATAAAAAAGACCCTAATACGGAGGTTTTTAACGGAAAAACATATCCAAAAGAGTTGCTATATGCACAGCGCATGACTAGCACGCTTAATAATTTTGCTTCCGAAGCTTCTGAGGCCTTGCAGCTTACTGCACGTTGTCAACATATTTGCAGATGGGAAATTCCCAGAGATTCATACGAGATGAACCGCGTGGGATATCTAAAATGGCGTCAAGACTTGAAAAAGCATCATGCTAAAAAAGCCACTGAAATTTTAACAGCTTTAAATTTTGACAAAGAAACTATAGACCAAGTATCTTTTTTATTGTTAAAAAAACAGCTTAAAAAAAGCGCAGAAACCCAAACATTGGAAGATGTTATTTGTCTAGTATTTTTAGATTACTATTTGGAGCCCTTCATTAAAAAGCATGATGATGACAAATTAATAGACATTTTACAAAAAACTTGGAAAAAAATGTCCGAAAAAGGTCAAAACGCAGCATTAAAACTACAATTATCTAATAAAGCAAGTGAATTAGTAGCCAAAGCACTAGCTTGATGATTATCTTTACCAATTGATAACTCACATATGGCTAAAGAAGATAACCAAAAACCTCTTGACACAGCCACCTTTCAAAGGGTTCAAAAATGGTATGTTTTAGCTTTACTAGCAATTGCGGTTACCGTTATTGTTGCGCAGATTTTAATACAATCGCACTTAAACTCACAACTTAATGACTCTCGTATAATTAACGTTGCTGGTCGCCAGCGCGCTTACAGTCAAAAACTTGTTAAAGAAGTTTTACTATTTCAATCCGTCTCAAAAGATATCAATGTTAGAAATTCGTATGCTTCCGAAATAAAACAAGTTTTAGCATTGTGGAAAGAAGCACATCAATCCTTACAATTAGAAAATTCCAGTTTGGGTGTTTCAAAAAAAGCAAGTACTAATATTACTTTACTTTTTAATGACATAACTCCACATCACACCGCAATGATTAATGCAGCAAACAAAATTTTACAGCTAAAATCAGGCGACTCTTTAGCAAATAACAAACAATTAAATATCCTGTTAGAAAACGAAAAAGTGTTTCTTAAAAAAATGGATGCTATTGTAAATACTTATGATGCCCTTAGTAAGGAAAAATTGCAAAGTTTAAAGCAAAAAGAATACTTATTGCTTGCATTTTCTTTGCTCATCTTACTATTAGAAGTTCTTTTTATTTTTAGACCATTGTCTTTCCAAATAAAAAAAACAATATCAAAGCTTTTAGAAAGTCAAAAAAAGTCAGAAAACGATGCCAAAGAAATAAAACATCTATTTCAAGAAAAAGAAAAGTCATTAGAAGCGCTCAAAGATTTGAATTTCGTAATTGACAATGCCGCATTATTTGCAAGTACAAGAAAAAATGAGAGTATTGTTTTTATCAGTAAAAAGTTTTTAGAACTGCTTAAAATAGATACGATTGACTATAGAAAATCACTTTCAGAAACACTTACTAACGATTTAGGTCAACAACAATATCTACGAGAACTTTTTACAAGTAAAAGAGCTAGTATTCGTTCTGAAGAAATAGAAATTCTATCCCATGCTGGAGAAAAATTATGGCTAGATATGTCTATAATACCCATGCATCAATCTAGCCTAGAACAAAACATGTTAATTCTCTGCTCTGATATCACACAACGTAAAAAAACACAGCAAAAAATAGAACAACTTACCAAAGAAAACTACGAAGAAAGTATAAAACAAAAACAACTACAGGCAAGTCAAATAGTTGAGGGGCAAGAAGAAGAACGTAAACGTATTGCAAAAGATATTCATGACGGTATCGGACAAATGCTTACCGCTTTAAAATTTAATATTGAATCTATTAATCTGGAAGACAAGGACAAGTCCGCTGAAAAAATCTCATATCTTAAAAATCTTACCTCAGATTTAATACGAGGTGTGCGCACGGCAACTTTTAACCTAACACCTCCTGAGTTAAGTGACCATGGTATTTTCCCTGCACTACAAAAAATGACAACAGAGTTAGCCAAACTGACGGGAGAAAATATACTTTTTGAAAATAAAGCTTCTAAAAATATTAGATTTGATTCTTTAGCCGAAACCAATATTTACAGAGTAACTCAAGAAGCCATTAATAATGCTATTAAATATGGTAAATCTAATTACATATTAGTAACCATAAACTACAATAACAAAATTTTAAGTGTTACCATAACTGATGATGGCGTAGGCTTTGACCCAGAATTAGTTTCTAAAAAGCCAAAAAATAACAGCGAGGGTGGCATGGGCTTATTTTTTATGAAAGAGCGTATTAGTTATATTAATGGGCGTTTGTTTATAAATTCTATTCTTGGAGAAGGAACCAGAATTACAATAAATTACTCCCTGAATAATACAAATGAAACTTATGAGTAAAAACGAATTATATCCTGTCTTTTTAAAAGTAAATAATTTAACCACACTTATTGTTGGTGGCGGAAATGTTGCTCTTGAAAAACTTACCTTTCTGCTGAAATCTAGCCCCAATGCTAAAGTAATATTAGTATCTATCACCTTTAAAGATGAGATTATTGCATTAACAAAAAAGCATAACATCCAACTAATTGAAGACAGCTATAATTTAAGGTACCTAGAAAACAAAAACATTGTTATTGCAACCACGGATAATGTAGCGGTAAATGAACAAGTTTATAATGATTGTAGAGCTAAAAACATTCTTGTGAATGTAGCAGACAATCCACCCTTTTGTGATTTTTATATGGGAGGCATTGTAACCAAAGGGAACGTAAAAGTAGCCATTTCAACAAATGGCAAATCTCCTACCACAGCAAAACGACTTCGACAATTTTTTGAAGACGTTATCCCAGAAAATATCGACGATTTAGTCAAAAATTTAAACGAATTCAGAAAAACTATTAAAGGCGATTTTGAAGAAAAAGTAGACACCTTAAATAAGTTTACAAAAGGGTTAGTAAGTAAAAAAGATGAAGATGAAAATTAGAATTAAAGAAAACACAGTTAGATTAAGACTTACTAAAAATGAAGTAGATACACTTTGTTCCTCTGGAAGCTATTCCGAAAAAACACAATTTCCTAACCAAACCTTCACTTACAGCATTAATACAACGGAAAGTGAAACTCCAAATGCTTCATTTACCGATAACGAAATTACTATTGAACTTCCTAAAAATGAAATTAAGGGATGGGAAACCGACAATAGAGTTGGTTTTAAGCACCAAATTCCGTTAACAAATAACGAATCGCTTTCTATTTTAGTAGAAAAAGATTTTGTTTGTCTGGATCAACGAGACGAAGACCAATCCGACAATTACCCCAACCCCAAAAGCTGTTAATTTTATATGGTGCCATTTAATTTGTGGGGCTTTTTTTTGATTTAGTACTATTGATTCTACAGAAAACATTTCCAATATTGAATGGAGAGTAGATGGCAAAGTACGAGCTGTTACCAAAACCAATGGTGACCAAATTACATTTAAATACGACGGATTAGGTAACCGTATTGCAAAAACAAATGTAGATCAAAATAAAACTACATTCTACGTACGTGATGCCCAAGGCAATGTATTAGCGGTATACGAAGGAGCATCAGATGGAGAAATAAAAACAGGAGATGAAGTTCAATACCCTATGAGTATAAACCTGTTAAACATACCAGGCACCGAAGAAAAAACATTTGGAGCTATAAATAGCATCGTAGCCGAAAATTTAACCTCAGATGACAATACAGTAGAACCTTCAGGTAATATAACTTTTACCGCAGGACAAGGCATTACTTTAAAACCCAATTTCCATGCCATATCTGGTGGAGAATTTTTAGCTGAAATTAAACCACTATCTAACGGTGGCAATGGTAATACCGAAGATATGTATCTCACCGAGCACCATATTTTTGGTAGTTCTCGTTTGGGTATGGAACAAAAGAACTTGGAAATTACCGAAGAAACTACTACATTAGATAATACGGTCTTTGAAAATAAAGTAGGCGACAAACGTTATGAACTTAGCAACCATTTAGGTAATGTATTAAGTGTAATTACCGATCGTAAATTAGGTTCTGCTGGTGATTATTCACCAGATGTAGTTGCGTTTAATGATTACTATCCTTTTGGAATGCTACTGCCTGGACGTAAAGGTAGCACAAGTGATTACCGATATGGCTTCCAAGGACAGGAACTAGACAACGAAATTAAAGGGGAAGGGAATTCTCTGAACTACAAATACAGAATGCACGATTCGAGGGTAGGAAGGTTTTTTGCTGTGGATCCTTTATTTAGACAATACCCGCATTATACACCATATAGTTTTAGTGGAAATAAAGTTATAAGTCATAGAGAGTTAGAAGGTTTAGAAGAAGCAATTACTACTTTTGGGTTTGAAACTGATGGTAAATCGAAAGTTAAATATGTAAGTGCAGATTTAATTGTAGATGAAACAAAGGCAAGAAAAGAAATAATTAGAATAGACCTGAATAATATTGTTTATGAAGCCAATAGCTATCAAACTTTACTAGGGCGAGATGATAGAAATAATGAAGTAGGTGATTTCTCAAATATTAGAAATTTGTCAGATAAAGATTTAAGTGGTTTTATAGGTTACGCAAGATTTGTTTTTGGAGTAGTTCATTCTAAGAAAACCATAGAAGAAGCCGTATTAATGGAATCTAATGCAGGTCCGCTTAAGACACCTTCTAATTTATTAGATTTTAAGAATAGTGCATATGATATTTTAGGAATTAAGAGAGATGAATTGATAGGGATAGATGGGGTTGTGTATAATGCTAACGAAGCAGGGAATTATATATGGGGATTAGTCTTAGAAGATGCAGGTATTATAATCAGTGCTGATAAAATTGCAGAAGCTGGTACTAGAGGGCGAAAAGATGAGCCTCATGAGCAAAAAGCTATTAAGAACGGTATTCAAAAATCAAAGTATCTTTATGAAAATGGTAAACTTGATTCTGATGAGATGATGAGAACATTTGATCGCTATACTGAACAGTATCTGTATTTTCTAGAAGAAGGAGGAGATCCAGAAAAATTTGTTCCAGAAAATGGAATTTTTAAAGAAGAAACTCAAGATGAGGAAGATTAAATTAATTTTCACACTACTTATTGTAATATCATTTTGTATAGCTTGTGTTAACAAAAAGACTGAAGATGATTATATAAAAGATTTTAACTATATAAAATTTGATTTAGATAAGGTTATAAATTATGTAGAGAGTAAATATTTTTTGAGAGATGATATAAAAAATCTTATAAATTTAAATTTTATTTTAGAATCAATAGACTACGATTTAGAATCTGTTTTAACAGATGACTATATAACTTCTATTTTAAATGAAGACATACATAGTGTATCATTTCATAAAACCTCAAATTGTTTGGAAAAATATACTTTTGATGAAGTAAGATTTCAATTAAATGGAAATTCTGATTATACATATTATTACGTTTATGTTTTTTGCTCAAAAAAAAGTAATGAAATTTATGAAAGTTTAAATTATAAATCTCTACCTCTGGAAAATAAATGGTTTTTAGAGGTAGAAAAAAATTGATTATAGATGATATCTTCCCCTCGCTCCCGCTAGTCTGTGACTAGTGGCGTACCTGTATATACTTTATTTATACTAGTATAGTAAAGGCTATATGATTTTAAAACTATGTAGTCACGTTGCTCTCGATAGTTATCGCAACTTGCAAGATGCTTGTTTTACAACATAAACAAAGCAATAAAGAATACAAAAACTACTAAAAGAAAATATTCTACAAATGTGTCTTTTTTGTATTTTAGGTATATGAGTAGAAAGTATAAATTTCATAACCCTAAAGCAGCGTATTTTGTATCGTTTGCAACGGTAAACTGGATAGATGTATTTACTCGGCAAATTTATTTTGATGTTTTAGCACAAAGTATAAATTACTGTAGAAAAGAAAAAGGAATGCAGTTGTATGCCTATTGTTTTATGCCAAGTCACGTACATTTAGTATTTCGTTCATCAAAAGAAGACCCTGCAGGTATTTTGAGAGATTTTAAGAAATATACTTCAAAGAAAATTTTAAAAACAATTGAGGGAAATAAACGGGAAAGCAGAAAAGAGTGGCTGTTATGGATGTTTAAGCGAGCTGGCGTGAAAAAAGGTAATGTTTCCACATATCAATTTTGGCAACATCATAATAAACCTATTGAATTATGGAGCCCAAAAGTTATTAAACAAAAATAGATTATATACACAACAACCCTGTAGTATCTGGTTTTGTTACTAACCCATTTGATTATAAATACAGTAGTGCAAGAAATTTAATGAAGACAATACTGTTTTAGAAATCGATGATATTGGATTTTTAGATTAATTAAATTTAGACTTCAATAAACCTCTAGCTTATCGTACACCTTTTCGATTTCTTTATCAAGGTAAGACTGTGCGAAATGTACATAGCGGTAAAAGGAGCTACTATTGGCACTGTGCCCACTAATGTTTCTGACCAAATGTTCTGGCATACCCAAAATAAGCATGGTAGTAATGGCTGTTCGTCGCATCATATGTGAGCTCATTTTATCGCAAAAACGCTCGGCAATTTTTGTTTTTACATGTGTTTTTCCCATACGCTCTCGTGAAAGCTCAACTGGTGCTGTAAAACCCGCCTTTTCTCCTATTTGTTTTAGCGTTTTATTAAAGTTAAACAAGGTTATTGGCGTAAAAACGGGTGTTTTACTTGCTTTTGACTTGTATTTGTTAACAATGTCAACTGCATATACGGGTAATTTTATTGCGCTGTAACTTTTTGTTTTTTTACTCTTAACCTTTAAATACCATTCGTTATTTTGAAATTCAAAGTTTTTATTAGTCAACCTAAAAATATCTGAAAAACGTAAGCCAGTAATGCATCCAAAAACAAAAATATCCTTTATTCGTTTTTCGCCAGTAGTAAGTTGCGTTTCAAAAATAGTATCATGGATTAAAAACTTTAGTTGCTCTGGGGAGAGTACTAAAATTGCTACTTCCTCTTTTCGGACATAAAAGAGTTTATGAAAATCTCCTGTATTATAGTGCTTTTCATTTTTAAGGTAATTAAAAAAAGTACGTATTTGTTTCATGTTAGCTCCAACATAATTGTCATAACATCCTTTTTTGTACATAAAATCAGAAAATTTACGGTAAAACTTTTTCCAATAGTTTTTCTCCGAAGCTATTTCGCGTTTGGTTAATCTTTGAGCGTCGCAGATTCTAAGTTCAAAATTTTCTGTATTTGTAAATTCAATAAGATTATGTAAAACGTAACGATAATTGTTAATAGTGCCTTTTGTTATTTTGTTACCATTCTTTTTTAGTCTTTTTCCAGTTTCAGAATCCCGAATAAATTGTTTAAATAAGGGTAAAATTAGTGTGGTTTTTTTCATAGTTAGCGTGCTTGTATTTATGCCATTAAAATACAAAAAAGACAATCAATGTTGATTGTCTTTTTATATACTTTACTGTTATGAATTGTTTACTACCTTATTATTCATTTTTGTTGATATGGCACTAGTTGTAAACTAGCGCTAGCGGGGGAAAGTTGTCTGTTAGTATAGTTTCTTTGCTATAATTCATTTTTTAGGTTTTATCGATATTATTTTTGTTAAATAATAAATTTTTACTTCTTTCTCTAGTATTAATTTACAACCATTTTCATCTATTGCATAAGTCTTTCCTTTACCACCATAAAGGCACTCAAAATCAATTTCATATAACAAATACTTAAGTTTTCCATCAGTTGAATAGTCAACATCATAATCTAAAGATTTTTTAGCGTTTCTGATATGCTTTTTAACCTTTCTAACCTGTTTTTTCGTTAAATTATACTTTAATGTATCTGTTTTTATGTTTGGATTCTCTATAAATTCTGATAATTCTAAATCATCTATTTTGCTCCCTAATTTTAAACTTAATTCTATAGTAGGTTGCCTATAAATGGTATCGTACTCAAAGGTATTTCTATCTTCATAAAAGGGTATTAGTTCTGGAGTTTTGCTAAGACCTATTGGCGAAAAATTTGAACATACATTAAATTCATTCTTATTACATAACTCTAAGGCCAAAACCTTCTTAAATCTAATTACTTCTATATCTTTTTCGTTAATTTGAGAAAAGGATACTTCTACAAATAGACAGAGTATTAATATTAAAATAAAATTAGTTGTTTTCAATTGTTGATCTATTGGTTTTATCGTTAATAATTGTTCTTGAATTTTGAGTTGACGGTTTTATTTTCCCACTAGACCCATCGTTACTTTGTAAGCCTTCCTGTTCATATTCGTATTCTCCATTTCCATCTCCATCTGATCCGTGTTTATGGGCTTTCGCCATATTATGACCTCCCTCATGAACAATGATATCCATTAAGGAAAGATCAGTTTTCCTATCACTATTTATGTATATAAAATTATAATCTGGTAATCCTAAATAACCCTCCGAAACAGCTGCTCCACCAGTATTAGGGTCAAATTTAGTATTCAATCTGGCAGCGAAGAGAGTAAGAGTTTTCAAACCATCGTTATTTGTTGTTTCTGCCATATTATATAATTGCTTTAACTGACCTTTTCTGGACATTTTATTCATAATTAAACCTCTAGACTTTGGGTCTCCTTTCATAAAATTAATCATTCCATTAATTGTTCTTTCTTTAGTGATGTTGATATCATATTGAATATCAACTTTATAATAAGAGGTAATGCCATTATCCACTAACTTCTTAGCAAATTTGGCTCTTTTTTCATCAGAAAGTTTAGGATTATTAGCTTTTTGAGCCCACTTCAAATGATCTCCTTCTAAAAACTTTGCTTCTGTTTTGGAGGTTGGTAATGTTATAACATAATCGATGTAATTACCATCAGAAAACCTTTTATTAAAAGAAGTTGGGTTAATACTATTTTTTGATAACCCTCCTATAGGATTCTCTTCAAGAATTTTATAATCTAGTTTAATTGTAATTTTTGCCTTGCCTGGTTCATTTATCGTAGGGTTGCTAGATTTAGCAACAATCAATTTTTCTCCACCTTCTAATTCGATAGCATCTATCGCTCTATTTTCACTAAAAGCATAGGGTGAGTTATGTGGATATTGTTTAAAAAGCGGATCCACAGCAAAAAACCTCCCAACTCTCGGATCATGCATCCTAAACTTATAATTTAAGCTGTTTCCTTCTCCTTTAATTTCATTATCCATTTCTTGACCTTGGAAGCCATAACGGTAATCACTTGTGCTACCTTTACGTCCAGGCAGTAGCATTCCAAAAGGATAGTAATCTTACACTAAGAGACATCAATATTTATAAGAACTTAGCAATATTAAATACTTGGTTAAATTAGCATCTTTTGGTTAAAAAACGATAAAATTTATATAAAAAATTTCATCGGAATATTAGTATTTTTGTGTGCCATTAACTGTAAAGCCATGAAAGTATTTTCTTTATTTGTATTACTATGTCTTTTAACCCTTGTAAGCCTAAATGCACAAGTGAAAATTGGAGATAATCCAGAAGTTATCCACCAAGCTTCAGTTTTAGAATTGCAAAGTAGCGACAAAGCATTTGTTATTCCGCGCATGACTACAACACAAATGAATGCCATAACTCCACTCGAAGGCGCATTGGTTTATAATACCAATGTGGATTGCGTGCACTATTTTAATGGTGTACAATGGGTTAACCTTTGCCAAAATGGTGGTACTAATGGCACTATAGTTAGTACTGCTCCAGATAATGCAATTACCAATAACAATGGAGCATATTACAGCGACACCTACTTACAAACACAAATTACCACGAACAAAAGTAATATGGACAATCATATTATTTCAGATGAGGACAAGGATGCCGCTAACGAACTAACGGACTTACAACTTAATGGTAGTATAATTACCTTATCTAACCCACTAACAAGTGGAAACCAAATAGATATTGCTCCGCTGCTGGGCTCTGGAGGTGGCAGTAATTTATCTAATACCAACTTAACACAAGCCACCGAGGACAGAACCTATAATTTAAACAGTCAAAATTTGAACTTTTCGGGTGCAGGAACGGTTGCTATTGGCGATTTTGGAAGCAATACACCTACCGAGAAATTACATATTGCGGGTAATGTTAGAGTAAATGGTCATATTTTAGATTCTGATGGCGATACTGGTAATCCTAGTGAATTGTTAAGTGCAACAGCTACAGGTACCAATTGGGTCTCCGCAAATGTAAATAGCCCTTTTCATGCTTTCGGAAAATTTAATGGAGTTAATCCTCTTAATGTACAAAATGTGGCGTTTGCCAGTAGTTTTGGAACAGGTATTTATCAAGTAGAGTTTTCTACAAGTGCAAGCTCAAACCATTACATAATTAACGTATCTGTTTTAAACAGTAGTGAAGCATCAATTGTGATTACTTCGCAAACAATATCAGGATTTACAGTTAGAATTTATGGTAATTCTGGAGCCCTAACGGATTCTGCATGGTATTTTTCTATAATAGATTTATAGCCTAACAACCTACACTACAAAACTTTATTCTTATTGGTAGAGTTCCGAACTATCAAATACGATTTTAAGGTTTTTGTTTCGTACGTCGCATTAGCATTGTCTATTTGCTTTAAAATAAGTTTGGCAGCCTCTTCACCCATAGCTCGTGAAGGTTGATCTACACTGGTTAATGAGGGTTCAAGTAATTCACCTACAGGCTCGTTGTTAAAGCCTACAACCGAAACTTCCTCGGGCATTTTAATACCACGTTCTTTTGCTGCTAACATTACATTTATAGCCACTTGATCACTAAATGCCAGAACTCCGTCAGGGTAATTTGGTAAATACAATAATTTACGCGCAGCGCTCAACATACTATCTTTATGAAATTTGGTATACACCAATAAATCATTATCAAAGGTTAATCCATGTTCCTTTAATGCGGCTTTATACCCTTCTGCCCTATCGCTATTTATCTGTAAAATTTTTGGACCACCCAAAAAAGCAATCTTTTTACACCCAATAGAAATCATATGAGCCGTAGCATCAAAAGCGGCTTTAAAATTGTCAATAATAACTTTGTCGGTAGTAATCTCATTGCACTTTCTATTGAAAAAAACCAAGGGAATTTTATTCTTCTGTAAAGCTTCAAAATGGCTAAAATCAGTAGTTTCACTTGCTAAAGAAGCAATAACACCAGCTACTTTTAATCCCATAAGTTCTTTTACAATGCTGCGTTCTCGTTCTTGACTTTCGTTAGACTGACATACAATAATATGCATATCGCGGGTTTCCGCAATTTTTTCGATACCACTAATTGCCTGCGCATATAAGTGATACCCAACCTCAGGAACTATCACACCTATAAGTCTACTTGGCCCATCATTTTCAAAATACACAAACTCAGACGAAACATAACCCATTTCTGTGGCGAGTTTTACAATACGTCTACTTGTTTTTTTACCTATCCTTGAATGCCCTTTAAGTGCTCTTGACACTGTAGAAATAGAAACCTTTGCTGCCTCTGCAATATCTTTAAGTGTGGGCTGAGATTTTTTCATATAGCAAAAATAATACTTTTGCGCAAAAATTTGCGCAAAAAATAATTAAATTTAATTAGTATGGCATTTTATTTTAAGTATATTTGAGTTTTAACAGTGAATTCGATTTTTTAATAAATGCGCAATTTTTGCGCAAATTTACACTTCTCATGAGTAAAACGTATAAAATTGCCGTAATAAATGGCGACGGTATTGGTGCCGAAATTGTTCCAGCTGGCGTGGCTGTATTAGATGCAGTAGCAGAAAAACATGGTATAACTATTGAAAAAAAAATGTTTCCATATGGTGCTGGTTACTACAAAGCCCATGGAAAATTTATGGCAGATAATGCCCTAGAAGAACTCAAAGGCTTTGACGCTATTTTCTTTGGAGCTGTTGGTCTTCCTGAAATTGATGACACGCTACCCGCAAGAGACTATACATTTAAAGTACGTACAACCTTTAAACAATATGTAAACTACAGACCCGTAAAACTATTTGCTGGTTTAGAAAGTCCGTTGCGTGCTAAAAAAAGTGAGGATATAGATTTTGTTGTTGTACGAGAAAATAATGAAGGTGAATTTGTACAAACAGGAACAACCATGTACCCAGATCAAGCAGAAGGTATGGCTATGGATACTAGTATTTTTACCCGATTTGGCATAGAACGTATTGCACATTACTCCTTTAAATTGGCTAGAAAAAGAAAAAACAGAGTAACTAACGTAACCAAGTCTAATACACTTATAAACAGTTTAGCGTATTGGGATAAAGTTATTGCTGAAGTTGCGGAACAATATCCAGATGTTGAGTATCATAAAATGTATATAGATAATGCATCGGCTAGTTTTGTATTGCGTCCAGAAGTTTTTGATGTAATACTTACAACAAACTTATTTGGAGACATCTTATCTGACCTAGGTGGAGCCATTATGGGAAGTTTAGGACTAGGTGGAAGTGGAAACATTAATCCGGAAAGTGAATTTCCATCAATGTTTGAGCCAATTCATGGTTCCGCTCCAGATATAGCAGGTCAAAATATTGCAAATCCTATTGGTCAAATATGGTCTGCAGCCATAATGTTAGAACACTTAGGAGAAAAAGAAGCTGCAAAAGATATTGTAGCAGGTATTGAGCATGCAACAGCACAAGGAAACTTAACAAAAGACCTTGGCGGAACTGCATCAACAACGGACATTGCTAACCGTGTAGCTGAGTTTATTCAAACATCAAAAACTGTAATAGCCTAAAATTATATGATCGATAAAAAAATTATTGATCTTACATTACCTATTAACTCAAATGTAAGCGGAGTATCCATTACCCCTGCGAAAACCTTAGCAGCTGATGGCTGGAATGCCACAACGCTGCATCTTTATTCGCATAGCGGCACTCATATGGATGCTCCCGTACACTTTGAAGTTAACAATCAAACTATAGATACTATTCCAGTTAATAGATTTATCTCGGAAGCATGGGTTGTAGATTTAAGACATGTTCAACCCTCCCAAACGTTAACCGTAGCAGATATGAATCCTATAGCAACTAATGTTCAAAAAGGACAAAGTATTTTGTTGCATACGGGTTGGAGCAAAAAATTAGGCACAGATACTTATCGAAATCAACTGCCTAAAATTAGCCCAGAATTAGCGCTTTGGTTTGGCAAAAAAGGAGTGAATATATTAGGCGTTGAACCTCCTTCGGTTGCTGATGTAAATAACATAAAAGAGGTTACGGAAATCCATACCATTTTAATGGAAAACAATGTGGTAATTGTAGAAGGACTCACTAATCTTGAACAGTTATCCAAAAATAAAATAACTTTAATTGCGCTGCCCCTAAAAGTAGAAAATGGTGATGGCGCGCCAGCCAGAGTAATCGCTATAGAATAAGTTATGACCTATAAAGCCATTTTACAATCTATTCGTGAAGGTGAACCTAATATTGGTCATTTAAATGATATTCTTGAGGAATTAAAAAGTAATCCCAAAACTATTGTAGTTTTAGATGATGACCCAACAGGAACGCAAACACTTTATAATGTTCCTGTTATTACGCAATGGACAGAAAATGCAATCGAAAATGAAATAAAACACAGTCCGCTGTTTTTTATACTTACCAACTCCCGAAGCCTTCAGAGTGATGAGGCAAATGAATTGGGAAAATTATTGGGAGAACGTTTAAAAACGATGGCTGCAAAGCATCATAAAAAACTTATTGTTATCAGTAGAAGTGACTCCACTTTAAGAGGACATTACCCGAGTGAAGTAAATGCCCTAGCCAAAGGATTAGGATTACACTCTGCAAAACATATGATAATTCCAGCATTTTTTGAAGGCGGAAGGTATACTTTTAACGATATACATTATGTTCGTGAGGGTGATACTTTTACTCCAGCAGGGGAAACGCCATTTGCAAACGACAGCACTTTTGGTTATAAAAATTCCAATTTAAAAGACTGGATTCAAGAAAAAACCAACAGCCAAGTACCTTCTAAAATGGTATACAGTTTTGGTCTTGATAGTATCAGAAACAATGATTCCAGTCAATTATCTAATGCTTTAGCTAGCAATCATAAATGCTATATTGCCAATGCTACAACCTATGGTGACCTAGGAAACATTGCCCTTGCATGCCTAAAAAGTAACGCCCCATTAATTTATAGAACCGCAGCATCTTTTGTAAACGCCATAGCTGGAATTCCTCCTAAAGAATTGCTCTCAAAAAAAACAATTCAGAATAACAACAACACAAATGGCGGACTGGTTGTTATTGGTTCTTATGTTCCAAAAACCACGGCGCAATTAAACCATATTACGAAAAAATTAGATGCCGATTTTTTTGAATTAAATGTAACCCAATTACTGGAGGATAGCACCTCAGCCAATAAACTAATTGAAATTTCCAAAAACATAGACAAACAAATTAAAAACGGAAAAACAGTTGTAGTTTATACAGGTAGACAAGTCATTACGGGAAAAACAAAACAAGAAAGCTTAAAAATTGTAAATCGGGTTTCAGGTTTCTTAATCTCTATTGTAAAAAATTTACAAATAGAACCTCGCTTTATTATAGCAAAAGGAGGTATTACCTCAAGTGATATAGCAGTAAAAGCGCTAAATATAACGCGTGCAAAAGTAGTAGGACAAATCATAAAGGGTTTGCCCGTATGGAAATTAGGAAACGAAGCCAAATTTCCAAATATGCACTATATAGTTTTTCCAGGTAATGTTGGCGGTGATGATGCTTTGTATAATCTTATAAATAAAATAACATGACCAAAGGCAAGTACTTTCCCAGAAGATATTTCATGGTAATAGGCACATTTTTACTTGCCCTTTTACTGTACATAGATCGCGTTTGTATTTCTGTTGCTAAAGACCCTATTTCTGAATCACTAGGACTTAGCGACAAACAAATGGGTTGGGTTTTAGCAGCTTTTTCTTTAGGGTATGCGCTATTTCAAACTCCGTCTGGAATGTTAGCCGACAAACTTGGCCCAAGAAAAGTACTTTCTGTGATTGTTACTATATGGTCTGCCTTTACAGCCCTAACGGGGTTAGCTTGGAACTTTATTTCTCTTTTAATTGTCAGATTCCTATTTGGAGCTGGAGAAGCAGGGGCATTTCCGGGTATTTCCAGAGCAATTTTCAGCTGGATTCCTTTACAAGAAAGAGGTATTGTTACAGGAATTAATTTTTCGGGATCTAGGTTAGGCGCCGCATTTGCGCTACCACTAGTTGCGTGGATGATTGACTATTTTGGATGGAGCACTTCATTTATGATACTTGGTGGTGTAGGCATTGTTTGGGCAAGTGTTTGGTATTTTATGTTTAGAGACAACCCTGAAGACCATTCTGGAATTTCTGTTGCAGAAAAACAATATATATTGGACAATCGCCAGCAGAAAGAAACCGATGATGTGGTAAACAAAATAGACATTAAAGAACTACTTAAATCCAAAAATATGTGGCTCGCCATGGGACAATATTTTTGTAGTAATTTTACCTTTTTCTTTGCGCTCACTTGGTTGTTCCCACACATAAAAACAGAATATAACCTCAATACGCTTGAAGCGGGATTTTATACGTCAATACCTCTAATTTTTGGTGCATTCGGAAATTGGACAGCAGGTTGGTTAAGTGATCGTATTTATAAAAATGGCAATTGGAACAAGTCTCGTATTTTGCCTGCATCTATAGGTTTTCTTTTAGCGGGTATCGGTCTTTTAGGAAGCATATACATGGATAGTGCTGTAGGAGCAATTGCATTTTTAAGTATAGCTATTTTTGGTGCTGATATGACCTTACCCCCCTCTTGGGCATTTTGTGTTGATATTGGCAAAGAAAATGCTGGAACCGTATCTGGAACTATGAATATGGCAGGTAACGTAGGTGCCTTTTTAACAGCTCTTGCCTTTCCGTATTTACAATCTTGGACAAACTCCACTACGCTATTTTTTGTGATTGGTGCAATTCTAAACGTTTTAGCTATATTTTTATGGTCAAAGATGAAACCTCAAAAACACTTTTCAACCTATTAAAACATGAAAAAATTAAAAGGCGTTTGCATTGGAGCAGGTTACTTTAGTCAATTTCATTATGAGGCATGGAATCGTTTAGATGGTGTTGAAATTTTAGCCGTTTGCGACACAAATATTGAAAAAGCTATAGCGGTTGCCAAAAACTTCAATATTGCATCTTATTATAATGATGTTGAGACCATGTTTCAGGAGCAAAAACCAGATTTTGTAGACATTATTACCCCACCAGAAACGCACCTAGATTTATGCAAATTAGCCATTCAGTATAAAATTCATATTATCTGCCAAAAACCCTTGGCTCCCAGCTTATCTGAATCCAAAGCAATTGCATCTGCAATAGAAAATTCTGAAATAAGAATGATGGTTCATGAGAATTTTAGATTCATGCCATGGTACAGAGAAATTAGAAAATTATTAGATAAAAATATCATTGGAAATCAAATCCATACACTTAACCTAAGAATGCGTATGGGTGACGGCTGGCAACCTGATGCTTATATGAACAGACAACCCTATTTCAGAGAAATGAAAAAACTATTGATGTTTGAAACAGGTATTCACTTTATTGATGTGTTTAGGTATTTAGGGGGAGAAATTTCTCAAGTCTACGCGCGTTTAAAGCGTTTAAACAACAATATAAAAGGTGAAGATTTTGGTTGGGTTCAGTTTGATTTTAAAAATGGAGGACTCGGATTTATTGATGCTAACCGATATAATGAAAGTACTGCTAAAAATGCCCGATTAACATTTGGCAATGTACTTCTTGAAGGAAACAAAGGAAGTTTACGGTTATATGAAGATGGTCGTATTACTGTACAACTTCTGGGAGAAAAAGAAAAAGAGCACGTTTATAATTTCCAAAAAATAAATTTTGCCGGAGATTGTGTTTATGCAACACAACAACATTTTATCAATGCCCTTAATACAAACAAACCTTTTGAAACTAATGTTAGTGCTTATCTAAAAAACCTAGAAGTTTTAGAAAAAGTATATGACTCTAATGAAAAAGAGCTACCAATAAAAATACCATAGCAAGCCAACAAGAAAGTTTGTTATAAAAATTACTTGAAATCATTTTATAAAAATCAGAACAATGAGATGTATTAGAATTAAAAAAATAGTAACCACTTTACTTTTTACAAGTATCCTATTTGGCTTCGTAAAAGCACAAAAAGTTACCGTTGAAGGAGAACTGAAACAATGGCATAAAGTAACGCTTAGTTTTGAAGGAGATAACATCTCTGAAAATGATAGCGAAAATCCTTTTTTAAACTATCGTCTTAACGTCACTTTTAAAAATGGAAGTAAAACATATACCGTTCCCGGATTTTACGCCGCAGACGGAAATGCAGCAGAAACCAGTGCTGATGCAGGGCAAGTATGGAAAGTTAGATTCCGTCCGGACCAAACTGGAGAATGGAGCTATGAAGCATCATTCCGAAAAGGAGAAGCCATCGCTGTAAACGATGATGTTAATGCTGGAGAAGCCGTTGCATTTGATGGGGCAAAAGGTAGTTTCACCATTGCTAAAACGGACAAAACAGGAGTCGATTTTAGAAGCAAAGGAAGACTTCAATACGTTGGAGAACGTTACCTACAATTTTCGGGCAACAAAGAGTATTTAGTAAAAGGAGGAGCAGGAAGTCCTGAAAACTTTCTAGGATATTATGAGTTTGACCAAACTCCAGCTACTCATAAATTTCAACCGCACGCTAAAGATTGGAAAAATGGAGACCCTGTTTGGCAAAACGGAAAGGGTAAAAACATAATAGGAGCTCTAAACTATTTAGCCGCAAAAGGCATGGGATCTTTATACTTTTTAACCATGAATGTACAAGGTGATGGTAAAGACGTATGGCCCTGGAATAATGTAAATGAACGTTACCGTTTTGACTGTAGTAAGTTAGATCAATGGGAAATTGTTTTTGACCATATGGACAAATTAGGTATCATGTTACATGTAATGACTCAAGAAACTGAAAATGAACTTTTACTAGATTTAGGCGAAACCAAAACGCAACGTAAATTATACTATAGAGAATTAATTGCAAGATTCGCACACCATTTAGGAGTTACCTGGAACCTCGGAGAAGAAAATGGTTATGCAAAATGGTCTCCTAAATCACAGGACGATGACGACCGTAAAGCTATGGCCAAATACATGAGTACACATGATCCTTACAAAAACCATGTGGCTTTGCATACTCATGCGGCGACCGAGGCTCAAATTGAAATTTTAGACCCTGTTTTGGGTTACAAATACCTTACAGGTCCCTCATTACAAATTAGTGCGCCAAAAAACACGCATGAACTTACGAAACACTGGATAAAAGAATCCAAAGAAGCAAACCATATTTGGGTCACAAGTTTAGATGAAATTGGACCTGCTAATGCAGGGGCTATCCCCGATGCTGACGACCCTGAACATTTTGAAATGCGAAAAGAAGTTCTATGGGGTAATCTCATGGCTGGTGGCGCAGGTGTAGAATGGTACTTTGGTTACAAGTATGCACATAATGACCTTAATTGTGAAGATTTACGATCAAGAGATATTCTATGGGACCAAACGCGATACGCCTTAGAGTTTTTTAGAATGCATTTGCCTTATAATAAGATGAAGTCTGCGGATGAATTAACCAAAAATTCTGAAGATTATGTATTAGCAAAAGAAGGTAGTATTTACGCTATTTACCTACCAAAAATTAAAGAAACTAAAATAGATTTAACTAGAGTTAACACTTCTTTTTCGGTACAATGGTACAACCCTCGTAAAGGAGGTAAACTGCAAAAAGGAACAGTACGAAAAGTTAGAGGTGGCAAGGTAGTTTCTATAGGATTTCCTCCTTCAAAAGAAAAGGACTGGGTAGCCTTGCTAACGACTAAAAAACCCGTAACCGTGGCAGGAGTATCAAAAAAAAATAAAAGCGTTCATGTTTTGGATGCCCTTAAAAACTTCGAAATAAATTCTTCAAATAACGCAAAAGCAATTTACTATACCGATACAAAAAATGGAGCTTTAGCTATTGATGCCTCCAATAAAGCTTTCAGAGACAAATACGAGACTGCTAAAACCGTTTTTAATGGAGAAAGTAGCAAATACAACTTATCGTTAGTTACACTTACTGAAAATGATGGAGAGTCTTCGTATGTAGTTAAAATTAATGGAAAAATTATTGACACTTTAGTAAATACTACTACTGATGCTTCATATGCCATGGTTAATCATAATTTGGGGGATTTTTTTTTACTAAAAAACGACGTTATTGAGATTGAATCCAAGGCTGTTACCAATGGTCGCATTCCTGAAAATGATGAAACAGCATGGTCTCGAGGAAGATGGAAAAAGCTAATTGTTACACCAGTAGATTTTTCAAAAGATAAACAACTTGCAAACGTGCCGGCTTTTGAAGAAAAAAAGGGACTACTTAGAGTAGAAGGTGAAGCTTTTCACTACAAAACGGCCAACAACACCAAAAGAGATTGGAAAATAAGTTCAAAAAAAAAAGCGCATAACACATATTACAAAACAGCAAGTGGACAAAAATACATCGCTGCGTTACCTGATACTCGCGTAACGCACGATGATAAATTAATCAAAGGTGAGAATTTTTTCCCAGAGCCTGGTACTGGAGGCATTGTGTCATATAAAGTAAATATTACCACGCCGGGGAAATATCATATATGGGTAAGAGCCTATTCCACGGGCACAGAGGATAATGGCATTCATGTGGGCCTTGATGGCGAATGGCCAGAAAGTGGTGCGCGCATACAATGGTGCGAAGGCAAAAATGCCTGGACATGGTCATCCGCACAACGTACTGAAGAAGTACACTGTGGTGTTCCTCAAAAAATTCATTTAAACATTAAAAAAGCAGGTGAACATATTATTTCCTTTGCCATGCGTGAAGATGGCTTTAAAATGGATCAATGGCTTATGACCACAGATAAAGCTTATGTTCCAGAATAAAAATACTTTTATTTTAATTGGGTATTGGTATTCTTACATATTTACTAGGCTCCACGTCAATACAGTTCTCATTAGGCTTACAAATATATTTCATAAACAAATTTCCATTCTGAAATGAAAAATTGTAGCGGTAGTCAAAACTCCCATCATAAGACACCAATTTTTCTAACGAAGCATAGTCAGTAATAGTATTGGCATCCATTGAGTACATTTCTGTATGCACCAAAAAAAATTGATTATCTACAACATCAAACTTTCCGATAGCTTTAAAACGATACCCTACAATGTTATTATCTGACTCATTTTTAACTACTTCCGTTTGAATAACGGAGCCATCATCTCCAAACTCAAACTGTTGATAAACATTTAATTCAGAATTATCTGAAAGTTTATATACTAATGTTTCCCAAGAACCAACTATTTGGTTTTCCGAACTTTCATCATCTTTAGAACATGAATAAAACAAAGTAGATATTAAGATTGTTACTATGATTACTCTTTTCATATGAACGATTATTTATTAATAGATACCTGTTTTGCGATTAGGTTGTGTGGTTTTCTTAAAAAAATAAATCTCTATTCAGTTGAAAAACAAATTTTTGGTAATTCCGACAAGCAATCTAAGGGCTCAAGGAAAAATGTAAACATTATGAACCATAATCCCTAGCCAAACTATATCAAAAACTGCCAAATTCTATTAAAACAGTAGTAAACGTTTCATTTGCAATGAAATTCAATGGATTAAAGCTGCAGATAAATGTTTGCCATGCCTATTAATCCTCAAAAAAAAGTGACCAACATCCTTTTTTGGTGTCTAATTCGTATATAATCAAAACATTAAACATGAAAACTAAAAAAGTTATTCTCTTAAGCTTAATGCTAACCTTTCTTGTAATAGGTTGCAGAAAAGTCAAAAAAGAAGAAACGCTATCAAACCAAAAATTGGAAGAGATAGAAGAAGTGGAAAAAGCCCTAGATTCAACAGTCAACGAAGTTCATAAAAAAGCACAGGTTGTTGAAAAATTAATCAAAGATTTAGATAGTATATAAATTTATAGAAATGAAAAAACTAATTGTATTTATGGTATTGTCATTTGCATTTGTATCGGCAAGCAATGCGCAAGGGAATTCTGCTGAAAAAGCAAAAGGGAAGGCTAAAGAAATGAAACAAAAAGGCCAAAGCAAAGCCAAAAAAATCAAAAATGACGCCGAAGTGGAACTTGAAGAGGTGCGGGAAAAAATGGAAAAGGGCAAGGAAATGAAATCAAAAGGGAAAGAAAAGGCTAATAAAAAAAAGGAAAAGGTCAAAGACAAATCCGACGATATAGAAAGAACTGAAAAAAAAGTCAAAAAGGAAAAAACCGATAAGGGTAATGCGTACGGAAAGAATAAAGGAGAAATGAGCGGAAAGGAATTTGGCCAATACCGTGCTGCTCAAGCAAAAGAAAAAATTAATGCTTCCAATGATGCCATCTTAGAAGATGAAGAAACCTTAAAAAGAGGAAAAAAGGCAGTCACTGACGCCAGAAAACGAGTTGAAGAGTCCAAAAGCAAGGGAGAAAATCCTGAGGAAATTGCAAAAAAAGAAGAAAAAATCAAACAGGTTGAAGACCGTCTTAATGATTTGGAAACTTCAATTAAAAAAGGAAAGGAAAAACTTCGGGAAAAATCTAAGCAACTCAAAAAAGTTGTCGAAGTTGAAAATAAATAACCCCGTGAATAAAATTATGGGCTGTACAGATCTTTTTTGCACCACTACTTTCCTTTTTGGAGTTTAATTCAAGTAACGAGTGCATTTCATCGAAAAATATGGTTTTAAAGTAGGGTTGTCCATACCTTGAATTGTTCTTATGATTGTAAAATCAACCACAGGGATAGCTATACCCTGTTTTAATAAAACTTTATATCTATGAAAATAAATCCAATTTTTGTAAAAGTAATGCTTGTTGTATCTCTCTTCGTTGGTTGTTCAGACGACACTTCAAATAGTGCAGAAGAGACCGGAAGATTGAGTGTACGATTAACAGATGCTCCCTTTCCGTATGACATGGTAGATGAGGCCAATGTTACCATATTTAAGGTAGAAGCCAGAAAAGTTTCCGATGTAATGAATGATGACTCAAATGAAACCTCACCTTTTGTCCTTCTTATGGAATCAGAAATTGATGTTAACCTTTTAGAGTTGACCAATGGCACCACAGAAATGCTGGCAGATTTAGATGTTCCCGCGGGAAGCTATGACATGGTTAGGGTCTATGTAAAAGGTATCAACGTTGTATTAACAGACGGACGTACCTTTGATTTGAAAGTACCAAGTGGCGAACAAACCGGTATAAAAGTTTTTATAAAACCCGCTTTGACAGTAACCGGAGGACTTTCATCTGACTTACTTCTAGATTTTGATGTAAGTCGTTCCTTTATTGCAAAAGGGAATATCAAAAGTGTTGACGGCATCAATGGTTTTAACTTTAAACCCGTTATCAAAGCCAGTAATTTATCCACATCAGGAACGTTACTTGGTAACATAACTAGTATTCGAGAGGAAATGTCGGTAGCACTTGAAGGCACGCAGATATCCATTTTTACTGCAGATACATTAAACACTACTGCACTATCAAATGTGGATGGTAATTATGCCATTATGGGTCTTGAAGCTGGTTCCTACCATGTTTTCGCCGAACGTGAAGGATATATTAATAGTGACACCTTAGAGATTCAAATAACTTCGGCAAATAAAACAGTTCAAGATTTTGTCTTAGATGCTGAAATAGAGGAAGACAATTAATGTTGGAAAAGCCGTAACGAAAACAAAACGGGGAAGAACTTTAAGTTCTTCCCTGTTTTTATTATATTCTTCCATACGTCAATGCCAAACCCCTCTATATAAACCTTTTATAAGGCTAAACTTTTTAAGGAAAGCATCGATTGAATAATATAGAAATCTGCGTAGCAAATGCTTGGTTCAGCTAAAATTTAAGTTCAATTCTAGTATTGCCTCGATCAACAGTAGGGTTTTGAAGTCCCTGGGTCTGACTTCCAACACGAATGGACACAAAATCCACTAATTCATTAAAACTTACATAACCATCTTTATCAACATCCGATTTTATGGATTCGTCTGTCAATCCAGAAATCAATGCGGAAGTAAAAAATCCATTCTGCAATCGATCACTTTCAAATGAAAGTTCTCCTCCTTCAGAGGAAGAGAATACTGCCGCACCAGATCCTTTCATAAGGTCATTGTAGATATATCGATCCTTGTGGTAGAGGTACTTTCTTTTGGGTTTTTCCTCTTTTGCCAATCCTTCATAGAGATCGCGTGCCCTAGAGTAAAAACCATTTTTCTTAGCAATTTCCACTGCCCTCAACCTATTGGCAACATCTAGTTCTCCAGACTCACAGGTATCCATTAGAAGTATCTTCTTGTTTGCCTTAGTTGAGTAAAGTAATTTCTCTAAATCGGTCCACGATATCGCAGTTTTTTTCAATGACCCCATATCTGTATCATGCACTATATAATAATATTCCGCAGAGGATTTTCTATCATAACCACCATGACCAGCGATAAACAAAATTACTATATCATGAATCGTAGCCTCCGCAATAAAGTTCTTTATTTTGGGCAATACCTTTTTTGTTACCTTTTCATCTGTCAACAATAACTTCTTGAACTCTTTCTTTCCCGAATATTTTTCAAACAAAGTTTGTGCCATATCAATGGCATCTTTGGCCGCGTACTTCAGGTCAAGTTCTTGGTTTTTATGCTTAGATACTCCCATTCCAACGAAATATATCTTGCCTTCTCTATTTAAATTGTGGGTTTCCTTTATAGCAACCCGATTGCTTTCCCCGCCCAATTGGTTGAATGCTGTAATTTCAATATGGTTTTCCCCATCCACCAATTCAATAGTTTCACGGATTGTAATGTTTTGGCCTTTTGTCATTTTGCCTTGTTCACCAAATATGGGTGACCCGTTAAGGTATATTTGATAGCGGGACAACTGCGATACGTCATCATTGATATTGAATTCGATATCGATTTGGTTTTCCTTCTTTTTTGATGATAAAATGGAAACTTCGGGAACACTAATACTGGATGACAGATAGTTCTCGTTGATTATGGCTTTACTGATTCTATTTTTATACTGTTCGAGTAAATGTTCATGATAGTCTTGGGAGGTTATTCCTAGTTTGGAGAAGATGATATCTGGACGATTGAAATAAAGGGCAAACTGTTCTGCTGAATAGGTTTTTGCCTCTTTCGAGAAATTTAGGATATCACCCCCATCTTGTGAGGCGTCAAAAAAACCAAAATCATCATAGATTATCCACTTTCCATTTTTAGAGACGATGGATGCACTGTAACCTGTAACTAAGTTCCATAGCCTCAACTGGCCATCTCTTGACCCGCTCAGCATCAAAGTAGTTTTGGGCACAGAGACCAGTGTATTTACATGCGCAGTATGTCCCACGTATTGGGTAATGCGGCTTTTTTGTTTCCAATTCCAAAGCTCAATGTTTTTTCCCTTGCCCATAAGAAGTAGACTATCGTTATCCATAAAAGTAATGTCCCCCCGATTGGAACGAGAGCCAGCGGAAAATAACGATAGTTCTTCTCCCTGTTTGTTCAAAATAATGGTTTTAGACTCCCCAAGTGCCGCTATATATTCCCCTGATGCATTGTAATTTATGCGGCTAATGACTCCAATAGGATTTATTCTTCCATTGGCCAATTTTTCTGGTTTTACAGTCTTTTCCCAAATAGTTTTTCCCGATAAATCAAACGCCTTAAGTTTTCCCCATTTCATACCGACCACAATTTGATCTTGATTTGGAGAAAGGCTCGCTGATTGGATTCCTGTCAAACTTGTTCTTTTGGTCAACACATATTTTCCATTCTTCAAGGCAAATGACATTAACTGGTCATGAATGCCTACTGCAACAAAAAAATCACCTTCATCACTAATATCAAGCTGATATGCCCCCCCACGGATTCCTGAAATAGTCTGCAACCGAGATTTACTGTTCAAATCCCATATTTGAATATTGTTCAAGGTACCTACAATCAATTTTTTATGGTTTTTGTCCAGTGCGATACTGTACACAAGGCTCTTTGTGTCAAGAGTTCCTAGAAGTTTCCCATACAATGACCATAATCTTACTTGATTTGTATGCAGTCCAGTGGCCACAACATCCAAATCATTGCTTACCGCCAATGCGTTGATTCCATCAAATTTAGCTCTTATGCTTTTTACAAGTTCTCCATTTGCAGACCACAGTTGAATTCCTGATGGATTAAATTTTAAATCATTGACCACTATCAGCTCACCGTCTGCAGACATATCCAGATCCGCAGACCCATAGGCTCCATCCTCTACAAAAAATTTATTCTCCAATTTTCCCTCACCATTCCAAATGAACACCTGTTTGTCATTCTGCACTTGGGTCAAACCTATAAGCTTTTTTCCATCGTTTGAGAAGACTACTTTTTTCAATGGCGGCGATTTAATATCCATGATTTTGCCATTGACCTGAAAATCGACTATATAAGCACCCAACTCCAGTTGGGTCTCCTTTGCTTGGCGACCCGCTGGGAGACCTAAGGACATTGCCAATTTTCCCTCACTATTGAAGGTCATGGATGTTATTACGGCTTCCGTGAGCTTTTCATGCAAAATCAGGCTTCCATCTATGTCCCAAACCACTAATTCACCATAGAAATTTGTCGCTGCTAATATTTTGCCATTGGGTGAGATAGCAAGTTTGTGAACTTCATTACTAGAGGCCTCTTTATAGACCTTCCTTTTGGTAGGTTTTCTAGGGGGCATTTTTAAACTAATTAGTTCCTTACCTTCTGCATTGAAGACTCTGACCCCCTTTGTACTTCCCAATGCAAAAACCCCTCCGTTAGGTATTATATCAACATCTGATATGGTAGCGAGCGTTTTGGAAAAATCGGTTGACAGGTCCAACCATTTAGTCCCTTCTATATTGCATATTTTCACTTGCCCCAGATTACCTACCATGAACAAAAGTTTATCATCACTAATCACCCTTATATGGTAAGCCCAGAATCCTACATCAATAGTTCGGATTAATTGACCATCCGATTGCCAAACCTTGACTTGGGAATCGTCAGCGGCGGTAACAAAAAAGTTAGATTTACTCGCAAAATCTACAGCAAGTATCGTACTGTTATGGCTCTGCTGTAGGGCTAAATCTCCCTGAATACCGTTCTGAGATTGAAAGCTATAAAGGACCTGTAAACCCATAAACATCATGTAGATAAAACCGTAAATTTTCAACCCTCCTTTGAAAATAGTTAATGCTAAATATCTAGATGTTATAGCGCATTCTAAGATGCGTAATAGACTTTTTAGATTCATAATAAACTACTAATAATTGCCTTCAAAACTCTTATAAAAAACTTTTTTAAGGAAAAAAAATTGTGTTTAGTAGCACCTAAACATATTTTATCTTACGATTCTGTCCATCCAAGGTTAAAAACTGACTTGGCAATTAAAATTTACTATTATATTGTTACGCAATAGATTTGACAAAATAAGGTACAATTTATGTGCAAATTGTTTACAAATAAAAAAGCCTTTACATTGCTGTAAAGGCTTTTGTTTTGCTCCCCCTCTTGGGCTCGAACCAAGGACCCTCTGATTAACAGTCAGATGCTCTAACCAACTGAGCTAAGGAGGAGTGTTATTTTTACAATTTTCTACTTTGCTCTAATCATCCAAACACTATCAGGATGAGCTAAGAAGGATTGTTATCCCCGCTTTAATGTCTTAAAGCGGGTGCAAATATAAATGTTTTTTCAAATTCCCCAAACAAAAAATAGTTGATTTTTTGTTCTTTTTATCGCTAAGCAATAAAACGTTTAATAATATTCCAAATATCGTTACCAAAAATAACCACCATTAATCCCATAAGAATTACAAAACCAATGATTTGACCAGTTTCCAATACTTTTTCGCTTGGTTTTCTTCCAGAAATCATTTCGTAAAGTAAAAACATTACGTGACCACCATCTAATGCCGGTATTGGAAGTATATTTAAAAATGCTAACCATACAGAGAACATAGCCATAAAACTCCAAAAGAATGTCCAATCCCACGTTGGAGACATCATTTCTACAATGCCAATTGGTCCTTTTACCTGCTTGTATGCCCCTGTTTTTGTATTGAATATTACTTTAAACTGGCGTACTTGGTCGGTAAGTACTTTAATGGTTTTTGTATAACCTGCTGGTATTGCTTCTAAAAAGCTATAAGTATCTGTAATAAATAAATCTTCAACATCAAGTCTCACTCCAATTGCTCCTTCTTCTGGAACAACAACAGATAATTCTTTTGTTCTACCATCACGCTCTACTTGAATGTTTAATTGTTTATTTGGAGACGCCTTAACAATATCTGTAAACTCATCCCAATAATCAATTTTACTTTTGTTTACCCCTACAATCATATCACCAGGAAGTAACCCTGCCCTACCCGCTACAGCAGTATCAATTACCTCTTTTAATAATGGCTTAGAGCGGTAACCCATAAAATTTTTGCCTTTAGTTGCAAAAACAGATGCTTTTCCTTCATCTGAAAGTGGAACCGTAATTTTTTCACCATCTCTTTCTACGGTAATATTATCTCCTAAAATAATTTCTAATAAAGCATCAGTAAACTTTTTAGTTTCCTTACCATCAACGGCGAGTATTTTATCTCCAGTTTTTAATCCCAACTGCTGTCCAACAGAATCTACTTGAATACCATATTTTAAACTGTCAGCAGGAATATAAGTATCTCCGTTATTAAAAAGTAAAAGGGTATATATTATCCACGCCAAAAAGAAGTTAACAACTACACCACCAACCATTATAATTAATCGTTGCCAAGCTGGTTTGCTACGAAACTCCCAAGGTTGTGGTGGTTGTTTCATTTGTTCTTTATCCATGCTTTCATCAATCATTCCAGCAATCTTAACATATCCCCCTAAAGGCAACCAACCAACACCATACTCCGTATCTCCAATCTTCTTTTTGAACAAAGAAAATTTTACATCAAAAAACAAGTAAAATTTTTCAACTTTAGTTTTAAAATATTTTGCAGGAAGAAAATGGCCTAACTCATGCAGAATAACAAGAATAGATATAATGAGTACAAATTGTACGATTTGAATTGCTAACGTCATACTTTATTTCAGAATTAAAAACGCACAAAAGTACATTTTTACAGGGTCTAAAAAAAAGAAACTATGTAGAGCCTATCTTTTTTATGAAAGAATTAATAACTAAGTGTGAAAAGCGCCTGTTGTTTTATAAATTTGTAAATAAAAAATATGCTTTCCTTTTTTAGTAAATATAAGTTTTTTGGAATCGTATTATTTTGCCTTTCGTGCGTTATTATATATTTATTCTACAACGCTTTGCAACCCAAAAAAACTTTAAAGATATATCAGCCAGCAATGGTGCACTCAGACTTAGTAGACTCTTCGCTGCTTCATGTTAAAAAATATCATACTATTTCAGATTTTTCATTAACCAACCAAAATGGAAAAACCGTAACTCAAAAAGATTATGAGGGTAAAATTTATGTCGCTGATTTCTTTTTTACCACCTGCCCTACCATTTGCCCTATAATGACCAAAAACATGGGCTTGGTGCAGGAAAAAATTATAAACGATAACGATATTCTATTGCTCTCCCACTCTGTTACCCCAACAATAGATTCTGTGGCTCAACTAAAAAAATATGCCACAGAAAAAGGTGTTAATGATGCAAAATGGAACTTAGTAACAGGAAGCAAAAAACACATTTACGAACTTGCTCGAAAATCATATCTAGCCGTAAAAAATGATGGTGACGGAGGCCCATTTGATATGATCCATACCGAAAATTTTATACTAGTTGATAAAGAAAGAAGAATTCGAGGGTTTTATGACGGTACAGATATTGAAGAAATCGAAAAACTACTCAATGATATCCAAATTCTGAAAAAATCATACCAAGAACAATAAGTTTTGCTATTTAGCACTCAAAGTTCGGTCTTTTTCGCTTACTTTTGCCTCTACTTAAAATCAATCTAAATAAGAATTGGTTACAACTGCAGCAAATTTACGTAAAGGGCAAAAGGGAATTATTACTGAATTCCCTAATGAAGGATTTCCATTAAAACTTATGGAAATGGGATGTCTTCCTGGAAATACTGTGGAATTAGTGCAAGTAGCTCCTTTTAATGATCCCATTTACATAAACGTAGGAGATTCGCATATCGCAATTAGACGATCCCTTGCTGAAACCATCGTTTTAGAACTTATAGAAGACTAATATAGATGGCGACAAAAGAAATTAAAGTTGCTTTATTAGGTAACCCAAACACTGGAAAAACTTCAGTCTTTAACGCTTTAACGGGACTTAATCAAAAAGTTGGTAATTACCCAGGCATTACTGTTGAAAAAAAAATAGGCTTTTGCAAACTAGGCAATGGTACAACAGCAAAAATATTAGATTTACCAGGCACCTACAGTCTAAATACAACATCATTAGACGAAAGTATTGCTGTTGAAATTTTATTAAATAAGAAGGGAGAATATTTTCCGGATGTAGCTATTGTAGTTGCCGAAGTTGAAAATCTAAAACGAAACCTGCTACTTTTTTCACAAATAAAAGATTTAGGCATTCCAACCGTATTAGTTATTAATATGGCTGACAGAATGCAAAAAAATGGTATTAGCCTAGATGTTGAATCTCTTAGTAAGGAACTTGGCACTAAAGTTATTTTATCAAGTGTACGAAACAATTCTGGAATTTCGGAAATAAAGCAATCTATTGAGGATATTGATGCTATTTCAACAGATTCGTTCTTAGATATTACTGAAGTTTCTCCTGAATATTTTGAGCGATTAAAAAAACTATTCCCTCAAGAAGATCCTTATAAATTGTGGTTGGTAACCACACAGGATGTTAATTTCACTGAAATTGACAAAAATCAGCAAGCGCAGGTCAATGACATAACCACAACGGTAGATTTACGTCGTTATCAACATAAAGAAACCGTATTACGCTACAAAAAAATTAATGCTTCTCTTAAAAAAGCCTACTTAAAAGACCCCACAAAGGCAACTAGTTTAAAGGCAAAAATTGATAGTGTGTTAACCCATAAGGTATGGGGTTACCTTATATTTTTTGCTATTCTGTTTCTTATTTTTCAGGTGATTTACGATTGGAGCAATTACCCCATGGATTTAATTGATGGTTTTTTTGCCTCCGCAAGTAATTGGGTAAGCAAAACACTCCCCAGCGGTATGTTTACTAATTTAATAGCAGAAGGTATCTTAGCAGGCATTGGAGGCATTGTAATTTTTATACCTCAAATAGCTTTTTTATTCCTTTTTATTTCAATCTTGGAGGAATCAGGTTATATGAGTCGGGTTGTTTTTTTAATGGACAAATTAATGCGCCCTTTTGGACTCAGTGGAAAAAGTGTTGTTCCTCTTATGAGTGGTACTGCATGTGCAATTCCTGCAATCATGGCATCTAGAACCATTGAAAACTGGAAAGAGCGCTTAATAACCATTCTTGTTATTCCTTTTACAACCTGCTCCGCAAGGTTACCTGTATATCTCATTATTATTTCCATTGTAATTCCAGAAGGTAGTTTTATGTTTATAAGCTATCAGGCCTTTACATTAATGGCATTATACATTTTAGGCTTTGGAGTATCTATTTTATCTGCTTGGATACTTCATAAAATATTAAAGATTAAAACAAAGTCCTTTTTTGTAATGGAAATGCCAGGCTATAAAATGCCGCAAGCAAAAAATGTGGGTATTACCGTTTTAGAAAAAACTAAAAGTTTTGTTTTTGGAGCGGGAAAAATAATTTTAGCAATATCAGTTATTCTATGGTTTTTAGGCTCTTATGGGCTTTCTGAAGATTTTAAAAATGCCGAAAAAAATGTAGATGAAAAAATTGCATCTAATGGTTTTTCAGACTTTAATAAAACGTTTATAAGCAGTAACATCCAAAACTATGAGTTGAGTCTTAGAGACAGTGTTAGGACAAAGGTTTACCACATAAACAATCAGGATATTCAAGACTCTTTAGCTATAAAACGCAATGATTTAATTGCGGTAGCAAAAGAGGATGAGCTTGCGGGATATAAGTTAGAACATTCGTTTATGGGGCAAATGGGTAAAGCCTTTGAACCTCTGGTAAAACCATTAGGTTATGATTGGAAAATAGGAATTGCCGTATTAGCATCTTTTGCAGCAAGAGAAGTTTTTGTAGGTACATTGGCTACAATATACTCCGTTGGAAGTGGTGGAGAAGAAGAGGAAACTATTAAAGAAAGACTGGCGGCAGAAGTACACCCATCTACCCAAAAACCAGTATTTAATTTTGCATCAGGAATATCCATTTTACTCTTTTACGCCTTTGCAATGCAATGCATGAGTACCTTGGCAATAGTTAAAAGAGAAACCAATACCTGGAAATGGCCAATGCTTCAACTGGCTATTATGACAGGTTTTGCGTACCTTGTTGCACTAATAGCGTATCAATTTTTAAAATAAGAGCATGTTTCAAAATATTTTAGTTTTTGTTAGTGTTGCTATTGCTTTTAGCTATTTAATTCATAAATTTTTATGGCCAAAACAATGGCGGCTAAGTAAAAAGGCGCAATCTTCAAAAGGGCATTGCAATGCTGACAATTGCAATTGTCACTAAATTACCTGTAACATAACTTTTAGTAAATCGTCTTCGTAAAGTATAAGAAGAAGCCACTTCTTAACGAAAGAATAAAATTTTCTTAAATAAATTAGAAATTGCATTGCTATAAAAACTACTATGTTTAGTTTGCCAGCATTCCAAAAAAGAACTTATGATAAATTTTACCAAATACGTTTTATTATTTGTTATTGTTATTACTACTCAAACCTATTCTACGGCGCAAACGTTAACCTCAAAAGTTTTAGATTCTACAACACAAAACCCTATTCCTTACGCCAATATAATCTTAAATAAAAAAGGTGTAATTACTAATGAAGAAGGTCGTTTTAGCTTTATTTTAGACAAAAACATAAAGGAAACCGATTCGTTATTCATTTCATGTATGGGTTTTGAATCTGTTGGAAAGCCTCTTAGTGAATTTACGGGAACAACCATTTATTTAAAACCATTAGCCATAGAGTTAAAACCCGTAATTGTTACCAACAAACAATACAGCGCCGATGAAATAATTGATTTGGTAAAGGATAGTTTAGAAAAAAACTATAATAAAGACCTTAGTAAAAAACGCCTGTTTTTTAGAAACTCAGACTATAGTAAACTGGCTAAAACTAATTATACCTTGGTGAAATCTACCATTGACGAATTCAACAAAAAGTTTTTAGATAGCGTTATAAGCACAATCCCTGCAAGTTCCAGTTATTTTACTGAAGTACTCTGTGACTTATACGGCAATAATGATGAAGAAAACCAAAAAATTAAACTCATAAAGGCTTCTCAACTATATGATAAAAACAATGAGATTGGTTTTACCAGTATGGAAAAAAAGTTTAACGATATTATTAAGGCAAATGTTAAACCAAATTCATATTTCAAAATTAAATCTGGTCCCCTTTTAGGCACCAAGGTTGAAGGAGAAGATTTTGATAATATATTTAAAACTGAAGTAGATTCAACCAACGCTGCCGCCTTGAAAAAAGAAGTGGAAAAAAAGAAGAAAGAAGAGCAGGAATGGAAAAAGAACTTCTCTAAATACAAAAGAGAAGCATTGGGTAAAATGATGCAGAACCTCTTCTATATGGATGATAGTGAGCTTAATTTCATAAACAAATCTAGAAAGTATCATTTTGAGATAACCGATTTTACTTATATAGGAGAAGATGCTGTTTATATATTAGACTTTAAACCTAAAGGTTCCGCAGATTACAAAGGAAAAATTTACGTGAATTCTGACGATTTTGCTGTAATGCGCATCGATTATCATAATGTAAAACCGTTAAAAAAGTTTAGCCTACTTGGTGTAGGTATGAATCAATATTTAGGAAAAGGTAAAGTGTTTTTTGCTAAAGGAAACTCCAATAAATATGAGCTTAAATACCTAGAACAAGAAAGTGGAGTTAAGGTTAGTCTAAAACGTCCTCTAAAAATTATAGAGAAAAATAAACATGTACGAGGAAGGCGTAAGCAAAATGAATTATCATTAAAACTTGACTTGGCTTTCTCTGGACGTAATAAACAAGAAGTAATTGTTTTTGATACAGAACGTATTACCTCAACGCAATACGAACAACTCCAAGAAAAAAATACGGTATCGCCTGTCTATATGGCAAATTACAATCCTGATTTTTGGAGCGGGTACAATATTATAGAGCCTAATACTGCTATAAAAGAATTTACATCGATAGAAGAAGAAGCTAAATAAAATTTCGTACAAAAGAATATGATAGTAAGCCCCAGCCAATAACCAATAATAAACCACCAATTGGTGTTATTGGCCCTAGTATTTTAAGTTTTTTGCCTTTTGCTGAACTAATACAAAGTCCGTAAATACTAAACGAAAAAAGAAAAACACCTATAATAAAACAATACACCATTGCTTTTTCTAATCCAGTTTCTAAATTAAAATTAAAACCAATAACTATCAACAATATGGCATGATACATTTGGTATTTTACTCCTGTTTCAAAACTCTTTAGTTGATCGTCACTTAAAACTTTCTTTAGTGCATGCGCTCCAAAGGCTCCGAATATCACGGCAAAAAACCCTAAAAGTGCTCCAACAAATTGTGCTATTAAAACCATATTTCAAATTTAAATAGAAAAATAGGTTATAACTAATCACTATTTAATTCAAGCTTACTTTTAAAAAGTTGAAATAGTTCTACCGTTTCTAAACTGTCTTTATAATTAATAAAAAGTTTTAGAGAGTCTTTGTATACAACCCTTATTTTTTGCTGTTCAAAATTATCTACAAAAACATGTACCTTTTTATCGGTAAGCGAATCCTTAAACTCTCTATATAGCCCTTTTCCTTTTTCTAAAGCCGAAAAACCATTTAAACGCTCCATGGGTGGTATTCTATCTACCATTGTAATAGAATCTAATTCGGAAAACTTTAACTCCTTGTAATAAATTCCAGATACCATTTTAATACCTTCAGAATCTAATTTTGTCCAATTTTTATAATGTACAGCAAAAGCTACTAAGCAAACAATAAGCGTAACTATTAGAAGAAAGTTCCATAACCAATGTCTTTTTTTTGCCGCCATACTATTTAGTCTTTTACTTTACTATATTTATTTAACCAAGATAAGGTATGCGCCACTTTAGCAATTAAATTGCTAGGTTTTTTTGCAATACCATGCCCCGCTCCAGGGATTTCAACCAAAACAGTTTCTACCTTTCTTAATTTTAAAGCATGATATAATTGTTTTGCCTCGCTGGGTGGAGTTCGTAAATCGTTCATACCTACCATTACCATAGTTGGTGTTTTAATATTACCAACGAGAGAAAGTGGTGAAAATTTCCAATATCCTTCAAAATTTTCCCATGGTTGACCTGGGTAACGAGAATTTGCGTATCCAAAATAATTATCCGCTACCAGAGTTTTACTAATCCAATTCATAACTGGTTTTGCAACTACAGCCGCCTCAAACCTATCATTTTTACCAATCATCCAAGCAGACATAATACCTCCAGCGCTACCTCCAGTTACATAAAGCTTATCCTCGTGTGCAATTCCTTTTTGAATGCAAAAATCAACCCCATCCATAACATCGTTATAATCTTCTCCTGGATAATTATTGTAAAGCAGATTCCCAAATTCTTCTCCATAACTAGTACTCCCTCTTGGATTTGGGTAAAAAACAATATAGCCAGCAGCTGCATACAACTGTATTTCTGCTGAAAAACGGTCTCCATAATTAAGAATTGGCCCTCCGTGGTTCTCAACCAAAAAAGGATATTTTTTAGAAGAGTTATAGTTTGGGGGATACACTATCCACCCTTGAATATCTCTTTGGTCTACAGATGATTTATACCACACTTCTTCCACCTTTCCTAAGTTTCTATACTTAAATAATGGGTTGTTTAATGAAGTGATTTTAATTAGGTTTTTCGCTTTTGGTTTTATTACAGCCAACTCTGAAGGGAATTCTGGTCTTGTATTTGTATATGCGATGATTCCCGAATTTGAAACTGTAAAAGAGCCTCCAGAATAAGGTCTACCAATAGAAGTTCCTCCCTTATCGTGAGCTAGTGTTGTAACAGTACCATTTAAAGTAACATGTCCAATTTTTCCATTTCCTTTATCATCATAAGCAAAATAAAGTCCATTACTTTTTGCATTCCAAATAATATTAGTAACACTTCTATCCAACTTTTCAGTAATTACCTTAGCATTGGAACCATCAGCACTCATAACATAAAGTTTGCGAACCTGATAAGCCTGAACCTTATCTTCAAACCCAATATAGGCAATATACTTTCCGTCAGGAGATACCACTGGGTTGGTATCTGGTCCTTTTCTATGGGTTAATGCTTTTATATTACCAGAGGAAATATTAACCGAATACACTTCACTATTTCTAAAACCATACTCCCAATCCTTATTTCGATTTCCAGAAAAGTATATCTGTGCACCATTTTTTCCCCAGTGCAAATTTCCGCGATGATGAAAATCTCCAGAGGTTACTTGTCTAACCGCTCCTCCAATTGCAGGAATTACAAATATGTGATTAAAACCAGGTTTTATATATCCTTTACCATCCGCCTCATGATACAATCTATCAGTAATTCTTGGTGTAGCAGCCCACTTTGCTCCCTTAGGTTTTTTAGGCATTTTAACCAAAACAGGAGGTGCTTTAGGTACATGCATTGAAAATGCTAACTGATCTCCTTGCGGCGACCATGTTAAGGCACTAGGACTATAAGGTAACTGAGAAATTTTCGCCATTTTACCTGTAGAAAGCCAATATATATAAATTTCAACACCTTCTTTTGTTGTGCTCGTAAAAGCTATTCTATTCCCTGTGGGCGACCATCTGGCATTTGACTCAGCACTTTCTCCAGAAGTTAATTTTTGATGTTTTGACCCATCCGTTTTAATCATCCAAAGCTGGCCTACGGCTTTATCTTCCATAATATCAAACCCCATTCTCCGATAAACTATCCATTCTCCATTCGGTGAAATTTGAGGGTCTAATACATATTCTAAATCATAAATATCTAAATATGAAAATGCTGTTTTTTGGGCAATAATAGTGTTCAAAAAAACACTCGAAAACGCAATTATAAATACAATCTTACGCATTTGGTTTTGTTTTAATTAGTCCCTTAAACTTAACCAATAGTAAAGAGTATTACAAGTATAAATTGTTATTCAAAATTATGAGTGATTCCAAACAAAAACACATTGGAGAAAAAATTCTCTATTGTGTATATTTCATACCCCGCAGTTAGTTTGGTAAAATCTTTAATTCTGTAGAAAATGTTACCTGTATAGCGTTCAAAGCTTGGCTCATCTTGCTCCGCGAATATCCCAAAATCCGCATTTAAACTAAACTTGCTTTTTTCTGTTCCTATGTTTAAAACAACACCTCCACCACCGTAAAGTCTATTATCATCCATCCAATACGGATATCCACCTCTACGGTCAATGCTTCCCTTACCATAAATACCTTCAACTAATGGAGACAGTTTAAACCTTTTATTCTTAATTAACGCGAACTCCGTTCTACCTAATAAAATAGCCTCATATTCACCATCGGTATAGTAGTTAGTTTCTAGTGCAATTATTTGATTGAACCTTTTATAGAATGGCATTTCTTTATAGACCGTAAGTCTAGTTCTATACAAATCTAAAGAATGTCCTGGTCCAGATTTTACAGGAAACAAGTCCAACTCATATGCTGTAAACTTTTTCTTTTTGGTTTGACTATATGTTGCCCCTCCCTGAAAAAACAATCCACTTACGTTGTCTTTCTCAATACGCCCACGTAGTGTATATTGAAATTTTGGATTGGTTTTTTTAGTATACATGTATTGAATACCTAACAAATCATGATCAATATTATTGTCATCTTCAATATCAACATTCAAAGCGTACATTATACTTTGTGTTAAAGACAGCGTATGCATATCTCCCTTTTTATTATGAAAGTTGTAGCTAACAATGTTTTCTAAAGTAATAGGCTTAAAAGCATCACTAATATTATATGTATTAAACCCAATGGAATTTCCATATTCTTGACGTTGAATTTTAGCAATTATTTCGCCTATTTCGGGATCTAACAAATCGGCATATAATTTATATATCTGAATTTGTTCTTTAACACTCATTCCCAGAACCTCCTTATTTAATGCTTTTTTAAAAGATTTATCAATTTTATGATTCGGAACACTTAATGCTATTTTAGCTGCTTCATTTACATTACTCTTATATAACATTAATGTTGCCATAAGCATTTTAACATCATAATCTTTTGGATGCTTAGATATGTAATTTTTATACGTCTTTTTTAAATTATCAATTTCATTTAGCTCATAATACCATTGTAATTTACTTTTGATAGGAATGTCTTTAGCACAAACCGACCATTGGACTGCTTTTTTAAAGTTTCCGTGATCTCCAAACGCTGTAGCAATTTTTTTAGAAAGATGTGCTAACTCTTGTTGACAAGACTTTGTTTTCTTTAGCTCGTATAAAGCTCTTTGAGTGTCATTTGCTAATAAAAGAGCTATGTAGTATGGAAAGTTAGTTTCTTTAACCCTATCAAATGATTTAGAATTTAAAAGCCAATATTCAATAGTCGCCTCATCAATACCACTAGTACAATCTTTCCACAATAATGCTTTATCAAACCTTAAATTATCAGCAAAAGCCCAAGCAACAGTATTGGCAATATCTTTATAATTTATATCACATGGTGCAATTTTTTCCAAAGTGGGAATTAAATCATCGTCTTTATAATTTATCAGATGGTCTATATATGTTTTATTGTATGCTGGTTTATCAGTTATATTTATTAACGTGTTTAGCACTTTTTTAACCGTGGCTTGCCGATCTGAAGTGTTGAAATGTTCTATGTATTCTAACAAAACGCTTTCATTAGTAGTACCCCACTCCAACTGCCTATTTAACCATTTTTCGTGAATAAAAATATCCGTATAGTCTGCTACTTCACTTACGATTCTAGATAAATCAGCATTGTTTTTTGATTTATTTTTAAGATAAAAGTTATCTAGATTATTCCATAATTCCTTTTCCCTTTTTTGCCAAACCATATAGGTGGCATACTCTTTCCAAATAGCTTGCGTTCCTATTTTTGGATTAAGTCTCATTTTAAGCTCAATAAGGTCTGTTGCCTTTTTTAATTCTCCATCCGCTACATACCTTTTTAAGCGTTCATTCAGTGGAGTTAAATAATCTTTATTTTCCAAAAACGCTTGGTATTCCTTTTTTACTTCAGAAATCACTGTACTGTTAGATAATCCACTTTTAAGATAATGGCTATACAAATCTGGTAATGCAATTTCTGCATCTTGTGTTTTTATGGAAAATAAATTTCCGCCTAAAAATGGCACTTTTTTAAAAGTTGCAGCTTCTTGGTTTAAATGTTCTTCAATGCTTTTAGTATTTTCTTTTTTTACGTAAAGTAGCCAATAGTTATCTCCTTTCTTAGTTTTTGCATTTCTACTTTCTACATTATACATTCCATCAATATTAAAATGATTGTAGTAAGCATATCTCCAGTTCTGTGTAATCACGGAAGCATCAGTAGCGTTTAAAAAACGTGTAAAAGGATGTCTTTTTTTATAATCTGTTATATGCCCTTTAAAAATATCGAACATCCCTTTTTTTCCATTTTTTGAATACCAATTATATCCATGTTTATTGCGATATGAAAAGTGCCCGCTGGTTTTAGCATTAGATTCATCCGGAATTTGATATACATCATCTGGGTGTACAAAATGCGTCCAAGCACCAGTACCTATGTAAAGAGATTCTATCTCCCATGTATTTTCTGCCTCTAAAAAATACCCGCTACTTATTCTTGGAAAGTCAAAAAATTTCGAATTATAAGGGTCTGGGTCAAATTCTCTGTCCCCACCATCTTCCAAATGCCCTTGAAACGTACTTTGCATAAAGCGAAGTGTAGGCATCCCCTTGTTTAATTTGGCAAGCCCAATACTATCTATATAATTTGAAGGTGGAACATATGAAATGGGCAACCTTTTAAAATCTAATACTTTCCATTTTTTTACTGCCGCATTTAAAGAGGTAACAATGTATTCTGGGTTTTTCCACTCATCTTTTAGTAACGAGACATGATTATACCCATGAAAACCTAACTCGTGTCCGCTATTAATAACGTCTTTACCAATCCAAGTACTTTGTTTTTCAAGCCCTCCATTTACGGTAAATGTATTTTTATTCCATTCTTCAAAATTAAACGGAGGAACTACCTGTACGTTATAGTCAAATGTAACATACGCCGTATATTTTATATTTTCCTCAATAGCATATTTTTTCATATCGGGCCACCAAACGTCCTTTACATAATCTGATACTGTAATGTTTAGCTCAGACTTTATAGGTTCTTTATATATATCATAAGTTGGAGAAGGAAAATCATCTAAAAAAATTGTGGCTACATTGGCTACAGGATATGGAACCCCCTCTAACCCATTTAAAACGCCAGCAAATAAAAATCCTCTTAAGTTTTTACTAAAAAAACTTCCTGAATTAAAGAATAACACCTTGCCTTTTCCTACTTGATTTTCAACTAAAACAGGATAATCATTGTTGTTAATAGCGCTTACTAAAACATTAATATCATCTAAAAAATTTGACCTAGAAAACCCTAAATGTGGACTTTTATCATCATATGAAAAATCTTTTTTACCTGGAAACATTGGTACATTAAAATAAAACCCCGTTGCTTCTTTATTCTGCTCCCAATTTGCATCTGGTTTAAGTCCTTGTAAAAAAGCTATACGGGGATCCCTAATCGCTTTTGTTATATACAGTGTTCCTCCTTTAGCTACAAAATTCATTAACGAATCTATAGCGACATCATTTAGCGCATTGGCGTTATGTAAACATATGACTCTTGCAGTAGGAGCAATCTCTTGATTTTCGTTAAAAGTTTTTAAATCAATATTTTGATATGGTATTTTAGTATAATCCAGTACTTTATTTAAGTTCTTACTTTCCAATACATTACTGTATTCCTTTTTATCTACAATAAATTGTAGCAAGGCTGGTTCTTTACTTTTACCTGGAATGCTAAATTCATGGTTAATTCGGTAGATTTCTCTCTGACAACCCGAAAAAATAAGCAACATAATTAGTGCAGTTCCTAATTGATTAAATTGCTTCATAGTTCAAATATTAGTTTATCCAATTTGGATGAATTGGGTTTGTTTACAATTTCGTAAACCGTTAAATCTTTGTTTTCGTAATATATATTTACTTCTCGCCCTCTTACTTTTAAAATGCTAATCTGAGCTTTTACATCATCAACAATTTCTTGGGGAGTCACTAATGCGTTCAAACTACCTGCATTTGTTTTTTTTGCGACAAAAACAAATACGCTATGCGGCAAAATTACCGACGGATTATTTTTAAGAAAGGCCTTATCATCCTTTACAACATGAAAAATGGAATCACGCTTAGCATAACCATTTACAAAATCTAAATAGTTCACAAAATAATGTTCACTTTCGCTTATATTTTGACCGTAGGAAGCATTAACAACAGCATATGAAAAAGGCATATAATTACTTGAAAGGTCATCATATACTAACAAAATATCTGTTTTAAGTTGGTCTTTTTTTACATAGTCAAACTTAAAAAACCCATTAGTAAAAAAAGAAACCATAATTAACCCTAAAAACAAAACACTTAAACTAATGCTTCTTGTCAACGGCTTTTTAGGTATTGAAATCTTAAAATAATAAACAATGATTCCTGAAGTTATTCCAACTAAAAGCACCAAAAATGCAGATAAGGCCTGAAAATATAGATCCATATCAATCCACTCCCAGGGAACCCATTTCAATAAGACTACAGCGTTAAAAAACAGGATAAATGCTAGCATCGGCGTCCACTTTTTTCTTTTCTTAATAGTCATAAGTATCACAAACACTGTTGCCGCGCATCCAACTCCTAGGTAAATAAGAACTAAATCGTCGGTACTAGCAATTAGCTGTGGAAAATATGCGTACGCATCTACCAAAATCATGTTCTCCCTTAGAAAACCTAAAAAAGACGCATGATTAATCCAACATACAAAAGCATGTAAAATCAGTATTAGCGCCGTTGCTAAAACATAACTTAATATACTTCTACCAACATATGGTCTTGTTTTTTTTGTAGATAATATTAATGAAATCAGCAAAAAGAGAGGAACAATTAATAGCGCTACAAATAAATTGGTGAGCGACAATGCTGTATAGATGATAAAAAGCATCCAAAAGTATCGTTTTTTATTAGGGGATAGTAGTTTAGGTATTACCGAATAAAGCATTGCCGGTAAGGCAAACCAAAGTGCAATATATAATGGGTTATGCTCTAATAAAAAGTTGATATTAATTGGCATATACCTATAAAAAAATGCAAAAAACATAACCCCTACCATTGGCGCAGTAAACTTAGATTTGGTGATTTTTACCAAAATCCAATATAGCACAATACTGAGACCAAAAACCTCTAACAACCCAAAGGAATGCACGGCCATTTCCTCACTTATCCCTGTTATTTTACTATAAAAACTTATTAATGCATTTTCTCCAAGAAGCGTAATACTATCTGAAAACCAGTTATTAACATTAAACTTTTTAACCGACTCTAAATTTCTTATCCATAAACCAGATAAGGTATACAGATCATTTTTTAAGAATAAATACCTTGAAACCAAAGCTGCAAATGATACAAAAAATGCCACAATGAGCATTATATTGTACTTTTTGGGTAATTTAAAATTTAATCCTTTTGAAAGTTGATTTTGGATACTTAGGTTATTCTCCATGAATTTGAAAAACCCCAATAAAAACGACTTTCTTTTTTTACCTGTTGTTTTAGGAAAATCAATGGCTTTTCCAAAGGCTAAATACTGTCCTATCAGTAGTAAAAAGAAAATAGATATCAGGGTAAAAACATCATACATTTTTAACTGTACCAGTACAAATATTAGCAACAATATAGCGCTACCATAAATTGTTGTTCTTTTTAAAATGTAATCTAAATCATAATTCTTAACAGACTGTTTTGTCACAATTTGATGCACCAATATTGTTGCAAAAAACAACACAAAAATCCTAAAGGGTCCAATAAGAACATTATCTATATAAAACATTATTCTTCCGAATTAAATTGAGGTGGTGATTGCAAGTTTATTTGAGTTATAAAAAATGGAAAACCAAGACTTGATAGCTCTTTAGATACCTTGTTTTTCATACCAATGGTATCTGCATATTCCAATATATATATTGGTTTTTTAATTTGGCGTTTTACTTTTTTTATGGCTTTATGAAGTTGATTTTTGCTATTATCATCTCTAAAGGTGTATTGCTGATTTTTAAAATTGTAATTCGTAATAACAGATTCTACCAACACTGCATCAGTAATTTTATTCAATTCTTTTCCTAAAAACAGCCCCGAATTTTGAACTAGAAAAAGGTTTTTAGTTCTAATCTGTTTTATAAAATCCACAAGGTGTTTTTTATATGCTTTTAGCTCTCCCCATGGAGATACATTATCTATATTATCCAGAAATAAACCATCGAACCCTTTTTGCTTTAATAAGGCTATATTTTCAAGAATAATTTGTTGTGCAGGTTTTAACGAAACATCAATAAACCAACTATTCCAAATCCCGTTTTTACCTAGCGTGTATGGTTTAATATCTTCGAAAAATTGTGCAGCTTCGTTAACCTCTGTTAAACTTATATATGCAACAACCCTATTGTTATTTTCTTTAAAAATTATGACTTCTTCAACATTGTAATGGGCTGCTTCTAAAATTACCAAGTCATAACCTTTTACCAATTTTGGATTTGTTTTTCCATAACAAACAAATAAACCTTTGTTCATTTGAACAGGGTTTTCCTTTTGAGCTCCTGTTATAAAAGGAAGTAGAAAGTATATTAAATTAATAGGCCGCATAGTAATTATAGTCTAATTTTTTAAAGAATCTTATGACCTCTTTTAATGTCAACATCATAAAAACAATGGCTCCAATAAGCATTCCTACAACGCTGTATTCGTAACTAACGGTTCTGCATAACACATATCCAATTACAAAATTTACTATACACGCATACCCAAGTGCTGTTAAAGCTCCTTTTGGTCTGTCCAATGTAAAAAGGTACAAGGTGTTTAACATTCCCCATGTTAAAAACAAATACCCAACACTACCAATTATACATACTTTTATACTTACCCACTCTAATGCTTCACCAAAATTAGCCTCGTATCCCCAAGGTTGGGTCACCACCAAATAAATAAATGAAGTTGATATAATTGCCGTCAAAAACAACAATGCAATATGTCCCTTATACATGTTGAACAAATTTTGATTGAATTCTTTTTTGTCTTTAAAAAGAATATGTTTTTGTCTAACATCCATAAACTTGCTAAATGAAGCTATGGAGTACTCCAAAACACCTGCCAACATAAAGAAAATAAGAATTGCTAGATCCATTCCTATTTCATAATTTTTCTCATATAACAGTGCAAAGTGCTTTGTTAATTCTGAATCAGCAGACCATGCCAAAATTCTATCTAAAAAAACAAATACATAAATTAAAACTCCATAAAAGAAGTATCTGTAATTTTTATAGATAACCACCAATTTTTTAGGCTTAATCAATGTTTTATCTACATTGGCTTTATATTTTTTATAAAAATATTTTAAAAACACCTGAGCTATTACAATAGCCAATGCAATTCCAATCCAATGTGTAAAATAAATATGTATGCTGGTGTATTCTTTTAAACCCAAAGCAACTGCTGTGGCTACAGATATGGATAAGGTAATCACCCATCGCTGCCTCATGGTATGAAAAGGAGCAATCGTCAACAATAAAACTCCAATTAATAAAGCATATGAGCATGTAATTAAAACCAGGTAAAATGGATATATATTGAAAAGCGAATTAACAATCGCTACCATAATAAAAATTATACCCATACCTCTAATCCCCGATTGAATGAGTTTATCTATTACAATTTTAGCTTTCCCATATTCTTTATGATGCCAGTAAAACGAAGCTTGCCTACCTAAAACCTGTACATAGCCTCCAGAGACTATTAAACCTAACATTACACCCAACACCACCGCCGTTGATTGTACTACATTAAAACCTAAATATGTCCAAAGCGAATATCCAAACAAAATGATGGATACTATTTGTAAAAAAATAGGTAGCAAGTGAAAAATTCCTAATGGATAAAATTGAAGTAAAAGCCTTGCCTTCATCCAAAGGTAACCTGATACCGGAATCGTTCCATTTTTCTTTTTATTGTTTTTAAGTTCGTTTTCATTTTTAAGCTCATCTCTATCTCTACTTTTTAAATCATGATAAATATGATTTGCCAAATCTGGAAGTGTAACAAAGCCAAAATCGTTGAAAACATCCTTTTCGCGTATTCCAAAAGACTCTAATGTTGCTAAAACAACCATCCTACTTACCGGGTTGCCTATTTTATGAATCACGGCTTCAGTAGCCTCATCTATATTATTTTGAATTATGCTCATTGGGGGAAGTCTAATACTCTAATATTATTTAGTATTACTGACCAAACTGTGTTTTGTATTAGCTAAAGAGTCATACGTTTTTTCATACGCTTTTATAAAAGTTTCGATAGTGAAATTATTTTGAACTTTGGTTCTTGAATTTTCTCCCATCCAGCCCCTTAGTTGCTCGTTTTCAAGCAGCCTTACAACCTTTTTGGCAATTTCTTTATAGTCTTTTGGTTTACATATAAAACCGCAGGTTTCATCCAATGCTTCTGACACCCCTCCAACATCTGTAGCAACTACTGGAACACCTGAACTCATTGATTCTATAACGGTATACGGAAAACCTTCAGATATTGAGGTTAAAATAGAAATATCACCTTCGGAATAAATTAATTCCGGACTATTGTGAAATCCTTTCAGAAAAAAATTATCCTGCACCTGAAGTTCATCAATTAAAGCTTCGCACTCTTCTGTATATTCCGGAACAGCATCCTTATTACCATAAATTAAAAACTGAACTTCTGGAATTTTTTTCCTAACCTCATCACAGGTTCTAATCATGGTTAAAATATCCTTTAAATCAAAAATTCGTGCTGCGGCAACCACAGTGGGAACATTTTCTAAATGTTCAGGCTTAGACCTAGGCTTAAAAATGGTATCATCAACACCATTATAGATTACATCAATTTTTGACTCATCGGCTCCGTAAAATTTCTCCCACGTAATATTAAACTTGTTTACTGTGGTAATTTTAGAAGCATGGTGATATACTAGTTTTGTAATACTTTCAGAAAAGCTAATCAACATTTTCTTTAAAAAATAGGAGTAATCGGCAGAACTAATAGCAATAAGTCTTTCTCTAATAAAAACACCATGTTCTGTTACCAATATTGGTGTATTATGTCTGTACTTTAATGCCAAAGCAGGAATCACAGCAATACCAGAAATGGTAACATGTGAAACATCTACTTTAGGAACTTTTATTGCCATTGGAATTAAAAAACGATATATCCAGCGCATTGCGGTAGTCATATCATCTAAACTCACATGATTTAATTCTTCTTTAGGTAGCGTTTTTTTAACCACGTTACAAAAAGTGTCCCAAGCTAGCTCACTTCTCATAGTGGTTTTATAATCGTAATCTTGAAAAAACAGCCACATATTATAAAAGCTATCGTCTACTTTTTTTATCGATGCTTGTTCTGAAAAAACTTCCTTGATAAAGTCACTAAAAAAAGGAATAAACAACGCTTTGATTGATGGGTTTGATGTATTCTCTTTTGCCTCTAAAATTTTGGAATATTTTACATCATAATCAATACAATCTAAAGGTTCTTCTGAAGACCATAAGGGTACTTGTATCACCTTTTTAACATTGCTACTAAGCTTAAACTTTGATTCTTTTTCAACCTCGGCATTTATAGAGTATAAAACGAAGTCCACATTTTTTACCTTATTACATAAATCGTGAGCCCAAGTTGAAACTCCACCAAAGTTGAAAGGATAAGTTCCTTCTGAAATCAGAAGTACTTTTGTATTATTTTGTAATGCCACGTAGGTATTCTAATTATTGGTTAGTTTAATGAGCGCAAATAAAATTGATATAGAAGAGATTCTCATTTATTTTAGTTGAGTTGTGAATTTAATCTATAAAGCGCACCAATATTACCAACTAACAGATAGCATATGATTATTTATTTTCGAAGTACTCAAAAGCATCTATGATATCTAAGTAAACTCCGTCGTAACCCGTCACAATAATTTTATCAAGATATGATTCTGGTAATCCAAAAATAATAGTTTGCCAATCTTTATTCCAATACTTCACTTTATAGTTTCCTGGCCAATTTTTATTTTCTTTATCTAACCAGTCCAAGTTTTTAGGATTCCATTCCTCATTCCAATAAAACCTATAATCTTCTGCCTCTCCTATAGACATATAACAATATACCAATCGTTTTTCTCCATTAGGCTTTGTTTTCATTTTGGCTATGTCCAAATTAGAAAACTGTGTTCCATCATTATAAAACAAATCAATTAACACTAAATCGTAGTAGGAATTAGCAACATCTTCAACTACATTATTTTTGCTGGAATAGTTCTCATAATTTAGAAAGAAAAGAAAGTTTTGAGCGTCATCTAAAGATACAATATTATTGTTGTTTTTATTTTGATAAACAGTTGGCACAATAGTTAAATCTCTTTCCGTAGCCTGATAGGACGTAAAACCTAAATTAGAATTATTGATATAAGACTGATTTATTTTCTCTTTGGAAGAGCAATAATCTGTTACAAAAATGGCTTTACCATGCTGTTGAGAAATTTTTAGATAATCTATTAAATATTGGTTTGCGTCAGAGGGCGTTTTTTTGTTATCGCTGCTGTAACCATAAAACAGGCTTTCTTGTCCATGAGCATCAATTGCATTTAAATACGATTCGCTAGGTTTCCCATTTGCATTGTCACTTAATGTCACAAGCTCAATTCCATTTTGTGGTATAACTCCAAAATTGGGGTTCTTTGCCTTGGCATAGCCGCTTAAATTAACTACAAAAGAACGCATATCATCGCGATAGTTTCTTTTCTCCTCTTGATTTTTTCCTTCAGCAACAGGAATATTTGCTGTTTTACAGCTAGAAAAAAAAGAAATTATAATACTTAAAATAATATAAGCGTTGTGCTTTTTATTATTCTTTAAAAATTGCACTACCATAATACGTGTTCTTAAATTGGGCGCAAATATAATCCTTTAAAAAACTTATAATTATTGCTGACAATTATTTAATGCTAACCTAAACCAACATCTAAGGTCATCATTACTATAAAACCTGCTATAAAGCCCATAGCAGCTATATCAGTATATTTATCGCGCTGCGTTTCTGGAATAACCTCCTCTACAACAACAAAAATCATAGCTCCAGCGGCAAACGATAATGCATAAGGTAAAATAGGCTGAAAAGTAAGTACTGCCCACGCGCCAAGTACGGCTGCAAATGGCTCAACAATAGCAGAAGCTTGCCCAAACATAAAACTTTTTCTACGGCTTATGCCTTGTCGTCTAAGTGGCATTGCCACCGCAAAACCTTCAGGAAAATTTTGTAACCCAATTCCTAATGCAAGTGCAACTGCACCTCCAATACTTGCACCATCAAAACCAGCTGCAACTCCACCAAAAAGGACACCTACAGCCAAACCTTCAGGAATATTATGTAATGTTATTGCTAGCGTAAGTAATGTAGTTCTATGCCAAGGCGTTTTTATACCCTCCTTTTCGTCATCTTTAAAATTAATATGGATATGCGGCAAAACCTTATCCAAACCAAAAATAAAAGCTGCTCCCAAGAGAAATCCAACCGCAGCAGGAATTACTTTAACAAAGCCTTCTCCTGGGCTCATTTCTATTCCTGGAGCTAATAAACTCCAGAAACTAGCCGCAACCATTACTCCTCCAGTAAAACCAAGCATTCCATCTAAAACTGCTCTGTTCATTGATTTAAAAAAGAATACCAATGCTGCTCCCGCTGCCGTTAACCCCCAGGTAAATAAAGTAGCGTAAAGTGCTGCTAAAACTGGGTCTATACTCTCAAAATAACTAACTATTGCCTCCATATTGTTTAGCTTATCTGAATAAATAAATTTGAAGCTATTTGTTGCGAAATTCTAAACTGTCTTTCGTTAATTTCTATTAATAATGAATCATCAAACTCCTCCTTGTCAATCACCTTTATGGTATCTCCTAAAGCAATTCTATTCTTGTCAAGAAACTTTAAAAAAGGAGCAGAAGAATCTTTCACCCCAATGCACAAACCAGATGTTCCTAAACTTACCTCATTCAATAAATGTTTTGATGCTTTGTTAAACAAACCTTCTTTTGAGGGTATTGGATCACCATGTGGATCAACCTTTGGAAAACCTAATAATTGATCTAGTTTATCTATTAATTTCTCACTTTTTATATGCTCTAACTGTTCAGCAACATCATGAACCTCGTCCCATGAAAAATCTAACTTGTCCACCAAAAAAACTTCCCACAATCTATGTTTTCTCACTATAGACAGGGCGGTTCTTTCTCCACTTTCACTTAATCTAACTCCTTGATATTTTTTATAGTTAACCAACCCTTTTTCCGATAATTTCTTAATCATATCAGTTACAGATGAGGGCTTTGTTTTCATTTGCTCCGCAACTGCATTGGTGGAAACCGATGTGTTTTTTCCTTTACCAAGATGGTATATTGTCTTTATGTAATCTTCTTCTGAAAGTGTCATGTAAATATTACTATTTTACAAATATATATTTTTATATCTAAAAACTAATATTTAGTTTTGTCTAAAATTTTATTTACTACAATGACAAAATTAATTAAGGATAGCCGTAATGCTATTCTATTTAGTATAGTTCTTTTTTTATTTAGCTTCTTTACTAATGCCCAAAACAATACGTTAAAAGGCATTACTTTAGAAAAAAATAGCCCAATTCCCTTTGTAAACATTTATATAAAAGGAACCTCAATTGGCACCTCCAGTGATGAAAATGGAAAGTTTGAACTGCAAAACATTCCTTCTGGTGAATACCGAATAGTAGCTTCTATGATAGGCTTTGAACCATTTCAAACAAAATTAAAATTTGGCAAAAACGAACAAAAAAATATTACCATTCAGCTACAAGAGGCAACTGAGCAATTGGATGAAACAGTTATTACGGGAACATTAAAATCTGTAAATAGACTAGATAGTCCTGTTCCTGTGGAAGTTTATAGCCCTACTTTTTTAAGGAAAAATCCAACAGCAAGTATTTTTGAAGCTTTGCAGAATGTAAATGGTGTGCGTCCTCAAATAAACTGTAATGTATGTAATACAGGAGACATCCATATTAATGGTCTTGAAGGGCCTTATACGTTGGTGCTTATTGATGGAATGCCAATTGTAAGTGGCTTAGGAACCGTTTACGGACTTTCAGGAATACCGAATTCTTTAATTGAACAAATTGAAATTGTAAAAGGACCTGCCTCCAGTTTATACGGCAGTGAAGCAGTTGGTGGCTTAATTAACATAATTACAAAACATACACTGAACGCTCCAACATTTTTTGCTGACACTTTTTTAACTGATTGGGGAGAATATAATCTTGATATCGGCACAAAATTTCCATTAGGAAAATCTGCTGATGTCCTTCTTGGTGCTAACTATTTTAATTATGACAACCCCATTGACAATAATGGTGATAATTTTACGGATTTAACCCTACAACATCGTATATCGGTTTTCGCCAAAGCAAATATTAAAAGGCAAAGCACCAAAATATTTTCTTTAGCAGGACGCTTTTTTTATGAGGATAGATGGGGAGGCGAAATGCAATGGACTCCAGAATTTAGAGGAGGTGACGAAATTTATGGGGAAAGTATTTATACTAAAAGATGGGAGGTACTTGGAAAATATGAACTGCCCTTTAAAGAAAAAATGTTATTCTCTTTTTCATACAATGACCATCACCAAAACTCTGTATACGGAAATGTTCCTTATTTAGCTGATCAGCGAATTGGATTTGCACAATTAACATGGGACAAATCTGTTGACAAACATGATTTTTTAGTTGGATCTGCCCTTCGTTATAATTTCTATGATGATGATACCCCCGCAACCACAAACGGTTCTGAAAATAATCCGGATGAAATTGTTATTCCCAGTTTATTTTTACAAGATGAAATAAATTTGGCCGATAAGCATTCCCTTTTATTAGGTGCTAGGTATGATTATGATAAACGCCATGGTTCAATTTTTACTCCACGAATAGCGTACAAATGGAAAGCAGGTGAAAACGATATACTAAGACTAAACGCTGGTACTGGTTTTAGGGTAGTAAATCTTTTTACCGAAGAACATGCAGCCCTAACTGGTGCAAGAGAAGTGGTTGTGGAGGAAGAGCTAAAACCAGAACGCTCGTATAATATCAATTTAAATTATTTGAAAAAAATATACGCTACCAATGGTACTTTTGCTAGTATAGATCTTTCTGCATTCTACACGCATTTTAATAATATTATTCTACCAGATTACGACACAGACCCAAATAAAATTATCTACGATAATTTAGATGGAAAATCGGTTTCTAAAGGTGTAAGTGCAAATATTGATGTGGTTTTTCCATCTGGAATAAAAATGCTTGTTGGAGCTACTTTTATGGATGTTAGAAGTACTGAAAACGGAGTTACAAAAAGACAAATTTTAACTGAGAGTTATTCAGGTACATGGGGTGCTTCTTATACCATTAGACCATGGAATTTAAGTATAGATTATACGGGAAATCTATATGGACCCATGCGCTTACCTCTCGCCGGTGATTTAGACCCAAGAAATGAATTTTCCCCAGTATGGAGTATTCAAAATATTCAATTCACTTACAAAGGACTAAAGAACTTTGAATTTTATGCGGGTGTTAAGAACTTACTTGATTGGACTCCAAATAAAGGTAACCCATTTATCATCGCCAGAGCTAATGATCCTTTTGATAAAGGTATAACAAGTAATGAAACCAATAATCCACAACCAGATAATCAAATTCCAGGAAGGATTGTACAACCTGGTGGTGTTTTCAGTACCAACGATAATCCATATGCGTTAACTTTTGACCCTACTTATGTTTATGGCCCCAACCAAGGTATTCGCACTTTTTTTGGACTTAGATATCGGATAGACTAAACCCAAAGTAATTATCTTTGGAGTAAAGCGACGAACTACTCCCTAAGTGTCCTCGTTAAATTTCTAGATTAATTATCATGAAAAAGTCTTTACTTTTTATTCCAGATATTTCGGGCTTTACCAAGTTTGTGCAAAATACAGAGGTGGAACATAGCCAACATGTTATAGCTGAATTATTAGAAGTATTAATAAAATCAAATACTGAAGACTTAAAATTAGCAGAAGTTGAAGGTGATGCGTTATTTTTTTACAAAGAAAAAGACATTCCTTCTCAAGAAAAATTATTGGCGCAAATTGAAGCAATGTTTACTGCGTTTTACAGTCATCTTAAAATACTTAAGGAAAATAGAATTTGCCCTTGTACGGCTTGTGCCACTGCACCAGAATTACAGCTAAAAATTGTGGCGCACTGTGGAGAACTTCAATTCATAGAAGTTCAGGGAAACAGAAAACCCTTTGGACAACAAGTTATAGAAGCACACCGCCTTCTTAAAAATTCTATAAATAGCGACAACTATGCACTAATTAGTAAAGACCTTGTAAACGAAATTGGCTTAGCTCCAGATTATACTAGTAAACTATACAAATTTAACTCTGGAACAGATTTTTATGATGGCTTAAATACTGAATACATTTTTTCAATTATTAAAAAAGAAGAACTTTCTTTAAGACCCTTTTTAGAATCAAAAACAGTTTCTTTAAGTGGCTCCCCTAATCTTTTTTTTAAAAATACATTTAATGTTTCAGCAGAAACGTTGTTAGAATACATTTCCAACTTAAAGTACAGACATAGCTGGACGGATAATGTTACCAAAATAGAATATAATGAGAATGAAGTCACAAAAAAAGGAAGCCAACATACCTGCGTAATTAGCGAAAAGCATTTTAACTTTACCAGCGTTGTTAAAGAAGCACAAAAAGGGCAATTGGTATATGGAGAATATAGTACCAGTCCTCCTCCAGTTGATGAAATATATCAATTTTATATTATTGAACCTATTTCAGATAAAAAGTGCATTTTATTGGTAGAAATATATTGGAAAATCAAATCGCCCTTAAAAAAACTGGTTATGGCTTTTGTTGTGAAAAGGTTTTTTAAAAAAGCAATTAAAAATACTCTTCAAAACTTATTTGAATTCTCAGAAAAACAAAAAAAATAAAGCTATACTTTACGTCTCATTAAATTTTTGCCAAACTGCTTTAGCATGATTTTTTTTTCGCTTGAAATATTCATTTGCTCAAGAATATTAAAAGCCTTTATGGTATAATTCTCCATTTCTTTTTTAGTAACATCCGCTGCACCAGTTTTTCTAAAAATCTGAGTAACTTCTTGTACCTTACCATCTACATCACTCACTTTATGAACATATAAGTTATGTAATCTCTTCTTATCATCATTACTAGAAAGTGCTAAAGCCTTTAAATAAATGAAAGTTTTTTTATTCTCAATAATGTCGCCTCCAACTTGTTTTCCAAACGTTTTAGGGTCTCCAAATACGTCTAAATAATCATCTTGTAATTGAAAAGCTATTCCTAAATTTTTTCCAAATTCGTAAATAGCATTCTGAGCTTCTGAAGAAGCTCCTGCAACTATAGCTCCCATTTTCATTGCTGCTGCAACTAAAACAGCAGTCTTATAAGTAATCATGGTTAAGTATTCCGACTCAGAAACATAATCACGTGTCTCAAAATCAATATCATACTGCTGACCTTCACAAACTTCCAGTGCGGTTTTTCCAAAAAGTTTTGCTAATGACTTAAAAATATTTGGTTCATAATTTTCGAACAATTGATATGCCATTATCATCATGGCATCACCAGATAAAATTCCAGTATTAATATCCCACTTTTCATGAACTGTAGTTTTTCCTCTTCGTAAAGGCGCATCATCCATAATATCGTCATGTACAAGAGAAAAATTATGAAATACTTCAACCGCTAAAGCGGCATCAAGTGCTTGTCTATAGTCTGTTTCAAAAATTTCCGCAGTCATTAATGTCAGAACGGGACGAAGCCTTTTTCCTCCTAAATCCAATATATAAAGTATTGGAGCATACAAACTATGAGGTTCTTTAGATTTTATTTTTGCTTTTAAATATGTAACAAACTCATCTCTATACGCGTCTATTGAGTGCATTGAATAATTTTTTTCAAAAATACATCCATTTTACGAAACCACTTTAATACTAAAAAGTTTCTCTACTTTTAAATTATTCAAAAAAAAATGCAATAGTTATAAAATGCTTCGTCTTTCTAATTGTACGACGTGCAAAAAAAGAATGAATGATTTCTGACCAAGAAAACCACAACGACCTTCGAACGTTTTTTAATGATGAGTATCATTCATTAAAAGCGTACGCAAAATCGCGTATAAAGGATGCTGCGGACAGAGATGCTGAAGATATTGTTCAAGATGTAGCTTTAAAAATATTTTCAAGATCAGAAAACGCTTCCGCAATAAACAATATTGCTGGTTTTGTATACAACTCTTTACGAAATAGAATAGTTGATATTATGCGAACTAGGAAAGAAGTGCTCTCTATTGAAGATAAAGCGGAAGCTAAACTTACAGAGTTTATTGAGCTTTTTTACGGAAACTCAGACAATTTATATTCTAATGAAATGAAAAAGGAACTTAAAAAGGCAATTTTTAAACTAAAACCGCACTACCAAAGTATAATCATCGCGGTTGATTTTGAAGGCTATACTTATAAAGAAATTTCAGAAGAAACTGGTATTGCCGAAGGAACTTTAATGTCTAGAAGACATAGGGCGCTATCTATTTTATCAAAAAAACTAGAACTTAAAAAACAATCTTTTAATTAATATAAAAAATTATGGAACAATATTTTAAACATAAGATAAGAACCAAAAGTGTTGGTGAAATTATAGGATGGGTCATATTTGGAATAATATGCGCCATTGCTTTAGGCCTTTTATTAGGTTTTGGAATTATGTGGTTATGGAACTGGCTCATGCCAGAACTATTTGGGCTAGCAACAATAACGTACTGGCAGGCCATTGGGATGTTTGTTTTGGCAAAAATTTTATTTTCAAGCTTTGGAGGAGGAGGCTCAAACAGCAAAGACAAATGGAAAAGTAAAAAACAAAGAAATCAAGACGAATGCAGAGACGATTTCTCTAAATGGAAACTCTATGATAAGTTTTGGCAAGAAGAAGGTGAAAAAGCCTACAACGATTACGTAAATAAAAAGTTGACCGAAGAAGAATAAACACCCCTTAAGTGGTTTCATTGTTAAAAAAAAGTAAAACCTAGGAAACTTTTATTGTTTCTAAAGTTTCCATTGTATATTTACCTCCAATTTATGAAGGAAAAAATATTAGAGACGGCGGCGAATTTATTTATAGACCTTGGTTTTAAGAGTGTTACCATGGACGACTTGGCAAATCATATGGGGATATCTAAAAAAACAATTTATACCCATTTTGCAAATAAAACTAAACTGGTAGAAGAATCTACCTTATATCTATTCAACTATATATCTAATGGAATAAACAATATTCGGGCTCTTGAAAAAGACCCAATAGAAGAACTCGTAGAAATAAAAAAATTTGTGATGCAGCATTTAAAAAATGATAAATCTTCCCCCCAATATCAGCTGCAGAAATATTATCCTAAGATATATATGGACATAAGACAAAAACAATACAATGTCATGGAGGAATGTGTTATTCAAAACTTAAAAAGGGGGTTAAAAAAAGGGATTTACCGAGAGAATTTAAATATTGATTTTATTGCTAGGATTTACTTTTCTGGTATTATTAATATTAAGGACGAAGACCTGTTTCCTGCAAATTTATTTTCCAAAACAGCTTTAATGGATGACTATTTAGAATATCACATTAGAGGAATATCCACCTCCGCTGGAGAAAAAAAACTTAATTCAATCATCAATTCAAATCAAAACTAAATGCGAACATTATTTATACTACTTGTAGTATTAATTGGAAGTTTTATGGGTTTTAGCCAGGAGCAGAGCCATAACTATTCATTAGACGAAGCCATTGAATATGCCCTTAAAAACAACTATAAGGCAATCAACGCGGAGCGTGATATTGCTGATGCCAAAAAACAAAAATGGGAAACTATTGCCAGTGGGTTACCTCAAATTAATGGTAGTGTTAGTTATCAAAACCAAATAGAGCAGCCAGTATCTTTATTACCCGCTGCGGCTTTTGATAATACACAAAGCACCATTGATATTGTAAACGATTTTTTTGATGCAAATCAAACAAACTTTGATGTAAATGCACCTGAAGGTTTTATACCGCTACGTTTTGGCACAAAACAATCAGTTAATGCGGCGGCAACACTTTCGCAACAAATTTTTGACGGTTCTTATATTGTCGGAGTTCAGGCAACCAAAGCATTTTTAAGCTATAGTGCCAACAATAAAGAAAAAACGGACCTTGAAGTTCGTAAGTCTGTAGTTGAGGCATATGGAAATGTTTTACTTGCCCAAGAAAGTGTTTCTATTTTAAGGAAAAACAAAGCTACTTTAGAAAAAACACTTTTGGAAACTACAAAAATTTATGAAAATGGCTTAGGCGATGAAGAAAGTGTAGAGCAATTACAAATTACACTTTCATCCATAGACAATCAACTTAAAAATGCTGTTCGCTTAAAAGGTATAACACTACAAATGCTCAACTTAGTAATGGGTTTACCTATTGAAAATCCAACAACACTAAAAGATAATTTAGATATACTTACCGCAAATAACATTGATGTAAGCTTAACCGATGCCAGCTTTGATCTTGAAAAAAATGTGGATTACAAAATTGCCATTAACTTAAATGAACAACGTTATTTTGAATGGAAACTGGCAAAAAGTAGAGCGTTACCTACCTTAAATGCATTTATTAATTACGGTACTTCGGGCTTTAACGATAAGTTTAAATTTTTAGATAGTGAACAACAATGGTTTACATCATCTATTTTAGGTGTAGATTTAAATATTCCAATTTTTAGCTCATTTAGACGAAATGCAAGTACACAACGTGCAAAAATTGCTTTAGAAAAAGCGAAAACGCAACTTTTTGAAGCTGAACAACAAATTCGCCTTCAGCTAGAAAATGCTAAAAGCAACTATATATTAGCCGTAGAGCAATATCAAACCGCAAAGGATAATTTAAATCTTGCTGAGCGTATTGAAAATAAAAATCAAATTAAGTATTTCGAAGGTTTGGCTACCAGTTTTGAACTAAGACAAGCGCAAACACAATTATATGACTCGCAACAAACTTTTTTACAATCCATGGTGGAAGTAATCAACAAGAAAACCGAATTAGAAACAATATTAAATAACTAATACTAGAGGTACTATTAGGACTTCTAACCTTATAAAAACAAAACAATGAAAAACGCACTTTACCTAATCGTTGCATCTTTTATTCTTGCTTCATGCGGAGGCAGTCCAGAACAGTCTGTAGCAGACGTTATTTCTGAAGGAAATTTGGAAAAAATAAGAGCTAAAAAAAATACTATTACCGAAAAGCTAAGTGTTTTAGATATTGAAGCTAAGCAATTAGATTCCGTTATTGCAATGCTTAGTGACAATGAAAGATTACCTTTAGTTACTACAATCAAAATAGCCCCTCAAAGTTTTAATCACTTTTTAGAGCTTCAAGGAAATGTAAAAACAAAACAAAATGTTTTAATATATCCTGAAATGGCGGGGACGTTACAAAGAGTTTATGTAAAAGAAGGGCAGCGTGTAAGCAAAGGGCAATTATTAGCGTCTATAGATGACGGTGGAATGGGAAGTCAATTAGAACAGCTAAAAACGCAAGCTGAACTTGCCAAGACAACTTTTGAACGTCAAGAAAGGTTATGGGAACAAAAAATTGGTTCTGAAATACAATATTTACAGGCTAAAACCAATTATATAGCTACTGAAAATGCTGTAAAACAGGCTCAAAGTCAATTAGGGAAATCCACAATTAGAGCTCCTTTTTCTGGAATAATTGATGATGTTATTAAAGATCAAGGAACTGTGGTAGCACCAGGTCCAGGGTCAGAAGTCTTTAGAATTGTAAACCTATCTAATATGTATATTGAAGTGAATATACCTGAGAGTTATATAGATGGTATTACAAAAGGTAAACAGGCTAAAGTATACTTCCCAATTTTAGGTGATACCATTGATACCAAAATAAGGCAAACGGGAAACTTTATTAGTCCAGGTAATCGATCATTTACAGCTGAAATTCCTGTACCCAATAAAAAAGGAAATATTAAGCCAAACCTTACCGCTAAAGTTCAACTTAACGACTATTCAAAAGAAGACGCTATTTTGATTCCGCAAAGTATAATTTCTGAAAATTCAGAAGGACAGCAATATGTGTATACTGCAAATCCTGATGGAGAAAAAACTTCTGTAGTAAAACAAATTATTACTACGGGAAAAACACAAGGAAGCATCGTTGAAGTAATTTCTGGTTTATCACCTGGTGATGAATTAATTAAAGAAGGAGCTAGAAGCGTAAAAGATGGTCAAAACGTTCAAATTTTAAAAGACTAACATGAGTAAGCAGAAAAAAAACGCAAATAAAGAGTTTCGGCTATCCTCCTGGGCCATAGATAACCCATCCGTTATCTATGTTATGATAGCAATTTTCTTGTGGGTGGGATTAAAATCCTATTTTGCTATGCCCAGAGAAGATTTTCCAGAGATTGTAGAAACTAAAATATATGTAAGTACGCCATACCCTGGAAATACTGCAGAGGACATTGAACGTCTTATTACAGACCCTCTTGAAGACAAATTAAAAAACCTTAGCAATGTTGTAAAAGTTACCTCAACCTCTCAAGAAGATTATGCAATTATAACTGTTGAGTTTGATGAAGAACTTACTGTTGAGCAAGCGAAACAAAAGGTTAAAGATGAAGTTGATGGAGAAAAAGCTGGCGAAGACTGGCCAACATTTAATGGTGCAAAGGTTGAACCTAATGTTTTTGATTTAAACCTATCAGAGTCTTTCCCCATTATGAATGTTAATTTCACCGGTGATTATCCTGTGGAAAAATTAAAAGAATTTGCTGAATATCTAGAAGATAAAATTGAAAATCTCCCTGAGGTTAAGCAGGTAGATATTCGTGGTGCGCAAGAGAGAGAAGTAGAGGTTGCTGTAGATGTTCATAAAATGATGGCTGCTAAAGTTAGCTTTCAAGATGTTCTTGGAGCAATCAGCAATGGTAATATGACCATGTCTGCGGGAAACATTAAAACTAAGGAACAACGTAGAACCATTAGAATTTTAGGTGAAATTAATGATCCAAAAGAACTAAACGAGTTTGTTGTAAAGTCCGAAAGCGGTGCGGTATACCTTAGAGATATTGCTGAAGTTACTTTCGGGGAGGAAGACAAAACAACTTTTGCTAGAGAATATGGAGAAAATGTTGTGATGCTTGACGTTAAAAAACGCTCAGGTAAAAACATGATTGAGGCTACAACCAAGATTAGAGAACTGGTGAAAATAGCCGAAAAAAATTATTATCCAGCAGATTTAAACATATCAATAGTTAACGATTCTTCTAGTAGAACATTAAATCAGGTTGATGATTTAGTAAACAATATCATCTTTGGAATTATACTGGTAGTAACTGTTTTAATGTTTTTCTTAGGGTTCCGTAATGCCCTATTTGTTGGGTTTGCCATTCCAATGTCAATGTTTATGTCATTCATGATTTTATCGTTGATGGGATATACTTTAAACACCATGATTCTTTTTGGAATGATTATGGGACTTGGAATGTTAGTAGATAATGGTATTGTGGTTGTAGAAAACGTTTACCGTTTAATGTCAGAAGGTATGTCTCGTACCGAAGCCGCAAAAAAAGGTATTGGTGAAATAGCTTTTCCAATTATAATTTCTACACTTACTACCGTAGCTGCCTTTGTTCCATTGGGTCTTTGGCCTGGTATTATGGGGCAATTCATGAAGTTTTTCCCAATTACATTATCTGTAGTACTTGGCTCATCTCTCTTTGTGGCAATTTTCATGAACTCTATGTTAGTATCCCAGTTTATGGAAGTTGGTGAAAAAGTACTTACCAAAAAACAACTCATTCGTTTAAGTATAATATTGGGTGGATTTGGTGCTTTTATACTAATTATAGGAGGTCAAATGCGCGGTTTAGGTACTGTAATGATTGTTACAGCAATAATGTTCTGGATATACAAATATGCCCTTAAAAGATGGGCATTACACTTTCAAAAAAATACCATGGTTCGTCTTGAAAATTGGTATGAAAGAAGAATACAACATGCCTTAAGAGGTAAAAATGTTTATTGGTATTTTGGTATTACAGTGTTTACCTTAATAGTTGTTTTTATGTTATTTGGAATGTCTATGGGAAGTGGTAGAACAAAAATTGAATTCTTCCCAGACAACACCCCTAACGAAATATATGCATATATAGAATATCCACAAGGGACATCTATTGAAAAAACAAATCAAATAACAAAGGCCATTGAGCAACGTGTTTATGATGTAATTAATCAAGATAAATATGTAAATGGCAAGGAAAATTATTTGGTTGAATCAGCAATATCAATGGTTGGTGAAGGTGCTGGAAATCCATTTACCGATAGTGGGTCAGCAGCAGAACTACCCCACAGAGGTAAAGTAACCATTTCTATGAGAGAATATAAATATAGAAATGGATTAGATACCGAAGAATTACGTGGTGAAATTCAAAAAACACTAACCGGAATTTACCCTGGTGTTGCTATATCCGTGGAGAAGGATGCTAATGGTCCACCAGCCGGATACCCTATTAACATAGAGCTAGAAGGCAGTGATTATAATGAACTTATTAACTCGGCAGAGAATCTACGAAATTTCATCAATACCAAAAACATTCCTGGTATTGAAGAGTTAAAAATTGATGTAAATAAGAGCAAACCTTCCATGCAAGTAGTTGTAGACCGCGAAAAATCTGGTGAGTTAGGTGTAGGAGTTGGTCAAGTTGGTCAACAGCTACGAAGATCTTTGTTTGGAGAAAAAGCTGGCGTTTACAAAAAGGATGGAGAAGATTATGATATTAATGTTCGTTTTAATGCTGAAAAACGATATGACATAAATGCACTATTTGACCAAAATATTATTTTTAGAGATCCTGCAAATGGGCAAATAAAAGAAATTCCTGTTTCAGCTGTCGCTTCTCAGAGAAATTCTTCTGGATTTAGTGCTATTAAACACAAAAACAACAAACGAATAGTTACCGTATATTCTGGTCTTACCCCTGGTTTTACTGATGCTACTGCAATTGTTGCTCAAATTCAGAAAGAAATGAAAGGATATAAAGGTATTGCTGATGATATTGCTATTGATTACACTGGGCAAATTGAAGAACAAAACAAGCAAATGGCATTTTTGGTTGGAGCATTTTTCTCTGGTCTTGGTTTAATTATGCTCATTTTAATATTTCAATTTGGCGGTATTTCAAAACCCTTAATCATTATGATTGCCATCTTCCTGAGTTTTATTGGTGTATTTGGAGGACTTATGGTTACTGGATGGCCCTTTGTTATTATGATGACCATGATGGGAATTATATCTCTTGCTGGTATTGTTGTTAACAACGGAGTGGTGCTACTTGATTATACCCAAATATTAATAGATCGTAAAAAGGTTAAACTGGATTTAGAAGACAAGGATCTTTTAACTAGAGATCAGATTACTAAAATTTTGGTAAAAGGTGGTAAAGCAAGGTTGCGTCCAGTATTACTAACCGCTATTACAACAGTACTTGGTTTAATTCCACTGGCAATTGGATTAAATATAGATTTCTTCTCGCTATTTAGTGAGTTTAATCCAAAAATATATATGGGTGGTGATAATGTTATTTTCTGGGGGCCATTGGCGTGGACAGTTATTTTTGGATTAATTGTAGCCACATTCTTAACATTAATTATTGTTCCGGTATTATTTAATATTACCTACAGAATAAAAATTTGGTTACGAGGAAAAAGAAAACCTGAACAGGTAGAAATATTAAAGCCCGCTGCATAATTGCTTTTTTTGTAGTGCTTTCAAAACAAAGCGAGCTAGATTATTATAATCTAGCTCGCTTTGTTTATAAAAATCCTTTTCTCACTCATATATTAACTTTATATGTATATATCATAATAAAGGTTAAAATTTAGTGGTATTGCGTAAGTTGAGTTAAGAATCTCCGATTAAGTAATTATAAAATGTACTCCTTTATAATGAAAAAAATAATGACATCCGCTTTTCTATTGTTGAGTTATGTTGCTTTGGTTTCATATGCTCACAACGCTACCAATTCGGAAGTTAAATCTGAAAATATCAGCGTAGAAAAATATCCTTCAGTCGTCGTACTAGAATTGTTTACCTCACAAGGTTGCTCCAGCTGCCCTGCCGCTGATGTTTTATTAGAGGCCGCTAAAAACGAATATAAAAAGGAAGTTTTTGCATTATCATATCATGTTGATTATTGGAATTATATTGGCTGGAAAGATCCATTTAGTAAAACGATCTATGCGCAAAAACAACGAGCTTATAACCAAAAATTTAAATATAGAGGCAATTATACGCCAGAATTAGTGGTTAACGGAAAGGAACATTTGGTTGGTTCACATAAAAATAAAGTATATAATATAATCGCCAAGTACCAAAACAAAGTAAGTCCTAACAGCTTGTATATAGAAGATGTTACTGCCAAAGGAGAAAAAATAGAATTTACATATGTCGTTAAAGGACCTGTGGCGAACAAAAAACTAAAAGCTGTTTTGGTACTAGATAAACGAATAACAAAAGTAAATAAAGGTGAAAATAAAAATAGAGTGCTTAACAATAGTAATATCGTAATTGCCGAAAAATACATTGTTAATCAAATAAAAAAAGGAAAAAGTAGTATTAAAATACCAAGCTTAGTAGAACCAAACGAAAAAATACAGCTAATGCTATTTGTCCAAACAGATAATTATGACATTACGGCTGCGGATAAGAAAAGTATAAAATAAATAAACCCCGAACCTGTCATAGGTTCGGGGTTTATTTATTTTATATCGTATTTCAACTATTTATTCAAAACCACTGCTTCTGAATTATTCCATTGAATTACGTTAGCAATTTCGTTATCATAAAAATCCACTTCTTTAAGGCTATTTTCTTCCCAAAAGAACCACTTACCAGTTTTTACACCATTAACATATGACCCCATTGCTATTTTCTTTCCAACCTCATTATACATTTTCCATTCTCCCTCAAGCTTTTGATTTAAGAAATGACCAACCTGAGCTACTTCACCATTTTCATGAAAATAGGTAGCTTTTACCATTTCTCCGTCTTTTTCAAATTTTGGATTTATATCTTGAGCAAACACTCCAAACGAAAATGCAAGTGCTATAATTAGTATTATATTTTTCATAATATGTTTGTTTTAAATTAAACTTTTCATAACATTAACGATGCTAAGTTACAAAATATTGTCATCTAAACCATATTAAATTAACTATTAGTTTACATTAAATTAACATTGACTGCGTAACCTACTGATAATAAATTACTTAGCTCTCCTTAAAAAATTAACATTGAAAACAAATGAATTCTCCACATCTATTTATTTTGCTTTTCATCCTTTTTAAAAACTTCTTTTTTTAAAGACAAATGCATAGAGATTAATTGCAGCAATACTTTAAGCTTATCATGATACTTCTTACATTTGCCATTTAAATTAAATTAGATGTATAGAAGTCATACCTGTGGTGAAATAAGAATGTCCCATGTAGATCAAAAAGTAACGCTTTCTGGCTGGGTTCATAAAACTAGAGACAAAGGTTTTGTTGTTTGGGTAGATCTTCGAGATCGTTACGGAATTACGCAACTGGTATTTGATGAGGAGCGCACCGACAAATCTCTTTTGGAAAAAGCAAGAAGCTTAGGGCGTGAATTTGTAGTTCAGGTAAAAGGATCTGTAATTGAACGTGCTTCTAAAAACAGCAATATTCCAACTGGTGACATTGAAGTTTTGGTTACCGAACTTACCATATTAAATATCTCTCAGACTCCTCCTTTTACTATCGAAGATAATACCGATGGTGGAGAGGATTTACGAATGAAGTACCGTTATATTGACATTCGCAGAAATCCAGTTAAAGAAAATCTCATATTTAGAAGTAAAGTAGCCATTGAGGTAAGAAAATATTTAGCAGAAAAAGGGTTTATTGAAGTTGAAACTCCATATTTAATTAAATCTACTCCTGAAGGCGCTAGAGACTTTGTTGTTCCAAGTAGAATGAATGAAGGACAATTTTATGCACTTCCACAATCTCCACAAACCTTTAAACAATTACTTATGGTTGGAGGTATAGATAAATACTTTCAAATTGTAAAGTGTTTCAGAGATGAAGATTTAAGAGCCGATAGACAACCTGAATTTACTCAGATTGATTGTGAAATGGCCTTTGTTGAGCAAGAAGATATATTAAGTGCTTTTGAAGGTTTAACACGTCACCTTTTAAAAGAAATTAAAGGCATTGATACTGGAGATTTTCCAAGAATGACTTTTGACGATGCCATGAAAAAATATGGTAACGACAAACCTGATATTCGTTTTGGGATGGAGTTTGGCGAATTAAACGAAGTTGCACAGCATAAAGATTTTAACGTATTTAATAGTTCCGAGTTAGTAGTTGGCATTGCTGTGCCAGGCGCTTCATCATATACCAGAAAACAAATTGACGCTTTAATTGATTGGGTTAAGAGACCTCAAGTTGGAGCAAAAGGAATGGTATACGTAAAATGCAATGAAGACGGTACTTATAAATCATCTGTTGACAAATTTTACGACCAAGAAGACTTAGCCAAATGGGCAGAAAAAACTGGAGCAAAAGCAGGTGACTTAATCTGTGTACTTTCTGGTAAAACAAATCATACTAGAGCACAATTAAGTGCCTTGCGTATGGAATTAGCTGAACGTTTAGAATTACGTAATCCTAATGAATTTGCTCCACTATGGATAATAGACTTTCCGCTCTTAGAGTTAGATGAAGAAACTGGACATTACCATGCAATGCACCACCCTTTTACTTCTCCAAAACCAGGACAATTAGAATTATTAGACACAGACCCAGGAGCTGTAAAAGCAAATGCATACGATTTAGTTTTAAACGGAAACGAAATTGGAGGTGGCTCTATTCGTATTCATGATAAAGAAATACAGTCAATAATGTTTAAACACCTTGGGTTTACTCCAGAGGAAGCAAAAGCCCAGTTTGGCTTTTTAATGGATGCTTTTGAGTATGGAGCACCCCCACATGGTGGTATTGCCTTTGGTTTAGACAGGTTAGTTTCCATTCTAGGTGGTCAGGAAACCATTCGAGATTTTATTGCATTCCCTAAAAATAATAGTGGAAGAGATGTAATGATTGATGCTCCTGCAACGATTGACGAAGAACAGTTAAAAGAATTAAATCTTAAATTGGATTTATAAATTCAGACTCTATAGTATTATTTAAAAAATCCCGCTTGTTAAGTGGGATTTTTTAATACTTTTATATAAATGCCCGCACAAAAAAAAAGTCTTTTTAAACGAGTTCTTATATGGAGATACAAACATATTTCCAATAAAACTTTTGTGTACTACTTAAGCATTATTGTTGGTTTTCTTGCAGGTCTCGCGGCCGTTACATTAAAGAACATTACATATTTTATTGAAGCTTCTTTAGAACAAGGAATCATAATTTCCAGAAACCAACTTTATTTTATACTTCCTATCGTCGGCTTAACACTTGTTTTTTTCTACGTAAAATACGTTCATAAAGAAAAGCTTCAGCATGCAATTTCATACATATTGTTTTCCTTATCCAAAAACAAAGGATTAATTCCCTCAAAGCAAATATATACTTCATTAATAACCGCCCCTTTAACCGTTGGTTTTGGAGGTTCTGTTGGATTACTTGGCCCTGCCGTAGCCTCAGGAGCTGCCATAAGCTCTAACCTTGGAAAACTATTTCATGTAAATGCAAAAACCCGTTCGCTACTCATAGCTTGTGCCTCGGCTGGTGCAATAGCTTCGGTTTTTCAATCTCCGATTGCAGCTATCATTTTCGCTGTGGAGGTTTTTAGTATGGATTTAACCATGCTCTCAATGCTTCCATTACTACTAGCCTCCATATCTGGAGTGCTTACCTCCTATTTTTTTCTTGGGAACGAGGTACTTTTTAATTTTACCATTTCAGAGGATTTTGCTGTAAAAGACACGCTCTTCTATATTATTTTAGGTGTAGGTACAGCTTTTGCCTCTATTTATTTTACAAAAATGTACTTTAGAATTATTAAGCTTTTTAAACCCTTAAAAAGCCCAAAATATAGATTGTTAGTAGGCGGTATTTTTATAGGAGGAATGCTATATCTAATACCCCCTTTATACGGTGAAGGCTTTGGATTTATAAATCATTTGTTAGAGGGCAACCACACCGACGCTATTGGTAAAAATCCATTTGACAATTATATGAATAACATTTGGGTGGTAATAGCACTTCTTTTTGGTATTACCATTTTTAAAGCTGTTGCAATGACAACTACACTTGCTGCTGGTGGCGCTGGCGGAATTTTTATTCCAACTATGGTAATGGGTAGTGCCTTAGGAAACGTAGTAGCAAAGATTATCAACAATATTGGTTTAGGTTTCTCCGTGTCCGAAAGTAATTTTACACTAATTGGGATGGCTGGACTTATTGCTGGAGTGCTTCATGCTCCACTTACTGCTATATTTTTAATTGCTGAAATCACCGGTGGATATGGGCTTTTTGTTCCTCTAATGATAACCGCTTCTATATCCTATTTAATTACAAAAAATACCATTAACCATACTATTTATACAAGAGAATTAGCACAAAGTGGTGCTTTATTAACCCATGATAAAGACCAAACTGTATTAACATTAATGCAACTTGATGATGTAATCGAAGACAATTTTAAGCAAATTCACCCTGAAATGACTCTTGGTAATATGTTGCATGAATCCGTTGCAAAGTCTACCCGAAACATTTTTCCTGTAGTAGATGATGCGCAAGTTCTTGTGGGCATAGTTCTGCTAGATGATATACGAGAATTTATGTTTGATACTAAATTATACAAAAAAACTACGGTAGAAACCTATATGCATCGTCCTCCGGACCAAATAATTTACGAAAAGGACAATATGCAAACGGTAATGCAAAAATTTCAGGATAGTGGTGCTTGGAATTTACCCGTTATAAAACATGGAAAATATTTAGGATTTGTATCAAAATCTAAACTTTTAACAGCGTATAGAAGAGAACTTATTAATTTTACCAAATGAAATACCTAATCACCATAGTACTCTTATTATCAATAGGTTCTATACTATATGGTTTTTCTATTTTAGAAGAACAAACTTCACTTGGTCATAAATTTATAGGTTCTGGAACCGTTGGTATTTTTTTGGTAGCTATGCCTCTTTTTTTAATCATGGCTAGTAAAGGAAAAAAAATGAAAGACTACATGCTTACTAATGAAAAAATACGAGAAATGCAGGAAAAAGAAACCAGGAATACTGATAACCAATGATTTCTATTTTAATTTTTCAAAGTAATACACTTTAGAAATGCTTAAAAATTTATAAATTAGAGCATAAACTATAATATTTATTTTGATGACCGGTACAGTAAAATTCTTTAATGGATCCAAAGGATATGGATTTATTACCAACGATGACACAGGAAAAGACATCTTTGTTCATGCAACCGCTTTAAACGGCATTGAGCTTAATGAAGGCGATAAAGTAAGCTATGTTGAAGAAGAAGGAAGAAAAGGCATGGTTGCAGGACAAGTCGAAATTATAGAGTAATCTCAGTTATTTTATGCGACATCACACCACCTAATACGTGGTGTTTTTTTAATCTCTTTTTTTCGAAAAAAACGCTCTCAGCAAATCTCCACATTCGTTTTCCATAACACCACCTTCAATTTTAGTTTTTGGATGTAGTTTAGTTCCCAAGGCTCCACAACCTCTTTCAGGGTCTTTTGCTCCATAAACAATTCTCGAAATTTGGCTCCAATACAAAGCCCCTGCGCACATTTGGCAAGGCTCCAAAGTAACATACAATGTGCAATCTTTTAAATATTTGCCTCCTAAAAAGTTAGCTGCAGATGTTATCGCCTGCATTTCGGCATGGGCCGTAACATCATTCAATTGCTCTGTTAAATTATGTGTTCTAGCAATTATTCGGTCTTTTATCACAATTACAGCACCTACTGGAATTTCACCATCATCAAAAGCATATTGCGCTTCCTGCAAAGCTTTTTTCATAAAGTAAGAATCGTCAAAAGGTTGTATCATGTTATATTTTAAATGGCAATCGCACAAATTTAAAGATTTCAAGCATAAAAAAACCCTCAACGAAAAGTTGAGGGCTTAATTAAGTTATAAGCTTAACTATTATTTTGTAAAATAGTATTTTGCAGTTTCATCACCGAAAGTTTCTATAATGATTAAGGAATTTCCGTCTAATTCCGCTTTACCGTCAAAAATTAATTCTCCTTGCCCTGCTTCATTAACATCTTCTTCGGTTTCTCCTTCAAACAACTCCTTATACTTATATTCAACTAAAGTCAACCTTTTTGTTTCAGCTACATATGCCCAGTTTCCTTCAGATTCATATCTATAATCATATTTTAAGTACTTAGGTTCACATGATTCTTCAAAAGCTTCTTCATCTAGAGTTTCATCTTCACCCTTTTGATCTATATAAAAAGTGCCATCGGCATTCAAATTTAAATAAGTATATTCATAAGTTTCACATTCAGTAACTTCAACATACATACCCGTTTGTGAACAATACTCTTGGTAATCGTCACAATCTTTTTCTCCGATAACATCAGTATATATCTCCATTCCGTAAAAATCTTCAATTTTTGACATACTCCACTTAGCAACTACATCGTTATTTCCTCCCCAACTCTCTACAGTAACACAAACCTCTTGCGGATTACTAATGTTTCCTTGTTCATCATAAACACAAATTTCATAACAAAAAGTTCCTGGTTCAATATTAACATCAAAATCAACGTCTAAAGTAACATCGCTATCTTCCTTAGATTTACTTAACTTATTATGTTTTTTACTATCGGATTTTATCGCTTTTTTTCCAGAATAATTAGATGCAACATTTACATCATAATAGCTATCAGATACTGTTCCGTCGTTTTCTTTGAAACGAATGTATGCTCCGGTTACATTTGCATCTGAATCAATAGAAATATTAAATCCTTCACCCAGTAAAGCCGTTTTTGAAGTATTTGATATATCTAACGATATTGCCCCATTTGGTGTAGGTGGTTCTCCGTTTTCTTTAGTAGCTCCTTTAATAACTACGTTATCAGAAACAACATTGGCTTCAAGAGGTCTACTTTCTAATTCTTCAGCTTGTTGCTCAAGCTCTTCGGCAATATTATTTGCTTCATCTTTTCCACATGCAGCAACAATTAACAAAGCTGCCATTACAGCACTTCTTAAAATAATTTTCATGATTTTTGGTGGTTTATTTAATTATGTATTAGGTACTTTAACGATTAGAATTATCGAATATTGTCTCCGACTATTATTTGTGGAAAAATTCTCATGACAACTAAAAAACGTAGCTTTGCTATTCCTTAGGTTTAACTATGTATAAAAGCATTCTTTCCAATATTAATTTCCCTGAAGATCTTCGAAAAATAAAGAAGGAGAAATTGCCTTTTCTTGCTAAAGAGTTACGAGAATTTATTATTGATATTGTCGCTACAAAAGAAGGGCACTTAGGTGCAAGTTTAGGGGTTGTTGAATTAACTATAGCCATACATTATATTTTTAACACTCCAGTTGACAAACTAATTTGGGATGTGGGGCACCAAGCATATGGGCATAAAATACTCACGGGAAGAAAGAGTGTTTTTAAAACAAACAGACAACTTGGTGGCATAAGTGGTTTTCCGAAAATTGAAGAAAGTGAATATGACGCCTTTGGTACCGGGCATAGTTCTACCTCAATATCTGCTATTTTAGGTATGGCCGTTGCATCAAAACTTAAAGGAGAAACAAACAAACATCATATTGCTGTAATTGGTGATGCCTCAATTGCAAGTGGAATGGCCTTTGAAGGATTAAATCATGCTGGAGTTACTGATGCCAATGTGCTAATAATATTAAATGATAATGCAATAGGGATTGATCCCAGTGTTGGTGCATTAAAAAAGTATCTTACCAATGTAAAAAAAGGAACCGCTAAAGATGAAAATATTTTTGAATGTTTAAATTTTGAATATTCAGGTCCAATTGATGGGCACAACATCTTTGCGATTATGGAGGAGTTAAACCGACTAAAATCCATTCAGGGGCCAAAACTTTTACATGTTATAACCACTAAGGGAAAAGGACTTAAACAAGCAGAAGAAAATCAGGTTACATATCATGCCCCAGGGAAATTTGATAAAACTACTGGTGATTTAGTCAAAACAAAAAACGATAATCTTTCTCCAAAATACCAAGATGTGTTTGGTTTTACCATTTTAGAACTTGCTAAAAAAAATCAAAAAATTATTGGAATTACTCCTGCAATGCCTACAGGTAGTTCTTTAAAATATATGATGCAAGAAATACCCGAAAGAGCTTTTGATGTTGGTATTGCTGAACAGCATGCGGTGACTATGGCATCGGCAATGGCAAAAGAAGGTCTTATTCCATTTTGTAATGTTTATTCCACCTTTTTACAACGTGCGTATGACCAAGTAATTCATGATGTTGCGCTACAAAATTTACCAGTAATATTTTGCTTAGATAGAGCTGGTTTGGTTGGTCAGGATGGGGCAACTCATCATGGTGTTTACGATATTGCTTATTTAAGATGCATTCCAAACCTTATTATTTTTGCTCCAATGAATGCTATTGAGCTCAGAAATATACTTTACACGGCACAATTAGGGTTACCACATCCTATTGCAATACGCTACCCTAGAGGAAGAGCTCCTGAAAAAGTGTGGAAAAAACCTTTTAAGAAAATTATTGTTGGAAAAAGTCAAAAACTAAAAAAAGGCACAAAAATTGCTATGCTTTCTGTGGGTCATTTAGGAAATAGAATACAATCTATCTTAAATGATTTAAACCAACCAAAGGAGATAGGACACTACAATATGCGATTCATAAAACCGCTTGACTTTAAAGAACTTTCGTCAATATTTATGGAATATGAAACCATTATAACCTTAGAAGACGGTTGTATAAATGGTGGTTTTGGTAGTGCAATTCTAGAATTCGCCAATAAAAATGGGTTTAAAAATCCTGTTAAAATTTTTGGTGTCCCAGATGCTTTCCTTGAACACGGTACTGTAGATGAGTTACACAAATTGTCCAAAATAGATTCTCAATCACTAAAAGAATATTTAAATGCATTACTTTACAAAGCTTAAATCGCTTATGAAAGTTGTTACTCTTTTGAGCTTTTTTCTATTATCTAGTTTTTCAATAATCTATGCGCAAGATAGTATTCCACGTAATACAGCAATTGATACAACCGTTATTGACACTATTGTAATAAGAAAAACTCATGAAAAAATAAAATATATACCAAGAGGCACAAAACTTACAAACCCCTATATTTCCTTTAAAAAGACCAAACCACTAAATAAGAAATACAAAAAGTTTAGAGTTCCTTCGTTTTGGGAAAAAATAAATCATTTAGGTGTTGATTTAAGCGAGGCTGCTTTTGTGAATTGGAACGCAGGTGGAAATAATTCTATTACGGCATTGGGTAATCTTAAATTTGAACGGAACTATAAATTTAGATATGTTCAATGGGACAACATCATGATTATAAGATACGGACTAAATGCCCAAGAAGATCGTAAGCTTAGAAAAACAACTGACCAGTTCAGAGTTGCATCCACTTTTGGATATCGAAGAGACACCATTAGTAATTGGTACTATTCTGTAAAAGCAAATTTTAATACTCAATTCTCTAACGGTTACAAATATCCGGATAGAACAACACCCATTTCAAGATTTATGTCTCCTGGATACTTTTTTCTAGGTGCGGGAACATCTTACATCTCTCAAAATCAAAAATTTAATCTTTACATTTCACCAATCACAGCAAAATCAACATTTGTACTAGACCAGCGCCTGGCTGACAAGGGAGCTTTTGGTGTAAAAAAAGCAGTTTTAGATACGGACGGAACTGTTCTTGAACAAGGTGAAAACCTTTTCATGGAACTTGGGTTTTTAATCACTAATAATTGGAAAGCGATTGTCGCAAAAAATGTCAACTTAGATAGTAGGGTAAGTCTTTACACAGATTATTTAGCTAGTTTTGGTAATGTAGATTTAGACTGGGAGCTTAATTTAAAACTCAAGGTGAATAAACATATTTTAACCTCTGTTGGAACTCATGTAATCTTTGACGACGACATTCTATTTAACGAAATAAAAGATGCTTCAGGAGCAATAACCTATCCGGGAGAGCCAAAAATCCAATTTAAACAAGTTTTAGGTGTAGGTGTTATTTACGACTTTTAAAACCTAAAGTTGCTTTCCTTTAATTTTATTGTGAATATGTACGGCAGCACTATCTGATAAGCTGGCTACATAGCAACAAGTGTTCAACAATATTTCATAGAGCGATTTGTCTACACTTTGATAAAACTCAGGAAGTGTTTTAAGCATTAAATTATCATAATTTGAAGCTTCATCATTCTTTTTTCTTGCCAAAGCGGTACAATACACGTCTAGAATATCAGAAATAATTTTATATCCAGCGATTTCTTTTTCTATTACTTCAGGTGACTCGTATACTTTTTTAACGCTTATTGCAATAATATCAGAGATTTGAGCTTTAAAACTACTTTTATCCATTAAGGCAACATCAAAACTTCCGTTTAAAATGGCTTCCTCATTATCAATAAAAATTTCCACAGCATCACTAATAAGTGTGTTTATAGCAAGTGCCCTTAGGTAGCTCAACCTGTCTTCCCGAAACTCCAGAGAATTATACTTTTTGGTATTAATCGTATTTTTTACCAATTTTATTAAATACTCTAATGCATACTCCTCAGAAATGAGTCCTAAATTAATTCCATCTTCAAAATCAATAATAGTATAACATATATCATCGGCCGCCTCTACTAAAAAGGTAAGAGGGTGTCTTGAAAAAGAAACATCCTTGCCACTTCTAGTTTGCGGCAATCCTAAATCTTCCGCAATAGGTAAAAACGTATTTTTATCATTCTGAAAAAAACCGAATTTTTTATCAGAAACGTGTACGGAAGGTTTTTTAGGTAAAGACTCCTTAGGATACTTCATGAAAGTACCAAGGGTAGCATAACTTAATCTTAAGCCACCTACTACTCCCTTTTTATCCTCAGTAAGCAGCTTAAAACCATTGGCATTGCCCTCAAAGTCGATTAAATCTTGATACTGTTTGGTATTTAATTCAGGTTGGTATTTTTTCCCTCTCCCCGTTTTAAAGTACTCTCCAATAGATTTTTCTCCACTATGACCAAACGGAGGATTTCCAATATCATGAGCTAAACACGCAGCAGCGACAATAGCTCCAAAGTCATTAAAACGATACCCATACTCTTCTTTTAACTGTGGGTGCCTTTCTAAAATTTTCTTTCCTGCAATACGTCCTAAACTTCTCCCAACAACCGAAACCTCTAAGCTATGTGTAAGTCGCGTATGTACAAAGTCGGTTTTTGACAAGGGAATTACTTGCGTTTTATCTTGTAAACTTCTAAAAGCGGCTGAAAATATAATACGGTCATAATCCACCTCAAAACCAAGTCGGGTCTCGTCTTGCTCCTTACGAAGTCTTTTATGAGTATCTCCATGACGTTTTAACGAAAGTAATTGCTCCCAATTCATGTTTCTTATTTTGCTGCAAGATACACTATCATAAAAAAATTTCAGCTTCAAAAAACACCAAAACTTTAATAATTACTTAATAATAACATTACTTTAAATTAGCTTTTATACCCGAATTTCGTAACCTCGTTACAGTAAAACATAACATTTCATTACTCCTATTTGTTCATCGACGAATTGTATTGAAATAGACTAGCTATCTTTTAATTAAGGTAGCTTTTCTTTTTTTAATAAAAACACTTTGTTTATCTAGGTTTTAACTATATTGAATGACTAAATATTTTAGCCTATAATTGAAGTAAATATCAATTATGACTTAAAAATTTAAAAAAGTGTATTTATCTATATGTTTTAGCTCAAAACATAACCTTTAGATAACACAACAAATAAACTGGTTATGGATATTTGTCAACTATTTTAATTACCTGATGGGAGAGAACATTTACGTGTATATGATTGCTGCATTAGCAATCTTGGCTATTACAGATTTAATAGTGGGTGTTAGTAATGATGCTGTTAATTTTTTAAATTCTGCGATAGGTTCTAAGGCGGTTTCCTTTAAAACTATAATGATTGTTGCCAGTGTTGGTATTGCGTTCGGTGCAATGTCTTCCAGTGGTATGATGGAGGTTGCTAGAAAAGGTATTTTTAATCCAGAGAACTTTGTTTTTTCTGAAATCATGATCATTTTTATGGCGGTTATGATAACCGACATTATGTTACTCGATTTTTTCAATACATTGGGTATGCCTACTTCTACAACAGTTTCTATTGTTTTTGAATTACTTGGCGCTGCAGTTGCTATAGCAATTATTAAAATATTTACGCTTGAAGATAGTCTTTCTTCTTTATCAGATTATATAAATACTGATAAGGCCACTCAGATAATAGTTGGTATATTACTTTCTGTGTTAATTGCTTTTTCCATTGGAGCACTCGTTCAATATATTTCAAGAGTTTTAATATCATTTAAATTTGATAAAAAGCCTAAATGGGTTAGCGCATTATTTGGTGGCTTTGCGATTACAGCCATCATATATTTTATTATCGTAAAAGGGTTAAAAAGTGCATCAATACTTGATGGTTCTATTTCTGATTTCATTTACGAACAAACTAACCTTTTTATTGCATTAAACTTTATTTTTTGGACAACAGTATCTTTCTTTTTAAGTGTGTTTTTTAAAACAAACATTTACAAACTTATCATCCTTTTAGGAACCTTTGCATTGGCCATGGCTTTTGCGGGAAATGATTTGGTAAACTTTATTGGACCCCTAATTACAGCAATTCAATCTTTTCAAGACTGGAGTGCATCTGGTGTGCTTTCAACAGAGTATAACATGTCTGGTTTATCAAGAGCCGTTAAAACTCCAACACTCCTACTATTAGCTGCTGGAATAATCATGGTTTTAACCATTTGGTTTTCCACAAAAGCTAGAAACGTACTAAAAACTAGTGTTGATTTATCAAGACAAGATGAAGGTGAAGAGCGTTTTAAAGCTAATTATCTTTCCAGGTTAATTGTTAAGTATTCTTTGAAACTGTCGGAAACCATGGACAACATAATGCCTACGGCGATTCAAAGTAAAATAAATAAACAATTTGAAAAAGCAGATGCTCCGTCTATTGTTCTTAAAGAACAAGACAGACCTGCTTTTGATATGGTAAGGGCTGCCGTAAATCTGATGGTGGCAAGTGTACTTATTTCTTTAGCAACTTCAATGAAACTCCCACTATCAACTACCTATGTGACTTTTATGGTTGCTATGGGATCATCTTTAGCCGATAGAGCTTGGGGGGTTGAAAGTGCGGTGTATAGAGTTGCCGGTGTACTCAATGTAATTGGCGGATGGTTTTTTACTGCAATTATAGCTTTTATTGCTGCTGCCATTATAGCTTCGTGTATTCATTTTGGAGGTACAATTGCGTTAGTGGTATTATTAGTTTTTGCATTTTATTTAATCTTTAGAAATTATCAAAAGCAAAGCAAAAAGTCTAAAGAAATTAAGGCAGAAGACACGCTAAGAAAAGCCGAAAGTAGCTCAATACAAGGTGTAATAGAGGAAAGTGCCAATAACATTGCTCAGGTAGTTAAAAGAAGTAATATTATCTACTCAAATAGTATTAACGGTTTGGCTAAACAAGAAATTCAGCTTCTTAAAAAGAACAAAAAAGGTGTTGTAAAGTTATCTGAAGAAATAGATCAATTAAGAGATCATATATTTTACTTCATCAAAAATTTAGATGAAGCTAGTGTTGGCGCCAGTAATTTTTATATTAATATTCTAGAGTATTTACAAGACATTGTTCAGTCCTTAGAATATATTGCTAAAATTACCCATAAGCATATAAATAATAACCACAAAAAGCTTAAGTACAACCAGATTAAGGAGTTAAAAGAGTTAGACATTGAGTTGGAAAAGCTATTATCAGATACTCAAAAAGCTTTTGAAAATAGATCGTTTGAAGAAATTGGTGCACTCCTAAATGATAAACAAAAATTGTTTGATCTTGTCACCGAAAAAATTCAAAAACAAGTTACAAGAACCAGAACGGAGGAATCTAGTCCAAAAAATACTACCTTATACTTTTCATTATTATCTGAAAGTAAAGATTTAATAATTGCAACCATTAATCTACTCGAACTGTACTACAAAGAGCATGATAGCTCTGTTAAACCAGCGAAAATAGAATCCTCTGTAGCAGAATAACTTTTGTTTTTTTTGAATAAAATTAAGTATCTTAACCATCATGATAAAACACTTAATTTTATTCATTACATTTCTCGTATCCGTTACTGTTTTTGGCCAAGAGCTTACAGGTGAACAGCTACTAGATAAAGCTATTGCTTATCATGACCCAAATGATGCTTGGAAAACATTTAATGGTGAATTACATATCACCATGCTTACACCTAATAAAAATAAGCGCACTAGTATAATAACCTTAAACCTTCCAAAGGAGTATTATAAATCTGAAGTTACCAAAGGAGAGAACACCGTTACTTCTATAATTGAAAAAGACAAATGTTCGCTCAAACTAAATGGTAATTCTAACATATCAAAATAACAAAAAGATAGCCTACGAATTACCTGTGAACGAGCACATTTTATGAAAAACTACTATTCATATTTATATGGGCTTCCTATGAAATTAAAAGACCCTGGAACCATTATTTTCCCCAAAACTGAGCGAAAGTCTTTTAAGGGAAAAGAATACTTAGTTTTAAAAGTAACTTACAAAAAAGACGTTGGTAAAGACACTTGGTATTTTTATTTTAATCCAGAAACATATGCTCTGGAAGTTTACCAATTTTATCATGATGAAACCAAAAATGATGGAGAGTACATTCTACTTACCGATGAATCTGAAATAAACGGTATTAAAATGCCAAAAAACAGGGCATGGTACTACAATCTAGATGATAAATATTTAGGAACGGATATGTTAATCAACACCACTAACTAACCGCAAAGTGGTTGTGTACAAACCTGTATTTTCTATTTTAGATTTTAACCAAGCATAAAAGCTCATAACATAAATATCCTCCTTTTTATTTTCTTTCCAATCAAAAGCTAACTCCACCTTATCCTTAAACTTCTGTGACGTTACCAGCTCCGGGTTATTATAATAATCTAAAACCAAGTTAATAAAGGTAAGTACTCTGGTTTCGTCAATATCTTTTAATTTTTTTGTAAACCTTTGCTTAAAACTATTAACCCTAGCCAAAACTAGCTCCAAATAATCTAATTCAATCAATAACAAAATTTCAATAATGCTCTTTTTTAATACCCAAATCCACCCCATTTTCTTTTCATACCAAACATCACTATGATTCATTTTTTTAAGAACTGCATAAGCTTCTTTAAACTTGTTTTGTTGAAACAAGCACATTATTTGTATTAAATTAATATTTAATGACGTGCTTGGTTTTTCTAATAATCTTAAAGCACTTTCATAATCACCACTATAATTATAATTAAGTACTTTTAACATTAGTAAATCATCTGTAAATCGTTTGTAATAGCGTCTATTATCTTCCAACATTTCCGTTTCCATTTTTTTGACAAATTTCATAGAAACCGCAAATTTTTTATTTCGAAAATGCATCATTGCCATTATATGAAGAATACCTATGTGATAAAACAAATGTTTATGTTTTATTATTTTTCGCGAATTTACAATGGTATATATTTTTTGAATAAAAGGTGTTATCTCATAATAATTACGCTGTAATTTGGCTGATATTGACGTAACACTCATTAATTGATAAAGGGATTTATATGACAATGATGTATCAATAGAAACCTCATATTTTTCAAACGCTTTTTCAACAATCGCATCAATAACCCCAATGAACTCTGTTTTCTTCATTTTTTCTCTTATCTCAGCATAAGCCATATTCAGTTTAAAATCTCTATTGAACTTTTCCATATTAAGATTAGACTTCTCAAGTACCGCTTTCAAATTCATAGACGGTAAGCGATGCGCATACTGAATTTGTGTATGGTAAATTTCATTTAACAATGAATAATGATCTATAAATAAGGCTATTTTTTCAGCTCTTTTTAATGTTTTATATCCCAGCTTATAATTTTCTTGTTCGTAAAATATTCTGCCAACAACAATTAATTTAAGTACTCCTATTTCTTCAGAGGTTTCACCTGAAAAGCTTTTTGAAGCAATAAAGTCCAATAGATTATCCTGAAGTCTTTTACACAAAGCGTGAAAAGCATTTCTAGCAGGTTTACCATAAAGCTTTACATCTAAATAAGCTGTTATACCTTCCTTTAAATATTTAAATAAACTTAAATTTTTAGCGTCTCCACGTCTATTCTTTTGTTTCATCCATTGCACAAAAGCTCTTTTTGACTCTTCATCAAGTGAATTAATTATTTTGATAATTGAATACATTTAATCATAAGTTTAGTTATACATAAATATATCATTTTAAATCATTTATATACTATATAATAATTTTTAAATAATAAGTTTAATATGAAAATGAGGTTTGTAAAATTCTTGAAGTGCCACACCTTTGTCAACATAAACATCAAAAAACATATTATGGAAAATCAAATGTTTTCAGAGACTAAAAAGTCTTCAAACGCAAAAAAAGAAAAGCAGTTTTCTGACATAAGTTTAAAACCAACGCCGGCTTTTATATCCGCTTCATGGAGCGCATTATTAATTGGTATGGTAGCATACTGTATTGGTTTATGGAATGCAGACATGCTGCTGAACGAAAAAGGGTATTATTTTACCATTTTATTATTTGGTTTGTTTTCGGTTGTATCCGTTCAAAAGAGTGTACGAGACAAAAAAGAAGGATTACCGGTAACAGATGCTTATTATGGTATTAGCTGGTTTACCACAATAGCATCAATTGTACTATTGGTTATAGGCTTATGGAATGCTGATTTAGAATTGAGTGAAAAAGGATTTTACGGAATGTCTTTTACACTTAGTTTGTTTGCCTCAGTAGCAGTGCAAAAAAACACTCGAGATATTAAATATATAGAGGAGTCCGAAGTCTAATTTAACAATATCGTATTAAAGCGTAGTTATGCACGAATTGCGCTTTGATGTTTGTAAAAGCGGCCATTATTGGTCGCTTTTATCTATAAAAATTCATTTCATCCATATATTTCCAAACAGAATCGGGAAGTAGAGTTCTAACATTTCTGCCCATTTTATGATTATTTCGAATAAAGGTGGATGAAATTTCCATAATTGGGGCATCAACTTTGGTAACTTTAGGATGATTTTTAAACTGATTATCAATTACTCCATTTGATATTCTTGGGTAAACAAAAAGTTCGTAATCTTCTAAAATCAGTTCATAATTTTTCCACTTATGAAAACCTTTAAGATTATCCTCTCCCATTATCAAACAAAATTGATAATCATCAGGATATTTTTCTTTTAAATAGGTTAGTGTATTAATTGTATAATTTGGCTGAGGCAAATCAAATTCGATCGTGCTAGGTTTAAGCTTTGGATAGTGTTGTGTAGCTTCAAATACCATTTGGTATCTATGGTTATTGTCAAGCAACGTTTTTTTTGTTTTAAAGGGACTTTGAGGAGTAACTACGAACCAAACCTCATCTAATTCTGAATGTTCTACCATATGATTTGCTATAATCATATGACCTATATGAATTGGGTTAAACGTTCCAAAGTATAAACCAACTTTTTTCATGAGCACTATTTATCTTCAGAATTCACAAAATCGTTCACCAGTTCGTAAGCTTCCTTTAATGCAACGTCCAAATCATAATTCTTAATAATCTTATCAAACTGTGGAGCTGTGGCTAATTCTACAGATGCTTTAGCTATTCGCATATTAATTTTGTCTTCACTTTCGGTACTTCGTTTTTTCAACCGAATTTTAAGCTCATCAACACTAGGTGGTTTCACAAAAACCGCCAGGGTTTCTTTTGGAAATTTTTTCTTTATACGTAATCCCCCAGCGACATCAATATCAAAAATTACATTTTTACCTTCCGCCCATAATCGCTCAACTTCGGACTTTAAAGTTCCATAAAAATTATCTCTATAAACCTCTTCCCATTCTAAAAAATCATCATTTCTAATATGTTGTTTAAACTCAGAAACAGTTTTAAAATAATAATCTATTCCATTTTTTTCTTTGCCTCTTCTGGGCCTAGAAGCTGCTGAAACTGAAAAAGCAAGATTTAATTCTGGTTGTTTTAGAAGATGACGTACAATAGTAGTTTTTCCACTTCCGGATGGCGCAGAAAATATAAGCAATTTACCTCCTTTCATCACAAAACATTAAGCATTTGTTCTTTAATTTTTTCTAGTTCGTCCTTCATTTGAACCACTAACTGCTGCATTGGAGCAAAATTAGCTTTAGAGCCTATTGTGTTTATTTCTCTACCTATTTCTTGACATATAAAACCTAGTTTTTTACCATTACTATCATCAGATCTTAAAGTACTCGTAAAATAATCTAAGTGATTTGCAAGTCTTACCTTTTCCTCGGTAATATCATATTTCTCTAAGTAATAAATTAATTCTTGTTCAAACCTATTAGCATCTACCTCTTCTTTAACATCGGCAACTGCTTTTTCCAAACGTTCACGAATAGTACCTTGGCGCTCTGGGTCTATATCTATAACTTTATTTAAAAGATTATGCAGAATTTTAATTCGTTCTTTAAAATCTTCTTCAAGAACTTTACCCTCTTCAGACCTAAACTCATTAATTTTTAGTAGCGCTTGTTTTAAAGTATCTTTTATATGTTGATATTCACTTTCATCAATATCTTCTTTGTCCGTCTTTAAAACATCGGGCATACGAAGTGCCATCTCCAATAGTCGCAATTCATCACCATCGGCAACCCCTTTTAGCTGCTTCATATATTGACGTACAACAGTCTCGTTCACTTGAACAGTAGTTTCATCACCGGTAAGTTCTACATAAAGTCCAAAATCAACTTTACCTCGCATTAGCGAGCTTGCAATAATTTTACGTAGTTCTAGCTCTTTTTCTCTATATGCTTGTGGCATTCTAGCATTTAAATCAAGGCTCTTACTATTTAAAGATTTAATTTCTACTGTTATTTTTTTTGTAGAAAGCTGAAGTACATGCTTTCCAAATCCTGTCATGGATTGAATCATAGTGCAATTTTAATTGAGCACAAAGGTAACTAATTTGCCTTTATTTAAGCTTTTATAGCTCTCTTACCCATATGTTTCTGTAACTCACTCGACTATTATCACCATGATCCTGCAAACGTAATGGTCCTTTACCATGTGGTGGATTTTTTGGCCACCCTATGTATGGTGTTGTTCCTTTTATTTCTACATGGTCCTGAACTAATATTCCATTATGTATTACCGTCAATGTTCCCGACTTTATTTTTTGCCCTTTAGCATTAAATTCAGGAGCATGATAAACAATATCATAAGTATTCCATTCACCACTAGGTACAGAAGCCATCGCTAAGGGAGTATGTTGTTTATAAATTGACGCAACTTGCCCGTTAACATAAGTAGTATTATCATTATTATCTAATACTTGAACTTCATAAATTCCAGAAAGAAAAACACCGCTATTAGCTCTATTTTGACCATCTCTTTGGACTTCAGCTGGTGAACGCCACTCAATATGCAGTTGCACATTGCCAAAATTTTGTTTGGTTTGTATGTCTCCAAATCTGTCTTTAACAGTCATACTACCATCATTATTTAAATGCCACTTGGCCTCTGTACTATCTTTAGCACTAATCCAATTATCCAAATTTGAACCATTAAACAACACAATTGCATCACTAGGTACCCCATTCTCGTTTTTTGGATTTACTTTTGGTACAACAGGTTCATAAAATTCAGTTGCCTCGGGTTTGGTTGGCTCAACTCCAGAATATTCGTCATGAACAACCACATTACTTTTCGCTTCTTTCTCAGTTTCTGAATTTGTGTTTTGTCCTTGACATGAAGTAGCTAAAACAGCAAAAATAATAAACAACACTTTTTTCATTCCTATACTTTTAAATTCCTAATATTTTTTTCAGCATTTCTTCATCTGAACCTCCACCAGCAAAATCGTCAAAAGTTTTTTGAGTAGCTTCTATAATATGTTTCTGTATAAAAGGAGCTCCCTCACGCGCGCCTTGTTCTGGACTCTTCATACAACACTCCCATTCCATAACCGCCCAAACATCACAGCCATATTGAGTGAGCTTAGAAAAAATACCCCCAAAATCCACTTGACCATCACCCGGTGATCTAAACCTTCCTGCTCTATCAATCCAATCAGAATATCCACCATAAACTCCTTGTTTACCTGTTGGGTTAAATTCAGCATCCTTTACATGAAAGGCTTTAATAAACTCATGGTAATGATCAATAAAAGTTAGATAGTCTAAGTTTTGAAGTACATAATGACTAGGGTCATAAAGCATATTAACCCGCTTATGGTTATTTGTTGCTTTCAAAAAACGCTCAAAAGAAACTCCATCGTGTAAGTCTTCACCCGGATGAATTTCGTAACAGACATCTACTCCTTCTTCATCAAAATGATTTAAAATAGGTAACCATCTTTTAGCCAATTCTTCAAAACCCATTTCAACCAAACCAGGAGGTCTTTGCGGCCAGGGATACATAGCATGCCAAAGTAATGCTCCAGAAAATGTCGCATGCGATGAAATACCTAATCTTCTACTTGCAGTTGCAGCTTTTTTTACCACATCAACAGCCCATTCAGTTCTGGCTTTTGGATTATTCTTTACAGCGTCAGGAGCAAAACCATCAAACATTATATCATATGCAGGGTGCACCGCAACCAATTGACCTTGTAAATGCGTTGATAGCTCTGTAATCTGAAGCCCATAAGAATTTACTTTGCCCTTAAGCTCGTCACAATAAGTTTGGCTTTCTGCGGCTTTGTCAAGATCTATTAAAAAACTCTCCCAAGTAGGTATTTGTATTCCTTTATACCCAAGGTCTGAAGCCCATTTACACAATCCGTCTAAGCTATTAAATGGCGCTTTACCATCAACAAATTGAGCAAGAAAAACAGCAGGTCCTTTAATTGTTTTCATTTATTTTTTATTTTTTGATTTCACAAATACATCTATACTCAAACCAACATGAGGATAACAATAAATAATTTAAGTTTTCCTAGCAGATGATATTCATTACAGACAAGTTATAAATATAGGAATATCAAAAGAATAATTATGATAAATGTGCATTGAAAAAATCATACAAAAGTGATAGTCTTATTTATACCACAAAAAATAAATATATTTAGAAGTCTAAATACAAAAAGCGATTTGTAATCGTTATATTTAGTACTATATTAATAAACCAAACTTCTAATTTTTAAATACTATACTTTTATAGTGTAGTTAAAAAATAAACAATTATGGAAAATGCTTCGGCAAGAAACATGTGGGGTGACTATTTAGATAAGCATCTTGAAGATGCTTTTGTTGAAGCCCCTAAAACAATTCATTTTTGTGATAATGAAAAAGATGCAAATGAATGTGCAACTTTGGTTAAAAAAGGCATCAAAAAAGCAACATCGCACTCTTTACTAGGAATACAATGTAGGAAAGAAAATTTACCTAAAATTGGTGATTTTAAAGTAATTACAGACTGGTCTGGAAAAGCACAGTGTATTGTAAAGACTACCTCTATTAAATTTAAGCCCTATTTCTCAATAGATGAAGCGTATGCCCAATTAGAAGGCGAAGGAGATAAGTCTCTTAATCATTGGAAAAAAACGCATTGGGAGTATTACTCTAGAGAGCTATCTTCATATAATAGAGTTCCGAGAGAAAGTATGATTATTGTATGCGAAACCTTTGAAAAAGTTTTCGGATAACGCAGAATTAATACCAAATAAAAAGGCTGCAGTATGCAGCCTTTTGTTATAAATGCATTTTTCTTAAGGTTCTAAACTCACCCATAAGTTACCTTCTTTATGAGAAGCAACTGTAGCTTCAATAAAGTTCATTCCGCGAACACCATCCTTCATAGTAGGAAACTCTCCATCATTATATTCTTCTCCTCGTATTGCTTTTGCAGCGCCTAAATAAATATTTGCCATAGAATCAAATATTCCTTCAGGGTGTCCAGGTGGCAATTTTGTTCCGTTTAAAGACAAATCTGAGTTATAAGCATGTCCAGGTTTATAAATTTGCGTAGGCTCACTATCGCTCATCTTATACAAAAAGTTAGGTCTTTCTTGTTCCCAACGAAAAGAAGCCTTTTCTCCATAAATAGTTATTGCTAAACCATTTTCCTCACCTGTAGCAACCTGGCTACTACGAATAACACCTTTAGTATGTTCTCCAAGGCGAATTAAAACTGTACCATCAACATCCATTTTATTATCTTCATACAAATAATTAAAATCACACAATAGGGACTCTACTTGTAATCCGGTAACATACTCTACCATATTAAACGCATGTACACCAATATCACCCATGCAAGAACTTATTCCTGCCTTTTTAGGATCTAAACGCCAAACCGAAGAGCGTTTTTCCTTATCATGAATTATAGTATTTATCCATCCTTGGTAATACCTTGCATCAACTTTATGTATTTTACCTAAAGCCCCTGCTTTTATCATTTCGCGCATTTGACGTACCATTGGGTAGCCAGTATAAGTATGCGTTAAAGCAAATACAGTTCCTGCTTTTTTATGAGTTTCTTCTAAAATTTTTGCTTCCTCCAAACTCGTAGTCATTGGTTTTTCACATATTACATGAAAACCATTTTCTAATAGCTTTTTAGCCATTGGAAAGTGTAAAAAATTTGGTGTAAGCACTGAACAAACTTCAATACGCTCCTCCTTTGGAAGCTTCATTTCTTCTTCAATAAATGTATCGAAATCTTTATAAATTCGGTTAGTAGGTACATCAATCTCCTTTGCGAAAGCCATATTGGCCTCAAAATCAGGATTAAAAACCGCCCCAGTAATTTGATAATTATCATTAATATGCGAAGCTACTCTATGCAATACTCCAATAAGTGAATCTCCACCTCCACCTAGGATACCTAATCTTATTTTTTTACTCATTAATCTCTTTTTAATTTCTTTTGCTAAATTTTTCTATACTTGTTTATGCAGGGACTTCTTCCCCATGCCCAATTCTATTTTTTTCAATTTTATTTCGCATAAAAAATAAAATTCCAAACAAAGCCACTAATGCTAGAGGGAAATAAACCACGATTCCTAAAACCGCTTTTCCGGCTGCAATTTCGGCCAATGCACCAGATAAACCAGATGCTAGTGCAGTTTCTTTTTCTGCATCTAACCATGAACCTATTACAGGATTCCACATAGAGGTAGCAAACATTCCTGCTCCACCTACTAAAGACATTCCTAATGCCCCTGTTTTTGGTAAATATTCCGATACAAAGCCAATCATAGTTGGCCAAAAATAGCATACTCCTAAAGCAAACAAAGCAGCTGCTACATATATCATTGATCCATCAACAATACTCATTAGGTAAATAGCAACACTAGTTATTATTGCTGACATCCAAAGAACTCCTGTAGGGTTTAATTTATGCACAATTGGGCCAGCAAAAAACCTACCTAATGCCATTATACCTGTAACCAATGCTAGAACCAACATAGGACTAGCTCCAGAGCTACCTAATATAGTTTCTATCCATTGTTGTGGTATAAATTCAGAAACCGCAGTTAAAGTCATACAAACAGCTATAAATATAAATAATGGGTTTGCTAAAGCTTTAATATTGTTGGAGGTATTAGATTCTATATTCTTATTCTCTGGAAATTTTTGAGTGAATATTAAATATCCATAAATTAGTGTCGGAATTAACATTGTTGCTATTAAAGTCTGCCATCCCATTCCTGCATCTGTCAAAAATTTAGTAACAAGCGCCCCTATTACAAGACCTCCAGGAAACCAAACATGAAATTTATTTAACATTGCTGTTCTATTGTTGGTATACATTTCAGCAATCATTGGATTACACGCAGCTTCTACAGAACCATTAGCAAAACCAATAAAGAAGGTTGATATAATTAACGTCCAAAAACCACCAGCAAAAATGGTCAACAACAAACCTAGCATATGACATACAAAAGCAACAATCATAAGTTTTTTAGCTCCAATTGAGTTATAAAGTAATCCTCCTAAAATCATTGCAAGAGGAAATCCTAGAAATGCCATACTGTTAATCCAACCTAATTCTTTATTAGAGATTTCAAAATCTACCCCTAATTGAGTTAGAATACCAGCTCTAATAGCAAATGTCATTGAAGTTACGATTAGCGAAATACAGGCCGCTAAAAAAATCTGATTTTTGTTTACACTCTCCATTTAATCAAGTTTTGGTTGTTTGTTTTATTTGTAAAATTTTATTCTAAATTTTTAGATGCAGCAAGTAATAGGTTTTTTGTTGCAAGTATGCCTTCCTCTTCTCCTAATTTTCTTCCTTCATATTCAACACCAATATATCCGTTGTATCCCGCATTTTTCACTATTTGAAGCATTTTTTTATAGTCTATTGTTGTCTCTTTTCCATCTGCATCAAAATCATAAGACTTAGCGCTAACTGCTTTTGCATGAGGCATTAACTCCTCTACACCTTTATAGTTATCATAACTTTCGGCACAACCCTTAGCATAATCTTTAGGGTCATTTCTAACAATGCAAAAATTTCCAAAATCTGGCAAAGTACCACAATTGCTCATATTAACCATAGTCATAACTTCAGCTAACAATGCGCCGTTAGATGATAACCCTCCGTGATTTTCGACTACAATATTAATATTTTTATCCTTAGCGTAAGTTGCCAATTGCTTTAAACCGTCAGCAGCATTCTTTTTCCATTCATCTGGATTACTACTACCATTCAAATTAACTCTTATAGAATGACAATTCATGTCGGCAGCAGCATTTACCCATTTATAATGATTTTCAACAGCTTTTTTTCTTTCGTCTGGATTACTTAGTGCCAAATCCCCTTGACCGTCAACCATTATCAGCACATTTTTAAGTCCATGTTTTTCAGCTTCAGCATTAGACTTTTTTACAAAATTTTCCATCGCCTCATGTGAAAAATCAGACTTTTTTAATTCGTTATAATATAATCCACTTACATATTCAAGCCCTTCAAAACCCCATGACTTTGCCTTTTCCGCAAAAGAATATGGATCAACACCATCATTAAAAATCATGTTGTGCATAGACCATTGTGCTAATGATAGTTTGAAAAAAGAATCTTCAACTTCTGTGGTTTCGACAACTTCTACGGCTTCAGCTTTTTCGACTTTATCCGCTTTTTTTTCTTTACATGAATAACTCCCAAATAAGGAAATTGCCATAAGCGCAAAAGCTCCTCTTTTCATAAATTTTATTCTTTCCATTTTAAATTGATTTTTAGTTCTACAACTTGGTATTGATAAGTGTCTTAAATATTGATTTTGCTTTTTTCGCAATATGTAAACGTAATATTTACAAGTATTCCAACAATATTAAATCATATATATGTAATATTCAATATATAATTGATAAATTTAAGGATTAAACAAACTAAATAAATGGGCAAATTTTACTACAACGAAGAGCAAGACTCTTACGACGCAATAGTCGTTGGAACTGGAATTAGTGGTGGCTGGGCCGCAAAAGAACTCTGTGAAAATGGTTTAAAAACTCTGGTATTGGAAAGGGGCAAAATGGTGGAACATATTAAAGATTATACCACCGCTCATAAAGACCCCTGGGATTTTCCAAATGGAGGACAACCCACCCAAGAAGACATTAAAAAACAACCTAAACAAAATAGAACAGGCTACACTACAAATGCCGCAAGTTCTATGTGGTTTGTAAATGACAATGAACATCCATACAATGAAACAAAACGTTTTGATTGGATGCGTGGTTATCATGTGGGTGGTAGGTCCTTACAATGGGGTCGACATAGCTATCGTTGGAGTGACTTTGATTTTAAAGCAAATAAAGAAGATGGTCACGGAGTTGATTGGCCAGTACGCTATAAAGATATTGCTCCCTGGTATGATAAAGTAGAATCGTATATAGGTGTTACTGGAGAAAAATTAGGGTTACCGCAATTACCTGATGGACAATTTGAGCCAATGATAAATCTCAATTGTGTTGAACAACATGTAAGAGAAAAAGTTGCTGAAAATTTTGACGGGCGTGTTATGACTTCTGGACGTGTTGCACATATTAATAGCGATAAAAAGTTCGAAGGAGCAGGAAGAACTCGATGTAAATTCAGAAATCGTTGTATTAGAGGTTGCCCTTTCGGAGCGTATTTTAGCAGTTTATCTTCAACGCTGCCAGCGGCGGAGGCAACAGGGAATATGACCTTAAGACCTGATTCCATTGTTCATGAAGTAATCTATGACCCAAATACTAAAAAAGCAACAGGAGTTAAAGTAATAGATCGTATTACTAAAGAGACTTTTGAGTTTAAAGCAAAGGTAATTTTCTTATGTGCTTCAGCAATTGCTTCAACTTCTATTTTAATGCAATCAAAATCTGATCGCTTTCCAAATGGAATGGGAAATGATTCTGACCAGTTAGGCAGAAATATTATGGATCACCATTTAGGTGTAGGTGCTTCTGGAAAAATGGATGGATTTGAGGATAAATATTATAAAGGAAGAAAACCTGGTGGTATATACCTTCCTCGCTTTAGAAATCTTGGAGGAGACACGAATAGAAAGGATTATGTAAGAGGTTTTGGTTATCAAGGTGGTGCCAGGAGAGGAAATTGGCAAGATAGTATTTCCGAATTATCTCATGGAAAAGACCTTAAAGAAGCTATTTTAAAACCTGGAGGATGGTCTTTTGGTTTTGGTGGATTTGGTGAAGTACTCCCGTATCAAGATAATAGATTTACCCTTGATTATGACAAATTAGATCAATGGGGATTGCCAACGGTTACTTTTGATGCTGAGTTCAAAGAAAATGAATTGAACATGCGTAAAGATATGATGCAATCTGCTGTAGATATGCTTACAAAAGCTGGATTAAGAGATGTTGAACCGTTTGATAAAGAAACAGGGCTAGGTTTAGGTATCCATGAAATGGGAACAGCACGTATGGGAAGAAATAGAAAAACATCAGTACTAGATGGAAATAATGCCTTACATGATGTTCCAAATGTATACGTCACAGATGGCTCATTCATGACATCTGCTAGTTGTGTTAACCCTTCATTAACGTACATGGCTTTTTCAGCCAGAGCCGCTAATCATGCCGCACAAGAACTTAAAAAAGGAAACTTATAATGGACAGAAGAAAAGCTCTCAAAAATATGGGGTTATCTCTAGGCTATGCTGTAGCCACCCCTACGCTAATTAGTATTTTTCAAAGTTGTAAAACTGAAACAGCTTTAGAATGGATTCCTGACTTTTTTAGTAAAGAAGAAGGCGTGTTAATTACCAATTTGGTAGACTTAATTTTACCAAAAACTGACACACCTTCGGCATCTGAGGTACAAGTTAATATTTTCATTGACCGTTTTGCTAATGAGGTTATGGAGAAAGAACAGCAAGATTTTTTAAAAATGACAATGAAAAAATTTGCTGATGAAGTATTAAAAAATTCTGGAAAAGAAACAATTAGTGATTTAAATCCTCAAGATATAGAACCTGTTTTGGCTCAAGCGCTAAAGGTCACTAAAGAAGAAGAGAAAAATTACACGAAAACAATTGTTGACTATAACATAAGTTTAAAAGAAGGTAGCGCACCCCAGCTAGATGACAAAACGGCTTTATTTGGTTTTGCAAATAGCCTTAGAGGGCTAACTATTTGGGGTTATAAAACATCTGAATATGTGGGAGAAGAAGTACTAGCGTACTTGCCTATACCTGGTGAATATAAAGCTTGTGAAGATTTAGAAGAATTAACAGGAGGCAAAGCCTGGTCTCTTTAAAATAGTTCTCTTATGATTTTTAAGCCTGGGTACTTTCTCAGGCTTTTTTATGTATTTTATCGAATATTTTAATCTTTTCGACGTACAACATCAATTAAATGTAAGAATAGTACTACTTGTTCGTTTTAAATTTATGGACTCTTACATTAACATTATGATTATTTACATTATCCTTATTCTACTCTCAAGAGTATTATACTATTATTATAAAAAAGTAATCCATAAAAACTTATAAACAAGTTTAAAAAATCATGCTATTTATATGTAGTAATTGAACCATAAATAGGTAGTATTTTATTTATAAAATGTAAATAATACGGTTATTTTTAAAATTTTAACGATTTATATAGCAATATATCTAATATATTTTCGTTTTTTTATTGATATTACAATTGATTCAATATTTTAATTTTTAATTTTTATGGAAAAACACATTATAATTTTATTCATATACATACTGGCTTTTGCTTGTTCCATACTATTAAAACCATATTTTAAAAAATACATGGAATTATAAACGTATTGCAATTCCTAAAACATAAAAAAATCCCGAGTAATAAATACTCGGGATTTTTTGTTTATGTATGACTACTTTTTTTACTAAGACCCACACATTAAACAATCGTCATCTCCTTGACCTTCCTTTGCTCTTGCAATCATTTCTTTCATTTCTTCAGGTGTCATAGGCTGTACATCAATTTCTTCGGTTTGAGTAACCGTAGTGGACTTAACACTAATTTCTTTTGCCTCATCCACAGATGGTGGTGTCGCCGCCACAACCTCAGCTTCCGCAGCAACACTAACTGGAACTTCTTTCTTTTTAGTATTATCTAAAGTAAACTTAATAGCATCTACTGCCGCCTTAGTTCTTAAGTAATACATTCCAGTTTTTAAACCACTTTTCCATGCATAAAAATGCATTGAAGTCAGTTTTGAATAATTTGCATTTTCCATAAACAAATTCAACGACTGGCTTTGATCAATAAAATAACCACGTTGACGGCTCATATCAATAATATCCTTCATACTAAGCTCCCAAACGGTTTTATATAAATCTCTAATATCTTGCGGAATCGTCTCAATATGTTGAATAGAGCCATTGGCACGCATTAACTCCTGCTTCATGTTTTCATTCCACAAACCTAAAGCAACTAAATCTTCTAATAAATGCTTATTTACAACAATAAACTCTCCAGAAAGTACTCTTCTTGTATAAATGTTTGAGGTATATGGTTCAAAACACTCATTATTACCTAATATTTGAGATGTTGAAGCTGTTGGCATAGGTGCAACTAAAAGTGAATTACGAACACCATTTTTCTTAACATCCTTTCTTAGTTTATCCCAATTCCATCTTCCCGAAAGCTCTTCATCTTTAATTCCCCAAAGATTATATTGAAATTCTCCTTGAGATATTGGTGAACCTTCATATGATGAATATGCTCCTTCTTCTTTTGCTAATTCCATAGAAGCTGTTACCGCAGCAAAATATAATGTTTCAAAAATCTCTTGGTTTAATTGCTTAGCCTCATCACTTGTAAATGGCATGCGTAACAATATAAAAGCATCTGCTAAACCTTGAACACCAAGTCCAATAGGTCTGTGCCTCATGTTTGAGTTTTCCGCCTCTTTTACAGGATAATAATTTCTGTCAATAACCTTATTCAGGTTCTTCGTTACTCGTTTAGTAACCTTAAACAATTCCTTATGATCAAATGCTCCATTTTTCACAAACATTGGTAAAGCAATTGAAGCTAAATTACATACTGCAACTTCATCTGGAGAAGTGTACTCCATTATCTCAGTACATAAATTTGAAGAACGTATTGTTCCTAAATTCTTTTGATTACTCTTACGGTTTGCTGCATCTTTATACAACATATAAGGCGTTCCAGTTTCTATTTGAGATTCTAGTATTTTCTCCCAAAGTTCACGAGCCTTCACCGTTTTACGCCCTTTACCTTCTTCTTCGTATTTTAAATACAGTGCTTCAAACTCTTCACTATGGTGTGTAAACAATCCTGGGCACTCATTTGGACACATTAAAGTCCAATCCGCATTAGCCTCAACTCTTTTCATGAATAAATCCGAAATCCACATGGCATAGAATAAATCTCGAGCGCGCATTTCTTCTTTCCCATGATTCTTTTTCAAATCTAAAAATTCAAAAATATCAGCATGCCAAGGTTCCATGTATATAGCAAAACTTCCTTTTCGTTTTCCTCCACCTTGATCTACATATCTGGCAGTATCGTTAAATACTTGTAGCATTGGAACAATACCATTAGAAGTACCATTTGTACCTGCAATATAAGAACCTGTTGCTCTTACATTATGTATAGATAAACCAATACCACCAGCAGATTGTGAAATTTTTGCGGTTTGTTTTAAGGTATCATAAATACCATCTATACTATCATCTTTCATAGCTAATAAAAAGCAAGATGACATTTGTGGTTTTGGTGTTCCTGAATTAAAAAGTGTTGGTGTAGCGTGAGTAAAGTATTTTTTAGACATTAACTCATAGGTCTCAATTGCAGCATCTAAATCATTTAAATGAATTCCAACTGAAACACGCATTAACATATGCTGAGGGCGTTCTGCTATTGCTCCATTAATTTTTAATAAATATGAACGTTCTAATGTTTTAAAACCAAAATAATCGTAGCTAAAATCTCGGTTATAAATTATAGTAGAATCTAATTGTTCAGCATTTTCTGAAATCACCTTATAAACCTCATCTGATAATAGAGGCGCTTTTTTTTCAGTTCTTGGATTTACATACAAGTATAAATCCTTCATAGTTTCTGAAAATGATTTTTTTGTGTTTTTATGAAGGTTAGAAACGGATATGCGAGCAGCCAGTTTTGCATAATCTGGATGCATAGTTGTCATGGTTGCCGCTATTTCTGCTGCAAGGTTGTCTAACTCAGAAGTTGTAACTCCATCATATAAACCTTCTATAACACGCATTGCAACCTTTAATGGATCTACTAATGGGTTTAATCCATAACATAATTTGCGTACTCTTGCTGTAATCTTGTCGAACATTACAAGCTCCTTTCTCCCGTCTCTTTTTACTACATACATTGCTACAATTGTTTTTTATAAGTGATACGTTGACTTGGTCAAGTCCTCAGCAAACTTGACAATTTGATATTAATTTGTAAAAACTATCCTTATTTAGAGTAACCAAAAAGGATAAATAAAATGGTATAATCTTAGAAATCTGCGTCGAAGCTTATCTTCTGAGCATCTTCATCATTTTCTTTTTTCAAAACACCTGCCTTTTGATATTCAGACACACGTTTTTCAAAGAAATTAGTTTTCCCTTGTAGAGAAATCATATCCATAAAATCAAACGGATTTGTAGAATTATAAACTTTATCGCACCTTAATTCTACTAATAAACGATCCGTTACAAATTCAAGATATTGGGTCATTAATTTAGCATTCATTCCTATAAGACTGGCTGGAAGAGATTCCGTTATGAACTCTCTTTCAATGTCCAATGCATCAACTAAAATTTCAGTAATACGTTCTTTAGGAACTTTATTTATTAAATGATTGTTATGTAGATGTACTGCATAATCGCAATGCATACCTTCATCTCTTGAGATTAACTCATTAGAAAAAGTTAAGCCAGGCAAAAGCCCTCTTTTTTTCAACCAAAAAATGGAACAAAACGCTCCAGAAAAAAAGATACCCTCTACCGCTGCAAATGCAATTAAACGTTCTGCAAAACTTGGAGATTCTATCCAATTTAAAGCCCAATCTGCTTTCTTTTTAATAGCAGGAAAGTTTTCAATAGCTTTAAATAATGTATTCTTTTCTTTTTCATCTTTTACGTAGGTGTCAATTAACAATGAATACGTTTCAGAATGAATGTTTTCCATCATTATTTGAAAACCATAAAAGAATTTTGCCTCAGCATATTGTACTTCGCTAACAAAGTTCTCTGCTAAATTTTCATTTACAATACCATCTGAAGCTGCAAAAAAGGCTAATATGTGTTTTATAAAATAGCGCTCATCATTGGTTAATTTATTATTCCAATCATTTAAATCCTCATGAAGGTCTATTTCTTCTGCTGTCCAAAAACATGCCTCACACTTTTTATACCACTCCCACAGGTCATTATGTTTTATTGGAAAAATAACAAAACGGTCTTCGTTTTCTGCTAAAATGGGTTCAATAGCTGTTGACATAATTTTTACTTAGGTATTAAAATGTTAAAAATAAGGTGACATTTACCTTATCTATGGCATACACAAAGATTCAAAAAATGTTATCAAAAATTGGATGTAGTTTGCTTTTTCCACTTCAAAGTTTTTAACAAAATGTTGAAATCTATAGCTAAATTCAATGTTTATCAGGACTACGAGAAGATAATTTTATTTGCAAAAAACATCTGTAAAAAGTAAACCGGAAAGTATACTTTCCGGTTTACTATGATAAACGAATATTTTGAGCATTTAATCGATATTTATTTTAAATTCTGCCAATCCCAACAATCCATCTGATGCTTAAATTACTCCATCTATATTCCGACTTGGGTAGTTCCCCCGAAACCCTATATCAAAATAACTAAGACTTAGTAACCAACATCAAATCGGTGTTATTTAACAGTTGCACGTGCATTTATTGTAACGTGGTTCTAGGATTGCTTAATTGGTATTGGCAGTTTTTAAATTTTCCTTTTTATATGCTTGAAATTTTCCTTTTATTTTAAAATAATGTTTATTCTGGTTTTGCATTTTCACATCAATATAACCTTGAACTTTTTCATTCTCCAGATGATAAATTGTAATTACTCCTTTGTTGGCAAAAAAAGGTTCTTCTCCTAAAACCTGAACATTTGCAAAACCAAAAACTCCATCAAAACAGTTTATAAATCCGTCAATATTATTTACAACCTTGTATGCTCCTTTATTAATGTACTTATGCTTGTTAACACTCGAAATTAAAAACTGCATAGAGTGCTTTACTCCATCATCAGAATTTTCTAAATTCAACTGCAATGTTGAATACATTTTTCCTTTAACCGATTTTTTATGCGCAATTTCAAATGCTATATCTCCAAAGAGCTCTTTATTTAAATTACCACTAGCCTTTAAATGATACTTCCCATCTAAATAAAAAACCTTATTGGCATCATTATTATTGACTCCAGAAAAGAAAAGACCAAAAACAAACAACCAAGAAAAAAACCTTACAAATTTATGAGTTTTTTCTATAGTCTTAGAATATTGTCGCAAAAAAATATGAAGTATCATTTGGATGTGGTCTTTAATCCAGTTTTAACATCCAATTCGCTTACTATTAGCTTACCCTCTAATGTATCTTGATTTTTAACATCAGTTAAAACAGCAATCACAAGTACCACAACAAAACAAACAAACATTAAAATACATTTCTTCATAGTGCTCTCCTTTTAATAAACTATAACTTAGCTTTCCATAAAAGTATCGTATTAAGAGGCTTAGCAAAATTTAACATGTATAAATGGTAAGTTATTTTGTATAATTGGAATTCTAAAAATGCTGCATTCTGGGAGAGTAAATTTCGTTGTAATATTTTTCTTTCGTTTAAAACATCGGAAAACCAAAATCCAATTTTACCACCTATCCTACAGTTTATCATCAAAATTATTCCAACTGCACATCTTTTAAGAATTACATTTTATGAACGCATTTTTTTGATTAATTTTCTAGTTATATTTAAATTCTATGTTAGAAGCAGTTATCGTTGACGATGAAATAAAAGCACTACAAAGTTTGTCGTGGGAGTTAACTAATTTCAGTAAAGAAATTAGCATATTAGCTTCCTTTACAAATCCTTTTGAAGCTTTAGAATATTTGGAAAAAAATACGCCTGACTGTTTATTTCTAGATATTGAAATGCCAACTATGGATGGTTTTCAATTTATTCAAAAATTGAGCAATAAAAACTTCCCCGTTGTTATTACAACTGCATATAATCAATACGCAATAAAAGCGATTAAAAATGAGGCCATTGACTATTTACTAAAGCCCATTGACTCTGATGACTTAAAAGACACTATAACTAAAATTAAAAAATACAATTCCAAACATTTTACTGCTGAAAAACTGGAACGTATATTACTTAATTTTAACTCCAACTCTACATTTAAAAAAATAACCTTTAATACTGATGGTAAATTACTTTTCCTAGAAAGCGATGAAATTTTGTACGCCGAATCCGATGGCAACTATAGTACTATTTATTTATCTGATGGTCAAAAAATTGTTTTAACAAAAAAACTAAAAGAGGTTAACGAGTTACTACCACATGATTCCTTTTTTAGAATACACAATTCGTACATTATAAATCTATCTAAAATAAAAGAATTTATTAAAACTGATGGTTACGTGGTGCTAACATCAAATCACAAAATACCGGTTTCAAGGCAAAAAAAATCTGATTTTCTGGATATGCTGTAATTCATTAAATTAGTTATGCAAATACGTTAAATTAGTTATGCAAATACGTTTTTCGTTTACGCAAAATACAATGCTAAAGTTTTCATTAAAATTATTTCTCTTTTTCTTTTGTTTTGGAATGTTATCTATTTCATCTCAAGAAATTCCTTCTAGTTTTAAGGAGTTAACTATAAATGTAATTACGCTTCAAAAAAAAACTTACAAAGACATTGATGAGCATCTAAACGCCTACAGAAAAGACTCACTCTTAATGCGTTATTTTGCAAACGAGTGTGTTAAAAAAGAATATTTGTTTGGTGAGGCTTATGCGTTTAACCAGTTAGGTAGAAAATACCGAAATATTTCAGAATTTGCTAAGGCAGCTGAATTACACAGACAGGCATTACTTGCATCTGAAGAAGCCAAAAGTTTAGAATTTAAGGTGTATAGTTTAAATATGTTGGGAGTAGTATACAGAAGAACCGATGCTATTAAAACTGCTTTAGATTACAATCAAGAAGCCTTAGAACTCGCCGAAACCGTAGAAAATCCCTCTGATGGTATAAAAAGAAGTATTAATGTTTCGCTAAACAGTATCGGAAACATTTACCAATCTCTGGAGCAGTACGATTTAGCCATACAGCAATTTAAAAAATCTCTTAAACTAGAAAAAGTTCTTGGAAATAAATTAGGACTAGCAATTAACAATCAAAATATTGGTGAGTGTTTTGAAGAACAAGGTAAACTTGAAGACGCCTTAAAAAGCTACAGAATTTCTCTAGCATATAACAAAGAAATTAATCAAGATATTGGTGTTGTAATATGTAATAATAGTATCGCTCAAGTTTATATCAAACAAAAAAAAACTCAAGACGCTATAAATATTCTAGAACCTACCTTAAAAAAGGCTAGGGGTATTGGCGATCAACACGTAACTACTACAGTTTATATAAACTTAGGATGGGCTAAAATGCAGGCAAAAGCCTTTGAACAAGCCGAAAAAAACATGTTGAAAGGTTTGGATTTAGCCAAAAAATATAATCTACCCAATAGTATTTCAAAATCGAATAATTTTTTATCAGAACTACATGCTGAAAAAGGTGATTTTAAAACATCTTTTGAGTATTATAAAAAAGCTCAAGAAGTTAACGACCGCATTTCCAATGATAGAAATTTGCGCTATGTAAACGATATGATTATTAGGTATGATAGCGAAAAGAAAAATAACCAAATAGAGGTTCTTGCCAAAGAAAATGAAATTGTAAAGCTCAAATTAAGAAAAAACCAAACCTCACTCCTAATTGGAACAATTGCGTTAGCGCTCTTAGCAGGAATTTTTTACATTCTATACCGTCAGTATCAACTTAAAAACGAAAAACAACTCCTAACTTTGGAACAAACCATGCTACGGAGTCAAATGAATCCTCATTTTTTGTTTAACTCATTAAATTCTATTAAACTGTATATAATTAATAATGAGAAAAAAAATGCGGTTCATTACCTCAACAAATTTTCAAAACTGGTTAGAAAAATACTAGAAGCATCTTCACATAGAGAAATATCTCTAGCTGAAGAACTTGAGACTGTTGAATTATATATGAATATTGAAAATATAAGGTTTTCTAATGAAATTAATTTCACTACCACAATTAGCGATAACGTAGATATTCATTCTAGTAAAATTCCATCTTTAATTTTACAGCCTTTTCTGGAAAATGCACTTTGGCACGGATTATCTTCAAAAGATGGCAACAAAAATATTGAACTTCATGTAAGTAAGGATTCTGATAATTTTTTGAATATAACAATTACTGATAATGGTGTTGGTAGAGCTGCAGCTGAAAAAATAAAGGAGGCTAAAGTTCTTAAACGAAAATCCGTTGGAATAGATATTACAAGAGAACGTTTAGCGAATTTTTCAAGAGATTTTCAAAACTCTTTTAATGTGGAAATTATTGACCTTTTTGAAGAAAACGGAACGGCTAAAGGCACCCAAATAATACTGCGTATTCCAACTATTTAAGGTGCTCCTTTGCAACTTCTTCTAACTCGTTATACCACTGTTCTCCAAACTTGCGTACCAATGCTTCTTTTACAAATTTGTATATAGGAACCTGTAGTTCCTCCCCCAAAGCACACGCAGCATCACAAATTTCCCACTTGTGGTAATTTACTGCTGTAAGCTCTGTATACTCTTTTACTCTAACGGGGTACATATGACAGGATATTGGTTTTTTCCAATCTATTTTTCCTTTGTTATAAGCTTCCTCTATCCCACATTTAGCAATTCCTTTTTCCGAAAAAATTGTATAAGCGCACTCACTTCCATTAATAAGTGGCGTCTCCCACTCACCATCTTCTCCTTTTACAAATGCGCCTTGATTTTCAATAACCTCAATTCCTTCTTCTCTTAAAAACGGTTTTACCTTGTCATATATATTCACCAAAATCTCCGTCTCATCATTTTCTACAGGTGCACCTGCTTCTCCATCGATACAACACTGCCCTTTACAAGCATTGAGATTGCATACAAAGTCGTTCTCAATAATCTCTTCAGATATAATTGTTTTCCCTAATTGAAACATTCCATTAAAATTATACTGCAAGATACATTATCCAACAAATAAAAAACAAAACCTATTACGAGATCTCTATTACTTCTTAGTTAGGTTTAAGTAAAATAATCAGAACAACTATTTACGCCAGTAAAGAAACTTGTATTAAATGTACATTTGTACAAAATTTAAATATCATGACATTAAATTTTAACTTCAGAGAAATTGTGACATCTGGAATGATTCTTTTTGCTGTAATCGATATTGTAGGAAGCATTCCTATAATTATTGGATTACGTGCTAAAGTTGGGCATATTCAATCTGAAAAAGCCTCCATAGTCGCAGCAGGAATTATGATTGCCTTTTTATTTATTGGGGAAGAAATTTTAAATCTTATAGGCATTGATGTAAACTCCTTTGCAGTTGCGGGCGCTTTTGTAATTTTCTTTTTAGCCATTGAAATGATTTTAGGTATAACACTCTATAAAGATGATGCTCCAGAAAGTGCATCTATTGTTCCTATTGCATTTCCGTTAATAGCTGGTGCAGGAACAATGACTACTTTACTTTCCATGCGAGCAGAATATCATGTGGAAAATATTATTGTAGCGATTATCGTAAACATTATCTTTGTATATGTGGTTTTAAAATCTTCAAAAAAGATGGAACATGTGCTTGGCAAAAATGGCATTAGTGTTATTCGTAAAGTTTTTGGAGTAATTTTATTGGCCATTGCTGTTAAGTTATTTGCATCTAACATTAATCAGCTTTTTTAGTAAAAGTAAACTCCTAAATAAATTTTATCATGAGTAAAAACTTTGTCATTGTACTTATTGTAATTGCAGTAGTCTTAATAGCGTATAATGTGACTCTTATTAACTATCAAAACCCTTTTGAAGGAAATAGCACAATTGCTTTAATAGGTATTGTTGCATCATTATCTGCTATTGTTTTATTGTTAATCTATTTAACGAGCAAAAAAATTCAAAAAAAAATAAACGATAACGACTAATTACTAGTTTCTATATGCTCTTTTTCGCCTTGCTCTAATGTGAGTCCGTCCAATTCAAGTATCTTATTCAACATAACATCTTCTTCACTTTTAATTAAAGCATGAACGTTAGAGTCATATAACTGTTCGGCTATTGCTGCTTTTAAATACAGTTTAATACTGTCTTCAAAATCATAAAAATTCATTTTTAAATTTCTTTCCAAAGCATACTGAATAAATTTTTCGAAAAGAATATCATCCACTCTAAAATCATTAATAAACTCTGTTTTAGTTAAGTGGTTATATCGCTGTCTATCTTCATCTAAATGTTCAAAAACAAAGAAAGATAAAAACCCCAAATTGTCCATACTTTCAACAGCTTCTTGTTCATTACTGCCTATAGGTACAAATACATCTGGTACAATTCCACCACCTCCATAAACCACTTTTCCTTTTGGAGTTGTAAACTTCAAAGAATCGGCAACTTTAATACTATCAACAGAAACTAATTCGCCACTATGGTATCGATTGGTAAACTCTTTATAATAGTCTTTATGACCGTTTTTATATGTTTTTTGAATACTTCTTCCTGTAGGTGTATAATATCTGGATACCGTAAGTCTAACGGCAGAACCATCTCCCAATTCCATTTCCCGCTGTACCAGACCTTTACCAAATGATCGTCTTCCAACAATGGTTCCAACATCATTATCCTGTAAAGCACCTGCAATAATTTCACTTGCTGAAGCTGATCGTTCATTTATAAGCACATAAATTGGCTTATCTTCAAAATCACCTTCATCTGTGGCATGAGTTTTTTCAATTTTACCCTTTTTATTTTTGGTAAATAAAATGAGTTTCCCTTCTTTTAAAAATTCATCCGCCATTTGCTCAGCGACACCCAAATAACCTCCAGGGTTATCTCTTAAATCTAATGTCAGTTTTTTTGCTCCCAGCTTTTGGAGCTCTTTTAATGCTTTTTTAAACTCCTTAAAAGTAGATTCCGCAAAACGGTTTATTTTTATGTAGCCAATATCTGGAGTAAGCATATAATACGCTTCTACGCTTTTTAAAGGAATTATCCCTCGCTTTACTTTTACTTTAAATGTTTTGTTTTCTTCTTTTCTATAAACAGTTAATTCTACTGTAGTACCTTTTTTTCCTTTAAGCTTACTTACAATTCTGCTATTTGATATTCCCTTACCAAAAAGTGTGTCATTATTTGCCATTAAAATTCGATCCCCAGGTAATATTCCCTTTTGTTCGCTTGGTCCATTTTTTACTGCTCTTATTACTGAAATGGTATCTAAATAAGAGTAAAAATTTATGCCAATTCCAACAAAATCTCCTTTCATGTTTTCGGAAACCCTATCCATATCTTGCTTAGGAATATATACAGAGTGGGGATCTAACTTTTTAAGAATATTATTTACCGTAATATCTACAATACTATCAGTATTAATATCATCAACATACTCATAATCAATATAATCTATGAGTCGGTTTAGCTTATCCTTTTTAGAATTCGTGGTAAACAACTTTTCAGGTGAATCATTAAAGTGAAGTTTGCCCCCAATAAAAACTCCCACAGCCAAAGCTGCAGCAAGCATTGTAGGCAATATAAAACTATACTTTTTTTTCATTCTTTACTCTTCTGATGCTATTTCCAATAGGTGTACAAGTTCCACTCCAGCCTTTTCCAAAAATTGTAATCCTGAAGTATCTTTATATGCATTTTGGTATACAACACGTTTTATGCCAGATTGATGTATTAATTTACTACACTCACGACAAGGCGATAATGTAATGTACAATGTAGCCCCTTGACATGATTGCGTAGAAGCTGCTACCTTTAAAATGGCGTTAGCTTCTGCATGTAGAACATACCACTTGGTATAACCCTCCTCATCTTCACAAAAATTCTCGAAACCGGTAGGTGTTCCATTGTAACCGTCGGAAATAATCATTCGGTCTTTTACAATAATAGCACCAACCTGCTTACGTTCGCAATAGGATAATTTACCCCATTCGCTTGCCATTCGTAAATAAGCCTTATCGTACTTTATCTGCTTTAGATTTCCCATAAATAACCTTAGAAACCACTAAGATACCTGCTTTTAAAATTTTAAACACTCTTATAGGCTCAAATTTAACAAATGGTAAAATGGAAACGTTGATATTAACAGTGGTATTGTAATCAGAACGATTAAAACTGAAGCTACTACAACAAAAATTGATTGTTTAATTTTTAGAATTTCAGTGATTACATACCCCAAAATTAGCACGCATAAAACGATAACTAATTGAGATATTTCAATACCGACAGCAAAGCCAACTAGCGGAGATAGCTTTTCCTCTTCGCCAGACATTAGCATTTTAAAATAATTAGAAAATCCGAACCCGTGAATTAAACCAAAAACAATTGTTGCAATTGCGTGTGTAGTTATATTCCCATTTTTTGTATCCATTTTACTATACCACAAATTAAAAATGGCTGTAACAACTATGGTAACAGGAATTAAAAACTCTATCAAATGAACTTTTATTGTAAAAAAGTTGTAGACTGATAATACTAGAGATAAACAATGAAAAATTGTAAATATCGAAGCTAGTAGCACCACTTTTTTCCATGATTTAAAGGTGAAAGGTACGGCCAGAGCAGATAAAAATAAGATATGGTCATAAGCACCAAAGTCCAAAACATGTTGTAAACCTAATTTTATGTAAAACCAAAAGTTTTCCATTAGCACAAATTATAATCCTCGTTGCTTTTGAATTTCTTCATACGCTTTTTGCACCTCTTTAAATTTTTCTTCGGCCCCTTTTTTTATAGCCTCATCTTTAGTGACAACCCGATCAGGGTGATATTTTTTAGCCATTGTTCTATAAGCTTTTTTAACCTCATCGTCCGTTGCTGATTTTTCAATTTCCAATATTTTATAAGCCGTATCTGTTGACTTTATAAACATCGCCTTAATACTATCAAAATCACGAACAGAAACTCTAAGGTAATCTGCAATTTCTCTTAACTTATTTAACTCGGCATTACTCGTGGCGCCGTCGGCTTGTGCAATTCCAAATAAAAAATGTAGCAACTGCAATCTCACTTCATAACGGGTTCGCTGATTTAAATACTGACAAATATTTTGGGCGGAAATCTCCCGCTTTTTGTTAATCTCATTAAACGTTCTAAAAATAGCGTTAGCTTTTTCTTTGCCATAGGTAGCCACAAAATACTGCCGTACATAATCCATTTCTTGTTGGCTAATTTTCCCATCTGCTTTAATTACAATAGAACATAATGATAGTAAATTCAACTCAAAATCTGCTGGAGAAACGTGTTGTTTTGTAAAATCTGTAAAAACGCCTCCAGAACCTTTTGTTTTAAAAGTATCAATAGCGCTTCCAACAAAAAACCCAAGAATAGCTCCTGGAAATCTAAATAAAGAATATCCTAAAATCGCAGCAAACCATTTAATCATACTCAACCTAATTTTAGCCAAATATATAATTTAACAAATAAAACATGTACTATTTGAAAGGGGTTCTGTTAATAAACGACTATCTGAATAAAGGTGTTTTGCGATACTTTTGGTATTCATTACCTTTGTACAACTTATTATAAATTATAAATACGGTTAGTTATGTATCCACCAGAATTAGTAAAACCAATGAGAGAAGACTTAGTTTCGGCTGGGTTTGAAGAGCTTTTTACTGCCGACGCGGTTGAAAGTGCTATAAAAAAAGAAGGTACCACATTGGTTGTAGTAAACTCAGTTTGTGGGTGTGCTGCAGCAAATGCAAGGCCTGCTGCTAAAATGAGTTTACAAAACTCTAGCAAACCAGATCACATAGTTACTGTTTTTGCAGGAGTAGATACTGAGGCAGTTAATGCAGCTAGAGATTTAATGATCCCTTTTCCTCCTTCTTCCCCATCAATAGCTCTTTTTAAAGATGGCGAATTAGTACATATGATTGAAAGACACCATATTGAAGGTAGACCAGCAGAGATTATTTCAGATAATTTGGTAGAAGCTTATAACGAGTTTTGCTAAACTTTTTTTGAACAATGTATTTAAAACCGTTCTGTACTCAGAGCGGTTTTTTACTTTTGTATTATGGAGAAAATTATTTCCTACATTTTAACTCCCATATTTTATATCGTTTTTGGGATAATTCTTTTAATTTTCCATCCTTTACAATGGGCATGTTTTAGCATTTTTGGATATCAAATGCACAAATCTTGTGTAAGTTTATTTAATTGGTGCCTTATACGAAGTAATCATATTTTAGGTACTACTTATAAATTTAGAAACCCACATAAAATTCCAACGGATAAACCTTTAATTATTGTGAGTAATCATCAAAGTATGTTTGAGATTTCTCCTTTAAGTTGGTGGTTTAGAAAGCATCACCCTAAATTTGTTAGCAAAAAGGAACTTGGAAAAGGAATACCAAGCGTGTCATTTAACCTTAGGAATGGAGGCTCGGCTTTAATTGACCGAAAAGATTCTAAACAAGCTCTTATTGAGATTCGAAAATTAGGAACTTACATAGAAAAGCATCATCGAAGCGCTGTAATATTTCCAGAAGGAACTCGCAGTAGAACTGGAGTGCCTAAAGATTTTCAACGAACTGGACTAAAAATATTAATGAAAAATGCTCCTTCTGCGTTAATTGTTCCTGTGAGTATCAACAATTCGTGGAAACTACTAAAATATGGTAAATTTCCATACGGGCTGGGAAATAGAATGACCTTTGATGTTCATAATCCCATTGAAATAAAAGGTGATTTAGATAGTCTTATTGATAATGTGGAGCTTTTAGTTAAATCAGGAATTACCTCATTTAAATGAAAGACGAAACCTTAATACAAAAAACAATCTCCTTTGTTCAAGAAATTCTAAAAGAAGCAGAAGGAGGTCATGATTGGTTTCATATTCAACGTGTATTTTTGAACGCTCAATACCTTGCTAAGCATGAGAATGTTAATGGGTTAGTTGTATCTCTTTCAGCCTTGCTTCATGATATTGCAGATTCAAAATTTAACAATGGGGATGAAACTATTGGTCCCAAAACGGCATCAGATTTTTTAAGCTCTCTTGAGTTGGACCAAAAAGCTATTGAACATGTTGTTAAGATTATTGAAAATATATCCTTTAAAAATAGTCTTGAAAAAAAAGAACGTTTTAATTCTAAAGAACTACAAGTGGTTCAAGATGCTGATAGACTTGACGCTATTGGAGCCATTGGTATTGCTCGAGCATTTAATTATGGCGGATTTAAAAATAGAGCATTATACAACCCAGAAATTCCTCCAGCGGTAAACCAAACTAAAGAGGAATACAAAAATTCCGAAGCACCAACCTTAAATCATTTTTACGAAAAGCTTTTGCTTTTAAAAAACAAAATGAATACCAAAACTGGCTTAAAATTAGCGGAAAAAAGACATCAATTTATGCTCAGCTATCTTAACCAATTCTATGATGAATGGAATGGAGATTTTGAATAGCTAACACCTATCTAAATTATTATTTCTTCATTTTTCGTATCTTCCTACAAATCATCAAATAAAGCGAAAAATGAAAAGAAGAAGCTTCATTAAAAACTCTGTCGCTGCAGCAACAACTTTCTCTATTGTCCCTAGTTTTGTTTTAGGAAAAAACCACATTCCACCAAGTGATACTCTGTATGTGGGTGCTTTTGGAGTTGGCGGTCGTGGAGCTGGAGTTATTAAAGGTCTAGATGGAACTAAAAAAGTGAAGTTCTCAGTTTTATGCGATGTTGATGATAGAATGGCCTCTGACACTTACAAAAAATATCCTTCTGCTAAAAAATATAAAGATTTTAGAAAAGTATATGATAATCACTTGAATGATATTGATGCCATTATGATTGCTACACCAGATCATATGCATGCTTCAATAGCATTGCCATTTATGCGTGCAAAAAAGCATGCTTATGTAGAAAAACCATTAACCCATAACATCAATGAAGCAAGATTAATGACAACCATTGCCAAAGAAAATGGAATTGTAACTCAAATGGGAAACCAAGGAGCTTCCAGTGATGGCAGTCGTCAAGCTAAGGAATGGATTAAGTCGGGTGTTTTAGGAAAAATATATAAAGTAGATTGTTGGACCAATCGCCCCGTTTGGCCGCAGGGTGTTTCTGCTCCTACCCAAAAAAATAAAGTCCCTAAAGAATTGGACTGGAATCTTTGGTTAGGTGCTGCCGCTATGCGAGATTATAATGATGCCTATTTACCTTTTAAATGGAGGGGTTTTTGGGATTTTGGAACAGGAGCTTTAGGTGATATGGGGTGTCATATCATTGAATCTCCATTTAGTGTTTTAGACCTTGACTACCCCACTGAAGCGGAAGCTAGCTGTACTACCAATTGGATTGGAGATTTTGTTGAAGCTAATTATAGTAAATCGTGCCCAGCCTCTTCTATTGTTAGATTAAAATTTAATACTAATGAACATGGAGATATTGCTTTAAACTGGTATGATGGGGGTCTTTTACCTGATTTACCAGACGAGTTAAAAGATGCGGAAACCATCGGTGACGGTGGTGGTGGATCCGTGTTTTATGGTTCACGGGGTATTATGGTAATGGATACCTACTCTAACAATCCAAGGCTATTGCCTTCAGAAACTATGAGTTTATTAAACCCACCAAAACCGTATTTAAAAAGAATACCCGGAGGCACTAGCGGACATCAACAAAATTTTGTTGATGCTTGTTTAAGTGGAGGAGAAGCTTCATCTGACTTTAAACGTTCTGGACCATTAACCGAGGCTGTTTTGATGGGGAATTTGGCTATAAAAGCATTTCAGTTAAAAGAACTCAAAGAAGGTAAAAAAATAGGTGATTGGGCTCCATTTAATTATCCTGGTCGTCGGAAAATTATGTGGGATGGAGCAAACATGCGGGTTACCAATTTTGAAAAGGCCAATGAATGGGTAAAAGGTTCTTATAGAAAAGGTTGGGAATTATAATAGATTCCTTTTAATCACAATTACCATCAATATCACAGGAGTTTCCTTTTTCTGGTGACATAATCGTTAATTCTTTTGAGTGTTTTTGCCAGGCTGTTTCTATAGCTTCTGCAAAAACTTCTACTGGTTGTGCTCCAGAAATTCCGTATTTGTTATCTAGCACAAAAAAGGGAACACCATTAATCCCCAAATTTCGAGCTTCCATTTCGTCTTGTCTAACCTCATAGGTATAATCATCAGATTCATACATTACTTTAACCCTGTCTACATCTAAACCTACATTTTCGGCTAAACCTAAAAGAAAATCAATATCATCTATGTTTTTACCCTGCTCTAAATAAGCACTTAAGAGCGCTTCTTTTGCTTTATTTACTTTATCCAATTCCTTAGCTAAATGCAATAAACGGTGTGCTTTTAAAGAATTGGCAGGTATCGTATTTTCGAAATTAAAATTTAAACCAACCTCATTAGCTATTCCTGTAACACTATCAAACATATCAAGAGCTCTTTCTTTATCAACCCCTTTTCGTTCCATAAAATGTTCAGTATAGTTACGAATAGGTTCGGTTACCATATTTGGATCCAACTCAAAACTCTTCCATTCAATTGCTATTTTATCCTTATAAGCAAAATTAGCCAGGGCTGCTTCAAATTTTCTTTTACCAATATAACAAAACGGACATCTAATATCCGACCATATACTTACTCGCATAGCTCCATAGTTTACAATAACACAGTAGACGTAATTATGCTGATAACCTTTCTACCTTCTTTTTAAAGTGATTTTTCTCTAATTCATTTTTAGTAAGTTTTATGGCCCTTTCTAGAGCAGAAATGCTAGCTTCTACTTCACCCATATCCATTAACAACTCCGCTTTAATAGCATAATACAAGCTGTTTTCAACCAAATGAGCACTCTTCTCATAATTTTTAAGTTCGTTCATTGCTTTATTAGCGCCATACACTTTAAAAAAGGGAATAATTCTATTTAATTCCACAATGGGTGAATATTGTCTTTGCAACTGAAGGTTATATATGTATAAAATTTGCTCCCAATTGGTTTCCTTAAAAGATTTGGCTATACAATGATGATAAGATACCGCTGCTTCTAAGTGATAGTTTGATGGTTGAACATCTTCACCGTCGGCATTTTGTAAATGTCTTAAGCCTTGATTTATTAATTCAAGGTTATACTTACTCCGATTCTGATGTTCTAAATCTACAAGTTCTAAATTATCATCTACTCTTGCCTCAAATCTAGAAGTATGAAAACACATTAAGGCTATTAATGCATTAGTTTCTGGTTTGTTACAGTAAGCATTTTCGGTTAACAACAGAGCCAACCTTATAGCTTCTAGACAAATGTCTTTTTTTATAATACTTGTCCCAACGCTAGCCGCGTATCCTTCGGAAAACAGGAGATATATCACCTTCAAAACTACTTTTAACCTAGATTGCAATCCCATTTCTATAGGAATATCAAGAGTTGAAATGGTTTCTTTGAATTTCTTTTTGGCTCTTGTAAAAGATTTCGCTACCGCGTCTTCTTTTTTAAGCAAAGCCTTTGCAATTTCCTTATTACCAAAACCACCTATTAACTTTAAACTCAATATAATTTGATATTCTTTAGAAAGAGAAGGGTGGCAGCAGGCAAAAATCATTCGTAATTGACTATCCGAAATGGTGTTCTTTAAATCTAGCTCATTCGGAATAAAAGTGTCGCTAGTTGTAACATATTCATCATCAAAAACTACTCTTTTATCTCTACGTAATTTATCAACCAACAAATTTCCGGAAACACGAAGTAACCATGCTGTTGGATTATCTGGTATATTTTTATAGCCCCATACTTGCATAGCCTTTATTAAAGCATCCTGAACAGCATCCTCAATAATTTCAATATGATTAGTGCCAAATTTGTTAACCAAAAGAGCTATAATTTTTCCATACTCGTTTCGAAACAAATTTTCTACAACCTTACTTTCTAACAACATAGTCTAAAAATACAATTAAACTAAAAACCGAAACCATAGTAATGGCCTATTTTTAAGTTTAATACTAACGCTCTTTACACTAAAAAAATAGAATCCCGTAATTAATATGTTAGTTGCACTACGCTTTTGAAAGTATAAGCTCGTTATCAACGGCTATTTTATGTAAAAACAATTTATCTCCTTCTGCTAACAATTGCTTCCCTAATGCGTTGTTAAAAGCTCTTTCAATTAAAAATAAAATGGCTACAGAATTCGCTTTTGTTAAACTATTTGTTCTATACACTACATCTCTAATGGTAGAAAAGCTAACATTAGTTTTAGCCGAAATATCAGCAAAATCATTTTTTGAAGTGTTTCTTCTTAAAACAGTTGAGAGTTTTTCATTAATTGGTTTCCCATAATTTTCTTTTGAAAGCATATTACAATACAAATTTTAGTATTAACAGATTTTAGTTAGTTTTTATTCATAACGTATTTGTATATGTAACAATACTGCATTTGACTATATTTGTTTGTAATTGAATTACAAACATATGAAATTTAACTTCATATTATTACAAAATACGTAAGATTATTACACAATAATACAATTTTATGTTTACACTAAAGCTATTGCGTCGAAAAAAAAACATTAGTCAGACCGAATTAGCGAATGCCATCGAAGTTAGTTTACGAACAATACAACTTTACGAAAAAAAGAATGCAAATATTCCAATGAAAAATCTAACGAAAATCGCAGATTTTTTTCAAGTGAGTATAAGCGAACTATACGCAGCAGAAGTAAATGAAGAGGATGTTAGCTACACTAAAAGTAGTAAAGAACAATCGCATACCATTACAAAGCTTGAGGCTGGTAAATATTTGTTAGCCACCCCTTTAATTATTTCATTCAAACAAGATGAATACGTTCAAAAATACGACAACACTCATTTTTTAAAACATACACCTAAAGTTGGTTTTGTTGTAGATAAAGTTTCCGTTTCCAACTACGTTTCCTTTGAAATAACCAATAACTCCATGTATAATGGAACCATCAACAGTTTGCCCATTAAAACCATCGTTCTTGGTAAGCAAATTACCATTAAAAACTTTACAAAAATCTATGTAAATAATATCAAAAGCTTTTGGGTTATTGTTTTAGAAAACGGAGTAATGTGCAAGCAAATTTCAGCTTTTAATAAAAAAGAAAAAAGTGTTACTTGTCATAGTCTCAATGAGTCACCTGAATATCCAGATTTCGATATTGAGCTTAACAAAATAAAGCAGTTGTTTTTGGTAATTAAAAAACAAATTGATTAAATATTTAATTTTCTAAAAATCAATTCCTTATAAATTATCCCGATTGGTATTTTTTCATTTTTAACATGCATGATATTACCTTCTATTTTACTTATTTTTTTTGTGTTTACAACAAATGATTTGTGTGCCTGAGCAAAATTATTTTCTGGCAGTTTTCTTGTCCATTTTTTTAATGTATCAATAAAAGTATATTTGCTAGTATCGGTAACCAAGGTTACGTAATTTCTGTCCGATTTTAAATAGCAGATTTTATCAAGATATATTTTGTGCAATGTTTTATCTATGTTGATAAATATACATTCCAATTCAGTATTCTCTTTGTTTTGATGAATAGTTGTTTCTATTGGTAAAGAATTTACTTTATTAATGCTTTTTAAAAAGCGATCAAAAGAAATTGGTTTTACTAAATAGTCATTTATTACTCCTATTTCAAAACTTTCAACTGCATATTCAGGATATGCCGTTGTAACAATAATCTTAAGAGGGTTTAGCGAAGTCTTTACGAATTGCATTCCAGAGATATCAGGCAAATTAATATCAATAAAAATAAGGTCTATTTCTTATTTTTTTAAACCTTCATTAGCTTTAAGAGCGGATTGATACGTACCGACTAATTCTATAGAACTAATTTTCGAAATATAATTTTTTAAAATTCTCTGCGCAGGTATTTCATCTTCAATTACTATACAAGTAGCAAAATGCATGTACCAACAACAGTTATAAAGGTACATACGCCAAATATGTTGTTTGAAATAGGATTTATGCTGTTCACATAATTGTTTCGGCTTTACGTAAAAAGAAATTGATAGGACACTACTTCCTAAATATGTTTGGTTAAAAACAAATATTAAAAATTATGAAAACCAAAATTATCCTATTTGCTATGGTACATGCTCTAACACTACAAATATCTTCAGCGCAAGAGGTAAATAAAACAGAGAAGTTACTGGGTAAAATCAATGAACAGTATTTACAAAAAAACCTTTTTCAAATTGGTATACGAACAACTACCAAAACTACATTGTAGACAAAAAAACAATAAAGAAGGTTCGAAAAAGCTTAAAAAAATATGATATTCAAATATTCATGGGAACCTGGTGTAAAGACAGTAAAAGAGAGGTGCCAAGATTTTATAAAATTCTTGAAAACGCTAAGTTTCAGAAGAACAAAATCTCGTTAATTGGTGTAGACAGTACCAAAGAAAATTACAAAAAAAGTCCAACCGGAGAAGAAAAAGGGTTAAACATTATTAGAGTTCCAACATTTATATTTTATAAAAACGGCATTGATGTAAACCGCATTATAGAATATCCAATTGAATCATTAGAAAAGGATTTGCTTAAAATTATTAAAGGTGAAACTTACATTCCAAATTACAGTGACACTAAAAGCTAAAGTGTTCTCAAAACAGCTGTTGCCTTAATCAAAACCTCATCCGTTTTGGCAAAACAAAAACGAAGTACTTTATCATCTTGATTGTTTATATTAAATACTGATATTGGTATACTAGCTAATTTATAATCCGCTATTAACCTTTTGCAAAAATCAATATCCGATTCATTTGTTATTTCAGAATAATCCAAAAGTTGAAAATAAGTGCCTTTTGATGGTATAATTTTAAATTTCGATGCTTGAAGTTCAGATAAAAATAAATCTCTTTTTTTCTGGTAAAAAGCTCCTAATTGTAGGTAGTGCTCTGGCTTTTTTAAATACTGAGCTAACCCTTCTTGAACTGCACTATTTACCGAAAAAACATTAAACTGATGTATTTTTCTGAACTCTTGCATTAAATAGTTAGGACCAACACAATATCCGACTTTCCAACCTGTGACGTGAAACGTTTTTCCAAAAGAAGAACATATTATACTCCTAGAAGCCAAATCAGGGAATCTACAAGCGCTTTCATGGTCATTACCATCAAAGATTATATGTTCATAAACTTCATCGCTTAAAAGAATAATATTTGTGTTTTTTAGTATTCGCTGTAGTTCCTCCATATCCCTCTTAGACAACATTGTCCCACTAGGATTATGAGGTGTATTAATAATTACCATTTTTGTTTTAGCGGTGATTTTATTCTTAAAATCCACCCAGTCAATTTTAAAACGGCTTCCCTGCAATTGAACATGTATAGTTTTTCCTCCATTAACTTCAATCGCAGGTTCATAACAATCATAAGCAGGTTTAAATACAATAACTTCATCTCCTACCTCTATAAATGCTGAAATAGCCGTATAAATCGCCTGAGTTGCTCCTGCCGTTATCGTTATCTCGGTATCAGGATTATACTTTACCTTGTGTATAGTCTCTATCATCAAAGCTATTTGTTCCCTCAACGCCATAGAACCAGCCATTGGAGCATATTGGTTATACCCTTGTTTCATTGCTAGGGCAACAGCTTCCACTAATTCAGGGTCCGTTTCAAAATTTGGAAATCCCTGTGAGAGATTTGTCGCATCATGTTTTTTTGCAAGTTTATTAACCACAGTAAAAATAGTTGTTTTTACATCTGGCAATTTTGATGACAATTGTACTTCCATAACATTAAAAGTAACCAAATTATTTAATACCCTATCTTACTCCAAACACCCAATATTTAATCGTTCACGCACAAAATAAAAAGCCCAAACCTGTTTAGGTTTGGGCTTTAAAATATAATTTTAGAGTTATTATCCTTTTAAGCTTGCGCTTAAAAACTCTCTATTCATTCTTGCAATATTTTCTAAAGAAATTCCTTTAGGGCACTCAACTTCACAAGCCCCAGTATTAGTACAATTACCAAAGCCTTCTAAGTCCATTTGCGCTACCATATTTTGTACACGCTCAACGGCTTCAACTTGTCCTTGAGGTAATAGCGCATACTGCGATACCTTAGCTCCAACAAATAACATAGCTGAAGAGTTTTTACAAGAAGCAACACAAGCTCCACATCCTATGCAGGTTGCAGCATCCATTGCTTCATCAGCAGCAATTTTTGAAATAGGAATAGCATTTGCATCTTGAGTATTACCAGAAGTATTTACAGAAATATAACCTCCTGCTTGCTGTATACGTTCAAACGATGTTCTATCTACCACCAAATCCTTTATAACTGGAAATGCTTTTGCTCTCCATGGCTCAATGGTAATGGTATCGCCATCTTTAAACATACGCATATGTAATTGACACGTGGTAATGCCTCTATCTGGTCCGTGAGCTTCACCATTTATATACATTGAACACATTCCACAAATACCTTCTCTACAATCGTGGTCAAAAGCAATTGGTTGATCACCAGAGCCTACTAATTGCTCATTAAGAACATCCATCATTTCAAGAAAAGACATATGTTCTGAGATATCAGTGACTTTATAATCCACCATTTTACCTTTATCGTTGGCGTCTTTTTGTCTCCAGATTTTTAATGTTAAATTCATAAATTCTCAATTTGAAAATTAATCAATTTGAAAATGTACCAATTGATCTATTGTTACATTCACCAATTGGTAAATTATTTGTACGAACGTTGTTTTAGTTCAATATCGTTAAACTCTAATTCTTCCTTATGGAGCACTGCATCAGCAGGTTCTCCTTTATATTCCCAAGCAGAAACATATGCATAATCTTGATCATTACGCTTTGCTTCACCTTTTTGTTCGCCATCAAGCTCCACAGACTCTTCTCTAAAGTGTCCACCACAAGATTCATTACGAGTTAATGCATCTTTTGCGAATAACTCTCCAAGTTCTAAGAAATCTGCTACTCTTCCTGCCTTTTCCAATTCTGGATTAAGACTATCTGCAGTACCGGGAACTTTAACTTCTTTCCAAAACTCCTCACGAATTGCTTTAATTTCAGCCATAGCTTCTTTTAAACCTTTTTCGTTTCTGGCCATTCCAACCTTATCCCACATTACTTTACCAAGTCTTTTGTGGAAATGATCAACAGATTTTGTTCCGTTGTTATTAATAAAGAAATCTATTTTTTCCTTTACTTCTTTTTCAGCTTGATCAAACTCTGGCGAATCCGTTGGTATTTTACCGGTACGAATATCATCAGAAAGGTAATCTCCAATGGTATATGGTAATACAAAATAACCATCTGCAAGACCTTGCATTAATGCCGAGGCACCAAGTCTATTAGCTCCGTGATCAGAGAAATTAGCTTCACCTATACAATATAAACCAGGAACAGTAGTCATTAAGTTGTAATCTACCCAAACACCTCCCATTGTGTAGTGCGTCGCTGGGTAAATCATCATTGGTGTTTTATACGGGTTTTCATCAACGATTTTTTCATACATCTGAAAAAGGTTTCCGTATTTAGCTTCTACTATTGCCTGACCTAATTCATAAACTTTAGCAGCAGAAGGATTATTAATACCTTGAATTTTGGCTTGTTCTTTTCCATAACGCTCAATAGCTGAAGCAAAATCTAAGTAAACAGCCTCTCCCGTTGCATTTACTCCATATCCTGCATCACAACGCTCTTTAGCCGCTCTTGACGCAACATCTCGTGGCACCAAATTACCAAAGGCTGGGTATCTTCTTTCTAAGTAGTAGTCTCTTTCATCTTCAGACAAATCAGTAGGTTTTTTACGACCTTCTCTAATTGCCATTACATCTTCCATATTCTTCGGCACCCAAATACGTCCATCATTACGAAGAGACTCTGACATCAAAGTTAATTTAGATTGATAGTCTCCTGAACGTGGTATACAAGTTGGGTGAATTTGGGTATAGCAAGGGTTAGCAAAAAAAGCTCCTTTTTTATGTATTTTCCAAGCTGCGGTAACATTAGATCCCATAGCGTTGGTAGATAAAAAATAAACATTACCATAACCCCCAGTAGCAACAACTACAGCATGAGCTGAGTGACGTTCAATTTCTCCTGTAATTAAATTACGAGCAATAATTCCTCTTGCTTTACCATCTATTTTAACCACATCAAGCATTTCATGCCTATTGTGCATCTCAATTTTACCACGAGCAATTTGTCTATTCATTGCTGAATAAGCCCCAAGAAGTAATTGTTGTCCTGTTTGTCCTTTTGCATAAAAAGTACGTGAAACTAACACACCACCAAATGAACGGTTATCTAAAAGTCCTCCATAATCTCTTGCAAATGGAACACCTTGCGCAACACATTGATCAATAATGTTTGCGGAAACCTCAGCCAAACGATACACGTTTGCTTCACGAGAGCGGTAATCTCCACCTTTTACGGTATCGTAAAAAAGGCGATAAGTACTATCACCATCTCCTTGATAATTTTTAGCAGCATTTATTCCTCCTTGAGCCGCAATTGAGTGTGCTCTTCTTGGAGAATCTTGATATGCAAACGCTTTTACATTATATCCAAGTTCTGCCAAAGTAGCAGCAGCAGAACCACCAGCTAATCCGGTACCAACAACTATAATATCAATATTACGTTTATTGGCAGGGTTAACAAGGTTAATTTTATCTTTATACGAAGTCCATTTATCCTTAATGGGTCCTGCAGGTATTTTTGAATCTAATACAGACATAAGAAATGGTATTATTAATGGTTAAAATGATGAAAAAGTGCAATAACAATAAATCCTAATGGAATAAGAATCGCATATGCTTTTCCAAAACCTTTTAAACCGTTGGTATATTTGTTGTTTGCTCCTACTGATTGAAAAGCCGAATTAAACCCATGTAATAAATGAAGTGCTAAGAAAACAAATCCTAAACAATACAAGGCAACACGCCAAATTGGAACAAATTTTTCTTGTAACTCATGAAAGTATCTATACGAACCATTGTGTAATCCGCTCATGTCACCAACAATGTACTTGGTATTAATCTCAGGAATCCAAAAATCTATAAAGTGAATAACTAAGAAAATTAAAATAAACAAGCCACTGTAAATCATGTTTCTACTTACCCATGTAGAATTTGCCCCTCCATTGTTTTTTGCATAATTAACAACCCTTGCTGATCTGTTTTTAAACTCTAAAACAAACCCCATCACAAAGTGATAAATTACGCCAAAGAGCAATACAGGTTGCAAGGCATATTGAATTAACGGGTTAGTTCCCATAAAATGAGAGACCTCATTAAAGGTATCCGCACTAAAAACCGATAAAATATTAATCGCAAAATGTTGTAAGAGAAAAAACATTAGGAAAAATGCAGAAAGTGCCATTGTTACCTTTCTACCAATTGAAGATTTAAAAAATCCACTCATGTTATAAAATTTGATTTCACAAATTTACTCCACAAACCAGTCTTGAACAAGTTTTAAAAGCCCAGAATTGTTATTTAGAATGGGTTTAAAGAAAAAAATGTTATATAGTGTTTTCCCTATGTCACAGAACAATTAATTGCCTTAACCATCTCATAGTTTAAACGTAAAACATACGTTTTTACACAAATTTTTGCAATCAAAAAAAAACAGTCTTACTTTGATAAATAATAATCGTATTTTAAATTAAAGCATTAACCTAAGCACAAAAATGGATATCGGATTATTATCTGTAAGCATGGGTGTTTATTCAACTAAACGCATTGCTGAAGAAGCCCAAAATGCCGGACATTATATAGAACAAATAGATCACACTAAATGTTCGGTAAAACTTGGTTCTGGCAAACCACAAGTATATTATCAAGGTGATAATATTACCAATGAGTTTAATGCCATTATCCCAAGAATTGGATCAAAAGTTACGCGCCATGGTATTGCCATTGTGAAACAATTTGAAATGAATGGTGTTTTTAGTACCGCCAGGGCATTAAGCATTGCAAGAGCAAGAAATAAGGTGCGTACCATGCAAATCATGGGCAGAAAAGGTATTCCTATTCCTCCAACATTATTTTCAATAAACCCAGATGATATTGAAGAACAAATAGAGCTTCTAGGTGGAGCACCTGTAATTATAAAGTTGCAGGAAGGCACTCACGGCTTAGGGGTTATTCTTGCCGATAGTAAAAAGTCAGCAAAATCCATTATAGATACATTTTACAAAATGGACACCAGCATTTTGCTTCAAAAATACATTCAAGAAGCTAATGGTGAAGACATTAGAGTTATAGTAGTCGGCAATAAAATTGTAGCTAGTATGAAAAGAATAAGTGAGATTGGAGACTTTAGATCTAACATGCATCGAGGAGCTGAAGCCCAAAAAGTAACGCTCACATCTCAGGAACGATATATTGCATTAAACGCAACCAAACACCTTGGGCTAGGTGTTGCTGGGGTTGATTTAATGCGCTCAAAAAAAGGCCCCTTGTTAATAGAGGTAAATGCATCACCAGGGCTAAAGGGAATAGAAGCTGCAACAAATGTAAATGTTGCCAAGGAGATTATAAATTATGTTGAAAAAAATGGATATCACCGAGGAAAATAAATCCATAACTATAAATGGAAGTGTAATAAAACCGGGTCAACATAAAATGGTTCGTATTGGCATATCTCGACTTCCAACAGGAACCTTAATTGACATTCCTATACATGTTTTTAATGCTAAAAAAGCGGGGCCGACAGTTTTAGTTCAAGCGGGTTTACATGGTGATGAAATTAATGGAGTGGAAACCTTAAGAAGAATGCTTCAAAAAAAAATGTTTACCATTACAAAAGGTGCCATCATAGTGGTTCCTATTTTAAATGTTTTTGGTTTTATTCATTTTTCTAGAGACGTACCCGACGGAAAAGATGTAAACAGAAGCTTTCCTGGTACAAAAATGGGGTCACTTGCTAATAGAATTGCATATCATTACACCTCTGAAATTTTACCTCAAATAGATTTGGGCATAGATTTACATACTGGAGGAGCGCAACGACACAATTTTCCGCAGGTAAGATATTCTATGGATGACCAAAAAAGTAAGGCACTAGCATTGGCATTTAACGCCCCATTTTATATGCCTTCTAAATTAATTTCAGGTTCTTTTAGAAAAGCAACCTTTAAAATGGGAATTCCTACCATTGTTTATGAAGCAGGAGAAAGCATGCGCTTTAATGAATTTGCTATTGAACAAGGTATTCTAGGAATAAAAAATGTATTGCATCATTTAGAAATGCTGTCAACAAATTCTAAAAAAGAAAAAAAAACTGTTCATCTCCAAAAAACAAAGTGGGTACGTGCTCCGAAAGCGGGCATGTTTATTCCTGCAGTTATTAACGGGGTATTTGTTAAAAAAGGAGAAATCATTGGAAACATTACGGACACTATAGCTGAAAAAACCAGCAACGTAAAATCTCCTATGGATGGCTATATTTTTTGTTTAAATCATCAAGCAGTAATCAATCAAGGTGATGCTTTATTCCATATTGGAGCAGTTTAAGGTTGTGCTTAACAAACTAAATAGTTTGTTTTAAATGCTCCTTCTTAAATTGTTGAATTAATTTGTGCAGTTCATCGATATTTTAAAGAACAAAGTCTACAAACTTGTACAAAGCATTTCAATTATTCAATTCCTTGAACAAACCACATAGTCGGTTTTTCTATATTTAGGTAAATTAGCATTTTAAAACTATTTTTCCATATCTCTGAGCTGTATGGAAAGTGCTTTAGTAGAAAGTTGAACTTCAATTAAGCTTAAAATCAAGGAAATCATTAATGCAAAAAGGCTTATTCCAAAAACGAGATTTGCCCAAAAATTAAGCTCTATATAAATTAAAAACATAGTAATTACAGCTAGCAAAAAGCTTATAATTGCTACCGCCTGCATGTTCTTAATTATAGACAACCTTTTGCGCAATTTTTTAACCTGTAGCCCTAAAATATCAGACTCGGTTTCTTGATATTTTCGATGTAATTGTCGAATAAGTGCTGCTATTGCTAAATATCTTGCATTATACGCGAGCATTGTTAAGGAAATTGCTGGAAAAAGAAGTGCTGGAATACTGAGAGATAAATTCATTGTTGTTAACATTAATCAATTGCTATTCCAAAGTACGTCCATTCTACATTCTCTGAAAAAGGGTTGCTTTGTCCATGCAGCTCATTAGGTTCAATGGTAATACAATCTCCTTCTGAAACTAAAATTTCTTTTCCTTCAACTAAAAAATTTGCTTTACCCTTAGTAATATGAAAAACTTCATACATAGTTTCGTGTTTATGAAGATCAACGGAATCTCCAGGCTTGAAAACTGCTGAACCATACATCATTAATTGCGGTATTTCCCCTTTTTTAATAAATACCCTCTTCATTATATCAGGATTATGAGAAACCCCTTCTTCTGGAAGCGTTTTTGAGTTTATTTTTTTCATCAAAAAATCTATTTTATTTCAAAACTAATTTTCTCATTTTGACCGTTACCTGAAATTTCTAATACATACCTCCCTTTTGTTAAATACGTTTTACCATTTTGCGCTACTTTAAGTTTTGTTTTATTTTTTCTCAAGTACGCGGATTTGCCAGATTTGGTAAAAGCTACATCATATGAAAGCAAATTAAATCCTTTATCTGCCTTTACTTCTACTGAGCTTATAATAATGTTATCTAAGGTTTTAACATTTACTAGGTAAGTACCAGACTTTGACGTTTTAAATGTAATATCTAAGCCTGGTGTTGTTGGTTCGCTCCACGAACTTCTGGTGTCTCCCCAATTTTCTGAGTACTTAATATCATCCACATCGAAAATCAACAGGTCTTTTTCAAAATTTTCTTTAGTTAATTGTTGTAATGTGCTAATATCTGCCTGATATATACTTCTACCATGAGTTCCAACTAACAAATGTTTAGCGCGCGGTTGTATTACCAAATCATGCACAGCTACATTAGGCATTCCGTTTTTAAAAGCTTCCCAAGATTTTCCTTTATTAAATGAAACATAAAGCCCATTATCTGTTCCAACAAAAAGTAGATTTTCATTTTCAGAATCCTCAATAATTACATTTACAGGTGATGCTGGAATATTGGAAGTAATATTCTTCCAGGTTTTCCCAAAATCATCACTTCTATAAACATATGATGTAAAATCATCACTTCTATATCCGTTTAAAGTAACGTACACACGTTCTGCTTTATGTTTTGATGCTAATACACGACTAACCCAAAGATTCTGCGGAAGGGATTTTGAAATATTCATCCAATTACCTCCTCCGTTTTTTGATATATGCATAAGCCCATCATCGGTTCCAGCATATAAAATCCCAAACTTAAAAGGTGATTCCGATATTGTGGTAATGGTACCAAACGCAACATTTCCTTTTTTACCTCCTTGGGTTAAATCTGAAGAAATGATTTCCCAATCATTTCCTTGATTCATTGACCTATGCAGTTTATTGCTACCTAGATACAATATGTCTTGATTATGACTTGATAATAGAATAGGAGTTTGCCAATTAAAGCGAAACGGAGCCTCACCCAACTCATGCTTTGGCTGGATATATTTTTTATCTCCCGTTTCTAGATTCAATCTAAAATAATTACCAAATTGATATCCAGTATAGACTATATTGGAATTTCTATTATCAATTTGAACTTGCATACCATCGCCTCCTAAAATAGATTTCCATGGATATTGACCTGTTTGATGCCATCTGGAATTTTCTTTAGCGTTATGAGCTCCTTTCCAAACACCATTATCTTGCAAACCACCATAAACATTATAGGGTTTTTCGTTATCCACATTTACCGTATAAAACTGGCCCAGCGTTTCTGAGTTGTTTTTTATCCAATGCTCGCCTTCATCATATGTTATATTAACCCCACCATCGTTACCGTTAATAATATGTTTTGGCATTTGAGGATTTATCCATAACGCATGATGATCAGCATGCACATTATCTCCACTAATATTTTCAAACGTTTTTCCTCCATCATCTGATTTTATAAGAGGAACTCCAGCTAAGTATAACTTATCTACATCATTTGGGTTAACCCTTATTTGCGCAAAATAATATCCATAACTATAAAAAAGATCATCAATATAATTTTCATTTTGCTTTGTCCAAGTTGCACCTGCATTATCTGACCGATAAACCTCGGCACCAACAACTGGAGTATCAAAAAGCATGGCATTTGCATTTTCTAGATATTTGGCCAAGTCAACAGGTTTTACAGCGCCACTTCGAACCATATTTTTAACATTCTCTGCCTTGTATTTCTCCTGAAATCCGTTCGTTTTTAAAAAATCATTTAATTTTTTATCTGTAATCTTTAAAAACGCTTCTACAGTCATTGTTTTAAAATCGTTTTTAACTAACTCAGCGCTTTTATCACTTTTAGCATCTTCATTTTTTTTCCTTCTAAATTGATTGTCATGAACTATATAAACTGTGTTTTCATTAAATACTGTCAAACCAATTCTACCTACACCTTCGCCTGTTGGCAAACCACTTTGTTCAGTACTAATTCTTTTCCATGAACTACCTCCGTCTGTACTTTTATAAACCCCTGAGCTATTACCATTACCTGTAAAATTCCATGCCTTCCTATCTTTTTGCCATGCCGCAGCATACATTATATTATAATTCTGAGGAGCATGAGCAACATCAATAATTCCAGTTGACTCATTAACAAACAACGTTTTATTCCAGGTTTGACCACCATCTAATGTTTTATATATGCCTCTTTCTTTATTCGGAGAGTATAAGTGTCCCGTAACTCCAACAACCACCTCATTTGGATTCTTAGGATTTATAACAATCCGTCCAATGTGATGAGAATCTTTCAAACCCATATTTTGCCAGGTTTTTCCTTTATCTATAGATTTCAGAATGCCTATCCCAGCATAAGAGGAACGCGAAGCATTGTTTTCTCCTGTACCTACCCAAATTGTTCCATTACCCCAATCTACCGCTATATCGCCAACATTTTGGGTTTCTGAATTATCTAAAATTGGCGTAAAAGAAGTTCCGTTATTATTGGTATACCATAGCCCTCCAGAAGCATAGCCAACATAAAATTCTATAGGATTATTGGGATTAACATCTATATCTACAACTCTACCACTCATTACAGAAGGCCCTATGTTTTTAAGTGGAATATTTTTTACTAAAGAGTTTATTTCCAGCTGCTGTTTTTGTAAAAGTGCTTTTTCAATTGCTTGTGCAGAGGTGGGTTCTGATTGACCGTAACTAAAGAACGAAAACCCAATTACGGGCAACAAATAAGCTAACTTCATTTCGAGAAAATTTTATCCAATTTATTATGGGAAGTTAGGAATAACTTTAGGGTAAGACAAAAAATTTATTATTCTCTAAATTATGTTATTACATTTTACAAAACACTAATTAACAGGATATAAAATTGTAAATACAATATAATTTTTGTTAATTTATTAACAAATAACCAATAATATAAACAAATGGAAGAGTATTTACCGTTAATTATTCAGTTAGCATCGGGCGCCCTAGGTGGTAACGTTGCTGGAAAATTGCTTAAAAACTTATCACTAGGAACCTTAGGAAACTCCATTGTTGGAATTTTAGGAGGCGGTCTTGGTGGATCATTATTAGGAATGCTTGGCATTGGAGCTGGAGCGGCCGCAGGAGGAGACGCCATGGATATTTCTAGTATACTTGGAAGCGTCGCTGGTGGCGGTGTAGGTGGCGGTGTAGTAATGGCAATCATTGGAGCCATTAAAAAAGCCATGGCTAAATAAGAAAAAACCAACCAAAAATTTGGAAAAGGAGTTCAGTTTGGAGCTCCTTTTTTATTGTAGTATTTTCAGCTAATAAAATGTTTTATACATGAAGAAAATTTTGCTGTTATTTGTATTGGTTCTTACAATCCTTTTTTTGTCCTTTACTTCTGAAAAAACTTATCAAATAGGGCAAATAAAAACTCCATATGGAGAAATTTTGGTTTGGCTACACAATGAAACCCCAAATCATAAAGCCAGCTTTATTGAATTAGCTCAAAAAGGCTACTGGGATTCATTAACTTTTAATCGGGTTATTCCAAATTTTGTTGCTCAAGGAGGATGTCCTGACACCCCTGAAGGGTTTACTAATCCTGAGTATTTGTTAGAACCCGAATTCCATGAAAATCTCAAACATGAGTATGGAGCCTTAGGTGCCGGTAGAGATGACAACCCAAAAAAACTATCTGCTAGGTGTCAATTTTACATTGTTCAAAATAAAGAAGGTTTACATAGGCTTGATGGCGATTACACCATTTTTGGAAAGGTTATTAAAGGAATGGATGTTGTGGACGAAATTGTTAATGTAAAACGCGATTCTTTAGACAACCCAATTACTCCAATAACTTTAGATGTAAATATTATTGAATTAACTTCAAAAGAACTTCAGCAACTAAATTTCGATACATCCAAACACAACTAAAAAGTATTGGATTTACATAATTTTTATTCAGAGAGTAATAGTTAGGAATTTGTACTTTTACGATTGACTAATTATCGAAAAAAATGAAATACGAGCAAATAAGCAACTCCTTATTTATAAAAAACCGCAAAAAATTTATGGCTCATATGAAGCCAAAAAGTATTGCAGTTTTTAACTCTAATGATATATATCCTGTAAGTGCTGATAGCACAATGCCTTTTGAACAACATCGTGACATTTTTTATTTGAGTGGTGCTGATCAAGAAGAGTCTATTTTAATTCTTTTTCCAGACGCCTTAGACCAAAACCAGCGCGAAATACTTTTTGTTCGCGAAACTAATGAGCATATTGCCATTTGGGAAGGAGAAAAACTTACTAAGGAGAAAGCTACCAAAGTTTCAGGTATTAAAACAATTTACTGGGTTAGCGATTTTGAAAAGGTGCTTTTTGACTTAATGACCGAAGCGGATACTGTATATTTTAATACAAACGAGCATTACAGACAAGCGGTAGAAACACAAACCAGAGAAGATCGTTTTATTTTAAAATGTAAAAAAGAATATCCAGCTCACAATTGGGCAAAAAGCAACCCTATTTTACAGGAAATAAGAGGTGTAAAAGAGCCTGAGGAAATTGCCTTAATGCAAAAAGCTTGTGATATTACTGAGAAAGGATTCCGAAGGTTATTAAGTTTTATAAAACCCGATGTCTGGGAATATGAAATTGAAGCTGAACTATTGCATGAATTTGTTAGAAACAGATCCAAAGGTTTTGCTTACACACCAATTATTGCATCTGGCTATAATGCAAATGTATTGCATTACATTGAAAACAATCAGCAATGTAAAACTGGTGATTTAATTCTCATGGATGTTGCCGCTGAATATGCAAATTATTCAAGCGATTTAACCCGAACCGTACCTGTAAGTGGAAAATTCACTAAGCGACAAAAAGCTGTTTATGAAGCCGTCTTAAAGGTAAAAAAGGAAGCTACAAATATGCTTGTGCCTGGAACTATTTGGGCTGAATACCATAAGGAAGTGGGTAAAGTAATGACATCAGAATTATTAGGTCTAGGACTACTTGACAAAGCTGATATTCAAAATGAAGACAAAAACAAACCTGCATATAAAAAATATTTTATGCACGGCACCAGTCATCATATAGGTTTAGACACTCATGATTATGGGGCTTTAAAAACCCCAATGAAAGCAAATATGGTTTTTACTGTTGAGCCAGGAATTTATATTCCAGATGAAAAAATGGGTATCCGAATTGAAGATAATGTTGTTATTCAAGAAACGGGAGCTCCCTTTAATTTAATGCAAAACATTCCTATTGAGGTTGATGAGATTGAAGATTTAATGCAGCGGTAATTATAAAAGCTAAAAAAGCGGGTAGCACCCAACCCATGCTATATTTACTTAAAGGAATATAACTCTTTACTGGTTGCGTAATTCCCTCTAGTCCAATGGAATTTAAAAAGTCCGGAACACTAAAAATAATAGTAGTAATTACTACTACTCTGAACACTTTTGAAGTTGCAAACTTGTTTGGAAGTATGTTTAAGAGAATAAGTATAATGGTAATTGGATAAATAAACATAAGTGCGGGTAGCGCAATTGCAATTATATAGTGAACATCAAATTGCCCCATTATAACTCCCAATAAACAACCTATCATTGCAGTAATATTATATACTTTTTGAGAATTTCGAAATCTAGATTTTACAAAGTCCGCTGCTCCGGTAACAATTCCCACAGCTGTAGTAAAACAGGCTAAACTTACCAGTACGCTTAAAAACATATTTCCAGTATTTCCTAAAGTTTTAAGACTTAACCCTTTAAGCAATTCGGTTCTAGAAACATCTTCCGCAAATTCAGAAAACATAAGAGCTCCCGTAATAATTAGTCCCGAGTATATTATAAACAATCCAAGTCCTGCCAACCATCCAGATTGCATCACGAGCTTTTTTTTATCCTCATAAGAAATCCCCTTTCTGCGCAAATCTATTGAGACTAATATTACACCCCCTACAACTACAGAACCAATAGCATCAAAAGTTTGATATCCTTCTAAAATTCCATCAGTAAATGGACTCTCAAATAAAACGTTGTCAAAAACAAAATCATTAGAAAAGAAGCTTATGCCAATGATAGTAAAAAGTACAAGTACTATAACCGGAGTAAGTATTTTACCAATAATACCTAAAATTTTAGATCGGTTTAAAACAAAAATCAAAACCAAAACAAAATAAACAACACTAGTAAGTAATGACGAAGAATTAAAAAAAGGCTGAATAGCCATTTCATGTGTTACAGAAGCTGTTCTTGGTGATGGTAAACTAATAGATATTATATACACTATAGTAGCATATATTAAGCTAAAATTGGTAGACACCTTTTTGCCAAAATCAAAAATAGTGCCCTGTAATTTGGCGTGAGCAAGAATGCCAATTATGGGAACAAGTACCGCAGAAATACAAAAGCCCAAAGCTACCAACCACCATAATTCACCAGATTTAAAACCCAGCAATGGAGGCAGTATTAAATTTCCAGCACCAAAAAACAAAGAAAAAAGCGCAAAGGCTACAACTAGTGTTTCTTTTATTTTATGCATTTTTAAAAACACTTTTCATGGTAGTGGAAAGATAATCTTTTTTAGGTTACATAAATTTAATTATTGTTTAACCCTCGTATTGATATATAGCACAATCTTTGTTTTAATTTTTTAAACAGCATTTCGTCGAAAAAAATGAATTTCATCGAAAAAATTTGCAAAAAATAGAAGCTGTGCCAATAAAAGTAAATACTGCTCGTTATCGTCATAAAGCTTTTTATAATTGCTTTTAAAAATCAAAAAAAAATCAAAATTAATATCGCATTTATTAGTGAATAATTAACCACAAATGCCCAACTAAAACCTACCAGCATGAAAAAAGTATTCTGCAATATCTTCGGCCATCACTACACAGTTTCAAAAAAAGTTACTGAACATATTAAAGAGTATAAATGTTTACATTGCAACAAAGAAGTTACTACCGATGTGAGTGGAAATTTATCTACATTAACTCCTGAGTTAGAAGACATTAACAGAACACTTGAAAATATATATCAAAAGAGACATGGAGCCCCTGCACAGCAGGTTGCTTAACTATGCTTTGGCAAATGAATTCCAACCCTGAGCGGTTAACGGAATTTTAGAATTATTCCTGGAAATTAAGAAAGCTCCTTCGTTCTTCTCTGTCGTATGCCCCACAACAGTAAAGTTAGGATTACCCTTGATTTTCGGGAATTCTTTTTGGTCTATAGTAAAAAGTAATTCGTAATCTTCTCCCCCACTTAACGCAACTAAAGTACTATCCAATTTAAATTCCTCACAACTCGAAATTACTGTAGGATCCAGTGGAATTTTATCCTCATATAAATTACATCCTACCTCGCTATTTTTACACAAATGTAAAATTTCCGAAGAAAGACCATCGCTAATATCAATCATTGATGTAGGTTTAACCTCTAGTTTTTCAAGAAGTTCTACAATATCTTTTCTAGCCTCAGGTTTTAACTGACGCTCAACAATGTACGAATAAGGTTCTAAATCTGGTTGACTCTTAGGGTTAACTTTAAAAACTTCATTTTCGCGTTCTAAAACTTGCAACCCCATATATGCCCCGCCAAGGTCTCCAGAAACCACCAATAAATCATTTGGTTTTGCCCCGCTTCTATAAACTATTTCTTCTTCTTTGGCTTCTCCAAAGGCAGTAACACTAATTAACATTCCTTTTGTTGACGAAGTGGTATCACCTCCTACCAAATCCACTTTATATTTATCAGCTGCCAAAGCTATTCCTGCATACAACTCCTCCATTGCTTCCAATGGAAATCTGTTAGAAACTGCGATAGAAACTGTTATATGAGTGGCTTTTGCATTCATTGCATATACATCAGATAAATTCACCATTACAGCCTTATATCCTAAATGCTTTAATGGTGTGTAACTTAAATCAAAATGTACCCCTTCAATCAACAAATCAGTTGTTACAATTGTCTTTTTTGATTGAAAATCCAATACGGCAGCATCATCTCCAACCCCTTTAATGGTTGATTTATGTGTTATTTTAAAATGCTTGGTTAAATGGTCAATAAGTCCAAATTCACCCAATTGCTCTAACGATGTTTTTTCTTGATTTTTATCTTCTAACATTTTGCAAAAGTAGAAATTGTTTTATTTTTTTAATACAAAAGCGTCCACTATAAATAAATCTTATCTACATATTCGTTATAATAATGTCAGGAATTATAGAAAAACCCTACTTATAACCTATATTTGTAAACTGTTTAGAATTAATCCAATTAAATATGATTAAAGTATCTGAAACTGCGAAAGATAAGGTCATTAGTCTAATGACAGAGGGAGGCTTTGATGCTTCTTCAGACTATGTTCGCGTTGGTGTTAAAAGCGGAGGATGTAGTGGTTTATCATATGAGTTAGATTTTGATAAAGAAGCTGGAGAATCTGATAAAGTATTCGAGGATAATAATGTACGTATTATAGTAGATAAAAAGAGTTTTTTATATCTGGTAGGTACGGTTTTAGAATATTCTGGAGGACTTAACGGAAAAGGATTTGTTTTTAACAATCCTAACGCTCAAAGAACCTGTGGATGTGGTGAAAGTTTTTCGCTCTAATGATTTGTTTAAAATGAAAATATAAATCGGTTGTTTCCTAACAATTGAGATTTAAAGATAATGGCGTATACAGAAGAAGAATTAAAAAAAGAGTTAGAAACCAAAGAATACGAATATGGTTTCTATACTGATATAGAATCTGACACTTTTCCGAATGGATTAAGTGAAGAAATTGTTGTTGCTATTTCCAAAAAGAAAGAGGAACCAGAGTGGATGACAGAGTGGCGTCTTGAAGCGTATAGAACCTGGGTACAAATGGAAGAGCCTGAATGGGCAAATGTAAATTATGAAAAACCTGATTTTCAAGCCATATCATATTACTCCGCTCCAAATAAAAAGCCTAAATACAATAGCTTAGACGAAGTGGATCCAGAGCTATTAGATACATTTAAAAAACTAGGTATTTCTCTTGATGAGCAAAAAAAGCTTGCTGGGGTTGCTGTAGATATTGTAATGGATTCTGTTTCTGTGGCAACTACCTTTAAAAAAACGTTAGCAGAAAAAGGTATTATATTCTGTTCTATATCAGAAGCTATAAAGGAACACCCTGAATTAGTTAAAAAATACATTGGTTCAATTGTTCCTCAAAAAGACAATTTTTATGCGGCCTTAAACTCAGCTGTATTTTCAGATGGTTCTTTTTGCTATATTCCAAAAGGTGTACGTTGCCCAATGGAATTATCTACTTATTTTAGAATTAACCAAGCAGGAACAGGTCAGTTTGAGCGTACTTTAGTAATTGCAGATGAAGGTAGTTATGTAAGTTACCTAGAAGGTTGTACTGCGCCATCTCGTGATGAAAATCAACTACATGCAGCTGTTGTAGAATTAATTGCCCTTGATGATGCCGAAATAAAATACTCAACGGTACAAAACTGGTTCCCAGGGAATAAAGAAGGTAAAGGCGGCGTTTTTAATTTTGTGACCAAAAGAGGTTTATGTGAAAAAAATGCGAAAATTTCTTGGACTCAGGTTGAAACAGGATCTGCGGTTACTTGGAAATATCCTTCATGCGTTTTAAAAGGAAATAACTCTATCGGTGAGTTTTATTCCATTGCTGTAACGAATAATTTTCAACAAGCGGATACAGGTACGAAAATGATTCACATTGGAAAAAACACCAAAAGCACAATCATTTCCAAAGGTATTTCTGCGGGAAAATCGCAAAATAGTTATAGAGGTTTAGTACAAGTAAATAGTAAAGCGGAAAATGCCCGTAACTTTTCGCAATGTGATTCTTTATTGATGGGTAACGAATGTGGAGCACATACTTTTCCTTATATAGAAGCAAAAAATAAATCGGCACAAATAGAGCACGAGGCCACAACAAGTAAAATTGGTGAGGACCAAATATTCTACTGCAACCAAAGGGGAATTGATACCGAAAAAGCGATTGCACTTATTGTAAATGGTTTTAGTAAAGAAGTGCTAAACAAACTTCCCATGGAATTTGCTGTAGAAGCTCAAAAATTATTAGAAATTAGTTTAGAAGGTTCAGTAGGATAATTAAAACTTTTGAAAATGAAAAAAACAATTGTGCTGTTCCTGAGCTTAACTTTTTTTATTGGATGTAAGGAAAATAAAAAAGCAGCTATTAAGGAAGTTGTTGAAAAACCAGAAGTTAAATTATACACTTTTGATGGAGGAACTGTGATAGCTAATAATTTAGAGATATTTTCTCAAGACACCACTTATCAAGGTCAATCAAGAGAATTTTCAGATGCTTTTTATGTAATTAAGCACCCTAAGGGAAATCTAGTATGGGATACTGGTTTACCAGATGGCCTGGTAGGACTTCCTGAACCTTTCACCTCTCCAGATGGTAATTTCACAGTCTCACGAAAAGACTCCATGATAACTCAATTAAGAAAAATTGAATTAACTCCTTCTGATATAGATTTCATAGCACTATCACATACTCATTTTGATCATACTGGTACTGCTAACGTATTTAGTAAATCTACCTGGTTAGTTCAGGAGAGTGAATATAACTTTGTTACAAGTGAAGAGTCGCAAAAAACAGATAATTACAAAGCCATTCAAAATTTAACCAAGGTTAAAAAACTTAATGGAGATTTTGATGTTTTTGGTGACAGCACGGTAATTATTAAATCAATGCCAGGACACACTCCAGGACATCAAGTATTATATATCAATTTACCAGAACATGGTCCTATATTATTATCTGGAGATTTATATCACTTATATGAAAACCGTACACACAAAAGAGTTCCTAGTTTTAATTTTGATGTAGCTCAAACTAAAGCGAGTATGGATGCTTTTGAAAAATTTGCAAAAACAAATAATGCTAAAGTTTACATACAGCATTCGAAAAAAGATTTTAATAAAATGCCTAAGGCACCTGAATATTTAAAGTAGAAGATAATGTTGAAAATTAACAATCTACACGCTAGAGTAGAAGATAAAGAAATTTTAAAAGGTATTAATTTAGAAGTAAAACCTGGAGAAGTTCATGCTATTATGGGACCCAACGGTTCTGGAAAAAGCACATTGGCTTCTGTAATTGCAGGTAAAGAAAACTTTGAGGTTACCGAGGGTTCTGTTGAATTGGAGGGTGAAGATTTAGAAGATGTTGCTCCAGAAGAAAGAGCTCATAAAGGAGTGTTCTTATCCTTTCAATATCCCGTAGAAATTCCTGGAGTATCTGTAACCAACTTTATGAAAACGGCTATTAACGAATCTCGTAAAGCTAGAGGTCTGGAAGAAATGCCAGCGAAAGAAATGCTTAAGCTTATTCGTGAAAAATCTGAACTGTTAGAAATAGATCGTAAATTTTTATCGCGCTCTTTAAACGAAGGGTTTTCTGGTGGAGAGAAAAAAAGAAATGAAATTTTTCAAATGGCAATGCTAGAACCTAAGGTCGCTATTTTAGATGAAACCGACTCTGGTTTGGATATTGATGCACTTCGTATAGTTGCTAACGGCGTAAACAAGTTAAAGAATAAAGACAATGCAGTGGTAGTTATTACGCACTACCAACGATTATTGGAGTATATAGTTCCAGATTATGTTCATGTATTACATAATGGGAAAATTATTAAATCTGGTACTAAGGAACTTGCCTTGGAGTTAGAGGAAAAAGGATACGATTGGCTTAAAAATTAACTTTTAAGTCGAAAAATCTAAAGTCAAATGGACAACGTTATTCTTTAATATGTCTACGATAAAATCTTTTGAAGACATAAATGCTTGGAAAGAAAGTAGGGCTTTTAATAAAGAAATTTACAACGTTACCAATACTGGAGATTTTGAAAAAGACTTTGATTTAAAAAGGCAGATAAGAAGAGCTTCTGTTTCAATAAGCTCCAATATTGCTGAGGGTTTTGAAAGAAATACAGACAAAGAGTTTATACATTTTTTATATATAGCTAAAGCGTCTGCAGGTGAAGTAAGGTCTCAATTATATTTAGCATTAGACCTAGGTTATATTGAGAAAAAAGAATTTGGAACATTAAAAGAGCAAATAAAAAATATATCTAAAATGTTAGGTGGCTTAATTAAATATTTAAAACATTAGACCTTTTAACTTTAGACATTACAACTTATAATAATGGAATTAAAAGACAAATTAGTTTCTTCTTTTATGGCTTTCGAGAATACTGTGGATTTAGATAGTCCTATTCACGAAATTCGTTCGGAAGCAATTAAGAATTTTGAAAATAAAGGTTTTCCCACCAAAAAGGATGAAGCCTGGAAATACACATCGTTAAATAGCCTTCGAAAAATTGATTTCAGTATTTTTCCTAAGGCAGATAATGCTATTGAGTATAAAGATGTTAAAAAGTACTTTTTACATGAAATAGATACTTATAAAATTGTTTTTATTGACGGTATTTATAGTTCTTTTTTATCTGAAACTACCCACGATGGTGTTGATGTTTGTTTAATGAGTTCTGCACTCACTAAACCAATGTATAAGCAAATTATTGAGCTTTATTTTAATAAAGTTGCCTCTAAAGATGAATCACTAACCTCTTTAAACACTGCATTTAGTAGAGAGGGTGCTTACATTTATATTCCTAAAGGAAAAATGCCCAAAAAGCCTATTGAGATTATAAACTTTGCTACTGGCAATGAAGCTTCTTTAATGATTCAGCCGCGAAATTTAGTTATTGCTGAAGAAAACGCAGAGTTACAAATTATTGAAAGACACCAAAGCTTAACAAGTAATGCTGTTTTAACTAACTCCGTTACTGAAATATTTGCCGCTAAAGATGCTATAGTAGATTACTATAAAGTTCAAAATGATAATGCAAACGCATCATTAATTGACAACACATATATAGACCAAAAAGGAAATAGTGCTGTTAAAGTACATACCTTCTCTTTTGGCGGAAAGCTTATTCGTAATAACCTAAATTTCTTTCAAAACGGAGAGCATATAGACTCTACAATGAAAGGAGTAACTATTTTAGGGGAGAAACAGCATGTAGATCATCATACTTTAGTTCATCATATAGAACCAAATTGTGAAAGTCACCAAGATTATAAGGGTATTTACGGTGAAAAGTCTACAGGTGTTTTTAACGGAAAAATTATAGTTGAAAAATTGGCTCAAAAAACCAACGCTTTTCAACAAAACAATAATATTTTAATAAGTGATAAGGCATCAATTAATACAAAGCCGCAATTAGAAATTTTTGCTGATGATGTAAAGTGTTCACATGGTTGTACCATTGGTCAATTAGATGAAGACGCTTTATTCTACTTACAATCCAGAGGAATTCCTAAAAAGGAAGCACGCGCACTTTTAATGTATGCTTTTGCAAACAACGTTTTAGAAAGTGTTCGTATTCCTGAGTTAAAGACAAGAATAAATAAACTAATTGCTAAAAAACTAGGGGTTAACCTTGGTTTTGATTTGTAGTAAAAATGAACGATACTTTTAATGTTTCCTCTATTCGTCGAGATTTTCCCATTTTAAGCCGAGAGGTTAACGGAAAACCATTAGTGTATTTTGACAATGCCGCTACATCTCAAACTCCACAACAAGTTATTGATGTTATTGTAGATTATTACAGCAGCTACAATGCAAATATTCATCGTGGAGTGCATGCATTATCACAAGAGGCAACAGACAAGTATGAGCAAGCACGACATACGATACAGAAGCATTTTAATATTGCAAAAGCTCATGAAGTAATTTTCACTTCCGGAACTACACATAGTATCAATTTAGTTGCCAACGGATTTTCAGCTCTTTTACTGTCAGGAGATGAAATTATTGTTTCTGCGTTGGAGCATCACTCAAACATTGTGCCTTGGCAAATGTTATGTGAACGTACTGGAGCTGTGTTAAAAGTTATTCCCATGAATTTAGATGGAGAACTTTTAATGGATGCCTATCAAAATTTACTTTCAACAAAAACCAAATTAGTTTTTTGCAATCATGTTTCTAATGCCTTAGGAACTGTAAACCCAATTAAACAGATAATTAATAAAGCACATGAGGTTGGTGCTGCTGTTTTAATTGATGGTGCTCAGGCAGCTCCCCATATAAAAGCTGACATGCAAGAGCTAAATGTTGATTTTTATACAGTTTCTGCACATAAAATGTGTGGTCCAACTGGAGCTGGTATGCTCTATGGCAAAGAAGAATGGCTTAACAAATTACCTCCCTACCAAGGAGGTGGTGAAATGATTGCCGAAGTTACCTTCGAAAAAACTACTTATGCAGACTTACCGCATAAATTTGAAGCCGGAACACCAAATATTTGTGGTGGAATAGCATTTGCTGCCGCATTAGATTATATGAACGGAATTGGATTTCAAACAATTGCCGAATATGAGCATGAACTCCTATCCTACGCAACAGAGCAACTCTTAACCATAGACAAACTCAAAATATACGGTACTGCTAAAGAAAAAACATCTGTAATTTCTTTTAATATAGAAGGTCTGCACCCTTATGATATAGGAAGTATTCTAGATAAATTAGGCGTTGCTGTTAGAACAGGACATCATTGTGCGCAACCTATTATGGACTTCTATAAAATTCCAGGAACTATCCGTGCAAGTTTTAGTTTTTACAACACGAAAGATGAAATAGATATCTTGGTCGAGGGCGTTAAACGTGCGCAAAACATGCTTCAATAGCCTAACCAGTTATCATTATCTTAAATTGTTGGCAACCACTAACACTTATTGTACTTTTGTATAAAATATAGCAAATGAGCATAAAGGAAATACAGGAAGAAATTGTTGATGAATTTTCAATGTTTGACGATTGGATGCAACGCTATGAATATATGATTGAGTTAGGAAAATCACTTCCTTTAATTGAAGACCAATACAAAACTGATGATAATATTATAAAAGGTTGTCAAAGTAAAGTATGGGTTCATGCCGAATTAGATAATGATAAATTGGTTTTTACAGCAGATAGCGATGCAATTATAACGAAAGGTATAATTGCAATATTAATTCGTTCATTCAGTGAACAAAAACCGCAAGACATTATTGATGCTAACACCAATTTTATTGATGAAATTGGTTTAAAAGAACATTTGTCTCCTACTAGAGCAAATGGATTAGTGAGTATGATTAAGCAGCTTAAGTTATATGCTGTAGCATACCAAACACAACTTAAATAAAATATCATATGAGTATCGATACGAAAGAACTAGGAGAAAAAATCGTAAATGTTTTAAAAACCATTTACGATCCAGAAATACCTGTTGACATTTACGAGTTGGGATTAATTTATGACGTTTTTGTAAATGAAGATAATCAAGTTAAAATATTAATGACCCTAACTTCTCCCAACTGCCCTGTTGCGGAGAGTTTACCAGCTGAAGTAGAAGAGAAAGTAAAATCATTAGATGCCGTTACCGATGCTGAAGTTGAAATTACTTTTGATCCACCTTGGACTCAAGATTTAATGAGTGAAGAAGCCAAACTAGAAATAGGACTTCTATAAGGAGTCAGATTTAAGAACTAAGTTAATGGAATGAGTAAGGGTTTTGAGCAAATTATATCATGGCAAAAAGCTCGGCAATTAAATAAAGAAATATATGCTATTACTCAAAAGCTTAACTTCAATAAAGATTTCGGATTACGAAATCAAATCAGACGGGCGTCAATATCGATATCTTCAAATATAGCAGAGGGTTATGGAAGAAAATCAAATAAAGAGTTTATCTATTTTCTTAATATCGCACAAGCATCTTGTTACGAGGTGAAATCACAGTTATATTTAGCTTTAGATATTTTGTATATTTCAGAAGCTGAATTCCATTTTAGCATTTGTGATGAAATATCTAAAACAATATTTGGACTAATACGGCACTTGGAAAAAACTGATGTCTGACTTCTTAAATCTTACTAACTGAAAGTGATGGATGAAATTGTAAATAGAGTTGCTCAAAGCAAATTAATCACTATTAACCTTGAGGATTATTATCCCGAAGGTAAACGCATCTTGCTAGATATTAAAGATTGGTTATACGAAGGTGTAATCTTAAAAGAAAAAGATTTTAGAGAACATGTAGCCGAACACAATTGGGAACAATATCAAAATGCCTATGTTGCCCTCCATTGCTCCGAAGAGGCAATTATTCCTGGATGGGCATATATGTTAGTAGCTACCCAACTTCATCCTTTTGCCAAACTTACCGTTCAAGGAAACTTGGAACAATTGGAAACCTCTATTTATCAATCTATAATTGAAAAAATTGATGTTTCTACATTTATAGACAAGCCTGTAATTATAAAAGGTTGTACTAACAAGCCAGTACCGCCAAATGCATATTTATGGTTAACCGCTAAAATTCAATCTGTTGCCAAAAGCGTTATGTATGGAGAAGCCTGCTCTTCAGTTCCTTTATTTAAAAAAAAATAAATTATTCTTTACATATGTGACTTTTAGTACATTTACGGTTCTAAAAAAATAAACACTTAACAAATTACATTATGAAAAAAGTATTATTCGCGTTAATTGCTGTATTTGCGCTCTCAAGTACTTATGCTCAAACGTTAGAAGAATTAAAGGCTGAACAAACCCCAAAAAAAGACTCCATTGCGGCTATCCAGGCAAGAGTTGATGCCTTACAAGCTAAAATTGATGCCTTACCAGGGTGGAAAAAAGGCGCTTTTGGTACCATTGGTGCTAACCTTTCTGGATTTAGTAATTGGTATGCACAAGGCACACCAAATAACGCTTCTGGAAATATAGGTATTACTGTAAACGGTTTTGCCAACCTAACAGAAGAAAAGTTTTTCTGGAGAAACGCGGCCAATGTTAATTTAGGTTGGGTAAAATTTGATGATAAGGATAATTCTGAAGATGATGATAGCTTTAAAGAAGCTACAGATGTTTTCACTATATCGTCATTATACGGTCGCAGATTAAATAAAAGTTTCGCAATTTCTGCCTTAGGTGAGTATAGAACTACAATCTTAAACAACTTTAACGACCCTGGATATTTAGATTTAGGTATTGGTGCTACTTGGACACCTATTCAAGATTTAGTTGTAGTTATTCACCCATTAAACTACAATTTTGTTTTTGCTAAAAACGACGCTGCATTTGATTCCTCTTTAGGTGCTAAAATTGTTGCAGATTATACAAGGCAAATAGGTAAAGTAAACTTTAAGTCTAACTTTTCTACTTTTCAGAGTTATAAAGATGGTGATTTATCTAACTGGACATGGATTAACTCTTTTGGATATACTATCTGGAAAGGAATTGGTTTAGGTTTTGAATTTGGGTTAAGAGACAATAAGCAGGAGGCTTTAAATTATGAGCTTACTCGTGCTGGCGGAGATGTTAATGCTACTTTTGATAGTGTTGATAACGAATTGCAAACGTACTGGCTATTTGGCCTTAACTATGCTTTCTAACAAAAAAATTAAAAGTATATATTAAAGCTCCTCATATGAGGAGCTTTTGTTTTTATACCAACTACAGATTCTACATATAAAAAAAGCCCTTTTTTCAAAGGGCCTCATTTTTTTGATAAGTAGGTTTTTTTGTAAGATTGGGTAATCTTTTTTTACTTTGGTTAAGTATCGATTTTTGGGGAAATCAACACTACATTTTCGGTTAAGCTCTGACAATGTATTTGGGTAAAACACTATCACTTAATTACACTCCAAAGATATAATACCTCTTAAGTTTTTGCGCAATTTATGTTGTGAACCCAGCCTAAAATGTTGTGAAAAAAATCAAGTGCTTAAAATCATCGATGAACTACATAATTCAGATGCTAATACTCATCCAAATGCTCTGGATATAAAAAGTTATTATACGGAAAGCGCGTTACATGAATATCTCGAACCTCATCATAAACACGTTTACGAAACTCATCTAAATTCTCTTTATTTAGTGCCGAAATAAATAATGCCCTGTCCCCTACTTTTTCCATCCAGGTTTGTTTCCATTCACCAATGGTAAAATGTTTAGTCGTTCTTTCGGTTACCAAATCATCATCCTCAATTGTTTCGTGCTGATATTGATCAATTTTATTAAAAACCATGATGGTTTTTTTATCCACACTTTTTATTTCAGATAGAATTTGATTCACGGAGTCTATGTGCTCTTCAAATTGAGGATGAGATATATCTACCACATGCAACAACAAATCGGCCTCACGAACCTCGTCCAAGGTGCTTTTAAAGCTCTCTACCAACTGCGTGGGTAATTTTCTTATGAAACCTACCGTGTCACTTAAAAGAAAGGGGAGGTTACCAATAACCACTTTACGAACCGTAGTATCCAAAGTTGCAAAAAGCTTATTTTCGGCAAATACCTCACTTTTACTAATCACATTCATTAAAGTAGATTTCCCTACATTGGTATACCCCACTAATGCAACACGCACCAAAGCCCCACGATTACCTCGTTGGGTTTCCATTTGCCTATCAATTTTTAAAAGCTTCTTTTTTAGTAACGTAATACGGTCACGAACTATACGCCTATCGGTTTCTATTTCTGTTTCACCAGGTCCACGCATTCCAATACCCCCTTTTTGACGCTCAAGGTGAGTCCATAAACCTGTTAGTCTTGGTAAAAGATATTCGTACTGAGCAAGCTCAACCTGTGTTCTTGCATAACTTGTTTGCGCCCGCTGTGCGAAAATATCCAGAATTAAACTCGTACGATCTATAATTTTACAGCGCAGTTGTTTTTCAATATTTCGTTGTTGCCCAGGAGAAAGCTCATCATCAAAAATTACCGAACCTACTTCTTTTTCCTTTACAAAGGCCTCTATCTCCAACATTTTTCCACTACCAATTAATGTTTTTGGATTGGGAACATCCATGCGTTGTACATAGCGTTTAATAACTTCACCACCGGCAGTATAGGTAAGAAATTCTAATTCGTCCAAATACTCAGTTACTTTTACTTCGTTCTGCTCTTTATTAATAACTCCAATAAGAACCGCTTTTTCGTATTCGTGTTTCTTCTTCTCTAGCATAGAATGTATAAAGTGCAAAATTAAACAAATCAGCTAAGCTATTTTACTAAATTTGCTCACCTAAAAGATAATAATGAGCTTTTCAGTTTTTAAGAGAGAGAAAAAGGCAAACCTTTACACTGTTGCGTTTTATAATTTAGAAAATCTTTTTGATGTTAAAGATGATGAAGATACCTTAGATGATGATTTTACACCTGACGGATATAAAAATTGGACAAAAAAAAGATATCATAAAAAACTCTCGAAACTTTCTAAAACTATTTCTAAAATTGGACTTGAATTCACCGAAAATCCTTCAATATTAATTGGGCTTGCAGAGGTTGAAAACAAAGAGGTTATAAAAGATTTGTTAAAAACAAAACCTCTTAAAGAATATGACTATAGTTATATTCACTATGAGTCACCTGATGAACGTGGTATAGATACGGCTTTATTATACGATGATGAAAAATTTGAAGTTATACATTCTGAGCCTATTCCGTTGTTAATTTATGATGACGAAGGGCAAAGAGATACTACAAGAGATATTTTATACGTAAAGGGTAGGTTAAATAAAGAAGAGGTTCACGTTTTTGTGAATCATTGGCCGTCCAGAAGAAGTGGAGAAGATGTCACACAAGAAAAACGTATTGCCGCCGCAGAAACTCTAAAAGCTTTTATGCGTAAAGTTGAAGAAACGCATTTAGACCCAAATTATATTGTAATGGGTGATTTTAACGCCAATCCGAATTCAGAAAGTATTAAGGTTTTATTAAAAGACTCCAACTTACATAATCCTATGGAAAAATTACATTTTACAGCGGAACAAGGAACTTCAAACTATAATGGAAAATGGAGCATGTTTGACCAAATTCTTATCTCGTATAGTTTTTTAAACTATGAAAAAAAGACACATAGTTTTGAACAAGCCAAAATATTTAACGAAGCATTTTTAAAAGAATATAAAGGAAAATACAAGGGCAATCCTTTTAGAACCTACGCTGGCAAAAAATATTTAGGGGGTTATAGCGACCATTTTCCAGTGTACATTCAATTAAAATATAACGATTAGTATCTTAAATTCTTTTTATTTCAGATTCATCTAAAAGTTCATCGTTTCGTAAACGAAGAAATACTTGTGCCGTGGTAATTACATCTAACTCGCAATAGTTACAAATACGGTCTATATCCTTTTCATTATAATACACCTCACGAACCATACTCCCATCAATATCCTCTTTAGGAGAAGGAATCCCCAAAACATTTGCCATAAGTTTAAGCGATGTATAGTGTTTGTAATCTCCAAATTTCCATAACTCCATAGTGTCTAAATGAGGTATTTCCCATGGTTTTTTACCAAAAAGATTCAGTTTATAAGGAAGCTCAATACCATGAATAATCATTCTTCTAGCGATATACGGAAAATCAAATTCCTTGGCATTATGACCACAAAGTAAGTGCTTTGCTGAACCAAAATGCGTTTCTAACAAATTTTTAAACTCCTTTAAAAGTGTAGATTCCTCACCTTGAAAAGTAGTAACTCTAAAAGTTCTATGCTCCCCTTTAAAATTAAAATAGCCTACCGATATACATATGATTTTACCAAATTCAGCCCAAATACCTGCTCTTTCATAAAATTCTTCAGCAGTAAAATCATCTTTACGCTGATATTGAGATTTATGTTCCCATAGTTCCTGTTTAGTAGCATCTAAATTATTATAATTTTCTTGCTCTGGAACCGTCTCTATATCTAAAAACAAAATATGTTCTAAACTAATTTTATACAGCATAGTGTCTAACTTTAATAGTAAATGGTTGTTTAAAATACAGATTTTAGATGATTTCTAGGTATTTTTAAAAAAACCAACTTGTGAGTCTGTTTTTTTGCTTTTAAAACAGCCTTTAAATAGAGCATTAAAAGACTATTAAAAATAAAACATCGATGAAATACATGTTTCAAGAAGAAAATATAGCTTAAAAACACATAAACAAACTGAGTGGTTTGTAAAAATTTAAAAGAGGGATTGTTGTTTTGCAGGGTTCTCATGCTCTAATAACCACTTTTTCCGATGTAATCCACCTGCATAGCCCGTTAAAGAACCGTCACTTCCAATAACTCGATGACAAGGAACAACAATCCAAAGGGGGTTTTTACCATTGGCTGCGGCTACTGCCCTAATGGCTTTTGGGTCTCCTAATTTTTTGGATAGCTCTAAATACGAAATGGTTTTTCCAAAAGGAATATTAAGCAGCTCATCCCATACCTTTTTTTGAAATTCCGTTCCTTGCGGGTTAAGCGTTAGGCTAAAACTTTTTCGTTCTTCTGCAAAATACTCTTTAAGTTGATATACCGCATCTTCCAAAACTTCCGGAATAATATCACTTAAAGACTCATGATTATTTAATATTGTAATAGAAGCTATACCATTTTCATCACCAATAATTTTGGTGACACCTAAAGGGCTCTGAATATAGACTTCTTCCACTCTTAATCAATTAAACCACTTCGTTTTGCCCTATTTTCCCATTGCTTTCTAGCAAATTTTTGCAAGTCTTCCACATTATCACTCTCATCCATAATTTCTTGACCTAATAGCGTTTCAATAACGTCTTCCATTGTTACAAGGCCACTTACCGAACCAAACTCATCTACAACAAGAGCAATATGTTCTCTTTTTTCTATTAAAGTCTCAAAAAGCTCCGGTATACGGGCTGTACGTGTTGTCGTAATCAAGTTTCGCTTAATTGTATTTAAGGGTTTATTACCCTTTTTATGAATAATTTCTTCAAATATATTATCCTTTAAAACATAGCCTGTAATATGATCCATACTTTCACTAAACAGTGGTATTCTAGAGAAACGAAGTTTTTCGTTTTCTTTATAATACGTTTCAATTGGCATATTTTCATCTGCAATCTTCATTACAGTTCGTGGTGTCATAATATCTTTAGCCAAAACTTCATCAAACTTAATTAAATTTTTAATCACCTTTGATTCTGACTCCTGAAAAACACCTTCTTCATGCGCTATATCTGCCATTGCTGTAAAGTCTTCACGACTTAAAACACTACCATGATGTCCTTTGCCTCCCACTAATTTTGTAAACAACTGCAACAACCATAACAACCCTGTCCATTTTAAAACTAAAACCATTATAGTTAACGACTTTGCTGTAAAATTTGCGAGTTGCTTCCAATACGTTGCGCCTATAGTTTTTGGTATAATTTCAGATGCCACTAATATTAAAATGGTCATAATAGTTGAAACAACACCAACCATTACATCTTCGGTAAACTTTATTCCTAAAAAGCTTTTTGATGCTTGCCCGTACATTTGCCCATACGCTACTTTAGCTTGCACACCTACTAAAATTGCCCCTACAGTATGTGCAATAGTATTTAAGGTAAGTATTGCTATCAAAGGCTTATCTACATCCTTTTTTAACTCCTCAAAAGTAAGGGCATAAGCTTTCCCTTCTTTCTTTTTAACATTTATAAATGTTGATGTTATACTAAGAAGAACTGCCTCCAAAATGGAGCATAAAAATGAAAAAAAAATAGAAACAAATGCGTAAAAAAGAAGTAATCCCATGAATTGTGTTTAACACTAAAGTACTAAATAAGGTTTAATAAATTACAGAATGGATTTGTTATAGCAATTTAACTACATCCTTTGCAAAATAGCTAGCAATAATATTGGCTCCTGCCCTTTTAAAGGCAATTAGCTGTTCCATCATAACGGCATCATGGTCTAGCCAACCTTTTTCCGCGGCAGCCTTAATCATGGCATACTCACCAGAAACCTGATAAACAGCTACAGGCACATCAACCTCATTTTTTATTTCACGTACAATATCTAAATAGCACAATCCTGGTTTTACCATTACAATATCTGCACCCTCATCAATATCCATTTGAGTTTCACGAATAGCCTCAAATCTATTGGCATAATCCATTTGATATGTTTTTTTATCTTTTGGAATATTTACTATATCTACTGGAGCGGAATCTAAAGCATCTCTAAAAGGACCATAATAAGCGCTTGCGTATTTTGCACTGTAACTCATTATACCGGTATTAATAAAACCTTCATCTTCTAAAGCTTCACGAATTGATAGTATTCTACCATCCATCATATCACTAGGTGCAACAAAATCTGCTCCAGCTTGCGCATGAGAAACACTCATTTCTGCTAAAACCTCAGTAGTTTCGTCATTTGCAATTTGCCCGTTTTCCACAATACCATCATGTCCATAAACAGAAAATGGATCCAGAGCAACATCAGTCATAACTAACATTTCAGGGCAAACGTTTTTTACCGTTTTTACAGCTCTTTGCATTAGTCCATCTGCATTTAACGCTTCTGTTCCTTTATTATCTTTTAAATTATCAGGTACTTTCGCAAACAACAAAACAGCACATAATCCCATTTTCCACAACTCCTTAATTTCTTTTTCAAGATTATCCAAGCTCATTCTGTACTGTCCAGGCATAGACGCAATTTCTTCTTTTACGCCTTTACCTTCAACCACAAAAAGAGGGACTAAAAAATCATTTGGACTAAGTATAGTTTCTCTAACTAACCTACGAACAGATTCATTACTGCGCAGTCTTCTATTTCGAATAAGTGGATACATTTTTTGTTATTTAATTGGTATCAAAGTTACCTATAATCAATTAAAGTGGTCTATAAATATTAAGGTTAATCTTTTGGAGAAACCTCCTCTGTTTTACAATAAATATTAGTCTTTAAAGCTTCTCCTAACCCTTTTTGTTTCCAAAGCGAAATATCTCTCTTTATTTTTAAAGGGTTTTGGTCAAAATCAATATACTTTTTAATTGATGCTATAAAAGGACTTTCAAAACTTTTAATTTTCAATACCGATTTATCTCCTGGTATACTTAACGCCCCTTCATAATCATAGCATACTACAAGTACTTTATCACCAATTTGATATCCTAAATTGTTAAAACAGTCTGAAACAAAATACTTTTGATTTTGATAACTGTTTTCTCCCAAGTCTTTTATTTTATATACCGCCTCTATAGCGATAAACGCTTTTTGAGAAACATAAAGTGGTCCTGGGTCATTATTTGAGGCTTCAATTTGTGTAATTGTTCCAGAAAATACAAATGACATTTCGTCTCCACATAATCCAATAAAAGGACCCGATTTTGGCCACCAATATGTATAGGCAACCTCAAGTGTATCTGAATTAAAAATTACATCGATATCACTTTTATTTTTTCGTCGTTCTTTGCAAGAAATACATATAAGCGTACAAAAGTATATTAAATAGCAAATTCTATTTTTCATTTAAAACAATCGGTTTACGTTGCCAACCCTAAATATACCCAATGTTCGTTTTCTTTTACAAAATCCGATTTCTCATTTAGCACATTAACCTTACCGTTTTCGTAGTAATAGGCGTTAAAAGTTACTGTTCCTTTATTGTCTTGTTCTTTTCCTTGAGTGGTTTCTATAACTTCCAACCGAATCCAACTTACAGATTTTGCCCAATCTATAATTGCCTCTTTATCACTTATTACTCGCGTTGACGAATGGTGACTTTCCATAAGATAATCTCCTTTAGCCATAACAAATGCACTATAACGCGAGCGCATTAGTTGTTCTGCGGTAGTAGCTTTTTTAATTGATTTATGAATTTCGCCACAGCAAGCCTCGTAATTCTCAGAAGTACCACAAGGGCAGTTTTGATTATTCATTGGTGTCTAATTTTTCTTGATGCTTTTTTATAATAGCTTTTAACCTTTCTTTTCGGGTTTCTTTCTCCTTTTTTATTCTATTCTTCTTTCGATTAAGAAGTTTAGTGTGCTTTGCCTTGTTCGCAGTATTTTTTTCTTTGCCTTTTTTAGACATTACACCCAAGCTTTAGGTTCTTTTAAAACATGTAATAAGCGTTCCTCCTCACTTCCTTTTTCCGGATGATGGTCATACCTCCATTGCACATACAAAGGTAAACTCATTAAAAACTAACATTTATCGCTCTAAAGAAATCATTGTTATCTATAAACGGAATACCAAACTCCGCACATACATCTGGTATTTTGACTGACCTCTTACTTTCAGGAGCACTAACTTCACGAGTAACTATTGAAACATTAACTTTTTCGTTTCTTTTTTGGTTCAAAGCAAAGGCAACGAGAAAAGGGTCAGCGTTTTTTGAATCTGCAAAATCTATGAGAGCCCTATTATTGTAATTCTTCTCTTGAGCCCAATTTTGTATTTCTGCATATTCTGTTATGATATTTGAAGTGGAAACCCAAAACGAATCTGAGATATTTGATTTGCACCAACTAGTCAAGTCATCTTCATGACTGTAAATTTCATTTTTTACCTTATCGATAGAGATAACTTCTTTTTGTTTTAATATCTCTGACATTTTATCCCAGTAAGAGGGGTAAATATCCATTGGATGACTTATTCTGTTTGGGTATACTAATATGTTAGTGTCTAAAATATAATGCATTCACTAAGAGTTCTTTTTGAATTTTTCATAAGTGTTTGCTTTCATATTAGTTAGCTTATAAGCATTTGATGGTAAAATCTTGCCTTGTTTTAAAGCAGAATCAACATAGGAATAAAATTTCCTACTCACTTCATAAGGTTTTGAATTCCAAAAATCACCTCCTGATTTTTTTTTGAAGGGAATATTTGTGTAGCTATTGTAAAATGACCAAAAATCAGATTTTTCAATAAAATTAGAATCTAAAGCTTTTTTGGCAATAACTAACTTACTAACATGGTATTGGCCAGCGATTTTAGATATTTTGTTATCAAAAGAATCATTACTTGAATTCCAGCTAACTTTAAAAAAAGTAGTAGGAACTAGAATTTCAGAAGCTACACTATCACAAAACCTTTCTAAAGGTTGAGAAGAAGGATGAATTGGTTCATACCCAATTCCAATACTACTACCAACTAAAACATGCACTAATTCGTGAATAAGTGTAAAGATTCTACCTCCTCCAAGATTATTTGTGTTTATATAGATGAAAGGGCAAAAGCCATCAACAAGAGTAAATCCTTTACAAACTTCAACATCAACATTTCTTCTATTATTGGTTACGTATCCTGTAGAAATAACAAAAATTCTATTTTTTTCAATTTTGTCAATCCAGTATCTAAAAACATTACTTTTTTTGGTCTCTTGGTACCAAGTGATATTAAAACCCAAGGCCTTTCTTATAATTTCTGCTGCATCAACGGAATTAACTTTCTTGAAATTTTTTAATGACCCAACAAAGTCTAATTCTTCATAATTGGTTTCAATTAAAAAGTCCTTTATCCATTCTTGTTTACTTTTGATTTGATTTACTAAATCTTTAACAACTAGTGGAGGGTTTTTAACAACTTCCCCATTACTCCGATAGAATGTTATAGGTAACTTTTCTTTTGGAGGTTTCTTTAAGAAAAGAAAACCAAAGGGTACATGAATTTTTTTTGCAAAACTTTCTAATTGTTTAACTGTTGGTTCAGATTCTTCCCTTATCCAATCAATAGCTTTAGGATAAATATCATTTAAACTATCAATGTTTAAGCCACTTCTCTCAGCAGCCCAAAGCAAAGTTTCAGGTGATATTTTTACTCTTGTTGACACAATTCAAATTTAAACAAATAAAACTTAAACCCAATCCACTGGATTTTTCAACACATGTAACAAGCGTTCCTCCTCACTTCCTTTTTCCGGATGATGGTCATACCTCCATTGCACATGTGGTGGCAAACTCATAAGTATGCTCTCAATTCGTCCATTGGTACGTAAACCAAACAAGGTGCCTTTATCATGTACTAAATTAAACTCTACATACCTACCACGACGTACTTCTTGCCAATCCCTTTGTTTTTGGGAATATTCAACATCTTTTCTTTTTATAACAATTGGTATATATGTATCTAAAAAGCTATCGCCTACCTCAGTAACAAAATTGTACCAATCCTGCATTTTCATACTTTCACTAGCCTTACAATAGTCAAAAAACAATCCCCCAACTCCACGGGCTTCATTTCTATGAGCATTCCAAAAATAATTGTCACAACGCTCTTTATATTTAGAATAAAAATCTGGATTGTGTTTATCACAAGCTTTTTTACATACCACATGAAAATGACTAGCATCTTCATCAAATAAATAATACGGTGTTAGATCTTGACCGCCACCAAACCACTGATCAACGATATTACCTTGCTTATCATACATTTCAAAATAGCGCCAATTTGCATGAACTGTAGGCACCATTGGGTTTTTAGGGTGTAATACTAAGCTTAAGCCACAAGCAAAAAAGTCGGCATCTTTAACACCAAAATAGTTTTGCATGCTTTCTGGTAGATTGCCATGAACCGCAGAAATATTCACGCCTCCTTTTTCAAAAACAGCTCCGTTTTCAATTACTCGGGTTCTTCCACCACCACCCTCAGGTCGTTTCCATTCATCTTCTTTAAACTTGGCAACACCATCTACTTCTTCCAACTTGGCTGTAATAGTATCTTGTAATTGTAGTATATATTTGTAAAAAGAATCTTTCATACCTATTTTATATTGTAAATTGATTAGCTATAAAGCTCATAAAGTTCCATATCTAAAGGTTTGCTACCAGGAGGAGTAAACGCTTCTGGCAAAGTTTTAACCCAAACGTATTTACTTTTTTTCGCAACAGAAATACTCCCTTTATTTGTTTCATGAACCAATATTTGCAACGTTTTTAACTGTTGTTCGTTAAAAGCCCATTGCGATAAGGCATTAACTGCTTTTGTGGCAATTCCTTTTCCTTCAAATTGATAAGCCACAGCATATGCAAGTTCTGCTTGACCAATTTTCCAGTCGAGTTCTTTAATATAAACTAAGCCAATTAGCGATTTTTCATTCTTATTTCTAATGGTAAAAAGAAATTCTTTTTTTGCTATAAACTCTTTAACCTTTTTCTGTACAAACATTGATGCTAAATCCGGGGTTAAATTTTCCTTGAGCGTTTTTGGAAAAAAGGTTTTTAATCGTTCCGAATTGGCAACGACAAAATCACAAAGTCGCCAAGCATCTTTTTCTTGAATAGCATCAATATAATATGCGTCAAATTCAAAAATCATTACGTTATAGTTTTCCTTTCTTCATCAATAATATCCACTGTACTTAATGAAGCTGCCGTAACCGAAAGCGGTAACACTAGAATTATACCAATTAGAGGTATTAACAAAAACAACATAAAAACAATACCATTACCTATAGCAACTCCCTTGTACTTTTTTACAAACTCAATACTTTTATGGTATTTAAAATGACGCTCCAAAGTGTAGTCCATATTACCAAAACCAGCATAATATGCCTGAATTAAAAAGACTAATACCGTTGCAATTATACCAACTACTGGAATAAAACCAATTAGTATTAACGGTATGGTCAACATAATTTCTTTGGTTAAGTTTCTAAGGTTAATTCGTATACCTCTCCACAATTGTTCTTGAAAAGAGGTAATGCGATGTTGATGCTGAAAACTCCCAGTTAAATGAGTTTCAATTTTTTCTGAAACGGGACTCATAAAAGGGGCTGAAAGTGCCATTACAATATGCTTATACAGTACCAAACCAAGTAATATAACTGTTGCTCCTCCAATAAAATTACTTATGGTTGTAAATGTTGTTTTACCCCATTCCCAAATCCATAATCTTCCAATTAAGGCACCAATATTATCCGATAAAGTGTAGGCTACAAGCCCAATAAACATCGCAGTAACCACACTAATACCAATAGGTACAAAAAAATACTTCCAAAGTTTTAATTGAGAGATCAATTTCAACGTTCCAGAATATGCTTTTATTCCTTTGAAAATATTTTTAATCAAAACTGTTTGTTTATAAACTACTGTTTGTATTCTTTAACTGCATCAATAAATGCTTTAGCATTTTCTAATGGAATATTTGGTAAAATACCGTGCCCCAGGTTAACAATATATTTATCTTTTCCAAAATCGTTAATCATCTGAGTAACCATCTTTTTAATTTCGGCTGGAGGTGAAAGTAACCTAGACGGATCAAAATTACCTTGTAAAGTAATATTTCCGCCTGTTAAATATCTTGCATTTCGAGCAGAACACGTCCAATCTACTCCAAGTGCTGAAGCTCCAGATTTAGACATTTCGTTAAGCGCAAACCAACAGCCTTTTCCAAATGCTATAACAGGGCTTTCATCTTTTAAAGCATCTATAATTTGTTGAATATATTGCCATGAAAACTCTTGATAATCGCTAGGCGCAAGCATTCCTCCCCAAGAATCAAACACTTGAACGGCATTCACACCTGCCATTACCTTTTCTTTTAAGTAGGCAATGGTTGTATCTGTAATTTTTTGAAGCAATGCATGAGCGACTACTGGTTGTGTAAAACAAAGTTCCTTAGCCTTGTCAAAATTTTTGCTTCCTTGGCCTTGCACACAATAGCATAGAATTGTCCATGGTGAACCTGCAAAACCAATTAACGGTATTTCATCATTAAGTTTTTCCTTGGTCATTTTAATAGCATCCATTACATAACCAAGAGTGTCATTAATATCAGGAACAATAACACTATCTAAATCCTTTTGCGAACGAATAGGGTTTGGTAAGTATGGACCAAAATTAGGTTTCATTTCCACCTCAATATTCATGGCCTGTGGAATTACTAAAATATCGCTAAATAATATGGCTGCATCCATACCATATCTTCTTATGGGTTGCACCGTAATTTCAGAAGCTAACTCCGGCGTTTGACAACGTGTAAAAAAATCATATTTTTTACGAATCTCCATAAATTCTGGCAAGTAACGCCCAGCCTGACGCATCATCCAAACCGGTGGGCGGTCTACCGTTTCCCCTTTTAAAGCTCTTAGAAATAAATCGTTTTTAATCATAATATATGGTATCCGTATAAATTATTTTAAAAATGTGATAAGTGTATTAATTACCTCATCTATAATAGGTTTTTTAGCAATATTAATATTTGCAGTATATACTTTAGCTTCTTCCGCTGTGGTTTTTCCAATACAAAATAGCTCACTATCTTGAATTGTATTTTCCAATACAAAACTTTTCATTCCAGAAGGGCTAAAAAACAATATAGCATCAAAATGCTGTTCAAACTTTTTTGGAATCAACAGCGTTTCGTAGCAAATTATCTCTTTAAAAGAAATCCCTTTTTCTGTTAAAATGGATGGCAAGTCGTTTCTTCTTTTATTCCCCGCCAAAAACAAAAAAGATGTACTTGTGTGATTATTTGTAATATAATCGGCTAAATCGACCGCATTTTCAGTCATTTTTACGACTTTATAGCCATTTTTATCCAAAAGTGCCTTGGTTTTTTCACCAACACAAAAACAGTTAATTTCAGTGTTTTTCTTCTTATTTAAGAAAGCTCTTACCGCATTTTTACTGGTGAATATATAATTCTTATACTCGTCTGTAATTTCAAACTCTATAAACTCTATAGAAATGGCATCATATTCTACTAGGTTTATTTTAAAATCAGACAAAAGTGCTTTTTGCGAGAGAGAAAGAACTTTAGTTGAAAGTACGCTTTTCATAACTATCCAGAAATACTTTTCTTTATTTCAGCCATTAACGTCTTGCCTCCGTTATTTAAAATTTTTAGCGCACATTTTTCTCCAAAACCTTCGACGTTAGTTAATTTTATTTCCTCTTCAATCTCCAGTTTTTGTTTCCCATCTAGGGAAAACAAGGCCCCTTTAAACCTAAGCATACTACCATTAACACTAGCCAAAGCTGCTATTGGTGCTGTACAACCACCTTCTAATGTTCTTAAAAAATCACGCTCTATTTTTGTGCAAATTTCGGTCTCGGTGTCATTGAGGTTTGCTAAAGCCTCCAGACAAAAGGTATCTCTCTCATTAGCCACAACTAACATTGCACCTTGTGCCGGTGCAGGTGTCATCCAATCCAACCGAACGGTATTTTCTGGAATAATATTTAAGCGCCCAAGGCCTGCTTTAGCAAATATGGCACCATTCCAGTCATTGTTTTCCAATTTTTGCAAGCGTGTGTTCACATTTCCACGAAGGTCTACCACATTATGGTTTGGATATTTGCTTAACCATTGCGCTTTTCTACGTAAACTTCCTGTAGCAATTGTACCTTGGTTTTCTAAAAAATCCAACCCTTTGTGTATCAAAATGTCTTCTACAGGAGCTCTTTTTAAAACTGCTGCTTGGACAATTCCATGAGGCAATGCAGTAGGTACATCTTTCATTGAGTGAACTGCTATATCAATTTTCCCCAGAAGCATTGCAACATCTAAAGTTTTTGTGAAAATCCCCGTAATTCCAAGCTCATAAAGGGGTTTGTCTAAAACCAAATCTCCAGTAGATTTCACAGGAAGTAAGGTCGTTTTATAGCCTAACTGTTCTAACTGAGATTTCACGGTATTAGCCTGCCAGAGTGCCAATTCACTATCACGAGTACCTATTCTAATAGTTTTACTCATCATTATTTAATTCTAACTGAAAAACCTTTTTTATAAGTTGCAAACTGTCATCAGAATCGTTTCCAGTTTTTTTAAGGTGATTGGCAAATTGCTTGGTAATTTTTTGGATAATTCTATTTGAAACAACATCGGCTTGCTTAGAATTAAAATCCGTCATTTTTTTTGATTGATAATCCAATTCTTCCTCCTTCATTGTTTTAAGCTTTTTATTTAAAGCCTTAATTACCGGAGCAAATTTTCTAGTTTCGAGCCACTGAATAAACTCATCTTTAATTACCTTGTTTATTTCTTCTGCCTGAGGAATAAATTGTTTTCTACGTTCTAGGGTTTCATCAGTCATTTGAGAAAGGTGATCCAAATGAATTACCGTCACGTTTTCTAATTCTGTAACATCTTCATCAACATTTTTGGGTATTGATAAATCTAAAATTAAAAGTGGTTTTTTAGTGTAGATAAGTTCTTTTGAGATTGTTGGTGAATTTGCCCCTGTTGCTACTATCAACACATCGGTATTTCTAATTTCGGTTTGTAAATCCCCGTAGTCTTTTACTATTAAATTAAACTTACCTCCAACCTTTTCTGCCTTATCTTTTGTTCTATTTATAAGCGTTATATGCGAATTATTAGTATGCTTTATTAAATTTTCACAAGTATTTCTTCCTATTTTACCCATACCAAAGAGCAAAATATTTTTATTAGAAATATCAGGAATATTCCTCATAATGTATTGCACAGAGGCAAAAGCAACTGATGTAGCTCCAGAAGAAATTTCGGTTTCATTTTTTATACGCTTACTTGCTTGAATTACCGAATTACAAAGACGTTCAATAAAAGGGTTCGCTAAATTTTGCTTTTTGGATCTATTAAAACTCTGTTTTAATTGGCTAATAATCTCAAAATCTCCTAAAATTTGACTATCTAAACCGGTTCCAACTTTAAATAAGTGACTAATTGCGTCATTATTTTTATAGATGTAAGCAACATTTTGAAATTCCTCAACATTACCTTTAGTATTATCGCATAATAACTTTATTAATTGAAAAGGATGTTGTGCAAAACCATGAAGTTCGGTACGGTTACAAGTTGATGTTACTAAAAGCCCATCAATCCCAAGAATTTTTGCTTGACTTAGCAAATTATCCATCGCTAGTTCGTCTAAACTAAATTTACCTCTTATAACAGCATCTGCCTTTTTATAATTAAGCCCGATGGTGTAAAAAGAACTATGTCGAGAAATGTGGTAATCTTTCATAAATCATGTAACGGGACAAAAATAGATTCATTAAGATGATAAAAATAACGCTAGAAGAACAATTTATAACGATATCGGAGTTTTTAGTACTTAATTACTCGTTATAAGGCAAAATCCATTATTTTTATACTGTTAAGGTGTTATTCTATTTAGAACACATCTAAATAATATGACAAAAATCATGAATATATCTCAAAAAAATATCGCTCAAAGTTCTTATAATGAAGTTTTAATTGAAGAAGGGTTTTATGTACTTAAAATTCAAAACGACACCCTTGAAAATCAAAAAGTTATACGGGAAATAGATAGTTCATTTATTCAATTTCATTTTTGTTTAAAAGGAAAAGCCAAATTTATTTTTAATGAAAACCGCTATGCGTTAGATGTGTCAGAAGAACATTCTTTATTACTTTATAATACTCAGGTAGATTTACCAATGAATTTGGAACTAGCGCCAAACTCCTGGTTAGTTTCTGTAGTTATGACTATTAGAAAGTTTCATGCTTTATTTTCAAAGGAAGCAGATTATATTCCTTTTTTAACTTCTGAAAATAAAGAAAAAAAATATTATTCTCAAGAAGCAGTTTCACCGGCCATAGCAGTTATTTTAAGTCAAATTATAAATTACAACCTGCACCCATCAATTAAAGAGTTGTATGTAAAAGGTAAAGTCTACGAATTAATTTCATTGTATTTTAATAAAACTGATAATGCAGATATCGAACAATGTCCTTTTTTAGTTGATGAAGAAAACGTAAAACGTATTCGAAAAGCAAAGGAAATTATGATTACAAATATGGCGGAACCTCCTTCTTTATCTGAACTTGCTGAAGAAATTGGATTGAGTTTAAAAAAATTAAAAGAAGGGTTTAAACAAATCTATGGAGACTCTGTCTACAGTTTTTTGTTTGACTATAAAATGGAACATGCTCGAAAATTACTTGCTACTGGACAACTTAATGTTAACGAAATAGGTTTAAAAATAGGATACAGCACTTCAAGCCATTTCATAGCTGCCTTTAAAAAGAAGTATGGAACTACTCCAAAAAAATACATAATGTCTTTATCGTAATAAAGAGTATTATTTATTACGTGTTTTTTACGATATTTAGGGTTTAACCTTAGACTCACTTAATAGAACATTATGAAATTTCTTCAGAAAATTACTTTTACAGCTTTTGCTCTTGTTTTTATGATTAGCTGTGGAGCAGCAACAACGAAATCTGATTCCACTAAAAATGTTAAACCTTCAATGGAAAAAATAGATCAGGTTTTGGTTTTTACTAAAACTGCTGGTTGGAGACATAAATCTATAGAAAAAGGAGTTGAAACTATAAAAGAATTGGGTGCGCAGAACAACTTTATTGTAACTCAAACAGAAGATTCATTAGCATTTAACGCAGCTAATCTTAAAAAGTATAAGTTGGTGATTTTTTTAAACACCACAATGAACATACTAGGCTCTAATGAGGAAAAAGCCTTTGAAAAATACATCCAGTCCGGAGGAAGTTTTTTAGGAATACATGCCGCATGTGATACGGAGTATGATTGGCCTTGGTATGGAAAACTTGTTGGAGGATATTTTAATGGTCACCCAAATAACCCAAATGTTAGAGAGGCAAAAATTGATGTGAAAGACAAAAACCACGCTGCAACAAAACATTTAAAAGATACTTGGACAAGAAAAGATGAATGGTATAATTATAAAAACATTAATCCAGATACTAATGTGTTGATGACGCTAGATGAATCTTCTTATGAAGGTGGAACTAATGGAGAGCATCACCCAATAGCTTGGTATCACGAATTTGATGGTGGCAGAGCCTTTTATACTGGCGGAGGTCATACAAAAGAAGCTTTTGATGAGCCAGATTTTAGAAAGCATTTATTAGGTGGTATATTTTATTGTTTAAATAGATAAAACGACTGACTGGTTTGTATTCAGTTTACAGAATAGGAATTCTGTAAACTGGATTTCCAGTTATATTTTTGTTTTGTTTAGATGAAATGCACTTAACTATATACCAAACTACTCCAAATTTTAAAGTAGCAAACCGGTGGGTTTGTAAAAAAGTCACCGTTGAGGTCTACAAACCATTATTCCCGTATTGTTTTTGATACCTTTTAGGTAATCTATAAGGGGAAGTTTAGAAATTTTAACCTCACCAGATGTTGAAGCATGCAGAAGATGAATTCTACCATCTTTTTCTCTTGTTGCAATGCCAGTATGTGTGACATCCAACCCTTTTATTGATGTTGTTAAAGCAATAATATCGCCTGATTGAATATGATGTTCGTTCGCGGCTATTTGATCTTGAGGTAGAATACAAATAGGTTGATTATTTAAATAACGCTCTGAAGCCCTTATCCTATCAAAGTTATTTTCATCTTTTAAAAAAGGATATAGATTTCTATGTGTACTCATGAAATCTATTTTCTTTGTAATAGCAACACCTCCAATCTCCGAGGTAATCTCTTTTACAAAGCCCTTAGCCTCATTGTTTGCAATCCATTCCGAAAAATAATGAAGCCGAGAAGCATAACCTTCTAATTTTCCGTCTTTATATCTAATCTTTTCCAGCGTTTTGGTAAAATCAACAAATTCGCTATTATCGTTTTTTGTCAATAGAGCAAAAGCAAGCACATTTTCTACATAAGTAGTACAATCAAACCCCTGTAAATTAACGACTAAGGTTTCTTTTTTACCTATTTCAAGTGTTTTGGCAACATATGGTGTTTCCAAAAAAGATTTTCCGATGGCAACTATTGTATTTCCAAAATTTCTTTTTTGAATTTCGCTTAAAGTTTTAAGTTTAGTTTCCACCGCAACTTTATCCGTAACGGAGCAGGTTATTTGCTGTGCCGAAACGTGGAAAATCGAAAACAAAAAAACTACAACAAAAAAAATTGCCTTTTTAATATCCATGATACCCATAAGCATTATAACTATTAGGTTTGTACACAACAGCTCGCTTTCTGTTTTTTAGCAAAAACTTTTCTGTAACATAACCCATTACTTCTTCTTCAGTCTCAGTATCTTCAATACGCATTCCATTATTTTTGTAAAAAGGTTTCGTTTGTAACCCTTTTGCATCTTCATAAACTAATATGTGCATATTAAAGTTTTTGTCATAATCATTCTTCTTTTTCTTTTTAAAATAAAAAGCGGTGTATTTTACATTATCCAAGATAACCTCCTTTTTATTTAGGTATACCACTTGGTCTTTTTCATCGTCATACAATGTATATTCAAATAAATTTGGTTCCGCTATATCTTTCTGATTTTTGTATTCGACAGGATACAAATCTAATCTTTCGATTTTTTTTAGCTCATTGAATACTATATTTCTACTATTAATGTCTTTAACTAATAGTTTAATTGAACCATTTGGTATAAAATTATCCTCTTTTGCTTTGAGTGCCAAATATTTTGAACAAATAACTGGATCCTTTACCAATGACAATTGGTTAAAAAATTGACTAGTGGCTTTTTCTGCCCTAAACGGAAAAAGCAAGGTTATATAATCTGATAAAACACCTCTATTTTTGCTATTTAATGTACTTCTAAAATTACCGTGTTGTCCAGAATTTGAATCTCTCCCCAACTGCCTTTTCAACTGAATTTTTGCATCATTCAAAATTTGCTTTTTATACTTTTTATACACATTTTGCTTTACATATTTCTCCGCCATTAATTTTGATAATAATGAAAAAATAGGTGCTTTATATTCTTCTATAGCGCTGTATGCCAACACCTCCGGAAACAATTTTTTTGCTAAAGGCAAACTATCTCTAAAAGGTCTAAAAATGTAATTTGTTTGCAACTTACTTGATGCCAAGGGTAAATCAATCTCCATTAACTCCAACATAAACTTAATAGAAGCTTCATCTCCATTTTTAGCCAGCGTCTGAAGTATAATAGTTTGTACTTGAGAATCTTTGTATGAGTTTAAATAAAAAGACCTTAAAAATGGGTTAATATTAATCCCATTAATGTCTTTTAACTTTCGAATTAAATACGTCTGTATTTCTTTGTTATTCTTGGTATACTCATGTTTAGCTATATAATGCTTCAGAGAATCTACATGCTCCTTGTCAAATTTTAAAAACCGATATCCTGTAATTGCCAAACTATCATTAGCTTTTAAAGCTTTAAAAAACTCTGACGTTTTATCCGTCAAAATACTTTTTCCAATAACTGTGTCTAGAGGTTCAAAATTGTCAAAAAACTCCTGAACAAATCTACTGGGTTTAGTTACTGTGTCCACACTAGCTTTTATTTCATATAGTAAACCATCTTTAATTATATTTTTAACAAGTATTCCTCTCGTACTAGCAGTATCTGCAATTGTTAATTGTAATTCATGGTATCCTTTTTCAGATTTGCTTTTTGCTTCGTTAAGAATGGATAAGCTTTTTTTGGTATACAGTTTTTTACGTAACGACCATACAGAATCAATATTTCTAAACATTAAAAGGTCATGAGACTTAACTAATTCAACCGCAATTGCCTCATTATTATTATTTTGATAATATGTGTTTTTTCTATACTTCTCATAGGGTTTAACCTTAGGCGCTCCATTATAATGTTTTATAGAGTTTTCCACAAACTTAGGAGGTTTAACTATAGTTTTTGTACTAAAAAAAAGCGCTGTATCTATCACTTTTTCATAAGGTGCAACAGCTTCAGCTTTAGTGATTTTAAAAGAACTAAAAAATGATTTAGCCTCCTTTTCTAAATGAGTGACAATTCCTAATAAATAATAACTATTGCCATTAAGTGTTGTTTTTAGATATATTTTCTTTTTGTTGAAAACGGCTTTAGAGGATAATGAACGTCCTTCAAAAGCTTCATAAACTGGTTTGAGTTTTAAATCTTGATAAAACCTTTTTTGAATTTGTTTTAATTCAAAGGTATCTTGCTCTATAAAATTAAAATCGTTTATGGTTACTTTATGAACAAAGTAATAAGATTTTGTATCCTCATCATAAGCTTCTATATAACGATTTCCTTTTTGTGAGACATTATTAAAACTATATAATGATGGTATCTCAACTTCAAAATCTTTAAAAGTAGGGGTAACTTTTACTTTGGTTTTTTCGAATTTTTTAAACGAAATACTATTAAAAATAGAATCGGAATATTTGGTCACGTAGTTGCCCTGACCTCCCATTTTAAATATTATAATTTCTAAGGGTGTTTTGTAAATATGATAACGTTGTTTATCTCCATTTTTAAGTTCGTTTTTTATATCTAACCCAATAAATTTTCCATTTGTAATGGTATCTTTTTCAAGAATTTTACCAGGAATGTTTTCAAAAAGAAGCTCATTAATATCAGATAACTCCAATGAAACATCATGCTTCAAAAAAGAAAAAGTAGGAATACGATCAACAACCATAAAGCTACCATTGGCTAAATCTGGAGAGATATATATTGTTTTCCCTACCTCAGAAAAAGGATATAGTTTATTAGGAAGATTTATAGTAAAAAAACCATCCTCTGGGCTGTAAGGTTTATATATATTTTCCTTTACCTTGGTTTCAAGTTGGGTCTTAATTTTTTTACCCTTGTAACTGAGTTTGGAGGTTAGCGCTTTAACCCTATACCCTTTTTTTCTAAGAAGATTTATGACTCCTTTTTCTCCAGGCAAATGCGCAGCGCCAATACCTGCAAAAACTTTTCCAAGATGCATTACAGAGTCTAAACTCTTAGTCATATTTTCGTTTCTAATATGAAGCATATTTTTTAAATAATGCCCTGTATACATCGCATTATCCAGCGAATCCAAAAGGTTAATATTACGTTCCCTATATGCATCTTCCATTAAAAACATAGGGTTTTGCAGTTGCATCTTTTTTTGAAGCCATTCATCTGGCTTTTGTTTCATTGCATTTAAACTTGCTCTGCCAACCAAAGCCGCAGATTCTTCAATATCTTCAAGAGCAACAATAGGTTTATCATACTTTTTACCTGCCTGATAAATAAACATATCTAAATAGGTTTCCTCCTCAAAATTTTGAGAAAAATCATTTGTACGATACAATATTCCATTAACAATTCGGTCTTCATACGCTAGATAAGAGCCAATATTTTCTTTACGCGGATTTTTAACCATAAAAGAATAGGTATAAAACCCTTTTAACGCATTCCCTAATCCATAAGATAATCTCATATTACTGGCAAGATTTTCGCTCTCTAACCATGTGTCGGGGTCGCTTTCCAAAGCAATAATATCACTACTATCCAACGCTTCATAAAAAACATCATCTAGCCTAAATGCAATTTTTTTACTAACATGCATGGTTCCATACAGGTATGAACTTTTTTCAATGCCATTTCCCGAAATCTCCCATAACAAGCTATTTTCTTCTTGCGCATTAATACTACAAGAGAAAATCATATAAAATAGTATAATAATATATCGCATAAAACAGATATGTTTTTATAAAGTTGGTTTAAAAGAATTGATTTTAAAAATATAGGTCTAGGAATTAACTTTTAATTAGCAACCTTTTATAACACAATTACCTTTACTTATAGCACTATTGTTAATGTATTAGAATAATGCTAACGTATATTCAATACAAGTAGTATTTTTGCCTCACATAAAAAAGAAGGAATGAAAGGAGTTTTATTGGTAAATTTAGGTTCCCCAGATAGTCCTACACCAAAAGATGTAAAACCTTATTTGGATGAATTTTTAATGGACGAAAGGGTAATTGATGTACCTAATTGGTTACGAAATATTATTGTTAGAGGCATAATATTGCAAACCAGACCTAAAAAATCGGCCGAAGCATATCAAAAAATTTGGTGGGATGAAGGCTCTCCCTTAGTAGTTATCTCTGAACGATTTACAGAAAAAGTAAAACAGCAAACTAAAATGCCTGTTGCCCTTGGAATGCGCTATGGAAGCATGACCATAAAAAATGCCCTTCAAGAATTAAAAAATAGAGGCGTAAACGATGTTTTATTAGTTCCCTTATATCCGCAATATGCAATGTCATCTTTTGAAACGGTAGTTGTAAAAGCTATGGAAGATAAAAACAAGTTTTTTCCAGAAATGAAGATGACTACATTACCCGCTTTTTATAAAAATGATGATTACATTAAAGTGCTTTCAGAAAGTATTGCGGACGGATTAAAGGATTTTGATTATGATCATATTTTATTTTCTTATCACGGTATCCCTGAAAGGCATATTAGAAAGTCTGACCCCACAAAATTTCATTGTAAGATAGATGGTAATTGTTGTACAACAAATTCTGTAGCGCATAATACTTGCTACCGTCATCAATGTTTTGATACTACCGAAAGAGTAAAAGCTTACTTAGGATTACCAGAAGATAAAGTAAGTTTATCTTTTCAGTCCAGACTTCCAAATGACCCTTGGTTAAAGCCTTATACGGATTTTGAATTTGAGCGTTTTCCAAAAGAGGGAAAAAAGAAACTAGCAGTAATTACCCCAGCTTTTGTTGCAGATTGTCTTGAAACTCTGGAAGAAATTGCAATGGAAGGGAAAAATCAGTTTATTGAAGCTGGAGGAGAAAAATACAAACATATTCCCTGTTTAAACGAAAACAGTGACTGGGTTAATGTTATGGCAAATTGGGTAAACACCTGGAAAGAATCTGAAATTCTTCCAACCTAATGTCAAAAATTTCGACAGAACAATTAGGCACTCAACCTATTGGAAAATTGCTGGTTAAACAATCCGTTCCAGCGGCAATAGGCATTTTAGTAATGTCGCTAAACGTTCTGGTAGATTCCATATTTGTTGGTAATTGGATAGGACCAATTGCAATTGCAGCAATCAATGTTGTATTACCAGTCTCATTTTTTATTGGTGCTTTAGGAATGGCTATTGGTGTTGGTGGCTCCAGTATTATTTCAAGGGCGTTGGGTAGTAATCTCAAGGAAAAAGCACTTAAAACCTTTGGTAACCAAATAACGCTCACTTTTTTTGTAACTGCCATTTTTGTATGCTTTGGTCTGTTTTATGTGGATGAACTGATTCCTGCTTTTGGAGGAAAAGGAACCATTTTTGAACCTGCTAAAGTCTACTATATTATTGTTTTATATGGAGTTCCATTATTAGGTTTTTCAATGATGGGAAGCTCCGTTATTAGAGCAGAAGGAAAACCAAAGTTTGCAATGATTGCCCTTATTCTACCCTCCATAGGAAACTTACTTATGGATTATATTTTTATTTACATTTTAGACTGGGGAATGTCCGGTGCTGCTTGGGCTACCACTTTCGCTTATTTACTTAGTTGTGGATACGTTTTTTATTTTTTCGTTTCCAAAAACTCAGAACTAAAAATAAAGCTCTCCCATCTCAAAATTGATAACACAATACTAAAAGAAATAGGTTCTCTTGGTTTTGTTACATTATCGCGCCAAGCGGTAGTTAGTATAATTTATTTGCTAATGAATAATATTTTATTCAATCTAGGAGGAGAAGCAATGGTGGCGGTTTATGCTATTATTGGTCGTATGCTAATGTTTGCTTTTTTTCCTGTTTTTGGTATTACTCAAGGGTTTTTACCTATTGCCGGTTATAACTATGGGGCAGAAAAATGGGATAGAGTACGTGAATCTATAAATACAGCAATTAAATATGCTGCAGTTTTAGCAACCATAGTGTTTTTGGGTCTAATGCTATTTCCAGAAGCCATTGCTTCCCTATTTTTAAGTGATAACCCCAATTTATCTGCCGCAGATATTGCCACAAATGCATTTGTAATGGAGCATGCTCCGAATGCAATACGGTGGGTTTTTGCTGCAACGCCAATTATTGCAATACAACTAATAGGAGCTGCTTATTTCCAAGCTATTGGTAAAGCAGTCCCTGCCTTATTACTTACTTTAATGAGACAAGGGTTTTTTTTTATTCCCTTAATTATAATTTTGCCTAATTTTCTAGGAGAACTAGGCGTCTGGATTTCTTTTCCAATTTCAGATGTATTAGCAACCATTGTAACAGGATATTATTTAAGAGAGGAAGTAAAGAAAACACTAATTTAATCCACCTAAAACAACATGAAAAAAATTAAATTCCTTCTGGTATTATTTAACGCAATACTAATTGTTTCATGTAAAAATGAAACTAAAAAATTGTTTGTAGGTACATTCTCAGAAAACAATAGTGAGGGACTATATAGCTTTTTATTTAATACAAATTCTGGGGAATTAACGTATAAAAAAGTAGAAGCAAAAATTAAAGACCCGTCGTTTTTAACAATTTCCGCTAACAAAAAATTCTTGTACGTAACCAAACGAACAAATGAATTTGTAAATTCTAAAGGTGCTGTTTCGGCATATAAAATTGAAGAAAACGGATTAAAAGAAATGAATACCGTTGGAACAGGCGGAGGTTACCCCTGCCATGTTGGTGTTTCGGAAAAAGGAGATTTTTTAGCTGCGTCATGTTATTCTGATGGAAGCTTATCCATATATAATATTCAGGAAGACGGTTCTTTATCAGCTAACCCTCAATACATAAACCATAAAATACTGGACAGTATAAAAAAAGCAAAAGCACATGCTTCCATATTTACTCCCGATGGATTATTTACAGCAGACTTAGGTTTAGACGCTGTAAAAAGATACGTTCACGATGGTAATAAATTTATTCCTCATTCTCAAGAAACACTTGATTTACCAAATGGTGCGGGTCCAAGACATTTTAAGTTTAATGCTACTAAAGCATTTTTATACGTTATTAATGAACTAAACAGCACCATAACAGTTTTTAAAAGAAATGAAATTGGAGATTACAAAACCATGGAAACTATACCAACAGTTGATAAAAACTATACTGGGGAAAATTTCTGTGCTGATATTCACCTGTCTAAAGACGGTAATTTTTTATACGGATCTAATAGAGGCGAAAATACCATTGTGATTTTTAATATTAATAAATCAAATGGCCAATTATCGCTAGTAGGAAGATCATCCGTGAATGGAAATTGGCCTAGAAATTTTAGCATTGATCCTACAAATAATTTCTTGCTTGTAGCCAATCAAAAAAGTAATAATATTTCAGTTTTTCGAAGAGATAAAAAATCTGGAATGCTAAGTTTTTTACATGATGTAAAGCTCCCTAGCCCCGTTTGTCTAGAGTTTTTAGAAAATTAAATAATCCCTTTAGAGTCTTTGGTATTATCGTTACATTTAAAGTGACTAATTATACCACACAAAAAATGAAAACTTTCTGCAAAGTATTATCTATTACCTTGCTGTGTACTTTTATGGTACCATCAATAATTACGGCACAACGTAAAAAATCCAAACAAGCAACAGTTCAATTTTCTGAGGATTTATATTCCAGCTTAAGCTATAGACTAATTGGTCCTTTTCGTGGAGGACGTTCTGCCGCGGTAATTGGTGTGCCTGGAGAGCCTAACTTATTCTATTTTGGAGCTACTGGCGGAGGTGTTTGGAAAACCCTTAACGGGGGTCGTACTTGGGAAAATATTTCTGATGGTTTTTTTGGAGGAAGCATTGGAGCTATAGAAGTTTCAAAAAGTGATAAAAATGTTATCTACGTTGGTGGTGGCGAAAAAACCCTTCGAGGAAATGTTTCCTCCGGTTATGGAGCCTGGAAAAGTGTTGACGGCGGAAAAACGTGGTCATCTGCCGGACTAAAAAATAGTAGACACATTCCTCGTATTCGAGTACACCCGGATAACCACAACATTGTTTATGCTGCGGTGCTTGGAAATATTTACAAACCTACACAAGAACGAGGTATCTATAAAAGTATTGATGGTGGAAAAACCTGGAAAAAAATACTCTTTGTAAACAATCAATCTGGAGCAGTAGATTTAACACTTGACCCTAATAATCCTCGTATTTTATATGCATCCACATGGAGAGCAAAACGCACACCATACAGTTTAAGCAGCGGTGGTGAAGGTTCTGCATTATGGAAAAGTACAGATAGCGGAGAAACCTGGCAAGAAATTTCGAAAAACGAAGGTTTTCCAAAAGATACACTCGGAATTATAGGAGTAACCGTATCTCCTAAAAATTCTGAACGCGTTTGGGCTATTGTGGAAAATAAAGAAAAAGGAGGACTATACAGAAGCGATGATGGTGGAAAAAAATGGACACAAGTAAATAGTGAGCGTAAATTACGCCAACGTGCTTGGTATTATACAAGGGTTTACGCAGATACGGAAGATGTTGATGTTGTTTATGTTTTAAATGTACGCTATCACAAATCCACTGATGGTGGTAAAAGCTTTACAACGTTTAATGCCCCACATGGAGACCATCACGATCTATGGATTTCGCCAGAAAACTCCAAACGTATGATAATTGGTGATGACGGCGGTGCTCAAGTATCGTATGATGGTGGAGAAACATGGAGCACCTATTACAACCAGCCCACAGCACAATTTTACCGGGTTACAACGGATAATGCTTTCCCTTACAGAATTTATGCTGCACAACAAGATAATTCTACAATTAGAATCAATCATAGAGGTAATGGGTCAAGTATCACAGATAAAGACTGGGAACCAACCGCTGGAGGAGAATCTGCTCATATAGCTATAGACCCCTCAAACAATGAAATTGTATATGGTGGTAGTTATGATGGCTTTTTAACCCGAGTAAATCATGATAAAGGCACGGTTAGAGGAATAAATGTATGGCCAGATAACCCTATGGGACATGGTGCTGAAGGAATGAAATATAGGTTTCAATGGAATTTCCCTATTATATTTAGTAAACACAATCCAAAAAAGTTATATGCTTTTTCCAACCATGTCCACGTTACCGAAAATGAAGGTCAAAGCTGGAGCTTATTAAGCGATGATTTAACCAGAAATGATGCAACAAAATTAGTTTCTAGCGGAGGTCCTATTACTCAAGACAATACTAGTGTGGAATACTATTGTACCATTTTTGCAGCAAATGAAAGTCCTTTAAAAGAAGGTCTTTTATGGGTAGGTAGTGATGATGGATTAATCCACATTACAAAAAATGGTGGTGAAAGTTGGGAAAATGTAACGCCTTCAAACCTACCAGAATGGAGCATGATTAACAGTATTGAACCTTCCGCTTTTGATGAAGGTACTTGCTATGTTGCAGCTACAAGATATAAATTGGGTGATTTTGAACCTTATTTATATAAAACTACAGATTATGGTAAAACCTGGAGCAAAATAACAAACGGTATAAAAAGTGAACATTTTACAAGAGTACTACGTGAAGACCCTAAACGCAAAGGATTACTTTATGCTGGCACCGAAACTGGAATGTACGTTTCTTTTAATGATGGCACAGATTGGAGTCCTTTTCAATTAAACTTACCTATTGTTCCTATTACTGATTTAACTATTAAAGAAAATAATTTAATAGTAGCAACCCAAGGGAGAAGTTTATGGGTAATGGATGACTTAACAGTTTTACATCAATTAGATAATGCTAAAAAAAGTGCTTCATCAATATTATACAAACCTAAAGACTCATATAGAACCAAAGGTAAATCTACAAAAAAGCCTTCCCTAACTGTGGGAACAAATCATCCTAATGGTGTAATTACTCATTTTTATCTTAAAGAAATTTCAAAAGATGATAAAATTGAACTCTCTTACACAACAATCAATGGAGATACTTTAGCGTCTTACAATAATTCTACAGAAAAGAAAGATAAAAAATTAAGTGTAAAAAAAGGAGGAAATACCTTTGTATGGAATACTAGAGGAAAAGGTGTAAAAAAATTAGATGGTATGATTTTGTGGTGGGCAAATCTAGATGGTGCAAAAGCTATCCCAGGCAATTATAAAGTACACCTAACTGTAAACGGAAATAATCAAACTCAAGAGTTTATAATCCTACCCGACCCTAGAGCTGAGGTTTCGGTTGCTGATATGCAAAAACAATATGATTTTATTACAGATGTAAATACTACAGTAGAAAAAGCACATAATTCCATTAAAAAAATCAGGAATATATCCAAACAGCTGGATGCGTTTACAAAACAATATAAAGAAAATGCACGAACAGAAAACTTAGTAGATAAAGCTAAAAAAATGAAGGAACAGTTAAGTACTGTGGAAAAGGCTTTATACCAAACTAAAAACAAAAGTGCTCAAGATCCATTGAACTTTCCTATCAGACTTAATAATAAACTAGCACATCTTAATAGTTTGGTTGCTATTGACGATTTTCCGCCAACGGATCAAGATATCGCGGTTAAAAACGAATTAACTACGCAAATTGAAAAGCAATTAAAAGTGTTTAACGCTGTAATTAATAAAGAACTTCAAGAATTTAACCAAGAATTTAATACCTTAAAACTAAATTATCTTTTTATAGAAGAATAAAATAATGGGAGAATATTATAATTACATCAAAGCTTTACATCTCATTTTTGTGGTAACATGGTTTGCTGGTCTGTTTTACATACCCCGCCTATTTATTTATCATATTGAAGCACAGCAAAAATCTTCTCCCGAAAAAGAAATTTTATCCGATCAACTAAAGGTAATGACGAAACGTTTGTGGTATATTATTACATGGCCATCGGCCATATTATGCACTATTTTTGCAGTTTGGCTACTAATACTTATTCCAGCATGGTTAGACCAAAACTGGATGATTATTAAGCTAATTTTTGTAGCACTCCTATTTGTATATCATTTAAAAAATCATCAAATATTTAAGCAATTGCAACGGGATGAGGTTAACTATACCTCAAGATTTATGAGAATTTGGAATGAAGGAGCAACGTTAATTCTTTTTGCAGTTATATTTCTGGTGATTTTAAAAGGAACTTTTAACTGGATTTTTGGCGTTGTTGGTATTATAGTGCTAGGAATACTGTTAATGTTAGGTATTAGGTTGTACAAGAATATCATGAAAAAAAATTCTTGGGACAAAAAATCTTAGACTTTTATACCTCACAACAGATTTTGTTAGAAAACCAATACCCAAAATTTGGACTGATTATTGCTATCTTTATATTCAAATTTAACACTGTTGTTCAAAAAATTATCCCTTAGGTCAAGAATATTCATTACCATGATTCTACTGGTGCTAATAGCATCAGTTTTAATTGCTGGTGTTACTATTTACCAATCCAGAGAACGAAACTCAGACTATCATGAAATTCGTTTAGACAAAAAGGAAGAACAAGTAAAACAAAGTGTTAGTAACGTCCTTAAAAGAACAACATATCCCCAAACTACTGAAAATTTACCTCATATTTTTAGAGAAGAAATTTATCAAATAGCCGAAGTATTATCTGCTCACTTTAACATTTATGATTTAGATGGTCAATTACTAAAAAGTTCAAGACCAGATTTTGAAAAGGCGCTCACATCAAATTGTTTAGACGCGGAAGTGCTAAATAACCTGCAAGCTAGTCTAGAACGCAGATATATAGAACGAAATTCTGCTGCTGGTGACAAATACCAAGCATCATACACCTACATTACCGATGGAAAATTTAAACCCATTGGTATATTAAATTTGCCTTATTACGAAGACAATACCTTTAACGATATGGAACTAAAGGAATTTTTAATTCGTTTAGGTTGGGTATACTTTGCAATGCTTATTATTGCTATTGGTTTGGCTTATTTTATCACCAAATATATTACCCGTTCGCTTCAAACTATTTCTGATATGATGAACAAAACAGATTTAACTAAGCGAAACGAAAAAATATATATTGAAAATCCAAGTGAAGAGATAGGTAAGCTGGTAGATTCGTACAACGATATGATTGATGAACTGGAACAAAGTGCTGCAAAATTAGCACGAAGTGAAAGGGAGCAAGCCTGGAGAGAAATGGCAAAACAAGTTGCTCATGAAATTAAAAATCCGCTTACTCCTATGCGCTTGAGTGTACAAAGTTTTGAACGAAAATTTGATTCCACGGATCCAAATGTCAAAGACAAAGTTGCGGAATACTCCAAAACACTTATCCAGCAGATTGATACAATGAGTAATATTGCTTCAGCTTTTTCAAATTTTGCAAAAATGCCTGCGCAGCAAAACGAAACACTAAATGTGGTTAAAATCGTAAAACTGGCGCTAGATATTTTTAATGAAGATTATATTCACTTCCTAGCTGAAGAAGAAGAAATTATTGCCAAGCTAGATCGCACACAATTAATACGTGTTATCACCAACCTTGTAAAAAATGCCATTCAGGCAATTCCAGAATCAGTTACACCTAGGATTTTAGTTTCTGTTTCATCCGAAAATGAAAGCGTAAAAATTTCCGTAGCTGATAATGGTATAGGCATTGCTGATGAACATAGGGAAAAAGTCTTTGAACCAAAATTTACCACCAAAACTAGTGGAATGGGATTAGGTTTGGGAATGGTAAGTAACATTGTAGACACCTACAACGGCAGTATAGATTTTACCTCGAAAGTAGATAAGGGAACAGTTTTTACAGTAAAATTTCCAAAAGAAAACAATTTATAAATCAAATGATGATGATGAAGTATAAGAATATTTTGATTTCAGAAAACGAAAAAATAGCAACCATTTCAATAAATCGTCCTAAAAAACTAAATGCACTAAACATTGAAACCATTCAAGAACTGCACAATGGGATTAAAAAATGCGATAAGAACAAAAATATTAGGGTAATTATTGTTACTGGTGTTGGTGACAAAGCCTTTGTAGCAGGAGCAGATATTTCAGAATTTGCTGACTTTTCAGTAAAACAAGGCACAAAATTAGCATCAGATGGACAAAACACGCTGTTCAATTTTATTGAAAACTTAAACACTCCTGTTATCGCTGCCGTAAACGGGTTTGCCTTAGGTGGCGGTTTAGAATTGGCAATGGCATGCCATTTTAGACTAGCAAGCGAAAATGCCAAAATGGGTTTACCAGAAGTCTCTTTAGGGGTAATTCCAGGTTACGGAGGAACTCAACGACTTCCACAATTAATTGGCAAAGGAAGAGCTATGGAAATTATTATGACCGCAGGAATGATTTCAGCCGATAAAGCATTGACATACGGCCTTGTTAATCAAGTTGTGCCGTTAGAAGACCTTATTCCAACATGCGAAAAAATAGCAAGTAAAATTTCCAATAATTCACCAACAGCTATCTCCTATGCAATAAAAGCTATAAATGCAGGTTTTAATGATGATACAGATGGTTATAACAGCGAAATTGAAGCTTTTGGAGCATGCTTTGGTACCAAAGATTTTAAGGAGGGCACCTCAGCTTTCATGGAAAAACGAAAAGCTAATTTCAAAGGGTTATAAGTTTTAATCAACTAAAAAAACCTATTTATGAAATATCTTAAAAATACTATCCTACTACTTTTTTTTGCTCTTAGTTTCGTAGTAAAAGGTCAAAAAATACCCATTGAATATAGTTTTGGAGAAAAATATAACGATAAGTATAAATATTCCAATTTGCTATCCATCACTCAAGATGGCAAAGGAGGTAGTATTTTAGTTAGAGCCTATTATACTGGAATAATTTTACACCCTAGAGGATATTTTATAGAACACTACAATGAAAATTTAGAGCTTATTTCTGAGTATAATTACAAGCTTAAAAATTCAAATTTTGTAGAATCATATACCCAAAACGGACAAGTGTATTTATTGTTTATGGATTATGACTATGACCGAGGCTCCTATAAATATTCAGTACATAGAAGCCCTATTGATGATTATAATTTTACCAAAGAAACTATTTTAAACATTTCATCAAAACAAGTAAATAATCCGTTTGACAGAAATAGATATACCCGAAATTTCAATAAAGGGTTCACAAGTTCTATTTTATTTAATACAGAAAAAACGGCATTTGTAATTTCTACTCATTTCAAAAAAGGAAAAACCAATCAACATCGTATCCACCTTTTCTCAGCATCATTAAACAAATTAATTGAATATGACTTCTCTGAAGCTGCTGAGGAAAAAAATTATGCCTTTGAAAACATGGCTATTTCTAAGGATTTAAAGGAGGTTTTTCTGGTAGGAAAGGCTTATTATAAAAAAAGACGATTTGGTGCTAAAGAACGTAAGTTTAGGTACGAATTGGTAAAAATATCCCAATCTGGAGCTAGGACTCTTGAATTTGATAGTGAAGGAAAATATTCAGAATCTTTAAAACCTATTTTATATAACGGAGATTTATTTTGTCTTGGATTTTACTCAAATAGAAAAGACAATCGCTATAACGGAATAGGATATTTTAAAGTGGACCCATCCTCACTTACCATAAAAGAAAAAAAATACAACAAATTTTCTGAACAATTTATGCATGACAAATTTGGTCGTGAAGATGATAAAGAAATTAAAAACCTAGTTTTTAAAAGTATGAACATCACAGATTCTGGGTCTATACTTTTTAACGCAGAAGAGTATTTTAAAAGTACAAGTGTTCAGGCCAACAGTAGTGGCGGTCGTGTTCGTGTTGAAAGGTATCACCATAACGATATTGTAAGTGTAAAACTAAATCTTAACGGTGATATGGTTTGGGCAAGAAACATTAATAAAACAGAGGTTACACAAGGTGATGGAGCTTATGCATCATACACATCTTATACACTTGGAGAAACCACATACTTTTTTATCAGTACGGCTTCTGAAAACCCACAACAATTATCTTCAGAACGCATTCAATTTAAACAAGGTTTGAGCAGAAATCGGAACGTTTTTGTTATTCGCTTAAATGAAGCGGGTAAAATGGACTTCAAAAAAATTATTGATAGTAAAGACGCTCGTCTACCACTTATGGTTTCTAAACCTTTAATTGACACTAAAAACAATGATATTCTCTTTTATGCGAAACGAGGGAACAAAAAACAACTGGTAAAAGTTGCTGTTAAAAATAAATAGAAACTTATAATAAATGGATTAATTCCATATTTTTGGAATAAATCCAAAAATTGAACTCTAAAAAATACATTAAGGGGAGAGGAGCCCAACAAAATACTGCAAACAAATTTCTAAAAGATGTTTATGAAACTCGTGACGACTTCCTAGAGTTTTGCCGTATTGAAGGTGAAGAGGCGGATAACAACAAAACGCAGTATGTTCCCATATTTCCAAAAACCATTGTAAACAAAGTTACCAGCCCTGATATTGGAATGACATATTCCATGAACCCTTATCAAGGTTGCGAACATGGGTGTATTTATTGTTATGCTCGCAATACTCATGAGTTTTGGGGATATAGTGCTGGTCTAGATTTTGAACGTAAAATTCTGATTAAAAAAGATGCTCCAAAATTACTTGAGGCAAAAATCAAAAACAAAAAATGGATTGCTAAAACCATAGTATTATCCGGAAATACAGACTGCTACCAACCAGCAGAAAAAAAATTTAAAATAACGGAGGCCTGTTTAAAAGTATTTTTAAAATATAAACATCCTGTCGGAATAATTACTAAAAACTCCTTAATTCTAAGAGACTTACATATTCTTAAGGCATTAAATGAGCATCAATTGGTTGGCGTAAATATCTCGGTAACCTCATTGTCAGAAAAAACACGTAGCGTTTTAGAGCCTCGCACAACAACCATAAAAAAAAGATTAGATACTATAAAAATTTTATCAGAAAATAATATTCCGGTAAATGCAATGCTAGCCCCAATAATACCAGGTATTAACAGTCATGAAATTTTGAGCTTAGCAAAAGCTGTTTCAGATAATGGAGCTTTATCTTTTGGGTTTACTGTAGTGCGATTAAATGGTGCAATTGGAGAAATTTTTACAGATTGGATAAAAAAAACATTGCCCAACAAAGCAGATAAAGTTTTAAATCAAATTGCAGAATGCCATAATGGTAATTTAAATGATAGTCGCTTTGGTACTAGAACCAAGGGGGAAGGTAAAATAGCAACCCAAATACATGATTTATTGCGTTTAGCCAATAACAAATACTTTAAACAAAAAGTATTTCCTAAATTAAATACCAAATTACATGAACAATATAAAGACGGGCAAATGAAATTATTTTAGAAAATTGTCCAATCCACAAAAACGTATTCGTCATTAGTATAGAAACATAAAACACAATCAAAATGAGCAATTTTTTATTTTTATTTAGAGGAGGAGACAAAGAATGGAAAAACCAGTCACCAGAAGTTGTACAGGCACATATGCAAAAATGGGGGGCCTGGATGGGTGGTTTAAAAGAAAAAGGGAAACTTGTAGATGGTTTACCACTATCCGAAAAGGGTAATGTAGTTCATAAGGCGGGAGAGGTAATTACAGATGGTCCTTTTGCTGAAGGAGCTGAAGTTGTTGGAGGTTATTTAATTGTAACAGCTGATAATTTAGAAGAAGCTGTTGAAATATCTAAGGGATGCCCAATCTATGAACATAATGGAAATACAGAAGTACGAGAAATTATGTCTATGGATATGTAATGAAAACTACATTAAACAAAAAAAGAGCAGTCTTTGGGGAAACTGCTCTTTTTCATAATTCTTTTTTGCAAAAGATTATAACATAAATAATTTCTTAGTTAAAAAGACAATTCCGTTTAAAAAATCATTTTTATAAACCTGAATTTCTTTTTCAACTGTTCTATGGTCTAATTGTGCATCCATTAGGTTAAGTTTTATACGGTTAGATTTTTGGTTTTTGTTTACTAATTGCTTAGTAAATGTAGTATATAACGCTATGTAGCACACAATTATTGTTGTGAACTCATTGGAAAATGTTGTGAAAAATATCAGTTGCTAATTTCTTCGACGAAAAACATTTTAATTTTACTCTAATCCATCATTTCTGGAACGGTATCTGGTATTACCAAAGTGCCTTGAGTAGCATCTTTTATTTCCTGAATAGAAACACCAGGTGCACGTTCTAAAAGCAAAAATCCTTCAGAAGTTACTTCAAGTACAGCCATGTTAGTAACAATTTTTTTTACGCAACCAACTCCTGTCAATGGTAAAGTACAAGACTTTAACAGTTTGGAATTTCCTGCTCTATTCGTATGCATCATGGCAACGATAATATTTTCAGCAGAAGCGACTAAATCCATTGCTCCACCCATACCTTTAACCATTTTTCCTGGTATTTTCCAATTTGCAATATCTCCTTCCTCAGAAACCTCCATAGCACCTAAAATAGTTAAGTCTACATGCTGCCCTCTAATCATTGAAAAGCTTGTCGCGGAATCAAAAAATGAAGCTCCAGGAAGCGTTGTAATAGTCTGTTTTCCTGCATTAATTATATCAGCGTCCTCTTCGCCTTCAAAAGGAAATGGCCCCATGCCTAATACGCCATTTTCGCTTTGAAATTCTACACTAATATCCTCCCGTACAAAATTTGCAACTAAGGTTGGTATTCCTATACCTAGATTTACATAATAGCCATCTTTGACTTCCCTTGCAATGCGCTTAGCTATTCCGTTTTTATCTAACATAAAAATTGATTTGAAAATGTATTAATTTGACTATTTCCTTCGTATTACAACAGAGTTAAATTTATGAGCCTGTTCTCCTTCATATCTCCAAACAAAAATTGGAATCGAAAAACTAAAGCTTGCTATAAATCCCAAATAACTAATTAAAATTGCTGTAACAACAACACCCAATACAACACTAACAATAATTACCCTATTATCAGGTATTGCAGTGATTCTATTTATGTGCCTTTTATCTGTTTTCCACAGTTATTACAATTCACTATAACCTCTCCATCATTAACTTTCATTTGCAAATTAGCTCTGGTATCTTCTCTTAGGTTTAAAAAATTTCTCCTTTTACATGCTCTACAAGTATATGTTAATCTCATACAGCTATTTTGTTCTTACTGTTCTTTGCTCTATTCTTTTCTCATAGTTTTTACCTTGAAAAATTCGTTGAACAAATATCCCTGGTACATGAATTTCATTAGGGTTTAAAGTTCCTGCTGGAACTAACTCTTCAACCTCAGCAACTGTTATTTTAGAAGCTCCACACATACAGGGATTAAAATTACGCGCTGTGCCTTTAAAAATTAGGTTCCCCGCCTCATCACCTTTCCAAGCTTTTACAAAAGAAAAATCGGCTTTAAACGCCTCTTCTAAAACATACATTTTTCCATTAAATTCTCGAGTTTCTTTTCCTTCAGCTACCTCAGTACCATAACCTGCTGGTGTATAAAACGCAGGAAAGCCTCCTTGCGCTGCTCTGCATTTTTCTGCCAAGGTTCCTTGAGGTGTAAGTTCTACCTCAAGTTCTCCGCTTAGCATTTGTCGTTCAAACTCATCATTTTCTCCTACATACGAAGAAATCATTTTTTTTATTTGGTGTTTCTGTAATAATAATCCTAATCCAAAATCATCGACCCCAGCATTATTAGAAATACAAGTGATATCAGAAATCCCTAAGGCCACCAATTGAGCAATTGCGTTTTCTGGAATTCCGCATAGGCCAAAACCTCCGAGCATAAAGGTCATTCCATTCTCAACACCCTTAAGCGCTACTTTTGCGCTATCTACCTTTTTATTTATCATTGTTATATTTTAAACAATTCTTACTAAAAATACATGATTAATATCAAAAAAGCACCTTTCTTTCAATGAAAAGAAAAGTGCTTTTTTACTAGGTCCACTATGTTTAATAAAAATCTTAGAAATCTATATCATCCATATCGTCCTCAATTTCAACACCAGAAGCAACTATCTTTTTACAATCTGTATTTATAGACATATCTTTGGGCTTAGGAAAAGCTTTATCCGAAACTCCAATCTCTTTATTAGCGTAATTTTTCTTCATATAAAGCCCCCAGATTGGTAAAGCCATTGACGCTCCTTGACCATAAGTAACACTTTTAAAATGAGTAGCCCTTTCTTCTCCTCCAACCCAAACACCAGTAACTAAATTTGGAACCATGCCCATAAACCAACCATCACTATTATTTTGTGTAGTACCCGTTTTTCCAGCAATTGGATTTGTAAAACCATAGGGGTAACCCGTTATAATTTCATCATATTCTTTTTTCCATTTGTTAACTCCGGTAGTTCTTAGTCTTGTTCCTGAACCTCCCTGAGTAACCCCCTTCATAAGGTCAATCATTGCATAAGCAACATCTTTACTTAACACATCTTTAGTTACAGGCGTGTATTCATACAATACTGTGCCATTTTTATCCTCGATACGTGTTACCATTACTGGCTTAACATAAACACCTTGATTTGCAAAAGCGCCATATGCGCCAACCATTTCATAGACGTTCATTTCTGAAACACCTAAGGCAATTGAAGGAACTTCAGCAATATCCCTAGTTATTCCTAAGTTTTTACCTATTAAGGCAATAGATTTAGGACCTACTTTATCTATTAGCTGTGCAGTAACTGTATTTACAGAATTTGCCAATGCTCTTTTTAAAGAATACATTTTTCCAGAATACTTACTATTAGAATTTTTAGGGCACCAAGGTTCTGGATTACCATGTTTGTTGGCTTCAATGCAATATTGTGTATCTGGTAAAGAATCACATGGGGAGTAACGCAATTGATCTATTGCAGCTGCATATACAAAAGGCTTAAATGTTGAACCCGCTTGTCTTGACCCCTGAATAACATTATCGTATTGAAAGTGCTTATAATCTATTCCACCAACCCAAGCTTTAACATGACCTGTTTGAGGTTCCATAGACATCATTGCTGTTCTTAAAAAAGTTTTATAATACCTAATAGAATCAATTGGCGTCATAACCGTATCCTTATGATGGTTTTTACTATTCCAATCAAAGACGGTCATCTCGGTCTTCTTATTAAATGAAGCTTTTATTTCTTTTTCAGACTTTCCCTGTTTCTTAAGTATTCTCCATCTATCTGAAATCTTCATAGCTCGATTTAATATACGGTCTATTTCTTCCTTTTTTAAATCCAAAAATGGAGCCGTTGGATTACGGTCAGGTGTATTTTGATAAAAAAATTCAGCTTGCAATTTGGTCATATGTTCTTGAACCGCCTTTTCAGCATTCTCTTGCATCCTAGAATCTATAGTGGTATGTATTTTTAGTCCATCTAAATGAATGTTATAATTACTACCATCTTCTTTTGGGTTTACTTTAATCCAATCTTTCATAAAGCCTCGCAAGTACATTCTAAAATATGTAGCAATACCATCACTATGTTCTTCTGGCGAAAAATCTAACTTTAAAGGTAGTTTTTGAAGTGAATCCTTTTCTTTTTCAGAAAGAAATCCATTTTTCTCCATTTGTTTAAAAACTTGATTCCTTCGTTGTAGTGATTTGTCTCTGGAAACCTTTCTATGCGGATTGTATTGTCTAGGGTTTTTAAGCATTGCCACTATAACTGCAGCTTCTTCCACTTTTAATTCAATAGGTTCTTTTCCAAAATATATCCTTGCAGCAGATCTTATACCCACTGCATGAAACAGAAAATCTTGCTTGTTTAAATACATAGCAATAATTTCTTCTTTTGTATACTGTCTTTCTAATCGCGTTGCAATAACCCATTCTTTAATTTTCTGAGTATATCTTTTCCAGCCTTTAGCACTAGTTCCATGAAAAAGAAGCTTTGACAGTTGTTGGGTAATCGTACTTGCTCCTCCTTTTTTTCCTAAAAAAGCAAACGCTCTAACAGTACCTCTTGCATCAATTCCAGCATGTTCGTAATATCTTTCATCTTCAGTAGCCACGAGAGCATCAACAAGATGTTGCGGTAATTGATTATATGAAACAGGAGTTCTATTTTCGTCTAAAAAATATTTTCCCAGTGTTTTTCCATCAGAAGAAATTACTTGCGAAGCTAAATCAGTCTTAGGGTTTTCTAATTCCTCGAACGTTGGCATTTCTCCTAACCAGCCCTGCGATGCTGAAAAAAACAATAAAAATGCTAGTGTAACTCCCGAAAAAACTAAAATCCAAAACCACTTAATAAATTTCGAAAAACTACCTGCTACCTTTTTTTTTGCAGCTTTTGCCATATTCCTATTTATTACTTTTTACTATTTCTAAACCAACATCATGTACACCAGAAAGTTTAGCAACTCCTGATACATTTCCATTTTTTCGCATAGCGTGCGAAACCTCTAAAGTATATACGCCAGAAGTTGGAAAAACGATGTTCTCTTTATACCACAACATATTTTCTTTTATACTCCCACTTCCTTTACCTAACCAAGTACCGTCTGGTAAAGCCATTTCATACTCTAAAGTATCTGTTTGTATTTTTCCGTCAGGAAAATAAAGTGATGCAATTAAAAACAAATTGCTGTATTCAAAATCATCATCATTTCTAACGTTAATAAACAAATTATGTTTTTGAATGGTATCTAAATCTTGAAAAGTAAATTTTATAGGTTCATCTTTATTCCAAACAGCATTGGATATTGACTGATAATCAGATACTTTTAGTGAATCGTTACAGGAAATTAAAAAAACGGTGAGCGTTAAAACAAGTATACCCTTAAGCATTTCTGGCTTTCTTTTTTCTATTGTTTCTATTATTTCTTTTTTTCTTGTTCCGGTTGTTTTTATGTTTTGGTTTGTCAAAACGAGTAAGGCTATCTTGACCCACTACATTTTCAAAAACAACTTTTTCTTCTTCAATAGCTTCAGAAGCATACTCCTCCAAGCTTGCTACTTTTTCTTTTTTCTTATTTTTCTCTAAAATCTCATGTACCTGATCTTTTGTAAGTACATGCCAATTTGCAGGTTCGTCTTTATAGGAAAACCATAGTTGCCCCTTAAAAATATCGGTCTTTTGACAAAACGCTAAACCCTTTGCCGTAAACAATTTAGTGTCCTGAGCTGGAAAATCCTTTAACGCATCTAAATAAACATCAAGCTCGTAATTTAAACAACATTTAAGTTTCCCACATTGACCTGCAAGCTTCTGAGGATTTAATGAAAGTTGTTGATATCTAGCAGTTGATGTGCTCACCGACCTAAAATCGGTTAACCAAGTGGAACAACAAAGTTCTCTTCCGCACGATCCTATACCACCCAACCTTTGTGCCTCTTGACGGTAACCTATTTGACGCATTTCGATACGAATTCCGAAAGCCTTGGCCATGTCTTTTATTAACTGTCTAAAATCCACACGATCTTCTGCTGTATAATAAAAAGTTGCCTTGGAGCCGTCTCCTTGAAATTCAACATCAGAAATTTTCATCTGAAGTTTAAGAATAATTGCCATTTCTCGAGCTCGCTTTTTAATTTCTTCTTCGCGATCTCTACATTTTTGCCAAATATCTATATCTTTTTGCGAGGCTTTTCGGTATAGTTTAGGAAGTTCTTCATCATTAAAATCTACCTTTTTTTTCTTCATTTGAACTTTCACAAGTTCTCCTGTAAGTGTTACCATACCAATATCATGACCAGCCTGTGCTTTAGTAGCAACAATATCTCCAATCGCTAATGATACATTTTCAGAGTTTCTAAAAAACTCCTTTCTACTATTTTTAAAACGCACCTCAACACAGTCAAAAGGTCTTTCTCCATTAGGAAGCGACATGTTGGAAAGCCAATCAAAAACCGTTAATTTATTACAGCCATCTGTTCCACAAGTACCATTGTTCTTGCATCCTTTTGGCTGTCCGTCCTTACCGGTTGAACAACTGCTACAACCCATAATTTATATCTTGATTTAGTGAAAACCTTATATTTTCACCAAAATAGGTTCATAAAATTTACTTAACCGTAAAGATAAAACAATTTGAGTCGCGAGCGAAATCAGTATTTCAAATTCTTATAGCTTCCTTACTACTTCTTGAACTTTAATACTTCTGATCTACCTTTTTTAAAGATTTTATTGCTTACTGTTTTCCCTTTTCGCAGCGTTTTTTGTTCTTCGTAAGGCAAACTATTAATGTCTTGACATTCGGTAGAACAACAACTATTCATACTTTCAGCACATTCTTCACATTGTATAAATAACAAATGGCAAGCTTCGTTGGCGCAATTCACATGAGTATCACATGGTTTTCCACACTGATGGCAATTTGCAATAATATCCTCAGAAATACGCTCGCCTCGACGATGATCAAAAACAAAATTTTTACCTAAAAACTTATTTTCTAAGTCTTTTGCTTTTACTTGTCTGGTATATTCTATTATTCCACCTTCTAATTGAAAAACATTTTTAAACCCTTTATGCTTGTAATAGGCACTTGCTTTTTCACACCGTATACCTCCCGTGCAGTACATCACCAGTTTTTTATCTTCCTTATGATCTGCTAAATCATTTTCAATAATATCCAACGAATCTCTAAATGTATCAACATCTGGTGTAATGGCGTTTTTAAAATGTCCTATTTCACTTTCGTAATGATTACGCATATCCACCAAAACCGTATCGGGATCTTCAATAAGCTCATTAAATTTTTCGGCACCAACATGAACTCCTTTATTGGTAACATCAAAAGTCTCATCGTTAAGTCCGTCAGCAACAATTTTGTGACGCACTTTTACTTTAAGTTTTAAAAAAGACTTATTGTCTTGTTCCACCGCAACATTTAAACGTACATTCTCCAAAAACGAAATGCTATCAAGGTGTTTTTTTAAAGCCAAAAAGTTTTCCGAAGGAACAGACAATTGGGCATTTATACCTTCATTAGCGACATAAATACGTCCTAAAACATCAAGATTATTCCAAGTAATAAACAAATGATTTCTGAAAATGGAAGTGTTACCAATATGCGCATATTTGTAGAAAGAAATTGTAAGCCGATCTTTACCAGCTTCTTCAATTAAAGCAGCTCTTTCTTTTGCGCTTAACGTATTGTACAGTTGCATGCTATATCAATATTTAAGTTAAAGAATTATTATTTTAAAAAGGCAAAGGTAATTATTCTATAAATCTGATGAAATAAAAAAGAGTCTTGAATTATCAAGACTCTTAATAGACTATTCCTAGCATTCTTTTTCATAGCATTCTTGAAAGAGTAGTTAAGGAGATAGTCATCACTGTCCCATTACTAAAAAGGCAATGGTATATTGAGTTAGCGATTGCTATTTTGTAGTAGATGCATGGTTGTAAAAAAGGTTGCGTTAAAAAAAATTGTTTGCTGAGAAAGAATATTATTTATGTTGATAAATTTAAAATTAGAGGTAGCTTTTTGAGAAAAGAAATGCTAATTTAGCTTGCCTAAAAAAAAGACAATGAGTTCAGAAAAAGATGCGAAACTTAAAGCCCTAAAGCTTACCCTTGATAAATTAGACAAAACTTACGGAAAAGGAGCTGTCATGAAAATGGGTGATAGTGTTATAGAGGATGTTGAGGTTATTCCTTCTGGTTCTCTTGGACTTGATGTTGCCTTAGGAGTTGGAGGATATCCTAGAGGTAGAATCGTAGAAATATATGGCCCTGAATCTTCAGGTAAAACCACCCTGACATTACATGCAATTGCAGAAGCTCAAAAAAATGGAGGTATTGCTGCTTTTATTGATGCGGAACATGCTTTTGACCGTTTTTATGCTGAAAAATTAGGGATTGATATTGATAACCTTATTATTTCTCAGCCAGATAACGGTGAGCAAGGTTTGGAAATTGCTGATAACCTAATTAGATCTGGTGCTATTGACATTGTAGTTATAGATTCTGTTGCAGCGTTGACTCCAAAAAGTGAAATAGAAGGAGAAATGGGTGATTCTAAAATGGGATTACATGCCCGTTTAATGTCTCAAGCACTTAGAAAACTTACAGGTTCCATAAGTAAAACTAATTGTACAGTAATATTTATTAACCAGTTAAGAGAAAAAATAGGGGTTATGTTTGGCAACCCTGAAACAACTACGGGTGGTAACGCGTTAAAATTTTATGCCTCAGTACGTATAGATATTAGGCGATCTACTCAAATTAAAAATACCGACGGAAATGTTCAAGGGAACAAAACCCGTGTGAAAATTGTAAAAAACAAAGTTGCTCCACCATTTAGAACAACAGAATTTGATATTATGTATGGTGAAGGAATCTCCAAAGTAGGTGAAATTATCGACCTTGGTGTTGAATATGAAATCGTTAAGAAAAGTGGTTCTTGGTTTAGCTACGGTGATACTAAATTAGGTCAAGGTAGAGATGCAGTAAAGGCTCTACTTTTAGACAACCCTGAACTTTTTGAAGAACTAGAAGGCAAAATACGAGAAGCAATTAAAGCGATAGCTTAATTGTAGCCCTTCTTTTTTTACGCAACCTTTCCATTTAACAAGCATCTTAAGTAAAAAATGTTAGTTAAATGAAAAGGTTTTTTTATGCCGTAGTTGTAGTACTTACTTTTAGTAGTTGTACTCTTGATGATGATAATCCCAACTTTAATTATGTAGCGTTAAATATCGTTGAGGCAGAACTCCCTGAGTCTTTTAATTTAAATGAGACTTATGATATTAAAGTTACCTACCAAACACCAAATGATTGCTCTTTCTTTGAAGGTTTTGATGTTGTTAGGGAAGATGAAACCGTTCGGAGGGTAGTAGCACTAGGAAGAGAGCTAATAGACGAAGATAATTGCAAAGAAGAAACGGTTCTTGTTACAGAAATGTTTAGATTTATTGTACTTTATAACCAACCCTATACGTTTCGCTTTTGGCTGGGAGAAAATGCCGATGGAGAAAACGAATATTTAGAGGTGGAAGTACCCGTAAATAATTAACATTTTAAGTAAACAACCACTATCTTGAGTCTAGAAGAACTCATACATAATTGTAAAAAAGGAGATAGAAAGGCACAATCGCAATTATACAGCAAATATGCTGCAGTATTGTTTGGTATATGCCTCAAATACTCACGAAATAAAGCTGAAGCTGAAGATAGCTTGCATGACAGCTTTATAACAATTTTTGATAAGATAGCGCAATATAAATCTGAAGGTTCTTTTGAAGGTTGGATTAAAAGAATTACCGTAAATACGGTTCTTCAAAAATATAGAAAGGAAAAGCTCCTAGAAGTTGTTAGCGATAGTTATACAAAGGAAGAAGTGGTAGAAATTCAAGAAAAAGATGCTACTGTTCCATTGCAAACATTGCTAAAATATATTCAGGAATTGCCCGACAAATATAGAACAACATTTAATTTATATGTTCTGGATGGATATTCTCATAAAGAAATTAGTAACCTATTGGGAACGTCTGAAGGAACATCAAAATCTAATCTTGCGAGAGCAAGAATGATTTTAAAAGAAAAAATCGAAACCAAAACCACTGAAGCAATAATTGGGTTACTAATTATTGTTTTAGACAATTCTTTGTGAGGTTATGATTAACACAAAGAAAAACACAAACATGGCTTAAGCCACTAAGAAATGAGTAAGAAAAAATTAGACAACTTATTCCAAGAGAAGTTTACTGACTTCAAGGAGCTTCCTGATGAAAGGGTCTGGGAAAGAATAGAAGCTTCTTTGGATAAGAAAAAAAACGACCGTAAAGTTATTCCAATATGGTGGAAACTTGGAGGAGTCGCTGCTGCCCTTGCTATAGGAATATTTATTATAAATCCTTTTGAAAAAGAACTGGATGCTTCAAGTATTTCTAATGTGGAAAATGAAGGAAAAAAGGGTTCTACTAACCAAAATGATATTAACGAAGAGGTAATTGTAGATAAAGACTCCAAACACCCATTTACAGAAAAAGAGCAAGAAGAAAAAATAAATTCAAAAAATACCAATCGTTTTAATTCCTTACCAAATCAACAAAATGCCCTTGGCAATAATTCTTCTAAAAAAAATAAGGAATATGCGATTAAACCTGAACTTATTAAACAAAAAAAGGCTAACCAAACACATCATGTAACCCCTAAAAATACATCTAACAATGCTATTGCTACTTCATCAGAAGCTGATAAAGTATCTTCAAAAAAGGAATCAGATTTGATTGATAATATGCTACAGAATACTACTGTCGTACAATCTGAAAACACATCTTCTTTAAAAAACAAAGTTGAGGGTAATTCTCCTGTTGAAACCAAAATCCCTGAAGAAAATGCCATAGTAGAAGGTAAAGAAGATAATACTACAAAAAAATCCATTTTTGATGAGATTAATGAGGAGGAAGAAACTGTTGTCGCAGAAAAATCGTCTGGTAAGTGGTCTGCTGGCCCTACGGTTGCCCCTGTATATTTTGATGCTATTGGTGGTGGTTCTCCTGTAAATTCAGTTTTTGAATCTAATTCAAAATCAGGGGATACTAAATTGAGTTATGGTCTGGCTGTAACTTATGAATTAAGTAATAAACTAAGTATTCGTTCTGGAATTCATAGAGTAGACTATAGTTACAACACCAATGATATTGAATTCACTTCATCAGTAAACGCATCCAGTAATCCCCAATTTGCAAACGTAGATTACAGTGCTGCCTCTGAAAATTTAGTCATAAACGGCAATAATTCTCAAGCCGAAAGAGCCAATTCTTTCACCAAACAAGACGCTTTTGATGTACTGAGTAATAAAAGCCCTTCTAGAGAAGGTTTTATGACACAACAGTTTGGTTACGTAGAAGTACCTCTGGAACTTAACTACGCTTTAATAAACAATAGATTTGGTGTAAACGTAATAGGAGGTGTAAGCTCTTTATTTTTGATTAACAATTCCATTTCAGTAGTTTCTGGGGACCTATCAACCGAAATAGGTGAAGCAAATAATATTAACTCTGTTAACTTTAGTACTAATGTTGGTCTCGGTTTTAATTATAAATTTACACCTAAAATTAAATTAAACATTGAGCCTGTTTTTAAATACCAATTGAATACTTTTTCAGACACTAGCGGTTCTTTTAGGCCTTATTCTATAGGTATTTACAGTGGACTAAACTTTAGATTTTAACTCATTAAGAATAACATCGCGCACTTCTTCTCGAAGTGTGCTTTTGTCTTCTTCTTCTAATATTCCAGTTTCAAAAAACTTATGCACTTTGGCTCTTATTCTTCCAGGGCCTCCACTTAAAAAAGTGAATGAGAATCGTTTTTTGTTGTCGTAAAACGTCATGGGAATTACTGGAATTTTATGCGCTATAGCCATTTTAAAAGCTCCATCTTTAAATTCATCCAAAACAACATTCTCATCAGGCACTCCTCCCTCAGGAAATATACAGATACTTAACCCTTGACTTAACCTTCGTTGTGCCCTACGGTATACTCCTGTTCTACTCTTTGCACTTTCTCTATCCACCAATATGCAAACGCGTTTATAAAAAAAACCAAAAACAGGAATTTTAACAAGTTCTTTTTTTCCAACAAAAACAAAAGGATTTTTACTCACTATAAGCATAAGCATTATGTCCAACATACTAGTGTGGTTAGCTATTAACATGTAACTCTTACCCTTTATAATTTTCTCTTCTACTACGATTTTAGGAATACATCCCATGCCCAAAAGAATGGGCTTTGCCCATACATTGCGCGCTAACCAGAAAAATTGAGCATACCATTGTTCCCGCAGCGTAAACAAAAAAAGAAAAGGAAAAAATATAAATATTGGCAAGGCAACTAATATATAGAACCAAATTCTATATAACACATGCCCAATATGCCTTAAAAAAGTTAGCATTAATCAAATGTAATAATTTGACGGCATTATTTGCTATTTGTTTTAACTTTGCTTCTTGTTTAACACTTTACAAGATACCTGCGCTCAGGTGATATTATGGCAAGAATTTTAACTGGTATACAAAGTACAGGAACACCACACTTAGGTAATATTTTAGGCGCAATAATGCCTGCAATAGAAATGGCTAAAAACCCAGAAAACGAATCGTTTTTGTTTATTGCTGATATGCATTCCCTTACCCAAATAAAAGACGGCGAACAATTGCGAAATAATACCTATGCCACTGCTGCAACATGGTTAGCTTTTGGTCTTGACATCACCAAAACCGTATTTTACAGGCAAAGTGATGTACCACAAGTAGCAGAATTATCTTGGTATCTAAGCTGCTTTTTTCCCTACCAACGATTAACCCTTGCCCATTCTTTTAAAGATAAATCAGATAGACTTTCCGATGTAAACTCTGGATTGTTTACCTATCCTATGCTTATGGCAGCGGATATTCTATTGTATGATGCAGAAATTGTCCCTGTTGGAAAAGATCAGTTACAACATTTAGAAATAACGCGTGATGTAGCATCACGTTTTCATGCCCAACTAGGAGAAACCTTTGTTTTACCAGATGCAAAAATTCATGAAGAAACCATGTATGTTCCAGGAACCGATGGTGAAAAAATGAGTAAAAGTAAAGGGAACTTAATTAACCTATTTCAGCCCGACAAAAAATTACGGAAACAAATTATGGGGATAACTTCGGACAGCACACCTCTAGAAGAACCTAAAAACCCTGACACTGATACCACTTTTGCCTTGTATAGTATACTTGCTAAGGACTCTCAAATAGCTGAAATGCGTAAAAACTATGAGCAAGGTAATTTCGGCTACGGTCATGCTAAACAAGCATTATTTGAGGTTATTATTAACACCTTTGGAGAAGCTCGAGAAAAGTTTGATTACTATATGAACAATTTAACCGAAGTTGATGAGGCTTTAGCCATTGGAGCGGAAAAAGCTAAAAAAGTTGCGGATGAAGTCCTTTTAAGGGTACGAAACAAAGTGGGTTATTAACAACCTTGTATTCTAAACATCCAAAAACAAAAACCAACTCCCTAGTTTGTAGTTGCAAATTCATTTTTAACAATGAATTATTTCTGTACCGATTTTGTTCTATAAGTTATCGACGAAATACACTATTCACAACTTTTTAAGGTGCTACAAGATTAAAAACAAACCCGTTAGTTTGTATAATTTTTAAATCGCCTCGAATAATTTTCCTGGTAATGGTCTAACAACACCTTTCATTTCCATATTTAAAAGCGTTGATGAGATTTTGAATATAGGTAGTTTGCATGTTAAGGCTATACTATCTAATAATTGCTTTCCATTATTCTGTAATAGATTATAAATTAACTGTTCTTCCTCAGTTAAATTAACAAATAGCTCTGGCTGTATACTTTTTGTATTCTTCTCTTCAATATTCCAGCCTAATGCATAAATTAAATCTGCCGCAGAAGTAAGCATTTGTGCCTTTTGTTGCTTTATTAAATTATTGCATCCAAGACTATACTTATCTTTTGCTCTTCCAGGAACCGCAAAAACATCTCTGTTATAACTATGTGCAATATCAGCTGTAACTAAACTACCTCCTTTTTCCGCTGACTCTATCACCAAGGTTGCCTCTGATAGACCTGCAATAATTCTGTTTCGTTTTAAAAAATTGTTTCGGTCTGGGTTACTATCGCTCCAAAAATCGGTTATAAAACCCCCATTTTTCTCGACATCCTTAACATATTTAGTATGTGTTTTGGGGTAAATTTGATTTAATCCATGTGCTAAACAACCAATAGTTTGCAAATTATATTTAGTTGCTGCACGTTGAATACAAATGTCCACCCCATAAGCAAATCCACTTATAATGATAGGGTTAAGAGGCGCAATATCTGCAATAAATTGCTCACAAAAATCAGTACCGTAGCTAGTTATATTTCGTGTACCAACGACACTAATAATCCTTTGATTCTCTATATTTATATTTCCTTTTTTAAAAATTAAGATAGGGCCATCTATACAATGTTTTAGCAAATTTGGATAATCATCATCCAAAAAATAAGTATAAGAAACATCATTTGATGTAACATACTCATACTCCTTTTGAGCGGCTTCAATATGCTCGCCATCATAAATTCCTTTTAAAGTCTGGGTTCCAATTCCATCTATTTTTAAAAGGTGTTGTATTTTATCTTCAAAAACGGCTGATGGGCTTCCGCAATGTGAAATTAATTTTTTAGCTGTAACATCTCCAATATTTGGAATATGTTGCAAACGTAATGTTGCAATTAATTCACTTGTAGTCATTTATAATTTAGTTAGTATTTATTCACAAATTAGTAAAAATATAATGTTAATAAAAAGTTACCTGAAGAGTTTTTAGAGCCCTCTTTTTTTACAATCTTTGTGTACTATGGTTTTAGAACACTATATAAAAGATTTATTATACAGGTATAATTGTGTAGTTATACCAGGCTTTGGTGCTTTTTTGGCTCAAAAGCAATCTGCTAGACTTCAAGAAGATAGCAATACCTTTTATGCCCCATCTAAATTAATTTCATTTAACGAGCAATTATCTTCTAATGACGGATTGTTAATTTCGTATATCGCTGAGCTTAAAAAAGTTCCCTACGAAAAAACGTTAATTGAGGTCGAAAATGTTGCCAAAACATGGAAGGATAATTTACTCAAAGGAGAGAAGTTAAATCTAGAAGATATTGGTGTTTTAAGCTTAAGTGTTGAAGAAAAAATTCAGTTTGAACCATTTGATAATGAAAATTATTTGACCTCATCTTTTGGGTTTACAACTTTTTCATCAACTCCTGTTACTAGAGAAGTTTTAAAAGAGGAAGTTGAAGTTCTTGAAGAAAGAATTCCTTTTATCATAACTCCTGAAAAGAGAAAAGAATCGTCTTTCAGATCTTACTATAAGTATGCCGCTATAGCTTTATTAGCACTGTCGACAGGACTTACAGGATTCAAATTTTACGAAAATAACAAAGAGAAAAATCAACTTGTGCAACAAGAAGCACAGGAAGAAGTTTCTAAATATATTCAAAAAGCGACCTTTTTTGATGCTGTTCCCATGGAATTACCAACTATTAATTTAGATGTAATTACCAAGGCAAACAAAAAAGAAAACCAATCGCTTCACCACATTGTTGCTGGTGCTTTTAGGTTCAAAAAAAATGCAGACCGCAAAATTAAACAACTTAAGCGCCTAGGTTATCATGCTGATTATATTGGAACTAATAAGCATGGTTTACACATGGTAACCTACGATCGCTATGAAGATGTTGACCAAGCTTTATCTGCCCTAAGAAAAATTAAACGAGTACAATCTAAAGATGCTTGGTTACTTTCTTTAAAATAAGACTACTCACTCTATTTTCTTTTAAATTGAACGTATCTTTGCAGAAAGAAAAAGTATGTCTAGCAAAACTCCCAGTGATTCTCGTACCGTAATGACAGATATGGTTTTACCTAGTGAAACTAATCCATTAAACAATTTATTTGGTGGCGAGCTTTTAGCTCGTATGGATCGTGCTGCCAGTATTGCCGCTCGAAGACATAGCAGAAGAATTACGGTTACCGCATCTGTTAATCACGTTGCATTTAATCAAGCTGTTCCTGTTGGTAGTGTAGTTACTGTTGAAGCTGTAGTTTCCAGAGCATTTAATACTTCAATGGAAGTTTATTTAGATGTTTGGATGGAAGATCGTTTCAGTGGTGAACGTACAAAAGCGAACGAAGCTATTTACACTTTTGTAGCTGTTGATGATACTGGAAAACCAACTAAAGTGCCAGAGTTAGTGCCAGAAACAAAACTTGAAAGTCAACGATTTGAGGCCGCTTTAAGAAGAAAACAATTAAGTCTTGTGTTAGCAGGAAAACTTAAACCCAAAGAGGCTACCGAACTACGTGCGCTTTTTATGGGGGAATAGGGTTTATTCATGTTATTGAAACGTAAATATATGCTCTAACCCTATTTTGAGGTAATAGAACCCTATTTTCAGTATCAAACTAAAAATAAATTTACATTATGGTAAGATTACTTTTTTTACTGCTG
>CANLTE010000006.1 GCA_947493885.1 uncultured Maribacter sp.
GGTTCTACAATTGTTGCTGATTGGACTAACATAACAAATATTCCTACAGATATAGCTGACGGTGATGCCGATACAACTTATACCGCAGGGACGGGGTTAACATTATCTTCTAGCAATGTATTCTCAATTAATGAGATTTCGGGAGGACCTTCTGGTATTATTGCAGCAAACTCAATTACACAAGGAGATATTGGTAACAATGCAGTTGGAGCTGCTGAAATAGATTCAGAAGCTGTTTCATCAGATGAAATAGAGAACAATAGTATTCTTAATGAAGATATTTCTAGTCTTACTTCAATCGATGGCTTAAAAATAAATCCAAATTTTGGAGCTCAAGACATTATTACAACAACTAATCTGAATGTTGGTGGAACGGTGACGGTAAATGCTACTCAAGTACACCCTGACTACGTCTTCCAAAAATACTTTAGCGGTACTTCTACCCTAAAAAACGATTACCAATTTAAAACCCTTAAAGAAATAGAAGAATTTGTTAAAAAAAATCACCATTTACCCAATGTAAAATCTGCTGAAGAAATTAAAAAACAAGGATATTGGAATTTGGGTGAAGCTTCTAAAATAAACCTCGAAAAAATTGAAGAACTTTTTCTTCATACTATTGAACAAGAAAAGAAGATTAAAAAACTTGAAAAAGAAAAACAGGTTTTATCCGAGGAGTTATTATCTTTAAAAAATGATATTGAGATTATTAAAAAATCCCTTAAAATAAAAAGCAACTAATATGAAAAAACATCTTTTCTATATGGTTGCTTTACTAAGTTTTTTTAGCCATGCGCAAACAGCGTTGTATAATAACGGCAACATTCGTATTCATGAGAATGGTAAAATAGGTCTTCATACTAATTTAATTAATAATAGTCCCTTTGACCAAAACAAAGGCCTTTTAGGGTTTTATGGCAGTAGTCTATTAGCCGTTTCAGGTAGTGTGGTTCCACTTTTTCATGATATCGAAATTGTAAATCCAAACGGAGTTTTCTTAGATACTGGTATTGACAATGAAAACAATACAACATTTGTTCTGGGTGATTTCGTAACTTCAAAAACTAACTCAAACAATACACTTAATTTTGCCCAAAATGCATTTTATACTGGTGAATCAAATTCTTCAAAGGTAGATGGTTATGCTGTAATAACTAATCAACGGGAATTTAATTTTCCTGTTGGAGATTCAGAGCAACTAAGACCCTTGTTTTTAAGATCTGAAAGCGAAAATTTAGTTGCTAAATGTGCTTATTTTTACGAAAACCCAAATAATCCAACATCTTTAAATAACTCTTATAATACTAGCTCAAAAGCTGAAGGAATTGCTACTGTAAACACTAATGAATTTTGGAAATTAGAAGGTAATATCAACTCAAGCGTTACAATTAATTGGAATAATAGAAGTGGAATGAGTACGCTTACAGATGATGTAAATAAAATTATTGTCACTGGATGGAGTAACTCATTAAACTTATGGATAAATTTAGGCAATAGTTCTTCTTCAGGTAATCTTAGTTTTGGTTCAATAACCTCGGGAGTTTTTAATCCAAATGACGTTGAAACTGTAACTTTTGGAATTCTTGACACGGAAAATGAAATTATTTCTATTGCAAACCACCTAGTTACGGCAAATGGTGATGGTGTAAACGACGTTCTTGTTATTGATGAGTTAGAAATGTCCTCCAATAGTCTTCTTTCCATATATGATCGTTATGGCTTTAAAGTATATGAAGAAGCGAATTACACAAATGGTTTTGAAGGATATCCAAATGTTTCTAATATAACCATCAATAAAGAAAAAGGGTTGCCATCCGGAGTTTATTTTTACACAATAGCAATGTATGATTTGAATCTAGATTTCCAGGGATTTCTTTACTTGACACGATAAAAAACAATCCTAAAAATTGTTTCTAAATATCATTTCTTTTGATTTTGCAACAACATAGATGACTCACACAACAATTTGTGCGTAAAAACTTACAAATTAAATAGCTTTAACATGATTATAATCAACCATATGCGTCATGTTCAACCTAAAATCATTCTTTTTTTTATTCTTTTTACTTGTTGTTAACATTACAATCGCTCAAGTAAAAATTGGAAAAAACCCAAACCAAATAGCTACTTCATCTATTCTAGAACTGGAAAGCAGTAGCAAAGCGTTAGTGTTAACGCGAGTTACAAATAGCCAAATGCTGAGTATTAAGCCACTCCATGGCGCCCTAATTTATAATACTGACGACAAGTTCATTTACTACTATAACGGTACAACATGGATACATCTTGGAGATGGCAACAACTCCAAAACCGGAGGAATTGTATCTGCTTCTTTAGAACCAAATAACATTTTAAATATTGCTACAAACGATGGCAAAACTTTAACTGTTGATTTAAGTAAATATGACAATGAAAAACTTACTAAAGCAGAAATTGAAGCATTCGGTTTTGTAGATGGTCCACACACCATCGACACCAAACTCTCAAAAACAGATATTGAAGCAATGGGATTTGTAGAAGGACCTCATACTATTGATACTGACACAAAACTTACTAAGACAGAAATCGAAGCTTACGGATTTGTGCATGGTGCACACACCATTGACACTAAACTCTCAAAAACGGATATTGAAGCAATGGGATTCGTTGAAGGACCTCATACCGTTGATACTGACACAAAACTCACTAAAGCAGAAATCGAAGCTTACGGATTTGTCGAAGGTGCACACACCATTGATACCAAACTCTCTAAAACTGATATTGAAACTATGGGGTTCGTTGAAGGACCTCATACTGTTGATACTGATACCAAACTTACTAAGACAGAAATCGAAGCCTTCGGATTTGTGCATGGTGCACATACCATTGACACCAAACTCTCAAAAACGGATATTGAAGCTATGGGATTTGTAGATGGACCTCATACTATTGATACTGACACAAAACTCACTAAAGCAGAAATCGAAGCTTACGGATTTGTCGAAGGTGCACACACCATTGACACTAAACTCTCAAAAACGGATATTGAAGCAATGGGATTTGTAGATGGGCCTCATACTATTGATACTGACACAAAACTCACTAAAGCAGAAATCGAAGCTTACGGATTTGTCGAAGGTGCACACACCATTGATACCAAACTCTCTAAAACTGATATTGAAACTATGGGGTTCGTTGAAGGACCTCATACTGTTGATACTGATACCAAACTTACTAAGACAGAAATCGAAGCTTACGGATTTGTCGAAGGTGCACACACCATTGACACTAAACTCTCAAAAACGGATATTGAAGCAATGGGATTTGTAGATGGACCTCATACTATTGATACTGACACAAAACTCACTAAAGCAGAAATCGAAGCTTACGGATTTGTCGAAGGTGCACACACCATTGACACTAAACTCTCAAAAACGGATATTGAAGCAATGGGATTTGTAGATGGGCCTCATACTATTGATACTGACACAAAACTTACCAAGACAGAAGTCGAAGCTTACGGATTTGTCGAAGGCGCACACACCATTGATACCAAGCTCTCAAAAACGGATATTGAAGCAATGGGTTTTGTAAATGGTCCTCATACCGTTGATACTGACACAAAACTCACTAAAGCAGAAATCGAAGCTTACGGATTTGTGGATGGTGCACATACCATTGACACTAAACTCTCAAAAACGGATATTGAAGCAATGGGATTCGTTGAAGGACCTCATACCGTTGATACTGACACAAAACTCACTAAAGCAGAAATCGAAGCTTACGGATTTGTGGATGGTGCACATACCATTGACACTAAACTCTCAAAAACGGATATTGAAGCAATGGGATTTGTAGAAGGACCTCATACTATTGATACTGACACAAAACTTACCAAAGTAGAAATCGAAGCCTTTGGATTTGTGGATGGTGCACATACAGTAGAAACCACAACTAACCTCTCGCAAAATACATCAACTGGTGTTATTTCATACACTAACGAAACAAATACTTCTCAAACTGTAAATGTCGTGGCAACGGAAACCAACAATAGTATAAATGTTGGAGTCAACGGAGGTGCCTTTTATGAAAGCCCCATCAAAGCATTTGGAAAAATAGCTTCAAGCGGCGCCGTAACAAGGGCTACTACTGGCATTACCTCAAACAGAATAAGTACAGGTAGATATCGCGTTACATTACCTACAGGTATAGTATCTGATGCCAACTATATTATTCAGCTCACGCAACCCGGAAGAAACGGTTCCGGAAATGATGACCCTGGTATCTCCTACTCCAATCAAACTTCAACGAGCTTTGAGGTAATAATAGGAGATAACGATAACGGAGGAACGGACAGAAGTAGATTCAATTCAGAGTTTATGTTTACTATTCTAGACCTATAATTATGAAACTACAATTCATTCTTTTTCTTTTTAGTCAAATACTGATTTCTCAAGAAGCAATTCATAATTATGGAAATATAAAGGTTCATGATTCTGAACCCCTGGGGTTACATCTAAATTTAATAAACAACGGGAATTTTGATGATAATAATGGTTTAGTTGGATTGTACGGTTACGGAAAATCAATCAATATTTCAGGAGCTTTTTCCCCAGTATTTTTTGATTTAGAAATTGATGCCGATTATGGAGTAACTCTTGAAACACCTATTAGTATCTCTAATAACTGTAACTTTATTTCGGGTGATATTATTGCAGCTAAAAATCAATCTAAAATTTATCAGAACTTTACAGGTCAAGCATTTTATCTTGGTGAAAATCAAGTTTCAAAAATTGATGGTTATGCCGCAATGACCAATAAAGAAAGTTTTACATTTCCCGTTGGAAATCAAAATAAATTACGCCCATTAACCATATCATCTGCTGCAATAAACATTTTTACCAAATGTGCATATTTTTATGAAAATTACAAAACCACCTCAACGCACACGGGCAATTTTGCATCTACTCTAGAAAATTCAAATTATCTTAAAATAAGTGAAAAAGAATTTTGGTGTTTAGAAAGTATAATGCCATCAACCATTACCCTAACTTGGGATAAAGAAAGCAACATAGAACTACTAGCTGACTATATAAGTGATTTAAAAGTTGTAGGATGGAGTAAATCAAAAAACAAATGGGTTAACCTTGGGAATACTTCCGTTAATGGTAGTGTTGATTCTGGTTTCTTGACTTCAGAAGTATTCACACCAGACGATTTCACTATAATTACTATTGGTGGAAACAACGAAAAATTGCAAGCCTTTGAACAGTTAGAATTAGGAAACTATTTTTTAACACCAAACAATGATGGAAAAAATGATTTTTTGGTCATTGAAGGCATCGAACATTCTAAAAATAATTCATTGCAAATTTTTGATAGAAACGGATTAATGGTATACAGCAAAGCTAACTATAAAAACGGGTTTAACGGAATTTCTAATAACAATACAACTATTGCTAAAAAATCTGGATTACCATCTGGGGTTTACTTCTACATAATAACATTGCATGATTTACAACAAAAGCATCAAGGATATCTTTACTTAACCGCCAGATAAAGCAAACCTTCCCTACCTATAGCTTAAAAACCAAAACTAAATGAAAAAATACTTCTTATCTTTGATTTAGAGTCAATTAATTTATTGCGGTTAACGTGTTTTTTGTAATTTGAATAAATTGACTTTTACGAATTAAAAAATAAGTATGTATCGAAGATCATTTATTCAAAAAAGCGCTCTAACAAGTCTTGCATTGGCGGTATCCCCTAAAATCTTTTCTCAAGAAGATCCTGAATTTTCTGTTTTAGAACTTATGGGAAAAATTGATATAGAACTATATGGAAAAAATATTAATCTTAGAGAAGAGGCTCATGATGCTTTTCTTGAGATGAAAAAAGCAGCGTTCATTGATGGTATTGACATTAAAATAGTGTCTAGCTACAGAAATTTTTCTAGACAGGAAGCTATTTGGGAAAGAAAATACTCGAATTATACTATAGAACACGACATGGAACCTTTAAAGGCCATAGATAAAATAATTGAATATTCTACAATACCTGGCACCAGCAGACATCATTGGGGAACAGATATTGACATTATTGATGGGTACCGAAAAACAAAGGGTGATGTTTTGGTTCCTGAAAAATTTGGCGAAAGAGGTCCTTTTGAAGATTTAAAAAAGTGGATGGATAAAAACTCTGAAACTTATGGCTTTTATTTAGTGTATACTGATGATAATAAAAGAAAAGGCTTTAAGTATGAACCATGGCATTATAGCTACGCTCCAATTGCTATACCAATGCTAACTTCATTTAGAAGAAAAAATATATTACGGTTATTGCAAGAAGAAGAATTTATAGGTGCAGAGCATTTTACCAAAAGCTTTATCAACACCTACATTAGAAACAATATCTTATCAATTAATAAAGATCTTTTATAAATTTCAACACTAAAACACTAGAATATCACTATCATGAGAAGAGGAAGTTGGAAAATCCGAATATTTATAGGTCTTGCAATTGTTGTTTTTGCTTTTATAAAGCGTTGCAATAGTAAAGAAGAAAATCCATACACTGGAAGAGTTCAAAATATAAATATGACCTCAGAACAAGAAATTGCAATAGGGTTGCAAAGTGCTCCACAAATGGCCCAACAGCATGGAGGACTATATCCAGATGAACGTTTGCAATCTTTTGTGGATGCAGTGGGTAACAAGCTAGTAAATAATAGTATCGCTAGAGAAACACCTTATAATTATGATTTTCATTTACTGGCTGATGACAGAACCATTAATGCCTTTGCACTTCCTGGAGGTCAAATATTCATTACTTATGCGTTGTTTTCGCAATTGACCGAAGATCAACTCGCTGGGGTATTAGGCCATGAAATTGGTCACGTAATTGGTCGACACTCGGCAGAACGTATAGCGGACAGCAAGTTCTGGGAAACGTTAACTATGGGTGCCAGCGTTGGTGCTGACATGGGAGGTTTAGTAAGTGGAATTGGGCAAAATAAACTTTTAACCAATGGTAGAGGTGACGAGCTTGAAAGTGATGAATTAGGTGTTTTATTCATGATTCAATCTGGGTATCAACCAGAAGAAATGATTAAAGTAATGCAAATTCTAAAAGCAGCTGCTGGACCTAATCGTGTACCAGAATTTCAAAGCACACACCCTGACCCAGAAAACCGAATTCAAAAAATTAGGGAGGCAATTGCAAAATATAGGGGTCAAAAGTAGCATAGCCCTCTATTTTAACAGTGCATTAATGTTTTTTTCCTATATTTGTTTTTCCCAAATACTTTAATCGCCTCAGATTTAGCCTATATAGCTTTGATTTAACTAATAAATGAGACTATATGGGAACACTTTTACAATTTAGAAACCTTTACACAAATGCATTTAAAAATTGTCATCCGAATTATGTAGTTGTACTACTTAAAGGATATTCAGTTTTTTGTATGCTAATGTTGTTTATGGCGCTTTATGCTTTGTTCTACAGAGCATTTACAGGATTTGAATTTTAATTTTTTTCGTTGACTCTTTTGCGAGAACATTATATGAGTTGAAAAAGTTTAAAATTAATATGACCCATTCTTAATTCGTCCATGTATCAAGAATGGGTTTTTTGTTGCCAAAAAGTAATATCTATACTTTTTAACTCATAACCTTTTCAATTAGCTCTAAAGCTTTTTTAGCATTTGCTGATTCTGCAACTTGCTTAATGGTTAAACCAGATTTACTTTTAATTTTTAAGTTAGCTCCGCTCTCAATTAAAAGCTCTAAGATTTCAACACGGTTGTAACGGGCAGCGAATAGTGCTGGAGTCATTCCAACAGATTTTTTGTTTACATTTTCCCCTGCCTCAATCATACCTTTTACTAAAGTAATATCTCCTTTAATAATTGCTTTACAAAAAGTACTAATCTCTGTTTTTAAAACTAAATCTGTAGTGTACGTTTCATTTTCATTACTTTCTTCATTTGCCATTAAACCAGTGCTCATTAATACGCCAACTAATGTAATTGCTAAAATTGTTTTTCTCATGATAATTGTTTTTTGATTAATAAATTAGATTGATACTTAAGAGACATGTTTCTGGTACTAATTGTTACAAGATTATGCTTTAAATAACAAAAATTTAACAATACCTATACTTTTTAATACTAGCATAACACCCTCCTAAAACACCATAAAAAAGGGGCTTTAAACCTAGTTTAAGTAAACAAATCATAGTACTTTTGGACATACAAAATCGCTTCAAAAAATGAATAAAAAAGTAATCTTAATGATTTTAGATGGTTGGGGCACTTCTCCCGACCCTAAAGTTTCAGCAATTGATAATGCTAAGACCCCATATATAGACGCTTTATATAACAAATACCCAAATGCCGCTTTGCGTACCGACGGTTTAAACGTTGGATTACCAGACGGACAAATGGGAAATAGCGAAGTGGGACATATGAATTTAGGTGCTGGAAGAATTGTTTATCAAGAATTAACCAGAATAAACCTAGCAATTGAAAACAATACACTCAAAGATGAAAAAGTATTGATTGATGCCTTTAACTATGCAAAAGCCAACAACAAAAAAGTTCATTTTTTAGGTTTACTAAGTAATGGTGGAGTACACTCACATATTAACCACTTAAAAGGTTTATTGAGTGCTGCCAATGATAACAATCTTGAAGATGTTTATGTACATGCTTTTACTGATGGTAGAGATGTGGACCCTAAGGCTGGAGCTTCGTTTGTAGAAGATTTACAAAACCACATGTCTAAAACCACTGGTAAGATAGCAACCTTAACTGGGCGTTACTATGCAATGGATCGTGATAATAGATGGGAACGTGTTAAACTTGCCTATGACGTTATTGCTAATGGAATTGGCGAGACTACTGACAACCCCGTTGAGACTCTAAAGGCTAATTATGCTAATGACGTTACCGATGAATTTATCAAGCCTTTGGTGGTTGATACAAATGGTATTGTAGAAGAAGATGATGTTATAATATTTTTTAATTTTAGAACAGATCGTGGTAGAGAGCTCACCAATATGCTCTCTCAAAATGATTTTCCTGAACACAATACAAAAAAACTGAACTTGCATTATGTTACCATGACAAATTACGATGACAGTTTCAAAGGCATTAATGTTATTTTTAATAAAGACAATATAACCGAAACTATCGGTGAAGTTTTATCCAAAGCTGGAAAGAAGCAAATACGTATCGCTGAGACCGAAAAGTACCCTCATGTTACTTTCTTTTTCTCTGGAGGTCAAGAAGAACCTTTTGAAGGAGAAAGTAGAATATTACGAAACTCTCCCAAAGTTGCCACATATGATTTACAACCCGAAATGAGTGCTTTTGAGTTAAGAGATGCACTTGTAGAGGATTTAAAAAAGCAAGAAGCCGATTTTGTTTGCTTAAATTTTGCAAATGGTGACATGGTTGGTCATACAGGTATTATGGAAGCAGCCATAAAAGCCTGTGAAGCTGTAGATGTTTGTGTAAAAGATGTTATTGAAACAGGAATCCAAAACGGATATTCCACCATATTAATTGCTGACCATGGTAACTGCGAAACTATGATTAATCCTGATGGTTCACCGCACACGGCGCATACCACTAATCCTGTACCTGTTATTTTAATTGATGATGATTTAAAAGAAATAAAAAACGGTGTTTTAGGTGATGTAGCTCCAACTATTTTAAAAATGATTGGTGTTCCTCAACCAAAAGCAATGACTCGAGAGTCGTTAGTGTAAAACACTTATAATGCAACAAAAAATAAAAGACCAATTAGGCAGGACACTTACTCCTCCTAATTGGCCTTTTCGTATTGTATCACTAATACCCTCGGAAACCGAACTATTGGTAGATTTAGGTTTAGAAGATTACATTGTAGGAATCACCAAATTTTGCGTTCACCCATCACATATAAAAACTACAAAGACAATTGTTGGAGGTACCAAAAAAGTGTCTTTTGATAAAATTACCGCATTACAACCCAATATCATTCTTTGTAATAAGGAGGAAAACACCAAAGAAATTGTTGAAACGTTAGAAAAAAAATTTACTGTGCATGTTTCTGATGTAAAGAGCATTAATGGTACACTTTTTTTAATCTCTCAATTTGGATTCATATTTAATTGTTCTGATAGAGCTACTGCATTAATAAATGAAATTAAATGTGAAACCAATAGTTTTAAAAACTTTATTGAAGATAAAGTCTCGAAAAAAGTTTTATATTTTATTTGGAAATCACCTTGGATGTTAGCAGGCAAAAACACGTTTATAGATTACCTCCTGTCTTTAAACAACTTTGTTAACTGTAGTGAAAGTAGCGTAAGGTATCCTGAAATTTCAGAAAAAGAGTTTTGTGAAACAAAAGCTGACATAATTTTACTTTCATCTGAGCCTTTTCCGTTTAAAAAAGAACATATTTCTGAAATTAAAAAAATAGGTGTCAAGGGGGAAATACTGCTTGTTGATGGAGAATATTTTTCGTGGTATGGATCTCGATTGTTAGGAGCTTTTAAATATTTTAAAAGTCTCCACGTAAATAGTTTAAAATAGAAGCTATCTCCTGTTGCATAGGTTTTATTGCGTCAAACTAAATATTTACCTTTGCATCCTATGATTATTGTTAAAACACCAGAAGAAATAGAACTTATGCGCGAAAGCGCATTAATCGTTTCCAAAACATTGGGTATGCTTGCTAAGGAAGTGAAACCCGGAGTTACCACCTTACAACTAGATAAACTTGCTGAAGATTTTATTAGAGATCATGGAGCAGTTCCTGGTTTTCTAGGACTATATGACTTTCCGAATTCGCTCTGCATGAGCCCAAACGAACAAGTTGTACATGGCATTCCAAATGATACTCCATTAAATGAAGGTGACATTATTTCCATTGATTGTGGTGCATTAAAAAACGGTTTTTATGGGGATCATGCGTATACTTTTGAGGTTGGAGAAGTTTCACCAGAGGTGAAAAAACTTCTTGAAATTACCAAAGCATCATTGTACGTTGGTATTAAAGAATTCAAATTAGGAAATAGAGTCGGTGATGTTGGTTATGCTATTCAAAAGTTTACAGAAGACCATGGTTATGGTGTTGTGCGGGAACTTGTTGGACATGGATTAGGAAGAAAAATGCATGAGGATCCGGAAATGCCAAATTACGGTAGAAGAGGACGCGGCAAAAAGTTTATTGAGGGTATGGTTGTTGCCATAGAACCTATGACAAATATGGGCACCAAACGCATTAAACAACTAAAGGACGGCTGGACAATTCTTACCGCTGATGGCAAACCAAGTGCCCATTTTGAGCATGATGTTGCCATTGTAAACGGAAAACCCGAATTACTTTCAACTTTTAAATATATTTACGAAGCTCTAGGAATAAAAAGTAATGAAGAGAATGAATTCAGGCAAAGTACCTTAAACGTATAATTATGACGATTAATATTGACGATATTACAGAGAAAGAACTTGCTAAAGGAATCATCGGTAGGTATGTTCATTCTAAAAATGTAACCATTGGCTATGTCAATATTGATAAAGGTGCTATTTTACCAATTCATTCACATGTAAACGAGCAGATAACTCAAATGATTTCTGGTAGACTACAAATGACAATTGATAGTGTTACCACAATTCTAGAACCAAATACAATAACAATTATTCCCTCAAATGCGGTTCATAGTGCTGTTGCACTTACAGATTGTGTTGTTATTGATACGTTTTATCCTATTCGTGAAGATTATAAATAATCTCTCTTTTGAAAAAAAGCTTCAAATTTATTCTTAACCTAGTACCAAGGCCAATATTAATTAGGCTAAGTTATCTTGTTAGACCAATAATTGCTTTTGCCTTAAAAGGAAACAATTTCGTTGACCCTATTGATGGAAAAAGCTTTAAAAGTTTTTTACCATATGGTTATGAAAACCAAAGAGAAAATGTATTGTCACCATCAACACTTTCTCTTGAACGCCATAGATTATTATGGCTATACTTAAAACAAAACACCAACTTTTTTACCGAAAATATTAAGTTATTACATTTTGCACCTGAGCAAGCTTTTTACAAAAGATTTAAAAAACTTAAAAATATAGATTACGTAACAACAGACTTAAATTCACCATTGGCTGATGTTAAGGCAGATATATGTAATCTTCCCTTTAATGATAATAGTTTTGATGTTATTCTATGTAATCATGTTTTGGAACATATTCCTGATGATACAAAAGCTATGCAAGAGCTTTACCGCATCCTAAAACCTGGAGGTTGGGGAATATTACAAATACCACAAGACTTAAATAGAGCTACCACTTTTGAAGATGACACCATTACGGACAAAAAAGAACGTGCAAAAATATTTGGACAATACGACCATGTTCGTATTTACGGTATAGATTATTTCGAAAAACTAAGAAGTATTGGTTTTACAGTTGACGAAATAGATTTTACGGCATCTATGCCCGTCTCGGAGATTAAAAAGTACTGTCTTGCAAAAAATGAAATTATTCCTTTGGTGAGAAAATAACATTTCTTAACCCCTCTGTCGCAAATTCTTGAACATTTCCTTTTTCATCTAAATAAACAATGTAAGCATCCAGCTGCTTTTGTTTGGACAAAACCTTAAATGTTTTATCTAAATCCATAGCCATGAATGCTGTAGCATAAGCATCTGCAGTGGCACAATTTTCAGCTAAAATAGTTACTCCTAAAGTGTAAGAATTTTTAGTAAATCCCGTTTTTGGATTCACCGTGTGAACAAATTTTTCTCCAGTTTCTGTATCTATCCTATACTTTCTGTAATTACCTGAAGAAGCCAAAGCTTTATCTTTTAATGTAATTAACAACTTAAGTTCTCGTTCTTCAGTGGCTTGTGGATCATCTATACCAACAACCCAATTCTTATTTTTTTGAACATTTATTCCCTTCGCAACCAATTCCCCTCCTACTTCCAAAAGGTAATTTTGAACATTTTTAGAATCCAAAAAAGAGGCCAACCTATCAATTGCATATCCTTTAGCAACAGCATTAAAATCAAAACGAATTCTAGGATTCGTTTTAATAATTCTATTATCTATAGTTAATTTTACCTTTTCAAATCCAACATAATTTAATAGGCTATCTACTTTGATACTATCTAATGCTATCTGTTTCTCAGGACCAAAACCCCATGCATTAACTAATACTCCCACAGTAGGATCAAAATACCCATCAGTAGCACTGTTTATCCGTTTAGAAAGCTTAAAGACCTCTTGGAACATTTCATCCACCACAATCACAGAATCTCCTCGATTAATTTTTGAAATGTCTGAGGTTGGTATATAAGTAGACATAGATTGATTTATTACAGCAAAGACAGAATCAATCTGTTTTTGATAATCCAGTTCTTTATCCGCAAAATAAACAAGACTATAAGTTGTCCCCAAAGCGGTTCCGTCATTACTATTTTTAACGATTCCAACTTGTTGTTCATTGCATGCAATAAGAATCAAAAAAACACAGGCTAATAAACATTTTCTCATAGCTACACTTTAATTAATCCACTATAATCTTCCACATAAGGTTGATTTAAATACACAGGTTTTAATCTGTCCTCTGCATTAAACAAACCAACACCGGCATAATATGCTGTGGCGTTCATTTTTTCGGCATGTTGTTTCATAGTATACATTAAACCATGATTATAACTACGTGGATCTTCAGGATATTTTACAGGGCGAACAATGATAAAATGAAGCTTTTTATCCTTTAGGCATACGAATTGAGGGTTTTTCTTGGGTTTACTATTTACTGCCATAAACTCAAAACCATCTTGCTCCAACTTGCGCCCAACAATATTCATTGCTAAATTATGTAACTCTTGTTCAGTTAATTCATGCATAACCAAAATTTAATAAAAAAACCGATATAAAAATATACCGGTTTAAATATGTTTGAATTGAATGATTATCCTCCGAAATCATCAAATCGAATATGCTCATCAGGGATACCAAAATCTTCTCCCATTTTTTGAACCGCTTTATTCATTAATGGCGGTCCACAGAAATATAATTCTATATCTTCAGGAGAGTCGTGTAAGCTTAAATAATTGTCTATTACACAATTGTGAATAAACCCTACGAACCCATCTCCTTCCGCCTCAATATTTTCTTTTACTTTCCAGTTATCTTCTTCTAACGGCTCAGATAGTGCTAAAAAGAATTTAAAGTTTGGAAACTCCTTTTCCAACTCATAAAAATGATCTAAATAGAATAATTCTCTTTTAGAACGACCACCGTACCAATACGTAACTTTTCTACCCGTTCTTAAGGTTTTGAATAAATGATACAGATGTGAACGCATTGGTGCCATACCTGCACCACCACCCACGTACAACATTTCAGACTCGGACTCATTAATAAAGAACTCTCCATAAGGCCCAGAAATAATTACTTTATCACCTGGTTTTCTAGAGAAAATATAGGACGAAGCTATACCTGGATTAACATCCATCCATCCATTTTTAGAACGATCCCATGGTGGAGTCGCTATACGAACGTTAAGCATAATTTCTCGCCCTTCTGCTGGATAAGAAGCCATAGAATATGCTCTTTCAACAGTTTCTCCATTTTTCATAGTCAACGGCCATAAACCAAACTTATCCCATTCTGCCTGAAACTTATCTGGAGTTTCATGTTCTTCAGGATGCGCAGTAATATCAATATCTGCGTATTTAATTTCGCACACAGGAATTTCAATTTGAATATACCCTCCTGCTTTATAGTCCATATCTTCAGGAATTTCAACAACAAATTCCTTGATAAATGAAGCCACATTATAATTACGTACAACCGTAGCTTCCCATTTTTTAATACCAAAAACTTCTTCTGGTATTGAAATTTCCATGTCTTGCTTAACTTTTACCTGACAAGCTAAACGCGCTCCATGACCTAATTCTTTTCTTGAAAAGTGTGGTGTTTCCGTAGGCAATGCTTCACCACCACCAGAATGTACATGACACTCACATTGTATACATGTTCCACCACCACCACAAGCTGATGGTAAAAATATTTTTTCATTTCCTAAGGTGGATAACAAACTTCCTCCAGAAGCAACCTCAACTTCTTTCTCTCCGTTTATCTTAATTTTTACTGGACCAGACGGAGCCAGTTTTTGTTTTACAAATAATAATAATGCAACCAACAAAAGCGTAATTACTAAAAAAGCAGTTACCGTTGCTATTATTGTTCCTAATGTTCCTGCGGCTAAAATCATTTAATTGCTTCCTTTTATGTTATTAGCTAACCCTTTACTATTTTCTTTTGTAGACTCAACTTTTACCGTTTTTTCTTCATTAGAAGCCTCTTCATCTCCACCTGTTAACATACCTCCAAAACTCATAAAACCAATAGCCATTAAACCCGTGATAATAAACGTAATCCCCAAACCTCTAAGTGCTGGAGGAACGTTTGAATATCTTATTTTTTCTCTTATTGCCGCGATTGCCAATATTGCTAAAAACCAACCAATACCAGAACCTAATCCGTATACCGTTGCCAACCCAATAGTTTGTATTTCTCGAGATTGCATAAACAATGAACCTCCTAAAATAGCACAGTTAACAGCTATTAATGGTAAGAAAATACCAAGAGAATTGTATAAACCGGGAGCAAATTTTTCAACAATAATTTCTACCAATTGTACCATGGTTGCAATAGTTGCAATAAACATGATAAAAGAAAGAAAACTTAAATCATAATCCGCATACTCAGCTCCTAACCACTTACCTAAAGCTCCTGGTTGAAGAATATATTGATCTAACAACCAGTTTACAGGTACTGTTACAAGTAATACAAATATTACCGCAGCACCTAAACCAACTGCTGTTGAAACCTTTTTTGATACAGCAAGGTAGGAGCACATTCCTAGGAATGTTGCAAACACCATGTTGTCTATAAATATTGATTTAAAAAATAATTCTAAATGTTCCATATTTTTTTAGTTTGAAACCTGAAATAAATTCAAGATGACACTATATCTAATCTTCTATTAATGCTTTATTTCTTGAACGTTGTACCCAAATAATAATACCTACTACTATTAAAGCCATAGGCGCAAGTAACATAAATCCATTGTTTTCGTAACCAAAAGCGTACACTCCTGTTTTGGTTATTGGATCTCCAAGTACTTTATATCCTAATAAGGTCCCTGAACCTAATAACTCTCTAAAGAAACCAACTATAATTAATATTACGCCGTACCCTAAAGCATTACCTATACCATCAAGAAATGATTTCCAGGGTCCGTTCCCTAAAGCAAAAGCTTCAAAACGCCCCATAATTATACAGTTTGTAATTATTAATCCAATAAATGCTCCAAGCTCTTTACTCAATTGATATGAATAGGCTTTTAACACCTGATCAACAATAATTACAAGAGCCGCAACAACAGTTAACTGAACAATAATTCTAATTTTTGATGGTATTATATTTCGGATTAAGGATATTACCACATTACCTAAACCCAGTACAAAAATCACTGAAACGGTCATTACAATAGAAGCCTTTAACTGCGCTGTAATTGCTAACGCAGAACAAATACCCAATACCTGAATAGTGATTGGATTATCATCGGCTAATGGATCCAATATTAATTTCCTGTCTTTTTTTGATAAAAGTCCCATGAATTAATTACTTTTTTAAAGTTTTAAAATAAGGTACATAAAGCTTTAGCTCTGATTTAATCATAGCTGCAACACCATCACCTGTTATAGTAGCACCAGCAATAGCATCTACCTCGTTATCTTTTTTATCTTTATTTAATGGGTCGCCGTTACTTTTAGAAATATTTATTCCAACAAATTTCCCAGAAGTGTTTAGTAGGTGTTCATCTTTAAAGTCGTCCATAAAAAAACGTTCTTTAATATTCGCTCCAAGACCTGCCGTTTCTCCTTTATGATCAAAGTAAGCTCCTTGAACCACCATATTTTCATCCATTGCAACATAAGCCCAAACAGCATCCCAAAGACCTTTACCTCGAATTGGAGCTATGTAAAAAGTTTTACCCTCTTTAGTTCCAATAAATAGCGGCAAACGCCTTTCTTTACCTTCCTTTGCATTAGTTTGTTCCTTTTTAATGTCTATTAAGTAAGCGTTATCATCTTCTTTAACCTCGACATCATTAGTAATAACTAATTGCTTAGTTATAAACTTAGAAAACTCCTCTCCTACTTTATTATCAGCAACAAAAGCAACACTACTTTCATCATTTTCGTTAACGCCCATTGCGTACAAAATATTCTGTTGCTTTTCTATACGCTTATTTTCATCAATATTAGGTCTTAACGATGCGGATACAAACGCTAATAATGTACCAACCACTACTACCATTCCTATGGCAAACAATAGTGTATATAAATTTGAATCTGTTTTGTTACTCATTACTAAGCTGTTTTAACTTTTGCTCGTTTTAGTCTTTTCTTCACATTTGCTTGAACTACATAATGATCAATCGTTGGAGCAAATACGTTCATTAATAAAATTGCCAGCATTACCCCTTCTGGGTAAGCAGGATTAAATACACGTATCATAATAGATATGAACCCTATTAAAAAACCATATATCCATTTTCCTTTATTAGTTTGAGAAGCTGTAACTGGATCGGTTGCCATAAAAACAGTTCCAAAAGCAAAACCACCAATAAGTAAATGATGCCAGAAAGGCAAACTCATAAGTCCATAAAACTTACTGCTTTCTGTAATCACATCTACGTCTATAACCCAATTAAAAATTAATCCCATTACTAACGCTCCAATAACACTTGATAACATTATTCTCCAGCTACCAATTTTAGTGAAAACTAAAAATAAACCTCCAAGCAATATTAGTAACGCTGAAGTTTCACCAACTGAACCAGGAATAATACCATAAAACATATCCATAACGTCATACCCTAGAGCTCCTTTATTTTGTGCCAAACCACCTAATATTGTTTCTCCAGATATAGCATCAGGGGTACCAGCACGTTCTACAGCACCATGAACCCATACTTTATCACCAGACATCCATGTTGGATAGGCGAAAAACAAAAATGCTCTAATTGTTAAAGCTGGATTTAGAATATTCATTCCTGTTCCTCCAAAAACCTCTTTACCAATTACAACACCAAAAGATACAGCAACTGCCAACATCCATAGTGGAATATCAACAGGAACAATTAATGGCACTAACATACCTGTAACCAAGTAACCCTCTTCTACTTCGTGACCTTTTATTACTGCAAAAATGAACTCGATTAATAAACCAACCCCATATGACACAACAACTAACGGTAAAACTTTCCATAGACCAATAACCAAATTGTCCAGGGTCCAAAAAGTTTCACCCAAAAATCCTGAAGACTTTACAATTTCTCCTAATGCTAAATTATGTTGATATCCAGCATTAAACATTCCGAAAATTAAACAAGGGACCATTGCCATGATAACCGTGTTCATTGTTCTTTTTAAGTCATCTGCCCCGCGAATATGAGAACCAGAATGTGTTGTTTCATTCGGAGCGTATAAAAAGGTATGGATAGCATTAAAAGCTGGCGCCATTTTTTTACCCTGATACTTTACTTTTAGGTCGTGTAATTTATTTTTTAAACCCATTTCTCTATCCTATTTCTTTATATAATAAATCCAAACCTTCTCTTATAATCTCTTGATGAGGTTGCTTGGATATGCACACAAATTCAGTTAACGAGAAGTCCTCTGGAGCTACTTCATATAAACCCAATTGCTCCATTTCATCTAAGTCTTTATACATACAAGCTTTTAATAATTGCATTGGATATATATCTAACGGAAACACTTCTTCATATTGCCCTGTTACAACAAATGCTCTATGCTCACCATTAGTGTTTGTAGTTAAATCAAACTTTTTCTTTGGGGTTAGCCATGAAAAAGTCAATGCCTTTGTAGTAGATACTTTATTAAAAATTGGCTTATTCCATCCAAAAAGCTCATAATCATCACCTTCAGGTATTGCTGTAACAGTTACGTTGTAATAGCCTAGGTTACCATCAGGAGTACTTTTACTCCCAGTAAGTACATCTCCATTTATAACTCTAAAGTTTTCAGAATTTACACCGCTAGCGTATAAGAACGTAGAAATTTCAGCCCCAATTTTAGTTGTGTAATACTTAGGGTTTTTCACCGAGGACCCAACTAAAGCAATGGTACGTTCTGAATTAAAAACACCTGTAAGTAATAAATCTCCAATGGTTATTAAATCTTGGGGAGCAACAGTCCAAACAACCTCTCCTTTGTTAATTGGATCAATTTTATTTATTTGAGTCCCAACCAAACCTACTGGGTGAGGTCCAGATACTTTATGTACTTCAACACCTTCCAAGCCAGCTAAAGGAGAACTTCCTGATTTACCTACAGACACATGTACCTTGCCCGATGTAAACTTAGACAATGCTGTTATCGCAGCTTGCAACTGAGCTTCTTTTCCATTAAGAACATAATCTAAATCCGCAGCTAAAGGCGCACTATTATACCCTGAAACAAAAATTGCCTTTGGTGTCACACTTGGTTTCGCAATAATATCATAAGGTCTCTGTTTAATAAAAGGCCAACAACCACCTTTTAATAAATAAGCCTTAAGATCTTCTGTTGAAGCTGATGCAACGTCAATTTTTTCATGCGCAACACTCTCTTGTTCTTTACTTGCCTGAATTCTAACATTAAGAACTCTTCTTCTGGCACCTCTTTCAACCTCAATTAGCTCTCCGCTAACAGGAGAAACGAACATTACGTCTTCCTGGTTTTTATCAAAAAAAAGTGGTTCCCCGGCCTTAACAACTCCGCCTTGTTTTACCAAAAGCTTAGGTGTTACCCCATGAAATTCACTTAAATTAATTGCGTAAACGTTACTTAAAACGGCTTTGGATGTAGTCTGTTCCGCAGCGCCGACGAGGTTAATATTTAAACCCTTTTTAATTCGAATGTCTTTTGACATATTGGTGTAGACCTTAGTTAAATTTTTTGCAAATTTACTATTTAAAAAAAAGTATTCATAATTATTCTTCTATAAATTTAAACCTTACAACGAGCTTAATTTTTTAGGCAAGCTTTTTGATTATCTTTACCACAAAAAAGTCCGTAATGCCTATAAATATTAAGCAAATTTTATTCCTTTTGGTTTTTCAAATGACCTTTGGACAGGTACAAAAAGAGGTTAATCCTCCAGAAAATATTAAAACCATTATTTTTAAAGGCCCTTCCGAAGACCAATTTCCGATTGTACAAATAGGCGAACCTATATATTTAGAATTTGATGACCTTTTAGCAGAAGAACAAGACTATTACTATAAAATTATACATTGTAATTATGACTGGACGACCTCTTCTCTTCTTAAGTCACAGTATTTAAGCGGAATGGACAATCAACGAATCATTGACTACGAAAACAGCTATTCTACTCTGCAACCCTACTCCAACTACAAGCTCACAATTCCAAATACAAATGTCAGACTTAAAGTTAGTGGTAATTACATAATTGAAATTTACAACAGCTACAATGAGCTTCAATTCTCAAGAAGATTTGTGGTTTATAAAGACTTAGTTAAAGTTGCTGGCAATGTAAAGCGCTCCAGAGATTTTGATTATATTGAAACCAAACAAGTGGTTCAGTTTAAAATTAATAGTGCAAACATACAATTGGTCAACCCTAAAAAGGAAGTTAAGGTTGCTATTTTACAAAATCATATTTGGGAAACTGCCATTACCAATGTTCAACCTCAATTTACATTAGGAAAAGAATTAATTTATAAATATGACCAGGAAACAAGTTTTTTCGCTGGAAACGAATTTTTAAATTTTGACACCAAAGACCTGCGAGCCCCAACAGCAGCTATTGCAAAAATAACTCTTGACGACATATATAATCACCACTTATTTTCTGATATTTTTAGGTTTAACAGACCATATACTTATTTTCCTGATATAAACGGAGATTTTGTGGTCCGCACACTACAGGGGAGTAACAACTCCCGAGAAGCGGAGTATTCAAATGTTAAATTCAGCCTTCCCTATGCTGACGAAATTGGCTTAGATGATATTTTTATTATTGGAAAGTTCAATAATTATGCATTGACTGATGAAAACAAATTAGTTTATAACGAAGACAATGCTATGATGGAGGCTTCCATTAAAATGAAACAAGGGTTTTACAACTATAAATATGTAATTAAAAGAGAAGACCAAAGCTTGGAACAACATACTATTAGCGGTAATTTTCATTTTACAGAAAACAACTATACCATTTTAGTATATTACAGAAATTTTGGAGACATCTACGATAGCATTATTGGTATTGGCTCTGCAAATTCAAGAAATATCTCTAACTAAACCTGTATGAGTAACAAACCAACCTTAAAAAACAAGGGACGGTACAACCTTAACTATAGAGGAACAAAATGCGCAAATTGCAATCATCCACTAGACCTTAGTGACAAGTATTGCTCCAATTGCGCACAAGCAAACAGCACCAAAAAACTTACTATAAAAGATTTTTTTGACGAGTTTTTTTCAAGCATGATTTCATATGACTCAAAGCTTTTAAAAACTCTGGTTGCATTACTTTGGCGCCCTGGAAAAATCACAAAAGATTATATCAACGGAAAAAGAGCTTCGTACACTAATCCATTTCGTTTTTTGTTAAGCTTAGCTATTATCTATTTCTTAATAATAAACTCCACAAATAACTTTTCTGAAATAGACAGATTTGTTGCAGAAAACACTAGCGAATCCATAATAAAAAATGAACTAAGCCTTACTAATACTGATAAGGAATCAGAAGACATCGTTTCCAATACTATAATGGAAATTGAAAATGCCTCAAAGTATCAAGACTCTATAATTTTACAGAATCCTAAAAAATATCTCTCCTCCTTTGAAAACAAATCGTTTTTATCACGATTTGCTGAAAAAGTTAAATTTTTCAACACGCTAACATCCAAAGATAAGTTTACGCCAAGAGAAAAACTTTTCTCCAAACATACCTTACCAAATACTTTTGAAAACAGAAAAGCATACAACGTATCACAAAGCTTTTTAAAAACCAAAAACAATCCAGGAGGTTTCCTAAGTGCATTAATTTCAAAACTGCCATTTGCCACTTTTTTCTTTTTGCCTGTATTTGCAATCTTCATTTGGTTGGTCTACATCAGAAAAAAACACACTTATACCGATCATATTATATTTAGTTTTCACAATCAATCTTTGTTCTTTATCTTGCTCATAATTAGTTTTTTAGTAGACTCCATTTTTAACATAAGCAGTAATGGGATTTTCGTTTTAATCTTCTCAATTTATCTGTTTTTATCAATGCGAAGATTCTATCAACAGGGTAGCGTTAAGACTATGATAAAGTTTGTTTTTCTTAACACTATTTTTTTTATTTTAGCAATCTCAGCAATTGGTATAGTATTAACGGGGAGTCTTTTTACATATTAGAAAAGAATGAGAATGATAACGCAGGTAACGAAGGGAATTAAAATATCGGTAAAAACCAGTTTTGAAGGTACTTTCTTTAAAAACTACAAAATGCATTTTGCTTTTGGTTACACTATTTCAATTGAGAACCAAAGCTCAAGTTCAGTGCAATTAACATCACGTCACTGGCAAATTTATGATGCCTTAAATGAACTAGAAGTTCTAAATGGTGAAGGTGTTATAGGCAAAAAACCTGTTATTAAACCAGGTGAATCTCACACATATAGTTCTGGCTGCCTACTCGTTTCTCCTATTGGAGCAATGAAAGGTCATTATAACATGGTGAATTTCAGTACTGGAGAAAAATTCAGAGTTTACATTCCTACGTTTAAATTTAGCGCCCCTTTCTCCTTAAATTAGCGCTTTTTATTTACTTATAACAGTTTTATATTAGAGTTCGGTTTTTAGTACCTTTGAACTGACTTTAATTAAAATAACTAATATTATGAGTAATGGTTTTTTTCAAATACCAGCAGCTGTTAACGAGCCAATAAAAAGCTATGCTCCTGGCACCACAGAGCGAGAAGCTGTTTTAAAACAATACAAAGAATACTATAACGGTAAAGTTGATGTGCCAATGTACATTGGCGGTGAAGAGATTAAAACAGGAAACACAAAACCTATGTCTCCTCCTCACGACCACAAACATATTATTGGTAATTATCATATTGCCGAAAAAAAACACGTTGAAAAAGCTATCTCAAATGCTTTAGAATCCAGAAATGCATGGGCTAACCTACCTTGGGAGCAACGCGCTGCTATTTTTTTAAAAGCTGCTGACCTTATTGCTGGTCCGTATAGAGCTAAAATTAATGCTGCTACTATGATGGCGCAATCTAAAACAATACATCAGGCGGAAATTGACGCTGCATGTGAATTTATTGACTTTTTAAGATTCAATGTAGAATTTATGTCTCAAATTTATGAAGAACAACCTGACTCTTCAGAAGGCATCTGGAACCGAATAGAGTATAGAGCATTAGAAGGTTTTATTTATGCTATAACTCCTTTTAATTTCACAGCCATTGCTGGAAATTTACCTGCAAGTGCCGCACTAATGGGCAATGTAGTCATATGGAAACCAAGTGATAGCCAAATTTTTTCAGCAAAAGTAATTGTAGATATTTTCAAAGAGGCTGGTTTACCTGATGGGGTTATTAATGTAATTTACGGTGACCCTATAATGATTACCAACACGGTACTGTCAAGTCCAGATTTTGCTGGACTACACTTTACAGGTTCTACCTATGTTTTTAAAGAACTATGGAAGCAAATAGGAAACAATATTCACACTTATAAAACTTATCCTAAAATTGTTGGTGAAACTGGCGGGAAAGATTTTATCATTGCACACCCCTCTGCAAAGCCAGCACAGGTAGCTACTGCGATAATTAGAGGAGCTTTTGAGTTTCAAGGTCAAAAATGTAGTGCTGCATCAAGAGTTTACTTACCAAAATCCTCTTCTAAAGAAATTTTAGATTTGATGAAGAAAGACATTAATTCATTTAACAAACCAGGATCCCCTGAGGACATGAGTAATTTTATTACTGCCGTTATCCATGAAGGATCTTTTGACAAACTCGCAAAGTATATTGATCAGGCTAAAAAAGACAATAATGTAGAGGTGTTTGCCGGAGGGAACTATGATAAATCCAAAGGTTATTTTATAGAACCAACTGTACTTATCACTACTGACCCTAAATATATCACAATGGAAACAGAACTTTTTGGCCCAGTAGTTACTATATATATTTATGAGGATGAAGAATGGAGCAACACCTTAAAACTAGTTGATAACACTTCTGAATATGCATTAACTGGAGCAGTAATTTCAACAGACCGTTACGCAATTGAAGAAGCAACCATAGCGCTCCAAAATTCTGCTGGTAATTTTTACATTAATGACAAACCCACAGGTGCCGTTGTAGGTCAGCAACCTTTTGGAGGCGCAAGGGCCTCTGGAACCAATGATAAAGCTGGTTCTGCTCAAAACTTATTACGCTGGGTTTCTCCCAGACTAATAAAAGAAACATTTGTTACCCCTGAAAACTACAGATATCCTTTTTTAGGGTAAAAGTTTATACAATTGATTTTCAAGGAAAAAGAGGTATATTTAAGAAATAAACATACCTCTTTTCCAATGAAAAAAACTACTTCACTTCCACGTATCGTTTTAATATTACTTTTTCTAACGAGTAATTTAATATCTGGACAAACTGCTGAATTAGCTCCATATTTAACTAAAACTTCCCCAAAAGAAGTTGGAATGATTTCAGACTCTCTTGACTTAATAAAAGAACATATTCAATGGGCTATTAACGGCGAATACATTGCCGGAGGTGTTGCTATTGTTTCAAAAGACAATCAAATAGTATATCAAAAAGCTGTTGGTTTTAGCGATAGAAAAAAAACAAAACCACTTAAAGTTGATGACATTTTTAGAATGGCTTCAATGACGAAAACCATTACTACAATGGCAATAATGCAACTTTATGAGGATGGAAAATTAAAAGTAACCGACCCCGTCTCTATGTATATTCCTGAATTTGCAGATTCAAAAGTTGTAGAAAAATTTGATGCAGAAACCAAAGAGTATACCTCAAAACCGGTAAAAAGCGAATTAACAATTCACCACCTACTCACTCACACGTCAGGAATTCCTTACTACTCGGGTCACCCAGTAGCTGGACCCATATATGCTCCACACGCAATAGTTGAAGGTTGGACTAAAAACCCTGTGGTACTCAAAGACAATATCGCTAAAATAGGTAGTGTTCCCCTAATGCACGAGCCCGGAACAAAATATACTTACGGACTTAGCACAGATATACTCGGCCGTATTGTTGAAGTGATTTCTAAAAAATCATTGGACGATTATTTCAAGGAAAACATTTTCTCCCCTCTAGAAATGAATGACACTTATTTTTATCTTCCAGATAGTCATAAAAATAGACTGGTAGATTTATGGATTACTGAAGGTTTAGACATTTCTGTTTTTCCAGATTGGGCAAGAGAAGATTTTCCCATTAATGGCGCTAAAACCTATTTTAGCGGTGGAGGCGGCTTAAGCTCAACTGCGATGGATTATTTAAAATTTGCAAACACTATACTAAACAAAGGCTCTAGTAACCAACGTAAACTCTTAGAAGAAAAAACGGTTGCCATGATGATGCAAAACCAAATAGACACAGTAACAGGTCCTGATGGCGCAAAGTTTGGTTATGGAGGCTCCGTTTACATAAAAGACAGTAACAATGGTATTAAAGCAGGTAGATTTGGATGGGGAGGTTTTTTTCAAACCATTTACTGGGTAGACCCAGAAAGGAATATAGTTGCAATTTTGCTTACAAATGCAAGAAACACTCCAAAATGGGGTGAATTATTCAACAGATTTGAAGAAATTGTCAATAACTCGGTTCTAGAAAACTAAAAACTATTTGTGTTTTTGAGGCAAATAAACCACCTTTTTGGTTTCAAAAAAGTCTTCTTCATAAAAACTGATAAGGTCATATATTTGAGCTGTTTTATAATCTTTTAATTCCTCAGATAAGTCACCCCCTTTTAGATATAAAATTCCATTTTTTATATCGTGATGAGAATCTTTTTTAATTTTTCCTTTTACCCACCTAACAAAAGTTGGCATGGAGGCAACAGCCCTACTTACAATAAAATCAAACTGAGTATCTATATCTTCTACTCTAGTATGAATGGCTTTTACATTGGCGATTTCCAGTCCGTCTACCACCTCTTGTACCACCTTTATTTTCTTCCCAATAGCATCGACCAAAGTAAATTTCACTTCTGGAAACAATATAGCTAATGGAATCCCAGGAAACCCTCCACCTGTTCCTACATCCAAAACCTCAGACCCTGATTTAAAACTATGAATCTTTGCAATTCCTAACGAATGAAGTACATGACGTAGATAAAGCTCATCAATATCCTTTCTTGAAACTACGTTAATTTTCATATTCCAATCCTTGTACAAAAATTCCAATTTTTCAAATTGACTCTTTTGTTCCTCACTTACTTCAGGGAAATATTTTAAAATGATATTGGCGTCCATATTCATAAAATTTGCACAAAAATAAGGTTTTTAACACCATATAATTTTGTGATTTAGCAAAGTATTTTAACTTGCTAATTAAGATTTAAAGTACCTTTACAAAAAATTTAAATTATGAAAAAAGCAACTGTGCGCTTTTCCAGAAAAGACTCTACCGACTTTTTCAAAACCTTAAACAAAAGAGTTAACGCTTATTTTAAGGAGAATAAAATAAAAAAAACAGGCGATTGGCGACTGCATTTAAAAACGGCAATTATGTTTGCCATTTTCTTTACTCCGTACTTTTTAATTCTGACTTTAGGTTTACCCAACTGGGCTAACCTTTTGCTAACAGCTGTTATGGGCATAGGTATGGCTGGCGTTGGTATGAATGTAATGCATGATGGCAATCACGGTTCGTATTCCAATAAAAAATGGATTAACAAACTAATGGGAAGTAGCATTTACATTCTTGCAGGAAACGTTTATAACTGGCAAGTACAACATAATGTTCTTCATCATACTTATACCAATATTCAAGGGCATGATGAGGATTTAGACGCTGGGAGAATTTTACGTTTCTCAAAACATACCAAATGGGAAAAATACCATAAATTTCAACATTACTACTCTATATTTTTATATGGCCTTTTAACTTTTAACTGGGCCATCACTACAGATTTTCTTCAAATGTATCGTTACACCAAAAGAAAATTATCGTACGGAAAATTCCCTAACCCAATAGCAAACTGGAGTAAACTAGTAATATCAAAACTTATTTATGTTACAGTATGGATTGTTTTACCTGTATTGTTTTTAGATATAGCATGGTGGAAAATATTAATTGGTTTTTTTGTTATGCACTATGTTGCGGGTTTAATTTTAAGTGTTGTTTTCCAGTTAGCTCATGTCATTGATGAAGCAGAAACTCCACTACCAGATAATGAGGGTAACATAAAAAACACTTGGGCGATACACCAACTTTTTACAACAGTTAATTTTGGAAACAAAAGTAAAATTGTCAACTGGTTCACTGGAGGATTAAACCACCAGGTAGAACACCATATTTTCCCCAATATCAGTCATGTTCATTACACAAAAATTGGAGAAATTGTTAAACAAACAGCAAAAGAATTTAATTTACCTTATAACGAGTATAAAACAACAAGAAAAGCCATAATTTCGCACTTTAAACATCTAAAAGAATTGGGTAAAAAACCCGCTTTACAGTACTCGTAAATTACAATCACATGAGCAATCATTTATCGGAAAGAATTAACAACTTAGCTCCATCGGCTACGTTAGAGATGGCAGCAAAAGCTCGAGAATTAAGAGCAGAAGGAAAAGATATTATAGGACTTAGTCTTGGAGAGCCAGATTTTAACACTCCAGATTATATTAAAGAGGCAGCTATTAAGGCGGTGAATGATGATTATAATTCGTACACCCCTGTAGATGGATATGCTGAGCTAAAAACCGCAATTATTACCAAATTTAAAAGAGACAATAACCTAAGTTACGGTCCTTCTCAAATAGTGGTATCAACAGGAGCAAAACAAGCTTTATACAACATTGCTCAAGCTTGTATAAACAAAGGAGACGAAGTTTTACTACCATGCCCTTACTGGGTTAGTTACAGTGACATTGTTAAGTTAGCTGATGGCGTTCCCGTAGAAATAGCCACTTCTATTGATACAGATTTTAAAATGACACCTGAGCAATTAGAGGCAGCTATAACTCCAAAAACCAAAATGCTATGGTATAGCTCGCCTTGTAACCCAAGCGGCTCTATTTACAGTAAGGAAGAGTTACGTGCTTTAGCTGATGTTCTAAAAAAATACCCTCAAATTATTGTAGTAAGCGATGAAATTTACGAACACATAAACTATGGTGTTACAGCTCATGCATCTATGGCTGAGTTTGATGATATGTATGAACGCACAGTAACCGTTAATGGTGTCGCAAAAGCTTTTGCAATGACTGGGTGGAGAATTGGATATATTGGTGCTCCAGAATATATTGCTCGTGCTTGTAACAAACTGCAAGGACAAGTAACAAGTGGAGCAAACTGTATTGCACAAAGAGCAGTTATAACTGCTTTAGAAGAACCAGTAAGTCGTATTCAATATATGGTTGACAAGTTTAGCGAGCGAAGAGTTTTGATACTAGACTTGCTAAATAATATTGATGGTTTTAAATGTAATGAACCAGAGGGTGCTTTTTACGTTTATCCTGATGTATCCGCTTATTTTGGAAAAACATTAAATAACATTAAAATTAATAATGCATCAGATTTTTCAATGTACCTATTGGAGCAAGCCAACGTAGCAACAGTTACTGGTGATGCTTTTGGTAATGGAAATTGCATTAGAATATCTTACGCAGCTTCTGAAAAAGAAATTATTGAAGCCGTTTCAAGAATTAAGGCTGTTTTATAAAAAACTGCTTAACAATATATTAAAAAATAAAGGCCGCAAATTGCGGTCTTTATTTTTATGTTTTCTTCCAAAAATACGGAGTCAATATTATTAAAACAGTAAACAGCTCTAGCCTACCCGCAAGCATTAAAAACCCACACCACCATTTACCTAAGGCAGGCAAACCATTAAAATTACTTACAGGGTTAAGACTCCCTAAGGCTGGCCCAACATTACCTAGGGAAGATGCTGCTCCTCCAATTGCAGATTCAAAATCCAATCCTAAAAAGCCTAACACCAAAGAACCAATAATAAACAACAACATATACAAAACAAAAAATCCTATAATATTATAAACAATATGTTCTTTTACCGTTTTGTTATTATACCTTACAGGTATTATTGCGTTAATATGCAATGTTCTTTTAAATTCTAAAAGCCCGTTTTTAATAATTAAAAGGTGCCTCATAACCTTAATACCTCCCGCTGTAGAACCTGCAGAACCACCAAGAAACATCATTCCAAAGAAAAATACAGTCAAAAAAGGAGTCCAGCTAGTAAAATCAGCCGAAACAAAACCTGTTGTTGTAATAACTGCAACTACCTGAAATAGTGAATGCCTAAATGCACTTTCGCCTTCTCCAAATACCATTGGATGATAATCTGTGACGGGAACGTTTGCTTTAAAATAAATTACTAATGCAGCTAAAAGCGTAAAAACTAAGACAAAACCTGTATAATATTTAAACTCTTCATCTTTTATAACTTTACTAACCTTCCCTTTAAAAGCAAAATAACTCAGTACAAAATTGCTCCCTGCTAAAAACATAAAAAAGATTACAATATACTGTATTAAGGGTTGGTTATTCCAATACGCTAGACTAGCGTTTTTTGTGGAAAAACCTCCAGTGGAGAGGGTAGCCATGGAGTGATTTACAGCATCGAAAAAAGACATTCCTGCCAACTTTAACAATAAAGTTTCAGCCACCGTGTAACCAAAATATATTAACCACAAACGTTTAGCAGTGTCGGTTATCCTTGGATGAAGTTTATCTGCACTTGGACCAGGGGCTTCAGCTGCAAACAACTGCATACCTCCTATTCCTAATAAGGGAAGAATTGCAATAGCTAACACTATAATACCCATTCCTCCTATCCAGTGAGTAAGACTTCTCCAAAAAAGAATCCCTTCAGGCAACACCTCAATATCATCTAAAATTGAAGCCCCGGTTGTGGTATAGCCAGAAATTGTTTCAAAAAAAGCATTTGTTACGTCAGGAATTGCTCCTGAAAACAAATAAGGCAGCATTCCAGACAAAGACATTACAATCCAACCAAAAGTAACAATAAGGTAACCTTCTTTTCGCTTAACCTCTTTTTTATGTCCACGAGTATAAAACATTGCAAGCACGCCGACAAACATTGTGGTAATAGATGCTAACGTAATATCCATGGTAGCACCATCTTCATATATTCCACTAACCACTGCAGCAAGAAGCATAAATCCACCATTGCAAAGCAACAGCAGCCCCATTAGATGCATTATTATTTTTGCATTTAACCTCATTTATCTAAATAGTCGTTCTATTTTTGGGATAACACTTGGCAAACAGCAAACCACAACTCTATCACCAGCTTTAATCTCAAAACCACCTAACGCGATGATACCTTTTCCATCTCGCACCACACCACCTATAGTTGCAGACTTAGGAAAATCTATTTCTCTTATAACAGCACCCGTAATACGTGATTCTGGTTTTACAATAAACTCTAAAATTTCTGCATTTAAATTATTTAAACGCATCATATCTACCACCTCACCTTTTCGAATATGTCTAAAAATATTGTTTGCCGCCAGAAGTTTTTTATTTATCAAAGTATCAATTCCAATGGAATGAGACAACTGAAAATAATCCATATTCTCCACAAGTGCTATAGTTTTTTTTATGTTCTTATTTTTAGCAACAAGGCACGACATGATATTGGTCTCTGAATTACCAGTAACAGAAATAAAAGCATCCATGGATTCTAAGTTTTCTTCCTCCAATAATTCTACATTTCTACCATCTCCATTTATAATCAATGCATTTGGTAAATCGTCCGCTAACTCAAAAGCTTTATCTTTATTTTTTTCGATAAGCTTTACATTAAAGTTGCTAGCACATAAATCTCGAGCAGTTTTTGAACCTACTTTACTACCTCCAAGAATCATCACATTTTTTATTTCAGCTTTTCGCTTTCCACTAAGTTTATAGAGCTCATCTACACCTTCTTTTGTGGTAATAAAATATACTTGATCACCTTCTTTAAAAACGGTATCTCCTCTCGGAATTAATGTAAATTGAGTTCCCCGACGCTGCATTGCAATAGGCATAAAATGAAGCTCAGGAAAAATAATTGCCGCCTCCTTTACCATTTTACCAATAAATGGAGCCGTTTTAGGCAGAGAAACCCCTATCATGATTAACTCTCCTTCTTCAAACTCATGGGTATCGTTAAAAGCAGATTTATTAAGTAACAACTGTATTTCCGTTGCTGCTAATTCTTCTGGCGAAATAAGCTCATCTATCCCAAGCTCAGAAAACCTAACGGTATCTTTATTATCAATAAACTCGGTATTAGATATTCTTGCAATAGTTCTTTTACAGCCTAACTGCTTTGCCAACATGCAAAGGGTAATGTTTGTGGCCTCAGAAGATGTTACACTTATTACAAGATCACTTTTTTCAACCTGAGCTTCATTTAAAATAGAAATGGACATAGCATCTCCTCTTAAAACACGAATATCTAAATGACTATCTGCATAGGCAAGACTTTCTTTATGTGTATCAATTAAAGTTATGTCTTGAGCTTCATAAGACAACAATTTAGCCAAATGAAATCCTACCTCACCTGCACCAGCTATTATAATCTTCATTTAATTTTAAATATTGTTTTCATCTGTTAATATCATCAATCTTATAAATTGCTCAGATGCGATTCGTCAAGAATCATATAAGTTGGTATCAATGCAATTGTTTTGCTCATCTTGTAGGTAAGAACAAACTTCAATTCTTATTTGAGAAATATCCACTAGAATATTTTAACCTTCAAACGTTAATTTCAAATCAAAGTTTGCCAATAATTATATGCAAAACTACATAATTTTATTGGTTACACTTATGTTTGAACTATTAAAGAACAAATCTTTACCTACTTTATTGTGCAAATTAAAGTCATATAAGCTAAATGCTAAATTGTATCTTTGGCAAAAAATATCAAAATGGCCAATAAGGTAACCCCTTACAAAAACTCTTCACTTGGAAAAAAGGAACAGGTAACTCAAATGTTTGACACCATATCAGGCGATTACGATGGTTTAAACAGAGTTATTTCTTTTGGAATTGACATAAAATGGAGAAAAAAGGTAGTTGCTCTTCTAAAGGAAAAAGCTCCAAAGAACATACTTGATATCGCTACGGGAACTGGAGATTTAGCAATTAATATGACAGAAACTGGCGCATCAAAAATAATTGGCTTAGATATTTCACCAGGAATGCTAGAAGTTGGCAAAAAAAAGGTTCAAGAAAAAAAATTAAACAATACCATTGAAATGGTTGTTGGTGATAGCGAAAACTTGCCTTTTGACAGTAACTCTTTTAGTGCTGTTACAGTTGCTTTTGGTGTTCGTAATTTTGAAACTTTAGATAAAGGACTTTCAGAAATACTGCGCGTTTTAAAGCCTGGGGGAACTTTCATAGTATTAGAAACCTCGGTTCCCACTAAATTTCCTTTTAAACAGGGATACTATTTTTACACAAAATATATACTACCAACTATTGGAAAACTTTTTTCTAAAGACCGCTCGGCTTATAGGTATTTAAGCGAATCTGCCTCGGTTTTTCCTCATGGTGAAAACTTCAACAATATTTTACGCAAAATTGGGTTTATAGATGTAGAGAATAAACCTCAAACGTTTGGGGTAGCTTCTATATATGTTGCTACAAAGTAAATTCATGAAGAACATTTTATTTTTATTTGCAGGGTTTCTTTTATTATCTACAACCACAAAGGCTCAGTTTAATGAAAAGCCTATTCTAAATTTAGAAACTTACGATGAACCTTTGCTTAATTGGGGCTATTTCTTAGGTTTTAATCAATACGACTTTAAATTTGACTATAAAAACGATTTAACCACTAGTGATGATAGACTAGATGATGTTCAAGTATTAAAATCTCTTGGATTTAATGTTGGATTAATAGGAGAAATGCGAATTAATGAGTTTCTTGATTTACGCTTAGAGCCTGGTCTACACTACAATGTCCGAATTTTAAGATTCACAAAATTCCCTGATGGAGAAAGAGCTCTTTCCAACACAAAAAGAGAAGTAAGCTCTACCTACATTAATTTTCCGCTTCTATTAAAGATTAGTACACGACGTATTGGTAACTGGAAACCTTTTTTAATTGGAGGGGCATCAATATCGATGAATTTGGGCAGTAATGAAAAAAGTCCTGACGACAATCTTGCTGGAACTTTTCGTATGAAAAAAACGGGATATAACTATGAACTTGGTTTTGGTATTGATTTTTACCTAGAATACTTTAAGTTTTCTCCATCTATTAGGGGTGTTTTTGGAATCAACGATGAATTAGTTAGGGATAATGACCCCAACAGCCCTTGGACTGGAAATATAGATGCTATGCGCACAAGGGGCTTATTCGTGAATTTTACTTTTGAATAGTGTTTTTCTAACTTCTACGAACTTCATTTAAAACAATTGCTGTTGCCGTTGCAACATTTAAACTCTCGGTAGTATCTCCGCCAAATTGCGGTATGGTAACCATACCTGAACAATGTAGTTTTATATCTTCCGAAATACCCTTCCCTTCATTACCCATAATAATAACTCCTGCAGAGGGAAAACTTACGCTATTTAAATGATCCCCTTCCATAAAAGTTCCATAAACTGGTAGATTGACACTATTTAAAAAATCACTTAAGTTACTATACACAATATTAACTCTAGAAATTGAGCCCATTGTTGCTTGTAAAACTTTTGGATTATAACAGTCTACAGTTCCTAACGAACAAATTAAATGTTTAATCCCAAACCAATCACAAAGCCTAATTATTGTTCCCATATTACCAGGGTCTTGAACATCATCTAAAGCTAAAACCCAACCATTTTCATCCACTTTGTCTGAAGTCGGAATATAAAAAATGCCAAGAATTGTGTTTGGGTTTTTTAAACTACTCATTTGCTTTAGTTCATTTCTAGAAACAATTTCTACCAAATTAGAATCACAATCTAAAACTTCATCTTGAATTGAATAAATTTTGAACACCTCAATAGTTGAAGTCAAAAGCTCCAAAATTGCTTTTTTTCCTTCAACTACGAACAAACCATGCTCATTTCGGTACTTTTTTTGCTGTAAGCTTTTGATAAGTTTTATTTGGCTTTTAACAACCATGCAAATAATGTATTTTTGATTTCTATGAAGATTGCGTTTTGTTCTGAAAAAAACATTGCTAAAATACTCCTATTTTGGATAGTTGTAACATTATGCTCCTGTAATACACTTAAAAGAATTGAAGAAAACGAACGTCTACTTTCTAAAAACACCATTTACGTCGATGAGGTTAAAGTAAAAAGTGAAGACATTCAAAGTTTACTTCTTCAAAAGCCAAACACAAATATACTAGGTTACCCATTACGTTTAAATTTATACAACTTAGCAAAAAAGAACCCCGACTCTTCTTTCAATAATTGGCTATATAGAAAAGAAAATAGAAGGAAAAAATTAGCGAATATTCTTTCAGAAAAACAGGTAGACCGGCTAGGGGAATCCTTTTTAGTTAAGGGCTTAAGTATTTGGTTAAAAAATGTAGGAGAACCACCTGTTACGCTAGACACCCTTAAAACAAGAAAATCACTAGAACGATTAAGTCTTTATTATGGTAGCAAGGGTTATTTTAACAATAACACAACCTATAAAGTAGACAGCGCCTACGGCAAAAAACGTGTTGCGTTAAGCTATAAAGTAACGCTAGGTAAGCCCTTTTTTTTAGATTCTTTAGCTACAAACATTACCTCCGCAGCAGTTGACTCCATTTATATAGCGCATAAAAAAAAATCTTTTGTAAAAAGCGGAAAACAGTTTGATTTAATTGACTTTAATAATGAAAAAGAACGCCTTACCAATTTACTGAGAAATAATGGCGTGTATAATTTTCAAGAAAGCTCTATAGATTACAATATCCTTAGAGACACTATAAAGTCTAATGATGATCAAAAAATGAATGTTAGATTAAACATTGCCGATTTAAAAAAACGCAATGACTCCACAGTTACCTCTTCCACTTACAAAGTATATAAATTTAAGGCAATAAATATCTATACAGATAATTTTTTAGACACCTCTCAAGAACAGAATTCAATAACATATGGTGATTATACCATACATTATAAAGGCAAGTTACGCTACACTCCAAAAACTTTGACTGATGCTATTTTCTTTAAAAAAGACAGTGTCTATAGGGAGATCAATAGAGTTAGAACATTCAGACAAATTAATAACCTAAACACATTTAAGTACCCTAATATTTCTTTTGAGGAGGATAGTACGCAAAGCTACTTAACCGCTCAGATTAACTTATCTCCACGAAAAAAATATTCTTTTGAATCTAATATTGATGTAACACGATCAAATATTAGACGGTTAGGAATTGGAGTTGGTGGATCACTACTTATTCGCAACATTTTTAGAGGTTCAGAAACGTTAAGCGTTTCTGGTAAAGGGTCTTTTGGACTACTAAGTAACCGAACATTAACGGAGGATTTCTTTTCTGAAATTAGTGGTGATGTAAATTTAAATTTTCCTAGAATTTGGTTTCCTTTAATAAATACTGACAAATTTATACCTAATTATATGCTTCCAAGAACCAGATTGTCCTTGGGTACTAGTTTTCAGCGAAATATAGGTTTAAACAAACAAACTTTTAATTCTATATTAGGTTATAATTGGTCTCCTTCAGAGCAAAAGAAAAATACAGTTGAACTTATTAATTTGCAATTTGTAAATAATGTAAATCCAAACAAATTTTTTAACGTCTACCAAGACACATACAGTCAACTAAATGTAATTGCTAACAAATACGATGATCCCTTAGAATATCCAACACTTGCTTCTTTTTTCCAAACACCTGAAAATTCTACTAATCCAGCGCTTATAATTTCGGAAGGAGCAGAAGGCTTCACCAATGCCATTTTAAATAGGGAAGTTACTTCTACCACAGAAGATTTTGATGATGTTAGAAGTATTGAAGAACGAAGAGTTCGTTTAACCGAAAACAATTTGATTTTCACAAGTAATTACAGCTTTGATATTAATAACAAAAGTGGGTTAACTGATAATAATTTTTATCAATTTAGATTTAAAGTGGAAAGTGCTGGCTATCTTTTATCGTTAGCATCAAGAGTTATTGACTTTGAAAAAAATGAAAGCGATAATCTCTTAGTATTTGGAGTACCGTTTTCGCAATACATAAAAACAGAATTTGATTTTGTAAAATACTGGGATTTATCTAACTCAAAAGTATTAGCATATAGAACATTTTTTGGAATTGCTGTTCCTTATGGGAACTCAGACAACGTGCCTTTTGTTCGAAGTTACTTTGCAGGTGGAGCTAATGATAATAGGGCATGGAATCCGTATTCCCTTGGACCTGGTAGAACAAGCGCTATTAACGATTTTAATGAAGCTAACTTAAAACTAGCTTTAAACTTAGAATACAGATTTCCTATTGTAGGAAATTTCAAGGGCGCCCTATTTGCTGATGCGGGAAATATCTGGAATATTTGGGATAATGTAGAAAATCCGGAAGCAACATTTAATGGTATTAGTTCTCTAGGTGATATTGCATTAGGAACAGGTTTTGGACTCAGATATGACTTCACCTATTTTGTAGCTCGATTAGATTTAGGGTTTAAAACATATAACCCAGCGGAAATTCATTCCGAAAGATGGTTTAGACAATATAACTTCTCGAACTCTAAGTTACAAATTGGTATAAATTATCCCTTTTAGGCTGATTATTTTATTACTTTTGCATCATTATTTTTTTTAGTAACTAACTTTAGTATAAAATTATGGCGCACAATATTCAACCAGGAGTTGCCACCGGTGATCAAGTTCAAGAAATTTTTAATTACGCAAAAGAAAAAGGGTTCGCCCTTCCTGCGGTAAATGTTATTGGTTCTGATACTATTAATGGTGTTTTAGAAACAGCAGCTAGCTTAAACGCTCCAGTAATCATTCAATTTTCTAACGGGGGTGCTCAATTCAACGCTGGAAAAGGCTTATCAAACGATAGTCAAAACGCAGCAATTCAAGGTGCTATTGCAGGTGCTAAACATGTACACCAACTAGCTGTTGCTTATGGCGTACCTGTAATTTTACACACGGATCATTGTGCTAAAAAGTTGTTACCATGGATTGATGGACTTTTAGAAGCAAGTGAAAAACATTATGCCGAAACCGGTAAATCACTTTTCAGTTCACACATGATTGATCTTTCTGAAGAGCCTCTTGAAGAAAACATCGCAATCTGTAAAAGTTACTTAGAAAGAATGAGTAAAATGGACATGACTTTAGAAATAGAGTTAGGTATTACAGGTGGTGAAGAAGATGGTGTAGATAATTCAGATGTAGACGATTCTAAACTATACACACAACCAGAAGAAGTTGCTTATGCCTATGAAGAGTTGTCAAAAGTAAGCCATAGATTTACGATTGCAGCTGCTTTTGGAAATGTTCACGGTGTATACAAGCCAGGTAATGTTAAGCTTACTCCAAAAATTCTTAAAAACTCTCAAGAATATATCTCAGAAAAATACGGGGTAGAACACAATCATATTGATTTTGTTTTCCATGGTGGATCTGGATCCACTGTTGAAGAAATTCGTGAAGGTATTAGTTACGGTGTTATAAAAATGAATATTGATACTGATTTACAATACGCTTTCTTAGCTGGAGTTAGAGACTACATTCAAGACAACAAAGATTATTTACAAGGTCAAATCGGAAACCCTAAAGGAGACGACGAGCCTAACAAAAAATTCTACGACCCAAGAGTATGGTTACGTGAAGGAGAAAAATCTTTTGTTGAACGTTTAAAGAAAGCCTTTGAAGATTTAAACAATGTTAATACATTGTAGTTTTAAAAGGTAGTATTAATTTAAATGTGTACATATGTCAGCATGGTTTAAGAGAAAAGAAAAGGGTATACAAACCCTGACCGAAGAAAAAAAGGACACACCAAAAGGATTATGGTACAAATCACCAACAGGCAAAATTGTTGAAGCAGATGAATTGGCCAAAAACTTTTATGTAAGTCCTGAAGACGATTACCATGTAAGAATTGGCAGTAAAGAATATTTTGAAATTCTTTTCGATGGAAAGTTTGAAGAATTAGATGCTAAACTTTCCGCCAAGGATCCTTTAAAATTTGAAGACACTAAAAAGTATTCAGACCGATTAAAAGCAGCTCAGAAAAAAACTGGTTTAAAAGATGCAGTACGTACTGCTGTGGGAAAATCTCTGGGAAAAGACATCGTAATCTGTTGTATGGATTTTAGTTTTATTGGTGGATCAATGGGTAGCGTAGTTGGTGAAAAAATATGCAGAGGAATTGATTATTCTATTAAAAAAAATATTCCTTTTGTAATGATTTCGAAGTCTGGAGGAGCAAGAATGATGGAAGCAGCAATATCTTTAATGCAACTTGCAAAAACATCTGCAAAATTAGCTCAACTGGCAGAAGCGCAAATTCCATACATTTCTCTTTGTACAGATCCAACAACAGGAGGCACAACCGCTTCTTACGCAATGCTTGGCGACATTAATATTGCCGAACCAGGAGCATTAATTGGTTTTGCAGGCCCTAGAGTTGTAAAAGACCTTACCGGACAGGATTTGCCTGAAGGTTTTCAAACATCAGAGTTTTTATTAGAACATGGGTTCTTGGATTTTATATCTCATCGTAGCGATTTAAAAAAGAAAATTAATTTATATGTTGATTTAATTACTAATAGCGCAGTTAGATCATAATTGTTATAACAAAAGCTTTATCCCTAAAATCTACTATTTAATACTGATTTTAGGGATATTTTTTATACATTTGCGCCTCGATTGAAAATCAATCACATACATAAAAATCATTTAAAATAATATTGGAATGTATTTAACTAAAGAAGTAAAAGCCGAAATTTTCACAAAACACGGCGGAAAAGCAGAGAACACAGGTTCTACAGAAGGTCAAATAGCGTTGTTTACACATCGTATTAACCACTTAACTGGACACCTTAAGAAAAATCATAAAGATTTTAATACAGAGCGTTCTCTTGTGAAATTAGTAGGTAAAAGAAGAAGTCTTTTAGATTACTTAAAGAAAAAAGATATCGTTAAATATCGTGAGCTTATCAAAGAGTTAGGTATTAGAAAATAATAAATTAAAGGGAGGCAATGCCTCCCTTTTTTATACCCTTATCCAAGGGTTTACCCGTAGGTTCGGGATGGATAAACATTAAAAAGCTGCACACAGTTTTTCATTGGTCAACAACACACAACAACACAACAACAATTTGCCATCAAGGCAAAAGACCATTGTTTAACACCTGAGCAACATGCTTGGGTAAAATTGAATTTATGATTCCAAAAGTATTTAAAGAGGTCATAGACCTCGGTGACGGTAGAGAAATTTCTATCGAAACTGGAAAACTAGCAAAACAGGCGCATGGTTCTGTTGTTGTTCAATCTGGAAAATGTATGTTATTATGTACAGTTGTTTCCAATTACAAACAAGCAGATGTGGACTTTTTACCGCTAACCGTTGATTATCGTGAAAAATTTGCAGCAGCCGGTCGTTACCCAGGAGGTTTCTTTAAAAGAGAAGCTAGACCAAGTGATGGCGAAGTTTTAACTATGCGATTAGTGGATCGAGTATTACGTCCACTTTTTCCAAAAGATTATCATTCTGAAACTCAGGTGATGATTCAGTTAATGTCTCATGACCCTGAAGTTATGCCAGATGCGATGGCAGGTTTAGCAGCCTCAGCTGCTATTCAGTTATCAGATTTCCCTTTTGAATGTGCTATCTCTGAAGCTAGAGTTGGTCGTGTAAATGGAGAATTCATTATTAACCCTACGCGTGCTCAATTAGAAGAGTCTGACATTGATATGATGATTGGCGCTTCTGCTGATTCTGTTATGATGGTAGAAGGTGAAATGGATGAGATTTCTGAAGAAGAAATGACTGAAGCCATTAAGTTTGCCCATGAAGCAATTAAAGTACAGTGTGCTGCTCAAGAGTCTTTAGCTAAGGCTTTTGGCAAAAAAGAAGTACGTGAATATGAGCCAGAAAGAGAAGATGCTGATTTAGCTCAAAAAATTCATGATATGGCCTATGACAAAGTCTATGCTGTAGCACAGGCAGGTTCTGCTAAACATGAACGTAGTGCTGCTTTTTCAGAAATTAAGGAAGAAATCATAGCTAGTTTTTCTGAAGAAGAACAAGAAGATTTTGGCGGACTAATTTCTAAATATTACAGCAAAGCTGAAAAAGCAGCTGTTAGAGATTTAACTTTAAATGAAGGTTTACGTTTAGACGGACGTAAAACTGATGAGATTAGACCAATTTGGTGTGAGGTAGACTATTTACCTTCTACACACGGTTCCTCAATATTTACACGTGGAGAAACTCAAGCTTTAGCAACAGTTACTTTAGGTACCAGTAGAGAAGCTAACCAAATAGACATGCCATCTTTCGAAGGTGAAGAGCGCTTCTATTTACACTATAACTTCCCTCCTTTTTCAACAGGTGAAGCACGACCAATTCGTGGTACATCTAGACGTGAGGTAGGACATGGTAACTTAGCGCAACGTGCATTAAAAGGTATGGTTCCTGAAGATTGTCCTTATACCGTACGTGTGGTTTCAGAGATTTTAGAATCTAATGGATCTTCTTCAATGGCAACTGTTTGTGCTGGTACAATGGCAATGATGGATGCTGGGGTTCAATTAAAGAAACCTGTTTCTGGTATTGCAATGGGGTTAATTTCTGATGCAGATTCTGGAAAATATGCTGTACTTTCTGATATTTTAGGTGATGAAGATCACTTGGGTGATATGGACTTTAAAGTTACAGGTACTGCGGATGGTATTACTGCATGTCAAATGGACATTAAGGTAAAAGGATTATCTTATGAAATTCTTGTAAACGCACTAAAACAAGCTCGTGATGGTCGTTTACATATTTTAGGAAAAATCACAGAGACCATTGAAACACCAAACGCTGATGTTAAAGATCACGCGCCAACAATGATTACAAGGCGTATACCTAACGAATTTATTGGTGCTCTAATTGGTCCTGGTGGAAAGGTAATTCAAGAGTTACAAAAAGAAACTGAAACTACCATTGTAATTAACGAAGATCCAGTTACAGAAGAAGGCATTGTTGAAGTATTGGGTGTAGGCAATAAAGGTATTGATGCAGTTTTAGCTAAAATAGATTCTTTATTATTTAAGCCAGAAAAAGGTAGCGTTTATGAAGTAAAAGTAATCAAAATGCTAGACTTTGGAGCTGTTGTAGAGTATACAGAGGCACCAGGAAACGAAGTTTTACTTCATGTTTCGGAGCTGGCCTGGGAACGTACAGAAAATGTTACCGATGTTGTTAACATGGGTGATGTATTTGATGTAAAATATTTTGGTGTTGATCCACGAACTCGCAAAGAAAAAGTTTCTCGTAAGGCACTTTTACCAAAACCTGAAGGTTATGTAGAAAGACCTCCAAGAGACAACAATAGAAGTCGCGATAACAAAGGTAGAGACAACCGTAGTCGTGATCGTAGAGATGATAGAAAACCTAGAGAAGACAAGAAGTAAGGTTTAATTGTTTCATTACAAATTATAGCCCTCAATTGGTATTAACCAATTGAGGGCTATTTATTTACAGCGAACACTTTTATTCTGATTGAAAAAATACAACAGCCGTAATATCACCAGAATTTAACACCAATACTGATTAAACACTCAAAAAAACAGCTACTTCATAAAATATTCGTAAAACTCAAAATCAGAAAGTCCAAGCAGCACAATATTCCGTAAAACCATTAGAATAAAACACAAGACTATTTATGAAAATCGAAAACACTTTACCATTACAATCCAAAAAATTAAATACAGTAACCAATCCATGGGGTCTGTTGGTTTTAACAAGCTCGTTTTTATTAATGATTGGTGCCGTTTATTTAGCTTATACACTTCAAAGCGACTTTAACGAATTTAATCAAGAAAGAACAAATTCGGTTTTGGGGTTATCTTTTATGATCATTGCAGGAATCCTATTTGTCCTAAAAGCAGCATACTTTGTCTTTATATTATTTAGATACTTTAAATACAAACCTGTTGCCTCTGTCACCAACGATGAATTACCAACTTGTACAGTAATAGTGCCCGCTTATAATGAGGGTAAGCAAGTATATGATACATTAATTAGTTTAGCAGAAAGTGACTTTCCAACTGAAAAATTACAACTAATTTCCATTGATGATGGAAGTGCTGACGACACTTGGAACTGGATGAAAGAAGCCAAAAATAGATTAGGAGATCGTTTAGAGATTTATCAACAACCAGAAAACAAAGGAAAACGTCATGCGTTATATCGCGGTTTCAACATAGGAAAAGGTGACATTTTTGTAACGGTAGATAGTGATTCTATTGTAAAAACAGACACACTTAAAAATTTAGTAAGCCCGTTTGTGAAAAATGAAAAATGTGGTGCGGTTGCAGGAAATATTCGAGTACTGAATAAAGCAAAAGCATTATTACCGAAAATGTTAGATGTAAGTTTTGTTTTAAGTTTTGAGTTTGTGCGCTCAGCAGAAAGTAGTTTAAACTCCGTGTTATGTACTCCGGGAGCCTTAGCAGCCTACAGAAGTTCTGCTGTTTTTAAATGTTTACCCGAATGGATTAACCAAACTTTTATGGGACAGCCATCTGATATTGGTGAAGACAGAGCCATGACAAATATGATTTTAAAACAAGGCTTCCATGTTTTATTTCAAAGAAACGCATTCGCTTACACTAATGTGCCTGAAAAATACAGAGGCTTATATAAAATGTTTATTAGATGGGGAAGAAGTAATGTTCGTGAGAATATTGAAATGTCTAAATACGTATTCAAAAACTTTAGAGCAGGGTCTAAGGCAGGGACCAGACTTTTATTTTTAAATCAATCTTTAAAAATAATCATGAGCTACCCATTCCTACTTTTCATGCTATTTTTTGTACTCACACACCCATTACTATTTATAAGCTCAACACTTGTAAGCATATTAGTTTTATCAACATTCCCCGTAATTTTTTATTCCAATCGTTACGAAATCAAAGAGTCTTTTTGGGCATACTCCTATAGTATATTATATACTTTTGGGTTGTTTTGGATTACACCCTATGCAATAGCAACAGCAAGCAGAAGAGGATGGTTAACACGTGGACTGCCAGAGAAAAAATAAAATTTAGTGATATAAAAAACACATATTCAAATAAGTAAAAAAGGTGCACTTCGTACCTTTTTTATGCTTTTAACCGAAATTTAAAGATTTCTTCATCTTTTTTGTAACATTTTAAAGATTTGTACGTATAAGTATATGCAGTCCATGCAAAATGAACTTAATATTATTAAATGAGACAGCTTAAGATTACAAAACAGGTTACCAATAGGGAAACCGCATCTTTGGATAAGTACTTACAAGAAATTGGAAAAGTAGACTTAATTACTGCAGATGAAGAAGTAGAGTTGGCACAACGTATCAAGGCAGGCGATCAAATCGCTCTTGAAAAACTAACAAAGGCCAATCTTAGATTCGTAGTATCGGTTGCTAAACAGTACCAAAACCAAGGCCTTACTCTGCCAGACTTAATCAATGAAGGAAACTTAGGATTGATAAAAGCGGCACAACGTTTTGACGAAACTCGTGGATTTAAATTTATTTCTTATGCAGTATGGTGGATTCGTCAATCTATATTACAAGCTTTAGCGGAGCAATCTCGTATTGTTCGTTTACCATTAAACAAAATTGGTTCCATCAATAAAATAAACAAAACTTTTGCTTTTCTTGAGCAAGCACACGAGCGTATTCCGTCTGCTGAAGAGATTGCTAAAGAATTGGATATGACTGTTGATGATGTAAAACAATCTCTAAAAAATTCTGGTCGTCATGTATCCATGGATGCTCCTTTAATTGATGGTGAAGATTCTAATCTTTACGATGTACTTCGTAGTGGTGAGTCTCCAAACCCTGATAGAGAGTTACTACATGAGTCTTTACGTACCGAGATTGAACGTGCTTTAGAAACGCTTACACCTAGAGAGGCCGATGTTATTCGTTTGTACTTTGGTCTTGCGGGTCAACATTCTATGACCTTAGAAGAAATTGGTGAAACTTTTGATTTAACAAGAGAAAGAGTTCGTCAAATTAAAGAAAAAGCAATACGTAGATTAAAGCATACTTCTAGAAGTAAAATCCTTAAAACATATCTTGGATAAATACTTTGTGTATTAACGCAAGATGCAAATTACAAATGTTAAACTTTCCTTAAATTGGAAATTAGGCATATAAATTGTAATTTGTAAAACGTAACAACAGTTATCATGACTGTTCGTTTTTTGATTGATGAATAAACTCCGGCTGATTACCGGAGTTTTTCAATTTTAAACTCATTTTAAAAGTGAATAATTCCAAAAAAATACCGGAAAACCAACCTAATAATCCATTACATGGAATTAAGTTAGCTACTATTTTAGAAGAGCTTACCAACACCTATAGCTGGGAGGAATTGGCTAATCAAATAAACATTAATTGTTTCAAAAGCAACCCATCTATAAAATCAAGTTTAAAATTTTTAAGAAGAACACCTTGGGCTAGAGAAAAAGTAGAACAGTTATACCTTTACAGTATCAAAAAATAAAATAAATGCCCTATAATATTGTCTTAATAGAGCCCGAAATACCAAATAATACTGGAAATATTGGTAGATTAAGTTTAGGTACTGGCTCAACACTTCACTTGGTAAAACCTTTTGGGTTTGAGTTAAGTGACAAACGTTTAAAAAGAGCTGGTTTGGACTATTGGCAACATTTGAATGTGAAAATTTATGATAGCGTAGCTGACTTTTTTTTAGAACATAAACACAAAAAAATGGCTTTTTTATCTAGCCATGGCGATCAAAAACATTGGGATATTGATTTTGAGGACAATATGTTTTTTGTTTTTGGAAAAGAATCCGTTGGACTTTCTAAAAACATTTTAGAAGACCATAAAAAAAACACTTTTAAAATACCGCTCTATAGTGAGCATATCCGGAGCTTAAATCTTGCTAATGCTGTAAGCATAGTTCTATATGAAGGCTTAAAGCATATATAGCTTAACTATTGACTATTTAAAAGGAGGTATTTCATTACTTTTGCAAAAAATAAACTAAGTTTTTAGCCATGAGTAATACTAAAATAGCACCTTCATTATTAGCCTCCGATTTTGGAAATTTACAACGAGACGTGGAAATGGTAAATGAAAGTGCTGCTGATTGGCATCATATTGATATTATGGATGGCGTTTTTGTACCCAATATATCATTTGGAATGCCTGTTCTTCAAGCCATTCAAAAACATGCAACAAAAACGTTGGATGTTCATTTAATGATTGTTGATCCTGATAGGTATATTAAAACCTTTGCCGAGTTAGGAGCAGATATTTTAACCGTTCATTATGAGGCCTGTACACATCTGCATAGATCATTACAAGCCATAAAAGCAGAAGGTATGAAAGCAGGTGTTGCACTAAATCCGCATACTAACATTAATGTTTTAGAAGACACTATTAACGATATTGATGTAGTTTGTATTATGAGTGTTAATCCAGGATTTGGCGGGCAGTCGTTTATTAAAAATACATATCATAAGGTAAAAGCACTAAAGGAGCTTATCATAAAAAAAGAGGCTAAAACACTAATAGAAATTGATGGCGGGGTAACTTCTAAAAACGCAGCAGCACTTACTAATGCAGGTGCAGATGTTTTGGTTGCTGGTAGCTTTGTTTTTAAAAGCGAAAATCCTATCGAAACAATTCAAGAATTAAAAAGTATTGCAGGTTAATGGACAGTTATGATGTTGTAATAATTGGAGGCGGTCCAATAGGAATAGCTTGTGGGTTGGAAGCCAAGAAAAAAGGGCTCAACTACGTTATTCTTGAAAAAGGTCCAATAGTAAACTCTCTATTTAACTACCCTTCAAATATGCAGTTCTTTTCGTCGTCAGAACGATTGGAAATTGATAACATCCCTTTTATTTCAATTGAAGCAAAACCTAAAAAAAATGAAGCTCTTGAATACTACCGTAGAATAGTTACTAGTAATGACATAAAAATTAATTTATTTGAAAAAGTTACTGAAATAAAAAATGAAGAATCTAGTTTCACTGTAATTTCAGAAAAGCAAAAATACTTCTCAAAAAAAATAATTATTGCTACTGGTTTTTACGACATTCCCAACTTGCTTAATGTTCCTGGAGAAGAGCTGCCCAAAGTTTCTCATTATTACAAAGAACCACATTTTTACTCCAAACAAAATGTTGCCGTGATTGGTGCTAGCAACTCTTCCACAGATGCTGCTTTAGAATGTTGGCGAAAAGGAGCCAACGTTACACTAATTATTAGAGGAGATGAAGTTGGCTCAAGAGTAAAATATTGGGTTCGTCCAGATATTATTAACCGCATAGAAGAAGGTAGTATTACTGCTTATTATAACGCCACCGTAAAAGAAATCACCCAAAACAAAATCCTCATTAACACAAAAAAAGGAACTGAGGTTCTGGATAACGATTATGTTTTGGCGTTGACTGGGTATCGCCCAGATTTTAAATTTTTAAATCTGTTAAATGTTGAGCTTTCTAAAGATGAAAAAAAACTTCCTCAATATAATCCTGACACCATGGAAACCAATGTTTCTGGAGTATATCTAGCAGGTGTAGTATGTGGTGGAATGGAAACCCATAAGTGGTTTATAGAAAATTCTAGAGTCCATGCTAAACTTATTATGCAAGATATCATACAAAATATAAAAGCTTAATACAACACTGTTTCTAGGGATTCTTTTTTTACCACTTTAACGTCTTTTTTGAATTCGGTTATTACTACATCTTTGTATATTTAAAACATACTTTATAACTGGATGATTAAACTTCTAAAAAACAATATACAACCATACAAAAATTCTTTTTGTCAAAGTTTTATTTTGATTCTTTGCTGTGTAATTTCAACCCGATCATTTAGTCAAGACTCTACCTCAACCAGCACTAAAGACGAGTCGCCACTCATACAATTTGGATGGACAAAAAGAGTCAAAGAAAAATCATTAGAACCCTATTACAATCAACTAAAAACCATTGAGTATGGTACACAACGGTTCTCCATATTTGAGCAGCTTATAGAGCATCATACCAAAAGAAACAATACTGACTCCATTCTTCACTATGGTAATTTATATGTTAAAGAAATAGGTAATTGGAATGAAACCGAAAAAATAAAGGAGCGCCACTATGCTAGAGCATATTATTTTCTAGGAACAGGTAGTTTTATGAATGGCCTATTAGATAATTCTATAAAATGGCATATTAAAGGTTTGCAAGCAGCGGAAAATACCAATTTTATTGAACAGCAATACAAAAATAAATTAGGCCTATCAAAAAGTTATTTGGGACAATCAAAAATGAATAAGGCTATTGAAATTTTGAATCAATCTTTACTAGATTTTGCCCCAGAATTTCCACTGTTAAAGGTGAAAAACAATATCCTATTGGGTAAAGCACATCGTTTTAATAAGAGTTATGAAAAAGCCTCACAATATTATGATGGTGCTTTATCTATTTCAAAAGCTTTAAATGATACGGAAATGCTACTAACCACAAGGTTAGAACTTGCCAAATTAGCGGAAGACACCAATGAAGGCGAAAAAGCTTTTAACGCATACGAATCAATTAGAAATGAGGCCAAAGCAAGCGGATTTGATGGTATTTACTTTGAAGGATCCTTATTATTAGCACGTTACTATTACCGGAGAGAATATTATGAAGCAGCTCAGATAGGGCTTTCCATGGCATATGTAAATGCTATAGAAAGTGAAAACCTTCAATTTCAAAAAGATTTACTTCATTTGCAAGCTAGAGGGTTTGCAAAACAGGAAGATTACAAAAATGCGTACGCTGCCTTGACTCAACTTTATGGTGTTCTTAGTCAAATTAAAGCTAATCAACAAAGAGAAATCATAAAAGAGCTTGAAATACAATATGAAACTCTTGAAAAAGAAAAAGAAATCTCAAAACTAGAAGAAAATCAAATTAAAAAAGAAGCAGAATTAAGTCGTCAAAAAACTATAAAAAATGCTTTCTTAATTGGATTTTTAGTCATTCTAATTCCAATAATTGGGTTACTCTATTTATACTATCAAAAAATACAAACCCAAAGCGAGTTAGCCAAAAAGCAAGAAGAAATTAACGCGCAAAAAGTAACTGCCTTAAAACAAGAACAAGAACTAAATCTTATAAAAGCCACATTAGATGGACAGGATGAAGAACGAAAAAGAATTGCTCAAGAACTACATGACAGTATAGGTGGTAACCTTGCAGGTATTAAACTTCAAATTGCAAGTATTAATTCTATAGACTTAAAGCCCATATCCAACCAATTAGATGAAACTTATCAGTTAGTACGTGATATTTCGCATACCTTAATCCCTAAAAAATTCAGAGAGGATAACTATATAATTTTACTATCAGAATATGTAAAAAACATCAATAACAGCAACGGAATTCAAGTAAAACTCTACTCTCATCAAGAAAACGAGTTAAATACTATTGATGAGAAAATCAAAATGGAAGTTTTTAAAGTTATCCAGGAGTTAATGACCAACACCTTAAAACATGCCAAAGCCTCAGAAGTAGACATTCAACTTAATTTAATAGATGAAAATGTTTCGCTGCTTTTTGAAGATAACGGAATTGGTTTCAATACCAAAGAGGTTTCTGAAGGTATAGGTTTTAAAAATATAAAACATAGAGTTTCTGAACTTTCAGGAACACTTCATATAGACTCATTTAAAAATAAAGGTACTGTAATTGCCATTGAAATACCTGTTTAAATCACAAATCATGAAATACAACTTAATTATTGCTGATGACCACAAAATGTTTATTGATGGTATGCTAAGTATTTTAAAAGAGGTTCCCGAATTTCAAGTTACACTTACCGCAAAAAATGGAGCTCAAGTTGTAAAGTATTTGGATATTAACGGCGTAGACGATTTACACCTACTCATCACCGACCTTACAATGCCAGAAATGGATGGTATTGCGCTCAACAAAATTGTAAAAGAGAAGTACCCTAAACTAAAAACTCTAGTGGTAAGCATGCATATTGACGGGGGGATGATTGACAAACTTATTCGGAACAATGTTGATGGTTATGTACCAAAAAACGCCGAAAAAGATGAACTACTTAATGCAATTACTACAATTGTTAATGGGCAAAAATACTTTTCACAAGAAGTTAAAAGAGCTTATACCGACGCTATGTTCGAAGAAAAAAAGAACAAAGAAATTAGCCTAACAGCACGAGAGAAAGAAGTTCTAAAGCTTATTGCTGAAGAAAATACGACTCAGGAAATTGCAGACACTCTGTTTTTAAGCAAACATACCATTGAAAGTTATCGTAAAAACTTAATTTCTAAACTTGGCGTAAAAAACCTTGCAGGACTTACCAAACATGCCATAAAAATTGGCCTTTTAGACACTTAATTAATCGTTACCCCTGAAAACGGGGTACGGTTTTTCACTATTTGAGGCGTATTTCTACAGACGCTTCTGTTTCATCTTTGTACCATTAATAACTAAAACTTGTACAACTATGAAACTTAAATTTTTATTAGTCCTTTCTGTATTATTTATTTCTTGTAGCAATGATAAAAAATCAAGTGAAGCTCCAAAACAATTGACTATAATTAAGTCTGATATTTTATTAGAAAGCACAATAGACAAACCTTTTTCATCACCAAATAAATCTGAAAATATTACGCTAACCGTTTCTGGAAAAACAATACTAGATGGCACCGCTACCTTTAAGGTAATTGATGCTAACGGTGGAGAAGTACACTGTGAAACTTTCCCTGCAAAAAACTTAATTCAATCCGATTACAAAACCGCTAATTCATCACTTCAGGAAGTCCATATTAAAGAAGTAGTAGAGGGTTATTTTGTAGAAGATACCCTTAAAAATATTGCACAACTATACTAAATCAATACCAAATTCAACGAACCATTTAAAAAAACAGTAATGATTATTTACGGTAGTAGGTCAGCTCATATTGGTAATATCCCTAGTAAATCAGTAAAATGCGAAAACTGCAATTCTGAACGTACAATTACTTTCAATATCTTTCGTAGACATGCCCATATTTTTTGGATACCACTTTTCCCTATTGGTAAAACTGGAGTCTCTGAATGCAGCTATTGCAAACAAGTTTTACGAAAAAATGAAATGTCAGATACCCTAAGAATAGCGTACCTAAAAGCTAGAAACACTGCAAAAGGACCAAAATGGCAATTTGCTGGGTTATTCCTTGTCTTAGCTTTATTCATATTTGTTGGTTTTTCTAGCAGCATAAACAAAAACAATGAAGCTCAATATATTACGGAACCTTTAATTGGAGATGTATATAGCTATAAAACTGAAACAAATCAATACTCTACTATGAAAGTGGTTAGCGTATCTAGTGATAGTGTATTTGTTTATCTTAACACTTACGAAGTTGGCAGAAAATCAAGTATTTACAAAATCGAAAAGGATGAGCGTTACTCCGAAGACACCTATGCATATTCTAAAGAAGAAATAAAAGCGCTTTACGAAGAAAAAACCATAGTTAGTATTGACAGATGATTCCTTATACTACTCTTTTAAAAAAGATTAATTTACTCCAGCATAGGGCATAAAAAAAGCTACTTAACAGTAAATACTAAGTAGCTTTTGTGACCGCGAAGGGATTCAAACCCCCAACCCTCAGAGCCGAAATCTGATGCGCTATTCAGTTGCGCCACGCGGCCGTTATTTTTTTAAGAAAGTAATTTTTTAACTATCGTAGAAATAGTTTTTCCATCAGCTTGTCCTGCCAACTCTTTAGAAACCATTCCCATTACTTTACCCATATCTTTCATTCCCGAAGCTCCAGTATTTGCAATGGTTTTTACAACAACCTTTTCTACCTCTTCTTCTGAAAGTTGTTCTGGCAAAAACTGTTCTATAATTTTTGCTTGCGCGATTTCTGGTTGAGCCAAATCTGCTCTACCTTGCTCTGTAAAAATTGCAGCACTATCTTTACGTTGCTTTACTAATTTCTGTACAAGCTTTATTTCATCAGCTTCTGTCATTTCAACTCCAGAACCAGTTTCAGTTTGTGCTAATAACAATGCAGACTTTATTGCTCGCAAAGACTCTAACGCAACCGAATCCTTAGCTTTCATAGCAGCTTTCATTTGCTCCATTACCTTTGATTGTAAGCTCATAACTGTATTTTTTTAGAATTGCGAATATAAAAATAAAACCCGAAAATAGCTTCTATTTTCGGGTTTTAAAAGTCTGTTAAATATGCTCTTTAATCCACATTATCGTGTAAAAAAGAATTATTAGAGCGTATTTGTATATCAGAGTTACTGTCTTCACTTAATGTTGTTCTGGAAATTTTACTATCCTCAGCCTTTTCACTTAAATCAACACCTTGGCGTTTATATGCAGGCTCCTTTTCTATTTTTTCAATATTACTAAGATTACCTTGAAACTTATAATTAAAATCTTTCAATTTTCTTCTTCTCTCATCGGCTCTTTCTTTTAAAAGAACTTCAATTGGAGTTTCAGTTGGATCCATATCTGCTTCAGCCACATCAGATTCCTCAACAGGAGCCGTTTTTCTTTCAAAAACAAGCTCATCTTCAACAATCTTTGGCGTAAACTTCTCTGCTTTAGATTTAGCCCCTGTCAATCTATTTTCAAGCTCCATGTAGTCGTCTAAACTATAGCGAGTTTCACCTTGCTTGTTATATTCTAAGACGGGAACTACTTCTACATGATCCTTAACGCTCATATCCTTTACTTCATCTTCATCTAAAGAAAAGGTAACTACATTATCACTTTCTTCTTCCTTATTATTCAAAGGCATATCAAAACTAAAAGCAAACTGATCCTCTTCTTCTTTTTCTGCAGATACCACTTGTGGGTCTACCACTTCAATCTCATCAATTTTTTTACTAGAATCAATAATTACAAAATCGTCTTCTGATACATTTTCAGCGACTACTTCTTCATAAAACACATTAAAATTTTTAATGTAATTTGTAGTTGGAATTAAATCATACTCCGTGGGATTGTCCAAATTTTGACGTTGAACAGGCGTTACAACTTCTGGTTCCTCCACCAATTGGTGTACAACATTTTGAGGAGTTAAGTTTTTTTCCGCTTTTTGTTCGTTACCTAAAGTATGTATTATTTTTTTTGCCTCGGTATTTACAATATCATCTTGTTGATCAATATTAAAACCGGTAGCAATAACGGTAACCGCAATAGACTCTCCTAAACTTTCATCTTCACCAACACCCATTATAATGTTAGCTCCATGACCAGCCTCTAGTTGAATATGATCGTTGATTTCTCCAATTTCATCAATTGTAATTTCTTGACTTCCAGAAACTATAAGCAGTAATACATTTTTAGCTCCATTAATTTTATTGTCATTTAACAATGGAGAGTCAAGCGCTTTCATAATAGCCTCGTTTGCTCTTGCTGAACCAGAAGCTATTGCAGAACCCATAATTGCAGTTCCACTATTAGAAAGTACTGTTTTAGCATCTCTAAGGTCAATATTTTGGGTGTAGTGATGTGTAATTACTTCTGCTATTCCACGAGCTGCAGTTGCTAACACTTCATCAGCTTTAGAAAAGCCAGCTTTAAAACCAAGATTACCATAAACTTCGCGCAATTTGTTATTATTGATAACTATTAGCGAGTCTACATTTGCACGCAGCTTTTCAATACCTAAAGCGGCTTGATTACATCTCATTTTACCTTCAAATTGAAAAGGCATAGTTACAATACCAACCGTAAGAACATCCATTTCTTTTGCTGCCTTAGCAATAACTGGAGCAGCACCAGTACCTGTTCCTCCACCCATTCCAGCAGTAATAAAAATCATTTTAGTATTGGAGTCTAGCATGTTTTTAATATCCTCCGTACTTTCAATTGCAGCTTGTTCTCCAACATCAGGATTTGCACCAGCACCTAAACCTTCAGTTAATGAAACACCTAATTGTATTTTATTTGGAACAGGACTGTTATCCAATGCCTGTGAATCCGTATTACAGATTACAAAATCAACTCCATTAATTCCTGCTTCAAACATGTGATTAATAGCGTTGCTTCCTCCTCCTCCAACACCAATGACTTTTATGACATTGCTTTGGTTTTTAGGTAAATCAAAGGAAATACTTTCAAATTCTGTGTTTTTACTCATGCTAAATGTTTTACTGGTTTTGTGTATTCTTTATAATTCTTACTCGGCGTTATCTAAAAAGTCTTTTAATTTTTCAGACCATTTGTCAAAAACTGATTTCCTCTCCTTTCTAGCAGAATTTCCGGTGTTAATTTCACCTTCTTCACCTGCTAAAACGGCTTCAACCTCTAATTCATCAACATTCTCTTGTTTCTCGACTGCTTTTTGTTGTTTTGCTTCTTCTTTTACTGCATTCATTAATAAACCTACGGCGGTTGCATATAATGGACTTGCAACTTCTTCATCAGAGTCACCTGCCAAATGCTCATTAGGATATCCAATTCTGGTATCCATTCCCGTAATATATTCTACAAGTTGTTTTAAATGCTTTAGTTGACTACCTCCACCTGTTAAAACAATACCTGCAATTAATTTTTTCTTTTGTTCATCATGCCCGTAATTTTTTATTTCAACATATACCTGTTCAATAATTTCAACTACTCTTGCATGAATTATTTTAGAAAGATTCTTCAACGTAATTTCTTTAGGTTCTCTACCTCGTAACCCTGGTATAGAAACTATTTCGTTATCTTTATTTTCTCCTGGCCAAGCTGAACCAAATTTTACTTTTAAGAGTTCCGCTTGCTTTTCAATAATTGAACAACCTTCTTTTATATCCTCTGTAATTACCCCACCTCCAAATGGTATTACTGCAGTATGACGAATTATTCCATCTTTAAAAATGGCCAAATCTGTAGTACCACCGCCTATATCAATAAGAGCAACACCAGCTTCTTTTTCTTCTTGGCTTAACACAGCATCAGATGATGCTAGAGGTTCTAATGTGATATTCCCTAAATCTAAACCTGCACTCTTAATACATCTTCCAACATTTTTAATAGATGAAACTTGACCAACTACTACATGAAAATTAGCTTCAAGTCTACCACCATACATACCAATAGGCTCTTTTATTTCTGCTTGCCCATCAACCTTATACTCTTGAGGTAAAACATGAATAATTTCTTCTCCAGGAAGCATAATAAGCTTATGAACTTGATTGCAAAGTGTATCTAAATCGTCTTCACCTATAACTTCTTCAGAATCTTTTCGGGTAATATAATCGCTATGCTGAAGGCTTCTAATATGCTGCCCCGCTATACCAACAACAACCGAATTTATTTTTAAGCCAGAACTCATTTCGGCTTCTTCAACTGCTTGCTGAATAGATTGTATGGTTTGAGTAATGTTATTTACCACTCCTCTATGTACCCCTAAGCTTTTGGATTTTCCAATTCCCAGGATTTCAATTTTCCCATACTCGTTCTTCTTCCCAATAATTGCCACAATTTTGGTTGTCCCTATATCTAATCCGACCGAATAATTTCCTTGTTCCATTGCTTTATCTATATTTTGGTACACACTACCTGGTTGTTAAACTCTAAACTTACCATTGCAAATTTTTCAAGTGACTTGTCTTTATCTGCTTTGGCATAAAAAGCCTTAAAATTGCTGAATTTAGATTCTAGATTATCCACACTACCCAAATTCACCACAAATTGCTCCATTCTAAACTTTAACTGATACTTTTCTTCTTTTTCAATATGAATTCCAATGACATTTTTTCGTAAAAACTCATCTTCATTAATAAATTTTAAAATTTCATATACATCCTCTAGGCTCTTTCCTGTAATCTCTCCTGTAATAATTGGCACTCTTGCAGAGTGGCTTTGAGACAAAGGCATGCTCTTTCCTTCGTCATCCAGATAAAACTTAGACCCATTTTCTACTCTCCCGATTGGCTTCCTTTGAACAATTTCAGACGTAAGTTTACCATCTACAGTAAGATAGACCTGAGACTTTTTTACCATTTCATTGGCATCAAGAACCTTCTCTATAGTATTCAAAACTAATTTTTCTTTGGAGACATTTTTTAGACTTCCACAATTTTGTATTAACAATTTATTAACCGTCCGTTCTGTGATGTATAAATTGTGTTCTCCAACGAATTCTACATTCATTTTTTCTATTTTTCGCAGATTACTTCTATAATCAGAAAAACCGTATAACCCTGCAATTGAAAGCAGCAAACACATTATTTTCACATATCCCCAATTAATTCGCATACTCAAATTCGTTTTTTATTTTTTTTACCTCTAACCCAATATCACCAGCACCCATTGTAATTAACAATTCAGGGTTCTGTTTTTTTATTTCACTTATTATATTTTCTTTTTTTATTATTTTTTTATTTGGATTGTTTATTTTTTGCAATAACCACTCTGAGGTAACTCCATGAATTGGAAGTTCTCTTGCGGGATAAATCTCTAGAAGTATTACCGAATTAAACTTCTCTAAACTTTTAGCAAATTCGTTAACAAAATCTTTAGTCCTTGAAAATAAATGTGGCTGAAAAACTGCCAATGTTTTTTTGTTTGGGTGCATTTCAGAAATTGCATCATAAACTGCATTTATTTCAGTAGGATGATGCGCATAATCGTCAACAAAAATAAAATCATCATTTTTTATTTGATATGAAAACCTGCGTTGAACACCCTTAAAGGTTTCCATTGCCTTAACTAGGCGATTCGCTGGGGAACCGGCATGAATCGCCATAGCAAAAGCCACTAAACCATTTAACAAATTATGTCTTCCTGGCTTATTAAATTTAACTCCCTTAAGAACAGTATCAGGAGTTCCCAAATCAAAAATGTAGGTACCATGTTCTATTTTTAAATTTCGAATACAATAATCCGAATCGTCTTCTATTCCATACGTAATTCCTTCTAACGGTAAACCATTGCGAATAAACAGTTTTCCATTTGGTTTTATTTTTTTTGAAAAATCAACAAATGACGTTTTAAGAGCATCCGCACTTCCATAAATATCTAAATGATCAGCATCCATTGAAGTTATACATGCTAATGTTGGAGATAACTGTAAGAATGAGCGATCAAACTCATCAGCTTCTACAACGGAATAATCTGTGCCTTCTAAAAGGAAGTTACTATTAAAATCTTCTGATATTCCTCCTAAGAACGCTGTGATTGGTGTTCCAGATTCTTTCAATAAATGCGCTAAAATACTTGATGTTGTGGTTTTACCATGTGTTCCCGCAACTGCAAAACAATAGGTATCTCTTGTAATAATCCCTAATACTTCGGACCTCTTTTTAATAACATATCCATTATTTATCAAATATTGATACTCCGCATGCGAATCAGGTATTGCTGGGGTATAAACTACTAAGGTATTTTCTGGCTTGTAATTTGAAGGAATTAAATCAATATCATCTGCATAATGTATTGCTATTTCTAAATCTTCTAAAGTTTGTGTTAGCGGTGTGCTTGTTTTATCATAACCAGCAACACTTTTATTAATGAATTTAAAATAACGTGCAAGTGCAGACATACCGATTCCACCGATACCTACAAAATAAACGTTATGTATTTGCTTTAAATTCATTTATAATAATTTTTCTATTTCGTCAACAATATGTTTTGTTGCATTAGGCATAGCCAATTTTTTAATATTGACACTTAACTGCTTTTGTTGTTCTTCTGAGTTGATTAAATCTGTGAAAACCGTTTTAAATTGAGTATCTGAATCCTTCTCTTTAATTATTAAAGCAGCATCTTCTGCCACTAACGCCAATGCATTTTTTGTTTGATGATCTTCAGCTACATTAGGAGAAGGAATAAACACAACTGGTTTACCCACTATACAGAGTTCAGAAACCGAACCAGCACCTGCTCTTGAAACAATAATATCAGCCGCAACATATGCCAAATCCATTCTGTTTAAAAAAGCTTTCACTTTTATTTTATCAGAATTGTGTTTTTTATAGCTTTCGTAATACAACTTGCCACATTGCCATATTACTTGAATATCTTTTTCTTTTATAAAATTAAGTTCAGATTCAATCAATTGATTTACTCTACGCGCTCCTAAACTTCCTCCCAAAACCAAAAGCGTAGTTTTATCTTCTTTAAGCTCAAAAAAACGCAACGCTTCATTTTTATCACTACTTAAAGAAACCAAATCACCACGTACGGGATTTCCAGTTTTTATTATTTTTTCAGCAGGAAAAAATCGTTCCATACCATCGTAAGCAACACAAATTTTTTCTACCCTATCTTTTAATAATTTATTTGTAATTCCTGCATATGAGTTTTGCTCTTGTAACACACATGGAATTTTTTTACCTGAAGCTACTCTTAACATAGGACCGCTAGCAAATCCACCTGTACCAACCACAACATTAGGTTTAAAGTCTGACACAATTCTAGAGGCTTTAAACAAACTACTAATTAGTTTAAAAGGAAACATGGCATTTTTCAAAGTCAATTTTCGTTGTAAACCCGAAATCCATAAGCCCTTAATAAGATAACCAGCTTGCGGAACTTTTTCCATTTCCATACGCCCATTAGCTCCTACAAATAAAAACTCAGTATCTGGATACCTATGCTTAAACTCATTAGCAATGGCTATCGCAGGATATATATGTCCTCCTGTTCCTCCACCAGATAATATGACCTTATAATTGCCCACTTAATATTTCTAAAGGGTTAGTTTCGTCTTCTTCTATTTTCTCAGTTTCAATACTGTTGTTTTTATTACTCACACTTAAAATTATACCTACAGCTAAACAAATCATCCAACTGGATGTTCCTCCGCTACTTATCAATGGTAAATTTTGACCAGTTACAGGGAATAGTTCTACTGCTACCGCCATATTTATTAAAGCCTGAAATATAATTGGCAGGCCAACACCTAATACCAAAAGTTTTCCGAAAATGGTTTCACTACCATTCGCCACAACTACAATTCTAAATAATAGGAATAGGTAAAAAAACATTAAGGCAAAACCTCCTAACAAACCGTATTCTTCAACTATTATCGCATAAATAAAATCTGAAGAACTTTGAGGTAAAAAGTTTTTCATAACACTTTTCCCCGCACCATTGCCTACGACGCCTCCTGTAGCAATTGCGATTTTTGCTTTTTCTATTTGGTAATCTGCTTCTGTATCTTCAGAATTTGCAAAGTTTTCTATTCTACTCATCCAAGTATCCACTCTATTTGGAAATAAATCCGGAGCAGCCTTTGCTATTAAAATAAACAAGGCAAGGAATGCAATACCAGAACCTACTATGGCTAATAAATATTTAATTGGATACCCCCCTACAAAACACAACATTAGCACCATAGAAAACATTATCGCTGCCGTTGAAAAGTTTGCTGGCAGTATCAATATCAGTATCAAAAAAACTGGCAACCATAAAGGAACTATACTTTCCGAAAAAGTAACAACCTTGTCTTTTATTTTTGTAAGATAGCGTGCCACATAAATCATTAATACCACAGCAGCTAAACTTGAAGGCTGAAAACCAAAACCAACTAACGGCAACCTAATCCACCTACTTGCATTGGCTCCACCTCCTCCAGTAGTACCTTGTGCTAAAGTAAATACAAGCAACACCAATACTATTGGCATTGCTATAAGTGACAATCCTTTAAAAAAATGGGGCGGAATTTTATGCACCCCGTAAATAATTCCAAAACCTAGAAATAAAAGTAGAGCGTGTTTAAATAAATGCCCCATAGTAGTACCATTACCTACTACATAAACAAGATTACTACTCGCGCTATAAACTGGCAAAAACGAAAACAAAGCCAAAAGTGCCACAACGGCCCAAATAGCTTTATCTCCTTTAATATTTTTAAACAGTTTAATCACTCTTATAAATTTTTAACGGCTTGTTTAAATTGATTTCCTCTATCCTCATAATTCTCAAACAAATCAAAACTTGCACACGCTGGGGATAACAAAACTGTTTCTCCGCGCTCTGCTATTTTGTAAGCCACTTTTACCGCTTCGTTCATGTCATAAGTCTCTATCATTAAGTCCACAACATTACCAAATACATCTTTAATTTTCGAGTTATCCTCTCCCAAACAAATTATTGCTTTTACCTTTTCCCTTACAAAAGGCATTAGCTCCGTATAGTCGTTACCTTTATCAACACCACCAACAATCCAGACTGTCGAAGTTTTCATACTTTCAAGAGCATAATATGTCGCATTTACGTTCGTAGCCTTTGAATCATTTATGTATTGCACATGATGAATTTTAAGCACCTTTTCCAACCTATGTTCTACTCCTTGGAAGTTGGCCACACTTTGCCTTATAGTTTCTTTTCTAATACTAATTAGTTTAGCCGCAGTAGCAGCTGCCATTGTATTTTTAAGATTATGCACTCCTTCTAAAGCTAGTGTATCTGTAGTCATTTCCAATATGTTGTTTTGTATGTTTATTATTATTTTACCGTCTTTGATATATGCCCCTTCTTCCAATGATTTTTCAACTGAAAAAGGCAACAACTTTGACTTAACTGGGTTTTTAGCCAACCATGCTGAAATTACTTTGTCATCGGCATCATAGATTAAAAAATCTTCCTGGGTTTGGTTTTTTATTATCTTGAATTTTGATGCTATATAATTTTCAAAATTGTATTCGTACCTATCTAAATGATCTGGAGTAATGTTAGTAAGTATGGCTATATGTGGCTTAAAATCCACTATACCATCCAGCTGAAAACTGCTAATTTCTAACACATAAAAGTCATAGTTATTTTCCGCAACCATTTTGGCGTAACTATCTCCGATATTACCAGCTATCCCCATATGCAAACCCTCTTCTTTTAAAAGATGACCTGTAAGCATTGTGGTAGTGGTTTTACCATTACTCCCTGTTATTCCAATAATCGTAGCATCTGTGTACTTAGATGCAAATTCAATTTCAGAAATAACTGGAATACCCATTTTTTGAATCTCTTTTACAAGAGGCACGGTGTCTGGAATCCCTGGACTTTTCATTACTAGGCTAGCATTTAAAACCTTACTCTTAGTATGGTTTTCTTCTTCCCAATTAATTTCAAAATGTTCAAGAACGTTTTTATATTCTTCTTTAATTTTTCCTTTATCAGAAACAAAAACTTCAAAATTATTTTTCTTTCCTAGAATAGCAGTTCCAACACCACTTTCTCCTCCACCTAAAATCACTAATCTTTTCATTAGCGAACTTTTAGCGTAACAACAGTTACTACAGCCAGTAGAATTCCAATAATCCAAAAACGCGTAACTATTTTACTTTCGTGATATCCCTTCTTCTGATAATGGTGATGTAAAGGCGCCATTAAAAAAACGCGTTTACCTTCTCCTAGCTTTTTCTTTGTATACTTAAAATACCCAACCTGAATCATTACCGATAATGACTCCGCGAAGAATATTCCACATAGTACTGGTATAAGTAATTCTTTTCTAATTATTATTGCAATTACAGCTATTACACCACCAATTGTTAAACTCCCTGTATCGCCCATAAATACCTGAGCAGGAAAAGTATTGTACCATAAAAACCCTACTAACGCTCCAACAAAAGCTGCAATAAATACCAGCAATTCTTGTGCACCAGGTATGTACATTACATCCAAATAATCAGAGAAAAATATATTACCTGATACTAAAGCAAAAATTCCAAGAGTAAGTACTATAATAGCAGAACTACCAGCAGCGAGACCGTCTATCCCATCTGTTAAATTTGCCCCGTTTGAAACGGCCGTTACTATTAAAATAATCATAGGAATAAAAATCAGCCAAGTGTATTCTTTAGCACTATCACTAATCCAAGACACAAAAACCGAATAATCTAGCTCGTTATTTTTAAAAAAAGGCACTGTTGTTTTTGTAGATTTTACTTCCTCCCCTGTTACTTCTTGAACCTGAAAATTTTCAGTAATTGTTGTACTATCATGATCTTTCATGGTAACCTCTGGATGAAAGTATAATGTTGCCCCAACAATAAGTCCTAAACCAACCTGACCTAATACTTTAAACTTCCCTTTTAAGCCTTCTTTATCCTTCTTGAAGATTTTAATATAATCGTCTATAAAACCGATAACACCCATCCAAATGGTGGTCACTATAAGTAATATTACATATATATTATCCAACCTAGTAAAAAGCAACACAGGTATTAGGGTGGACAATATGATAATAAGCCCTCCCATGGTTGGAGTTCCTGCCTTTTGTTTTTGACCATCAAGTCCTAAATCTCTAACAGTTTCCCCTATTTGTTTTTTTTGAAGAAATAAAATAATGCGTTTACCATAAACCGTTGCAATAATTAACGAAAGTAAAACCGCCATTCCCGCACGAAACGTGGTAAACTGAAATAACCCAGCTCCAGGAACCTGATATTGTTTTTCTAAATATTCAAATAGGTAGTATAGCATGGTTATTTATTCAAACTGTTTAATAAATTCTTTACTTTCTCATAATCATCAAAGTCAATTCTAACTCCATTTACTTCTTGATAATTTTCATGACCTTTTCCTGCAATCAGAATAATATCTTTAGCATTTGCTAATTGACAGGCAGTTTTAATAGCCTGCTCTCTATTTTCAATAGCAAGTATTTTTTTTACATTTTGAGGCTCTACACCTGCTTCCATTTCCTCAATGATTAGCGTTGGATTTTCAGACCTAGGATTATCAGATGTAAAAATCACCTTGTTACTCATTTCTGAAGCGATATTACCCATAACCGGACGCTTAGACTTATCTCTATCGCCACCACACCCCACAACGGTGATGACGTTTTCATTTCCAGTCCTTAGTGTATTGATTGTATCAAGTACATTTTTTAACGCATCCGGCGTATGGGCGTAATCAACTATTGCCGTAATTTTTTCTTCTGATATATAATATTGAAACCTTCCATCCACATTATCTAATTCGCTTAGCAGTCGAAGTGTTTCTAAATTTTCTAAACCTAATAATTGCGATGCAGCATAAATTGCCAGAATATTATAGGCATTAAAGTGACCAATAAGCTTTGTCCATAGCTCACTTTCATTAACTTTTAATAATTGCCCATCAAACTGGCTTTCCAAAACCTGAGCTCGATAGTCTGCATAACTTTTTAATGCATATGAATATCTTTTTGCCTTTGTGTTTTGCAACATTACCATCCCATTTTTATCATCAGCATTGGTGAGTGCAAAAGCGGATTTAGGCAAACTATCAAAAAGTACTTTTTTCGTATCTCTATATTCCGCGAAAGTTTTATGGTAATCCAAATGATCATGAGAAAGATTCGTAAAAATTGCTCCCTCAAACACCAACCCCTCGGTTCTTTTTTGGTGAATTCCATGCGAACTAACTTCCATAAAACAGTATTCAACACCAGCTGCATTCATTAGGCTTAAATGCTCATTTATTATTAAAGCATCTGGAGTTGTTAAGTTTGTTGGAAACTCTTGGTCATCTACCATGATTTTAATAGTAGAAATAAGCCCCACTTTAAAACCCGCTTTCTTAAACAGTCCGTATAACAAACTACTTATGGTTGTTTTACCATTAGTACCTGTTACTCCAACTAGCTTTAAATTTTTGGATGGATTTTCGTAGAAATTAGAAGCCATTATGGCTAATGCGGAATTTCCATTTTTAACCTCTATATATGTAACACCTTCTACTATTTTTTCTGGTAGAGTTTCGCACACAATAGCAGTAGCCCCAAGTGATATGGCTTTTTCTATATAATCATGACCATCTGCAATAACCCCATTGATTGCAACAAAAACATCATTTTTGACAATTTTTCTAGAATCAAAACACACAGCATTAATACCTCTAAAGGTATCTCCCTTAACGGATATTAGGCTAACTCCAAATAATATGTCTTTTAACAACTTCATGAAAGCTCCAACGTAATTTTTTTAACTTTTTGAATATCTGTCCCTTTTGAAATAGACTGATTTTTAACCTTACCATTGCCAATAACCTCAACCTCCAAACCTAAATTTTCAAGAATAGGAATTGCGTCCATTCCGCTCATACCTTTTACATTCGGCACAGTCTTAAATTGTTTTTGTGCGTTCACGTAATACGTTTGGTAAGATTTATCCAAATCAACATTCTCCGTTTTAATTTCTACTTCATCTATCAATGGAGAATTCGCATATATTTTTTGTGCCACCGATTTAAATACAGGACCAGAAACATCCGCCCCGTAATACCCAACACTTTTATCAGGCTCGTGAATAATTACAATACAAGAATATTTAGGATCATCTGCAGGAAAGTAACCCGCAAACGAGGATATATATTTTAATTTGTTAGGGTCTTTAGAAACATAATCTTTTTGACAAGTACCTGTTTTTCCCGCCATGGAAAAATTAGGAGAATATAAACCATGACCAGTACCATGTTTTTTCTCTACCACATTTTTCATCAACTGCTTAACCTTACCTATAGTTTCCATTGAGCAGATAGAAGGATCAATAACCTCTTTATCAAATTTTTCTATTGTTCTATTCCATTCCCTCACCTCTTTTATTAGGCGAGGTTTTACCATTTCGCCATCATTAGCAATTGCATTGTAAAATGTAAGTGTTTGCAAAGGTGTCATTGAAACTTCGTACCCGTGAGACATCCAAGCTAGAGAAACACCAGACCACCCTTTATCACCAGGATATCTGATTACAGGTTTTCCTTCCCCCACAATAGGCAGTCCGAGCTCCACATTTAAATTCATATCTGAGAGCCTATCCACAAACTTCTTAGGCTGATCTTTATAATTATAATGAATCATTTTTGCAAAAGCCGTATTGGAAGAAAGCTCAAAGGCTTTTGATAGTGTAACCTTACCATATCCTCCCCATTTTGAATCTTTTACAACCCTATCATACACTTTAAATCTTCCGTTTTCTGTATCAAGTACAGTGCTGGTATCTATCACCTTATCTTCTAAGGCAGCAACCATACTCATTAACTTAAAAGTAGAACCTGGTTCATGAGATTCTCCTACTGCGTAATTTAACTTCTCGTAATATTTGCCCTCTGATGTTCTTCCCAGATTTGAAATTGCCTTTACTTCACCAGTTTTTGTTTCCATCACAATTACACAACCATGATCCGCTTTATAATATTCCAACTGCCTCAACAATGCATGATGCGCGATATCTTGTATATTAATATCAATAGTTGAAACAACATCGTAACCATCTTTAGGTTCAATAATATTGTCCAAACCAATCGGCTTCCACTGCCCTTTAGCAATTTTCTGTTTTAAACGTTTGCCTTCTACACCTCTTAAATATTGACCAAAAGCTCCCTCCAAGCCAACATTAGTTGTATGACCTTCATCATCAATCCTTTGATAACCAACACTACGCTCAGCAATTTTTCCTAATGGGTGCTCGCGAACCGTTTTTTGTTCAACAATAATACCACCCTTATAAGGTCCTTTATTAAAAAGCGGAAACTCCTTAACTGCCATGTATTGTGAGTAATCCAGGTTACGAGCAATTAGGGTATATCTATTTTTATTGTTTTTTGCCTTTCTTAATGTTTGCTGATAGTGTGAAGAAGTTTTCCCAAACATTTTTGACAAAGCATCTGACAATGGCTTAACGTTCTCTTTAAAATTTTTATCCGAAACCGTTACTGCATCAAAACGTATAGTGTATTTAGAAACTGAAGTGGCTAAAAGACTTCCATCATCTGAATACAAATTACCTCTGTTTGGTTCTATAGTAAACATTTTAGAAGTACGCCTTTCAGCCAAACCTCTATATTTATCGCCATCTACCATTTGTATACTAACAAGTTTAAACAACACGACGCCAGCAAAAAGGAATAAACCCGCTGCTACGACATATAATCTTGTTAATATTTTTTTCTCGGTAACTGGCATTTATTGATTCTTATTTTTAACCGATTTAACTCTAATTTTCTTTGGTGGCGTTTCCGAAGGAAACAAACCTTTTTCCTCTACGATTTTTGTTATGGTAGATTCTAATTTTAAGCGCTGAACATCTGAACGCACTTCAACAAACTGACTTCGCAACTCTTTAACCTCTTCATTTAAAGCTGCTATTTGATGCACTTTTTTATCAGCACTATGAGAACTACCTATCATTACCGTTGCCAGAAACGAGGCGAAAATGATAAAAAGCCAATTTTTGGGAGCATCTCCACTCACCAAAAACTTACCTTTTAATATGTCCAATATTCCTTTTCTCACCTTTTGCGAATTAAATTTTTTCAGCTACTCGTAACTTTGCGCTCCTTGCTCTATTATTAACCTTTATTTCTTCTCGAGAAGGAACCTTTAATCCTCCTACTTTTTTAAAAGGAACTTCTATATTTCCGTAAAAGTCTTTTTCAGGCTCTCCTTCAAACTGCCCCGCTCTTATATACCTTTTCACCAATCTATCCTCTAAAGAATGGTAACTAATGGCACTAAGTCTACCTCCTTCTTCAAGCAATTCTGGAACTTGTGCTAAAAACTCCTTTATCACCTGTATTTCCTGATTCACCTCTATTCTAATTGCCTGATATATCTGCGCTAATATTTTGTGTTCTTTATGATTTGGCAGAAACTTTTTTAATGTTTCTTTTAATTGCTCTGTAGTTTTAATTGGTGACTCTTCTCTGGCCACAATTATTACATTTGCCATTGCATTTGCATTTCGTAAATCCCCATACTCAAAAAGCACCTTCCTTAAATCATCATAGGTATACTTATTTACTACTTCATAAGCAGACAATGTATTTCGTTGATTCATCCGCATATCCAAATCAGCTTCAAATCGGGTTGAAAACCCTCTTTCTGCTTTATCAAATTGATGAGATGAAACACCAAAATCAGCCAAAATACCATCTACCTTCCTCACACCGTAAAACTTTAAAAACTGTTTTATGTATCTAAAATTCTCGTTAATCAAAACAAAACGGTCATCATTGATTGTATTTTCTAATGCATCTTCATCTTGATCAAACGCGTACAGTCTACCCGATTCTCCTAACCTATTGAGTATCTCTCTAGAATGTCCACCACCACCAAAGGTTACATCCACATAAATACCGTCACTTTTTATATTGAGTCCGTCTACCGACTCCTGCAACAAAACCGGGTTATGATAATTGGTCATCTTGAGACTTTTTTCCCAGCATTACCTTTCTAGCTAATTGAGCCACTTCTTCTGCAGGTGAGTTAATAGATTCTTCATACAAATCCTTATCCCAAATCTCTAAAGTTTTACCAATTGATGCTAACACTACCTCTTTGGTAATACCTACCGTAGTAATAAGGTTTTTAGGAATCAACAATCTCCCAGTAGCATCTACCTCTACAGGCTTTACACCTGCTGTAAACTTTCTAATGAAATCTACATTCTCTTTCTCGTAACGGCTTTTAGAATTTAATTCCTTCATAACCGTTGTCCACTCACTCATCGGATACAATTCAAGACAGCTCTCGTACATAGAACGCTTAATAACAAAGCCTTCATTAAGCACGGGCATAATCTGACTTTTAAGGAGAATAGGCAACATTACCCTCCCCTTTGCATCAGCTTTGCAATTATATGTTCCGTAAAAATAAATTTCCAAAAGAGGTTGATTTTCCTATTTATAACTCAAATATATAGAAATTATTACCACAATTTACCACTAAATACCACTTTGTTAATAAAAAGCCATTTTTTTGACCATTATTAATGTTAAAATCGATGAAAAGCAAATTCCTCATTACCACTTTGAATCTTCACCTTTAGATTTAAAAGTATTTTTACGATACCCTAATACAGACAATTTGCTATTCTTTGGAAATGCCTATATTTGCGTTTCCATGAATAGAAGCATTCTCATTGGATGAAAAAAGAAATAATTACAGAAGGAAAATATAGGTATATTGAAGTAGGAGAAGGTACGCCAATTATAATACTACACGGTCTTATGGGTGGCTTAAGTAACTTCCATGGGGTTACCAATTATTTTCCTCAAAAAGGGTATAAAATCCTAATCCCTGAGTTACCTATTTACGACATGCCCATGTTAAAAACTACGGTGAAAAATTTTGCTAAGTTTTTAGATGATTTTATTGCGTTTAAAGGATTAAATAATGTTATTCTTCTTGGTAATTCGCTGGGAGGACACATTGGCTTATTGCACACTAAAATGTATCCCCAAAACGTAAAAGCATTAGTAATCACTGGAAGTTCAGGATTATATGAAAGCGCCATGGGGGATGGCTACCCTAGACGTGGTGATTACGAATTTATAAAGAAAAAGGCTGAAGCTGTTTTTTATGACCCCGAAGTTGCTACCAAAGAAATTGTTGACGAAGTTTTCGAAACCGTTAACGACCGTGTTAAACTTGTTAAAACTTTAGCTATTGCCAAGAGCGCCATTAGACATAACATGTCTAAAGATTTAGCAAAAATGAATACTCCTACATGTATTATTTGGGGAGAAAATGATAATGTTACCCCTCCAAATGTTGCTGAGGAATTTCATGATTTGTTACCAGATTCTGACTTGTTTTGGATTAAAAAATGTGGTCACGCACCAATGATGGAACATCCTATTGAATTCAATAGAATTCTTGATGAATGGCTACAATTGCGAAACTTCTAAAACCATTTTCCAATGAAAATTAAAACGGCCGATTTTGTAATTAGCAATTCGGATGTAGCGAAATGCCCAAAAGAGCTATTGCCAGAATATGCTTTCATAGGGAGGTCTAACGTTGGAAAATCTTCATTGATTAACACACTTACCGAAAAAAAAAGATTAGCCAAAACTTCAGGAAGACCTGGGAAAACTCAACTTATTAATCATTTCAAAATCAACGACAATTGGTTTTTAGTAGATTTACCTGGCTATGGTTACGCTAGAGTTTCCAAAAAAGATAAAAAAACATTTCAAAAATATATTACAGACTATTTTGAGCTACGACAACAACTCGTATGCTCTTTTGTTTTAGTTGACATTAGGCATGAGCCTCAGAAAATTGACATGGAGTTTATGCAATGGATGGGCGAAAGCGGAATTCCCTTTTGTATAATTTTTACAAAAGCGGATAAACTTAAACCTAAAGCTATTGAAAATCATATAAATACCTATCAACAAAAAATGTTAGCCGATATTTGGGAAGAAATGCCACAATACTTTATTACTTCTTCTTCAAACAGAACAGGAAGAGAGGACGTACTTAATTTTATTGATAATATTAATCTGGATTATTTTGATCAGCAGAAAAAGCAACTTTAGTTTTTTCCGTAATTAAACTTATTAAAGACTCGGCATCTTTTAGTTTATTCAATTTTTTAGTTGAAATAAACTCTTCAATCATAATTTCTTTTTTATAAAAAATTACAGGAAAGGTAGTTTTTAAGTTATACTCCATTAAATATTCATCTTTATGTAAAAACTCAAATTCCAAATCACTTGTTTCTCTAAATTTTTTCCAAACTGTATTCTCTTTGAAAACACCATATGTAATATCACATAAAGCACAATTATATGTTCCTGGACTTAAAACCTTATGCATACTATCTAAAAAAGCATTACCCCTTCCTGAATTAGCATTATAAACAAAAATAAGCTTCATAACTTTTTACGTTTTTAAAATAGTCCCTAGTAACACTTATTACTTACATCAAGAAAGTAAGGGTCCTTATGTAATATTTTTGTTTTAACGTCTAACATGACAGCTGTCATATTTAGTTTTAAAGTGGTAATATAACTTTGAGTATTTAGAATACTTAACACTTTTAATTATGGACAAGATTTCAACTATTTTAGTTCCCTATGATTTTTCTCTTACCTCAGAAATTGCTTTAAACTATGCAGTAAGTTTTATTGGTAAAAATAGAAGTATGAAACTTGTTTTAGGTCACATTACAGAAAACATTAATGCTCCTGAGATTACAGAGAAATTTAACGCTATTGCAAAAAAATACAATACACACTTAAAGTTTCCTTTAGAGTTAGTATCAAAATCAGGAACATTACCTGTGGCTATTCTTGATATTCAAAAAACCAAAAAACTGGATTTAATTATCATGGGAACATCTGGTTCTCACGGAAATAAAGAAAGAACAACAACAAAAACGGCCGAGCTAGTTCTGCAAGCAAGTTGTCCTGTAATTGCAATTCCACAGGATACTAATGATTTTAAACTTAAAAACATTGCTTTGGTGCTTGGTACTGATGAAATTGACGATAAAAAAGCTTTAGGAGTACTCTTAGATGTTGCCAGAAAGTTTAACGCTAAGGTACACGTACTTACTATTGAAAACAAACCTGGAACGTATGGTTATTCTGAAGCAGATGAAAAAAATGAAAACCTTTTAGAGTATTATCTAGAGTCATTTTATTCGCATCGCGTCTTCATTGAAAATAACGATTTGGTAGAAGGTATATTCAGTTATGTTTCGGAAAAAGAAATTGACATGATTGCCATTTTACCAAGAAATCACACTAAAAACATTAGCCCATCAAAAGGAAGACTAACTCACGCTTTAACCTTACAATCAGAGGCACCAATTTTAGCTATAGATTAAAAAAAAGCCTTCATACATAAATATGAAGGCTTCTTATTTTAAAGAATATATTACTTTTTTAACTCCAACTTTTCAGCAAAATAATCACAAAAATCCTTCATGGTATTTGTCATTTTTTCATCTTGAGTTGCTCTCATAAAAGTATCGGATAGCGAAACCAATGTCTGATGAAAAAAAATTTTCATTTCATCAACAGGCATATCTTTTGTCCATAAATCTATTTTTAAAGACTCTTGATTTTTACTATCCCAAACAGATAATAGCATTGCTTTTGCTTCTTCATTTTTAATTCCTCCATCTTCAGCAGACCATGAAAGCTGTTCTGGAACCCTATTTTCATCCAATTCTACTTTTAAACTTATTTCTGAAGTGTGTGCTGTCGCCATTGTTATCTCCTAGGTTTATAATTTGATTTTTTAAATATTTCTTCTCCCGACAAATTCAATAATTGATTTATCGATACATTATTGTTATCCATAAACGCCCTTACAATTTGCCAACCTACATATCTCCCAATTCTTCCTGGAGATTCATTATCTAATTCCAAACCAAATTTAGAAAATGGCGCTGGATCTAAAAACCGTAATGCAAGTCTATTATCCGTACTATATAATAACTCGTTTTCAATAAAATTTCGCCAAATTGGTTCTTCGTTGGCATTTGCCCAATCTATTTGAGAAGAAGTATATCCAATTTTCTGAGCATCAGAGGCGCTAGGCATTAGTTTATCCTTTATATACAATGCCTTTCCATAATAAATCATTTGAGCTAAAAAAGAACGATCCTTTACAGAAGAAACCATTGTATTAAAATATACATTAGCCACATCACTAGTAATGAACTTTTTATCCATTCTTGCAGCTAAATATTTTTGAATACTTCTATAAAACTTATGTTCATGTCCCAAGTAATTATCTAGACTAATAAACAAAAGGCTATCTGCTAGAATAATTCTGTTTTGATAATCAACATCATTAGTTACCGTAATTACATGAGGTTCTTTAAATTTTGGAAAATAATACTTCATGTGTTTAAAAAACATTTCCAACTCCGTACTAACATTATCAAAATCAGCAAAGGTTTTTTCCACTTCAGAAGACAATTCAACCTGGATTGTGTCTTGCATTTTTTTTACCCAAACGCTATCCGGTGCGGGAAATAAGTACGGATACTTTTTTCTAAGCCGAGGTAATTCTTCAGGGTTTGCATTTGAAAACTCTTTATCAAAACGAGATATCTTAAAATCTACGTTGACTTTTGCGACTTCTCCAGCCACTTTATCATTGTCATTACAGCTAAAAAGAAGGGATAAAAAAGATAAAACAACAAAAATTGACTTTATACTGAAAAGTATTTTAGGATACATTTTAATATTCACAATCTACAACTTATTTTAGGGGCAAAGTTAATTGTTTTTAAACTAATATATTTGTTTCATGCAAACGGAGAAAATTATTGACCATATTGTTGACTGGCTTAAGAATTATGCTACAAACGCAAATATTAAAGGATTTGTTATTGGAATTTCGGGGGGTATAGATTCTGCTGTAACCTCAACACTTTGTGCAAAAACTGGACTAGATTTACTTTGCCTAGAAATGCCCATTCATCAAGAAGAAAACCAGGTTACCAGAGCAGCTAATCACATTCAATGGCTTCAAGAAAATTTCTCCAAAGTAAGTAAACAAACTGTAAACTTAACTCCTGTTTTTGACAGTCTAGTGAGTGCTGTTCCTCCGGTTGATAACGAAGAAGAACGTTTTATGTCTCTTGCAAACACCAGAGCTAGATTACGCATGACAACATTATACTATTTTGCGGCTTTAAATGGATATTTAGTTGCGGGCACAGGCAATAAAGTAGAAGATTTTGGCGTTGGGTTTTACACTAAATATGGTGATGGCGGTGTGGACTTAAGTCCTATTGCAGATTTAGTAAAAACTGAAGTTTATGAAATTGCAAAAAAGCTAAATGTAAATACTGAGATCATAAAAGCCGCACCAACTGATGGCTTATGGGGTGATGATAGAACAGACGAAGATCAAATTGGAGCTTCTTATCCAGAATTGGAGTGGGCGATGGAAATGAAAGACTTAGGGAAAGATGTTGAAGATTTTTCTGGCAGGGAAAAAGAAGTTTACACTATCTTTACAAAACTTAATAGAATGAATCAACATAAAATGCTTCCGATTCCAATTTGTGAAATTCCAAATATGTTAAAAAAATAAACCTTTTAGCTAGAAATCAGGTAGATAAATCGAATATTCTTTCTTATATTCGCATTTTTAGCGAAAAATATTGCATTTTTGTCTCATAATTTAGCCAAATTATCCTTACATTATATGTCAGTTTATATTATAGACTAAATTAATATTAAGAAATCTAATTAAAACCAAACAAAATGATTAAAGTGTTAATTGCGGACAATCACCCTATTATTAGAATGGGTGTGAAGAATGTGTTGAGTTCTGCAACGGGGTTTGAAGTTGTTGATGATGTATCCACCACTGATGAACTGTTTGAAAGATTAAAAGAAGTTACCCCCGATGTAGTAATGTTAGAAATGGACATACCAAATATTAATGGTATTGCTGCTCTAAGAAAAATTAAGAAAGACTTTCCTGATGTGAAAGTTTTAATGTACAGTGGGCAATCTGAAGATGTATACGCTTTAAGTTCTATTAGAGCTGGAGCTTTTGGATACCTTTCCAAAGCATCTGATATTGACTACATAATATCTGCTGTTAAAAAAGTTAGCGAAGGAAGCATGTTTATTACAAATGAACTTGCTCAGCGTCTTGCTTTTGACGAGGGGACTCAGAAACCTAGACGTTTCTTCAGAAAACTTTCAACAAGAGAAATTGAAGTACTTAAGTTATTAGCCAGTGGAAAACGAAATAAAGAGGTAGCTCAAGGGCTTAATCTTAACGAAAAAACCGTGAGTACGTACAAAGCTCGTTTAATGAAAAAGTTAAACGTTGACAACATGGTAGATTTATTACAACAAGCTAAGGCTTTAGAGTTGTACTAAACAAAACAAAGAATAAAAAAGTAAAAAAAGTCTGCAAATGCAGGCTTTTTTTATGATAACACTCTATTTAATTTTTTATTTAGCAACTTGTTTAGATGAATATAGTTTACAATTTCTTCTAAAGCTTCCCGGTTATCTTTACCTGAATCTTTCGTTTGTTCTTGTAAAACAGACATTCTTTTTTTTATTAAAAAACAACGCAAGGTTAATATTGTTTCGCTAACAAGTTGGGCAATTTCTTCTTCTTTATCCTTTGGGTAAATATCCTTTCTCGCCCAATCATGTATTTGATATTTTTCTTCCTCCATGAGGATAGAGGTTAATTCTTTAACTACATCTTGCTCTAGATTTGTCATAAACGAATTCAACGAGAACGACTCATTTTCATTCAATTCATTTATCAACATTTTATAAATAGCTCTAAAGTTTGTATTTGCCAACTCAATTTCATCATCCTGAAGGTCTAAAAATATTTTCTCATAAACCTTAGCTTCAATAGATTCTGGCTCTAAAACCAAATCTCCCTCCTCATTTTCTTTAAGAACAAGATCTTCAAATTTTTCCAATTTCTGACCATAAAGCAATAACAACTCAATAATTTTACGCTCTAACAAATATTGTACATCTACCTTTTCTTGAACTTCTTCATTTTTAACTACATCAAAGGCTTTTTGCTCTTGTTTAGCTTTTTTGGACGCATCGGCAACATCTTTTTTCCCAATTTGAGCCAACGTATTAAACAACACAGACTCAGAAATATTCATAATTTGAGCGCACTCTTGAATATATATTTCCTTTTTTATTCTATCAGGAATTTTAGCAATGCTATTTACAATATCTCTGACCGTATCAGCTCTTTTTATAGGATCATTAGATGCCTCTTTCACTAATAAAGAAGCTTTAAACTGAATGAAATCTTTAGAATGTTGCTCAAGATACTCAACAACGTCATCGTAATCGTTATTTTTAGAAAAACTATCAGGATCCTCTCCTTCGGGAAATGTACACACTCTAACATTCATTCCCTGCTCCAAAATTAAATCAACCCCTCTTAAAGAAGCTCTTAGTCCAGCCGCATCTCCATCAAATAATACTGTAATGTTTTTTGTAAGTCTGTTAACTAAGCGTATTTGCTCTGGAGTTAATGCCGTACCACTGGAAGCTACAACATTTTGAATACCTCTTTGATAAAACTGAATAACATCAGTATACCCTTCAACCAAATAACAATTGTCTTCTTTTGCTATGGCTTGCTTAGCATGATAAATTCCATAAAGCACTTTACTTTTATGGTATATATCGCTCTCGGGAGAATTTAAATACTTTGCTGCTTTTTTATCGTTCGTTAAAATTCGTCCACCAAAACCAAGTACCCTACCACTCATAGAATGTATTGGGAACATTACACGACCTTTAAAGCGATCAAATTTTTTAGGGTTATTAGGATTATTACTATCCTCTTTAACAATGGTTAACCCTGTTTTTTCTAGGTATTTTAATTTATAACTTTTATCTAAGGCAGCAGTAGTAAAGCCATCCCATTGATCTAAGCAATATCCTAGATTAAACTTTTTAATAGTTTCATCAGTAAAACCTCTTTCTTTAAAGTAACTTAACCCAATGGCTTTCCCCAACTCACTATTCCATAACATTTCTGAAAAATGAGTTTGCGCAAACTCAGAAACCAAATACATACTTTCGCGCTCGTTGGCTTCTTCTTTTTGTTCATCAGTACGCTCTGTCTCCTCTATTTCAATATTGTACTTTTTTGCAAGATATTTTATTGCTTCTGGGTAAGTAAAATGCTCATGTTCCATTAAAAAGGCAACAACATTCCCTCCTTTTCCACTACTAAAATCCTTCCAAATCTGTTTTACAGGTGAAACCATAAAACTAGGTGTACGTTCCTCACTAAAAGGACTTAATCCTTTAAAGTTTGATCCTGATTTCTTTAAATTAACAAAATCACCAATCACTTCTTCCAAGCGAGCAGTTTCATAAACCTTATCTATAGTAGATTTTAATATCAATATTCAGTGATTTAAACAAAGTATCAGAATATGTAAAGATAATTTAAAAAGTACATCAATTAAAAAAACACCCTGTTTTCAGGGTAGCCATTTTCACCATACTAAGGGTGAAATCTATTTTTAATCAATAGCATCTTTGTATCATAGAAATTAAACATAAAAATAACCTTTTAAAACAAAAATTATGATCTGGGGAATTACTCTTATTTTATTAAGCATTATTGCGGTACCATCATTAATTCTATCAAAAAAACCTAATGCGAAAGAATTACTCGCTAAAGTAGAGCCTTACCAAGGTTGGATTGGTTTGGCATTTTGTTTCTGGGGTGCATGGGGAATTATTACCGCCATTTTAAACTTAGGTTGGCTAACTAGCTCCCCTATTTGGTGGATTACACTTTTAGCAGGGAATATTGTTTCCGCTACCTTAGGGTTTATGCTTGGTTTTGGATTAATTAACAAGTTGGTTTTAGCGAAAAGCGAGGAAGCTCAAGAGAAAGCAGAACAGCTTAGGGAAAAAATTGCTCCAAAACAAGGTAAACTAGGTGTTTTAGGTTTAATAGTTGGAGCATGGATGATTGCAGCTTCTTTCTTATTTTCGGTAGTATAAATAAATTTAAAATATTATGAAAAAAACAGCACTTTTAATCGTTTTAATTTTTAGCACCATGACAACTTTTGCTCAAAATACAACAAACCAAATATCAGTTAATGGAATCCATAAATTCTCAGTAAAACCTGAGTATAGAGTATCTGTAGTAATAAGCATGCAAAATGTTTATTACGATACAGAAAATACAAATGTTACCGAACTCAAAAAAGCTTTCTACGATAAACTGAACAAAATTGGAATAAGCTCCAATAGGTTACAAGAGAACGAAATGAAGTATGATCTTTTAGGGTATGAAAAAGACGGAACAATTATTGAGTTTAAAACAACATCTATGGAAGAGTTTCAAAAATTTTTAAATACAAAATCTTTAGGACTATCCAAACTTGAAAATAACGCTTTTTCTAATATTACCGTGGATAAAATGGCAGAATATTCCAATGCTGCTTTTGCAGATGCCAAGAAGAAAGCAACAGCCATTGCCCAAAAATTAGGTAAAAAACTTGGAGAAGTAAAAAGCTATGTAGACAACAACTCCTTAGAGATTGAGGACTCTTTATACTACAATAATACTTCTCATAAAAAGACATACCTCATATCTGTTTCTTTTGAACTATTATAAATTTGGTTGGTTGATAACCCTGCCCTGAAAGCTTAACTGTATTAAACACACCAGAGCTTTAGAGGCAGGGTATACAATTATAAATCAAATCTAAAACCTAATGATATATTTCGTTGCTCAATAGCAGCATTATCAAAAATGGGGTTCAAATCATATTTAATGTACGCAACACAATCTCCAAAACCTGCATAAGCACTTAAGCCATATATAAAATTAGAAGTATTGTACCCGCCCTTAAGTTTACTTTTTACAGTTTTACCATTTTCTCGATATTTTAATTTTTGCCTTGTAGAGATATTTACACCAGCATACCCTCCAACTCCAATTCGGAACTTATTGTCTAAATTATATCGAATACTTTTTTCAGATTTACTAAAACTGGAAGGGCCCAATTCAAAATGAACGGGAAAAACGAGGTTATCTCTTCTGAACTTTACTTTCTTTAAATCAAACTCAAACTCTTGCAATTCTGTCTGTCCATTATTTGCAACAAAGTAATTATTATCATCAATTCTTAAACCGTTGAATTGATACGATATTCCGTAACGGAATCGCAAAAAATTATTGTTTTTAAACACACGAGTATGCCAAGCTATGCCAAGTTCATAAAAAGTACCTCTGGTTTTATATGGAGTACTATTGAGTGATGCTCCATCAATTATTGCATTATTAAGTCCTAAGGCAAAAACAAAATCTGAATATGTTCTACGATCATACTTAATTTCACGATCTTCTGCCTTCTTTTTTGCCCAATCAACAATGTCATAAGTTTCTCCTCCTATGGTTATACTAAAACCTTCTTCATCAGCTTCTTTCCCCGCATTATCTAAAACAACATCATTACCATTTCGTTCCAATAGAAAAATCCTGTTTTCAAGTATTGCCAGTTTATTTTCAATATTTAAAGCTCTTTTTTTTGCTTCCTCTTCTTTGCGTTTTTTTGCCTCTTCTTCGGTTATTTCTCCCTTATTCAACTGTTTATTTATACTTTCAACAGTACTTTTTAAAGCCCCCTTTTCCTCATTAACAACTTCGGATTTAAGCGCTCTTAATGCTTGTATTTTTCCTGAAATATTATCTTGTCCATAAATTTTTGTGACAAAAAATGGGATCAGTAACACTATTACAAATAGGATAATTTTTTTCATGATTTTTTGATTTATGCATTTCTATCCTACCCCCTTATACAAAGGAGGTAAAAAAGAAACGCCGATTATTGATTGATGAATATTCTAGTTGTTGCGGTCAGCAACAGCCGTTTTTATTTTAAAGTAACCGGTTTTAAGCTGTTCAAAGATTTGATCTCGAAAAGATTGATCTAACTCATTTTCAACCTCTGTCAATAAATTCAAGGCATCAACAGATTTATCCTTTCGAAATATTTTATCCATTAAAATTTCGTCTTGAGCTTTTCTTAAAAGTGAATCCACTTCTGCATCTGAAATCACTTTACTTTTTTCAAGCTCATTTACTTGCGCTACTACTTCAAAAATTTTAACATCCAATACTCTTTCTATTGAATCAGATATTTGAGGTTTTTTTTCGACTTCTACCAAATCATTCATTAGTATCTCATTATTATCCTCAGCCTTGCTAACTTCAATTTTTTGATTTTCCTTATCAAAGGCAATTACCTTTTCAGCTTCTAAAACATTGGTTTTCTTTTCTTCTTTCTTAACTTCTTCAGATGGACTCACCACAATTTTATCTTCTTCGGTAAAAACCTCATTGTCTTTACTTAAAACAAAAATTGATACCAAAAGTAATCCTATAAGGCTTGCAGCAATGGCATACCAATACGTGCTCTTATTTTTACGTACTCCATGTTTATTTTCTAAGGTTTCAGCAATGCTATCCCAAGCAGCTTCGGAAGGTTTTATTTCCCTTGAGGATAGTTTCTCAATAATATGTTTTTCAAACTTAGAGGGCTCCATATCCTATAATGTTTTGTTTGTTTAATTCTTTTTGCAACATTTTACGTGCTTTAAATAACTGAGACTTTGACGTGCTTTCAGAAATTTTTAACATTTTGGCAATTTCTTGATGTTTATAACCTTCAACTGTATACAGAATAAATACCATTTTATACCCTTGTGGAAGCTCATCAATCAACTGTTGAATATATTCTAGATCTATATCATTCAATGAATTGATATTTTGATTTTCATTTTTAACCAAAACCTCGTCATCGTATACAACAAATTGTTTTTTTCTAAGAAAGGAGATGCTTTCTCTAATCATTATTCGACGAATCCAACCCTCAAAACTTCCTTTAAAATTAAAAGTATTTAGTTTTTTAAACACCTTTAAAAAACCGGTAACCATAACATCTTCTGCGAAATGTATATCTTTTATATATTGCCTACAAACTCCTAACATTTTAGGTGAATACTTATCATAAATTCGGCGTTGCGCCTCAGAATTACCTGCAACCGCTTTTTTTATTAAGTGCCCTTCGCTTTTATAAAATGATATTATTTTCAAATTCTTTAAAATTGCCCTTCACCTTACTAGACGCACCTTAATTCAAAAAGGTTGCCTGCTATAAAATTATTTTAGAATTTATTAGAAGAAGTGGTAAACTAAAGGGTTACTTTTTTCTATCCACCACGTAATTTACCATAAGTATTAAGGCACTTTTATACTCAGAATCTGGATATGCTTTTAATAGAGTAAGTGCCTTTTCTTTATAATCAAGCATTTTTTTAACAGCATAATCTAGCCCACCGTTCTCTTTAACAAAAGCTATAACTTTTTTAACCCTCTTTTTATCCTTATTATGGTTTTTAATAGAATTAATGAGCCATTTTTTTTCTGTATTGGAGCAAGTATTCAAAACATGAATAAGTGGTAATGTCATTTTTTGCTCCTTAATATCTATACCTGTTGGTTTCCCAATCTTATCCTCGCCGTAATCAAATAAATCATCTTTTATTTGAAATGCCATACCGCAGTATTCTCCAAATTTTCTAAAAAGCTCAACTTCTTTAGATTCTGGTCTCACAGAACAAGCCCCCATACTGCAACAAGCAGCTATTAAAGTAGCTGTTTTTTGTCGAATAATATTGTAGTAAACCTCTTCGGTAATATCTAAACGTCTTGCCTTCTCAATTTGCAATAATTCTCCTTCCGACATTTCGCGTACAGCAACAGAGATTATTTTTAATAAGTCAAAATCATCATTATCAATGGAAAGCAACAACCCTTTTGATAACAAATAATCGCCGACAAGAACGGCAATTTTATTTTTCCATAATGCATTTATTGAAAAAAAACCTCTTCGTTTATTGCTTTCATCTACAACATCGTCATGTACCAATGTGGCCGTATGTATAAGCTCAATAACCGCTGCTCCCCTATAGGTTCGCTCAAAAACCTCACCATTGTTTAACAGTTTTGCAGTTAAAAACACAAACATAGGCCGCATTTGCTTCCCTTTTCGGTTTACAATGTAATGCGTAATTCTATTTAACAAAGCAACCTTAGAGGACATTGAATCGCGAAATTTCGCCTCAAACATCTCCATCTCCTCATTAATAGGCTCCCTTATTTGCGATACAATTTTCAAGGAATTCTGTTATCAGTTATTGTTTGTTTAGTGTAAAACTAAGAAAAATATTATGTGTAGACCGTAATTTAAAACTACAATTGACTTAAACCTTTTTATTCGCTAATTGACCGCAAGCCGCATCAATATCTTTTCCTCTAGAACGACGAACTGTTACCACTATATTATTGTTTTCAAGTGTTTTAACATATTTATCTATCGCCTCATTACTTGCTTGTTGAAATTCGCCATCGTCAATAGGGTTATATTCTATTAAATTAACCTTAGAAGGAGCAAACCTGCAGAACTTAACCAAGGCATCAATATCCTTTTGACGGTCGTTAATTCCTTTCCAAACAACATATTCGTAAGTTATTCTATTTCTAGTTTTAGCATACCAATATTCCAAAGCTTCTCTTAAACTCTCTAAGTTAAAGTTTGCATTAAATGGCATTATGGAAGTTCTTACCTCATCAATTGCGGAATGTAATGAAACTGCCAAATTAAATTTAACCTCTTCATCAGCCATTTTTTTAATTATTTTAGGAACACCCGAAGTTGATACTGTAATTCGTTTTGGTGACATTCCTAAACCCTCAGGTGAAGTAATTTTATCTATTGCTTTTAACACATTGTTGTAGTTCATGAGTGGCTCTCCCATTCCCATAAACACAATGTTGCTTAAAGGCCTATCAAAATACAACCTACTTTCATTATCAATTGCGACAACCTGATCATAAATTTCATCGGGTTTTAAATTTCGCATTCTTTTTAATCTAGACGTCGCGCAAAATCTACAATCCAAACTACAACCAACCTGACTAGACACGCAGGCTGTTGTACGAGTTTTTGTTGGTATTAAAACAGATTCCACAATTAAATCATCATAAAGGCGTACTGCATTTTTAATAGTACCATCGCTACTACGTTGCATTTGGTCTACCTTTACATTATTAATCACAAAATTATCTTCTAACATTTCTCTGGTTTGTTTTGAAATGTTAGTCATAACCTCAAAAGAATACGCAGATTTTTGCCATAGCCACTCATAGACTTGCTTTCCTCTAAAAGCTTTATCTCCGTTTTTAACGAAAAACTCTTTGAGCTGTTCTTGGGTTAATGCCCGTATGTCTTTTTTATTTTCCAAGGTTATAAGATAAAAAATCCTGCCAACTAAACCATCATAAGGAAAGTGGCAGGATTTTTAGTATTTTTTATTGTTAATTACAAAATTAACATTGCATCACCATAAGAATAAAACTTATAGCTTTCTATAATTGCTTCTTTATACGCCTTTTTCATTAAATCATGACCTATAAATGCTGAAACCATCATAAGCAATGTAGATTTTGGTAAATGAAAATTTGTAATCATGCAATTCGCAATACTAAAGTCGTATGGAGGAAAAATAAACTTATTGGTCCAACCTTCAAAAGTATTTAACGTTGATTGTGACGAAACAGCACTTTCTAGCCCTCTCATTGCGGTTGTTCCTACAGCACATACTTTGCGTTTGTTTATTTTTGCCGTATTCACAATCTCTGTGGCTTTTTCGTCAATCACAAGCTCTTCACTATCCATTTTATGCTTTGACAAATCTTCAACCTCAACAGGATTAAAGGTTCCTAAACCAACATGTAGTGTTACTTCAGCAAAGTCTACACCCTTAATTTCTAAACGTTTTAATAAATGTTTAGAAAAGTGAAGTCCTGCTGTTGGAGCTGCAACTGCACCTTCATGCTTTGCATATATAGTTTGGTAACGATTTTCATCTTCTGGTTCAACATCTCTTTTAATATATTTAGGAAGTGGAGTTTCACCTAGTTCACGTAATTTCCTTCTAAAATCGGTATACGAGCCGTCATATAAAAAACGTAGTGTTCTTCCTCTTGAAGTTGTATTATCTATTACTTCTGCAACCAAAGTATCATCATCACCAAAATATAATTTATTACCTATACGAATTTTACGCGCTGGATCTACCAATACATCCCATAGGCGTTGTTCTTCGTTTAATTCACGCAATAAAAAAACTTCTATTCTTGCCCCAGTTTTTTCTTTATTACCATATAATCTAGCAGGGAAAACCTTTGTATTATTCAACACCATCACATCACCCTCATCAAAATAATTAATAAGGTCTTTGAACATTTTATGCTCTATTTTACCTGTTTCACGGTGAATAACCATTAATTTGGATTCATCTCTATTCTCCGAAGGATATTCGGCTAATAATTCTTCTGGAAGCTCAAAATTGAAGTTTGATAATTTCATAAATAGCTTTTTAGTTAGCAATTTTTGCGGTGGCAAATATACAACCCTGAAATAGGGGTTGTCAAGTAAAATCTATATTAAATCTCTGATACCTTAAATTGAAGGTTTTTTAGGTCGGTCCAATAATCAGGATACGACTTAGAAACCACTCCTGCATCGTTTATTATAATACCCGATATAATACCTAGTGGAGCAAATGCCATTGCCATTCTATGATCATTGTAGGTATCAATAGCTACATCACTATTAATTGTTGGAGTTGGCTTTAATGAAAGACTTTTATCTGTTACCGCTATAGAAGCTCCTAACTTTGTTAATTCGGTATGTAAAGCTTCCAACCTATCTGTCTCTTTGATTTTTAATGTATGTAAACCTGATAGCTCACACCCTATTCCTAAACCTAAACAAGTGACAGCTATAGTTTGTGCAATATCTGGAGCATTAGATAAATCCCATGAAAAATCTTCAGGTAATTTATCCGCTGTTTTACAAAGAACAACTGCATTATTTTCAAACTTAGTTTCAACACCAAATGAAGTGTAAATTGAGGCTAAAACACTATCTCCTTGTAAACTATTTTCTTTATAGGCAGATAACTCTATTTTAGTTCCAACCTCGCACAAAGCAGCTATACTGTAAAAATATGAAGCAGAGCTCCAGTCCGATTCTACCACCAAATCAACATTATCAACTTGTTGCTTAGGGTAAACTTTTATGGTATTGCCTTTAAAAGAATTTTCAACACCTATTTCACTAAGTAAACTAAGTGTCATTTTTATATAAGGAACTGATGTTATTTTACCTACCAGCTCTAACTCTATTCCATTTTCTAAACTAGGCGCCACTAACAATAATGAAGATATGTATTGACTGCTAATATTTGCAGGTAGGCTAACTTTATGTTTAGTTATTTTTTTTCCTTTAATATGTATAGGAGGATAACCCTCATTTTTCTCATAACTTATTTCTGCCCCTAATTCTTTTAGTGCATCTACCAACACCTTTATTGGACGCTCTGTCATTCTTTGCGAACCCGTTAGGGTAACCTCTCTACCTTGTTGGGTAGCAAAAAAACTGGTGAGAAAACGCATTGCCGTACCCGCATGATGTATATCCACAATACCGTTTTGTACCTCAAGTCCTTTTTCCATAACTTGAGCATCATCAGAATTAGAAATATTGCTTATTGAAATTGTATCATACAAAGCTTTAAGTAACAAACATCTATTGGATTCACTTTTTGATCCTGTGATGGTAACTTTAGATTCAATACATAATTTAGACGGACTGGATAGGTGTAATTTCAAGCTAGATAGGTTTTAAAAACAAGATGCAAATATAAAACTATTTCAGCTTTTTATTGTTTTGATGCCTATCATGATCTCTCTTGGTTTTGATATCTAACTTTTTATCAAAAGCCTGTTGTAAATCTACTCCAGTTTGATTTGCCAAACATAACACTACAAAAAGTACATCGGCTAGCTCCTCTCCTAAGTCTTTGTTTTTATCAGATTCTTTTTCGCTTTGTTCTCCATATCTACGAGCTATAATACGAGCAACCTCACCAACCTCTTCGGTTAATTGAGCCATATTGGTTAACTCATTAAAATAACGAACTCCGTGTTCTTTTATCCAATTATCAACGACTTGTTGTGCATTTTGAATATTCATAGTTGTCTATATTTTAGACAAAACTACTTTTTCTGTTTGTTTTTCTACTATAGCTTTATAAAATTCTTTTAAACCCTCATATTGGTGAGACAGCTATTGCAACAATACATACCTTCATGTGGTTAAATTTACAATCTTGTAAAACTGTTTAAAACTTTAAACATAATATACATTACTCTTTTCGCTGAGTGTCAATAAGTATTGTTACTGGACCATCGTTAAGTAGTTCTACTTTCATATCTGCCCCGAAAACCCCCGCACCTACTTTTTTTCTTAAAAAAAATTCTAATTGCGAAACAAACGACTCATATACTGGAATCGCTACCTTAGGGCTTGCTGCCTTAATATATGATGGGCGATTGCCTTTTTTTGTTGCTGCATGAAGTGTAAACTGACTTACAACAATAACATCACCTGAAACATCTTGCAACGATTTATTCATAACACCTTTGTCATCATTAAAAATGCGGAGGTTGACTATTTTTTTTGCGAGCCAATCAACATCATGTTGATTATCAATCTCTTCGACTCCTACCAAAATTAATAGTCCTTTTTTTATTTCTGAAACTATTTCACCTTCAACGGTAACACTTGCCCATGAAACTCTCTGAACTACAGCTCGCATTTATTTTTCGTTATGAATATCTTGTCGGTAATTTTCGTCTTCGCCCTTTATCATTTGAATATAACTCTTATATCTACTCCAAGCAACATCATCAGTATCTAATGCTTCTTTTACGGCACATTTAGGTTCATCAAGATGTAGGCAATTATTAAATTTGCAATGACCTTTTAGTTTAAAAAACTCTGGAAAGTAATCGCCTATTTCCTCCTTTTCCATATCAACTATACCAAAACCTTTTATTCCCGGAGTATCAATAATTCTTGCATCAAAACTTAAATCAAACATTTCTGCAAATGTTGTGGTATGCTGCCCTTGCATGTGCTGCCTTGAAATCTCTGATGTTTTAATAGCTAAGCCAGGTTCCAAGGCGTTTACCAATGTAGATTTACCAACACCAGAATGACCAGAAAACATGGATGTTTTTCCTACCATTGCTTGTTTTACTTTTTCGACATTTTTACACTCCTTAGCTGAAATTCCAATGCATGTATACCCAATGCTCCTATATAACTCTGCTAAATATTTAATTTCACCAAGTTCTTCTTGATTGTATAAATCAATTTTATTAAACAATAAAATAGCAGGGATATCATAAGCTTCAGCAGTTGCCAAAAAGCGATCTATAAAAACAGTATATGTAGGTGGATTATTTAGTGTAATCATTAAAAATACCTGATCCAAATTCGCAGCAATAATATGTGTTTGTTTTGATAGGTTTACTGACTTTCTAACCATATAATTTTTACGATCAGCAATATCATAAATAACCCCTCTTACTTCTTGGGCATTTTCTTCAAGTTCAAAAGAAACAACATCTCCTACTGATATAGGATTTGTACTTTTAATACCCTTAATGCGAAACTTTCCCTTTATTCTACAATCATAAAAGACTCCCTCAGAGGTCTTTACCGTATACCAACTTCCAGTAGATTTATAAACAGTTCCTGTCATTAACATTAATTATATCACAAAGAAACAATAATACTTTAATAAAACGGTAATAAACCAAAGCGAAGAGCGGGTTTAAAAAATGTATCTCCAAAAAATTAAGTTTTGTTTCTAAGTTGCAACCCTTTGCTTTTAAAATTGTCTATTAATTATAAATCAAAAAATAAAAATTATGAAGAAAATTATATTTATAATGGGCTTACTTGCAAGTTCTATAGGCTTGAGTGCTCAGGAATATAAGGTAATTACTAGTGTTGAATCCATTGTTACAAGTGGATTAGGGCGTTCGAGAATAATTGACGCTAACGAAGAAAAAGATTTTGAAAAGTATACTTCCACACAAACTAAAGAAGACAATACTCGAAACAAATCTAAAAGGAGCGAGATAAGAGTTAAAAACTTTGAAGAAACCAAACTCCTTAACTTCTACAATCTTGCTGGTATTCGCTTTCAAAACATTGCTGCAAACGATGCTGTAATATCCTCTAAACTTACCGCAATGACTGAAGAAGGCTGGCAACTAATTCATGTGGTAAGTGCTGTGGAAAGCGACTCTGGCGAGAAGGATGGAAACGGAATTTTTATTACTAGATATATCTTTAAAAAGTAATTATTACCTATTCTCTCTAAAAAATAAAAATCCCGACTTAAAGTCGGGATTTTTTAGTAATTACTGATTTAAAATTTTCTCTTGATGGTTAATAGATTCTTGATGAATAGCTTTAAACATTCTAAGCACAAATTCTTCACTTAATCCTTTAGACTCTCCTTCTAAAATCATAGCTCCTAAAATCTGATTCCATCTGTTACTTTGTAAAACCGCAACATTTTTCTCTTTTTTAAGCTTACCTATTGAATCTGAAATTTTCATACGCTTACCTAAAGATTCTATTAGCTGAGAATCAATTACATCAATCTGAGCTCTTAAATTACTCAACTCTTTCGTATAAGCCGCTTCTGAATCGTCTTCTTTTCTGATTTTTAAATCTCTCATGATTTGAACCAATTTACCAGGTGTTACTTGCTGCGCAGCATCACTCCAAGCATTATCTGGATCAAAATGAGTCTCAATCATTAATCCGTCAAAATTAAGATCTAAGGCAGTTTGAGAAACATCAAAAATCATTTCTCTATTTCCTGTAATATGAGAAGGATCACTGATTAATGGTAAATCAGGGAATTTATTTTGAAATTCAATTGCCAATTGCCATTCCGGAATGTTTCTATACTTAGTTTTTTCGTATGTAGAAAACCCTCTATGAATAGCTCCTAATTTTTTAATTCCTGCAGTATATAAACGTTCAATACCACCTAACCAAAGCGATAAGTCTGGATTAATAGGATTTTTTACTAAAACCACTTTATCAGTACCTTCTAAGGCATCTGCAATTTCTTGCATTATAAACGGACTTACTGTTGATCTAGCTCCAATCCACAGTAAATCAATATCATGCTCAAGAGCTAACTCTACATGAGCTCTATTAGCTACTTCAGTTGCAGTTTTTAGACCTGTTTCTTCTTTTACTTTCTGTAACCATTTTAAACCTAAAGCACCAACCCCTTCAAAATTTCCTGGGCGGGTTCTTGGTTTCCAGATACCAGCTCTGTAATAATTTACATCGGTATCTTTTAATTCATGTGCTATTTTAAGCACTTGTTCTTCCGTTTCCGCGCTACATGGCCCTGCTATTACCAAAGGGTGATCTAATCCTAAATCATCTAACCATGTTCTCATTTCTTTTGAATTCTCCATTGTACTACTTTTCTTTTTGCTTGTTTTGTGGTATTCCGTTTAATATTTCTTTAATCTTATTTGTATTATTCATTTCATTGTAAATGCCATCATAATTATTACTTTCAAGCATTTTTTTAAATTCGGTAAGGTTTTTTATATATCCCTCTAAGGTCTCAATAACATTTTCTTTATTCTGTTCAAAAATCGGTGTCCACATGGCTGGTGAACTTTTTGCTAAACGCACCGTGCTCTCAAAACCACTCCCCGCCATGTCAAAAATATCACGTTCATTTTTTTCTTTTTCAATTACCGTTTTTCCTAACATAAAAGAGCTTATGTGTGATAAATGAGATACATACGCTATGTGCTTGTCATGTGCTTCAGGGTTCATATATCTAATTCGCATTCCTAACTCACGAAAAAGTTCTAAAGCTCTTTCTTGCAGTTTAAATGCTGTTTTTTCTACTTCACAAATTATATTGGTTTTACCGTCATACAATCCATATACTGCTGCTGAAGGTCCAGAAAACTCAGTACCCGAAATAGGGTGACATGCCAAAAAGTTTCTGCGTTTGGTATGATTTTCTACAGCCTTACATATTTGTCCTTTTGTTGAACCAGCATCAAAAACCACACAATCATCATTAACGGCATCCAATATTTTAGGTAATTCGGCTATCATAGCATCAACAGGTATACTAACGATTACGATATTTGCAATTGACAGTTGCTCATAACTCGATTTTTCGTCTATAATCTCCAAAACAACTGCTTCGTCTAAATTAGCACTGCTGGCATCTATTCCATAAATAGTGGCTTCTGGTTTCAGACGTTTAATGTCTTTAACCATAGAACCTCCTATTAGTCCAACTCCAATTACAAATACATTCATTTTTCTTTGCTAAATATGAGCACTTATTACGTGCATTATTTTTTTAAAGGTTAAAACCTTGTTATGGCTTCTTTAATTTTTTCTTCTTTTACACAAAGAGAAAAGCGTATATAACCCTCTCCTTTATTTCCAAAAATAGTTCCAGGAGCTATAAATATATTTTTATCGTATAAAACTTCATTTACAAATTCCTCGGAAGATAATGCTCCTTCTGGTAATTTCGCCCAAACAAACATCCCCACTGCATTATTATCGTACGTACAGTTTAATTTATCCGCCAGTTGAAACATTAAATTTCTCCTTGTCTTATAAATTTCATTTAGGTTTTGAAACCATTTATCACCACTATTTAAAGCCTCAATTGCGCCCTTTTGAATACCATAAAACATTCCAGAGTCCATATTGCTTTTTACTTTTAAAATGGCATTTATTAAATCGGCGTTCCCCATAACCATTCCAACTCTCCAGCCAGCCATATTAAAAGTTTTACTTAACGAGTTTAATTCCAAAACATTATCCTTAGAACCGTTAATAGAAAGCATACTAGTTGGACTCTCATTTAAAACAAAACTATAGGGATTATCATTCACTAAAATAATATCGTGTCTTTTTGCAAAATTAACCAGCTGCCCCAATTGTTGCGTACTAGCAGTAGCACCTGTAGGCATATGCGGATAACCTGTCCACATTAACTTAACTTTAGATAAATTATCCTTTTCTAAAGCTTCCAAATCAGGAAACCAGTTATTCTTATCTTCCAATTGATACTCGCGGGTCACAGCTCCTACCAATTTAGTAACCGATGAATATGTTGGGTATCCTGGATTAGGAATTAATACCTCATCACCTTCATTTAAAAAAGCCATGCTTATATGCATAATCCCTTCTTTAGAACCCATTAAAGGTAATATCTCATTCACAGGATTTAACGAAACACTGTACTTTAACTCATAAAAGTTCGCAATAGCTTCTCTTAGTTCTGGTAAACCCTGATAACTTTGATATTGATGAGCACCAACGTCAGTTACGGCCTGTTTAATTGCATCGATTACAGTTTGTGAAGGAGCTAAATCAGGACTACCAATTCCCATATTAATAATTGGTTTGCCTTCTGCAACTAACCCTCTTACTTCTCTTAGTTTTTTTGAGAAGTAATATTCTTCAACTGTTTTTAATCTATCAGCTGTAGTAATCATATTCTAGCATTTTTATACTCTCCCAAAACCTTAAAATCTTCTGACATAATACCCAAAAGAGATTTCGCTTTTGCAAAATTTTCATAATCCTCAAAAGTAACATCAACAAAGAACGCATACTTCCAAGGTTTTTCAATAATAGGCAATGATTGAATTTTAGTTAAATTCAAATTACAATCGCTCATGACATTCAAAACCGTTGCAAGGCTTCCTCTTTTATGATCAGTCACAAACCTAATTGAAGCCTTGTTAATTTCTTCTTTAGGTAACTCTTTATTTACCGTTTTAACAATAATAAATCTTGTTGAATTGTTTTTAATAGTTTGTATATCTGTTGCAATAATATCCAAATCATACAAATCCGCTGCTACTTTAGGTGCTATTGCTGCTATGTTTTTTAATTGTTTTTCTTGAATTTGTTTTGCAGTTTCTGCAGTATCCACATCTTCAACCATTTTAATATGTGGATAGCCTCTTAAAAACTCTTTACATTGCAATAACGCCATAGGGTGTGACCTAACCTCATCAATATCTTCAATTTTTTGTCCCTTTAACACCATTAAATTGTGGTGAATGTTTAGATAATGCTCTCCAATTATATGTAGATTATTGTGATAAATTAGTGCGTAATTTGGAATAATGGATCCCGCTATAGAATTCTCAATAGCCATTATACCCTTGTCTGCGGATTTATTTAAAAGTTTATCCACAAGAATATCAAAAGATAAACATTCCACTAAATCCACTTCATTACCAAAATAGTCGTTTGCTACTTGATGATGGTTTGATCCTTTTATTCCCTGTATTGCTAATTTTAAGCTCATCTACTAAACATTAATTTTTTAGATTTTATCTATATTAAAAACCTCAAAAATTTTACAAAAAAAAAGTTCCGATTTTCTCGGAACTTTACTCTAATTATATTTTTAAAATATGCTAGAACAGTCCCGTACCTCTTTTAAAAAAGAAGTAAAAAGTAAAACCGTTCCAGAAATATTGTTTTGTCATTTTTTATAAAAACTTGGGCTAATGTACTAATTAAATTTAAATACTGCTTAATAGTCCCTTTTTTTTTCATTTTTTTTAGTGTTAGTTATATTTCTTGCTAATAATTAGCAAGAAAGCAGAAAAGATTAAGGATATTCTATCTTAAATATGATTTTCAAATTGATTAATTTTGGTTTTCAAACCGTACTTGAACCTTCTTGTTATTAAAATTCCTTTGCATGTCTATAGTAGTTTCTAACATTTCAAAAACTTTTAACTCGCAAAAAGTTCTAGATAACATTTCATTTTCAATAAAACCAGGCGAAATTGTTGGCTTTCTTGGTCCGAATGGAGCAGGAAAATCTACAATGATGAAAATATTAACAACATATTATACTGCTAACAAAGGTAACGCTACAGTAAACAATTTTGATGTGTCGTCTGCTCCAAAAGACGTTCAAAAAAGTATTGGATACCTACCGGAACACAATCCTCTGTATTTAGATATGTATGTTAAAGAATATTTACGTTTTAATGCTAATGTATACAAAGTTGGAGCTTCAAGAATTAATGAGGTAATAGCGTTAACAGGACTGAAGCCTGAGTCTCATAAAAAAATTGGACAACTCTCTAAAGGTTACAGACAACGTGTTGGACTAGCCGCAGCTTTATTACACAATCCAGAAGTCTTAATTTTAGACGAACCTACAACAGGATTAGACCCTAATCAGCTTATTGAAATAAGAACCCTTATTAGAGAAATTGGCACGAAAAAAACAATTTTACTTTCAACACATATTATGAAGGAAGTTGAGGCTATTTGTGACAGGGTAATTATTATCAACAATGGGGTTTTAGTGGCAGACAGAAAGCTTTCTGATTTAAGAACGGAATCTCATCAAATAATTGAAGTAGAATTTGATTACAGAGTAGAAGAGGCTTTTCTAAAAAAATTACCTCAAGTCACCCATGTAAAAAATACTGGTGGATTTCATTATGAAATTACCTTTGATACTCAAAAAGATATGCGTTCGACAATTTTTGATTTTGCTCACGACAATCAATTAAAAACGTTACAACTTAGTCGAAAAAACAAAAACCTTGAAAACTTGTTTACCGAGTTAACCGCTCCTTAAAAAACTGTATATCCTAAAATTAACGAGGAAGACTTAAACTCAGATTCCCAGGACCAATAACGACTCATATTATCAAAAGGGGTATTATACCTAAATTCTATACTGAGTTTATTTTGTTTAAATCCGAGTCCCCCATAAAAGTTTTTATCAGGCTCAATCTTTAAATTACTTCGATAATTAAACTCGATTTCTTCATTTCTTTTCAGGCTTATCGTATAACCTGCGTTAATAAAAATTCTCGATTTTTCCGAGAGAAAAAAATAATAACGCCCCCCAAATGCTATTTGAATGTTGGTATAATCTATACTGACTTTTTCTTCATCAATAGAATTTGTAAAAATATTTGTAACCCCAGTTTTGGCATCTGCTTTGTACTTTTTATAAATTGGCTCAGCAATAATTGCCCATTTGTTTTTGTTAAAGGGTAAAACAAACTCCATTTCTGCCCCCAAACGCAAACCTAATTTCGAACCTAAATCATTTATTAAGTTTCTCGATACTCCATTATTTATTGATAAAGAACTATTTGCTACACCAGCTCTCAAGCTAAAATTAAACAAATTCTTTTTTTTCTCAGTTTCATCAGTCACAATATAGTCAGAATTCATACATTTATTGTATGCAATAAAAACAGATTTTAAATCATCTTCTTGATAGCCAATCTTTTTTACGTAACTCGTATTAATATTATTACATTTTAAATTAAGTAATAATTGTTGCTGAAACATATTATTGTGAGCAATACCAGTCTGTTCAGCCAAATAACTTTTATAAAAAAGCTGCTTTACCTCACCTTCATTAACATTAAAAAAGAATTTTTTTATTTTAGAATTCTCATAAACAAATAAATTAGCTTTGCCTTGAACCAAAGTTTTAAGAAGCAACGTTTCCTCAACATATTTAGGATACTTATGGTAACTCATATTTTCAATAACCTCAGACGACTTGTCTATTTGCACCGTTTCACGAACGTATTCTGAGACTCCTGTAATTACAAATTTTTGAATAATTTCAATCGTTACTAGCTGTGGCTCTGCATTCTCTGAAGTTTTAAACATAATCTCACTAGGATTATCTTTCCAATCAAGATTTTTAATGAGACCATCAGTTTTAAATCCAGCATTGTTAATATAGTATCCTTTTTCATATGTTATTTGTGATATTCCTTTGAAAAAAAAGAATAATAAAACAATTAAAAATACATTCCTTTTCATATCGGTTGGTTTGTGATTGCGTCCGCGAATATAAGATTTAACTTATAAAAGTTAGAAAATAAAACTACCATTTTAAGTGAAATCGATAAAACAACTTACTACCTCGTCCAACTGGATTTGAACATCTGGATTTGTACAATTTGTTAAGATTACACAAACCATATTTTCTTCTGGATAAACAAAAAAATTACTGTACCCGCCTACTCCATTACCCACGTGTCCGTAGTATTGTCTCCCTTTTTTATCTTGACTTACCTGCCAACCCAAGCCGTAATATGTTGGAACACTTTTAATATTTTCTGTTGTAAAAAAAGGCTTTAAGGCGTTCTCGTTAAGGATACTTTTATCTAAGTACGCTTGACCCAATTTAATAACATCCTCTGCTGTAGATAAATATCCACCACCAGCCAACTTATAAAAATTATTTACAGGAATTGCTTCTTTAAAGCCCAATTTATTTCTAGAATAAAAAGCGCTTAAATTTTGGGCTATGCTGCCCTCCTGATTAATTGTTTCAGGAAAGGTGTTTTTCATGTTTAAAGGTTTTAAAACCTTTTCATCTACATATTTTTCAAAAGGCATACCACTTACTTCTTGGATTGCCAATGACACCAAAATCCAATCAAAACTATTATATAAGTAATCAGTTCCAGGTTCAAAAACTAAATCATCATCCTTAAAAACAGAAATTCCTTCTTTTATAGAATACGATTTATTTAGACCATACTCCATTCCTTTATATCCTCTAATACCAGCAGTATGACTAGCCAATTGCCTAATTGTAAAATCCCATTTTTTTTTAGGATAATAGGGCACATAATGATAAAAAGATTTATCTAAATCTATCTTTTTCTCTGAAACCATATGGGCTAATGCTGTAGCAGCTATTGGTTTAGACACACTTGCTATTCTAAAAACAGTTTTACTAGGTACAACGGACTCTTTTTTATTAATATCTGCGTATCCATACCCTTTGCTAAAAATGGTTTCTCCATTTTTATTTACCATAATTGAAATACCAGGAACTTTACCTTCATCTATTAAGGCACTTAATATTTTGTCCGCTTTTAGCATTCCATTGATTTCGGTACTATTACCTACTAATTTTTCCCGAATAACAAGATTTTTTATATATCTAAGAATAGGGTTCATTATTATTCTTTAAAAATTAACTTCCCTCGATATATCTCATCCACATTTATATCCTCTGGTCTGTTATAGCTAACTACATTTCCAGTACTACGTATTACTCCACTAATACTTTCTTGAGGGTTAATTAACAAATCATTTGTTCCTCTATGATTTAAAGTTACTTTTTTAGTAATAAGATGTTGGGCATCTATTCTAGAATTTCCAGATGCCATAACAACATTAAGATTATCTGCTGTTCCTCTTAGATTAAAGTACGATGAACCGTTCACCACTATTCTCAAATTTGAGATCTCAAGATCTAAATTAAATTCACCAGTAACGCTTTTGGTTTCAGGATTTGTATGATCCTCAGAAATTAAAACCATATTAGGATATGACAATACACCATCACTTTTGACCGTCCAACTTGTTCCGCTTCTGATTTCAGTAATATTTGGAGAGGTAATATATATTTTCGTAACTCCGTAATCTCGAACAAAATTACAATTGTTATCATCTCTAATTATTAACCTATCACCCTCAACCATAGCAGTAACCTCTTTTCTGAGGTTTTTCCCTGTTTCAATTTCAACCTTGCTAGCATCTCCTTGCTTTAGGACAACACTTACATTTTCGAAAATTGTAATTTTCGAAAAATCTGGTAGTTCAACTACTTCTCTACTTATTGTTCCAGTCTTTTGAAAACAATCTGGGGCATTTTCTCCATTACAGGAGGTGAATAAAAAAACAACTATTATGTAATAAATTTTATTCATTTATAAACGTATTCCAATTCCAAACTCAATTGCCTCTGCTTTTGCTGCATGAGATTTTAATGATATTTCTCCAAAAAGTTTCCTTCCAAAGTAGCGCTTTAAACCAAGTCTATTATATATTCTCCCCTCAAAATCGTATGGATAATACACATAATAGCCCAACTGTGTAGTCACCGAAAGCTTGTTTATAAAGAGTTCATGCCCTAAAAAAACACCAACTCTTTTATAATCTGTATCAGGCGAGATATCTGCTTCATCAAATGCTACAGATCTATGATAAATAAGTTCTTTTAAAAAGTTAGAAAAGAAAACATCTGCACCAATGTGAATTGCACTTTTTCGCCCCAACCGCTTATCCGCATAAGCCGATAGAATATAAAAAGCATATCTACCAGAACCTATAACATCACTATTATTAAGCCCTGTTCTAAAAGCTATATTATATTTAAAGGGTTCCTTAAAGTCTACTCCATCTTCATTTAATAAATATTCTTCTTTTTCATTATTATTTAAATTGTAAATCAATCCTAAATTTAAAGCAAGTGTATTTGTAGAAGTGTTTGGCGCTTTATAATTACCATTTGAATAATGAATAAGTGTTAACCCTGTTTTTACTCCTAATCCTTTAAAAATATTTTCTTTATGAAAGTTGAGCATAAAGTATGTGGAACTCATAATATGTGAACCATATGCAATATTCCTAAAATTTTTCTCCTTGTCATAAGGATTGGTATTATAAGCCAGCCCTTGACCAACTCTAAACTGGAGTTTTCGTTTAAAATAGTAAAAGCTATAATGCATGTACATCCCAAAATGCTCTCCAAGCGTTTTGTTATTCATATCTTGATATATAAACGAATACCCTACATCTGGATAATTATAAGCGCTTTCCCACTCTTTTACCCCAAAGGTTTTTTTATTGTAACTAAGAATAACACCAGCAGGATGAGCAGTTATTAAGTGCGCAATGTCAGGATTATGAAGCAGAATTGAACCATGAAACTGATTTACATCAATAGTGCTTTTTTTGAAGTTAAAATGCTCTTGACCAAAACTGATAGCCGCCAAGAAAAGCATTATTGTAAATAAAATTACTCTCATTGACGACAAAAGTAGCAAATAAACTTGGGTAAATTTCTTTAAAACATTGCCTCAGCAACCGCTTGTATATTATCTGACTTACCCATAGAATAGTAATGCAATACTGGCACTCCTGCTTCTTTTAATTCTTTTGATTGTTGAATAGCCCATTCTACCCCAACTTGACGCACCGCTTTGTTATCTGCACAACCATCAACAGCATCAATTAAATCTTGTGGTAAATCTATACGGAATACCTGTGGTAATATTTGTAAATGCCTTTTTACCGCAATAGGTTTAATTCCAGGAATTATTGGAACCTCAATACCCATATCACGTGCTGCTTTGACAAAAGCAAAATATTTTTGATTATCAAAAAACATTTGAGTTACCACATAATCTGCTCCCGCATCTACTTTTTCTTTAAGTCTTTTTAAGTCGGACTTTAATGATGGTGCTTCTAAATGTTTTTCAGGATATCCTGCAACACCAATGCAAAAGTCTGAACAATTTCCAGATTCTATAGTTCCATGTAAATAATTTCCTTTATTTAAGCTTTGAATTTGTTCTACCAATTCTGTAGCATAAGTATGCCCTCCCTTTGTTGGTACAAAATATTTTTGATCTTTCATGGCATCGCCACGTAATGCCATAATATTATCAATACCTAAATAATGACAATCTACTAATACATATTCTGTTTCTTCCTTAGTAAATCCACCACACAATACATGCGGAACCGTATCAACATCATATTTATGTTTAATAGACGCACAAATACCTACCGTACCTGGTCGCATACGAGTCATTTGCTTTTCAAGCAAACCCTGTTTTTCTACATACACGTATTCTTCACGAGAAGTAGTAACATCAATAAAAGGAGGTTTAAATTCCATTAATGGATCTATATTATTATAAAGCTCCTGAATATTTTTCCCTTTTACTGGAGGTACTATTTCAAAGGAAAATAGCGTTTTTCCTTTTGCATTTTTTATATGGTCTGTAATTTTCATTTTTCACTTATTCAGTTTTCAACTGACTATTTATAAGATTAATTTGTCCAAGATGATAAACATCGTGCTGCAAAACACCTTCTAGCATATATTTATTACAATAAGCCTTTCCCGGTGTTTTTTCTTCTAGCCACAAAATATCTTTTTCTTTTACCAAACCGATAAGAGTTTCTTGAGACTTCTTTAGTTCTAAAAATAAATTTTCTTTTTCCTCCGTTGTACGTACTGAAACATTTTCTCTCCAATCCGCTTTTGAATTCAACATAATGTCGAAAGACGCATTCTCTTTTAACTTTTCAATTACAAAATAACGCCAATCAATTATATGGCACACTATTTCGGCAATGGTATTTTTGGTGTTCCTAGGTTTCTCATTCCAAAATTCCAAAGGAACATCTTCTAAAGACTTTAAAATAGAATTACCATACCAAGTTTCACCACTAAATAACTCCTGATAAGACTTTATAAAATCTTTAATCTCCATTTTGATTAAACTAAATTAACATTAGTCATCTGCAATATTTGGTGCAAGCCATTTCATTGCTTTTTCTAAACTAATTCCTTTCCGATCCGCATAATCTTGAACCTGATCCTCTTTTATTTTTCCAAGCCCAAAATAACGGGCTTTCTCGTTACCAAAGTAATATCCTGAAACTGATGCCGCAGGCCACATTGCTAAACCATCTGTTAGTTTTACTCCAATACGCTCTTCCACCTTTAGCAGTTCCCAAATAGTTAGTTTCTCTAAATGGTCTGGACAAGCTGGATATCCAGGAGCAGGACGAATGCCCTTATATGCCTCTTTTATTAATTCCTCGTTGTTTAAAGTTTCCTTACCTGCGTATCCCCAATGTTTAACACGAACTTCTTTATGCAAATACTCAGCAAATGCTTCAGCCAAACGATCTGCAATTGCTTTAATCATTATTGAACTATAATCATCTAACTCTTTTTCATATTTCGCAGCTAAATCCGCAGTACCAAAACCTGTACTTACACAAAAACATCCAACATAATCTTGGATTCCAGAATTTTTAGGAGCTATAAAGTCTGCCAAGGCATAGTCTGAAACTCCTTCTTTACGTTGAAGTTGTTGACGTAATGTTCTAAAAATAAATGTTTCTTTATCTCTATTTTCATCAACAAGAGAGACTTCAACATCATCATGATTAATTGTATTTGCTGGAAAAAGACCAAAAATGGCTTTTGCCTTTAACAACCTTTCATCTAAAACCTTTTGAAGCATTTCATTAGCATCTTTAAAAAGCTCTTTCGCTTGCTCACCCACTACCTGATCTTCTAGAATAGCTGGATACTTGCCATGCAAATCCCAACTTCTAAAAAATGGAGACCAATCAATAAAATCTACTAATTTTTTAAGGTCTAAATCTTCAATAACGTGAGATCCCAGTGCATTGGGTTTTTTGATTTCTGCACCTAACCAATCAATTTTAAACTTGTTTTCTCTTGCCGCTTGAATGGTTTTATACGCTTTCTTCTTAGTACGTTTTAGAAACTTAGTTCTAAACTCCTCATATTCTAACTTTATTCCACTTTTATATCCCTCAGAACTTTCTTCCTGTAACAAATCACCAACTACCGTTACCGCCCTGGAAGCATCATTTACATGAACGACCGCATTACTATATTGTGTATCTATTTTTACAGCCGTATGCGCTTTACTTGTTGTTGCTCCACCAATCAACAATGGAACTTTAAAATTTTGCCGCTCCATTTCTTTAGCCAAAAAAACCATTTCATCTAAAGAAGGAGTAATAAGACCGCTCAATCCAATTACATCAACATTTTCTTCAATTGCTCTATTAATAATCTTTTCTGGAGGCACCATAACCCCCATATCAACAATTTCGTAGTTGTTACATGCCAAAACAACGCTAACAATATTTTTACCAATATCGTGAACATCACCTTTTACCGTAGCCATTAGAATTTTTCCGTTTCCTTTGTCTTCGATTTGTGGGTTTTTAAGTTTTTCTTCTTCTATAAACGGTAATAAATATGCTACCGCTTTTTTCATTACTCGAGCAGATTTCACTACTTGCGGCAAGAACATTTTTCCACTTCCAAACAGATCTCCTACAACATTCATCCCTGTCATTAAATGCCCTTCAATAACCTCAATGGGTTTATCAACACTTTGTCTGGCTTCCTCAACATCTTCTTCAACATATTGATCTATACCTTTTACTAATGCTCTCGTAATTCTATTTTGTAATGGCTCCTCTCTCCAAGATAAATCTACCTTACTCTCTTTAGCCTTACCAACAACAGTTTCTGCGAAATCTAGTAAACGTTCAGTGGCATCGTCTCTTCTATTTAAAACAACATCTTCAACACGTTCTAATAGATCTTTCGGAATATCATCATAAATCTCAAGCATAGTTGGGTTTACAATACCCATATTCATCCCTGCCTTAATAGCATGATACAAAAACACGGAATGCATTGCTTCACGAACCGGGTTGTTTCCTCTAAAACTGAAAGAAACATTGCTTACCCCTCCACTTACACTACAATGCGGTAAATTTTCTTTTACCCATTTCGTAGCGTTAATAAAGTCGAGGGCATTTAATTTATGCTCGTCCATACCTGTTGCTACAGGAAATATATTTAAATCAAAAATGATGTCTTCCGGAGGAAAACCAACATCATTTACTAATATATCATACGAACGTTTTGCTATTTCAATTCTACGCTCATAATTATCAGCCTGTCCGACTTCATCAAAAGCCATAACAATTACTGCGGCACCGTATCTTTTTATAAGTTTAGCGTGATGTTTAAATTCTGCTTCTCCTTCTTTTAAACTTATAGAATTTACAACACACTTACCCTGAACAACCTGTAGTCCTGCCTCGATAATATCCCATTTAGAGCTATCAATCATAATAGGAACTCTAGCAATATCTGGCTCAGCTATTACCAGATTTAAATATCTTACCATGGCCTCTTTACCATCAATAAGACCATCATCCATATTAATATCAATAATCTGAGCACCACCTTCTACTTGATTACGTGCAACATCTAACGCCTCCTCAAAATTTTCTTCTTTAATTAGACGAAGAAACTTTTTAGAGCCAGCAACATTGGTACGTTCCCCAACATTCACAAAATTACTTTCAGGAGTAATTATTAGAGGTTCTAACCCACTTAATTTTAAAAATCTTAAGTTTGATTTTTTCATTTAATTCTTATCCTTTATCCCTCTTGGTGTAAACTGTTTTACCAAGTCTGCAATAGCCTTAATATGTTCTGGTGTTGTCCCACAACAACCACCAACAATATTAACCAACCCTTTTTCTACGTATTCCTTTATTTGCTCAGCCATTTGCTGTGGCGTTTCATCGTACTCTCCAAATGCATTTGGTAAACCCGCATTTGGATGCGCCGATACTGCATGCCCTGTTTTAGCAGAAATTACTTCTAAATGTGGTACAAGCTGATTCGCACCTAATGCGCAATTAAAACCAACAGATAAAATTGGTATATGAGAAATTGAAATTAAAAAAGCTTCTGCTGTTTGGCCCGATAATGTTCTTCCCGAAGCATCTGTAATTGTTCCACTCACCATTATTGGTAACTCAACACCTCGTTCTTCTTTAACCTCTTCAATCGCAAAAAGAGCAGCTTTAGCATTTAAGGTGTCAAAAATGGTTTCCACAAGCAATAAATCTGAACCACCATCTAACAAAGCCTCCACCTGTTGTTTATATGCAAGACGAAGTTCATCAAACGAAACCGCCCTATATCCAGGGTCATTTACATCTGGGGACATACTTGCTGTTTTATTGGTAGGACCAATACTCCCTGCCACAAAACGAGGTTTATGAGGCTCCCTTTTTGTAAACTCATTTGCTACTTCTTTTGCAATACGAGCAGATTCAAAATTTAAATCATACACTAGTTCTTCCATACCATAATCTGCCATTGCGATTGTGGTGCCCGAAAACGTATTGGTTTCAACAATATCTGCTCCAGCTTCAAAATATTTTCGATGAACCTCAGCAATTGCTTTTGGTTGGGTTAACGAAAGTAAATCGTTATTTCCCTGAAGTGGTGATTTCCAATCTTTAAATCGTTCTCCGCGAAAATCCTCCTCTGTAAATTTATAACGTTGAAGCATTGTACCCATAGCTCCGTCTAACACTAAAATTCGTTCTTTTAATATGTCTTGAATATTACTCATTATTAAGCTTTAACCTATTTAAAACTGCAATTATCAACAGAAAATTATATTATCGAATATCAAGTAGGAGAAAGTAAGACTATTGTCTTTTTTTGGTTATCTGCCATATTATATTAACATAGTAGAATGTAGCACCTTCTTTATTAATTAAAGGGTTGCTAAGGTTTCTTAGGGTCTAATCCCTCCACCTTTCTTGATAACAATTACAAAATTCGTATGAACGGTATGCAAATTAACACCACATCCAATTTAAAAACAAGGAAAGCTCCATGTTTTTGACCACCTAGTGAACAAAAGTTACAAAATTACTCTAAACACTATTTAAAAGTACATCTTATAACAAACCTTTAGCCTTTATCTCCAAGTACTTATTTATGGCGTTAATGGTTAATTGCTGTGGCTCAGTTAATATAGTTTGTATACCGTATTTATTTAACTCGGCTACAATTAGTTTTTTATCATAGCTAAATTTTTCTGCAATTATCTTATCAAAAATTTCCTGAGTTGTTTTTGCTGATTTAGTTTTTAATAATTCTAACTCTGTATTTTTAAAAAATACCACCACCAACATGTGATTTTTATTAATCGCCCTTAAATATGGCACTTGTCTATGAACAGCATCTAAACTTTCAAAATTCGTATATAACAATAACAAACTTCGTGTTGTTATTTTTCTTTTTATATGTCCATATAGATTACCAAAATCCGACTCACAAAAATCTGTCTCAATATTATAAAGTGATTCTTGAATTAAATTCATTTGAGCATTTCTTCGTTCCGCCACAACAAAATTTTCAGCTTTTTTTGAGAAAGAAAAAATACCTGCCCTATCATGTTTGCGAACAACCACGCTGCTTATTACTAGAGAGGAGTTAATGGCATAGTCTAATAAACTTAAATTTTCGAAAGGCATTTTCATTACCCTACCTTTATCTATTATTGAATATACTTGTTGCGATTTTTCATCTTGAAATTGGTTAACCATTAATTGATTTCGCTTAGCTGTAGCTTTCCAATTAATATCTTTTATATTATCACCTTGTACGTAATCTTTAATTTGCTCAAATTCAAAAGAATTACCTATTCTTCTTATCTTTTTAATGCCAAATTGCAAACTACTCTGATTTAAAGAAATTAAATCATACTTTTTCAATTGTAAAAAGCTGGGATAGGTTTTTACAATTTTAGAATTTTCAAAAGAGCATCTACGAGATACCAATCCTATTTTACTTGAAATATAAACATGAAGCTGTCCAAAATTATATTCTCCTCGTTCTAAAGGCTTAACTGTGTAGTTTAAATCTACCTTATCACCAGCTTTTACAACTGTTTGTATCTGAAAATTACGTTCTTGAAACTGTGTTGGTAATTCATCAATAATAGTACAATACATTTTTAACCAAAAATTATTGGTTATTTTAAGGCCAACTTTATTTTGATCCCCATTTGAAAATTTTTCAGGAAGAATTCTTGACCCTTGTATTCCGTTTTTTTCTCTATGTAGTAGTGTTATATCTATAAAAACAAGCGCTAAAAGAATATAAAATGTAAACTTGGCTAACACAATTAGACTAGAAAAAATAAAACTTAAAACAAAAAGAACTACCACACCAATTAAAGTGTAGAAAAAGCGGTTATTTAAAAATAAATTTTTAAAAAAATGAGCAACTAGCCATTTTAAAAAAACGGTATCTTCTTGTTTAGTCATTAAACTAATTATTTAGGAATTTCCACACTTTGTAAAATATCGTTAATCACTTGAACCGAAGTAATACCTTCCATTTCTCTTTCAGGAGTAATAATTACTCTATGCTGAAGCACTGGCACAGCTATTTGTTTAATGTCTTCTGGTGTAACAAAATCTCGTCCATTAATTGCAGCGAAGGCCTTACTTGCTTTCAATAAGGCAATAGAAGCTCTAGGTGAAGCTCCCAAATACAAAAAAGGATTATTTCTTGTATTTAATATAATTTCAGCGATGTATTTAATTAAATGCGGTTCCACCACCACATTAGTAATCAACTGCTGATAATTTATAATTTGTTCTCTGCTTAAGCTATTTACTATTTGAGCCAACTTTGTTGTTTTTAAATTATGCTCTCTTGTAATAACCTCGATTTCCTCTTCTAAGCTAGGGTAATCAACTGTTATTTTAAACAGAAACCGATCTAATTGTGCTTCAGGCAAGCGATAAGTACCTTCTTGTTCAATAGGGTTTTGAGTAGCAATTATCATATATGGGGATTCCAATAGGTATTTATTACCATCCATGGTTACCTGTTTTTCTTCCATCACCTCAAATAGGGCTGCCTGAGTTTTAGCAGGTGCTCTGTTTATTTCATCAACTAAGATGATATTTGAAAAAATAGGCCCTTTTTTAAACTCAAAATTTGAGCTTTTTAAATTAAAAATTGAAGTCCCTAAGACATCCGATGGCATTAAATCTGGAGTAAATTGAATTCTACTAAAATCTACTTCTAATGATTTTGCAAGTAGTTTAGCTGTTATTGTTTTTGCAACTCCTGGCACACCTTCCAATAAAACATGACCCTCTGCTAGCAGTGCGGTAAGCAATAAATTAGCTATATGTTTTTGACCTACAATTACTTTTGACAATTCCTCTTTAACCTGCTGTACACTTGCTCTAAGGTCTTCTAAATTTAATCTACTATTAAATTCAATATCGTTTTCCATTTTTATATGTTTTACTTTTTGTAAAAATCTTCAATCTCTTTATTAAGTTTAATAAGAGGCTCTTTTGTTCTAAATTTATGAGACTTCATTTTAATTATCAAGCTTATAAGACGTTGAACATCTTCTTGGGGCTTCCCAGTTTTTAATGCCATTTTTTTAATAAAATCTCCATTTAGTTTTTCTGTAGACAAATGATAATTACTACGAATATGCTCTAAAAAATGTAAAATTGATTTTTGAATAATTCCATTATAATCTTCAGCATCATAATGTAGTGTGCTTACTGTTTGCACAAACTCTGTAGTACTATTTTTTAAAGGATCCATAGTTGGAATTATACGTTGACGCCTTTTTGCATTAAACAACATAAATAATGCTATACCAAATAACATTAAATACCAGCTCCATTTCAAGGCTTCTTTTGACATTATATACCTTAATGGACTTTGGTCTGTATATTCGCTAATTTTTATTGCTTTATCAAAAATTACTGGAATTTGAGGTAAATAAGAAATAGCAGTGCTTATATAATTTGTATTAACCGCTTCAAGCATTTGATAATTAGTAAAAACTTCTGGAGAGGTATGTATATAAAAAACACCTTCCCCATAAGGAATAGCTACAAAATTCACTCTGGTCTCCTTGGCTTCATTTTTCCAATAACCTAATTTTTTAGTCAATAAAGTATCTTTAATGTAACTTGCCCCATAAGGTAGTTTAGGCAGGTACTTTATACTATCTTTGGTATTGTTCAACTTTAAAATTCGTTCTTTTTGCTTAAGCTCAACCGACTCATAAATCATTTGAAATTTTAAAGTATCTTGAATAAAATGTGGAATATTATAAGCCGAAATAAACGCTTTATTTCCGTAGTCAACATATTGCAATAACGCATGAAAAGAAGTTTCATCAATATTATATCTCCCCGAAACACTTATGTAATTTTTTAAGGTATCTTTTTCTTGAATTCTTAAATGTTGATCATACTCATAAAACGTGGTATAAATTTTCCTTGTTGACTTTTCTTTAAACCAAAAATCCAACTGTTCAAAAAATATTTTAGTATCAAGAGGCTTAGTTTCTTGCTCATTAAAAGTTGCATTCCAGTTTACCTTTTTACTTCTATTCGTAAACAACAGCACAAATACAATTAATAAACCTATGAGTATGTATATTGTTTTTTTACTCATTAGCAAATTGTTGTATTAGTTTGCTAAAAGTACTTGAGGTTGATGCGTACTCATTTTCATCTATATAAAACCCTCCATACCATATATATGTATAATAATAAGTAGCCTTACTAAATCCAACTGAATACTTTGTTCCATCTAATTCCAGTTCGTAATCATAAGCTGTTTTTTGATTTTCAAAGGTTATTACCTTATTATAATCCAGCTGCTTAAGTAGCAATAAATAATGATACCTAATCGCCATTCTGAAATCGTTATTCTTTATTGCTTTATGTATTAACGCATTAAAATCTATCTCCTGAATATCTTCCCCAATTTCATATGATAAACTCTCTTTTTCTTCTTTGTTGCGTTTAAAAATCCAATGCCCCTCATTGTTTAATATAATTTTGACAATAATATATACCACGCCCAGTATTACTAGCACATAAAAAATAAATTTTATGTTTTCAAAAATAGTTGAGGCTCTACTTCCATTTATACTAAACCAACTACCTATTTTATCTATTAACCAGGCGTTTGCTTTTTCCCAAAAAGAAATCGATTCCTTGTAGTTGTAATCATCTCCTTGGTATTTTTGTTTAAAATCAATGGGTAATTTTCTAATTCTTTCTGGCCTTTCCCCAGTTTGTCCATTTTGACCATATACCAACCCAATATAACCCCATAAAAAGGAAGATAAAAGTATCAAAACTTGGTATTTAATTGCTTTCAAGAGGTCTTTGTAATGGTTTTGAATACCTTGTAAGGGTAAATTAAAAAGTAATAAGAAATAGCGGACAGCGTTCCAAATATTATTAGCAGAGCTAAAAAATTAGGCATAACGTCGGCATAACGTGTAACGTATCCTTCTAAAAAACCTGCAGCAATCGTAAACGGAAAAGTACTTATTACAATTTTTATGCTATCTCGCATTCCTTTTTTAAAAGACGTTAGTCTCGAAAAAGTTTTAGGGAACAATATACTTGCCCCCAGTATAAAACCAGCAGCACCTTCTATAACAATTGCAAAAATTTCCATTGCACCATGAATCCATATACCTTTTGCACTTTTCCATAGAACATCTTGCTGTTCAAAAAAGTATTGAAATGCTCCTAACATTATTCCATTTTGTAATAGTACATATCCTGTACCTATACCTCCTGTTACTCCATACGCAAAACTTAAAAGGCCTACTCTTAAATTATTAAATGTTATCCCAATAAAACTTCCCCAATTACTTCCACTTTTATAAACCGCCACTGGATCTCCGTTTTCAATATTTTGAAGCGTTTCATTAACATAACCATTACCTAAAATAAGTCTCACAAAAGAATCATCATTAGCCGCCGAGACAATTCCTACAAGCACTGCTATAATAAAAAAAGCAAACGAATAACCAATATACTTTTTATACTGATATAGCAATAGAGGAACTTCTACTTTAAAAAAACGAACAAATAAATTGGTATCTTCTCGTTTAGTTTGATATATTTTTTGATATACTCTTACGGCAAGGTTATTAAGATATATGACAAGTTTACTTTTTTTGTAGTAAGTTTGAGCGTAAGCTAAATCATTAATTAAATGCATGTACAAATTAGCCAAATCATCTGGATTTTCGACTTTTTTTTGTTCAATGGCTTTTTCAAACTGCTGCCATTTTTCTTTATTTTGTCTAATAAAGGCAACTTCACGCATACTTAACAAATAAACTCATATAATGGCAGAAATACAAATAACAACAACTCAAAATGTTACCATTGCATTTACTGCAGCGGAGTTAGGAGAACGTATTTTAGCTTACTTTATTGACCTAATTATTAAAATTGCTTATATAAGTTTAGTATTTACACTTTATTGGAATTTTTCTACAAATGGAGGTTTTGGTTTTGAGGAAAATTATTACAACGACTATTGGAGTATTATTGCCATATACATTCTTATTGGTTCACCAGTAATTTTTTATACCATTGTTTGCGAGACTCTACTACTTGGTCAAACTATTGGAAAAAAACTTGTTAAAATTCAAGTTGTAAAAATTGATGGGTTTAGAGCTGGTTTTCTTGATTTTTTTATACGCTGGGTATTAAGAGCAGTTGATATAAATTTATTTTCTGGTGTTGTTGCCTTAGTTAGTATAGGTAATTCCAAAAAACACCAAAGATTAGGAGGTATAGCATCAGGAACCGCTGTAATTACGCTTAAAAATAAAATAAATATTAGTCATACTATCCTGCAAGAAGTCTCTGAGGACTACAAACCTACATTTTTATCGGTTATTAAATTATCTGATAATGATGCAAGAATTATTAAAGAGAACTATATACGAGCTAAAAGAAAGGGAGACCACAAAACTATTTTAATCATTAAAGAAAAAATTATTAATGTAATTGGAGAAGAACCCCCGAAAGACATGACCGCGAAAAAATTTATAGAATGTGTTTTAACAGATTATAATCATTTTACTAAAAATATGTAATGAACATTAATCTATGTTTTTACCAATATCGTCTAACTCGTTACGTTTTGGCTGCTTAGGATTTGATCCATATTTATTATCTCCATATTGACTATCGGTACACATAAGAGCAAGAAACCAAAGACCTCCAATTAAAGGAATTAAACGTATTAAAATATACCATCCACTTTTTCCAATATCATGAAGTCTCCTAATTGTCAGGGATAAAAAAGGAATTATTACTGCTAAGATATATATAGCTAACGGAATATTGGCATAATCTCGCACCCCAAGACTTTCTGCAATCAATGAAATAGAAACCACTAGGATAATATTAAATAATAAAAACAACCAATACTCTTTTCTTCTTGATCTTCCAGAAAAATCCATCCACCTCTTAAAAGGCATTAAATACCAATCCATAGTACATAATTTTACTAAAAAAAGGCGAAACATGGTTTCACCTTTTAAAATTTTGATTAATTATTATTAAGCTTCAGAGACTCCTATATCATTTAATTCGTTATTAGGATTTTTTGGATTTTCACCCCATTTATTTGAACCTTGCTCACTATCCGTACAAGCTAAAACTAAACTATAAATAGGAATCAACAAGTACCAACCGCTTTTACCAACATCATGCATTCTTCTAACACCCACTGCTATAGACGGAATAAGAACAGCAAGAGAATATACGGTCGAAACAATAGCCAAAGCAGGAACCTCCATTATAATTGCTAAAATATTAATACCATAAGAAAAAATGATATTGAATAAAAAGAACATCCAATATTCTTTTCTTCTTGCTCTTCCGCTAAAATCTGTGTATTGTTTTAAAACTTTTAAGTACCAATTCATCTTAATTTGTTTAACTGATTATTATTCTGGTTAGCTAATTAAACGCTTTTCTTAAAAAAAAATTATTTTTAATTCTATTTTTCTAATTGACAACTAATGGTACATTATAAAAAAAATGCCTCTATATTATAGAAGCATTTTTCCTTTTTTTTTAAATCTAATTAGACAACAGAAGCATGATTTTCAATTAGGTTACATACAATCTCTCTGTGATTCACTACCTCACCAATAATAATGATTGCAGGGTTTTTTAAAGGTTGTTCTTTCACAACTTCTTGAATAGCATTTATGGTTGAAACTCCAATTTTTTCATTTTCCCGAGTGCCATTTTGGATAATTGCTATTGGGGTCTCCGATTTCCCTTCTTTTTTGAACAAATCTACAATTTCAGGGAGCTTGCTCATACCCATTAAAATAACAACAGTCGCATTTGATTTCGCAGCTAATTGAACATCTTTTGACAGCTTATGTTCTTTTGTTGTTCCTGTAATTACCCAAAAACTTTCAGAAGAACCTCTTTTTGTAACGGGTATATTTTGGGCTGCCGGTACGGACATTGATGAAGAAATTCCTGGAACCATTGCAACTTCTAACCCATACTTAGCGGCATACTCCATTTCCTCTGCTCCGCGTCCAAAAACAAAAGGGTCTCCTCCTTTTAATCTTACAACATGACCTTTTTTCTTCGCTTTTTCAACAATCAGTTCATTTATTTGTTCTTGCTGATAAGCATAGCATCCTTTACGTTTTCCAACAAAAATTTTTTCCGCCGAAGAAGCGTATTTCAATAAATCATCATTTACTAGAGCATCATACAAAACAACATCCGCACTTTCTAGCGCTCTTACTCCCTTAAGCGTAATTAATTCCGCATCACCAGGACCAGCTCCAACAACAGTCAGTTTAGGTGCGATTAACTCTTCATTCTTATACATCTCTAAAAATTATGCTTCCGAAAGCTCCTTAGCTCTATACGCCTCAATAGCTGCAAGAACGTTTTGGGCATCTTTCAAATAAGCTTCCGCAAATTGCTTTGTAGGCTCATTTTTGTTCAACTGTAATACTAAATCTGTAAAAGAGGTAGCTAATTCAATCTTTCCCGCTTCAATAAACTTTTCATCAAAGTCCTTAATAATTCCTGCGTGCGTGTTGGTTTTTACTTTTTCAGCAAGTAATACAGCTTTTGCCGAGTTTACCATTGAAGTATATGAATGATATATACTTGCTGCAAACTTATCTTCAGATAACTTTTCGGAAGCATTTTGTATTTTCTCTTCACTTTCAAATAATAATGTTGCGATTAAATCAATTACAACTCCTGCACATTCTCCTACTCCAATCGCTTTTTTATATTTCTCTTCAGAACCCCAATCAATTAAATCATCTTGCGTAAGGTTTTCTATTTCCGCCAATGGTTTTAAGAAATCATAAAAATAATGTTCTCCTTTTTCTGCATAATAACTAACAAACGAAGCACCGCCTCCATTTTCTTCAAAATCATTTAATATTGCTCTTAAAGCCTCTGGACCTCTTTTACTTGGTATTTTGATTACTTTATCCGCAAATTTTGCGTTTCCATCTCCTAAATTACCACCACCTAACAACACTTGAAGCGCAGGCGCTACTAATTTGTCTTTAGTTCTAATAGACATTCCTTGAAAACCAATATTTGCCATACTGTGCTGACCACAAGCGTTCATACATCCACTTATTTTAATAACAACATCTTCATTATTAATATAATGTGGGTACTCAGATTTTATTACTCGCTCTAGCTCTTTAGCAATTCCTGTACTACTTGCAATACCTAAATTACAAGTATCTGTACCTGGGCATGCTGTAATATCTAAAGCCCTGTTATATCCTGCTTCAACAAAACCTAATTTTTCTAATTCATTATAGAAAAAAGGAACTAACTCTTCTCTTACATAAGGAATTAATATATTTTGACGCAAAGAAAGTCTTAACTCTCCTGCTGCATGCTCACTAACTAAATCAGCTAATAAACGCGCCTTATCTGTATAAAAATCTCCTATTAAAACCTTTATTCCAATAGCAACAAAACCTTCTTGCTTTTGAGGAATTATATTAGTTGATTTCCAAGCGTTAAATGCAGCTTCATCATTAACTTTTACACCTGTTAACTCTTCATTTACTACAGGTAAATCAACTTTTGGATAACTATCTACATCAACTGGATACGATTTCACCGGAACAGCAAGTTGCTCATCTGCCAAAAGTTTTTTGAATCCTTCTAAACCTTCATCTTTTATTAAAAACTTTAAACGTGCCTTTGCTCTACTTTTACGTTCGCCGTAACGGTCAAAAACACGAACAACTCCATCCATTAAAGGAATTATTTTATCTGATTCTAAAAATTCAAATAAAACATCTGCAAGTCTTGGCTGAGAACCTAATCCTCCACCTAGCATTACCTTAAATCCTCTAACTCCATCTTTTATTTTAGCAATAAATCCTAAATCGTGCATGTAAGACAACCCAGTATCTTCATCACTTGCAGAAAAAGATACCTTAAACTTACGTCCCATTTCTTGACTTATCGGGTTACGTAAAAAGTACTCAAACAATGCATGAGCATATGGAGAAACATCAAAAGGTTCGTTAACATCAATACCTGCTGTTTCACTAGCCGTTACATTACGAACAGTATTACCACAAGCTTCTCTAAGGGTAACATCATCTTTTTCTAACTCCGCCCAAAGTTCAGGAGTACGATTTAAGTCTACATAGTGTATTTGAATATCTTGACGCGTTGTAATATGCAATCGCCCTCTAGAATACTCATCAGAAACATCACAGATTCGTTTTAATTGTTTTGATGTTACCTTTCCGTAAGGTAATTTAATTCGAATCATTTGAACACCTTCTTGTCTTTGCCCATAAACACCACGAGCTAAACGAAGACTTCTAAACTTTTCTTCATCCAATTTACCTTCATGAAACTGTCTAATTTTAGCTTCTAGTTCAATAATATCATTTTGAACTACCGGATTTTCTATTTCTGTTCTAAAACTTTGCATCATTTAAGCCTCTCCTAACTTTCATAAAAATTGAAAGCACTCATTTTTAGGCTTTTTGGAGTTATATTGTTTGTTTCCTTTTCTAGCTTAGTTAATGAATCCCGCCCCAACTGTATTATTGGATTGAGAATCTATTAAAATAAATGAACCATTAGTACGGTGCTCTTTAAAAGCGTCGTAAAAAACTGGTTTATTTAACTTAAATGTCACTTGGGCAATATCATTCATACCTAAAGAACTAACACCCTCTTCTATTCCAGAATAATCTGGGTTAATTTTATGATGGATTTTATCCACTTTTGCCAACACCTTATTTACACCGTGTTGTAAAACGTATTTGTTACCTGCGCTTAAATTTTGCGCATCCATCCATGAAATTGTCGCTGTAAATTGCTTTTCAATTTTTGGTAAGTCGTTTGCCTTCACCAACATATCCCCTCTGCTAACATTTATTTCATCTTCTAATGTAATCGTAACCGAAGACCTTCTTGCAGCTGTTTGATATTTTTTATTGTAAAAATAAATTTCTTTGATTTTTGATTTTGTTTGCGATGGCAGCGCTATAACCTCATCACCTACATTTAACTCTCCTCCATAAACTTTACCAGCAAACCCTCTGAAATCATGAAACTCTTCGGTTTTAGGACGAACTACATACTGTACAGGAAAACGTGGTGTTCCAGCATTAAAAATATCTCCTTTATCCAAATTTTCTAAATGATTCAATAATGTAGTACCTGAATACCAAGACATGTTTTCTGACTTATTTACCACATTGTCCCCTTTTAATGCACTTACCGGAATAAATGTTATGTTTTGATCTTGATAATCTCTTTTACTCATTAATTCTTCAAAATCAGTCTTAATACTATTATACGTTTCTTCTGAATAATCAACTAAATCCATTTTATTAATAGCAACCACTACCTCTTTAATACGTAGCAAATTATTAATAAAAAAATGTCTGTTGGTTTGTTCAATAACTCCTTTACGAGCATCTATCAAAATAATGGCTGCCTGAGAAGTTGATGCTCCTGTAACCATATTTCTAGTATATTCAACATGACCTGGAGTATCTGCTATAATGTAACTTTTTTTCGCTGTGGAAAAATAAATATGAGCTACATCAATTGTAATACCTTGTTCTCTTTCTGCAACTAAACCATCTGTAGCTAAAGAGAAGTCTAAATAATCATAGCCTTTTTGCTTACTCGTTTTTTCTATAGCCTCTAACTTATCTGTAGTCAACGATTTTGTATCATAAAGTATTCTTCCAATTAAGGTACTCTTACCGTCATCTACACTCCCTGCTGTTGCTAATTTTAATACTTCCATTTTATTTGGCTGTTAGCTATTTACACTTGGCATATAGCTTATTAAATATTTTTTATTTCTTCTGGTAAATTGTGTTTCGCAAACTCTAAAAATATCCTTGTTGCTTGCGTTTTTCCATTGCCGCTTCTGACCTTTTATCATCAATACGAGCACCTCTTTCAGAGATTGTAGAATCTCTAATTTCCTGTACTACCGACGAAATATCGGAGGCTTCAGAAAATACCGCTGCTGTACAACTCATATCTCCCACAGTTCTAAAACGAACCATACGCTCAATTACCTCTTCATCTTCCTCTTGATATACATACTCTGAGTGCGACCAAATAAGTCCGTCTCTAAGGAATACTTTTCTTTTATGTGCAAAATATATTGATGGAATCTCGATTTGCTCTTTTTCAATATAAGACCAAACATCTAATTCTGTCCAGTTAGAAATTGGAAAAACACGAACATTCTGTCCTAATTCAATCTCACCATTAAGCATATCAAACAACTCAGGTCTTTGATTTTTTTCATCCCACTGACCAAAATCGTCTCGTACAGAAAAAATACGCTCCTTTGCTCTAGCTTTTTCTTCATCTCTACGTGCTCCTCCAATACAAGCATCAAACTTAAATTCTTCGATGGCATCAAGTAAAGTAGTTGTTTGTAAATGATTTCTACTAGAATATCTACCAGTTTCTTCTTTTACTTTACCTTGGTCAATTGAATCTTGTACATTTCTAACAATAAGTTCTAGACCTAATTCCTCAACCAATTTATCTCTAAATTCAATAGTTTCAGGAAAATTATGCCCTGTATCAATATGCATTAAAGGAAAAGGAATTTTTGCGGGCCAAAAAGCCTTTTGAGCCAACCTCACTAGTGTAATTGAATCTTTTCCTCCAGAAAACAATAATACTGGTTTTTCAAATTGAGCTGCTACCTCTCTAAAAATATAGATAGACTCATTTTCTAATGCATTTATATGTGCTGTACTACTACTCATTATATTCCTTCTTTTATGTGTGCAATCCACACTCTCTATTTTCTAATACTTTTGTTGGGTCAAAATATTTATGCTCATTAGGCAAACTACGCTCTTCTAAATAAGCGTCCAATTGTTCATCATTCCAGTGATAAAATGGGCTTACTTTTAATGTTCCATCTTTACCTAAACTTAAAATATCTAATGAATCTCGCAAAGCTGTTTGACCTTTTCTAAGATTTGTAAACCAAACATCTGGCCTATGTTCCTCCATAGCTCTTTTAAAAGGCTCTAACTTTACTTGCTCAGTAAAAATGGCATGATTTGGATCATCCACTGCAGGAATCCCCATTACTACATCTCTATGAGAAGATGTTTGTTTTGGAACATATAATTTTACATTCAGATTTAACTTCTCAATAAGCTCCTCGGCATGTCTATAAGTATTAGGGGTGTTATACCCTGTATCACACCAAATTACAGGAACATCTTTTTTTACTGATGTAACCGCATTTAAAATTGCTACTTCATATGGTCTAAAATTAGTAGTAACAATAGCTTTTTGAGCATGCTGAAATGCCCAAGAAATTATTTCCTCTGGCAGTGCATTTTTAAATTGCGCATTTAACTCTTCGATTTGTTTTTGTGCTAAACCCATTTTTATTTTTTCTATTTACCCCATTTAATAAGGTTCCATAATCTCTCATGGAAGAAATAAAGAATCATTTTTGTAATAAAATCAATTGAAGCTATAGAAGCAGCTATAGACATTTCACCTGTTAGTATATATGATATCACCAACGTATCAATCGTACCAATAACTCTCCAACTAAGTGCTTTTGCCACACTTCGAATAGGTTTTTCAGACTTTTTGTCTTGCTTAAAATCGCCTTTATTTTTATCTAAAATCAATCGATCTGCAATCATTATAATTGATAATTTAAAACCCTACTAAAGTAATAGAGTATTCAAAAATAGAATTATTATTTTGAATATTGACGCAAAAAGCTAATTAATATTACATAAATCCTATCGAATTAGTAGATTATTAAAAAAAAGCAGAATCAATTGCGAATAATTTATACAATAAAGCCTGTTCGTGTAAAAAATTAATCGCTTTAAACTAAACTATTTGGAAAGAATATCTTCAAGCGTATTATTACGATACACCTTTAATGCACTATCTCTAACTTGAAGCATTAACCTGTTTACAGTACAGGTATTTTCATCTGGGCAGTCGTCGCACTTTTCATAAAAATTAAGGCTTACGCAAGGCACCATGGCAATTGGGCCTTCTAACACCCGCATGATATCTGCCATTAAAATATCAACAGGTTTTTTAGCTAGGTAATAGCCTCCTCCTTTTCCTTTTTTTGAATTTAAAAACCCAGACTTACGAAGAGTAAGTAAAATACTTTCTAAAAACTTTTGCGAGATATTTTCCTCCTCCGCTATTTCCGCAATCTGTACAGGAGTATTTTCTTCCTTTGAAGCCAAATAAGAAAGAGCTTTTAAACCGTATTTAGTTTTTTTAGAGAGCATATTGCGAATATAGGAAAAATGAAAATTAAAAAACAATCTCCCCTTTATTTCTAGCGTCCCAAAAAGTCTATTCTAACTTCTTTAAAATAAATGAAATTTAGCCCTCAGCACTAATTACTCCAACGCCTGCTCTATATCAGCAATAATATCATCAATATGCTCTAAACCAACAGAAATCCTGATAGAACCATCAGTGATGCCAGAAGCTAATCTCTCCTCTTTAGTTAGCTTACTATGCGTTGTTGACGCAGGATGTGTTACGATACTTCTAGAGTCTCCCAAATTAGCAGATAACGATAACATTTTAATTGCATCAAAAAACTTTTTACCTGCTTCCACACCTCCTTCTACCTCAAAAGCCACTACACAACCTCCTGCTTTCATTTGCTTTTTGGCAACTTCATACTTAGGATGCGATTTTAAAAATGGATACCTTACCCAATTAATTTTTGAGTGCTTTTCTAAATATTCGGCAAGTTTCAACGCATTTTCGCAATGCTTATCTACCCTTAAAGCCAAAGTTTCTAAACTTTTTGACAACACCCAAGCGTTAAAAGGAGAAAGCGCCGGACCTGTTATTCTAGAAAATCGATACACTTTATCTACTAATTCTCTACTCCCAACAGTAATTCCTGCAAGAACTCTACCCTGACCATCCATTAATTTAGTTCCAGAATGTATTACTAAGTCTGCACCAAATTTTATAGGTTGTTGTAAATATGGAGAGGCAAAACAATTATCAATTATTAAAATTAAATTGTGTTTTTTAGCTATTTTACCCAACACTTCTAAATCTACTACATCTACACCTGGATTGGTTGGTGTTTCTGCGTATAATATTTTCGTGGTCGGCTTTATTCTAGTCTCTATACTATCTAACTCGTTAATATTAAAGTAATCATATAATATATTCCATTTTGGAAAAAAATTCGCGAATAATGAATGCGTTGACCCAAAAACACTTCCAGCAGAAAGTATATGGTCTCCACTATCTAATAACGACGCAAGAGTAGAAAAAACTGCCGCCATACCTGATGCAAAAGCAAAGCCATCCTCTGCGCCTTCCATTTTGCATACTTTCTCTATAAATTCTGACGTATTTGGGTTAGAGTATCGAGAATATATATTTCTATCTTTTTCTTCAGCAAAAGATGCCCTCATATCTTCTGCATCCTCGAATACAAAACTGGAAGTAAGATACATTGGTGCGGAATGCTCCAAAAATTGAGAACGTTCTACTTGTGTTCTTATCGCTTCTGTTTCAAACTTTTTACTCATCTATTTATTTTTTCTCCTTACAATACCTAACGACTAAGTAAAGTCGGAATTAACTTTTTTCTGCTATTCGTAATATATCTCCAAAAACTCCTCTTGCGGTAACTGCCGAACCAGCTCCAGCACCTTGAATCACCAACGGATGCTCTCCATACGATTCCGTATAAATCTCTATGATAGAATCCGACCCCTTAACTTGCCCTAATGCACTTTCTTTAGGTACCGATATTAACTTTACATCTAAAGTTCCTTTTTCCTTTTGAAGGTTTCCATGTAGGTCACCTACATAGCGCAACACATGATTTGGCTTTTGATTTTTCTTTATTTCGTTGAAAGTATCATCTAAAATTTCAAGATTATTCAAAAAATTATCCACATCACCATCTTGCAAAATTGAAGGTATTAGGTTTTGAATATTTACATCTGAAAATTCGTTTCGTAAATCAAGCTCTCTAGCTAAAATCAGCAATTTACGTCCAACATCATTCCCAGATAAATCTTCTCTTGGGTCTGGCTCCGTAAAGCCTTTTTTCATTGCATCTTTTAAAATAGATGAAAAAGGCACATTGACCTCAGAAAAAGTATTAAATATATAACTCAACGACCCAGAAAACACTCCTTTTATTCGAGTAATATTTTCACCCGATAAGTGTAATAACTTAATAGTATCTATTAAAGGTAAACCTGCTCCAACATTGGTTTCGTATAAATATTGTTTTTGATTTTTCGCCAGTTCCTCTCTTAACAGTTCATAATAATTAAAACCAAGCGTATTTGCTATTTTGTTTGAAGAAACAATATCAAATCCGTTTTCTACGAAGTCAAAATAATGAGCAACAAAATCCTCACTAGCTGTATTATCAACTACAATTAAATTTTCTAAATGATTCTTTTTAGCAAATGCAAAAATATCCTCAACAACGTATGGCTCTCCTTTTTTATCAATTAAAGTTTCCCAATTTTTTGGAATACTTTTGGTATTAAACAATACCTTTTTAGAATTTGCAATTGCAAATACATTAATGGCAATGCCTTTTCGTTTTTCAATAGTTTTTGAAGATTCCAAAATTTGATTCACCAATGTTCCTCCAACATTTCCATGACCAAAAACTGCAACATTTACTTTTTTTGCGTTTCCGAAAACCTGACCATGCATTACATTTAATGCTTTTGTTAAATCAGATTTCTTAAGTACTAAACTCACGTTTTTTCCAGAGGCCGTATTATTAAATAACAACGGCACTATTTGGTTTTTTATCAGTGAATTATAAGGTTTATGAAAAGTACTTAAATCTTGACCAACAATTGAAATTACCGAAACATCCTTGGTAAGGGTAATCATATTAATGTCTTTGGACTCAAAATCATTAGCAAATTCGTTTTGCAATGCTCTTTTCGCTTGATTTGCCTGATTTTCCGCCACTACAAGCCCTATTCCTCTTTCAGAAGATCCTTGAGATATTATACTTACATTAATTTGATTATCTCCCAAAGCTTTAAAAATTCGAGCGTCCACCCCAACTTTTCCAAGTAAACCACGTCCTTCTAGATTTACGAGTGCAACGTCTTCTATTACAGATAATGACCTTATACCCTCTTTACTTGTTTTCGCACTAATTAAAGTCCCCTTATTATCGCTATTAAATGTATTTAAAATACGTAGCGGAATATTTTTTTCTATAAGTGGAATTATAGTTTTCGCATGAAGAATGGTTGCTCCAAAATTAGCTAATTCATTAGCCTCTCCATAAGACAACTCCTCAATTCTTTTTGCGTCAGAAACCAGGTCTGGATTAGCAGTATAAATACCATCTACATGGGTATAATTTTGAAGTTCTTCGGCATCTAAAAAATTAGCTATTAGAGCAGCAGAATAATTACTTCCATTTCTACCCAAAGTAGTAGTTTCTTCATCAAGTGTTGAACCAATAAATCCAGTTATAATAGGTACAACATCTTCACTTAACTCTGAAAACTTGCGTAATACATTCTCTTTAGATTGTGCCTCTAACACATTAGCTTCACCAAAAACATTATCTGTTTTAATCAGTTTTCTAGAATCAATATACTGAGCATTAACACCTTTTCCTATAAGCAATTTAGCTACCAACTTCACAGAAATTAGTTCTCCAAAAGCTAATACCTGGTCTTTTATTTTTGCACTATAATCTCCTAACAAAGAAACTCCTTCAAACAACTGGTACAAAGCTGCAAACTCTTCTGAAAGATTAACATTTTTGTAATTTTTAGATTGATATTCTTCAAACGCAATAAAATCATCAGAATAGTTTTCACCATTTGCTGCCTTTTCTAAAATAGCTTCAAGTTGATCTGTAGCCTTTTCTCGAGCTGATAATACTACAGCAATATTCTCACCACTATCAACCTTTGAAGATATAATGTTAAGCACATGACCCAACCCTTCTCCATTACTAAGAGACTTTCCTCCAAATTTCAACACTTTAATTTTACCTGACCTGCCATTTTTGTTAAAAATAACATTCAGTAATTTTTGCATTTGATCAAACTCAATTAAAAAAGCATCATGACCATGAAGTGATTGCACTTCTCCATACGTTACATTACTGTTTGCTTGAGCTAATCGTTTAAAAGTGTCTTTGTTTTCTTTTGCTGTAAAAAACAAATCGGAGTCTACTCCTATAATATGAATATTAGTATCACTCTTTTGCAACCTAACAAAAGCTTGCTCACCCTCTCTGCTAATATCTATTGTTTTAAGTAATTGATTCATTAGCTTATACGCGGAAAGTTGAAAACGTTCTTTTAACTTTTCCCCATGATGTGTCAACCAACTCTCCACATTAAAAACCTGAAGCTCCTCATTGGTACTTCGTTTAAAACGTTCATTAAAGGATTCTGGCGTTCTATAACATAACATTGCATGCATACGAGCATCATGCACTGGTTGTTTAGAATTTACTAAAAACTGCTCTTGAATTTGACAATTAGCTATCAACCAGTCCGTTGATTTCCAGTCAGATGCAACTGGAATTAAATGTTGCGTTAAATTAGGGTTTAGTGCCGCCATCTCCCATGCGATACCACCCCCCATAGAACCTCCAAGAAGCGCAAATATTTTATCAATCTTTAACTCCTGAAGTCCTTGTAAAAATATTCTAGCAACATCACCTGCTATAAAATCTTTATAGTTTTCAATAACAAAACCATCATGTCCGTTGCCTGGCACATTAAATGCCAGTATAGTATAACGATTTGTATCAATACATTTTCCTTCACCAACAAGTGCAGACCACCATCCGTCTTTACCAGTTACATTAGAATTACCAGTTAATGCATGATTAATTACCACTATTGGCGCCTCATGCAAGGGTTTTCCAAACAATTGATACGACAATGATATGTCTTGCGAAATACCACTATAAGTAGTATAATTTTCAATAGTCAGGTGATGTAACATTATATTCTTTTTAGTATAAAATAATTTCTAGCTAATTTGTTCAAAGGCCTGTGTTAAATCTGCCTTTAAATCTTCAATATCTTCCAAACCAACGGATAAACGAATTAAATCCTGACCAACACCTGCTCCTTCTTGCTGCTCTACTGTTAATTGTTGGTGTGTAGTACTTGCTGGGTGTATTATTAATGACTTAGTGTCTCCAATATTGGCTAGTAAAGAAAATATTTGAGTAGCATCAGTAACTTTTTTAGCCGCTTCAAAACCACCTTTTACTCCAAAGGTAACCAAACCACTTTGGCCCTTAGGTAAATATTCTTTAGCTAAATCATAGTATTTATTACTTTTTAACCCTGGATAATTTACCCAAGCAACTTCTTCTCTACTTTCTAACCATGTAGCTAGTTCCAAAGCATTTTCACTATGTTGCTTTACTCTCACAGACAACGTTTCTAATCCTTGAATTATCTGAAAAGCATTATACGGACTTAAAGCTCCACCAAAATCTCTTAATCCTTCCAAAATTAACTTAAAGGTAAAAGCAGCAGCACCAAGAGCCTCACTATATACTAAACCATGATACCCAGCTGAAGGCTCCGTAAATTCAGGAAACTTACCATTTGTCCAATCAAAAGTACCAGCATCAATAATTGCACCACCCAAAGAAGTTCCCTGTCCACCAATGTATTTTGTTAAAGAATGAATAACCAAGTTAGCTCCATGATCAATTGGATTTAACAATGCTGGTGTTGCTACCGTGTTATCAACAATAAAAGGAACTTGAGCCGTCTTTGCCTCTTTAGATATTGCTTTTAAATCTAAAACATCTAGCTTAGGGTTTCCTAAAGATTCTACGAAAAACGCTCTTGTATTATCTTGAACAGCATTTTTAAAATTTTCAGGATTTGATGCATCAACAAAAGTGGTTGTGATACCTAGTCTAGGTAAGGTTACATTTAATAAGTTAAAAGTACCACCGTATAAACTACCAGAAGCCACAATATGGTCACCCGCTTTTAACAAGGTCAACAATCCCGTTGAAATTGCAGAAGTACCTGAAGCAAATACAACTGCCCCAACTCCACCTTCAACTGCTGCCAGTCTATTTTGTAATATTTCATTGGTAGGGTTATTTAATCGTGTATAAATAAAACCCAGTTCTTTTAAGGCGAATAAATTTGCAGCATGATCTGTATCATTAAAAACATATGATGATGTCTGATAAATTGGAACAGCTCTAGTGCCAGAAGTTTGCGTAGTATCATGCCCTGCATGTAACGCATTTGTTGAAATTTTTTGACTACTCATGATTTTTGACTTTTTAATTATTAAAACTTTATTAAAAAACCCAAACCCTAAATTGCGGACATTGCAATTAGGTAAAATCAAAGAGTTAAAAAGAAATTAGAAAACGATTACCTTATTGGGTAATTTGTTTTGTTATCTGCCTAAAAAAATTAAATTTATTTTTCGGTAGAATTTAGCACCTTCTTTGAAAGACAAAGGGTTGCTAAGGTTTCACAGGGTCTAATCCCTCCACCTTTCTTGATAACTATTCAATACGTGTTTGAACTTTTGAAATGCAAATATATAGCCAGAATTTTAATTTATCCTATTTTTTTTAAGAAAATAACAAATAAATCAACTTATTTAACTGTAGTTAAAACGTAAAAACAAATTCTACAAAAACTACTTAATCAAATTTAGAACGGTATTTCTATAAGTTAAAAGCTTTTTTTACAGCTTCAACCATATCTAATTTTTCCCAAGTAAATAATTCTACCTCAGTTTCTACTCTACCATTGTATGGAGATTCAAACACCTTTGTAATTGTTTGCGGGGTTTTACCCATATGCCCATATGCTGCTGTCTCCAGATAGATTGGATTACGTAGTTTTAAACGTTCTTCTATTGCAAACGGACGCATGTCAAACAAGGCTGCTACTTTTTCCGCTATTTGCCCATCTGACAACTCAACATTAGATGTGCCATAGGTATCCACAAAAATTGATGTTGGTTCTACAACACCAATTGCGTAACTCACTTGAACTAATATTTCATCCGAAATTCCAGCAGCAACTAAATTTTTAGCAATATGCCTTGAAGCATATGCAGCACTACGGTCAACTTTACTAGGATCTTTACCACTAAATGCTCCTCCTCCATGAGCTCCCTTGCCCCCATAGGTATCAACAATAATTTTACGCCCTGTTAATCCAGTGTCTCCATGCGGACCTCCAATTACAAACTTACCAGTTGGATTTATATGATATTTAATTTGGTCATCAAACAAAGCTTGGATATGCTCTGGTAACTGAGATTTAACTCTAGGTATTAAAATAGCAACAATGTCCTCTTTAATTTTAGACAACATTACTTCATCGTCAACATCAAAAGCATCATGCTGCGTTGAAATCACAATAGTATCTATACGCTGCGGTACATTATCATCAGAATACTCTATGGTAACCTGAGATTTTGCATCCGGTCGCAAATAATTAATTTCTGTATTCTCTCTTCTTAATTCGGCTAAAACTTTAAGAATTTTATGAGAAATATCAAGTGCCAAAGGCATATAATTCTCTGTTTCCTTGGTGGCATAACCAAACATCATCCCTTGATCACCAGCTCCCTGAGCTTCTTTTTCTCCTCTATCAACTCCTTGGCTAATATCTTGAGACTGCTCGTGAATAAGAGATATCACCCCACAAGAATCCCCACTAAATTGGTATTCTCCCTTGGTATATCCAATTTTATTGATAACATTTCTTGCTATATTTTGTACGTCTAGATAGGTATTACTTTTTACTTCTCCTGCCAAAACAACTTGCCCTGTGGTCACCAAAGTTTCACAGGCCACCTTACTCTCTGGGTCAAAGGCCAAAAAACTATCCAAAAGCGCATCACTAATTTGGTCTGCAACTTTATCTGGGTGTCCCTCACTAACGGACTCCGATGTAAACAAATACGACATAATAAAATTTTAAGAAGAAAACTGTCTGAAGAAACCTGAAACTAATCGATGTCAACACCCTTTATATTCAGCGTGTAACATCTGTTTTAGCATTTTTGGAGGTTGCAAGCAGTCAAATCTTTCCTCATTATTGTGAATGCAAAAGTAAGTAAATTGTAATTATTTACTAATCATTTAAAGAAAACATTATATAACATATATAAATTTTTTATTACGTCGAAAGTGTCTATTTTTTCATCGGATATCACAATAAAGATTTCACCATCACTGTGATAACTTGTATATTGTGAGGCATTATTTAATTATACCATTTTAACTATAAACTTTTTTTTATGCATATTGCTGTCGCAGGGAACATTGGAGCTGGAAAAACAACTTTAACCAAACTATTATCTAAACATTTTAGATGGGAGGCAAATTTTGAAGATGTTGTGGATAATCCATACCTAGATGATTTTTACAACCAAATGGAGCGATGGAGTTTTAATCTGCAAATTTACTTTTTAAACAGTAGATTTAGACAAATACTGCAAATTAGAGAAAGTGGCAAAGACACGATTCAAGATAGAACTATTTACGAAGACGCGCACATTTTTGCACCCAATTTACATGCTATGGGTTTAATGACAAATCGCGATTTTAATAATTACTCTAGTTTGTTTGAATTAATGGAATCACTGGTTCAACCACCAGACCTATTAATATATCTGCGAAGTTCTATTCCTAATCTGGTAAAACAAATTCATAAAAGGGGAAGAGAATATGAAAATACAATTTCTATTGAATATTTAAGCAGGCTTAACGAGCGATACGAAGCTTGGATTCATGGCTATGATAAAGGGAAACTTTTAGTTATTGATGTTGATGAGTTGGATTTTGTAGACGACCCAGAAGATTTAGGCAGTGTTATTAATAAGATTGATGCAGAAATAAATGGTTTATTCTAATGACAAACTGTGTTATTGCTAGTACCTCTACAATTTATAATAGCACATATTTAGAGTATCTTTTTGATGAACTAAAGGAGCTTTACAAAAATACGGACGAGGTTCTTTTTATACCTTACGCAAGACCTAGCGGTATAACTCATGATGAATATGAAAGTATCGCAAAAACAGCTTTCACCAAAATTGATAAAAAAATAGTTGGACTTCATCATTTTAAAAAACCTATTGATGCTATTAACAATGCCAAAGGTATTTTTACAGGTGGTGGCAATACTTTTGTTTTGGTTTCTAGACTCTATGAATTAAACCTTATAACTCATCTCAAACAAACCATTTTATCTGGAACACCTTATTTAGGAACTAGTGCTGGCAGCAACATTTTAGGCCCAAGTATGCAAACTACTAATGATATGCCTATAGTTTATCCTCCAAGTTTTACAACTTTAAATATTTTACCCTTTAATATTAATCCACATTATTTAGATTCAGACCCAAATTCAAAACATAAGGGAGAAACTCGAGAAACTAGAATAAAAGAATTTCACAAATTCAACAGCACCCCTGTGGTAGGCCTTAGAGAAGGTAGCTGGATTCGTTTACAGAATAACAATTGTATTTTAAAAGGGAAAGACTTAACAGCCAGAGTTTTTGAAAAAAACAAGACACCTTATGAAGTTAAAGAGGGTACTTCTTTGACTAATTTATAGTAAACGCACTAAGCTAAAACCTCTTTACTCAACCAAACTACCGTTTCCCTCATTTTACATTTCATAGACCGTTTTCTTAGATTAAGTTTAAATAGATTTTTAACCTTAATTATAAAAAAAATGGAACCAAAAAAAAATCCTCGTAAAGATTTAAATCAAAACAAAGGCATCTATTTTGCTCTAGGAATGCTCCTTGTACTTACCGTAACGTATATAGCCTTAGAATGGAAAACCCCAATTAATTCACATGGCTATGACCCTATTGCGATGAACGTAACAGACGAAATTATTGAAGACGCGCCTATATTTACATTGAAAACTACACCACCACCTCCGCCTCCAGTTGTGATTCCTGAAAAAATTGTTATTGAAGAAGACGATGCTGATATTGTAGAAACCATTGTTGCTGACTCAGATACTAATCAGGATGAAATAATTGAAGTTAAAGATGTTGTATACGAAGAGGAGCCCATCTCCGATGAACCTATTCCTTTTAGAGCTGTTGAAGATGCACCAATTTTTCCTGGTTGCGAAAATGAAAGTGATAAACACGCTTGTTTTCAAAAAATGATGATTAAGCATATTAGCAAGGTGTTTAAATATCCAGAATTGGAACAAGAAATGGGTATTCAAGGCAGGGTCAATACCATGTTCGTTATTCAAAAAGACGGTAGTATTGGCCAAGTAAGAATGCGTGGCCCGAATGGCAATTTAGAAAAAGAAGCGGCCAGAATTATTAGCAAATTACCCAAAATGATTCCTGGAAAACAAAGAGGTAAAGCTGTCAGAGTTCCTTTTAGCATTCCCATTACATTTAGATTACGATAACCACAACCATTATCTATAAATCTGTAAACAAAAAAGCCACGCTAATGCGTGGCTTTTTCTATATATAAAATTGAGTACTATTTAACCACAACATCAGTATACACAACAGTATCATCCGTAATATTGTCTTCATCTGTAACAGGCGCTTCAATGGTTTTAACCTCATTATCTAGATTAGTAGCCATTCCTTCTTCAGGTATAGCAATACTAGGCGCTATTACTAATGCCACAACTGACATTAATTTTAAAAGAATATTTAGAGAAGGTCCAGAAGTATCCTTAAAAGGGTCACCAACTGTATCACCTACCACAGCAGCTTTATGCACATCTGTACCCTTACGACCGTCCTCTTCTATCGTCTTCTTCGCATTATCCCATGCTCCACCAGCATTAGATTGAAAGATTGCCATTAAAACACCACAAGTAGTAACTCCGGCAAGTAAACCTCCTAACATTTCAGCACCACCAATACCCACTAGCTTTCCTCCAAAACCAACAATTACTGGTACGGCTATAGCTAACAATCCTGGCAATACCATTTCACGTATAGATGCTTTTGTTGAAATATCAATACATTTTCCATATTCAGCAACACCATCCGCTGCATCAAATATTTTTCTATCCTCCTCGGATGCTTTTGAAATATCTGAATCATATTTACGCATTACCTCCAATGCAGCTTTTAAAGCAGGAATATCTCTAAACTGGCGACGAACTTCTTCAATCATTGCCATAGCAGCCCTACCTACAGCATTCATTGATAGTGCGGAGAACACAAATGGCAACATACCTCCTACCAATAAACCTGCCATAATATCTGGTCTTGAAACATCAATTGAAGTTACATTTGCCGTTTTCATAAACGCAGCAAATAGTGCCAATGCTGTAAGTGCAGCAGACGCAATAGCAAAACCTTTACCAATTGCTGCTGTCGTATTTCCAACCGCATCTAATTTATCTGTACGCTCGCGAACCTCACTTGGCAGCTCTGCCATTTCCGCTATACCTCCAGCATTATCACAAATAGGACCATAAGCGTCTACAGCTAACTGAATTCCAGTATTTGCTAACATCCCTACTGCTGCAATTGCAATACCGTATAAACCAGCCTGACTATGTGAAATAATTATTGCGGCTGCAATTAAAAGAATTGGTATAGCAGTAGACATCATACCAACACCTAAACCAGCTATAATATTTGTTGCAGCACCTGTTTCTGACTGCTTAACAATATCCAATACTGGTTTTTTCCCTGTTCCTGTATAATACTCTGTTACCTTTCCAACAGCCAAACCAGCAACTAAACCAGCAATTGTAGCCCAAAACACACCCATAGATGTATATGTTATGCCTCCATCAACCCATGATTCTGGCAGCATTTCCTGAATTATAAAAAAAGAAGCTACTAACATTAAACCTGCAGAACCAAATTCTCCTATATTTAATGCAGTTTGTGGATTCCCTCCATCCTTTACTCTAACAAAAAATGTCCCTAATATGGACATAACGATACCTACAGAAGCAAGAACTAAAGGAAGATAAACAGCGCCTAATCCGTTAAACGATTCTGCAAATTCTGGCAAACCAGTGTAAATGGCCCCTAGAACCATTGTACCAATAATTGACCCTACATAGGATTCAAATAAATCTGCTCCCATTCCTGCAACATCACCAACATTATCACCAACATTATCAGCAATAGTCGCTGGATTTAACGGATGATCTTCTGGAATACCAGCCTCAACTTTTCCCACTAAATCTGCACCCACATCTGCTGCTTTTGTGTATATACCTCCACCCACACGGGCAAATAAGGCAATAGATGAAGCTCCTAATGAAAAACCTGAAAGCACATTTAATACTTCACCAATTCCCCAGCCTTGTCCACTATAAATCATAAATAATCCACTCAGACCTAAAACTCCTAAACCAACAACTCCTAATCCCATAACGGCTCCACCAGCAAAGGCAACCTCTAATGCTTTCCCCAAAGATGTTCTTGCCGCTTGAGTAGTTCTCACATTTGCCTTTGTGGCAACCTTCATTCCTATAAATCCTGCTAAAGCAGAACAAATTGCACCAACTATAAATGACACGGCCACCATTCCATTTGACCCTTCTTCTGAATTTCCTTTAAAATACAATAGCACTGCTACGGCTACTACAAAAACAGCCAAAACTTTGTATTCTGCTTTGAGAAAAGCCATAGCTCCATCAGAAATATTTTTAGCAATTCTAGCCATTTTTTCTCCACCTTCGTCTTGTTTAGACACCCATTGGTTTTTTACAAATACAAAGATTAAGGCCAAGATTCCAAAGCCCCATAAATAGTTTACAATTATTTCCATACTTAATTAATATTTTGTTAATTATATGCTAGTAAATGTATGAAATCGATAACAATAAAAAAAGCCAGCTTTATAATAAGCTGGCTTTCATAAATATTGTAATGTTTTACAAACTAAATCGTAAATGTGCGTTTCTTTTTATGCTCACTTTCATCGTAACGCTGTACGCACTCTTTGTATATCTTAATTGCCTCATCAGCATTTCCCCATCCACCAACATCAACTTTTTTCTTCTCTAAATCTTTATATACCTGAAAAAAATGTTCAATTTCCTTTAATCTGTGCGGATTTAAATCACTAATATCCTTATTATTACTCCAAATAGGGTCAGAAACAGGAACACAAATAATTTTTTCATCTGGTCCTTTCTCATCGGTCATGTGAAAAACACCTATTGGCCTTACTTCCATTACCACCATGGGATAGGTTGGCTGATGCCCAAGAACCAAAACATCTAAAGGGTCACTATCCAATGCCAGAGTTTCTGGCACAAAACCATAATCTCCTGGATACATCATTGATGAAAACAACATTCTATCAAAACGTATTTTGTTTAATGTAAAATCGTATTCGTATTTATTTCTACTCCCCTTAGGTATTTCAATTAAGACATCGAAAGTTATAGCTTCTTGTTCACTCATTTTTTTAATAATTCTTACTAATTTCTATTCTATATTCAACGATTAACAAGAATAAATATTCTACTATCGTTTTTAAATTTTTCTATATTATTTTATTATTAAAAATTAAATCCAAAAGTACCTGTTACTCCAAATGCCCTAGCATCTGGCGCATCCAGATAATTTCCTCTGAAATTAAAATCTATTCTAAAAATCTTAAAAATATTTCCAATACCAACATTATACTCATAGTACACCTTATCAGATGGCGCTTGTAGCGGAGTTGTCATAGCTGCTGGAGCACTCAGTGCTTTATTCTCATCTGACAACTCTCCCCAAACACCTCTAAATCCAATAATTTCTCTCAAATTTAATTTTCTCAATAAAGGTATTCGAGAAAACAGTCTTCCATTAAAATTATGTTCTAGATGCAATGAAGCATAAGTATCGGTCACAAACTCGTAAAAATCAAGGTTTGCAAAAGTTCCATAATTAGTAAACACCGTTTGGTTACCTGGCACTACATTTAATAGTCCTAGAGGAACTTCTCCAAACGTTTTCCCCAATTCCACGGTACTAAACAACCTTCCAAAACCACCTATTTGCCATGGTTGTGAATATGAAAATTGAAGTTTACTATAATTAAAATCGCTATCAAAAGCACCTTTAATACCTTTAGTATAACTGAGCAACAATGTGCTGTAGTTATCATTAACATTAAGCCGCTCTACACCGTAACCTATAGTTTTTTTTCCTGGAGTATAAATTAAAATAGCTTTTACATCAAATTGATTTATTCCATCAGAAATACCTGTTGGCTCATCGGGGTTTATGTACTCCAAACTAAAGTCATCAGGCAAAGCTGAACTTAAGGTTCTATACGTTCCTCCAACAGAAACACGTAAATTATTCCATGGCTCCACCTCTAAATTCAAGGCACTTAGATTAATATTTGTAAGCCTATTATTTGCTCCAACTGTAACTAATGAAGATGACGCTATGCTTCTACCAAGCACATCGTTTGTCGAGGTAAGACTTACACCTAGTTGTTCTATATCTCTTCGGTTTCCTCCAGAAAGTATTAACCTGCTTTTTTTATCTAATAGAACTTTACCCGACAATCCGTGTTTAAATTTACGATCGGTAAAACCGTATGCTGTATACCCTTCTAAACGCCAGGTATCATTTTGCCCGAAATATGTTCTTGCCCCTAATCTAACTCTAGGTCCTTCAGCTTGATTAAAACCAAATACGTCATACACAGAACCTAAATCCAAATTCCATTTATCCATTTCAACATAACCAGAACCAAGAATGCTTACTATATTATAATACGATTTAAACTTTGGAACTGTTTTTAGGGTATCTAACAGTTTGTATATACCTTTTTCATCTTTATTTAGCTTTTCTAGTCTATTTTTTTTCCAAAATTCATCATCTCTAACCACCACATCAACATCAAACGGATTAGGGTCTTTTTTATAAAAATCCTTTTCCCGTACCTCATCAAATTTGTAGTTACCGTAAACGGTTGTTCTTTTACCATAAATGCCTTTAGACTTTTCTTTTTTACGAAAGCTAAAATCACTTAACATGTAATCTCTCTTCAATAAAAAAACAGAATCGTTAACCACATCATAATCCTGCTCTATATATATTTCTTTCACCCAATTTATGTTGGCACTTTTAGTAACCTCCATATTTATATTTTTAATGGCATAGGTGGAATCATTTACCCAAAAATCTCCTTTAAAAGTCAGCTCATTTTTACGCCTGGGATAGTATACAATATTATAACACCATTTATCCTCAATAAACGCACTATCTCTTAAAGCATAATTATAAGTATCAATACCTGTTCGAGACAAGGGGCTAGTAAAACTTTTATCAAAAAACTTAAGGTAATTATTATATATATCATAGTCCTGATATAAGTCTTTTACATATGCAGTTATGGCTTGATTATTGTCAAAACCAGAATTTTTATTCCCTAATATTTCCTCTTTTTCCTCATTAAGAATATTATCACCGTGTACTTTGGAAAAGGTTTCATTCAAAAATATAGGAAGGTAAGTTTTTCCAGTAATTCTTGATGTATCTAAATCTTGAAACACAAACTCTAAACCTTTAAAAATTTTGCGCTTCATTAAGGCACTATCAATAGTATTTAAATCAAATTCTATTTTTTCATACTTATCAAAAGCGTACTGGTTAAATTTCCTTAGTCCGTTTTCTCTTTTTTTAGCCCATATTTTTCTTAAAATATCTATGGCAGGATTATTTTTTTTTGATTGTTTCCCAGAAATTAAAACAACTTCATTAAGTTGTTCCGAAGCTTCTTTTAAGACAATCTTCATTTCATAATTTACTGAAGAAGTCAAAGATATTTCTTGGGTTTCATATCCTATGAAAGATACCACAAGGGTTTTATAACTGGAATCTGACTCTAAATAAAAACGCCCATTATCATTAGTAATAGTACCTTCTGTGGAGTTTTTATATAAAATATTAGCAAAAGCAACTGGTTGCCCTAAATCATCTATAATAATACCACTTACTTTAGTTTGCGCATGAGCTACTAATGAAAAGAATAGTATTATCAGTAAATTATATATTTTCATTTAAGCATTTTCTGTATTCTCAAAAGCACTAACTACAAATAGTGTACCAATAAAAAAATTCGCTAGCCTTAAAAGACTAGCGAAGCAAAGGTAACTCTCCTATTTTTTTATACTACTTATATAACACTTTTTTAACAGCATCAATAACATCCTGTTTATTTGGCAACCACTCTGCCAATAAAACTGGAGAATATGGAGCTGGAGTATCAGCTGTATTTATTTTTACAATTGGAGCATCTAAATAATCAAATGCATTTGATTGTATGTGATATGTTATCTCAGTAGCTACATTACCAAATGGCCAAGCCTCTTCAAGAATAACTAACCTATTTGTTTTCTTTACCGAATTCAATACAGCGTCATAATCTAAAGGCTTTACAGTGCGTAAATCAATAACCTCACAACTAATACCTTCTTTTGCTAATTCTTCTGCTGCTTTATCAGCTTCTTTTATAATTTTACCAAACGAAACTATGGTAACATCAGAACCCTCTCTACGAATATCAGCAACCCCAAGCGGAATAGTATATTCACCTTCAGGAACTTCTCCTTTATCACCATACATTTGCTCAGATTCCATAAAAATTACGGGGTCATCATCACGTATTGCTGATTTTAATAACCCTTTAGCATCTGCTGGGTTAGAAGGAACAACTACTTTTAATCCTGGACAATTTGCAAACCAACTTTCAAAAGCTTGAGAGTGAGTCGCAGCAAGCTGACCTGCTGAAGCAGTTGGCCCTCTAAAAACTATAGGACAAGGAAATTGTCCTCCAGACATTTGTCTTATTTTAGCCGCATTATTTATAATTTGATCTATACCTACTAAAGAAAAATTAAAAGTCATAAACTCAATAATTGGTCTATTTCCTGTCATAGTAGAACCAACACCTATACCTGCAAAACCAAGCTCAGCTATCGGAGTATCAATAACTCTTTTAGACCCAAACTCATCAAGCATACCTTTTGAAGCTTTATAGGCTCCGTTGTATTCTGCAACTTCCTCTCCCATAAGGTAGATGGACTCATCTCTCCTCATTTCTTCAGACATTGCTTCAGCTATTGCTTCTCTAAATTGTAATGTTTTCATTTATATTATGTAAAATATGTTAGCTTAATAGTTAACCTAAAAAGGCACGCAAAAATATGAAAAATATATGTCAAATTATGTGAGGTTGGAATCAAAAAAAGTTATAAATTTTATTATGCATGCATAGCAAATATAAAATTATTGGTTATCTTAGCAACCATATTTTATAAAGCAATATAACAAATGAAGATATTAGTATGCATAAGTAACGTGCCAGACACTACTTCTAAGATTAACTTTACCGAAGGAGACACTAAGTTTGACACCAATGGAGTTCAATTTGTTATCAACCCAAATGACGAATTTGGGCTTACAAGAGCCATATGGTTTAAAGAAAAACAAGGAGCAACAGTTCATGTTGCCAACGTTGGTTCAGCCAGCACCGAACCAACAATTCGCAAAGCTCTTGCAATTGGTGCAGACGAAGCCATTAGAATTAATACAGAACCTTCTGACGGTTTTTCTGTCGCTCAACAGCTAGCCGAAGTAGTAAAAAATGGTGATTACGACTTGGTAATTGCTGGAAGAGAGTCTATAGATTATAATGGTGGAATGGTACCTGGAATTCTTGCTAGTTTAACCGAAATGAATTTCGTAAATAACTGCATAGGTTTAGAAATTAATGGAACTAATGCTACGGCCTTAAGAGAAATTGATGGTGGTAAAGAAAAAATTGCCACTTCACTTCCTTTAGTTATTGGTTGTCAAAAAGGTCTTGTCGCTGAAAGCGACCTTAAAATTCCAAACATGAGAGGAATTATGATGGCAAGACAAAAAAAATTGAATGTATTAGAACCAATAGCCACCGAAACAAGTACTCAAGATGTTAAATTTGAAAAGCCCGCTGCAAAAAGTGCGGTAAAACTTGTGGATGCTAACAATGTTGATGAATTAATTAATTTATTACACAACGAAGCAAAGGTTATTTAATTTAAAAACAGAAAAAATTTATGTCAGTTATAGTATATACCGAATCAGAAAACGGAAAATTCAAAAAAAATGCATTTGAAGTTGCTTCTTATGCCGCTGAAGTTGGAAAGCAATTAAACACTTCGGTAATAGCAATTGCTTTTAACTCCAGTGAAAATCAAGAATTAGGTAATTATGGAGTGTCTAAAACTTTAAACATAACTAACAATGAGTTAGAAGTATTTAATGCTAAAGCTTATGCCGATGCAATTACTGAAGTAGCTCAAAAAGAATCCGCTACAACAATCATTTTTAGCTCAAGCGCCGATGCCAAATATTTAGCACCATTAGTTGCTGCAAAATTAAAAGCTGGTTATGTTCCAAATGTTATAGCAGCACCAGAAAACACTAGCCCATTTACAATAAAACGTACTGCTTTTAGTAATAAAGGATTTGCTCATACACAGATTAATACGGATATTAAAATCATAGGAGTTTCTAACAACTCATTTGGCGTTTTTGAAAACAATACAAGTACTTCAACCGAAGATATTGAAGTTACTGTTAACGCCAACAGTTTAAATACAAAATCTGTGGAGGTAGATAAAGTTGTTGGTAAAGCTACAATCGCAGATGCAGATATTGTTGTCTCAGGAGGACGAGGACTAAAAGGACCAGAAAACTGGGGAATGATTGAAGAACTTGCTGAAATTCTTGGAGCAGCAACGGCATGCTCAAAACCTGTTTCCGATTTGGGCTGGAGACCCCATGGAGAACATGTTGGACAAACAGGCAAACCTGTTGCCAGTAATTTATATATTGCCATTGGTATTTCCGGAGCTATTCAACATCTTGCAGGAGTTAGCGCATCCAAGGTAAAAGTTGTAATAAACAACGATGCAGAAGCTCCATTTTTTAAAGCTGCAGATTACGGAATTGTGGGCGATGCTTTTGAAGTTGTTCCGGCGCTTATCGAAAAATTAAAGGTTTTTAAAGCCCAAAACGCTTAAATTTTGTTACTTTGTACCCCTTAGGGTTGTTTAAATACATGGTATACCCAATATTTAAACAACCCTTTGTACTTTTGTAAGAATTATGAGTTTAGTCAGGTTAAAAATAAAGGGGATTTCATACAGTCAAACACAAAATGGAGCTTACGCTCTTATTTTAAATGAGGTTGATGGAGATCGAAAACTTCCCATTGTAATTGGAGCTTTCGAGGCTCAATCTATTGCCATAGCACTAGAAAAAGAAATCAAACCTCCCAGACCGTTAACCCACGATTTGTTTAAAAATTTCTCGGATCGTTTTGAAATTACCGTTAAGCAAGTAATTATTCATAAGTTGGTGGACGGTGTTTTTTATTCAAGCATTATTTGTGAAAGAGATGGTATTGAAGAAATTATTGATGCTCGAACCAGTGATGCCATTGCGCTTGCGTTGCGATTTAGCGCCCCAATTTTTACTTACAAAACCATTTTAGATAAAGCTGGTATTTTTCTCAAATTTTCATCCAAGGATAAAGAAAATGAAGAAAATGATGACAGTATAATGGTAGATGAAATTTTACAGGAAGGCGAAACTGTTGAAATTAAAGGAAGCGCTACTGATGCTTATAAAGAGCTTACTTTAGAAGAACTACATCAAGAACTAGATAAGGCTGTCGCCAGTGAAAACTATGAAAAAGCAGCCAAACTTAGAGACGAAATCTCCAAAAGAAACTAGCCTCATAAAAACTGCTCCATGAAAAAAAACACTTGGGTATTACTTATTTTTTTTCTTTTTGCTTTTTCAACTTTCGCCCAAGACACCATTCTCCTAGACCCCATTAGACCTAATGTAATACTAAACACGCCAAGTGAAGAGGTTACTAAAATAATTCCTAATCAAGGATTTTCTATTTCAAGTTTGTGGAGAGGTATTTTAGGAATGGCTTCATTGATTTTAATTTCATTTCTATTTAGTTCAAACAAAAAAGCAATTAACTGGAAAACAGTAGGTATTGGTTTAAGTATACAATTAATTATTGCCATTGGAGTATTACAAGTTCCTTTTGTACAAAAAGTATTTGAAAGTGTTGGAAAGGTATTTGTAAGCATTTTAGAATACACACGAGCAGGAAGCCAATTTTTATTTGAAGGCTTGGTTGTAGACATGGATACTTTCGGATTTATATTTGCATTTCAAGTACTTCCCACTATCATATTTTTCTCCGCACTTACCTCATTATTATTTTACCTAGGCGTTATTCAAAAAGTAGTAAAAGCTTTAGCTTGGCTACTTTCAAAATCTTTAGGAATATCTGGAGCAGAAAGTTTGAGTGTTGCCGGAAATATATTTTTAGGACAAACGGAAGCTCCTTTACTTATAAAAGCTTACCTAGAAAAAATGACTAAATCGGAAATTCTTTTGGTCATGATTGGTGGTATGGCGACGGTAGCCGGAGCTGTTCTTGCAGCATATATTGGTTTTTTAGGAGGTAATGATGAAGTACTACGACTTCAATTTGCCAAACATTTATTAGCAGCTTCTGTCATGGCAGCGCCAGGAGCCATTGTAGTATCTAAAATACTTTATCCCCAGACAGAAACTATAAATACCGATGTAAAAGTTTCCTCTGAAAAAATTGGAGCAAATATTCTTGATGCTATTGCAAACGGAACCACCGAAGGGCTTAAACTAGCGGTTAATGTTGGAGCTATGTTATTGGTATTCGTTGCATTTATTGCCATGATAAATGGTATACTTGGTTATTTTGGAGAGTTAACCTTTTTAAATGAATGGGTTGCAAATAACACCAGCTATGAAAAATTCTCCTTGGAAGCTATTTTAGGCACTATATTCGCCCCATTAATGTGGCTAATAGGCGTTGCTAAAGAAGACATCATGCTTATGGGGCAACTTTTAGGAATTAAACTAGCGGCAAGTGAATTTATTGGATACATTCAATTAGCGGAGCTGAAAAACATGGCAAACACCACGCACTTTACTTATAATAAATCCGTAATCATGGCGACCTATATGCTTTGTGGTTTTGCCAATTTTGCTTCAATAGGTATTCAAATTGGAGGTATTGGTTCTCTTGCTCCTGGACAACGAAAAACCTTATCTGAATTTGGCATGAAAGCTGTTTTAGGAGGTTCTATAGCTTCCTTATTATCTGCAACTATTGCTGGTATGATTTTGGGTTAATAAATTTTTAATAAGTGAAATTGTATTTTCCCAATTAAAAATTGTCCTTTCCTTATTTTTACATAAATTAATTCAAAAAACCTTCCCTCAAAAAAGGTCAGCTATATATGAAACAATATCACGATTTGTTAGAACATGTTTTAGAAAATGGTAATCAAAAAGGTGACCGCACAGGTACCGGAACTATTAGTGTTTTTGGGCACCAAATGCGGTTTAATTTAAGTAAAGGATTCCCTATGATTACCACAAAAAAACTCCATCTAAAATCTATAATATATGAGTTGTTGTGGTTTTTGAAAGGAGATACTAACATTTCCTACTTACAAGAAAATGGAGTGCGCATATGGAATGAATGGGCAGATGAAAATGGTGATTTAGGTCCAGTTTATGGTCATCAATGGAGAAATTGGAATAATGATGAAATTGACCAAATTAAAGATGTAATCAGCTCCTTAAAAAACAATCCCAACAGTAGAAGAATGATGGTATCTGCTTGGAATCCGAGTGTAATGCCTGATACCTCTAAATCATTTTCGGAAAATGTTGCCAATGGAAAAGCTGCACTTCCTCCATGTCATGCTTTTTTTCAGTTTTATGTAGCCGATGGAAAGTTGTCGTGCCAATTGTATCAACGTAGTGCTGATATATTTTTAGGAGTACCCTTTAATATTGCTTCTTACGCTCTATTCACTATGATGGTTGCACAAGTTTGCGGATATCAACCTGGTGATTTTATTCACACTTTTGGAGATGCCCATATTTACAATAATCACATGGAACAAGTTAAACTACAATTAAGCAGAGAGCCTAGAGAATTACCTAAAATGGTAATAAACCCAAATGTTAAAAATATTTTTGATTTTAAATTCGAAGATTTTACGTTAACCGACTATAATCCTCATCCGCATATTAAGGGTGCAGTTGCGATATAAAATTCTTTTTTCACAAATTAAAAGCTCCCTAAACATTTTATCAAAATTACTGTAAACATATTTTTTACCTTTAAGGGAAAATTGTTTTCATGACTGATATTGATTCCCTGCTGCAATTATTTTTAACTACGCGAAAGCAAACCGAAGATATTTGTGCCCCCCTTGAAGTAGAAGATTATGTAGTACAACCCATTGCAGACGTTTCACCTCCCAAATGGCATTTAGGGCATACTTCATGGTTTTTCGAAGAGTTTATTTTAAAAAAATACAATCGCAACTACAAATTGTTTAATGCTAATTTTTCTTTTGTTTTTAATAGTTATTATGAAACTGTAGGCAAAAGAGTAATCCGTGCAAACAGAGGTAACTTATCTAGACCATCTGTTCAAAAAGTATATGATTACCGAAATTATGTAACTAAAAGTATATCAGAATTAATACACAATACAAACATTTCTGAAATTGTAGATTTGCTTGAAATAGGAATTCATCATGAAAAGCAACATCAAGAATTATTGCTTACCGACATTAAATTTATACTAGGTAACAATCCTTTACTACCTTCATATAGTTCTAAAATCAATGAGCACCCTACTCCGGACTTTTCTCAAAAATGGATATCTATTGAAGAAGGCATATATGATATTGGCCATGACAGTAATTCCTTTTGTTATGATAATGAATTAGGAAAACATAAAGTATATCAAGCTGCTTACAAAATAGCTGACAAATTGGTCACAAATAAAGAATTCATTGAGTTTATTAAAGCTGAAGGCTATAAATCACATAATTTTTGGCATGCCGAAGGCTGGGATTGGGTAAACACACACAATATTACATCACCCTTATATTGGCATAATATTGATGGAAAGTGGTATAACTATACCCTAGACGGATTACAGGAGGTGCGCTTAGATTCTCCTGTTACTCACCTATCTTATTTTGAAGCTTTTGCCTATGCACAATTCAAAAATCTTAGGCTACCAACGGAATTTGAATGGGAAATTGCTCAAAATAAATTCTCATGGGGAGACCGTTGGGAATGGACAGAAAGCGCTTATGCTCCTTATCCTGGTTACACTAAAGCTGAAGGTGCTTTAGGAGAATATAATGGTAAATTTATGGTGAATCAAAAAGTATTACGAGGTGGTTCAATTGCAACTCCGGAGCAACATACCCGTCCTACCTATCGTAACTTTTTTCAAACCAACATGAGATGGCAATATACCGGATTAAGGTTAGCCAAATAATTACGACTTAAGGCATATGCAAGAAAAAACAGCATTACTTTTTAAAACCGCTTTTGAAGAAGACATCTTCAACGGTCTCACCAACCATAATAAATACTTACCCTCAAAATATTTCTACGACAGCAAAGGAGATAGGCTATTTCAAGAAATTATGGCTATGCCCGAATATTATTTAACAGATAGTGAATTTAATATTTTAACAAACTTTAAAGAGCAAATTGCTGATTTATGTTACAAGGAAAACAGACCTTTCAATTTAATTGAATTAGGAGCTGGAGATGGTAAAAAAACAAAAATTTTATTAGAATATTTATCTGAGACTAATGTCCCATTCAACTATCAACCCATAGATATTAGTCAAAACGCTCTGGACCAATTAGCGTTGTCTTTAAAAAAGGAAATGCCAAAAGTAACCGTGCAAAAAATTCAAGGAACCTACTTTGAAGGATTAAAAAAAATTGAAGCCAGCACAGATAAAAAAATAATTCTTTTTTTAGGCTCAAACATCGGTAATATGGAGCATAAAAATGCGATAGATTTTCTTTCGTCCATTCGGCTATATATGAATGATGATGATTTGCTTTTGGTTGGATTTGATTTAAAGAAAAACCCGCAAACCGTGCTTGATGCCTACAATGACTCCGCAGGTATTACAGCTGCCTTTAACAAAAATATATTAACCAGAATTAATAATACCTTACAAGGCAATTTTAATTTAGATACGTTTGAACATTGGGAAACTTATGACCCGCAAACTGGTACCGCTAAAAGCTATTTAGTATCAACTATTGAACAAGTTGTTACCATTGAAGAATTAGAACTAGAAATAACTTTTAAGGCTTGGGAAACCATTCACACAGAAATTTCTCAAAAATACGACGAACAAAGTGTTCATTGGATAGCAAATAATGCAGGGCTATCCATTGAAGCTGAGTTTGGCGATGACAAAAATTATTACAAAAACTATATTTTTAAGAAAAAATAATATTATGAAAGCAATTTGGAATAACGTAGTTATTGCAGAAAGTGATGATACTGTGGTTATTGAAAACAATCATTATTTTCCAGCAGAAAGCATAAAGAAAGAATATTTTAAAGAAAGTACTACCCACACAACATGCCCATGGAAAGGCGTAGCCTCTTATTATAATGTAAATGTAGACGGCAAAAAAAATAATGATGCCGCGTGGTATTATCCAGATGTAAGCGAACTTGCCAGAACAATTAAAGGCAGAGTGGCTTTTTGGAAAGGTGTGGAAATTACAGAATAACAAAAACCCAAAAGCCAGTATTACATATACTGGCTTTTATAATTTATATGTTAAAGTTCTAAAACTGCATTTTCAGAACCAGCGTAATCATTCCATTGGTAACGGTCAGCTTCTGACTCATTCACATAATCACCATCAATTATATATTTAAATTCAAAAGCATTTTCTTTAGGCAAATCAAATGTTCCTTTAAAAGTCCCATTTTTTAATTTTTTTAAAGTACTTTTTTCTCCTTCCCAGTTGTTGAAATCTCCAACAACAGTAACCTTTTTTGCCTCTTTTGCAGGAACCGTAAAAGTTACTTTGCAAATAGGTTTAGTTTTAAGATATTGTTTTGTAATAGCCATGATAAGATGTTTTAATTTACATCAAAATTAAAACATTAACACCCTCATTAACAGTAGATAATAAATTTTTATTGATTTGATGAAAATTTGGTAACAATATTTTAAAGTTGTCAAAAAAAACTTACGTAAATTTTGTTTTAATGAATTTCAACGCTGTATAAAGCGCTCTATTAATTTAACAATTTGTTGTATATCTTCTTTTGTGTTGTAAAAATGAAAACTTACTCGAATTCCCCCATTTCGCTGCGAGCAAACAACATCATTATTTTCTAAATATTTAAACAAATCATCACCTCCTTTTATGTTAAATATTGAACTATGATTTGCTCTCTTCACAACAATATTTTCCAACAAGTCCAACCTTTCAAACTCCGTTTTTGCAAAAGCTGATAACTTCATAATTTGTTTATCAATGGTATCCACACCAAGTTGATTCATAAAATCGAGAGAAAATTTAATACTACCAAAAGACAAACTGGATTTATGACCAGGCTCAAACCTTTTAGCAAATCCAATATTATCTACGTTATCCACATCATTAAACGCTGAAGTAAATCCAACAAATTTAACATTTGCACTTTTCTCCACATAGCTTTTAAACATCATGAAACCACAACCATAGCCAGCTAGTAACCATTTATATGCACTGGTTCCTAAAACGTCAAAAGCTGAATTTTCAAAATTGAATTTTTCTGTCCCTAAAAACTGAGTTCCGTCTCCAATAATTAAAACATGGGGGTAATTATCTTTAATTCGTTTTAAGAAATCTAAATTTATCTTTATACCATTTAACCACTGCACAACACTTAAAGCAAGTACATTAATCTTTTGTTCTTGAATAGCTTTTTCAATGGTTTCTTCTAAATTTTCGGTAATCTTTATATATGATATATCAAAACCTCTACTCTCAAAAGGCCAATTAAGGGAAGGATAGTCATCCTCTATTAGCAGTACTTTACTGTTGATTGCCAATCCATCTAAAAAAATATTTAAGCCCGTAGAAAAATTAGAAACCAGTGCTACATTTTTGGTTTTACAAGTAAAAAAGTTAGCAATAGTTTTTCTGGTTTCTTCTTCTATTTTTAAAGAATTTGGGCGCATCCTACTCCCTTTTAGCAAAAAATCTAAATCAATCTCCTGCCGCCATTCTATTAAATCGTCATACAACAAACCATAACTAGCAGTATCTGCATAAATTGATTGTCTCAACACTGGAAATTCTTTTCTTATCTTTTCCATACGATTTAATAGTGAAATTGAATTACATTATCTTTGATGTAAATATAACCAAAGGGATGTTTTCCAAGAAGCAGAAAAAAATAACGGTTGATTTAGAACAGCACGAACTGCTAGAAAGTGCTCAAAAACGTATAAGCCAAAAAAAAAGATTATACACTCATTTTGTGATTTTTTTAATTGGTAGTGTTTTTTTAATTCTTATTAATAAAATACTTAAGTATGGAGAAGCATATGACTGGTTCCTTTGGGCTATTATATTTTGGGCTTTTCTTTTTATTATTCATGTATTTAATGTTTTTGTTACTCAAAAATTTATGGGAACAGATTGGGAGCGCACACAACGAGAGAAACTTGTAGAAAAACAAAAAAAGAGAATAGAAGAAATTCAAAAAGAAATTGAAACTGATTTTCCTATTTCTAACATTAATAAAAAAAAAGAATAGTGAATTCCGTAGTTATGATTGCCGCAGCAGCGGAGAACAATGCCTTAGGAAAGGACAATGAATTGCTTTGGCACTTACCAGATGATTTTAAGCGTTTTAAAAAAATTACTACTGGTCATAAGATAATTATGGGAAGAAAAACTTTTGAAAGTTTCCCAAAACCATTACCAAATAGAACGCACATTATAATTACTAGAGATAAAGGTTATAACACTACTTTTGATAATTGCATAATTGTACATTCCGTTGAAGAGGCCTTGGAACAAGCAGAGAATGAAACCGTTTTTATTATCGGTGGTGGAGAAATATACAAGCAATGCGAAAAATTCTCCACTAAAATTGAATTAACAAGAGTTCATGAATCTTTTAAAGCTGACGCTTTTTTTCCGGAAATAAATCCTAATACATGGGAATTAATAGCCGAAGAGTATCACCCTAAAGATGAAAAACATAAATACGATTTCTCTTATTTAACTTACACTAAGCGTTAATTAAAAATCTAGCTGTCTAACAAAAATAGTATTGCTGTTTTTACTATCTAAAAACTGTTCTAAAACCAAAGTATCTATATTACTATAAAACTGATGTTTTCCAACTGTATTTACCTCCCTTAATAGTTTTTCTTTTGTTAAAATGGCTTTTGTTTGCCTAGCTACCGCCAGGCCTGAATCTATAATTTTCACTTCCTTAGGAAGCAATTCTTTTAACACTGGTATAAGGTAGGGATAATGCGTACACCCCAATACCAAACAGTCTATATCTTTTTCTAACATGGGACCAAGGTATTTTTGTAGAAGCTCTTTAGTTTCTATACTCTTGATTTTACCTTCCTCAATTAATCGTACTAGCCCTTTACCTTCTCTTTCTATAACTTCAATTCCATTTGCATGATTCTCAGAAGTACTTGCAAACAAACTACTAGAAAGCGTTCCTTTTGTTGCCAACACCCCAACCGTTTTAGACTTAGTTTGTAAAGCCGCTGGTTTTATAGCTGGCTCTATTCCAATGAAAGAAACTGGATACGTTTTCCTTAAATAATCAATGGCATTTGTTGTAGCTGTATTACAGGCTACTACAATTATTTTACACCCTTTACTTAATAAGAATTCAGTATTCTTTACACTTAAAGCTAATATATCTTTTTTAGATTTTTCGCCATAAGGGGCATTTTTACTATCCGCCAAATACACGGTATCCTCATAGGGTAAAAGCGACCGAATTTCTTTCCAAATAGATGTTCCTCCAAGACCAGAATCAAAAATACCTATAGGGTTTTCACTCATGTAAATTATACTTTACTTTAATACTTCAACAATAGGTGAACCAGTTGTTCCATTCGGAAAAGCAATTCCTAGCATTGAAGCAATGGTAGGTGCAATATCGGAAATTTCCGTTCTTTTTAAAGTATTCCCTTTTTTTATTCCCGCTCCATAAAAAAGTAATGGTACATGCGTATCATAAATTTGAGGCGAACCGTGTGTTGAACCTGTTTTATGATAATCTATAAAACCTGGTTTTAAAACCATCAACACATCCCCAGAACGTTTTTGATGAAAGCCATTTTGCAAAATATAGGGTATTCCAAAATTATACTGATTCTCCCACATTTGATACCCGGTATAGGCTCTATCAAAAACATCATATTTTAGCATTTCTCTTGCAATTTCCTCTTGAACATCATCAATATCTAAATCTAGGTTATTAATGATTTTATGGTCCAAGAATAATTGCATGTTAGAAAAATTCTTCACAATGTCAGTAGTTCCGTAATTATATTTCAAAAATTCATTAAAATCAGCCTTTATGTTATCTATATCCGCATAACCTGCAGGAATTTTTAAATCTTCTAAATATGCTGGCACGTTAACAGCAGCATGATCAGCAGTTAAAAAAACAGTATACTGCCCTTTACCAACTTGACTATCTAAGGTGTTAAACAAACGCTCCAAATCAATATCCAATCTCAAATAGGTATCTTGAATTTCTTTAGAATTCACACCATACATATGCCCAACATAGTCGGTACTTGAAAAACTAATAGCTAAAAAATCTGTAATTGCATCTTTCCCTAAATTTTCTGCTTTTATTGCTTCAATGGCAAAATCTGTAGTTATGGCATTCCCAAAAGGGGTACCCTTTAAAATATTGTAAAAGCCATTAGCGTTCCATAAACTTGGTACGTCATGAGGAAAAGTTGCTGTCGTTTCTCCTACAAAAAGTTCTTCATAATTATTTCCGTCCAATCCACTTTCAACATATTCTGAAATATCCTTTAGAGTAGTCCAAGTTTTTTTATATTTCTCCACACTCTTAGAAACGTTAAAATTTACCACCCAATCAGGAAGTTTATTCATATAAAAAGAACTACTTATCCAATTTCCTTCATTCTCACCATAAAACCAATATGCCGCATTAGCCGTATGACCCCCAGGAAGTACCGCCCCCCTATCTTTTAATGCTATTGCAATGGTTTTACCTTTCATTTGAGTATGCATTCTTAGTTGGTCGGTTATTGTAGTAACATTTAGTCTATGCGGAGACATTTTTCCTCCATCCGAAGTAGTTCCTAAAGAGTTATAATTATTATCAGAAGCGCAATATACACTTACATTACTCTCCCTATCATACCAGTTATTTCCAATTATACCATGTGTTGCGGGGGTAGTACCTGCATAAATAGATGCATGACCAGGCCCCGTACTTGTAGGTGCATAGTTAAAATGGTTGTTTTTACAATTAAATCCCTCCTTAATTAAACGTTTAAATCCTCCTTGAGTATAATGATTATAAAAGCGAGTTAAATAGTCATATCTCATTTGATCAACAACAATACCAACAACTAGCTTTGGAGAAGAATTTAAAGCAACTGTAATATTTTCTTTTTCCTTATTTTTTGACTTTCGTTGACCAAATACATTTAGAAAACTAAAAACGAACAAAATCACTAGTAAAATAAGTCTTAAAATATTTTTTTGCATAACTAAGGATTAGGGTAACAAAAATATGTAAATAAAGACTTAAAACATTAAATGAAGGTTAAAAGACAACCATTATTGCTATTTTTACATTAAGAAGTCTATTTTTATTCCATGAACTATTTAGCATCAATCGGCAGTTATGCTATTATGATAAAAGAGGTTTTTAAAAAACCTACCAAATGGAGCATAATGAGGTCGTTGATTCTTAAAGAGATAGACGAACTTATTTTTGGCTCATTAGGTATTTTAATATTTATTTCCTTTTTTATTGGCGGTGTTGTTGCTATACAAACGGCATTAAACATAACAAGTGAATTAATTCCTAAAAACCTAGTAGGATTTGCAACACGACAATCTATAATTTTAGAATTTGCTCCAACTTTTTGCTCCATTATAATGGCAGGTAAAGTAGGCTCTTACATAACATCAAGTATTGGTACAATGCGAGTTACAGAGCAAATTGATGCTTTAGAAGTAATGGGTGTAAACGCTCTTAATTACCTTGTTTTTCCTAAAATAGTAGCATTACTTTTATATCCATTTATTATTGCCATTGCGATGTATGTTGGTATATGTGGCGGATGGGTTGCAGGTGTTTTTGGAGGCTTTAGCACTAGTGCTGATTTTATTGAAGGTCTACAATTAGATTTTATTCCTTTTCATGTTACTTATTCTTTTTTAAAGACATTAGTTTTTGCTTTTATATTAGCTACTATACCATCTTATCACGGATTTTATATGAAAGGTGGAGCTCTTGAAGTTGGTAAAGCCAGCACCACATCTTTTGTATGGACAAGTGTGGTTATTATCATTTTAAATTATATACTCACTCAACTTTTATTAGGCTAATGATTAAGGTAGATAACGTACATAAATCTTTTAATGATGCACATGTTTTAAAAGGCATTAGCACGCTTTTTGAAAAAGGAAAAACCAATTTAATTATCGGTCAGAGTGGCTCGGGCAAAACAGTTTTTTTAAAATGTTTGTTGGGTCTTTTTACACCTGACGAAGGTAACATTAGTTATGATGGTAAAATATATGCATCATTAAATAGCGATGAAAAAAGAGATTTACGTCAGGAAATGGGTATGGTTTTTCAAGGCAGCGCCCTATTTGATTCCATGACTGTTGAAGGTAATGTAATGTTTCCGCTAGAAATGTTTACCAAACAGTCTAAATCAGAAATGAAAGATCGTGTAGATTTTGTCTTAAAAAGGGTAAACCTTGATGAAGCTCATAATAAATTTCCCTCTGAAATATCTGGAGGAATGCAAAAACGGGTGGCCATTGCAAGAGCTATTGTCATGAAACCTAAGTACTTATTTTGTGATGAACCCAACTCTGGTCTAGATCCTAAAACCGCAATCTTAATTGACAACCTAATAAAGGAAATCACCGAGGAATACAACATTACCACAATAATAAACACACATGACATGAACTCGGTAATGGAAATAGGTGAAAAAATTGTCTTCTTAAAAAATGGTTTAAAAGAATGGGAAGGGACTAAAAACGAAATTTTCAAAACTGATAATCAGGCGGTAACCAACTTTGTATACTCTTCCGACTTATTTAAGAAAGTTCGGCAAATGTATATTGAAGAGCGTAATTAGTCTTGCACAACTTCCTTTAACTGTATTGTACTATCTTTTAATCTAAGCTTTAGCCATTGGTGCAACTTTTTAGCATCTTCAACCACTTTAACGCGTTTAGCATCTCGTTTCCATTTCACTTCAAAGACGGAAATGGTATCTAACTTTTTAAAATCTGTTTTAACAGTAGGTGAAAATCCTATACTCTCTAAATTTTCATAATTAGTTTTAGCCTCAATACTAATATCCTTAAAAGGAATTGATAACCTACCTAATTTACTTAATTCTTCTTCAAGTAATTTAATTCGGGCATCTTTATCTAGAAGTTCTGTTTTTTGTGTTTCGTATAATTGATCAACGTATTTTAGCTGATCTAATTCTTCGTTTTTAGCTCCTTGAATTATACGTAATTCAGCATCTTTTAATCTATTAAATCCTTCGTCATTTTTTTGTTTGTTCCAGGTTGCTATAACATTATCAGGCACTATTTCGTTCCCCATAAAAACTAATTCAATAAAAGGATTTTTTCCTTCATTGAATTCAATATCAGTAAAGTCTTCCATAAATCTACCAGAACCTTCGAACTGATATGGTGCAACTTTAGCTTCGATAAAACTTTGAGCTTGTTGTTTAAACAATGATTCTTGTAAAGTTCCCCAAAAGGTAATACCCGCCGGAATCATAACTAATATTGCAAATAATGAGGCAACCCTTCCTATTAATCTTCTCCTTTGCGAATTAACATAACGCACCATTGGAAAACGCAGTAGTTTTAAAACTAAAAATGTCGCTAAGGCAATAAATATGGTATTTATGCTAAAAAGATACATTGCTCCCCATGCATAATCGTAATTACCAATAGCTAATCCAAAACCAACAGTACATAAAGGTGGCATTAAGGCTGTTGCAATTGCAACGCCAAAAATAACTGAAGCTATTGTTCCTTTTTTTGCACGAGCTATCACCAACGCTAAACCACCAAAAAATGCAATTAATACATCCCTAATATCAGGTGCCGTTCTTGCCAAAAGCTCGGAAGATTCATCTCTTAATGGAAACAAAGCAAAAAACAAATACGCTGTTAAAACACTCAAAACCACCATTACAGTGAAGTTCTTCAGCGAACGCCTTAGCGTATCTATATCATTAATCGCGAGTGACATTCCAATACCCAAAATAGGCCCCATTAGAGGTGAAATTAACATGGCACCAATAACCACTGCTGTAGAATTGGCATTTAATCCAATGGATGCTATAAAAATGGAACAAATTAAAATCCAAGATGTATGCCCCTTAAAGGCAATGTCAGCTACAATGGCTTCTTTAGTAGCTTCTTGATCCGTGTTTTTACGAATGTCTAGCAATTCACGTAAAAACGTTTTTACACTTCCTATAAGGCCTTGAAAATCCCTTTTTATCTCATCGCCTGCTAATTCTTCTGGATTGTTTGGTGTGTTCTGGTTATTTAAATTTTCACTCATATATTATATTAAGCGTACCGTTCTCCGTAGGTTTCTTTTACTTTTGCCAGTACCTGTTTAATATCTTGCTCTTTAGATTTAGGGTAAATTAATAAAACTTCCTCTTTATCGACTATAATATAATCATTTAATCCGTCTACAACAATAATCTTGTCTTTTGGAGAACGAATCATGTTTCCACTTGCATCTTGTGTAATCACCTGACTGTTAACTATAGCGTTACTTTCCGCATCCTTATCTAACTTATCATATAAAGAGCCCCAAGTACCTAAATCATTCCAATCAAAAGTAGCTGGTAATACCAAAATGGTCTTCGATGGTTCTAAAATTGCATAATCTATAGAGATGTTTTCCGCCTTAGGATAATTTTCATTAATAAACTCTTGTTCAGCAGAGGTATTATAAATGGACAACCCCTTTTCAAACAACTCATATTGACTTGGCTGATACTTTTTAAATGCATTGACAATGGTAGAAACACTCCACATAAATATACCTGCATTCCATAAAAAGTTACCTTGTGTTAAAAAATCCTTGGCTGTTTCGTAATTAGGTTTTTCTCTGAACTGATTTACCTCTTTTACCTCATTACTATCTTCTTTATTATATTCTATATAACCAAAACCGGTATTCGGAAATGTTGGTTTAATACCTAAAGTACAGAGCACTTCACCCTTCTCACATTTAGCAAAGCACGTAGTAACATCTTTTGCAAACGCTTCTTCATCTTCTATCCAGTGATCACTTGGCGCTACAATCATAACTCCATCAGGATTCATTTTCTGAATTTTAAGAGCTGCATACAAAATGCAGGGCGCTGTATTACGCATTGCTGGTTCTAAAACCACCTGTTCTTGAGAGACCATAGGCAGTTGTTCCAAAACCAAATCGTTATATCTTTCATTGGTTAAAATAAGAATATTCTCGGTTGGAACAAATTTATTAAGTCTTTGAAATGTTTTTTGGATTAAAGTAGTTCCTGTACCCAACATATCATGAAATTGCTTTGGATACTCTGATGTGCTAATTGGCCAAAAACGAGACCCTACTCCTCCAGCCATTAAAACGGCATAATAATTCTTATTCATGGTTAATCTTTTATTAATTCTACTTCTGCATTAGGTTGAAAAAGAAATAATCTTCCTGTTGTCAACTCAATACACTCAAAACGCTTTACCCTTCTATTGCCTTTTTTATACAATTTTCCATTGTGAATTCTAAAAACGCTTCCAAAGGGTAATTCAAAAACGTAGGATTTTTCTGATTGTTGTGCGTCGTATCTTTTTAAAGCGACTGATAGATTAGCATCGGTACTACTACTAGCTTTAGGGTTTTTAAAATGATTGGCTATTATTGGTAATACATTGGTAGGAAAAACCTCAGGACGAATAAACGGTAGCATTAAATATTGAAACGTTTTTTTCCATTCCACTCCATGTGGCTTTATGCCTCTTCCATACTTTTCAAATGCTACCAAATGCGCAATTTCATGAATTAACGTAATTAAAAACCGATACTTATTAAGGGAGGCATTAACTGTTATTTGATGTTTTCCGTTATGTAACTTTCTATAATCGCCATGTCTGGTTATCCTTTCATTTACAATTTTCAGGTTCACTTCGTTTTCCTGAATCAAATTCAAACAACGCGCTACAGCCCTTTCGGGTAAGTATTTTTTAAGGGTATCGTTCATTTACACCAAAAATAACACATATAAATACACCTAAGGTGTACTATTACTTACCTGAAGCATCTTTCCATTATACAATTTGTTTCCATTAAGAGCAAAATCTTTTATGTAAGCGGCCATTTCTAATGGTTTAGTTGGAGCCTCGTATCCAGGAAAAGCCTCTTCAAGCATTTCGGTTTGTACAGCACCTAAAGCCAAAACATTAAATGAAGGTCCAGTTTCTTTAAACTCTTCTGCCCATAACTCCGTCAAAGTAATTACCGCTCCCTTACTAGAACTATAAGCGGATAACCCAGGAAATTTCATACTTCCTTGTACACCTCCCATAGAACTTACAGTCACAACATGACCTTGTTTGGGCATTTTAGGTATAATTGTTTTTGTAAACTCTGCTACCCCAAAAACATTGACCTTGTACACTTCTTGAAACTCACTTGAATTTGTTTCTAAAAACGGTTTATTTAATAATTTGCCTGCATTATTAATTAAAACATCAACCTGTTTCCAATTACTTTCTACAAATGCCAATACCTTGCCAATATCCTTACTATTAGTGATATCAAAAGAAAAAGTATGTATGTTTTCACTCGCAAGCTCCGCTATTGGTTTTTCATTGCGAGAAAGTGCCAAAACATGATGTCCTTCTTTTGCAAATAGTTTCGCCATTTGAAATCCAATGCCTCTGCTAGACCCCGTAATAATAATGTTAGCCATTAATTGTATTTTAATTCTTTTATTGGTGAGTTTACGATACCTTCAATCATGGGAATAGATTTGTTTACAACATTAGCCATATGGCTAAAATCCATCAATTCGTTTTCATCTCCCACCTTATGATAGTGATCAAAATTTGTAAAATCGAATGTACAGAAAGTTTGAGAAGGAACTCCAAATTCCTCATGAAAAGGATAGTTATCTGAACGTTTAAACAAATTGAACGATTTAGCTTTAGGTAAAAAACCTATCAATTTTTCCCCTCCATAAGAATTACAAACCTGCGCTAAATTGGATTTTTCATAACCCGTAACGTACATTAGATAGTCTTTATCAACTAGAGGTACTCCAACCATTTCATAATTCAACATTGCATATACATTCAGGTTTTTATCCTTTAGTTTTTTTGCTAAATGCTTTGACCCTAACAATCCCTTTTCCTCAGCACTAAACAACGCAAAAATTATACTTCTTTTATTGGACTTTGCCTTCCCAAAGTATCGAGCCAACTCCAAAACAGTAGTTGTACCAGATGCATTATCATTAGCCCCATTTGCTATTTCATCCCCATTACTAGGTGTTAATAAACCAATATGATCATAATGAGCTCCAATCACAACGAACTCATTTTTTAAAACACTATCACTCCCTTCAATATAACCCACCATATTATAGGTTGTCCCATTAAAATTAGAAAGTGTATCTCTATAAGTGGAGAAATAAGGCAATACATTGCTTTTTATAAAAACAGACTCTATAAGCTTTGCCGCGGCTTCCAAACCTTCGCTACCAGAATCACGTCCCATTAATTCGTCCGATGCCAAGACATTCATAATAGCAGCTATTTCAGAAGAAGAGGTGAAATCTTTCTGTTCTAAAATTGAAGAGGTTTTCTCTAAATTTTCAATTTTATCTTTACTTGCTTTTACTCCTCCTGGGCCTCCAATCGGCGCATTGGTCTCCTTTAGTTTAGAAGTTCCACAACCGATTAAAATCAATAGTAAAAAAGTGAGTTGTATTTTTTTCATAAGATAAGTATTTAGATTTAACCAAAACTAAAGATAAAAAAACATCCGCCAATAGGCGGATGTATAATCTTATATTAACACTAAAAATGCTTTATCATTAAGCAAGCATTGTTACTGGATTTTCTAGATAAGCTCTTAACGTTTGTAGGAATTGAGCTCCAACAGCACCATCAACAGTTCTATGATCACATGCTAAAGTAACTTTCATTGTACTGCCAACCACAATTTCTCCATTTCGGACTACAGGCTTTTCAACAATGGCACCTACAGATAAAATTGCAGAGTTAGGCTGATTGATAATTGAAGTAAACTCTGTTATTCCAAACATACCAAGATTAGAAACTGTAAATGTACTTCCTTCCATTTCAGCAGGGGCAATTTTTTTATTTCTAGCTTTTCCTGCTAAATCTCTAACTGAAGCTCCAATTTGAGTTAAACTCATTTGATCCGTGAATTTAACAACAGGAACAACTAAACCATCAGAAACTGCCACAGCAACGCCAATATGAATATGATGATTATATCTAGTAGTATCACCATTCCAAGATGTATTTACTTGAGGATGCTTTTTTAACGCCATAGCACAAGCTTTAACAACCATATCGTTAAAAGAAACCTTTGTGTCTGGAATAGCATTAATTTGAGATCTTGAAGCTTTTGCATTATCCATATTAACCTCAATAGTTAAATAGAAATGCGGTGCTGTAAATTTAGATTGACCAAGAACTTTGGCAATTACCTTACGCATTGAAGAATTTTTAACATCTTCTGAACCTTCTTCTCCAACAGGTAATGCAATGGCAGGAGAACTCACTGCTGCTTCTGCAGATGAATCCGCTACTTTTTCTACTGCAATCGTGTTTTGAGCAGGTGTGAAGTTTTCAACGTCCTTTTTTATAATTCGTCCATTATCTCCAGATCCTTTAACCTCAGTAAGATTTATACCTTTTTCAGCAGCGATTTTTTTAGCTAATGGAGAAACAAATATTCTTTGTCCATCGTTACTTGCTATTGAAGCTTCTTGAGCTGGAGCAGGTTTAGATTCCTCTTCTGTTTTTGTTTCTTCTTTAGAAATAGCAACTGCTCCTGTACTAGCACTTAACACTGCATCTACATCAGTTCCTTCAGGACCAATAATTGCTAAAACTTCATCTACGGGAGAAGACTCTCCTTCTTTTATACCAATATATAATAGTGTACCAGAATAAAAAGACTCAAATTCCATTGTAGCCTTATCCGTCTCAATTTCAGCTAAAATATCCCCCTCTTCAACTGTATCACCAACTTGCTTCAACCAAGTTGCAACAGTTCCTTCTTCCATAGTATCACTAAGACGAGGCATTTTTACAACCTCAACCCCTTCTGGGATTTCGGCAACTGCAACCGGTGCTATCTCGGCTTTTTCTTCTTTAACGGCTGGAGCTTCCTCAGCAACAGCACCTCCAGCTAACAAACCAGAAATATCTTCTCCTTCTTCACCAATAATAGCTAAAAGTGAATCTACTGGTGCACCATCTCCCTCTTGAATTCCTATATGAAGCAAAGTACCTTCGTAAAAAGATTCAAATTCCATGGTAGCTTTGTCGGTCTCAATTTCCGCAAGAATATCTCCTTCTTCTATTTTATCACCAACTTGTTTTAACCACTTTGCAACGGTACCTTCTTCCATGGTATCGCTAAGACGGGGCATGCTAATTACTTCAGCCATCTACTTTATAATTTATGTTTTACAAAAGGAAAATCTTCTTGCTCGTATACCATATCGTATAACTGGTTTACTGGAGGATAATCTGATTCCTCAGCAAATTTTTCACATTCTAGAACCAACTGTTTAACCTTTTTATCAATTGTCTTAATCTCTTCTTCGGTCGCGTATTCTTTTTCTTTGATTACGTCAAGAACCTGAGTAATTGGATCTATCTTTCTATATTCTGCTACCTCTTCTTTAGTTCGATAGTGTTGCGCATCAGACATTGAATGACCTCTATATCTATATGTTTTCATTTCTAAGAAAGTAGGTCCTCCTCCGCTTCTAGCTCTTTCAATAGCTTTACTCATTTCTTGAGCAACAGTAACTGGATTCATACCATCTACAGGGCCACATGGCATTTCATAACCTAAGCCCAACTTCCAAATTTCTTCATGTGATGCAGTACGAGAAACTGAAGTACCCATTGCATAACCATTATTTTCACAAACAAAAACTACTGGTAACTGCCATAACATTGCTAAATTAAATGTCTCATGTAATGATCCCTGGCGTACCGCTCCATCTCCCATATAACATAAAGTAACATTATCTCTTCCTGCATATTTATCACCGAAGGCCATACCCGCTCCTAAAGGAATTTGTCCTCCAACAATACCATGACCACCATGAAACCTATGCTCTTTTGAAAAAATATGCATAGAACCGCCCATTCCTTTGGATGTACCAGTAACCTTACCATACAACTCCGCCATAACTGTTTTTGGATCCACACCCATTCCTATAGGCTGCACATGATTTCTATAGGCAGTAATCATTCTGTCTTTAGTTAAATCCATTGCATGTAACGCTCCAGCCAATACCGCCTCTTGACCATTATATAGATGAAGAAACCCTCTTACTTTTTGCTGAATGTACACTGCTGCAAGCTTATCTTCAAACTTTCTCCAGAACAGCATGTCCTCATACCATTTTAAATAGGTTTCTTTAGTAATCTTTTCCATTAAAATAGGTGTTAAATTTAAGTTTTTCACTTTTTCCATTCCATACAGAATAGAAAGTGCACAAAAATACACATATAAATGAAATGGGTAAAAAAAATTGAAGTAAAACGTCTACTAAAAATTAACTAAAAAAGAAGAAACCGTTATAAAAAATAGTACACCATATTTTAAAGGCGTATTTCATCTATTTATCAAGAAAGGAGCTATTAAAAGCCAACGGTAAAATAGCAGAAATAGAATGGCACTTAATAACCTTACCTATTTCTCCCATCATTAATAGCTCTATAGGTTCTTTTTGTTTTACTTCATACTCAGACATAGCCTGCCTACAGTTACCACATGGAGCTGCTGGTTTATCCACAATATAGTTGTTTGAAGTTGCTGAAATGGCAACGGACAAAATTTTAACTCCCGGATATTTAGCTCCTGCCTGAAAAATGGCTACACGTTCTGCGCACAATCCAGAAGGGTACGAAGCATTTTCTTGATTGTTACCAATAACCACTTCTTCATTTTCTAAAAGTATTGCAGCTCCAACATGAAAATTAGAATAAGGCGCATAAGCCATTTTTCTAGCATCAACAGCTTTTAACATTAAATTCTTTTGTTGCATGTTGAGCTCATCAATGGACTCAAATATCAATGCTTCAAAACTAATCTGTTGTTTAATCACTTATAAATGTATTTACAGCAATGTACCCATAAAAAAGAAACCCGCCAATAAGCGGGTTTCTTTTTTATGGGTACATTTTATCTATTAATCATTGTAAAACTCCTCACCTAAATTAAATGTAAGCGAAAAACGCAATGTGTTTTCTAATGGATTTTTTACTTGAGAAGTTGAGAACAAATAAGATAGGTCTATCTGCGCCATTTTAAATTTAAAGCCAGCACCAAGAGTAAAAAACTTTCTTGACCCTTTTTCTTCGCTTTCATTAAAGTAACCCGTGCGAATCATAAACGAATCTTGGTAAACATATTCAGCGCCTACAGCCCATGTAAACTCTTTAAGCTCCTCTCCAAAACCGTCAGGTGCATCTCCAAAAGATTTAAAAACACCTTCTAAAAATCCTATTTGTTGATATTCTGCATCATCATCTCCATTAACAACACCATCATTATTAAAATCTTGTGGAGTTGGTACTAAAAGCTTATTAAACTCAGTTGTAATACCAATGGTATTATCTTGATCCAAAATAAAATCAAACCCTGTTCCAAACTTTAAGTTAGTAGGCAAAAAGTTTTCCTGACCACCTTCATCATAAGATAATTTTCCTCCAAGGTTTGAAATATTAAACCCTGCTCTCCAACGACCATCAAACTTATTATATGCTATTTCTCTAGACCTATAATACCCAGCAATATCAACCGCAAATGTATTAGCGGATCTAGAATCTATATTAGGATCTGTTGGCAATTTTAAATCTGACAAAATGAACCTTCCTGCAACCGCCATGGAAAACGTTTCACTCAATTTTAATGAGTACGAACCATCAATAGCAAATTCGTTTGGCTTAACGGTTTCTCCCTGTTCTGTTGCTGTTTGCCTCAATTCTATTTCTCCTAAAGTAAAATATCTAACTCCAAAAGCAAAGGCACTTCTATCATTAAGTTTATTATAAACTCCAGCATTTAGTAACCCTATTCCTGTAATTGTACTTTCTAAATATGGAGTATAACCAGCGGAAATCCCCATTTTTCGTTCAGCAAATGCAAATTTTGCAGGGTTCCATTGTTGTGAAAAGGCATCGACCGATGTTGCTACCCCCATATCACCCATTCCGCCAGCTCTTGCATCAGCAGTTATAGTTAAAAAAGGAACAGCTGTCGTGATAGCTCTATCATTTTGTGCAGATAATTTTATCGCAAATACCATTAAAACAAGTAGTGAAATTCTTTTCATTTGGTAAAAAGTTGATTTTTAAAAGATCAAAAAAAATATTTTTGTGTTCAATAACCTAAAAAAATAGATGTACTACATGTAAACGCCCTTTTTGAGGATATCTTGTGCTATATTATTCATTTTTTTAAAACATTATATAATTATCAACACATCAAACTCTTTTCTTAAGCTATTAAGTAAGGTCTTCAACAATTAAAAACAAACCACAAAACATTACAAAAAGCTATACTATAACTGCTTTTCCCTCGTTATACATTTTAAGCGAGCATGCTTAAAGCAGTAATATGCAGATTTTCGAAAAATATTTTTAAGAAATAAAATATTATGTGCAATTCACCGTTTTAAATGCCGAAAGTGACGCTCTAATTATGCAATAAGAGTAGTTAACAATTTGAAACCAAGTCCTAATTATGAAAAAACATTTTATTAAAGTTGCCCTTTCCTGTGCTGTTGTTGTAGGAGGTTTTACGGTTACCAGCTGTAAAAAATCGTCATCATCTTCCAAAGATGTATCGAGAGCAACCGGTTGGAAGATTAATGCTAAAGAAGGCGGATTCCAATATAACACCGAATTCAAAGAACAAGAAACGGCCCCTGGGTTAGTTTTCGTAGAAGGCGGTACGTTTACTAAAGGTAAAGTTCAAGATGACGTTATGCATGATTGGAATAACACTCCAACATCTCAACACGTACAATCATTCTATATGGATGAAACGGAAGTTACCAACTTAATGTATTTGGAATATTTAGACTACTTAAAAAGTGTTTACCCTCCTGAAAATCCAAAATATGCTAACATATACAAAGGTGCTTTACCTGATACCTTGGTTTGGAGAAACCGATTAGGTTTTAACGAAACCATGACAAACAACTATCTTCGTCATCCTGCATACGCAGAATACCCAGTAGTAGGTGTAAATTGGATTCAAGCAACTCAATACGCTGAATGGAGAACCGATAGAGTTAACGAAGTAATGCTAGAAAGGGAAGGATATTTAGCAAAAGATGCTAAATACCAGGCTGTATCAGGAGAAGTTCAGGGTACTTTTAGCACGCAAACATATCTTGAATCTCCATCGGAGGTATATCAGGGCCAAATTGATTCTCTTCAAGGAAAAAGAAAAAAAGATAGCATTAACACTTTTGCAAAGAGAAGTAGTGGTGTTATTATGCCAGAGTATAGACTACCAACTGAAGCAGAGTGGGAATATGCAGCTCAGGCTCAGGTTGGATCAAGAGAGTATAACAATTATAGAGGTAGAAAAAAATATCCTTGGGAAGGTGATTACACTAGAAATGGTCAACGTGTTGGTCGTGGAGATCAGTTAGCCAACTTTAAACAAGGTAAAGGTGATTACGGCGGAATTGCAGGATGGTCAGATGATGGTGCTGATATTACAGCTCAAGTTATGTCATACAAACCAAACGACTTAGGTCTTTACGATATGGCTGGTAACGTTGCTGAATGGGTTGCCGATGTATACAGACCAATTGTTGATGATGAAATAAGTGATTTTAATTATTATAGAGGAAATGTTTACTTAAAAACAGCTATTGGCGAAGACGGAAAAGTAAAAGTCTTAAGAGACTCAGTTGTTTTCGATACGCTTCCAAACGGAAAACTAGTAGCCGTAAACTTACCAGGAGAAATTAAAATGATTCCTGTTGATGAACAAGAAACTTACTTAAGAACAAATTTCTCATCAAGTGATAATAGAGGCTATAGAGATGGTGACGCAGGTTCTTCTAGATTTTTTGACAGATTCAGTGATGAAGAAGATGCAGATGACCAAAGAAAAATGTATGATTCTCCTAAACATAAAGTTGAAAGAGATTCTGCAGGAAACTTAATCAGAAACTACGACAAATCTAACAATAGAACTTCTTTAATAAACGACGAAGTAAGAGTATATAAAGGTGGTTCATGGAGAGATAGAGCTTACTGGCTAGACCCCGCTCAGCGAAGATACCTACCTCAATATATGGCAACAGATTATATTGGCTTTAGATGTGCAATGTCTAGAGTAGGTTCAAAATCAAAGACTAAGAATAAAACAGTTAGAGGAAAGAAAGTTAAATAAGTAAATTTCCTTTAAAAACAATAAAAAAGCCATCCTATGACTACGTTCAGGATGGCTTTTTTTATATCTTAGATTTATGACTACAGCTCAATTGCACCAATTATTTTTATCAAATCCTTTGATTTGTACTGATACTCGAAAAATAACCAAAGGCTGCCTTTTTTTCGCTTTAAAAGGTGACAATTTCAACGGTAACGAATACGCTCAAGAAGCTATAAATAAGGGAGCTTCACATGCTATTATTGATGAAGAAAAATATGCTAATTACGAATCAACTTCGCTAGTTTCCAATACGCTAGAAGCATTACAAAAACTAGCCAACTATCATAGAAATTTTTGCAATGCTAGGATAATTGGTTTAACTGGAAGCAATGGTAAAACCACTACTAAAGAACTAATTAACACCGTTCTATCTAAAAAATATAAAACTATAGCCACTATAGGTAATTTAAATAATCACATAGGTGTTCCTCTTACATTATTATCTATAAAAAAAGATACCGAAATTGCTGTGATAGAAATGGGTGCCAACCACCAAAAGGAAATCGAATTTTTATGTAGTATTGCGGAACCCGATTTTGGGTATATAACCAACTTCGGAAAAGCTCACCTTGAAGGTTTCGGAGGTATTCAAGGTGTAATTAAAGGAAAAAGTGAACTCTATGAATATTTAACAAGCAACAAAAAACATGTGTTTTTGAATGCAGATGACCCAATCCAGAAAAAAAAATTAGCCCCATATCTTCAAAAATACGGTTTTAGTGAAAAGCAGCATGATTATTACAATATCACTTTTTTAGAAGCAAACCCGTATGTAAACCTAAAGGTTGAAGAAACCAAAATTAAAACCAACCTAATAGGTAAATATAATTTCACAAATTGTTGTGCAGCTATTCTTATTGGCAAATATTTCTCAATACCCATTTCCTCAATTAAAAAAGCTATTGAAGCATATATCCCTGATAACAACCGCTCACAGGTTATTCAAAAAAATGGCCACAACATTATTTTAGACGCCTATAACGCCAATCCAACAAGTATGAGAGCAGCTTTGGAAAATTTTAGCAGTATGAATGATGAAAACAAGATATTGTTTTTAGGCGATATGTTTGAGCTTGGAAAAGAAGCAAAAACTGAGCATCAAAATATTGCTGAACTCGCTGAAGAATTACAATTCAATTCGGTTTGGTTAATTGGAGAAAACTTTGACAAGACTCATGTAAACCTAAAAAAGTTTCATTCATTTGATTCCTCTTTAGAACATTTAAAGAAAAACCCAATCCCTCAAAATAGCACCGTTTTAATTAAAGGCTCTCGGGGTATGGCTTTAGAAAGACTGCTGGATTATTTATAAAACCAAATTATTCCTCCCTGTTTATTCAAACCATTTATGTACGTTAATTCGAGTTTGTAAAGTTTTGTCTTTAACCACGTAACCATCTGGAGTTCTACGATATTCTTTTTTCCATACTTCAGCGTTAGAAACTATGGCTTTTAGCGCATTACATACTTTTTCTACCTCTGCGTTTGAACTTGTTGGATGAAACGATATTCTTATCCAACCTGGCCTATTCATAGAGCAATCATCTTCACTCTCTTTTCGAATTAACTCCGATTTTTCATCGTCAATATCCATTAGATAATGACCGTAGGTTCCTGCACAGGAACACCCTCCTCGTGCTTGTATTCCAAACTTATCATTCAAAAGACATGTTACCAAGTCATAATGCAAACCTTCCACCGTCAACGCAAAGATTGACAACCTATCTTTATGCTGACCCTCCAAAATGGTAATTTCATCTATCTTTTCTAAGCTGTTAAAAACAAGAGCATTAATTTCCTTCTCTCGTAATTTAATCTGCTCTTCACCCATTTCCTCTTTCAAACGAATGGATAACGCCGTTCTAATGGCTTGAAGAAACCCCGGAGTACCACCATCTTCACGCTCTTCAATATCTTTTTTATATAAATGATTTCCCCATGGATCAGTAAACGTTACTGTTCCTCCACCAGGAATATCTGGCACACTTTTATTATACAACTTTTTATTAAACACCAATATGCCTGAACTACCTGGGCCACCTAAAAATTTATGTGGCGAAAATGTAACAGCATCTAAATACTCTGTATCATTAGAGTGCATATCTATTTTAACATAGGGAGCAGAACACGCATAATCAACAAAACAAACCGCATTGTTTGCGTGCGCAATACCAGCGATTTTATGAACAGGATTTTCAATACCCGTAACATTAGAACATGCAGTAACAGAAACTATTTTTTCCCTATTAGGAAACTTGCTAAGAAGTAAAGGAAGCTTCTCCAAATCCATTAGTCCTTCACTTGTATGGGGAATTACTATTGTTTCAGCTATAGTCTCTAACCATGACGTGTGATTACTGTGATGTTCCATATGTGATATAAACACCATTGGACGTTTAAAGCCTTTAACCGCATTTGCATCTCTTAATCTATCTGAAATTTGAAGACCAAGTATTCGCTGCAATTTTGCCATTGCCCCTGTCATTCCAGTTCCACACGAAATCAACACATCATCTTCACTTGCATTTACATGTTTCTTGATAATCTCACGAGCAACATGATATGCTTCCGTCATAGTTGCACCAGATAACGAAGTATCAGTATGTGTATTTGCAACCCAAGGAGCTACTTTATTGAGCATTATTTCTTCAATTGGCTGATACAGCCGTCCACTAGCCGTCCAATCAGTATAAAGCATTTGATGCTCTGCATCACCGCTTTTAAACTTTTGGTCGTGCCCAATTATATTTTCACGATATTTTTCGAAATAAACTTCTAAATCAGTAAGGATCTGTTTCATCATCATTCATCTTTCTTGGCCGAAAGATACTACTCTCTTTTTAAAAGAACAATGTATTTAAACCTTTATTAACCTAGTTTACAGCACCTTATAACCTATAGGAATAGTAGGTTTTATACAAAAAAGAAACTATACTATTGGGTTAAATACTGTATTTCAAAACGATAGAAAGAAAACAAAAAAAGGCTTCCAATTTTTGGAAGCCTTTTTAATAATGTGGGCCCTACTGGATTCGAACCAGTGACCCCCTGCTTGTAAGGCAGGTGCTCTGAACCAACTGAGCTAAGAGCCCTTGTTAAGGGTGTGCAAATATAGAATAGTTTTTTATTTACCCAAAGAAAAAATTAAAAAAAAATTAGACTATTTCTGCCACAACAAAATTACTTCCGCCCACAAAAATAAAGTCATTTTTTGTCGCCATTTTTTTAGCTGATATTAAAGCTTGATTTACAGAAAGATACTCCTCTCCCTGCAATTCTTGAACTAGTGCTTTGCTTTTTAACTCACCAACTTCCAATCCTCTTGGAATATTTGGTTTACAAAAATAATAGTGTGCATCTTTTGGAAAAAGTGGTAATATTTTAGCAAGATTTTTATCTTTTACAAAACCCAGCACAAAATGCAATTTATTGTACCCTTGCTTTTGAATTTGGTTTAGAACTAAAGTTAACCCTTCAACATTATGCGCGGTATCACAAACTACTTTTGGTTTTTTTTGTAATACTTGCCATCTACCTAATAAGCCCGTGTTTTTTACAACCCTAGCTAAGCCGTTCTCAATATGTTTATCATTTATATTAAATCCCCTCAGCTGTTCTAAAACTGCTAAAACTCCTTTAATATTTTTATACTGATATTCTCCTAATAAATCGGTTTTTACTTTAGTTGTAACTATTTTTTCTGCAAACAATAATTTGGCGTTTTTATCTTCCGCAATTCTCTCAAATATCGGTGCTATTTCAGTTTGGTATTCACTTATTATTACTGGGGTATTTTCTTTAATTATACCTCCTTTTTCGCCAGCTATTTCATGCAGAGAATTTCCCAACAAATCCATGTGATCAAAGCCAATATTTGTAATTAAAGCAACTTCTGGATTTACAATATTAGTAGCGTCTAATCGTCCACCTAAACCAACCTCAATCACAGCAATATCCACAGTCTCATTAGCAAAGTATGCCAATGCCATACCAACGCTCATTTCAAAAAACGACATTTTATGTTCTTTAAAAAACGTCAAATGTTTTGCAATAAAATCTACCACAAAACCTTGGTCTATTGGAATTCCGTTTATTCGAATGCGTTCTCTAAAATCCTTTAAATGCGGAGAAGTATAAAGCCCAACTTTATAGCCAGCTTCTTGAAGTATTGATGAAAGCATATGGCTACTAGAACCTTTCCCATTGGTTCCGGCAACATGTATAGTTTTAATCTTGTCTTCTGGATTGTTTAAATGGGCTGCCAACAATTTAATGTTGTCCAGTTTTGCGTTAAAAACAGCCTTTCCTTTTTCTTGATACATTGGAAGTTGAACAAACATCCAATCTAAGGTCTCTTTATAGGTCACTCTCCTAATTTAAAATTAACCACAACAAAACCAACTTGTCTGCTAGGCGCTTTACTATCTAGATTCCACTTGTGTAGCATTGCAGTTTTTTTTGCAGGCTCTAATAAACAAGGGTGGCTATTAGTAGTTCCTTTAGCGCCTGGCGCAGCACTAATAACTTTACCATTTCTATCTACAACTATTTTTACAACCACTCTCCCCTCTTGATTACATTCTTGAGGCACTTTCCCCTTATTTACTAACGACCTGCCATTTAGTCCATAACCTCCCGTTCCACTTCCAGAACCAGGACTACCGTAATAACTTGTTGCATAGGGATTACCATCTGGCTGCCCTTTATCTCCAGCCCTATTATCATCTCCTTCACTTCCGGTCGCTGTACCATCAGATTTATTAAGTCCTCCCATTAAATCATCTAGCTGTTTTTTCTTAGCATCTCTTTCTCGTTGAGCTCGTTGCTCTGCCTCTCGCTTTTCACGCGCTTCTCTTTCCGCTTTTGCTTTAGCCTTTTGCGCTGCCTCATCGGCCTTTCTCTTGGCTTCTTTTTGCTGCTTTATACGAATGGACTCTTCCGATTCTTGCGTAAGTACTTTTTCCGCCGCTGCGTCCTTGGCTTGAGGTTGTTCTGGAATTTTTTCTTTTACCTCTTCAACCTTTTCTTGAGGCTCTACAGGCTTAATAGGTTTATCTAAAGGCTCAGATTTTATTTTTTCTTTTGGTTGTATTCTTCCACTTCCAAAATTTGTAGTTCCAAAATTAACCGAAATTCCATTTTCTTCTGGAGGATCCATATAGGTTAACCCTACATAAAAGAGCACAAGTAACAACACACTTAATAATAGTGTTGTTATTGTAAATGATTTTTTCTTGTGTTTGGTATCTAAAAACGACATTAATTGGGCCGCACTGCTAAAATAACCTTGTAATTATTTCTGTTCGCAATATCCATAACGTTTACCGCTTCTTTAATTGCAACGCTTTCTTCTGCTCTAAGAATAATTGTAGGTTTCTCTTGTCCTTCCAGTGCCTTTTTTAATTCAATTTCAATGTACTCTCCGTTTATTCTCTGATTATTCACAAAATACTGCAGATTCTTATCAATGCTAACGGATACATTTTGCGTATTTGTTGATTTCCCCTTTGCTTTTGGCAGTAACAAATCCAATGCGTTTGGAGAGTTCGCTGTAAGCATAAAAAATATCAACAGCAAGAAAACAATGTCCGTCATGGACGACATACTAAAGTCTGGACTTACTTTATTTCTTCCTTTTAATTTCATGTATATAAATTAAAGAGGTTCGTTAAGTAAATCTAAAAACTCTACAGCATTTGCTTCCATTTTATGTACAACCTTGTCTGTTCTATTTACAAGGTGATTATATCCAATATAGGCTACAATACCAACAATTAAACCAGCAACTGTGGTTGTCATTGCTGTATATATTCCTGAGGCTAACGACCCCATTTCAGCCTGACCTCCACTACTCGCCATTTCATGAAATGCTAAAATCATACCAATTACTGTTCCAAGAAAACCAATCATTGGAGCAGCTCCTGCAACTGTTGCCAGAACACTAACATTACGCTCTAATTTGTAAACTTCAAGAGTACCTGCATTTTCAATCGCAGTATTTATATCGTCTAAAGGTTTTCCTATTCTGGAAATACCTTTTTCTGTTAATCGAGCAACAGGAGAATCTGTTTGCGCGCATAGCAACTTTGCAGCTTCTAGCTTACCACCAGTAACATGGTCACGAATTTGATTCATGAAGTTTTTATCGATTTTGGAAGCAGCTTTTATTGCAAAAATTCGCTCAAAATAAATATATAATGCAACAAACAACAAAACAAAAAGTACCGCTATAATAATAACACTACCAGTTCCTCCATTGAAAATTAAATCGATTACAGAAAGTGTTTTTTCTTCCGAAACCACTTCTCCTAAAGCCGATTCGTCAGCAAGGTCTTGAAATAATAACATAAAATTGAATTCTTAAAGTTGCCTTTATAACGGCGTTTTCCTAATTTAAGTATACTATAAGATGTAATTTCTCATAACAATAAACGCAATTGCTCCAGCTAAAAATCCAATAAGCGCTAACCAAGCAATTTTCTTAAAATACCAGAAGAAATCAATCTTCTCCATTCCCATAGCAACAACACCTGCAGCAGACCCAATAATTAACATACTACCACCTGTACCAGCGGAAAACGCAATAAAGTGCCACAACGGGTTATCTAAAGGCTCAGAAAACATTCCTAAACTTGCTGCAACTAAAGGAACATTATCTATAACTGCTGAACCAACACCTAGTAACATGATTACCAAATCAGATACTTGCGCATCAGCTTGTTCTGTACCTAACATTGGCAATGACTCCTTTAAAGTATCAGCAAAACCAAATAACAGGCCTAAAGATTCTAATGCAGCAACTGCCATTAATATTCCTAAAAAGAACAAAATACTTGGAAGTTCAATTTTAGACAATGAACTGTGAACAGGACTATGATGCGCATGCCCCTCACTTTCTCCATCAACATTAGAAATACTAAACTTAGAACTACTATAAATTTCAGCAAACGTTGCCACTACTGCAAGTGAAAGCATCATACCTACATAAGGAGGTAAATGTGTAACCGTTTTAAAGATAGGAACAAAAACTATTGCTGTTAATCCTAAATATAGCATTGTAGCTCCAAATTTACTTTTAGGTTTATCTTCTTCCGTATCTCCTTCAATTTCTCCTTTAAACGCAGGCATAAAGGTTGCTATTAAAGCAGGTATTACCATACATAATAATGATGGTATTAATAGGTACGAAATAAGCTGTCCTGTACTTACTTTTTTTCCAATCCACAACATTGTTGTAGTAACATCTCCAATTGGAGACCAAGCGCCACCCGCATTTGCCGCTACAATAATTAAACCCGCAAACCACAAACGGTCATTTCTACTACTTACAATTTTTTGAAGTATTGATATTAACACAATAGTAGCTGTTAAATTATCAATGATTGCAGACAATATAAAGGCCATAAAAGAAAATATCCAAAGTATTCTTACTTTGCTTTTTGTTTTTATAAATCCTTTAATTGTAGAAAAACCATCAAAATAATCTATAATTTCAACTATTGTCATTGCCCCCAACAAGAACACTAAAATTTCAGCAGTTTTACCTAAGTGATGTAAAAGCGTTTCTTCTAATATGTGGAGTTTTTCTTCATGATTTAACACTCCAAAATTATCCATTAAAGCGTGCTTGGCAGAATCAAACCACGTTGAAAAACCATCAATTCCCAACGCCATAAATGCCCATAAAATAGCCATCATGGCCAATGCCGGAATTAATTTGTCAATTTTTAAATTATGTTCAAGAGTGATTGCCAAATACCCTAGAAAAAAAATAATAATCATAATGGTCTCCATAGTCTGCGTAATTTAAATACTATATTAATTGTTTTAGCGCTATCTCGAACGCTGTTTTACTTATATGTTTTTTAGAATTATTTTGGCTAAAGATATTCAAAATTGCTTCTCGAATGGTATTAGAATTATCATTAAATATCAATTCATCATCCATCCCTACTCTTTTTTCCATAAAATAAGCAAATACACGGGCCATTCCACAATTAGAAATAAAGTCTGGAATTAGACTAACCCTACTATCAGTATGCTCCATAATTGGTCCAAAAAAAATTTCTTTATCTGCAAATGGAACATTAGCTCCGCAAGAAATAACTTCAAGATTTGTTTCAATCATTTTATTAATTTGCTCCTTATTAATAAGCCTTGATGCAGCACAAGGCGCAAAAATCTCGCATGGAAGCTCCCAGATTTTTTCATTAATTTCTTCAAACGAAACTAACTCACCCTCTGGTAATACCAAAGTGTTTCCTTCTTTATTTAAAAACAATTCTTTAATTTCAGAAAAAGTAAACCCATTTTCATTAATGACGCCTCCAACCTTATCTATAATACCAACAATTTTAACTCCCATTTGAGCCAAATAAAAAGCCGCAGAACTACCCACATTACCAAAACCTTGAATTATGGCTCGCTTACCCACAACATTTCCACCATAAATATGGTAATAATGGCGCACCGTTTCTGCAACACCAAAACCTGTAATCATATCTGCGACAGTATACTTTCGAGAAAGATCTGGGGAATACTTAGGGTTCTCCAAAGGTTTAATTACTCCTAGGCGTAACTGACCTATTCTATTTATTTTATCTGCTTCAGTAGGCTTAAAGTGTCCATTAAACACCCCTTCCTGTGGATGCCAAACCCCTACATTCTCAGAAATAGGAATAACCTCCAGAATTTCATCTACATTTAAATCCCCTCCAGTTCCATAATAACTTTTAAGTAATGGGGACACTGCTTTATACCACCTTTCTAAAACCCCTTGTTTTCTAGGGTCATTTGGATCAAAATTTATTCCCGATTTTGCTCCTCCAATAGGGGGGCCAGATACTGTAAATTTTACTTCCATGGTTTTTGCTAAAGAAAAAACCTCGTTAAAATCTAAACCTTTTCTCATTCTGGTTCCTCCACCAGCTGCTCCTCCACGTAGTGAATTAATAACAACCCATCCTTCCGCTTCGGTTTCTGGATCTTTCCAATTAAAAACTATTTCGGGACTCTTATTCTGGTATTTATTTAGTAACTCTTTCATTATTAACAATTGATTTAATGTATAAAACTTTGCCCTAACCCTATTTAATCTATGTAAAATATTTCCCCAAATCGGGGTTAGTGCTGCCTCATATTACCTAGCGGTTTTAAATCAATTGAATGCTAATATTACCTTAACAAATATATGTATTAACATTAATTTGTTTTATCCGTTTTTAAAAAACTTGCCGCTAAAGAAATTTTACCCAAAAAAAGCCGCATAATATTACATTAACTGAAAAAAAGTGAGAATCTATTAGAAACATACCCTTATCTCTATTTTTAAGTAAGTCTCAAGCCCTACTTATTTTCGACTAGTAGAAAGCCAAAGTAGACCAAAAAGAGAATTAATAAATACTCATACTACAATTGTTTTTTATCATAACCTTCAACCAAAATAGTAAGTAAGAAACCCAACAGCCGTTTTGTTAATCAAACGCAAGTATATTACCAGGCCAGGAAAAAGCTTAGCCTACCTTTACATAATTTAAGCTAGAAAAAATAAACATACTCACTATAATTAAAACTGGTTAAAAATAGTACAGATTTAACCCATGCCGTTTATCTTCTTTTCATTAAAAATCCACTAATTACATTATGCGAATATGATATTATAAAGGTATATTTACACATATTTTTTAAACATATATCAGTAATATGGACTTTACATTAACAGAAGAACAATTATTAATACAACAGGCAGCTAGGGATTTTGCACAAACGGAACTCCTTCCTGAGGTAATTGAAAGAGATGATGCGCAGCGATTTCCTACTGAGGAAGTCAAAAAGATGGGAGAATTGGGTTTTCTGGGAATGATGGTTGACCCTAAATATGGCGGAAGTGGTTTTGATACCCTTTCATATGTTTTAGTGATGGAAGAGCTTTCAAAAATAGACGCTTCCGCTTCGGTGGTAGTATCTGTTAACAACTCATTGGTATGTTGGGGCTTAGAAACCTTTGCTTCTGAAGAGCAAAAAGAAAAATACCTTACCAAACTAACAACAGGAGAAAACATTGGAGCTTTTTGCCTATCTGAGCCAGAAGCTGGTAGTGATGCTACTTCTCAAAAAACAACAGCTATTGACAAAGGTGACCATTACATTTTAAATGGTACCAAAAATTGGATTACCAATGGTAGTACAGCAAATACCTATCTGGTAATAGCTCAAACCGATAGAGAAAAAGGACATAAAGGCATTAATGCCTTAATTGTGGAAAAAGGCATGAAAGGTTTTGAAATTGGTCCTAAAGAAAATAAGTTAGGTATTCGTGGTAGTGATACGCATTCGCTTATTTTTAACGATGTAAAAGTTCCTAAAGAAAATAGGGTTGGTGAGGATGGCTTTGGGTTTAAATTTGCCATGAAAACCCTTTCTGGAGGAAGAATTGGTATTGCAGCTCAAGCCTTAGGTATTGCCGCTGGAGCTTACGAATTAGCACTTAAATATTCTAAAGAACGAAAAGCCTTTGGTACCGAAATAGCAAATCATCAAGCTATAGCATTTAAACTAGCAGATATGCATACTCAAATTGAAGCCGCAAGAATGTTAGTATATAAAGCTGCTTTAGACAAAGACAATGGTGAAGATTACGACCTCTCCGGAGCAATGGCAAAATTGTATGCCTCACAAGTTGCCATGGAAACTACTGTGGAAGCGGTTCAAATTCATGGCGGAAATGGTTTTGTAAAGGACTACCATGTAGAACGACTTATGAGAGATGCTAAAATTACCCAAATTTATGAGGGCACTTCTGAGATTCAAAAAATAGTTATTTCTCGTAGTATTCTAAAAAACTAAATAGTTAACATTTAAGTAACATACCTTACCCCTAAATAAAAAGGGGTAGGGTTCTTCTTATATACGGCAAAAAACATGTTACCTCTTTAATTTTTTTGAGGGCTTTTGTTATAAAACACCTTTATCTAAACATTACCCCCTCTTTAAGACATCTTAAACATTTTTAATGCCCTATTTTTACCATTCTGATAATTTTAACCTTTTAAAAATCGAGATATTAAATATTTTTTAACGATTTATTAATTTGGATGCATTTTTTTAACCATAGTAATAGAATCAATGAGAAAAATTTAAATAAAGTGATATTTTTGAAGAAACACCATAATTATGACGTTGAAAAAACAAGGATTATACCTACCAGAATTTGAGCATGAGAACTGTGGAGCAGGTTTTATTTGTAACCTTAAAGGGGAAAAAAACAACCAAATAATTCATGATGCTTTAGAAATTTTAGTAAAGTTAGAACATCGAGGTGGAGTTAGTTCGGATGGAAAAACTGGAGACGGTGCAGGATTGTTAATTGACATCCCTCATGATTATTTCAAAAGAGTATGTGATTTTGAACTTCCAGAACAGCGTAAATATGCTGTGGGAATGGTTTTTTTACCAAAAAACGAAAATCAATACCGTTTTTGTAAATCAGAATTTGAAAAAGAAATTACCGCGCAAGGGTTAACCATACTAGGCTGGAGAACTGTTCCTGTTGATTCTTCGCAACTTGGTGAAATTGCATTAGCTTCTGAACCTAATATCGAGCAAGTTTTTATAGCACAAGGAGATGCTGAAGAGATAATATTTAGAGCAAAATTATACGCGGCACGTAAAATTACAGAACATACCATTCGTAATTCAAAAATGTCGCAAGCCGATTATTTTTATCTACCTAGTTTATCAAACACTACCTTAATATATAAGGGTATAATTATGCCAGAAGATATTGGCCCGTATTATACCGATTTACAGCAGTCAGACTTAGTAACCAGATTGGCATTAGTTCATCAACGTTTTTCTACTAATACTATGCCTGCTTGGGAATTAGCACAACCATTTAGATATTTATGTCAGAACGGTGAAATTAATACGCTAAGAGGTAACGTATCTAGAATGCGTGTTCGTGAAGAAATTATGAAATCTGATATTTTTGGGGATCAGTTCGAAAAATTATTCCCAATAATATTACCAGGCAAATCAGATTCTGCTTCAATGGATATGTCTGTTGAATTGTTAACTCTTACAGGACGTTCATTACCAGAAGTAATGATGATGACAATTCCTGAAGCATGGGAAAAGCATGCAACAATGTCCCAAGAACGTAAAGCGTTTTATGAATACAACTCTTGTATCATGGAACCTTGGGATGGACCTGCATCTGTTCCTTTTACTGATGGAGATTATATTGGAGCGCTATTAGACCGTAACGGATTAAGACCTTCTCGCTATACCGTAACAAAAAGTGGTAAGCTTATAATGTCATCTGAAGTTGGAGTAGTACACATAGACCCAACTGATATTGAAAGTCATGGTCGTTTAGAGCCAGGAAAAATGTTCTTGGTAGACATGAATGAAGGACGAATCATTGATGACGAGGAAATAAAAAATAAAATTGTATCAGAAAGACCATATCAAAAATGGTTAGATAAAAACAGTTTACAACTAAGAAACGTACCTAATACTAATGAAGTATGTCCAATTGAAACCTTAGATTTAAAAACTAGACAACGTTTATACAACTACACCATTGAAGATATTCAAGAGGTAATTGTACCAATGGCTCAAGTGGGTAAAGAAGCGTTAGGATCAATGGGTATTGACACCCCTCTGGCAGTATTATCAGACAGACCACAATTAATATCAAACTATTTTAAACAACTTTTTGCGCAGGTTACTAATCCCCCATTAGATGGTATTCGTGAAGAAGTAGTAACAGATATTAGTTTGGCATTAGGCCATGATAAAAACATTTTTGACATTACTCCAGAGCAGTGTAAAAAATTAAGAATTCAAAATCCTGTTATATCTAACAACGATTTAGAAAAAATAAGAAACATTAATGTAGATGGTTTCAAGGCAGAGACCATTGAAATGTTATACACCAAAGACAAAGGTGTAAACGGACTAGAAGATGCTCTTGATGAAATCATTATCAAAATAACCAAATCTATAGATAAGGGTATCAATATTATTATCCTTTCAGATAGAGGAGCTAAAGAAGGGCTGGCTCCTATTCCTGCTCTTTTAGCCTGTTCTTTTGTACATCACCAAATGAACCGTTTACGCAAGCGTTCTTATTTTGATATCGTAATAGAATCTGCAGAACCACGTGAGCCTCATCATTTTGCAACCCTGTTTGGTTATGGTGCATCAGCAATTAACCCTTACATGGTTAACGAGATAATTCGCGAACAAGTAAAAGAAGGATTTATTGAGCTAGATGAGCAAAAAGCGGTTGACAATTTCAATAAAGCTATCGGAAAAGGTATCTTAAAAGTGATGAATAAAATAGGAATCTCAACACTACATTCTTATAGAGGTTCTCAAATATTTGAAATCGTTGGTTTCAACTCAGAATTTGTCAGCAAATATTTCCCATACACAGCTTCAAGAATTGAAGGTATTGGATTATATGAAATTGAAAAAGAAATTAACAAAAGATATACTTACGCATATCCAAAAACTTATATTGATAAGCGTTTAGGTTTAAATATTGGTGGAGATTATAGATGGAGACGTAATGGTGAACGCCACTTATTTAACCCAACTACTGTTGCTAAATTACAACAAGCAGTAAGGTTAAGTGATCAAGACTCCTATAACACCTATAAAGATGCAATTAACGAGCAATCAGAGAAATTACTAACCATCCGTGGATTGTTTGAATTTAACAACTTTGACCCTATTCCGTTAGACGAAGTAGAACCATGGACTGAAATTGTAAAACGTTTTAAAACTGGTGCAATGTCTTACGGGTCTATTTCACGTGAAGCTCATGAAAACTTGGCCATAGCAATGAACCGTTTGGGTGGAAAATCCAATTCAGGTGAAGGTGGCGAAGACAGAAGGCGTTTTCAGCCCGATGCTAACGGAGATAACAGAAACTCTGCCATTAAGCAAGTTGCTTCTGGGCGTTTTGGAGTAACATCTCATTATTTAACAAACGCTAAAGAAATACAAATTAAAATGGCTCAAGGAGCCAAACCAGGTGAAGGAGGCCAGCTTCCTGGTCATAAAGTATTACCTTGGATTGCAGAAGCTCGTAATTCAACACCATTTGTTGGTTTAGTTTCGCCACCACCACACCACGATATTTATTCTATTGAAGATTTAGCACAATTAATCTACGACCTAAAAAATGCTAATCGCGAAGCTAGAATTAATGTAAAACTAGTATCTGAAGTAGGTGTAGGTACTATTGCAGCTGGTGTATCAAAAGCAAAGGCGGATGTTGTATTAATTTCTGGCTATGATGGCGGTACAGGAGCATCTCCATTAACCTCATTAAAACATGCAGGTTTACCTTGGGAACTTGGTCTCGCAGAAGCACAACAAACTTTAGTTTTAAACAACCTACGTTCTCGTATTGTAGTAGAATGTGATGGTCAACTTAAAACAGGTCGTGATGTAGCTATAGCAGCTTTATTAGGAGCTGAAGAGTTTGGTTTTGCAACAGCACCATTAGTTGCCTCAGGTTGTATTATGATGCGCAAATGCCATTTAAATACTTGTCCGGTAGGTATTGCTACTCAAGATAAAGAGTTGCGCAAAAACTTTAAAGGCACTCCGGAGCATGTAATTAATTTCTTTTACTATGTAGCTAACGAATTAAGAGAAATAATGGCACAATTAGGATTCCGTAACATGGATGAAATGATTGGTCAAACACAAAAAATAAATGCCAATAAAGCTATTCAGCATTACAAAGCAAAAGGGTTGGATTTATCTGCAATTTTATATCAACCTGCAGAATACAGTAATTTAACGTTAAGAAATACTGAGAAGCAGGAACATAATTTAAGTAATGTATTAGATTTCCAAATTTTAAAAGATGCGCATGCTGCCGTCTTTAGAAAAGTGGTTACTAATTTAAATTACCCTATTCAAAACACAAACAGATCTGTTGGAGCAATTGTTTCTAACGAAATTTCCAAAATATACGGTCATTTAGGATTACCAGAAGACACATTAAATCTAAACTTTAAAGGTTCCGCTGGGCAAAGTTTTGGAGTATTCGGAGCTAGCGGTATTACCTACAAAGTAGAAGGAAATACAAATGATTATCTAGGTAAAGGTTTATCTGGAGGAAAAATAATCGTTAAAAAACCAAAGGAATCAGACTTTATTGCTGAGGAAAATATTATAGTTGGTAACGTTTGTCTCTTTGGTGCTGTAAAAGGCGAGGCTTACATAAACGGTATTGCCGGAGAACGATTCGCAGTTCGTAATTCTGGAGCAACAGCAGTTGTAGAAGGCGTTGGTGATCATGGGTGTGAATACATGACAGGTGGTAAAATTGTAGTATTAGGAGATACTGGACGTAACTTTGCCGCTGGTATGAGTGGTGGTTATGCCTATGTACTAAATACAACAGGAAAATTTACAGATGGTTTATGTAATGAAGAAACTGTAGACTTTGATCCTCTTATGCCTGAAGATATAGCAGAATTAAAAGAACTAATTGAGAAACATGTAGCCTATACTAACAGTAATCGAGGTACGGAAGTATTAGCAGATTGGGATAATAACTTAGCCAAATTTGTAAAAGTAATGCCTAAAGAGTACAAAGTAGCTCTAGAGCGTATTGCAAACGAAGAACCAATGGTTGAAGAATTAACAGTAGCGTAATTATGGGAAAAGTAACTGGATTTAAAGAATTCGAAAGAAAAGACGAAAAATACACTGCTGTTGAAAAGCGTGTACAAGACTATAAAGAATTTACAGTACCTCTAAGTGAAAAAGAAATCACTGAACAAGGTTCTCGTTGTATGGATTGTGGTATTCCTTTTTGTCATAGTGGTTGTCCATTAGGAAACTTAATTCCTGACTTTAACCATATGGTGCATCAAGGAGAATGGCAAAAGGCATCCCTGATATTACACTCAACTAACAATTTTCCTGAATTTACCGGTCGTTTATGCCCAGCCCCATGTGAACAAGCATGTGTATTAGGTATTATAGAAGACCCTATCTCCATTGAAAATATCGAGAAAAATATAGTTGAACGCGCTTTTAAGGAGGGGTGGATTAAACCACAGGTTCCTAAAAAGAGAACAGGTAAAACTGTTGCAGTGGTAGGTTCAGGACCTGCTGGATTAGCAACCGCACAACAACTTAATAGAGCGGGCCACTTAGTAACTGTTTTTGAAAGAGATGACGAAGTTGGAGGGTTACTACGCTACGGTATTCCTAACTTTAAAATGGAAAAAGAAATTATTGACCGTCGTGTAGCCATTTTAGAAGCAGAAGGCATTACGTTTAAAGTAAATGCTAATGTTGGCAAAAACGTTTCTGTTGATGAATTAAAAGCCTTTGACGCTATTATTTTAGCTGGAGGAGCTACAGAACGTAGATCACTCCCTACACCTGGCATTGACGCGGATGGTGTTGTGCAAGCTATGCACTTTTTAACACAACAAACCAAAGTTGTTTTCGGAAAAGAAGTTAAAGATCAAGTTTTAGCAACGGATAAAAATGTAATCGTAATTGGTGGTGGAGATACAGGCTCTGACTGCGTTGGAACATCTAATCGTCAAGGAGCCAAATCGGTAGTTAATTTTGAGATTATGCCAAAACCTCCAGGGCATCGTTCTCCAACAACTCCATGGCCTTATTGGCCGTTACAACTAAAAACATCTTCTTCACACAAAGAAGGTGTTGAACGGAACTGGCTTATTAATACTAAAGAATTCGTAACCGATAAAAGCGGAAAACTAACAGCGTTAAAAACGGTTAATGTTGAATGGAAAATCACTCCAGGTGAACGTCCTCAGTTAATAGAAATTGAAGGCACTGAAAAAACTTGGCCATGTGATTTAGCTTTGCTTGCATTAGGATTTACAGGTCCTGAAAATTACCTAGCTGAACAATTAGGTATAGAAAGAGATGCTCGTTCCAATTACAAAGCTAGCACTAGCAAATACCAAACTAATGTCCCAAATATATTTACAGCTGGTGATATGCGTAGAGGACAATCATTAATTGTTTGGGCAATTTCAGAGGGAAGACAAGCTGCTCATCATGTAGATACTTATTTAATGGGGTCTTCAGATCTACCTTTAAAAGGAGACGGAGATTTGCCTTCTATATAGGAACAAAATAACAACTTTTTAAACGGGTAGTTCAAAATGTGAACTATCCGTTTTTTTGTACTCTACTACTCTATTTGGCATATCTTTCCAAGGCTTTCTAATGCTACTTCCAAAAGTTCTATATACGCTTACTTCCCTTAACAGTAGTTTCTAAATTGATTACTTCAATAATCATTTACTCCTTTTCATCCAATCCATTATTATAAATGAATTGTTTGCTCATGAGTAAACTTAGCAAACCGTGAAGTTCCAAATAGTGATTTATAGGATAACAACTCAACGAAAAGATTTAATGTTATAAAATTAAGCCTGGTCATAAAACATGATTAACCTTATTCAATTACATTAAGGTGTATTCTCACCTTCAAACCTTTACATTAAGGCATTAATTCAAAATCAAAATATTATGGTATAAAAAAAGCCCCTTCATCATGGATGAAGGGGCTTAAAGA
>CANLTE010000007.1 GCA_947493885.1 uncultured Maribacter sp.
GCACGAGATGATTGAAAAGATTAAAATAACTAGTAATATTTTTGCTTGTACTTTTTTCATTTAAATTACTGGCAACGGTTAGTATATGGAAAGTAGCGTGTAGGTAAGCGTATACTTTTCCGATATAATTAGCGTTATTAGGTATGCGATATAAATTAAATTTGGCACGAAATTAGCTATTTTTTATATACATTGTTGGCAAACGTTTTTTTTATCCGAATAATTTCATATTTTAGTTGAATCAAAATAATTATAGGGTATTGTTTTTAATGAATAGAAACATTACTTTTGCACAAGTTTTCAAATAGGTTGATTTTAATAATTATACTTTAAATTGGGGAACACTTTTCATGTTACAGAAATCAGAAAATAATTTAAATCTTTTGGACTTTGGTATTGTTGGGGAACAACTTACCATAAGTGAATTGTTACATTCTTCATATGTACGAGGTAGAGAGGATTTTCAGAAAGAAGTCGAAGTTGACTTTAAAAAGAATATTCAATCTGCTGCTCATTCTTCTTCTTTGTTGAAGTCAAAATTATCAGAGATAGAGGTTGGTGTTAAGGATATGTATCTTAAAGTAATCAACTTTAACACATTTAAGTGTTTAGTTGTTATTGATAATGAGCATTTTTATTCTAAAGAAAAGCGTTGGAGTGCTTATAAGATTTCAGAGCATATTAATAACACAAACAGCAGAATAGATTTGACGTTTTCTTTTATGTCGAATTCTGAAGACATTACGGTTGACAATGTTACTTCTGATGGCTTTATTTTTAAATATGGCACAGAAAAAGTATAATGCATTTGACCACGCATCACATAATTTAAAAGCTCATAATTATATTAAGCAGTCTACTGAATTCCCTGATTGGGAAATCACAACTGCTTTTTATTGTTCCCTAAAATTTTTTGAAGGAAGTCTATTTCCTGAAACATATTTGCATCCCGGTAAAGAAGATGATGATGAAAAAAGAGATTTTACCTCTTTTAACGAGTATAAACAGGTTTTTTCAAGATTTTGCCAAGGAACTCCTCATGATATAACTAAAAGATTTGTCAAGTATAATACTACGAGTGATATATGGAATAGTTATAACGATTTATACGACCTTTGTCATAATTCCAGATATAAGAATTATCAGATTGACCCAAGAGATTTAGAAATAGCAAGGGAATCTTTAGAATCCATAAGAGCTTATTGTACTAAAAACTTAAAGTAAGCGCTAAAATGTTTGCCAACAATTGGATATGATCAACTAGTTGATCATATTTCTTTTATAGTCTAAATATAGAAATATTACTGTATATACGCGGTATTGTTACCTTTTAAAAAATATTAGCCGTGTGCTATGCGTTTGTAAACGGTTATATGATTACCTTTTTCTGAAGTAAATTAAAAACAAAAACATCAACATTTCCTCTGAGAGAATTACTTTTTTAAATTGGAGAAAACGTAAGTGTACAACCACATAATAGTAAACGTAGGTATAATATCCATGCCAGGCACAAGCTCTTCCACAAAAGCAATTGCCCCTGCGGCTTGTCCTGCTTTACCTTTATACATACGTGTCATTAACCAGGCCGCTATGGGTGCCCAGATAATATCAGAGAACTCTCCAATACCAGGTATTGCAAAAGACAGCATACCTACAGCATCAAAAAGCAGCCCTAAAAGTAGATTTCTTATTTTTTTATTTTTGTGTTCCGTCATATTTATAAGTAATGGTTACTACTAAACGAAAGCAACAAGAATGCCAAAATTGTGACTATGACAAATCTGAGCTTATAAGCTTTAAAAACTCATTACGTGTTTCTATTTTTTCAAACTGTCCCCTAAACCCAGAAGTTGTAGTTACCGAGTTTTGTTTTTGCACACCTCGCATCATCATACACATATGAGACGCCTCTATAACCACTGCAACACCTTGCGGTTTTAACGTATTATTTAAACACTCCAAAATATCATGCGTAAGCCTTTCTTGTACTTGTAAACGCCTAGCAAATATATCTACTATACGTGGTATTTTACTTAAACCAACAATTTGTCCGTTAGGGATGTAAGCAATGTGTGCTTTACCAAAAAATGGTAACATGTGGTGTTCACATAATGAATATAGTTCAATATCCTTAATGATAACCATATCATCATAATCTTCCTTAAACATGGCTCCTTTTAATATTTTAACAGGATCTTGTTTATACCCTTGGGTTAAAAAAAGCATTGCCTTTGCAGCTCTTTCTGGTGTTTTTATGAGTCCATCTCTGGTAACGTCTTCACCAATTTCATCGATAATGGAAGAAAACTTACTTTTTACCTCAGTGGTAACTTCCATATTATACTCCTCCAAATTTTTGTACGCAGACATATATTGTTTGTTTTCAGGTTGATTAGTTAATCTCGCATTTACATTTTAAAATAATGCAAAAATAGGTGCTAAATACGGTTTTTGATTAAAAACCTGTATTTTTTGTGTTACTGTAGACGAAAATAAGCGTGAACATTACATAAGATAAAAGCTAATTTTGGCGCTAGTCGTTGTCAACTATTTTGCCATGTCGCCCCTATTGTTTACTTTCATCCCACCAAATTTGTTATCATGATTAAGGCTACAAATATTAAAAAATTTTATGGAGAACTTGAGGTTCTTAAAGGTGTAGACCTTCACATAAAAAAAGGTGAAGTGGTTTCTATTGTTGGGCCATCTGGAGCTGGAAAAACCACCCTTTTACAAATACTTGGTACGTTAGATGTACAGTCTAATAAAAAAGAGAGTAATCTTTTAATTAACAATATTGAGGTTACTAACCTTTCGGATAAGGAGCTTGCAAAATTTAGAAATGAACACATAGGCTTTATTTTTCAATTTCACCAACTACTACCAGAGTTTACGGCTATTGAAAATGTATGCATACCTGCTTTTATAAAAAAAACACCTAAAAATCAAGCAGAAAATAGAGCCAAAGAATTGTTAGATTTTTTAGGATTATCGCACCGATATCACCATAAACCTGCTGAACTTTCGGGTGGAGAACAGCAACGTGTTGCAGTTGCCCGTGCCTTAATTAACAGTCCTTCTATAATTTTTGCTGATGAACCTAGTGGGAACCTAGATTCTGAAAGTGCCGATAATCTCCACAAATTGTTTTTTGAACTTCGCGAAAAATTTGGACAAACTTTTGTTATTGTTACGCACAATGCTGAGTTAGCAGAATTGGCGGATAGAAAACTGGTTATGGTAGATGGCAACATTACAAAATCTGAGCAAGGTGTTTTAGACAATACTATTGTGGAGTAATGACAAAAGCAGAGCTAAAAGATTTTTTAGATGCTAAGGTGCTACAATATAATCTTCCTAAGTTTTTAGAAACCGACCCTATCCAAATTCCTCATGAGTTTTCAAAAAAAGAAGATATTGAAATAAGCGCTTTTTTAACCTCAACTATCGCTTGGGGAAATAGAAAAAGTATTATCACCAACGCAAAAAAAATGATGAAGCGTATGGATAATGCTCCACATGATTTTGTGTTAAACCACAAACCTGAAGACCTCGCTAATTTTGAAGGTTTTGTGCACAGAACTTTTAACAACCAAGATTTATCTTTTTTTGTACAAAGCCTAAAAAACATTTATAAAAACCATAAAGGCTTAGAAAGTGTTTTTGCTAAAAATGCCTCAAATACAGGAATGCACAAATCCATCTCAGAATTTAAAAAGGTATTTTTTGAAATTCCCCATCCGCAACGTACTACCAAACATGTTTCTGACCCGCTAAAAGGTTCAGCAGCAAAACGTATAAATATGTATTTACGTTGGATGGTACGAAGCAACGCCACTGGTGTTGATTTTGGCTTATGGAAAAGTATCTCCCCTGCTACCCTATCATGTCCATTGGATGTGCATTCAGGAAATGTTGCACGAAAATTAGGGCTTTTACATCGTAAACAAAATGATGCAAAAGCCCTCGCTGAACTCGATAAGAATCTTAGAAAATTAGACCCAAACGACCCTGTTAAATACGACTTTGCTTTATTTGGTTTGGGCGTTTTTGAAAAATTTTAATCTTATTATAACTTTTAAATAAGTTCTTAAGTAAACCTAGGTAGTTTTTATATAATATTAAGGTTTTTAAAAGGTAAACTACATTTCTTTAATTACATCTATCTTCTGAAATCAGAATCACCATACAACACTTTAAAACAACAAGTTACACCTATTTTACCGCTATTTTGAACGATTCTAAGTAGTAACAAAATGCTAATGTTTTTAACATTCACATCAACTAAATAAAATACTGGGTTAAAACTCTCTTAAACATGTGCCCCTAATTTTATCTCAAATTATATAACCCTATAAACTATTTGAAAAAATGAAAAAACTAAACAATTTTTTACTCCTTGCTGCGGGCGTAGCGTCTATGGCTTCATGCGAAAAACTAGACGACTTTGTTGGTGGTGGTAACGGTGGAGAAGACAAAGGTGTTGTTTTAAAAAACCACTCAGACACTCCTGCTTATTTTGATTTAGCTCCTGAGTTTAGTAATGTTAAAATTTACTCCATATTAAGTTCTGGAGATGTATTACCTGAGTCTCCTGATTTTGTTTATGGTTCTATGGCCGATGGCGCTGGTTTATTAAAAGAAGCTGATGATAGCTTTACTTTAATTAATAATATAGAAGCAGATTACTCTATTGCTAGAATAAAGTTTGACAAATCTTTTAAGCCAGTAAAAGGAGAATACATTTTAAACGCACAAGCTACTGCAAACACTGCACAATGTTCAGGTTCATTAATTACGCCTGAAGAGCATGGATTTGGTCCTATGTACCTTTCTGGTGGTGAATGGGGTGGTTCTTTAAAAGGTGTTTTCTCAACTGACCCTTACAAAAGCACAACTAACGCTTCTGTAGCTTCAATGTTACCTGCATTAGGGCAATGGTCTACTGAAAATGCTGTTGCCATTGGTAAAGATGCTTTTCCTGGAAAAACTGTAATCTTTATCGGAGACGATAACTCTAACAACGAGGTTCCTTCTGGACAATTGGGAATGTATGTTGCAGAGCAAGGTGACCTTAACAATGGTAAGTTATATACCTTAAAAGTAACTACTGAAGGTATCAACTACGAAATGGACATGGTTGAAGGTGAAACTTATGAGGCTGAGTTTGTTGAAATGGAAGAAAGAGCAATTGACCTTTTAGATGCTGAAGCTAAAGAAAAAGGTGCAATGGGATTCTCAAGACTTGAGGACATCGATTGGAGAAGAGGTGTTGCTGCTAACCAAAGAGAGTTATACATGGCCGTTACAGGAAGAAAAAAAGATGGTCTTGTTGGCAAAGGAACACTTTACGGAAGAGTTTATAAAGTGATTTTAAGTAAAGATGACCCAACAAAAGCCACCATATCTTGTGTTTTAGATGGTGATAAATTAGATGGTAAAGCAAAAGCTTTTCATAGCCCTGACAACATTGTGGTTTCTAAAAACTTTGCATACATCCAAGAAGATCCTAATGGATACCCTGACACTCCAGAAAAATCACATTTTGCGCAACTATATCAGTATAACTTAAATACTGGTGAACTTAAAACAGTATTAGAATGTGACCAAAATTCTGCTTCATTAAACGGAGTTGGAAACACTGAAAAAAACTGGGAAATTACTGGTATGATTGATGTTTCTGATGCTTTAGGAATTGATGATACTTTTATCATGATTACTCAAAACCATGGTTGGGAGCCTGCAGACGGTTCTGCTTTTACAGATTCTTTTGCTAATCCAGATGCGAATAGCCGTAAAGAAGGAAGTCAGTTATTTGTTATTAAAGGTTTATCAAACTAGTTTGTTTAGATGAATAGTTACTTAACAAAAAATATAAGAAAAGGGGTTTATGTTTTCATAAACCTCTTTTCTTTATCTATTATTTCATGTAATGAGGTAAAGAAAAAAGAAGAGACGATTGAAATTACATTAGGTGAGCAAATCGAAAAAAAATATACTCATGAGTTAATTAAATGTCAAGCATATACAGACAGTTTATCTAAAAGTACTTCAAGAGAAAACTTTGCAAAATACTATTTAAAGTCTAGAGCAATTTTTAAGCAAATGGAACCTATTATGGCTTTTCATGATGCAGAGAATTACAAGTTTTTAAATGCGCCAAACATTTTAAAAGTTGAAGAAGAAGACGCTACAAACATTAAAATATTATCTCCTAAGAGCTTTCAGGTTCTAGAAGAAACTATATATGCAGATAGTTTAGAGGTGACTACAATTAAAAATACTGCTGAACTTATTAGAAACCGACTTAAATTAATTGAAAAAAACACTAAACTCTCCTATTTTAAAAATCATCATTTTTTATGGTTGTTGCGAGATGCCGTTTTACGCGTATCGCAAAATGGAATTACAGGTTTTGATTCTCCAGTTTTAGAGCAATCCTTAGAAGAAGCAACTATTGTATATAAAAGCCTTAAAGAATATCTAGATTTTGCGAAAACAAAATTCAATAATAAAGCACTTTATACCAATTGGGTAAATGAAATTAACGCCACGCTTAAAAGTTTAGAAAGTGTAAAATTTAATGAGTTTGACCGTTACAGTTTTATCAAAAACCACACGCATAAGCAGTTAGATTTATTTAATAAAACCGTTGAAGACTGGAGTGTTGAGTTCCCTTTTACCTTAGCATTAAACAACAATGCACCTTCTTTGTTTTCGGATAAAACATTTAACCCAAAATATTATTCTGATGCCAAAAACATTGGATATTCTAAAGAAGTGGTTGCTCTTGGTCGTGATTTATTTAATGACAAAGGGCTTTCTAAAGATTGCAGCATGAGTTGCGCTACTTGCCATGCTAAAGAAAAAGCTTTCACCGATGGGATGGTTAAACCAAAAGGGCAATTACGTAATAGCCCTACCCTAACCTATGCATCACTACAACAAAACTTTTTTTATGATAACCGAGCTGGTAGCTTAGAAGGTCAAATCGTTGCTGTAGTAAAAAACGATTCTGAATTTCACACCAATTTAGAAACCTTGCAGAAAGTCGTAGAGGAAAACTCTAACTATAAAGTGCGTTTTGATAGCATTTATGAAGGTGAAGTAACTGATTATACGGTTAGAAACGCCATTGCCGAATACATTAGAAGTCTAAACAAATTCAATTCAAAATTTGATTTAAACATTACAGGTAAAGAAAATTCATTGACTACCAATGAAATTAATGGCTTTAATCTTTTCATGGGCAAAGCAAAATGCGCAACCTGCCATTTTGCTCCTGTTTTTAATGGTACAGTACCAACCTTGTATAAAGATACCGAAATGGAATTATTGGGTGTTCCTGCTAAAAACGATACCATTAATGCACTAGTTGATGCTGATTTAGGGCGTTATTACTTTTACAAAACCGAAGAACGCAAGCACTTTTTTAAAACACCAACGGTTAGAAACATTGAACTCACCGCTCCGTACATGCACAACGGAGTATATACAACACTAGAAGAGGTTATAGATTTTTATAACAGAGGCGGCGGTGCAGGTATTGGAATTGATTTAGAATTACAAACCTTACCTCCAGACCCATTAGATTTAACAGATGAGGAACAAAAAGACCTTATTCATTTCCTTAAAACGTTAACAGATAAATCATAAACAATCCCGTTTAACACCTACTTATAGAGGATTTATAAGTAGGTGTTATTCTTTTAAGTTTCTCTAAATCTATTTTTATACATTAGTAGTGACTAATTAAAATTGAAAAATGAAGAAACTACTATTCATCTCCTTCTTACTAGGAGTATTATGCTGTTATGCGCAAAACAGAAAATTACCTATTGATACTGTGGTTACTACACAGCATAATGTAACTATCAATGGAGCCACTATTAATTACACAGCAAAAACAGGTACTCAACCTGTATGGAATGAAAAAGGTGAGCCTGTGGCATCATTACATTACACATATTATACGCAAAATAATGTAAAAAATAGAGCCGCAAGACCGCTACTTATTTCTTTTAATGGAGGTCCTGGTTCTGCATCAGTATGGATGCATTTAGCATATACTGGTCCAAGAGTTTTAAAAATTGATGATGAAGGTTATCCTGTTCAACCATACGGAGTAAAAAGCAATCCCTTTTCGGTTCTAGATGTAACAGATATTGTATATGTAAACCCAGCCAATACTGGATACTCTCGTACAATTCCAGAAACAGGAAAAGAAGTTGACCGTGAAAAATTCTTTGGTATTAATGCGGATATAAAATATTTAGCGGAATGGTTAAATACTTTTGTTACCAGAAATAATCGCTGGCGCTCCCCTAAATATATTATTGGTGAAAGCTATGGAGGAACAAGAGTAATGGGACTTTCGCTTGCACTCCAAAATCAACAATGGATGTATCTAAACGGTGTTATAATGGTATCACCGGCAGATTATAAAGTAATTAGAAGAGGCGGACCGGTATCGGATGCTATGAACCTTCCATATTATACTGCAGCCGCGTGGCATCATAAAGTTCTACCAAAAGAACTTCAGGATAAAGATTTACTTGATATTCTTCCCGAATCAGAAAAATATACAATTAACACTTTAATTCCTGCGCTTGCAAAAGGTGGTTTTATAGGTGAAAGCGAAAAAAATAGGGTAGCTAAGAAAATGGCATACTACTCAGGTTTGTCAGAAAAAGAAATCTTGGAGCAAAATTTAACCGTTCCTACGGCTTATTTTTGGAAGCATCTTTTAAAAGGCAAAAGTGGTTATACCATTGGTAGGTTAGATTCTCGCTATTTGGGAATTGACAGGCAGCTTTCTGGAACCAAACCCGATTATAGTGCAGAACTAACTTCATGGTTGCACAGCTTTACTCCTGCCATTAACTACTATTTACAAGAAGAGTTAAAATTTAAGACAGATATTAAGTATAATATGTTTGGCCCAGTTCATCTCTGGAATAACGAAAACGATAACACTCGAGACAACTTACGACAAGCAATGGCACAAAACCCCTATTTAAATGTAATGATACAGTCTGGATACTATGATGGCGCCACCACATATTTTAATGCAAAGTACACTATGTGGCAGGTAGACCCAAGTGGTAAAATGTCTGACCGATTTAGTTTTAAAGGTTACCGCTCTGGTCATATGATGTATTTAAGGCGAGAAGATTTAAAAAATGCAAATAACGATATTCGCGATTTTATAAAACGTACCATGTCCAATGGTAAGAGTGCGAAATATTAAACTCAACCACAACAAAAAACATGTAAAGGAGCTTTATCTTAATTTGAAGCTTCTTTTATATAGTTAATTTTCTGTAACATTTTATTAAAAACAGATACCCATATGTAAACAATATACTTATGGGAGGAGAAGGCAGTATGGCTTACGCCATTAAATCACTAAAACAAAACAGAGCACTTTTAAAAAAAAGAAAGTTCAAAGACATTAAAGACTTACTACGTTATGAAACCGAAAGTACGCAAGTACATTTTAAAAAAGTTCGTCTCACTGAACTATTCAAAATCAAGCAAAAAATTAGAAAGGAGGCGAAGCAACAAAAACGAATGTTAGCTTTTATCTACGCCATATCTGTATTACTTTCCATTGCATTTATCTTTTTAATATTTTGGTGGATTTCTAACTAATTATAGTGTTAAAATGTTATATTGGGGGCTTATTTAACCAAACCTATGGAACCAAAAACATTTTTAAAATCACTTTCTATATCTCATATTACCTTAGTAGCCGCCCTATTATTTTTTGGAGCTATTGCTTACTTTCAGAGCAATGGAATTAGCACTAAAACTGATACCAATGAAATTCTGTTGTATTTAGTACCTGTTACAGCTTTACTAGGTTATTTTGGAAGTAATTATTTTTTTAAAAAACGAATTAATAAAGTAAACATTGCCGATGCTTTAGAAGTAAAACTTAAACAATACCAAAAAGCGTGTATGTTAAAATATATTTTAATTGACGCTCCAGCTATTTTAGGCTTACTAGCTTTTCAGATTACTGCAAATGCGCTTCCTCTTTTAATTGCAGTTTGTTTAGTACTATACTTAATATCCCAACGTCCTACAAAAGATGACGTAATTAAAAATATTCCTTTAACTGATGCTGAAAAGCAACTACTAGGGTAAATAATAAGCGCTGAATTCGAGCTTAATATAAAAAGCTACTCTTTTATAGCTATATTAGTCGTTCACCTTTGATAAAACTACTTAATTATAGCTATTCAAGACAAAGAATGTTCACCAGTTTTTTCCACCAAAAATAATTCCGAATGGGACACCATAATAATAGGATCTGGAGCTGGAGGTTTAGCTGCAGCTATATGTCTTGCTAGAGAAGGGCAAAAAGTGCTCGTTTTGGAGCAGCATGACGTTCCTGGTGGTTGGTGCCATAGTTTTTACTTAAAAGGTCATAGGTTTACCCCTGGCGTTCACTACATTGGACTTTTAGGAGAAGGCGAATCCACCAATGACCTATACCGAGGTCTAGGTATTGCAAATGATTTAGTTTTTTTTAGGATGAATCCTGATGGTTATGAACACTGTTGGATTGGAAAAGAAAAATTTGACTATCCATCTAACCTAAACCAACTCATTAAAAAACTTTCTGCAAGATTCCCTGAAGAACAAAAAAATATTGAAAAATACCTAACGCTGGTAAAAAATGTTAGTGAACAAATATACTCACTCCCGTATATAAAAGGTTTTTGGCAAAAATTAATAATTCCGTATAAAACCAGGCATATGGGTAAATATGGTCTTTTTAGCCTTAAAAGAGTTATGAATTGGCATATAAAAAACCCTCTGTTAAAAAATATACTAAGCATTCAATGTGGAGACCACGGTTTACAACCCAGTAAAGCCCCCTTCTCTCTTCATAGTGCTCTTATGAGTCATTATTTTAATGGCAGCTATTATCCCATGGGAGGTGGTGGAGCTCTTATTAAAGCAATGACAAACAAGATTAAAAGCTACAACGGTGAAATAAAAACGGGTAAAAGCGTTACCAGAATTTTGCTTGATAAAAAAGAAAAAAAAGCAATTGGAGTTGAATTAAAGAGCGGTGAACAATTTTTTGCAAAACATATTGTTTCAAATGCTGATCCTGGAATCACATATTTCAATTTAGTTGGTAAAGAGAACTTAAGTAAGAAACTTGTAAAAAAACTTAATAAAACTAAATATTCATGTACCTCGTTAATGCTTTTTTTAATTGTGGACATGGATGTAAAAAAAGTAGGGTTAGATTCTGGAAATATATGGCTAATGCCAGATAAAAGCGCTGATGACTTTTACGAAGATAATTTACGGACAAACGTTTTAGATAGAGAAGCTTTTGATGGCATGTTTATTAGCTGTACTTCGCTTAAGGACCCTTCAAGTTTTGATGGAAAACATCATACCATTGAAGCTATCACGTATGTAGATTACTCCGCATTTGCCAAATTTTCTGATGAAAAAAAACAACGATCTTCCTCCTACTTAAAATTTAAAGAGCAGCTTACACAAAAAATGCTTAATGGTCTGGAAAAAGCGATTCCTAATATTCGTGAACACATTTTTTATATGGATTTAGGAACTCCTATTACTAATGAGTATTATATAAACTCTACTAAAGGTAACGTATACGGAACCGAAAAAAGTTTAATGCATATAGGTCCTTTTTCGTATAAATCTAAAAGCGAAATAGAAAATCTGTACTTATGTGGAGCCAGTGTGTTATCTCATGGAGTTGCAGGTGCTGGGCATTCAGGAGTAGAAACTGCTGCTGGTATTTTAGGTAAATCTCCAGATGATTTAAAAAAACCTTCTCCAGACCAAAAAATTCGCATTTACGAAGCTGAATCTCCAGATGATTACCCAGCGTGGATGCTCGAAAAAATAGAAATCAAAAAAAACAAGGCAAGCGCAAAAAGCATATAATTTTAATCGATTATTTTCGTTATATTGGATATCTTTAACAATTAAACCAAAAAACATGGAAAACCACCAATCACCAAACATTCAAATGGTAAGCTCTTTATCGGAAGATGTACGAGTAGCTTTTTACAAAAAAACCTATACGCATTTAGCAGGAGCTGTACTGCTGTTTATACTTGTAGAAACCTTATTTTTTCAAATAGAACCCTTAGTAAACTTTGCCTTATCATTAACCGGCGGTTGGAGTTGGCTTTTATTGTTAGGTGCTTTTATGTTTATAACTAATTATGCAGAAAAAATGGCTTTAAGTAGTGACAATACTACAACACATTATTTAGGGTTAATACTCTATGTTGTCGCTGAAGCCTTTATATTTATTCCTTTGATATTTATTGCGATGGCAGTAGCTGGTGATGGAGGTTTTGAAATCCTTAATCAGGCTGCAATATTAACATTATCATTATTCACAGGGCTTTCGGCTATAGTGTTTCTTACCAAGAAAGATTTTTCTTTTCTGAAATCAATTTTAACGATGGGCTTTGTTATCGCAATAGGGCTCATAATCGCTGGAACATTGTTTGGCTTTAACCTTGGATTATGGTTTAGTGTAGGTATGGTAGTTTTAGCCTCAGGCTCAATTTTGTATCAAACATCAAATATGATTCATAAATACCAATCTCATCAACACGTAGCGGCTTCATTAGGACTGTTTGCCTCATTAATGTTACTATTTTGGTATATTCTTAGTATACTATCTAACGATTAAATACTTCCAATAATAATTAAAAAGAAGCCCCTTACATGTGAGGCTTCTTTTTTTGTTATGGTATATTCGTAAACTCCTCCTTCCCATTATTACCAGCCATAACTTATTTAATTAGATATGGTTTTATTATTTTTGATTGATAGCAAATATATAATGTGTCGTACCTAACAAAATGATTATTTACGACTTGCATTTAACCAAATAAGAACACTAAAAATTACGAATGAAAAAAATACTATTTCTTGCCTGTGGATTATTATTGGCATGTAACTCCTCTCAGAAAACTGTAGATGAATCCACCCAAAACAAATCAGCACAATCTGATGATGCAAAAACCTACGGAGAAAGTATTACAGAGTCTGAATTAAAAGAGCATTTATACATTTATGCTTCGGACGATTTTGAAGGAAGAGAAACTGGACAGCCGGGACAAAAAAAAGCAGTAGAATACTTAAAAAATGAATATGAAAAGCTTGGAATACCAGCAGCAAAATCGGATGGCAACTATTTTCAAAATGTACCCTTAAAACTGAGTAAAGTGCCTACAGGTACTATTGCGATTAATAATGAAGAACATGAAATTGGAAATCATTTTTTAAGTTTTAGTGAAGCAAAGGGCTCACATGAATCTATAGTTTATGCAGGTTATGGAATAGAAGATGGCGAATATTCGGATTACTCAAATATTGATGTTAAAGGGAAGTTTGTTTTGGTAAAGACCGGTGAACCAAAAAATGATGATGGCACTTATGTTCTAACAAACTCTAATAAAAAATCTATTTGGAGTAATTCCAACGAGTCTCTGGAAAAACGTTTTACTCTTGCTAAAAATAAAGGTGCGATAGGCATTTTATACTACGATGATGCAAATTACAGTAGGTTTAAAAGTCGTTTTAATTTTAGCAAAAGTAATAATAGCGGACGCATGGAGATTCAAAAAACTGGAAATCAAAAATTTGCATCCATATTTATAAACAGTACGCTTGCGGAAAAATTGGTTCCTGAAATTATAACAGAATATACACCACAAGAAATTAAAACAAAACTCGAATTAAATATAGATAGTAGTAATAGCAAGGTAAATTCAGAAAATGTTGTGGCCATTTTAAAAGGCTCTGAAAAGCCAAACGAATATGTAATAATATCATCTCACCTAGATCATATTGGGGTTACAAAAGATGGCGAAATAAACAACGGTGCTGACGATGATGGCTCTGGAACTGTTGCTCTTTTGGAAATTGCAGAGGCTTTTAAAAAATCTGCGGATGCAGGGGTAGGCCCAAAAAGGTCTATTGTTTTTCTACACGTAACGGGTGAAGAAAAGGGGCTTTTGGGTTCTCAATACTATACGGATATAGACCCCATATTCCCACTAAATCAAACGGTTACTAATTTAAATATAGATATGATTGGAAGAATTGACCCTAAACGAAATGGAGATCGGAATTATATTTATTTAATTGGTTCTGATAAACTAAGTACGGAACTTCATGAACTATCTGAAGCTGTCAATAAAAAATACACTAATATTACGTTGGACTATACTTATAATGATAAAAATGATCCAAACCGTTTTTATTACAGAAGTGATCATTACAACTTTGCTAAAAACAATATCCCTATTATATTTTATTTTAATGGTACACATGATGACTACCATAGACCAGGAGATACTCCCGATAAAATAAATTATGATTTATTAACGAACCGCAGTAAACTTGTTTTTTATACTGCTTGGGAAGTTGCTAATAGAGAAAAGCGAATTATTGTAGATAAAGCTGTTAAATAATAGCAACATATCATAAACCAAAAAAGTTCCTAGAGATTTCTAGGAACTTTTTGTTTTTGGGGTGGAAGACCGGATTCGAACCGGCGGCCCTCGGTACCACAAACCGATGCTCTAACCAGCTGAGCTACAACCACCATTTGTAAGCGACGGCAAAGATAATTTTTTTATTTCTTCTTTCAAAAAAGATTATCATGTAATATTTCAAAAAAATGTAGGTGGCCAAAAACATTACAGCTACACACTTTGTTTTCAACCAATTAGTAAAATAAAAACCTTGAACAATTTATCACGAAGTTTACATTTTTTTAATGGTTAAAAAAATAACATATTTACTAGAGCCGATTAAAATACGAGACAAAACCTAAATCATCGATGAAATGCATATTTTTTACGTCAAAACACACAAAAAAAAGCGTTTCACAACATAAATTAGAAATCAACTCATTACATTTTTATTTTTAACTTTTAAATCAATTAAAACAGAATGATCAAAGACAAAGCTTGCGGGAGTAGTAAGTTAACTTTTAAAAGTGTAAAACTTATACTCTTATGTGTTTTCGTCTTGTCCGTGTTTAAGAGCAATGGACAAGTGTCTGTTCATGATAGTTTACTTACTCTTATAAACAAACAGCGAAAAGCAAAAAGCTTTAGTAAAAAAGATACCTCATATATAAAACTTATTACAAGATTAAGTTATGAGCTTAGGTATTACAAAGCAGATAGTTCATTAGCATTATCTAAACAAGCACTAAAATATAGTAAATCTGCAAACTATAAAGTAGGAGAAATTAAGGCCTTAATGGGATTAGGCTTTTACCATTCTGATAAAGGGAATTATGAAAAAAGTATTTCTTACTTTAAACAGGCTCTTCATACAGCCAAAAACATAAACAGTGTTTCACTAGAACTAGACTGTTTAAGTAGAATTGCATCTCAGTATAGTTATTTAGGGAATGACGGAAAAGCCTTGGATGGATATTTGGAATGCATTGAAATTGCCTCTAGAATTCAAGACAAGTTTATGCTTTCTATTCTTAATGAAAACATTGCTGGTTTATATAGTGATCAAAAAGACTTTGATGAGGCTATGGTCTACTATAAAAAAACAAAAAAAATCAATGAAGAACTAGGTAATCCCATATACTCCGCTGAGACCATGAGCAACATGGCCTCCGCCTATGCAGATATGGGAGAGCTTGAATATGCCATGTACAATGTTAATTCGAGCATTGTAATTTTTGAGGAAAAAAGGATATTAGATTGGCTTGCATACGCTTATGAAGTAAAAGGGAAAGTGTATTTAAAACAAAAAAAATTCAACTGGGCACTTTATTGGTATAAACAAAGTGAAATGCTTCATGAACAACTTGAAGATGATCGTGCTGAAATAAGTTTGCTTAATGGAATGGCGGAGGCTTATTTAGGTTTGAATAAAGATAATACTTCCAAACCTTATGCGATAAAGGCTTATAATTTGGCTAAAAAAATCAATGATAAAGATGGTATCGTAGAATGTGCCAATACACTTTATAAAATAAATAAAAACAGGAATGATTTTAAAACCGCACTAGTGTATCATGAAATTTATCAAGAATATTCAGACTCCTTAAATAAAAATAAAAATAGAAAAGGTCTTACCATGTTGAAGACCAAAATTGAACATGAAAAACAAAAAGAAGAACTTATTCTAGCAAATGAAGAAGCCCTTACCAAGCAAAAAGTGTATGTGTACATTTCGCTAACCATACTGCTTGTTTTTATTGGACTTACTTTGTTTATTAGAAGAAATGAAAGGATTCAAACCGACCTAAATGTTGAGCTAAAATCCAAGACAGAAAAACTTGAAGTAAGCGAAAAAGAGCTTAAAGAAATTAATACCACTAAAGACAGGCTATTCTCAATTATTGGACACGACTTAAGAGGGCCCATTGGAGCTTTTCAAGGTTTGCTAAAGTTATTTAAAGATGGGGAAATGTCCAAAGAAGAATTTCTTGGTTTTGTTCCAAAACTTAGAAAAGATATCGACAATATTTCTTTTACACTCAACAACTTACTTTCATGGGGGCATACTCAAATGAATGGGGCTACAACAAAGCCGTCTCTTGTTTCTATAGACGAATTAGTAAACGAAAATGTAAATTTACTTTCCGAGGTAGCCAACAACAAATCTATTACATTGATAAACAACATTCCTCTTAATACCGTAGCATGGTCTGATAATAATCAAATAGATATTGTAGTAAGAAACCTTCTCAGCAATGCTATAAAATTTACCCCAGAAAATGGTATTATAACCATTGGAGCAGTTCAAAGAGTAAATCACTGGGAGATTTCTGTTAAGGACACAGGAATAGGAATGGACGAAAAAACTCAAAAACAAATTTTTGAGAATAATAGTACATATACCACTTACGGAACCAATGAAGAAAAAGGTACCGGTTTAGGATTAAACCTATGTAAAGAAATGGTCGAAAAAAATAAGGGTAAGCTTTGGGCAGAAAGCTCATTGAATAAAGGGTCATGCTTTTATTTTACCGTTCCTAAAGGAAAAAGAAGTTTTAAAAAAATAGCCTAGTACCCTTTAATAAATCAGCACCAATTTAAAGCTTATTAAGTTTCGTGATATTTGGTACTTATTTTTTTTTTAAATTGTAGCATCAGGAAGCAAAAGATAAATTGGGTTTGTATCATTTTAGCATCAAAATTTTATTTATACCATGACCTCCTTTAAATTCTTTCTATGGTTACGATAATATGATAATAGTTTTTTTTAACTCTTATAAATCGCAAAAATTCTTCTCTAAAAGTATACCCCTTGTCTTTATTTTTCTCCTCGTTTTTTTTCAAGTTAATTCACAAAAGATAAAGCAGGATAGCATAAAAAAGGAAATTAAATTAAAGTTTACGCAAAAAAACTTTACACCTAAAGACACCACATATATTAACCTTTTAAATAGCTTGGCATTTGAAATAAAATATTATAACATTGATAGTGTTTTAATATTATCTAATCAGTCGCTACAATTAAGTTCCGAAGTAAACTACTTAAAAGGAAAAATAAAAGCGCTCACAAACCTTGGAGACTATTATGGAGGTATTGGCAATCTAGAAAAGGGTAGAAATCATTATAAACAAGCTATTGAAATACTAAATACCCAAAACACCATAAATAAATTTTATGTAGACCTTAAAAGTAAAATGGCGGGGTTACACCTTAGGGAAAATAACTTCACAAAAGCGCTGAATGGATATTTAGAATGTATTGAACTAGCTAAAAAAATTAACTACAATATTCGAATTTCTTCTAGCTATGAAGATATAGCCTATCTATTTGTGCATCAAAAGGATTATAAAGAGGCTATAAAATATTACAAAAAGGTCATTGAGGTTTATAAAAAAGGTAAAAAAACTGGACATAAAGCCGGTATACTCACCAATTTGGCAGCGGTTTATGTAAAAATGCATGATTCGGAGAATGCAATGGTAAATGTTAACGAAAGCATCCAATATTTCGAAAAGGTAGGTATACTAGATTGGCTTGGTTATGCATACACGGTTAAAGGCTCCATATACTTATTAAAAAAAGAGTTCAATGAAAGTCTTAAATGGCTAGTTAAAGCTGAAAACATTTTAAAAGATTTAGATGACGAAAGAAGTGAAATATTTTTGTACATAGAACTCGCTAAAAACTATAAATCTTTAGAAAAAAGCGAATTAGCTATTAAATATGGTTTGCGAGGATATAATCTGGCAGTTAAAACAAAAAACCCCAGAGGAATTCGAGAATCTGTTGAAGTTCTTTATAAGATTAATAAAGGTGAAAATAATTTTGAGGAAGCATTAGCATACCATGAGCTCCATAAAAAATTATCCGACTCTGCTCAAAGTATTGAAAATCAATCTATTTTAGTTGCTTTCAAAAGTAAACTTCTCCATGATATCGAAAAAAAAGAATTAATTATTAAAAGCGAAAAGGCTTTATATAACCAAAAAAAATACATTTATATTTCTATTTTCTTTTTAATAATTGCAGTTATAATAACCACTTTTGTAACTATAAATAAAAGAGCTCTAAAAAAAATAAACACAGAACTAAATTTAAAAAAAGAAGCCCTTGAAAAAAGCGAAAAAGAATTAAAAGAACTAAACAAAACCAAAGACCGTCTTTTTTCAATAATAGGTCACGATTTAAGAGGACCAATTGGTGCTTTTAAAGAACTTTTAAAACTTTTTGATAGTGGTTTATTAACAAAAGAAGAATTACTTGGCTTTGTTCCTAGAATAAAAAAAGATATCGTGAATATATCATTCACTCTAAATAATTTACTATCCTGGGGGCAATCACAAATGAAAGGTAGCTTAACACAGCCCAAAAAGATTTCGTTATACAAACTAATTCAAGAAAATAGCAACTTACTAGAAGAAATTACCAGAAAAAAAGAAATTACCATTTTAAACGATGTTCCAACTTCGGTTTGGGTGTGGGCAGATAAAAACCAAATAGATGTTGTAGTAAGAAATTTAATGAGTAACGCTATTAAATTTACTCCAAAAAATGGTACGGTAACTTTAACGACCACCGAGCAACAAAACAGTTGGCAAATTAAGGTTAGTGATAACGGCATTGGTATGAACAAAGAAAAAACGAAACAACTTTTTCTAAAAAACACGCATAAATCTACCTATGGTACAGAAAATGAAAAAGGCACAGGACTTGGTTTAATCTTGTGCAAAGAAATGATTGAAAAAAACAATGGTACCATTTGGGTAAAGAGCATTCCAAACAAAGGCACTTGTTTTTTCTTTACCTTACCTAAGGAAAAACTAGATTAAATCTCCTAAATTTTCTATCGCCACAAAACGTTCAGTTGTGAAACCCTCAGCGTAATTAACTCCAACTAACCTACCTAAATCTCGGGCTCTATAATTAACACTATCAATAAAATTTTTACTGCTTATAGGTGTTTCAGGTTCATCACTATTAGGGTCATGAAATTGTGAAGAGTAAGCTAAAATAGAAGCCGTTTTTTTATCAATAAAATCAGAAATATTTACTACAAAATCTGGTTCTAAATTTTTCCATTGAATGTAATGATAAACAACTTTGGGTCTCCAAGCATTTTGGTCTTTACCATCAATTTGTGTTGGTATTTTTATAAGTCCGCTTAAAAAGCAGGCATCGCTTACTAATTTGCTTCCCTTACCATGATCAATATGCCTATCATCTATTGCATTGCATAGTACAATTTCGGGTTGATACTTTCTAATTTGTTCAATAATTTTTAACTGATGTTCTTTATCATTTATAAAAAATCCATCTGCAAATTTTAAATTATCACGAACTGTAACTCCTAATATTTCTGCAGCTTTGTTGGCTTCTTTATCCCTAATTTCTGCTGACCCCCGAGTTCCTAGCTCTCCTCGCGTTAAATCTATTATACCTACCTTTTTTCCGTGAGCAATTTCTTTTGCTATTGTACCTCCCGCTCCAAGTTCTGCATCATCAGGGTGCGCACCAAAAACCAATATATCTAATTTCATATTTTCTTTAAATCTGAGTAAAAGTCGTAATACTTTTTACTTTCTTACTTTTTCCAATGCCTGTTCTATATCAGTAATTAAATCAATAGGCTCTTCAATACCAACAGAAAATCGAATTAAACCATCAACAATTCCTTGGCGTTTGCGTTCATCAGCCCCCATTAAAGAATGCGATGTTTTACTTGGCGATAAAACTGTACTCTCTACCCCTGCTAAACTCATTGAAGGTTTTATTAATTCTAGAGACTTTTGAAAATTAGAGGCATTCAATTCTGCTTTCATTTCAAAAGAAAGCATACCTCCAAATCCTTTCATTTGCGATTTTGCAAGTGTATGATTAGGATGCGATGGTAATCCTGGATAATACACTCGTTTAATATCTTTATGTTCGAATAAATATTCTGCCATTTTCTGGGCATTTTGGTTCTGAGCATTAACTCTAATTCCCATAGTTTTCATACTTCGTTCTAATAACCAAACTGTATAATCACTTAAGCTTCCTCCTAGATTTTTTCCTAAATGAAAAATTCGAGTAATATTTTCTTGAGTTGATGCTACAGCCCCAGCACATATATCTGAATGACCTCCCATATATTTTGTTGCACTGTGTATAACTATATCAATACCAAAATCTATTGGGTTTTGATTAATAGGGCTTGCAAAAGTATTATCTATCATTGAAATTAAATCATACTTTTTAGCCAAACTTGATATCGCCTCCAAATCAATTATAGTTAATAATGGATTTGAAGGCGTTTCAATATAAATTACTTTAGTATTTTGTTGAATTTTATCTTCAAAATCTTTTATGGATATTCCATCTGCGAAAGAATAAGAAATTCCATACTTATCAAACTCTTCGGTAACCAGATTATAAGTACCTCCATACAGGGCTCTTTGTAATACAACATGATCCCCTGCTTTTAAAAATGCCAATAAGGCGGTACTTACAGCTGCCATTCCACTCCCAAAAATCAAAGCCGCTTCTGCATGTTCCAATGCAGCTATTTTTCTACAAAGTGCTTCTTGATTAGGCGTATTAAAATAACGGGGATATCTTTTTACGTCCACATCTTCAAAGGCATAGGAAGAACTCATGTATAGCGGAGAAACTGCTCCTTTAAATTGTTCATCTTTAACCTCTCCAACATGTGTGCAAATTGTATTAATTCCCTTTATATTTTTAGCCATACCAAGTGATTTTGAATTAATCTAAAGTTACAAAAATAGCTTAAACTATAGTTTGTTTCCAATGGCCTTTTTTGAACCAAAAAATAGAAATAATTGCCAACAAAATTTGCGCTATTGTAATAGCTAGGAACACCCCAAGAGGCCCTAAATCAAAAGTAATTGCAAAAATATAAGCTATGGGTAACTGAAATAACCAAAAGGATATTAAATTAATTTTAGTTGGTGTTTTGGTATCTCCTGCCCCATTAAAAGCTTGAGGAACTACTAAACCGTACGCATAAAAAATGTAACCTAATGCAATAACCTGTAAGCATAACCCTCCATTTTCTACAACAACCGGATTTGTATTAAACCAAGCTATTATTTCATGTGCAAATAACAAATATGCTATAGAAACTGTACCCATAAATATGGCATTATACTTTCCAGTAATCCAAACCGATTTTTCTGCTCTATTAGGTTGTTTGGCTCCTAAGTTTTGACCAACCAAAGTGGCCGCCGCATTGCTCATTCCCCACGCTGGCATCATGGTAAACATAATTACACGTATGGCAATGGTATAACCCGCAAGGGCTTCACTACCAAATTCAGACATCATTCGCATTAAAAATACCCAGCTACTTGTACCTATTAAAAATTGAGCAATTCCTCCCATCGAAATTTTAACAAGGTTAAAAATCAATTTAATGTTGAGCACCATATCAGAAAATCCAATTTTAATTCTACTCCATCCAAAAAATAGCACTAATAATTGTATAAGTACCGCGCTACCTCTCCCTATATTTGTTGCAATTGCAGCACCCATAACTCCGTACTCAGGTATTGGACCCCATCCAAAAATAAATATAGGATCAAGGATAATATTTAATCCGTTAGATATGATTAAAACCCACATGGCAATTGAAGCATCACCTGCTCCTCTAAAAATGGCATTTATTAGGAAAAGTAATAGAATAGTAATATTTCCTCCAAGTAACAATTGAGTATAACCATACCCTTCTTTGATAACATCGGGTTCCGCGCCCATTAACTGAAGTATTTCCTTAGCATAAATAAAACCAAAACCCCCAATAAAAATAGCCAGCAAAACCCCTAAAGCAATTGCCTGAACAGCAGATTGTCGTGCTCCTTTTATATCTTTCTCACCAACCCTACGCGCTACGATTGCTGCTGCTGCCATACTTAAACCTATTGCTACAGCATATATTAAAGTAACAACAGATTCTGTTAAACCAATAGTGGCTACTGCATTTACGCTTACTTGAGATACATATGCAATGTCTACCAGTGCGAAAACCGACTCCATACACATTTCTAATATCATGGGTATGGAAAGCATAACTATTGCTTTACGGATACTACCAGAAGTAAAATCGGTTTGTTTACCAGTTATGGCGTCAATAAAATGTTTGAATATATTTTTAAAAGAAAATTTACTTTGAAAACTCATTATATAAAAATTATGTTAGTGAAAGAAAAACAAACAAGATGATTGAAGCAATTTGATAGTCCAAATTACTTCTTAGGCACAATCCCTAAGACATCTTTTCTGTAAAACATAATTCTTATAATTTCATAATACCACAAATAAAAGTATTTTTTTCTTACAAAACCGAAAAACCTACTTTTATTTTGAATAGTTAACCTTATAACGCCAAAAACTTATTGCTCCTAAAAGAAGAACTCCTAAAACGGTATACCAAATAAAAACAGGAGTTATTACCTGTGCTCCGCTAGCATAACTATGTAAACCAACCAAGTAAAAGTTAACCCCAAAATATGTCATCATAATACTTCCAAAAGCTACTACTGACGCAAAATTAAACCCCCATCTTCCTCGTAAACCCGGCACAATTCGCATATGAATTACAAAGGCATATATCATTATAGAAATTAGAGCCCATGTTTCTTTCGGATCCCACCCCCAATAGCGTCCCCAACTTTCATTAGCCCATTGGCCTCCTAAAAAGTTACCAATAGTCAACATTACCAAACCAACAGTTAATGCTAATTCATTTATAATGGTAAGTTCCTTAAGGTTAATTTCCATTCTTTTTTTATTCTTTTCAGTGGTAAGAATAATTAAAATCAGTGAAACCAATCCTAAAATCATGCCCACCGTTAATGGCCCATAACTACCAACAATTACGGCAACGTGAATCATTAACCAATAACTATCTAGAACTGGAACAAGGTTCCCAATTGAAGGGTCTACCCAACTCTGATGTGCTATCCAAAGTAACATTGCGGTTACAAATGCAGAAGCCGCAATTGTCATATCACTTTTTCTTGCAAACAATAACCCCATTCCCATAGTTGCCCAAGAAACGTATAGAATACTTTCATATGCATCACTCCAAGGAGCATGACCAGATATGTACCAACGCAATACCAAACCTGCTGTATGCCAAAAAAAGAAGAGCATTATAGTTCCCTTAAAAAAGTAAATTGCTACTCTCCAGATTTCTCGTTCTTTAAATATTTGAAAAATTAAAGTAAAAAACATTAACACGCCAAACATAGCATAAAGCCTATAAAGATTATTGAAGATGTTTAACCTGTTATATAATATTTCTGTTTTTATTTTTTGTTTAGATGGTAATATTTCGCTACCATGATTTTGCTGATTTTTCTTAAATGCTTCAACCAAACGGTCAGCACTGGTATAATCCCCTGTACTTTGCGCTTTGCGTAAAGTCATTAAATAATATGGAAAAGAGTTTTTTACAAAATTAGCATATAACGAATCGGAAACTTGATATTGCCCTCCACGATACTCAATGGCAGAAATCCACTTGTTATTTTCATCTTCTAACAAGGGAAATATTTTTACTATTTGCCCACTTAATGCCTGATCCAAAAGGCTTAATCGCATACTAGCGTCTTTAATATCCTGTTGAAATTTATTTGGATTGTTTGTGGACGTAGCATCCCTTAAAAAGGGTTCTAATTTGTAATTGCCCTTATTGTCAAAAAAGTCAGTTGCTTTTGCAAAAGGTTCTCCTGATGGTATCCCAATTGTATTACGAATACTATCATTTTGTTTTTTCTTATCAACAGCAATAAATTCTATATTATACCATACAGCGGGGTTTAACATCATAGATAAAAATACCTGATCAGCATTCATGTCTTCATACTTATCTTTTAAACTCAATTTCCTCAATAATTCTGATGAAAATGTGTTTATGGGTTTCATTCTACCCGCCTCATCTTGAAGAACAATTTCTCCAAATTTAGCTGCATGCTCTTTAGAAACAATAGTAGTTTGTAAAACAGAGTCTATTTGCTCTTTTGTAGGCATTAAGTTATGATCATGTCCGTCTCCTTCAAAATGCTCATGTTCTTGAGAAAAAGATGGTGCCATACAAGCACATAAAAATAGTAAGGTTAATACCGCTTTTTTTGTTTTTAATTTATCTAGTGATTTGGATAAGTCTCTAAATCTTGTTTTTCCATAAAACATAATACCCATTAACCCTAAATACAATAGAAAATAACCAAGATATGTAATCCATGTGCCCCAAAAATCATGATTTACAGACAATTTAGTTCCTGCCTCATCGGGATCAAAACCAGACTGAAAAAACCGATACCCTTTATGATCCAATATATTATTCATAAAAATATCGTAGTCAAATGGGCGTTCGTCTTCAACAGTAACTTTACTCATAAAAGAAGCATAACCAGCCTCAGTACCAGGATATTTTTCAGCAATAAAATCGTTTAATTTAATACTAAATGGAAGCTCATAAACTTTAGAGCCAAACAAAACAGAAAAATCTAAACCTCCTACTGTAAACTTTTTTGTAAAAGTTGAGGTCCCCTTTCCTCCTAAAACCTTTTTCTGTATAGTTTCATTTGCTGTTTTTATTTCTAACACCAACGCATCTAAACTAGTTTCGTTAACTTCATCATCAGGAATTTTAACCACTCCGTGTGTTCCTCGAATTAAAGAATCAGGAATTACAAATTGCATTCCTGCTGTGTTGTAAAGCGAACGTAATTGTAATGGCTGAATACTATCTTTACTTAACTTTCCTCTAAACTGATCCGCCATTCGCATAAAATCCCCTTCAAAAGGAGAGTTTACTATATAAATACTATCAGTGGTACTTATGTTAATTGCCCCACTGGTTTCTTTATTTAACGCAAATAAAACTCCGTGAACGCTAGCAACTTTTCCATCTTCAAGATAGTGCTCATGTCGTTGGCCATCACCTGCTTCAACAATTTTTAAAAACTGATTTCCATTTTCATCTGGCAATAAACCTTCCTTAGCTCCTCGAATAAAGTCAACATAAGAAACAGTAAAAGGTTCTCCATTAAAATCTGAATTCCATGGCAGACTTGTTTTTCTTGCTTCAGCAGTAACCATTAATTCATCTTCAAGAACTTTTCGTTTAGGTTCTCCATTTATTTCACCATCAGCATATACGGTTAAAAAAGTTTTATCAGAATAAAATACTTTTTCAGATTGCCCTTCGCGTATTGGCATCATTCCCTCAAAACTAATATACCTAGTTACAAAGGCTCCAACAATTATTAATATCCATGAAATATGAAGCAATAAAACAGCCCATTTTTCTTTTCTCCATAATTTATATTTAGAGATATTCCCCACAAAATTGATTACAAAAAACACCATAATTGCTTCAAACCATGCAGCATTGTAAATCCATATTCTAGCTGTTTCTGTACTATACCAACTTTCAATAAATGTTCCGAAAGCCATTGCTGTAGCAAAAACTATGAACAAAACCGACATTAAACGCGTTGAAAAAAATATCTTTTTTAATACCTGAATCATTATGGGAAAAGGCTTTTAATTTTCTGATTGCAAAAATAAGCTATTTACTAGACAACTATTGTGTTATATGTAAGACTCTTCCTTTTTTTTAACACCATAAAATATGATTAATTTAGCCACATGATTAAGATTACAATAATTGGAACTGGAAACATTGCAAAACATTTATTTGATACGTTTAAGCTCAATAAAAATGTTAGCATCAACGAAATTGTAGGAAGAAATACTGAGGCATTAAAATATTTTGCTGTAACCTCTCCTACCCAAACTAATTTTAACAACTTAAAAAACTCTGACCTATATATTATTTCGGTAAGCGACGACGCTATTGAAGAGGTGTCCACTTTTTTAGAGGGTAAAAAAGGTGTTGTTGCTCATACTACAGGTAGTATTGCAATGAGTGTATTAAACAAGCACGAAAATCATGGTGTTTTTTATCCAATGCAGACATTTACCAAAAATCAGACTGTAGATTTTAGGTCTGTACCAATGTGCATAGAGGCTAATAACGAAGAAAGTTATTCCGTTCTGAACACCTTAGCTAATTATATTTCCAATGCGGTATATGACCTTAGTTCTGAGCAACGAAAAAAAATGCATTTGGCGGCTGTTTTTATAAACAACTTCAGTAATTATATGTATCAAATAGGTAATGAAATATGTCAAAAAAATAATGTTCCCTTTAGCATTTTAAAACCTTTAATTTTAGAGACTGCGAAAAAAGGAACTTCATTTGACCCAGAATCTATTCAAACCGGACCAGGGAAACGTGGCGATGTAAAAACTATAGAAATTCATAAATCACAAATTACAAATAAGGAGCATCTTAAAATATATACCGTTTTAACTGAGGCTATTTTAAATAAATATGGAAAAGAGTTATAAAGAGTATTTAGCAAACATTACAACTTTTGTTTTTGACGTTGATGGTGTTTTCACCAATAGCAATGTACTAGTTACCACAAGTGGAGAAATGTTAAGAACAATGAGCGTAAAAGATGGATACGCTGTAAAAGTGGCTATAAAAAAGGGGTATAACATATGTATCATTACTGGAGGAGCAAATGATGGGGTTAAAAGTAGACTTCAAGGCCTCGGAGTTAAAGATATATACATGGGGGCCCACCTAAAAATAGAGCCCTTAACGGAATACTTAAACACAAACAATATTGACCCTAGTAATGTACTATATATGGGAGATGATATGCCTGACATACCTGCTATGGAATATGTTGCGTTACCCACATGTCCGCAAGATGCTGTGCCAGAAGTAAAAGAAGTTGCTAAATATATTTCGCACAAAAATGGTGGTAACGCCTGTGTTAGAGATGTTATTGAACAAGTTTTAAAAGTACGTGGTGATTGGTTAGGTAATTATAGCGCTTCAAACGACTAACCATGTTACTGGAAAAAATTAAAGATTACAAAATAATTCTGGCTTCTGGCTCGCCAAGAAGATATCAATTTTTCAAAGACTTAGGCTTACCGTTTGAGGTTAGGTTAAAAGAGGTAGAAGAAATTTATCCTTCTAAACTTAAGGGCGCAGAAATATCAGATTATCTGGCCAAGTTAAAAGCTTCTCCCCAACAAGAAAATTTAGAAGAGAAAGAAATTTTAATAACCTCAGATACTGTCGTTTGGTATAATAATGAATCTCTTGCCAAAGCAAAAGATGAAGAAGAGGCCTATGAAATGCTCAAGAAATTATCAGGAGATTGGCATCAAGTAATTACATCTGTATGTTTTACAACAAATAATAAGCAAACTGTAGTTAACCATACCACCAAGGTAAAGTTTAAAAAATTAAGTGATAACGAAATTTGGTATTATATAAACAATTATAAGCCATTTGATAAAGCTGGTGCTTATGGAATTCAAGAATGGATTGGCTTAATTGCCATTGAGGAAATTCAAGGCTCATACACTAATGTTGTTGGTTTACCTACACAATTGGTATATAAAACACTTTTAGAAATTACGGATAAATAAAAAAGCCTTGATTTTTGAAATCAAAGCTATTATTTTTAATGTCCAAGTTGTTTTCACTTTTAGCTTCGTAATATGAATACCCCACAGCTCCAAAACTAGCTTCAAAAGCTATTTTTTTGGAGCTAAAAAAGAAACATCAGGTCGAATTCCAACAAATCAGTTTTTTCCTTTATTTTTTGTTTTTAACTTTATGCCATAAATATCAACCACTATACCAACACATTACAACTACACTTAAATAACTTTGTTTAACCATTACTTTTCTTACCAAATTGTAATTGGATGTTTTTAACTTCTAATCTGTGTAAAAAGACCACAGTAATTTTATTTTTGGTAATTTTATTAAAAACTTTGGGTCATGAAAAAAATCAATCTTTTTTGGAGAACATTTTCATTTTTGCTTCTTCTATTTGCATCATGCAAAAACGAAGTAAAACAAAATGATGAAGTATTAGCCATGGAAACTAGTACCGCTGATGAAGAAACCGTAAAGCCAAAGCGTCAACTTTCTCAAGAATTTAAAGATTATTGGTATGCTGGTAAAGCTGAAATATCTTCGTATGAGCTTACCCAAGCTAGATATGGCGAGTTCAGAAAAGGTTCAGCGGTATTAATATATGTTACCGAACCTTTTTTGTCTAAAAAACAAGTAAAAGCTGATGGTCATAACCCTGATAATGTTCAGGTTTTAAAATTAAATAGCACTAAAAACTATTTAACTGGTATTTACCCTTATTCTATAATGAACAGTAGTTTTTATCCCGTTTACGATAATCATCATGCTGTTAAAGTTTCGTTTTCTTCACAAGAATGGTGTGGGCATGTCTATGCTCAAATTAATAATAAAGATGATTTTGAAATAACATCTCACTCCTATTTTGAAACTGAGGCGGACGAAAATTTCAATCTTAAAAAACATGTTTTAGAAAATGAAATTTGGAATAAAATACGCATAAACCCAAATGGTTTACCTACTGGTAAAATTAAAATGATTCCTTCGTTGGAATATATACGATTGTCTCATAAAAAACTTAAAGCGTATAATGCGGAGGTATCTTTGAATAGTAATGAAAAAACCACAACCTACTCAATTACTTATCCAGAATTACAGCGTGATATAAACATTACCTTTTCATCTAAATTTCCACATGAAATAACCAATTGGACAGAAACTTTTTCAAGCGGTTTTGGTGCAAAAGCTAAAATAATGACAACCACAGCTAAAAAAATAAATACCATTAAATCTCCATACTGGCAGGAAAACAAAAATAGCAGCCTGCATTTAAGAGACAGCTTAGGATTATAATATATGAAAAATTTCTTTTTAGAAAACACTGTCGCAATATACTCTACATTAGCAACTTTGGTTGCCTTTATTATTATACGATTTATAATTATAGTAGTTGTTCGTAGAATAGGTAGATTAAACAATTTTGTAAAAGGCAGAGTTAAACTTACCATAAAATATATGGTTCTTATTTTGGCGTTTATTATTGCTGGAATTATCACATTTATATGGAGGGTTAATTTTGAGGAACTTGCCTTATTATTCTCCTCCATGTTTGCAATACTTGGTATTGCTTTATTTGCACAATGGTCTATTTTAAGTAATCTTTCCGCAGGTATAATTTTGTTTTTTGCTTTTCCGTTTAAAATTGGAGACAGAGTTAAAATCCTAGATAAGGATATAGATGGCGAAGGTCCTTACATGATTGAGGACATTAAAGCTTTTCATGTGACTCTACGTTCTGAAAATGGAGGTAACTTAATCTACCCAAATAGTTTAATGATGCAGAAGCCAATTTCGGTTATGGAATCTAAAGAGATATAACTAAAATCACAATTTGTTAAAGAAGTTGTAAAAAAAATTCTCAGCTACATAATCTTTCTATCTTTGAGAATATCATAAATATTAAGAATTATGCGGCATTTTGTGGTTTTGTGTTTTACAGCCATTTTATTTTCTAATCCAACATTTTCTCAATCTCTTAAAGACAATTCGTCAACCCAAATTTATCACAGCCTTCAAAAATTAAATTTTCTAGGTACCGCGTTGTACATCGCAGCTCATCCAGATGATGAAAACACGCGGTTAATCTCCTACTTGTCTAATGAAGTTAAAGCTCGTACGGCATACTTATCGCTAACACGAGGAGACGGTGGACAAAACCTTATAGGAACTGAAATTAGAGAACTGCTTGGTGTTTTAAGAACACAGGAACTTTTAGCTGCCAGAAAAGTAGACGGCGGAGAACAATTTTTTAGTAGAGCTAATGATTTTGGCTACTCCAAACATCCAGATGAAACTTTAAAAATTTGGGACAAAAATGATATTCTAGGAGACGTTGTACGTACCATTCGCACCTTTAAACCAGATGTCATTATAAATAGGTTTGATCATCGTTCCCCTGGAACCACGCATGGACATCATACCTCCTCAGCAATGCTTAGCGTAGAAGCTTTTGACCTTGTAAATAAAACTGATGCGTACCCAGAGCAGTTAAACTATACGGAAACTTGGCAACCTAAACGTCTATTTTTTAATACTTCGTGGTGGTTTTACGGTAGTAAAGAAAAGTTTGAAAAAGCAGACAAAACTAATTTGCTAAATGTGGATATTGGAGTTTATTACCCGATGTTAGGTGTTTCTAATAATGAAATAGCTTCTTTGGCAAGTAGTCAGCACTTGTGTCAGGGCTTTGGTAGACTCTCTAGCAGAGGCACCAATCAAGAATATGTGGAGTTAATAAAAGGTGACTTACCAAAAAACAAAAACGATTTATTTGAAGGAATAAATACAACCTGGTCTAGAATTAAAGGAGGAAAAGCTATTGGGGATGTTTTATATAAGGTTGAAGCCAACTTTAACTTTAAAAACCCTTCTGAACATCTTCCTGAATTACTTAAGGCTAGAAAACTTATTGCATTATTACAAAACAATCATTGGAAAACTCTTAAATCCCAAGCTTTAGATAATATTATTGTTGCCATAACTGGTCTTTATCTTGAAGCATCAGCGATTAAAGGTTCTGCAACTCCAGGGGAAACAGTTAATGTAAAGATTGAGGCAATAAACAGAAGCGTGGCCGACATTCATTTAACATCTATTGAAATAACCAATAATAGTGTTGTTCCTAAAAATGTTAAGCTAAGTAAAAACCAAAAAATTGATTTTGAAACACCTTTGCATATAACCTCCGACGCAAGTTACACTAACGCCTATTGGTTAAAAGAAAAAGGAAGCTTAGGAATGTATAAGGTTAAAAATGAAATATTAATAGGAAAACCTGAAACCCCTAGAGCTTTCCACGCCAGTTTTAATTTACTCATTAACGGTGAAGAAATTACAATTACCAAACCTATAGTTCACAAATACGCCAAACCAGATAAAGGAGAATTATATCAACCTTTTGAAATTATTCCAGAGGCAACTGCGAGTTTTAAAGACAAAGTTTTAATATTTGCTAATGACGATGCTAAGCAAATACCTGTTACCATTAAAGCTCATAAAGACAATATTGAAGGGCAGATTCAACTATGTTTTTCAAAAGAGTGGAAAGTTGATTCGGAAACGCAGTCTTTTAAAATTGAAAAATCGGGAGACACGCAGGTGGTAATATTTACCTTAACTCCTCCGAAAGAAGAGAGCAAAAGCGTAATATCACCACTCATTAAAATTAATGGAAAAGAATATTCAAAAGAGCTTGTTACAATTGCTTATGACCATATTCCAACACAGACAGTATTATTACCATCTGAGGCAAAAGTTGTGCGATTAAACATTGATAGAATAGGTGATAATATTGGTTATATTATGGGTGCTGGTGATAAGGTTCCTAATAGCTTAGAACAAATAGGTTATTCCGTTCATACAATTGATCCAAATACTATTGATAAAGAATCTCTTAAAAAATATGATGCCATTGTTTTGGGTATACGGGCGTACAATGTAGTATCTCAACTTAAATATAAACAACGTTTTTTATTGGATTATGTTAAAGGGGGCGGCAACTTAATAGTACAGTATAATACCGCAGGTAGATGGAATAAACAATTTGAAAATATAGCTCCCTATCCTTTAAAAGTATCTAGAGATAGAGTTACGGACGAACATGCGGAAGTCAAAATTTTGGCCAAAGAGCATGCTATTGTAAACTTTCCTAACCCAATCAAGGAAGAAGATTTTAATGGATGGGTTCAAGAAAGAGGATTATACTTTCCAGATGAATGGAGTGATGAGTTTACTCCTATTTTAGAAATGAAGGATCATGGCGAATCTGCAAAAAAAGGAAGCTTACTTGTGGCTCCCTATGGTAAAGGAAATTATATATATACCGGTTTAAGCTTTTTTAGAGAGCTTCCTGCTGGTGTTCCTGGAGCGTATAAATTGTTTTCAAATATGCTTTCTACTGGAAAAAATAAAATCAAAGCTGAAAACAAAATAAAAGGATGAAAAACGCTAAAGAACCTTTCATTTGGAAAAAAGAATATACGTTAGTAGTTCTTTTAAATATAGTGTACGTTTTGTTTTTTTATTTTTTAATGACTTCATTCATTTAAAATGAAAGCAATTGATTGGATAATTCTTGCGGGCACGCTTTTTTCCATAGTAGCTTATGGTGTCTGGAAAACAAAAGGAAGTAAAAATGTTAACGATTATGTAAAAGGCGGTAACGAAACCAAATGGTGGACTATTGGCTTATCTGTAATGGCGACACAAGCAAGTGCTATTACATTTCTTTCCACTCCTGGGCAGGCCTTTCACGATGGAATGGGGTTTGTACAATTTTACTTTGGGCTGCCACTTGCAATGATTATAATTTGTCTTGTTTTTGTTCCTTTGTATCATAGAATGAAAGTATATACGGCCTACGAATTTCTAGAAAGCCGTTTTGACCTTAAAACAAGAACACTTGCCGCTATTCTCTTTTTAATACAAAGAGGTTTAGCGGCAGGAATCACCATTTTCGCTCCCTCAATTATTCTTTCTGCTGTATTAGGCTGGGATTTACGCACCCTAAACATTTTAATAGGCTCGCTGGTCATAATTTATACTGTTACTGGTGGTACAAAAGCTGTTAATGTTACGCAAAAACAGCAAATGTTCATTATTATGACAGGAATGTTTATTGCCTTCTTCTTTATTATAGGCTATTTACCTTCTGATGTTGATCTTACCAAAGCCCTTAAAATTGCAGGTGCAAGTGATAAACTTAATATTCTAGATTTTAGTTTTGACACAAAAAGTAGATACACATTTTGGAGTGGTATTACTGGAGGTCTTTTTTTAGCTCTAGCATATTTTGGTACGGACCAAAGTCAAGTACAGCGCTATTTATCTGGAAAATCTATAAGAGAAAGTCAACTAGGGTTGGTATTCAATGGCATTTTAAAAATACCCATGCAATTTTTTATTCTGCTAGTAGGTGTTATGGTTTTTGTTTTTTACCAATACAATCCTTCTCCTTTAAACTTTAACCCTTCGGCTACTGAGGCGGTTTTAAATTCCCCTTACGGAGATGATTACCGACTTCTGCAAGAAGGACAAATTGAATTAGAAAACGAAAAAAGAATAGCTCAAAACAAATTTTCTACTGCATTAGAATTAAAGGAATTTAATGCTGTAAAAGAAGCCAAAGAACAAATAATTCATATTAACAAAAAAGATAGTACAAATAGAGTTTTGGCAAAGACTTTAATTAAACAAGCCAATAGCGATATTGAAACTAATGATAAAGATTATGTTTTTATTCATTTTATACTAAACAACCTACCAAATGGTTTAATAGGCCTTTTACTCGCTGTAATTCTATCCGCTGCTATGTCTTCTACTGCTTCAGAATTAAATGCGTTAGGAACTATAACAGCACTTGACCTTTTTAAAAGAAATGTAAAAACTGTTCATACAGAAAAATATTTTGTACTTGCTTCCAAAGGTTTCACCTTACTTTGGGGGATAATTGCAATTGTAATTGCCTGCATAGCTAATTTATTTGATAACCTCATTCAATTAGTAAATATTATAGGTAGTATTTTTTATGGAAATGTTTTAGGTATTTTTCTTTTGGCTTTCTTTTTAAAGTTTGTGAGAGGAAATGCCGTTTTCTTTTCAGCACTTTTAACACAACTAATAGTGTGCATTGTTTACTATCAATACATTCACATATACCCGTCTGGTCAAGAAAAACTAGGGTACTTATGGTTAAATTTCATCGGTGCAGCACTAGTTATCTTTATTGCCATAATTTTTGAAGTAATGGACCGTGTTCTTAAAAACAAGCCGTTAGAAGGTTAGGCTACAAATTAGATGTTATTCTGTTTTTCTCGGATATACCTAATATTTACGTTATTTTGTTATGGAATTAAATGCCGATGAAAATATAACTTGATGAAATTAACAGATACTGCACATATGTACAATGTGCAACAAAAAATTTTAGTCGCTGTAGATTGCATAATTTTTGGTTTTGATACGCAAAACTTAAAACTTCTATTGTTTAAACGAAAAGTAGACCCCTTTAAAGGAGATTGGTCACTAATTGGTGCCTTTGTTAAAGGTGATTTATCAATTAATGATGCTGCAAAACAAATACTATTTGAAACAACGGGACTTAAAGATATTTACTTAGATGAACTAAAAACGTACAGTGACTATAATCGAGACCCAGGAGACAGGGTAATTTCAATTGCACATTATAGCCTAATAAGTATTAATGACTTTGATATTGAAAAAGTTGAAGAATTTGATGCCAAGTGGTTTAATTTAGACGAAATACCAAACTTAGTTTTAGACCATAATCAAATGGTGAAAGATGCGGTAGACCGACTACGTAAAAAGGTAAAACACCAACCTATTGGGTTTAATCTACTTCCAGAATATTTTACGCTTCCTAAATTACAGCGATTATACGAGAGTATTTATCAGCGGGAACTAGATTCTCGAAATTTTAGAAAAAAAATACTCTCTCAAAACATTCTAATCAAAACAGATAAAAAAGATAAATCAGAATCTAAAAAAGGAGCTTTTCTATACTGTTTTGATAAAGATAAATTCGACATGCTGAAAACAAAAGGCTATAACTTTGATATTTAACACTGTACAAACGTTAAACCACATAACGATAACATAAACGTTATCAGTAATTTATATTAGAATAAAAATAAAATAACTTATTCGCTTATTAAACGTAAATAATACGTTTAATAATAAAAAATCCGTAACTTGCAAGTCTAATTTTAAGGATCATGATAAAAGATAAAGTAGTTACTTATTTTAAAGAAAACTATAGCCAAAATCCACTAATTATTAAAGCTCCAGGTAGAGTTAATATTATTGGAGAACATACTGATTATAACCTTGGGTTTGTACTTCCGGCTTCAATAGAAAAAGCCATTTATTTTGCTGCGCAAACTAATGATACGAATACAATTAACGTTGAAGCTTTTTTAACTTTCAAAGAAAAAGTAAGCTTTGATTTAAACGGTAATAATGAGGATTTTACCGCTTTTTGGGGGAAATATTTCAAAGCTATTATTCAAATATTAAATGAAAAAAATTATACTTTAAAAGGTATTGATTGTGTTTTTGGCGGTGATATTCCAATTGGTTCTGGACTTTCTTCATCAGCAGCTCTTTGTTGTGGATTCACCTATGCCGTTTCTAATTTACTTGGATTGGATATCTCTAGAACGGAAATTGCCTTAATTGCTCAAGCTGCAGAACACAAAATTGGACTTAATTGTGGATTAATGGACCAATATGCAGTCCTTTTTGGTAAAAAAGGTAATGCGCTATTTCTTGATTGTAAAGACTTACAACATAAATATGTTCCAATTAATTTGGATGGCTATAGTTGGCTATTAATCAACTCAAATGTTAAGCATGAACTTGCAGTTGGAAATGAATATAATGATCGTAGAAACTCATGTGAAGCAATTGTTAATAAAGCAAAAGAATCAAATGATTTGGTTGCCTCGCTTAGAGATATTTCAAAAGAAGTTCTTGAAAGCATAAAAGACCAAGTAGACCCGGTTGACTATAAACGCTCTATGTATATAATTATGGAGAATAAAAGAGTGAAAAGAATGATTACAGCACTTGGTGATGGCAATGCTTCCGAAGTTGGAAAAATTCTTTTAGAGGGGCATCGTTCTATGTCCCAAGATTTTGAAATTAGTACTTCGGAAATTGATTATTTAGTGAATGTGAGTCAAGAACAAGAAGGCGTTTTAGGCTCTAGAATGATGGGGGGAGGCTTTGGTGGATGCACCATAAATCTAATTAAAACAGAACACTTAGAAACAGCTCAAGCAGCCATTGAAACTGCCTATAAAAAAGAAACAGGAATTGAAGCCGAGTGCTTCCATTTAGAAATTGATGATAGCGTAAAAATTTTAAATGCTTAAGTAACTATGAACGATAATTTTAATGCTAATCCGCATAAAAGGTATAATATTCTAACAGGAGAATGGGTTTTGGTTTCACCCCACAGAACTAAAAGACCTTGGCAGGGGAAAAAAGAAACAACAGCTAAAAAAGAAATGATTGCTCATGACCCTAGCTGTTACTTATGTGCCAATAATACTAGAATTAATGGAGAATTAAACCCAGATTACAAAAACACATTTGTTTTTGCTAACGATTTTGGAGCTTTGTTACCAGATAGTGAAGATTTTAAAAGCGAAGATGGTTTATTATTAGCCGAAGGGGAAACTGGTATTTGTAAAGTAATTTGTTTTTCACCAAATCACTCACTTACACTTCCTGATATGGAAGTCTCTGCAATAGAAAATGTAATTACTACTTGGCAAAGTGAATATGCAGAATTAGGGGCAAAACCTGAAATTAACCATGTTCAAATTTTTGAAAACAAAGGAGCAACCATGGGATGTAGTAATCCACATCCTCACGGACAAATTTGGGCCCAAAAGTCAATACCTAATGAAGTAATAAAAAAGACCGAAAAGCAAAAAGCCTATTTTGATAAAAAAGGAAAAAGCTTGCTTACAGATTATTTAGAGCAAGAATTAAAAGCTGATGAGCGAATTATTTCAATGAATGATAGTTTTGTAAGTTTAGTTCCTTTTTGGGCGGTATGGCCTTATGAAGTAATGATTGTTCCAAGAAAGCATAAAACGCATATTGGAGAATTAACCAATGTGGAAAAAAAGGATTATGCCGAACAATTAAAAATTGTAACTCAAAAATACGACAAGTTGTTTGATACTTCTTTTCCGTATTCTGCTGGTATTCATCAAGCGCCAACAAATGGAGAACACCCTGAATGGCATTTTCATATGAGCTTCTACCCTCCTCTACTTCGTTCTGCAACGGTTAAAAAATTTATGGTTGGCTACGAAATGTTTGGTATGCCACAACGTGATATCACCGCTGAAGTAGCAGCACAGAGTCTTAAAGCGTTGTAAAACATTAATAAAAATAAAAAAAGCAGCAATGTAACATTGCTGCTTTTTTTATACTTCTAAGAAATCGTTTATTCAACTTCTATTCCCCATTCTTTTAAAGAATCTTTATTCATTTTTACATAATCAGCGTTACCAGCTTCTTTAGCAGCAGCTAAAGATCTTTTTGCTGCGGCAATAGCATTTTTATTATCTCCTTGCTTAGCATAAATAAGAGATTGTTTTCTTGAAATCCAGAAAGCCTTATCATTCATAGACACAGCTTTATTTATCCATTCTTGAGCTTGTCTTAAATCTTTACCTTCCTCAAGATAGTAAGCCGCCGCCGCATAATAATCATTAGCAGTAAGCCCCTTCATTGCATTTTCAATACTCTTAGTTGCCTTAGCTACTGTTGGTACTTCAAACTTAATTCCAACATATATTTTTTCCCACATAATACCTAAAGCAGCACCATTATTGGTTAAATCATCAATTGTAATTGTAAAAGTTTCAATAGAAACAGGCAATGGATATACTTGCGTAGTAGTTTTAGCCGCTACTTTGCTCTCATCCCATTCTTTTGGAGTTCCCCAGTTTTGGGTATCCGCATAAAAAACAATTTCCCAAGAAGTTTCTCCCGGTTTAACAAAAACTGCATAAGAACCTGCTTTAAGTGTTTGGCCATCAACAACTACATCATCACTAAAAGAAATTATAGTGTTTTTGTTAGCTCCTGTTCTCCATAAGGTATTATAAGGTACTAAATCTCCAAAAATAGTTCTACCTCTCATAGAAGGTCTTGAATATTCTACGGTAACATCGGTTAATCCAACTTTCTGCTCTATTTTAGAAAAAGGACTTGGTTGAGGTGTAGTAATTTGAGCTTGGGTTGAAAAAGCTGCAATTACTACAAATAATAAAAGTGATAATTTTTTCATTTTGTATAAGGTTATTAGTTTTCACAAAACTAGATATAATCGTTCCTTACTTTTGTTAAGAAAGTCTTAAATAAAAATATAGAAAAAACTCAATCTTTTATAAAGGCTTTTGTCACAACATCATTACCAACATATAAGGTTAGATAATATAATGATGAGTTCAACCAAGAAATATCAATTGTTTTACTACCATCATTTGGTACCATTATAAAATCCACTAGTCTTCCAGAAAGATCAAAAATAGCCCTTCCATGATTAGCTTCATGAGTTTCATATTGATAATGAAGAATATTAGATTTTTGTTGTTTAAAAATAATAAAACCTTCAATAGCTTCTTCTATTATTTCCTCCTGTTGTTCCTGTTGCTGTTGCTCCTCAGCTTTCCATTCTACATCTAAAAAGGAATACAATTGCGGATTTAACTGAATATCCATTGTACTATCAATAAAAAATTCCGAAGAAATAAAATATCGGTTTTCATTTATAAATGTAACTCCTTCAATCTGCGCTATTCCAGAATCGAGATTTATTTTATTTAATTTATCACCAAAAATACTTTGTATAGAAGGTTTTTCGACTCGAACAACAAAAGGTTCAAGACTATCTGTGTATCCTATAAGCAATAATACATCAGATAAGGTATTGTAAGTGGCACCAGTAACTAAACCATTTGTATTATACATTTCAATTCTTGTTGCCTTATAATCACCTTCATTAGTTGGTATTTTATATACCGCTGTTTGTTTACCTTTCCACTGCTTAGTAAAAATAACAAGATGACCGTCTAAAATTATTAGTGATTCCGCGTCCCAATCACTCAATCCATTGTTATTAAAGCTTACCTGGTCTTCATAAGAAAAAGTAAGTTTTTCTGCGGTAACAGTATCAAAAGCATCAAAATCAGATTTTTGAACCTTATAAATAACTAAATCTTCCCTGATTCCATTGTTATTGCCAATATCACCAATATAAATATGTGTATCGTCCTGAGTGATATCCTCCCAATCTATGTTTGCAGCATTGGAAATGGTAATTCTTCTTGTAATATGTAATGAAGTGGTATCTAATTCAATCAACTCTGGTAAATTATCTGAATCGTTATGTGTTATTAATTTTCCATTGTACAGTATAAGCCCAGAATTCTCATTTAAATCCTCAGGTAAATTTCCAACAATAGCGCTATTCTGCCCTATGGCCGAACCAACAACTATCATAAAAAATAAATAATATAGTTTCATTTTCATACTTTATAATCTAACAAAAATATACAAATTTGAAGCTACCATTGTATCTAAATAGCCCTTGGGGCATAAATAACTAGTTAACACACTTGTTTTGTTTAATTTTTTATTACTTTTATTAAACAAAATAATCTTATGAAGTTTTTTAAAATTAAGTCTAAACAAGTTCTTCCAATCACTAGAGAACTTGCTTGGGATTTTCTATCAAATCCAAAAAATTTGGAAACCATAACACCAGAGTATATGAAATTTAATATACTCTCTGGAGCCGATAAAAAAGTTTTTTCTGGTCAAGTAATTCACTATAATGTATCTCCTTTTACTGGATACACAACACGATGGGTTACCGAAATAACTCATGTAGAAAACGAAAGTTATTTTGTAGATGAGCAACGCTTTGGTCCTTATGCATTTTGGCATCATAAACACTTTATTCTCCCTACCGATAAAGGGGTAATACTTGAAGATATTGTTGATTACAAACTTCCTTTTGGCTTACTTGGAAGGTTTGCTAATACTCTTTTTGTACAAAAGCAGCTACGTTCAATATTCGAATTTAGGGCTCAAAAATTACGCAAAATCTTTGGAGTTACCGACGCTCCTTTTGAATTAGAATTAAAATCTATTTAGTTTGAAACTAACTATAAACATTTTTTGGTTCAGAAGAGATTTAAGGTTTCATGACAATGTGGGATTATATAATGCTCTAAAAAGTAAATTTCCGGTACTTCCTATTTTTATATATGACACAGAAATTTTAAACAAACTTCCTGAAAATGATGCCAGAGTAAGTTTTATATACGAGACACTTCAAAAATTAAATAACGTACTGATAAATGAGTTTTCAAGTTCCATCGCATTCTATCATGGAAAACCCAATCAAATCTTTGAATCTCTAATTAATGAATATCAAATTAATACAGTTTATACCAATCATGATTATGAACCTTACGCCCAACATAGAGACTCCGAAATTAAAAAACTATTAAATAAAAATTCCATCCCATTTAAATCGTATAAGGATCAAGTAATTTTTGAAAAAAAAGAAGTTTTAAAGGCTGATAGAAGCCCTTATGTTGTTTATACGCCATACAAAAACAAATGGAAATCTCATTTCTCAACCACCCGACATTTAAAATCATTTGATAGTTTAGAGCTACTTGACAACACCGTTAAAAATCGAAATTTTTATAAAATTTCATTACAAAATATTGGTTTCGTAAAATCTAAAATTAGGATAAATGACTACTATTTGACCCAAAACTTTGTTGAGAATTACGAAAAAACAAGAGACTACCCTGCATTAAAAAACGGAACATCCAACTTGGGACCACACCTGCGGTTTGGAACTGTTTCCGTAAGACAAGTTCTAAAAAAGGCAATTTCAGAGCAAAACGAAACTTTTTGGAACGAACTTATTTGGCGTGAATTTTTTATGCAAATTTTATGGCATTACCCGCATACTATAACGCGTTCCTTTAGACCAAAATATGACCGAATTCAATGGCGGAACAACATTGATGAATTTGAAAAATGGAAAAATGGATTAACAGGATATCCTTTAGTTGATGCTGGCATGCGCCAATTAAACGCCACTGGATTTATGCACAACAGAGTTCGTATGTTAGTGGCTAGTTTTTTATGTAAACATTTACTTATTGATTGGCGTTGGGGAGAGGCATACTTCGCGGAAAAATTATTGGATTATGATTTAAGTGCAAATGTTGGTAATTGGCAATGGGCTGCAGGTTCTGGTGTAGATGCAGCTCCTTACTTTCGTATATTTAACCCTCAAATCCAAATAACTAAATTTGATAAACAAAAAGAATACATTAACCAATGGATCCCTGACCTACAGGAGTTTTCGTATCCTGAAAAAATAGTAAATCATAAATTTGCAAGAGAACGTTGTCTAAGAGCATACAAAAAAGCAGTTAATAACTAATAATGAATCTACTAAAAATAAAAGAAATAAATGCAGATAAAATATGGCACCTTAGGCACGCAGTTATGTGGCCAGAAAAGCCTTTTGATTTTGTTAAACTAGAAAATGACAATGAAGGTTTTCATTTTGGAGGCTACATGAATGAAGAACTTATATGCATTGTTTCATTATTCATTAAAAACAACAAAGCACAATTTAGAAAGCTGGCAACAAAAGAAAATCATCAAGGAAAAGGATATGCTTCTAAATTATTACATCATGTTTTTGAATTTGCAAAAAGTAAAAACATAAATATAATATGGTGCAATGCTCGAAAAAATAAATTAAATTTCTATCACAAATTTTCCATGACCGAAACAAACAAAACTTATAAAAAAGGGGGTATTGAGTTTGTTGTTATGGAAGCTATATTATAAACAAATCTATATGAAAAACAATATATTAACATTAGCACTTATTTGCAGCTCTTTTCTTTCTGCCCAATCATTTGACTTTACTTACGACCACTATGCCGTTATTGTAAAAGATGTTGATAAAAGCGCCGACTTTTACGCCAACATTCTAAAATTAAAAGAAACACCTCATCCTACACTAAAAAAAGGATTTAGATGGTTTATTGTAAATGGAAATAGTCAAATACATTTAATTCAGAAAGAGAACCCTGAATTCACAAAAAGTAAATCCGTACACTTATGTCTAGCCACGCAGAATTTGGATGTCTTTACCGACCATTTAAAACAAAATAACGTTCCTTATTTTGATTGGCCTGGAAAAGAAAACGCCATAACCTTGCGCGCAGATGGTGTTAAGCAAATCTATTTCCAAGACCCTGATGGCTATTGGATAGAAGTCAATAACGCAAAACATTAAAAAATGAGTACTAGTATCCAGAATATATTTCAGTTAGGTTTTCCATGGCAGACACAAGATCCTTTTTTATTTTGTGTTTATCATTACGATAAATACCCTAAAGGAAATGAAGATATGAGTCCCAATGCAACTCTTGAAGGTCGCGTTTTGGGTAACGATTTTACAATTAAAGATGGTTGGCGCATGTATCATGGTCATACAATCCCTGGATTTCCGTACCATCCACATCGAGGTTTTGAAACTATAACTATAGCCAACAAAGGATATTGTGACCATTCCGATTCATTAGGCGCTGCTGGTCGTTTTGGAGAAGGAGATGTCCAATGGATGACCGCTGGTTCTGGTGTTCAACATTCTGAAATGTTTCCGTTACTAAACACTGAAAAAGAAAATCCATTGGAGTTGTTCCAAATATGGCTTAATCTTCCTAAAAAGAACAAACTTGTTTCTCCTCATTTTGCAATGTTGTGGCATGAAGATATTCCCACCATCAAAGAAGGCTCCGCCACCATTAAAGTTATTGCAGGTAATTATAACGGACGTGTTGCTCCTAAACCAACTCCAAATTCATGGGCTGCAGATAGTGAAAACGAAGTTGCTATTTGGAATATAAAAATTGAAGCAAATGCTACCTACACACTTCCAAAGTCTAGAGGTAATGTTAGCAGAACACTCTATTTCTATGAAGGAGATTCTTTAAATATTGAAGAAAATGAAATTTCACTAAATTACGGAATAGAGTTAAATTCCACCGTTGATGCTGTTATCAAAAATGGCAATACTAAGGCTCATTTGTTGATGTTACAAGGAAAACCTATTAATGAAACTGTTGTTCAACACGGCCCCTTTGTTATGAATACCGAAGATGAAATAAAACAAACTATGGAGGAATATAGGTTAACACAATTTGGTGGATGGCCATGGCAATACCCTGATAATGTTCACCAAAAGGAAAAAGGAAGATTTGCTAAATTTCCTAACGGAACTTTGATTGAAAAATAAAAAAGGGTGTTTATAACACCCTTTTGTTTTATCATAAATACTATGAATTATACTCTCACAATTTTAGCACCAATGGCTTGTAAACGTTCATCTATATTTTCATAACCACGATCTATTTGCTCTATATTATGTATGGTAGATTCCCCTTTTGCAGACAAAGCAGCAATTAACAAAGAAACACCTGCTCTAATATCTGGAGAAACCATAGTTGTTGCCTTCAAGGTAGATTTAAAATCATGACCTATTACAGTTGCTCTATGTGGATCGCAAAGAATAATTTTTGCCCCCATATCTATTAACTTATCTACAAAGAATAAACGGCTTTCAAACATTTTTTGATGTATAAGAACCTCCCCTCTTGCCTGTGAAGCAACCACCAAAATAATACTTAAAATATCTGGAGTAAGTCCTGGCCAAGGAGCATCTGCAATAGTTAGGATGGAACCGTCTATGAAATTTTGAATTTCATAACCATCTTTATGGCAGGGAATATAAATATCGTCACCTTTCTTTTCAACAGTGATACCTAGTTTTCGGAACGTAGTAGGTATTTGACCTAAATCTTTCCAGCTAACATTTTTAATCGTAAGCTCGCTTTTTGTCATTGCAGCAAGGCCTATCCAGCTGCCTATCTCAATCATATCTGGTAACATTGTATGCTCTGTACCTGCAAGAGTTTCAACCCCTTCAATAACCAACATATTAGAACCAATACCAGAAATTTTTGCTCCCATACGTACCAACATTTTACACAATTGTTGTAAGTAAGGTTCACAAGCCGCATTATATATTGTGGTCTCACCTTCTGCCAAAACTGCAGCCATAAGAATGTTTGCAGTACCAGTAACCGAAGCCTCATCAAGCAACATATAGGTCCCTTTTAACTTTTTAGCTTCAACACCATAAAAATGTTCTTCCTTATTATATCTAAATTTTGCCCCAAGATTTATAAAACCTTCAAAATGCGTGTCTAATCTTCTACGCCCAATTTTATCACCTCCTGGTTTAGGAATATATCCCTTTCCAAAACGTGCTAATAATGGTCCAACAAGCATAATTGAGCCTCTAAGGCCTCTACCATCCTGTTTAAACTGATCAGATTGCAAATACTCCAGATTTACATCATCTGCTTTAAAGGTATACGTGCCTTTTCCTCTTTTTTGAATTTTAACCCCTAAATCTTCTAACAGTGCTATAAGCTTGTTAACATCAACAATATCAGGTATGTTATTAATTGTAACTTTTTCAGCAGTTAATAAAACTGCACATAAAATTTGTAAGGCTTCATTTTTTGCCCCTTGAGGTGTTATTTCACCCGATAATTGGTGACCACCTTCAATTTTAAATGTTCCCATCTAGTTTTTTGAAGAAGATTAATAGCGTTTTTTACCGCGATTATTATTGCGTTGATTCTTTTTATTTGTAGTCCTTGGATTCTTAGCTACTCTGTTTTTTAAGAATTGACCACTATCCGTAAGGTTTTCTCCATCAGCAGCAAGATCTATTCTACCATCACTCAATTCATATAAATGATTAAAAATAGCTTTATCGTCTACAGTGTCTTTATTCCAATTTAAGTAGCATTTTTTCATATGATTTGCAATAGCATATTCTAAACCACTACGCTTATCACCTTTTTCCCACTGTACCGCAACATCAATCATTCTTTTAATATTGTTCCCGTAAAAACGATATTTAGGATAATTTTGAGGGTAAGGCAGCGGATCTGGTCTTTGTTGTAAAACTTCTTTAGAAGTTATTGGAAACGGAGACTCAACATCTAATTTAAAATCAGACATTATAAATAGCTGATCCCACAATTTATGCTGAAAATCGGGTACATCGCGTAAATGAGGTTGTAAATTACCCATTACACTTATAATTGCCTTAGCAATTTTATTTCTTTCTTCTGCATCTTCTAACGAAACTGCATAATCAACCATTTTTTGAAAATGACGACCATATTCTGGAATAATAAGCTGAGGACGCTCAGTATTGTACTCTAAGTTTTCTACTAAATTCAAATTGAAAAATTTATCTTAAAAATTATATAATAGAGAAGTATTATATTAACGACTGCAAAATAATAAAATTATACTGCAAATACTATTTTACAACGATATTACACCTTTTACCTTGCCTACCTCTTTATATTTTTCGATAACTGCATCCGGATTTTTCATATTCACAGTTATAGACATACTGGTGTATTTTCCGTTTTTAGATTTTTTAGAATTGATAACCGCTCCTGTATTATCAAAAATCTTGTTTATTTTCTCTGAGTTATCTGAATCTGTGAGTACTATAAATTTATACAAATAGTTTGACGGCCATTTTGAAGTCTCGGTCAATTGTTCTTTTAATCGAGAATAAAACTCTTCAGATTTTTTAGTGCTCATTGGGTAACATTTTGTGCAAATATAATGGTAAAGCTTCAATTTTTTAATCCTAAGGGTTTCATTACTTTTGTTTACTTAAATAGTTGAATTTGATTGCTCAAAAAATTGTTATAACTGGTGGTCCAGGCACAGGAAAAACATCAATAATTAATGCCTTAGAGCAGGATGGTTTTTTTTGTTTTCATGAGGTCATTAGAACAATGACACTGGAAGCGAAAAAAGATACAAATCCTAGTTCTCAGGTTTCCAATCCTTTGGCTTTTGCTCATGACCCTTTTTTGTTCAATAAGAAATTACTTGAAGCTAGAATACAACAGCATATTAATGGAGAAAATATAAAAAAAAATGTACTCTTTTATGACCGCGGCGTCCCTGATGTTTTAGCTTACATGGATTACTTTAAGCAGAAATACACCAAAGTATTTATTGACTCTTGCAAAACACATAGATATCAAAAAATTTTTATTCTTCCTCCATGGGAGGAAATCTACATTTCGGACAATGAACGTTTAGAAAGTTTTGATGAGTCTAAAGAAATTCATAATCATTTAGAAAGTACCTATAAATTGTATGGTTACAACGTAATTTTTGTACCATTAGGTAGTGTTGAAGAACGAAAAAACTTTATCCTGAACCAAATCAAAAAAAGATAGTGCTTAAAAGTCCAAAAGATGTATTAGCTAAATATTGGGGGTTTCCTGACTTTAGGGGTTCTCAAGAACAGATTATTAATGCTGTATTAGATGGTACTGATGTTGTTGCCCTTTTACCTACGGGCGGAGGAAAATCCATTTGCTTTCAGATTCCTGCTCTAATTAATGACGGTATTTGCGTTGTTGTATCTCCACTTATTGCTTTAATACAAAATCAAGTAGATACCTTGAATCAAAAAGGAATTAAAGCTATAGGGTTAACTGGAGGAAAATCATTTGAAGAGGTAAACAATTTGCTTGATAATTGTTTGTACGGAAACTATAAGTTTTTATACATATCACCAGAGCGGCTTCAGCAAGACCTTATAAAGGATAGACTGTTACAAATGAAGATAAATTTGTTTGTAATAGACGAGGCTCATTGTATTTCGCAATGGGGACACGACTTTAGGCCTGCCTATTTAGCATGTTCTCAATTAAGAACATTAGTTTCTCATGTTCCAATCATCGCACTTACTGCAACGGCGACAAAAAATGTAGTCATGGATATTGGTGAAATTTTAAATCTTTCTAATTCGTTAACTATTAAGGATTCTTTTTATAGAAAAAATTTGGCTTTTAAAGTATTGGAAGATGAGGATAAAAACCATCAATTAAAAAGACTACTCTCTAATTCCAAACATAGTAGTATTGTATACGTAAGAAATAGAAAATCGGCAGAATCACTTGCAAAACTAATTTCCGCATCAAATTGTACAGCTACTTTTTTCCACGGAGGAATTCCTCAAAAAGAAAAAAAAGAAAAGCTACAAAAATGGTTAGAAAACAAGGTACAGGTAATGGTTGCTACCAATGCGTTTGGTATGGGCATAGATAAGCCAGATGTTAAATTGGTTATTCATTACCAAATTCCGGATTGTATTGAAAACTATTTTCAAGAAGCTGGTAGAGCAGGCAGAGATGGGCAATACGCTGAGGCAATTTTAATTACCAATAAAGCTGATGAAACTAAACTTAAAAGACAATTTTTAAGTGTCTTACCCGATATTTCTTTCTTAAAAACAGTATACAACAAACTCAATAATTATTTTCAAATATCATACGGAGAAGGGCATAACACAAAGCATCAATTAAACTTTAACGAATTCTGCAGCGTCTATAAATTCAACCATTTGCTTGCCTATAACGCATTCAAAATTTTAGACCAAAATTCTGTAATTGCTTTAAGTGAAGCTTATTTTACCAAAACTACAGTACAATTTATTACATCAAAAAATGTATTGATTGAATACCTTAAAAACAATCAATACCTAAGTAATATTATACAAACCATTTTAAGAACTTATGGAGGTATTTTTGAGTTTGAAACTAAAATAAATACATATCTAGTTGCTAAAAAAGCAGAGGTAAATGAAAAAAATGTTATTTCAGCTTTAGAACAGCTTCAAGAGCACAGCATTGTTAACTATCAAGGAAAACATAGTGATCTTGAAATTACTTTTCTTGTACCAAGAGAAGACGATATTACAATTAACTTTTTTGCTAAGAAAGTTAAAGAACAACACAACATAAAAATAGATAACGTAAACAAAATGCTATCTTTTATAAATTCTAAAAATGTTTGTAGAAATATTCAACTATTAAACTATTTTGGAGAACTAAAAAAAGAAGCTTGTGGAATTTGTGATGTCTGTTTATCTCAAAAACAAGAAAATCCGAAAATTTCTACAATAATTATTGAAATAAGGGAGCTTTTAAAGAAAAGAAGTTATACTTCAAGAGAATTAATTTCTATACTAAAACATAATCAAGCTTTAGTATTGGGCGCTTTAAAAGAAATGCTTGAGAATAAGATTATTGAAATCAACACAAAAAACGAATACACACTTAGTTGAAAATGAAAGAAATTAAGATAGTTTTTATGGGGACACCTGACTTTGCTGTAACTATATTAGATAGTATCGCAAAGTCTAATTTTAATGTAGTTGGTGTAATTACTGCACCCGACAAACCAGCTGGAAGAGGGCGGAAAATTAACGAGTCTGCCGTAAAAAAATATGCGGTGGCAAATAATTTAAACATTTTGCAACCAACAAATTTAAAGGATGAAGCATTTTTATCTGAGCTTAAAGCACTAGATGCTAACCTACAAATTGTAGTTGCATTTAGAATGTTACCTAAAGTTGTTTGGAGTATGCCAAAACTGGGAACGTTTAATTTACATGCCTCTTTACTCCCACAATACAGAGGTGCTGCCCCAATTAATTGGGCAATTATAAATGGAGAAAAAGAAACAGGGGTTACCACCTTTTTTATAGATGATAAAATTGATACTGGGGAAATTATATTACAGAAAAAATGTGACATTAATGATACGGAATCTGCTGGAGAATTACATGATAAATTAATGTATCTGGGAGCGGATTTGGTTATTGAAACTGTTAAACATATACAAAGCGATACCATTAAAACTACAAAACAACCAGATTCTACTACACTAAAGTCGGCTTACAAAATTCATAAATCCACCTGTCAAATTAATTGGGCAGATTCCATTGACAATATTTATAACCATATTAGAGGACTTAGTCCTTACCCAGGAGCTTGGACAACATTAAAAAATGATATAGATGAAATTTCTTTAAAAATATTTAAGGTAAATAAACTTATAGAAGATCATAATTTCAAGACTGGAGAAATCATAAGCACAAAAAAGGAAATGAAAGTTGCCGTTGTTGGCGGGTATATTTTATTGGAAGAAATTCAGCTTCCAGGAAAACGAAAAATGAAAACTGTTGATGTATTAAATGGTCTAAATATAGAAAAAAATCATTATGTCTCCTAAAGCCCCGCTACCATTGGGCTGCCAGAAATGTAAATAATGCCCTACTTTATTAACAAACAGCATTAGTTATCAACAAAAACAGCGATTTCCCCCCAATTTACTTGCGTTGGTGGGAAATCCATATAAATTTGTTGAAGGATTAAAATTATTTTAACAACAATTAATTTAATTACATTATGAACAAAACAGAATTAATCGATGCTATGGCAGCCGACGCTGGCATCACAAAAGCAGCAGCTAAAAAATCATTAGAGTCTTTCTTAGGTAACGTAGAAGGTTCACTTAAAAAAGGAGATAGAGTTTCTCTAGTTGGTTTTGGATCATGGTCTGTTTCTAAAAGAAACGCGAGAGAAGGAAGAAACCCTTCAACTGGAAAAACTATCCAGATTGCAGCAAAAAATGTTGTAAAGTTTAAAGCAGGTGCTGATTTAGGTAAAGCTGTAAACTAGTAAAAAATATTTATTTAGTTTAAAAAGCGCTTCATATGAAGCGCTTTTTTTATTACCCATTCTTTTCTTTTTATTATAAATGTCTTATTTTAGAGAATAAAGCCACAATTAAATGGAAAATTTATCACCAGAAAAAGGAAAGCTTTTAATTGCTGAACCGTCTTTGACAGGTGATGTTTCGTTCAATAGATCTGTTGTTTTACTTGCAGAACATAATAATGAAGGTTCTGTCGGTTTTATTCTTAATAAACCCTTAGAATACCTCATAAGCGATTTGGTTAAAGAAATTAATCTTCCTTTTCAAGTATATAACGGAGGGCCTGTAGAGCAAGATAATTTATACTTTATTCATAAAGTTCCAGATTTAATAACAAATAGTATCGAGATATCAGATGGAATTTTTTGGGGTGGCGATTTTGAAAAAACCGTTGATTTAATAAACAATGAGACTATTTCGGAACACGATATTCGATTTTTTCTTGGGTACTCTGGTTGGGCTTCGCTACAATTAGATGAGGAATTGTCTTCCAACTCATGGGTTATTGTTAAAAACGAGTATGAAAGTAATATCATTCAAAAGTCCACAGTTGCATTTTGGAAAGAAAAAATGATTGAACTTGGAGGGAATTACCTTCTATGGTCAAATGCTCCCGAAAATCCGAGTTTAAATTAATTACCTTTTGACTGCTCTATACGCACGGCCATATTTAACTTTCCAATTAAATCTTTAGCTAAGGTATTCTCAAATTGTTTTTTTCGGTATTTAGTGATGGATTGAATACCAATAACCGTATTCGTAATAAATAGTTCATCTGCTTTTTGCAAATCAAATGGAGAAATAGAAGTTTCTTCTAATTGATAACCTTCATGTTTTTTAAGGATTTCAATCAATTTTTTTCGAACAATACCATCTAAACATCCATCTGATAATGGTGGCGTTTTTACCGTATTATCCTTAACAAGAAAAATGTTTCCGTTTGTTGCTTCCACAATTTGTTTAGCGTTATTTATTAGTAAACAATTGACATAATCGTTTTCTTTTGCATAAATGCTAGCCAAAACATTAACAAGTTTATTACTGGTTTTAAGTGTAGAAAGCATGTCACTATTAACCGTAAAATCTTTAAATAGTTCTACTTCATAAGCATTATCATTAGAAGTATAAAAGGGGGCGGCTAATTCTTTAGCCTCTATAGTATAAGAAACTTCTCTGGTTTCTGGCATATACAAGCCACCATCTTTTCTAAAAACCGTAAGTCTAACTCTGGATGGAGATTTTTCTAAATGATTAGCTGTGACCGTTTTTACAATTTCGTCCCTTAAAAATTCTAATGTAAAATTCATTGGAATTTCCATGCGTAAAATTCGCATTGAAGCCATTAATCGCAAATAATGATCTTCCCATAAAAAAACATCTCCATTTATTACTCGAATAGTTTCAAATAATGCATCTCCATATCGTAACCCTCTGTTTTCTTGATTTAGAAAAAAAGAGTTTTTAGCTACTATATCTCCGTTAAAATTGACCATAAAAAAAGCCTTAAAAAAATTAAGGCCAAATATACTATTAATATCAGGGATGATTAATTAGAACCTATAATATGTTTTAAATCGGAAACTTGATTTTCCCATAACATTTTAGCTTCATCTAATTCATCTTCTTCTGCAAAGTCAATAATAAATAATGAAACATCTTTTGTAATTTCATCAACTATTATACGCATTTCAAAATAGCTATCATCATCATTCTCTGACCAAGCAAACTTTACAAAATCATCATTCTTTTTCTTTAAAAGTTTAGCTTCCTCCTCGGCTCCATCCCATATAAACGAAAAAATCTCTCCTCTTGAATTAACATTATCAGCAAACCATTCTGAAAGCCCAGAAGGTGTGGATAAATACTGATATAACAGTTGTGGTGACGCTTGTATTACAAACTCTATCTCAAATTTTATTTTATCACTCATTCTAAATTGTTTTCTATTGCCAATATATATATTTCTAAAAGATAAAAAAACAAAACAGATATAATATTTCCCTAAAGTAATTTTGAAGATCAAAAAATTAAGCTATATATTTGCAGCCGCTTACTGCGAAATGGCGAGGTAGCTCAGTTGGTTAGAGCGTCGGATTCATAACCCGGAGGTCACGAGTTCAACTCTCGTTCTCGCTACAAAATAAACCCGTGGTTATTAGCAACATACTGCTTATTTACTATGGGTTTATTAATTTTCAACTACTGTTAATTCCCTTTAGAATTGCTTCGTAATTCCATTAAAGCTTGGTTTTTGCCCACCAATTCTAATCTTAATGATTTAACTTCCTCTTGAAGCTCTAAAATATCTGTAGATAACTTTTCTTTCTTTGCTTGTTCTATTAGAATAACATCCTTATTCTCTTTTTTTGATTGAATCGCATATTCTTCATCGTAAAGCATCTTTAATTTTGTTGGTTTAGATTCAAAGCTAATTTCATCAGACTCCAATCCTTTTACAAACGCTCTGACCTTTATTTTTCCCGATTTAGTAGTTGCCCGAATTAGAGCCGTAGCAATTCCGAAAGAAGACTTTGCAGGATTTCCAAAATTTTGAACACCCCCGATAATTTCAGCTGGACCTTCTACCTCGAAGTACACATATTCCTCAGCAAGTACTTTTTTCGTATTATTTTTATCTACTATAGTAGCTCTAACAGAAATAAAGTCAGAACCGTTTGCAATTAAATCCGTTTCTTCATTTGCAATAGACAATTTCAACTTTTCTGACCTTTCTGAATATATTTTGGTTTCTTTTAATACGACCTTTCCATTAATTAACCCCTCAGCATGCATATATTTAATTGCTCCCTTTTCATCTCCTTTTCTATGTCTTATACTATCTAAGTGAAAAACATTTTTGAATATAAAAGGTGGGTGAGGTAATCCAGAAAATTTAGAATCTGTAGAAGGTTTTTGTCTTCCATAATCTTTCCCCATCCATGTTAATTTTACTTCATCACAGTTACTATAAATAACAACATTACTAGGCGACAGCTGAGTCAACTCATTAGTTATATATATCATGGGGCCTGTTTTAACACCATTTAACTTATAATCTGGTGCGTTTTGACTTTGGTACAGGTAATATGTATAGCGTGGTAAGCGTAATACGTTTAAATGTCCTCCGTAAAATGGGTCTGGATGATACCCTCTTTGATGGTCAATTCCTGCCCACATAGCGCCACCTAGACGTACTCTACTGGTCTTAAATCTATTGGATAAATATTTTGCTTGTTTTAAAGACTGTTCTAGCATAGCTTTTTCTCCCCATTCCCTTTTGACCCTAACTATGGAATTTTGAGAATACCAATCATCAACTTCGCCTCCATCTCCAAATTCTCTATTAAATGAATTTATGTTTTCGTCATTACCATGATAATAAACATCTAACCCTCCTTTTTTTGCTTCGTCATGGTCAGTAACTGTATACATTCCTGGAAAAGGGTATTCTGCATGAGCCGCCTTATGCATGTTATTCATTGCATAGTCTGGTTGTGAAGGTGTTTCGTTTAATGCAGTTTCCCACAACAAGATTGAAGGTCTGTTTCTATCTTTTCTAACTAAATTCCTTGTATCCTGATACAAGCGTTCTTCGAAAATTTTATCCTTAAAATTAAAAAAATGCCATCCTGGGTTAGCGGTTGTTGTCAACATTCCTAACTCATCGCAAGCATCATAAAAAGCATCGTCTTGGGGATAGTGCCCTACTCTTATTATATGACTACCACCTTCTCTAAGCAATTTAACATCGCTATAGTGAGCCGAGTTTGGCAAGGCATTACCAACATAAGCATAATCTTGATGACGATTAACTCCAACCAATTTTTTTCCTACATACTTCTTATTTACGAAAAGCCCTTCGGGTCCTTTCATCTCGAACAACCGAATCCCAAAACGCGTGCGCATTTGATCAACAATTTTTCCGTTTACAATAATGTCCGTTCTTAAGTAATGTAAATTAGGAGCATCTGGGTGCCATAATTGTACATTTTTTACCTCAAATTCTTTAACAAGTTGACGTGTTTTATTTGAACCTATTTTTACTACCTGAGTAACCGATGTAATGACCTCATAATTAGTAGTCTCTAATACGTGCTTAACCGTAATGTTTTGTTTTTGCTTGGAGTTATTTGCCACCTCTGTTCGGACACCTAAGGTTGCATTATTACCATCAATATTAAGCGTACCAACAAAAACGCCTCCACCAGCTTCAGTTTTACTTAACTCTGTTAGGGTAACGTGAACGGTTCCTGTTTTTATTAAATAAGTGTCTCTATAAATCCCTCCCAAATAGCTGAAATCTAAACCAGATTGATGTTTTCCAGGTGGATATAATTTACTATCACTATTATCTGCCATAACGGCAACAACGTTTTTACCATTTTTATTTAGTACGCTCGTAACATCGGCAGCAAAAGGCAAATAGCCTCCATAATGCTCTGTTACCAAATGGCCATTAACCCATACCTTAGCTTCTCCCATAACCGCTTCGAAATACAGGTATACTTTTTCTTCATCATTTTTTTTAAAATTAAAGACTTTTCTATACCATGCCTTTCCTTGATAGTTTCTTCCACCACTAGCATTTTCAGGTAAAGTTTCTAAACCGTGAGGCAAATTTGCCGCTTGCCAATTAGAATCATCAAAGGTAGACAGGGCTGCTCCTTTAACATCTCCTTTATAAAAACGCCATCCTTGATTAAAATCAAATACAGAGCGATTACTATTTTCTACCTCAAAAAAACCTGCTGTCGAAAATTTTTGCTGTGCTACAGTCAAACAGGAATAAAGTGCGAAAAGCAGAAAAATTATTTTTTTACTTACTTGTTTTAACATAAAATCATGTTTTTTTAATCTTTTTTCCAAAATTAATTAATGATAACATCTTTCCTCCTTTCTTCAGGATAGACCTTAAGTTCTTTTAACTCACCATTTATTACTTTTCCTATAATGGTAGTTTGTTTAGGTGCAATCACTTTAAAATTGCAATCCCAATCTTTTGGCCATGTTGGAATAAGTACAATTTTATCATCAAGCGTTTGTATAAGCATTTCTTGTAACCCTACTGCGCCAGTGCCTCCCCAATTATGGTCTGGCACCCAATCATTACCTGGTCCCCAAAAAGAAGGGAAACGAAATGGCCCATTAGCCAATGTTTTATAAGTTAAATCTGCGGCTTTATCAACAACGCCCATACGTGCAAATGCAACATTAGCGTTGTTCCAACTATGCACTACTTTCCAAGCATCTGGCGTTTGCCAGGTATCCCAATGTTTATAGGTATTAAAAATATAATCCATTTCTTTATCTCCTTTTTCAATTTGATTAAAAGGAAACATAGGATAATTAATATATAATTCCGTTTTTTTCCACCATGAGTATGCAACACTACGCCCAGGGGGCATAACCGTATCTCCTTCAATTTCATCTAGATGAAATTCTGGTATGGTATTCTGGAATTTTTCAATCTTCTCTTTTCCTTCAAAAAAAGTATCTACCCATTTTTTAGGTAGTTGTAAAACACCTTCTGCAACTGCTTTAAGTCCCGCGACATCAGGAACCGGATTACTCACATAATAGTGAGACTCGCAAGCTCCTGCTGGAAAAATTATGAGCTTTCCGTCTGGGTCATATTCCGCCCAATTGGCATTATATTTTGCTTTATGTCGGTAATAGTTATCAAAGAAATCTAATGTACCCTTTACAATGGGCAACCACTTTGAAATATCACGTCCAGAATAACGATGGTATTCCAAAATCATATATGAAAATTCTAGCATTGCAGTATGATGGTGAATTGTACACCAGTTTGTAGACAAACCTGGCTCTATCCAGTTTGGGCGCTTTCTCATTTCATCGTAAACATCATCAAAACCATAATGCATGGGCATTGGCAACCCATAGACAGTACCCACTTCTTCAAACAACCACCCTTCAAATCCATAATTTTTAGATACTCTAAGTTTTCCAACCTCTAAGGTTCTCTCAAAAAAATCAAATTGAGATTCCATATGTTCAAAATCTCCCCATTTTAGCATGGGCCAATATACCCAGCGTTGATTTTGAAGGGTATAATTTCCTCCGCTCCAACAACGCCAATCTGGATGAAACGGAAACCTTTTGCTCACCAAACTTGGATCGAAGCTTAATAAACCACCATTAAACATGGTTGGGTTTTCGCCATAAGCATTAAGAGCTGTCATGTATCGAAATAGGTTGTAATTTCTTCCCATACTCCAAATATCGTCTGCTTCGTTTTTATCTGGATTCAATACTACATAACTCTTCCCCCAAAATGATTTCCACCATTTTAAATTTTTGCTCCAGGCTTCTTTTAATGAAACTTTTTCTTTTTTCACTGTTTCAATCTCATTTAACCATTTGTCACTATTACCACAATGGCTATTATGAAAAACGAGTTCTATCTGATGTTTTTTTACTGGTGATTTTGATTTATATCGCCACCCCGTAAAATCGGTTAGTGTATACTTTCCCTGTACTTTTTCATCAAAAACCAGGTTGTCACCTCCCATCCAGCCTCCCCAGACTAAATCTTTTAGTGGGTCATAATATTTTCCATAGTGTTCTCCTAAGCCCGTCATTTCATAGGCTAGCTTACTTGTAAGTTTTTCTTCAGGATTTATGTGATAAAAGGAAAAACCATCATCTTCTTGTTTAAAATTATCTGGTTCTAAAACAACATCATTTGCCCAACCTCCTGTGTCCCACCAGCCCCAACGGTCTTTTATATTTTTATCCATATTCAATTTACGAGGCTCAGTACGCCATGATTCAAACTGAGAATAATATGTAATGGCTTTAGAAGATTTACATTCAACATGAATTTCTGGTCTATGAACTTCAGACCATAATTTAAATTTCACATCACCATGTACGGGATGCTTAGCTACTATTTCAACAGCACTTTCACTAAGTTTTAATTCTTGACGAAAGGTGGTTGCTCCTTTAAAAATATTAGGTTCTGTCCAAATTCTTACTCTACCTAGTTTAGGAAATCCATTGTATTCATCATGAACACCGCTTCGCTGCATATAGAACAACAGCTCATTCCCTTCTACCCATACATTCATTCCAATATCGCCTCCTCCAACCGGCATTGAGCCAGCAACATTTTTACTCTGGCTATCCCATACTACGCTGTACATATCAGGATAATCTACTCCCTTTTGAGCATTAATACTTAATGTGACCGATATAAAAATTAGGTTTATTAACAGCTGACTTTTTAATATGTATTTTATTTGAATTTGCATTTAATAGTATATGGTTATAAATTATTTTCCTTTTAGTTTTTATACTTAATTACCCTTCACCTGGAAGTCCTTGCATGCTTTCTTTAACCTCGGAGTTTGATGTATCAAATAGTGACGTGATTTGCGATACTTTAATCTGGGTATCAGGATTAAATGTTTTTGAAGTCATATAATTAATCATCGATTGTCTAAATTGATTAGCCACTGGTCTGTTTTTTAAATCATTCTCAATATCTATAGTGCAAATTAAAAGTTTGCCTTTACCAACTTTGGCTTCAACTACTAATCCTAATTTTCTATTTAACTTCCATGAATCTATAGGTTGAATGATAGGTTTGTAATTTATAGGCCAAGGGTGTTTTTCCTCAAATTGATCTAAAATCATGGGCTGACATTCCGTTAATAGTTCCCACCAATTCCAATTGGCATGAGAGTCTGTCTTAAACTTATTAAATAATGCGTGATTTGGATTCATGGTAATACCATTAGCTGAAGATTGACCTCCTTTCTCACCAAAACTTGTCCAATAAAACGTTGTGAAACAGCTTGGTAAGTTCCCTTTTAAAGTTCCTTTTTTAGGTAATAGCAATACTGTTTTCCCTTTTTTCAATAGCTTTAAAGTATTAGCATCCCAAGTATTAACAACCTGAATTGACTTTGGAAACTCGGTCACTTTACTATCTGCATACACCCAAAAATCCCAATCATTAGTTAATCCGTTAGATTTTGATACTAATTGTAAATTATATTTTGAAGGCGCTACATCTAATAAATCCATTTGAAATTCACCTATATTCTGCAAACCTTTATTTAATAAAGCTTTTGACGGTATCTTTTTTGAAACGATAACATCTCCTGCTTCATTAGTAATTATCATTTCTAAATCTTCTAAGTCTAAATCTTTGTTTCCATAATGACTGATTTCGAACATTGCAGAAAAACTATCTGAATTGGTAAAAACTCTATTGGGTAATCTAGCCAGCAACACAGATGTTCCACAGAATTTTTGCATTTCCTTAGCATCCACATAACTCTTTTCTTCATAAAAAGCATCTGTAAACCCAACAGGGGCTGTATTTTGTCCTGTAAAATCATTTAATGACAACCATTGAAATCCTGCCATCTCACCAGATCGAAATGCAGCCTCAATCTCTTCTTTTGTTAATTGTACTTGCCATTTACCAGAATCGTGTATAAAATGTGGTAATTGGCTAACTAAACCTCGCTCTTTTAGCTGGTCTGCAGCTATCTCTAAATACGTTGGTCTTAAATAGCCAGTATATTTTTCTATTTCATTGAATACATCTGGATAAGCGCAAAATTGTGCTAACTCATGAGATATAATTGGATTATTAAATTTTGAATTATACAAGCTTACAGATTCATCCCAATCTATAGTTGTTTGTGGTTTTTTTGTGTAAAACAATGAATTTTCGGGTATTGGAGGCCAAAATGCCTGATAACGTGTACGCCCTCTGCCTCTTTCAAAAGAGTCATCTTTTATATGGCTTACCACTTCAAAATCCATTTCATTTGGTACACCCTGATTTTTAGCAATACTCGCTTTTACAGTATACAGTCTTGTAGTATCTGTATTTTTCCATTGCTTTATTAAATCATCAGCTATTTCTGTATCAATCCCACTTTCATTTCCTAATCCCATCATTACAAACGACGGGTGGTTATTTAAATAAGACAACATTTCATCAGATTCTTCTTTAAAAAATTGATGTATTTCAGGGTCTTTAACCCAAGACCATTCGTGTACTTCTGGCGCCAAGTACACACCCAGTTCATCGGCAGCAATAAAAGCTTGTTTTGGCGGACACCAAGAATGATATCTCACAAAATTCAACCCAAAATCTTTATGTTTTTGCAACACACGTTTCCATTCGTTTACAGACATGGGCGCATATCCTGTTTTAGGATATACTGCACAATCTACATTACCGCGTAAAAAAGTTTTAATACCATTAATATAAAAGTGCTTTCCATCGGTTTTAAATGCTCTCATCCCAAATGTTACGGATGCAGTATCATGATAATTTTCACTTGAAGATTTAACTACTAAATCAACCTTTAGCTTGTACAAATTTGGATTAAATTCACTCCATAGTTTCGTATCCGTCCCTAGAGCATAATTAAAGGTTAACCTCTGATTATTATCACCTGTTAAAACTCCTTTTACATTTTCTGCTGAAGGAATATGTTCATTGCCATTATATCCATGAGCTCCAAGATTAAGGTTAAAAGCAGCCTTTAAGCCTGAAGTATTTTCTACATCAACTAAAACCTTGACAGTCTTTGTTTTTATATCTGGAATGGTCTTTACATTGGCAATGGATACCTTGTCTTTGGCATTTATTTTAATAGCACCAACAATTCCGTTCCAAGTACCTTGAGTTTGATCTGAAACGCTGTGAGGCATATTACCTATTTTATATATTTCGCTATTATCAATCCTAATCGTTAATCTATGCTTACCCGATTGTAATGCATTTAAAACATATTGATGTGGTACTGCCAAGGATTCATTAGAACCTAAAAGTTCCCCATCTAACCATACTGTAGATTTCCAATGACAACGTTCTAGAAAAAGAACTTTATTTTTATTTTCAAAACCTGCTGGGATTTCTATTTCTTTAGAAAACCAAGCAGCTCCAATATAATGGTGCCTTGGCATTAAAAACTGTTTAAGTTTAAAATTGTCGTCTTCCTGAGCATATTTATCAAGTGACGGATGCCTTTTTGATAAGTCTAAAGGTGCCCACCATTTTGTTTCTGGCCCGGGCTTTTCACCATAACCTTGCTCTTGTAAACAACCTGGAAGATTTATTTTATCTTCAAAACCTATTTCATACCATTTCTCTGAAACCCCTTCATTTTTTGGATCTAATTTTACAGACCATTCTCCAGATAAATCAATTTCATTTACCTGTTGCGCTTCTATCTTAAAAATAAAAGTACATATCAAAAAAACTAACATTGTAAATTCTTTAAACCTCATACAGTATTATTTTATTTATTGTTACATCTCTTAATCAACATAAATCAAAAAAGATTAGCCGATTGAACCGAAATACATATTTTTCTTTACCTTCTACGAACTTAAATCCAATAACCATTAAGAGTTTTTATCTGGTCAGATTCCAAATATCTAACCGTTAACTAACCCTCTCCATTCCAATACAGAACTGTAGTTGTATGGTGTAGCTCCGACCTATTACAGAAAACTTCAGGGTTTTCACAAAGTTACTTTTGAACAATAATTACTCTTAGATAAAAAATGCTAGCATTGTAAAAATTGTATGTTTCAATCTCATTTTTATTACTATTTTTTTCAAAAAAATTGCCCTATTATTAGCTTTAAGACAAACTAATTTCCGCTGTTATTTTGTTCTTAAATCTATGTGCTGCAACATGCATTGCATTTAAGTGTAGTACTTCATCAAACAGCTGTAAAGCTTTATTTTTATTACCAAGACCTAATTCTGTTAATCCTATTAAATACTTGTTTTCCCAACTGTTTCTTTGCTGTAAGTCTTCTTCAAACACTAATAACAAAGGAAGTGAAGTCGCGAAATAATCTATCTTAACCGTCTCTTTTAACTTACTTTCAGCATAATCTCTTATACTAATTAATAAATCTGTAGCTTCCTTGTTTTCTCCTAACTCTTTAAGAGATAATGCTGAATAATAAGATAGTTCGGAATAAGCATTCACAGCCATATCCACAAAATCACCTTGCTCGGTAGCACTTTGTTTAAAACATACTTCAGCTTCTTTAATTTTTCCTAGAGTTTTCAGTGCTCTTCCTTGCCAATATTTTAAATGTGCCTTTGCCTGTAACGGATGATATTTCTCTCCTAGGTTATCAGGTGTATTTTCTGCCATATTAAAATACTCAAGTGCCTTTTCCGCGTCGTTAGAAGCCAACGCATTTTGTCCTTTTTTCAAACAAGTATACGTATACTGGCGAATGACTTGACCTTCACCCCCTTCCCACGGATGGAATTTTTTATTAATCATCACATCCATAGCCTTATCGTATTGCCCTGTAAAATTATAAAGCGCTGCTAGTTCTACACTAAAATCATCACGCTCTAAAATCGCTTCTAATTTAGTCTCTATAAAGGCTAAACGTTCTTTTGGACTATCATTCAGTTTTTTACGTAACTGATCGTATTCAAACAGAATTCGCATGTCATCTGGGGATAATGCTATAGCTTTTTCAAAGGCTTTACGTGCTTTTTCACCATCTTGTTCATTATTCCAATAGGCAATCCCTAAATTCCTATAGAGCGTACCATATTGCATATCCTTTTTTGCTGCAATTTCCCAAGAACCTATGGCTTCTTTATGACATTTTTTATCTAATAAATAATTCCCTAAACCGTAAGCCGCCAATGCTGGATTAGCAGCATTATCAAGTACCCATTCTAATACAATTTGTTCATGGACTCTTGATGGAAAACAATAATCCGGGTTTAACCCACTTGCTTTGTCTAAAATGAGCTTTGATTTTTCGGTTTCATTATTTTTAGCATATAACCAAGCTAAAACAAACCAAGTAATTGTAGATTGCTTTAAAGGGTTAGGTACTGCCGAATCAGGGATTAAATTATCATGATGTAATTCAATTAATTCAATTGCAGCTTTATAGTTACCTGCGTCTGTATAATCAAAAGTAATATCAAGGATAGTTTGTGCATCGTTTCTGGAGCTTTCTAAAAATGTTTGATAATCTCCCGATATTCTAGCGAATTCAAATTTTGCCCATTGGTCTAAGGCATCCGTTTTTAACACTTCTTTTAAAGTGTTTTTAGCTTCTTCTTTTTTATCAATTTCATATAGCACAATCGCTTTTAAAATGTAAGCCTTATTATTTTGTCTGTTGGTATCCAAAGATGCTTCAATAAGCTCTAGAGCCAAAGATGTATTTCCTTTTTTGCTTTCAATATTCGCTAGCAAATAGTTGGCTGCGGAACGCCATGTATAGTTCCAGGTTGCTTTATACAACTTTGAATGTGCCTGTTCTAATTTATTTAGAAATAGATAGGTTAATCCTGCAAAATAATGTGCTTCTCCAGTTTGTGGATTTGGATGATAAGACGTTAAGGTTGTTATGGCAGAATTGAAATTCTCCAAAGCCTCTTCAAAACGTCCTTGTTTTAATTTAGATTTCCCTAGTTCGATAGCTGCATTAGAATCGTTAGAATTTCGCACTAAAGCTGTTTTCCAGTAAGTTTCTGGGTATCTAGTTGGATGACGATATAATTCTAGGTGTTCACCTATAAGGTTTAACTCTGAATTTGTTTCTACTTGTTGTGCTTCAAAAGGTTCTTTGGCTGTTATTCTGTTTCTTGTTTTTGAAGTCTCTTTTTGATGGTATGCTAATAATTCATTGCCTAGCCTATCTACTACTGTTAATGAAATATCATTTTCTTCTCCTGAATGTATAGACTTTGAAATATCTTTCCAAGGTTGATTTGGAGAAATTGATACATTTTTAATTTCAGTTTGTCTATCTCCAACTCTTAAAATAATATCAACATTTTCAATTTCTTTTGTGGATGCTACCCCCAAATCCAATTTGTTGTCCTGCTGCACTTTAAGCCTAATTGCTAAATCGTTATTCGCATTTTGAACTGGTCCTAAATTTTTATAACCCCACCAAAATTGAGAAAATGTTTTGGTTTCATACGGCGCCAAATAGCTGAAATCTGGTTGATTATCTGTATAAACTCCAGCCATCAGTTCAAAATACGGGCCTCCTTTATCGGTAAGTTCTCTGTCCCATGCTCTTCCGAACTCAGAGTTACCCCATGTCCATTGTTTTTTACCTGGTGCGATATGCCTATTAGCCACATGTATAAAACCTCCATTAGTTTTGTGGTCGTAACCTCCAAAGAAATCATAATTGGTTTCACAAACCATATAACTTGTGGGCACAGGAATATTTGAATAACGCCTTAGATCGTTAGCTCCTTTTCGTTCATGGTATGGAATACCGTAATAATCGTTTTCTGCAAATGGAAAACTACTTTGAGCCCTTACAGCATGGTCTGCCACATAATGCACATCTGTTGGAAAAAAACTTTCGTATTTATCATGTACTTCTACTGCTACATTTGCCCACCATAAAAAGGTTTGCATAAAGGATGTTCTATTGAACAAACGTGCACGTAATTCTATGAGAGAACTATCTGGACGTAATCGTAATCCGTGCATTCCTTTTAAACGATTCAATGGGTCATATTCAGACATCCAAACCGTTTTAGCACCATCGCTTTCATGTTCAATATGCACATCGGTAGGCAAATAGGTACCTGGTCTATGATGCTGAGGCCAGTTAAATTCTACACCACCACTAAGCCAAGGTCCCGCCAAACCTACAAGCGCTGGTTTTATAACGTCCTGTTTATAGAAAAAATCATAATTACCATTGGTCTTATCTTGTGCTTCAAAAATACGTCCTCCAATTTCTGGCAGAATGGATAGACGTACATATTCATTTTCTAGTACGGCTTCTTTATACTTCTGGTCTATGGCATGGTCATAAACCTTATCTACAAATGGTACTGGATATACTTTTCCGTTGGAACCTTGATATACCCTTTTTTCAAAAAAAACAGGATTTATTTCTGGTTTTCCCAACGCATAAGTTGGTATGATTCTATCATGAATCTTAACGTCTACTTTTTTCATTCTTTTGCTTAGGTTATTTAAAAACTTGAGCTATTTCGTTGCTATTTAAACTTGTTTTTGGGGAAAACTTATCGCTCTTCATATATTTCAACAAACTATGCAATAGTTGTCTCGCTTCCGGTCTATTTTCATTATTTTCTAGTAAATCCACTCCTGAGAAAAGCAGTTTTCCTTTGCCTATATTAGCCTCAAAGACTAGTGCTAAACGTCGATTGGTTACCCAATCGTCGATTACTCGAACTACTGGTTCTAAGTTTTGTGAGAAACCTTCTAAATTAATGGCATTGGAATGGCTCATGGCATCCCACCATTGCCAATTGGAATGATATTCTGTTGGAAATTCTGCTAATGCTGGATGTTCAGGGTTACATAAAATACCTAATGTATGTGGCTTTTGTCCGCCCGTCCAAGCGGTATTCCAAAATATACTTGAAAAACCAATGCCTATATCTCCACCAAACTCTGGTGTTACACTTCCTTTTTTAATGGTAAGCAGTACATTCCCGCCTTCATTTAATGTTTTTATTGCTTTTGGTGTTAATTCTTGAACTACCAATATACCTTCTTCTTGTTGCTTCGTTTTTGAAGGGTATACCCAGAAATCCCAATCATTTTTGAATCCAGAAACTTCTACTTCTAGATTTAATTGAAGTGGTACATCTGTAGAAATTGAAGTGGTTACTTCTCCGATTGCTATAGCGGTACCCCAATTAATATCCATAGTATTAAAAACATCTTTTTTAATCACTTCTCCTTTGGTATTAGTGATTTTCCAATTGGGCTTTACTTGTTTTAACTGATGTTCTCCAAAATGAGATACATCAACTTTTACCTCAATAGGTTCTTCACTTACATATATTCGTTTTGGGAATTTTGCTAGCGGCACGGTTTCATTACAGAAACGGCTATATTCTTCAGGTGAAATGTACCCTTTCTCTTCCCAATTAGGATCTAATACTCCAACCAAAGCAGTACCTTGTCCTGGAAAATCATGCAAATCCAGTAATTGAAACCCTCCAAAACTGGGCGTTCTCAATGCGGCTTCTATATCGGCTTTGTAGCATAATGCTTGTAGTTTTCCCGACGCTAGTAAAAAATCTTCAGATAAATGTTCCATTCCATGTGCTTTTAAACTGCTTCTGAAAATTTCAAAATTTGTAGGTCTTAAACGACTATCCTTATATTTTTCAATTTCTTTGAAATTTGGATAAACACACCATTGTCCTATTTCATGGCTGACCATTGGCGATTTTAAATCTTTTACTCCATTATAAAAGTTATAGTCACTTCTTGGAGGTTGACTGTTTATTATACTATTTAATTCTTCTCCCCAACCTTGAATGCGGACTTCTTTTCGGGTTGAATGAAAATCGTTTTCTTCTATTACCGGCCAACCTGCTCCAGCTGTATAAATGCGCCTTTGGTCTTTTGTTTTCCAATAATTCACATATTCTCTTAAAAACTGAGTATGGTTTTTTCCTCCAGGTTCGTTACCATAAGACATCATACAAAAAGAAGGATGGTTACCGTATTCTTCAATTATTCGGTGACTTTCTTGATAAATCCATTCGTCCAATAATTTACCATCACCAATAGCAGCGCCTTGATTTGCCCATGAAGAAGCTTCTGCTTGCAAATAAAATCCTAACTCATCAGCAGCGATAAATGCTGCTTTTGGGGGACACCAAGAATGAAAACGAATATGGTTTAATCCATGAGCCCTACAAATATTTATAATACGCTTCCATGCATCTACATCTGTTGGCGGAAAGCCTGTTTTTGGGAAGATCGCACATTCTAAAGTTCCACGTAAAAAAACAGGCCTGTTATTGACGAGTATCTGATTATTTTGAGCCTTAAACTCTCGCATTCCAAAAACAGTTTCTTTTTGGTGATGAGTTGTTTCCGTTTTTATTTCTACCTGTAATGTATATAGATTAGGGTTGAATTCATCCCAAAACGCTACATTATCACCCATATCATAATCTAGTTTAATTACCTCTTCACCTCCTTTTAAGGTTAACTTTTTTGAAAATGAAGGAACTGTATTTTCTGATTGATTTTGCGTTGCCTGAAGGTGTATTTCAGCTTCTTGTCTAACTCCAGTAGTATTGGAAACAGATAACGTAACTTGTATTTTTTTATGCTGAACATCTGGATATACTTGAATGTTTTTAACGAATAGTTTATCGGACTTTACCAATTTTATATCTCCAATTATTCCATTCCAATTGCCTTGGGTATGATCCGAGATACTATGCGAATTAGGGCCAACATCAACATCCTTTACCCTATTATCTACGCAAACGGTTATCCTGTTTTTTCCAGGGCTCAAATCACTAGATAAATCATATCGATGGGCAGTTCCTAGACTATTATTTTTTCCTATTTCTTGGTTGTTTACCCAAACACGGGTTTCCCAATGGCAACGTTCTAATACGAGTTCTATGTTCTTTTTATCCCAATCTTTTGGAATATCAACTTCCTTTTGGTACCATGCCGCACCGTAATAATGCAGTTCAGGAATTAACCAAAACGGAAATAAATATTTATCTTCCCTTAAATAGGGCTTGTAGTTGGGATCTTCCGTCCAATCACGGTCACTATCCAATATTACATCTCCAACCCATTTTGTTTTTCCGTCTACTTTTCTACCCTTACCGTTCATAGCCATAGACCCTGGCAATTGAACGGTGTCTGCGAATGGTTTTGAAAACCATTTATCCTCGAAACCAGTATCTAGTGAGTCTACTTGAAACAACCATTTACCAGACAAATCAATTTCTTTTACTTGTTCTCTTTTACAAGATTCTAAAGAAACAAGTAACATTGCATAGAATGCTATGTTTATAACTTTCATGATTCCTAAATTTGTTACTTTATTAATTCCTCTTCTATTTCTTCTAATGATTTCCCCTTGGTTTCTGGTAATTTTTTAAGTGTAAAAATGAAACCCAAAAAGCATATAATACCATACAACCAAAATGTGCCTGAAGTCCCGAAAGTTTCGTTCAATATTGGGAATGTATAAGTCAACAAGAAACACGCTGACCACAGCGCTACTGTAGCTACTGCCATTGCTGCACCACGAACTCTATTTGGGAAAATCTCCGATAAAACTACCCATGTTACCGGTGCCAATGACATAGCGTAACAACCAATGGCTATAACAACCAAAAGTAACAACGGCCACCCTGAAATACTAAAATAGAAGGCAAGTCCCATAATAGCGTAAATACCAGCTAAACCACCTGCTCCAATAAGCATTAGAGCTCGTCTACCTAATTTGTCAACAGTGTAAATGGCAATAAACGTGAATATAAGGTTTACACTACCCGTAACTACAATATTGAAAAGAATATCTGATACGCCATATCCTGCTGCTTCAAAAATCTCTTCCGCGTAATTAAAAATAACATTGATACCACACCACTGCTGAAAAGCTGCTAAGACTATCCCTATGATTAATATAGGTCGCAATTCAGGTTTCAATAGCTGTCTAGCACCTACTTTCTTAACTGAAGAAGTTAAGGTTTTTGCTACATTGGATATTTCTGTTTTTGCATACTCCGCTCCTCCAATTTTTTTCAAAATTTTACTCGCTTTATTTTCATATCCGTTTTGCATTAACCAGCGTGGACTTTCAGGAACAAAAAACATGAGAATAAAGAAAAGTCCCGACGGAATAATTTCTGCCCAAAACATCCAACGCCATCCCCATTGTCCATTCCATGAAGCCAATATATCAGCATCTGTTGCTGTAGTAGCCACAGGTTCTGCTATCATCAAATTCACAATTTGCGCTAACAGAATACCAATAACTATTGTAAGCTGGTTAAGGGATACAAATTTGCCTCGTGTTTTTGCAGGTGCAACTTCCGCTATATACATTGGTGACAAGTTTGAGGCGAGTCCGATTCCTATTCCTCCTAAAATTCTATAAAAAATGAACAAATTAAAACTTGATGTTGAGCCTGTTCCTATGGCAGAAACAACGAATAACAAAGCCGAAAAAATCAATAACCGTTTTCTACCAAATTTGTCACTAAAAATTCCTGAAGTGATTGCCCCAAAAAGACACCCTATTAACGCACAACTCATTGCCCATCCTTGCAATGAAGGGGACTGTGTTATATTAAAAAATTTTTCGTAAAAAGGTTTTGCTCCTCCTATAACTACCCAATCATAGCCAAAAAGCAACCCTCCCATTGCTGATACCATTGAAATGGTGAAAATATATTTCGTATTTAATTTCATTTAGTATAGTATAACTTGGTATAGTGTAAAATAAACGAAAAAGTACTTGACAAAAAATGGAGTTGTTGACTAAATTAATGGACTATCTTACTGTAATTTAAATCATAACAAAAGCATAAGTACTGTTCGGTGTAACTTCATACGATTATTCTAAAACAATTTTTGAAAAAGCTTTGTTTAAATAAAATCGCTCAAAATTGGTATTTATTCCATCCAAAAAATGTTACAAACTTCTGAGATGGTTTAAAAAACATGGATTATTATTGTATCACTAACTTTATTTTACTTGTTAGGCTTCAAATTTACTTCTGTTTTTTCTCCTTTGTAATTAATAAGTGTAATACTACTTTCTTCACCAGAAATCATTACTTTTCGAGTGGATTGAGATAAATATGAAGACCCAAAATAAAATTCTTGAAGCCTCTTTTGACCACTCAAAAAGGATACCTCAGCTTTTATTATTTCTTTACCTATATCAATAGCTGTTTTTTTATCATCAATAATATAAGCTTTAGGAGCACCGTTATTTTTTGCAAAAAGAGCAACCAAATTAGTATCTGTTTTTAATAGCGCAGCTCCTTTAAATTCTCCTTTAAGTTGAAGACCACTTTCTGCAGGTAACATTGGTTTAAATCCTGATTTACGACTACCATATAAGATTAAACCTTTTTGGGCATCTAAACGACCTATATCCACATTATGGCCAAAATCATTTCCTGCTAAAAGTGCATCTAAAAAACCATCCTTATTAAAATCATGAATTAAAATACCATATACTGATGAAAATTGAGCTTCCATCGGAAGTTCTATCAACTTAAATTTACCCTTACCATTATTTTCCAAATAACAAGAGTTTAGTTGAAAAGCCTTTACTTTAAAAGATTGATTAATTTGTTGAGGACTCAAAACATCGGTTAAACCAGCAACAGCATAACTTTTATAATCTTTAAATAATTTCTTTAGAGCGGGAACTTGCTTTATTAAATCATCTCTAGAATGACTAGGATATTCCTTACCTTCTATAAAATAAGTTGTCAATGGATCCATATAGCCGTTGTTATCAAAATCTCCTGCATAGATTTGAATTGGTTCTTCTACTGAAGCTTTATACTTAGTATTTAGCCCGAGATTACCTATTATATAATCTATATCTCCATCATTGTCAAAATCCCCTCCATTAATGCAGTTCCAAAGACCTGAAGTATGATTTAGCCCCATAAATTCAGAAATATTTTGAAGTCTTCCGTTCTTATTTTCAAAAAATTCTATTCGCATGAACTCTCCAACTATTATGAGGTCTAAATCTAAATCATTGTCAAAGTCCGTCCATAAGGCATCGGTTACCATGCCTAGTTTACTGAATTCAGGAGCTAACTTTGAGGTTTCATTAGTGTATTTACCATTATTATTTATCAATAAATAACTATCAACAGGTAAAGGATATGCTAAAGGAGCTAGCCTACCTCCAACAAAAAGGTCCAAATCGCCATCCATGTCAAAATCAGACGCCTTTACACATGACCCGCTACTTTTAATATCTGGTAAGGCTAATGAATCTAGAGTAAATTGACCTTTTCCATCGTTAACAAATAATCTATCCTTATAGTACTTAGATCCAGAAATAAATTCATTGCTACCACTTACCAAATACAAATCTTGATCACCATCATTATCATAATCAAAAAAGAGTCCTCCTAAATCTTCTTCATACAATTTGCTATTATCTTTGATTAAAGGTCGCTGGGAGAATTTATTATCTTTTTCTTGCTCAAAAATATAACCAGAATGTCCATATCCAGCACCTATAAAAAAGTCGTCTTTTAAATCGCCATTAATGTCACCGACAATTATACATGGACCCTGATTAGAATTCTTATGTGGTAACAAAAACTCTCGGTCAAAATCATTATAATCTTCATCTTTATGTACAAAATCTTCTTTTATAAAATGATTTAATTCTTTAAGTAAAGGAGATATGAACGCATTGTTTTTTAAATAGTTATTGTTACTATTCAACGAAATGGATAAAGATTGGTTAGCTTTTACCTTAAAAATCTTATTTATTTCTCCCGTAGGCCATTCAACCTGAATACTATCTATTAATGATACCCCTCCCAATCCAAAATGTAATTTATGATTCACGGAAGATTGGTACCCTTTGCTTACGTTAAGTTCACTAAATTGAATGTCTTTATCATGAAAAAGTGTAACTTTTGCCCCAATTCCAAATTTGTTCCACTCGGACCCTTTAAGTTCAATTTTAATATAATTGTTTTGATTGTTACTTTTATTTTCATAGATATATGCTTCTGAATTAATATTGTTTACTACAATATCTAAATCTCCGTCATTATCTAAATCAGAATACGCAGCTCCATTTGATAATGATAATTGGTTAAGTCCCCATTTTTTTGAAACGTTTTTAAAAGTTAAATCCTTACTATTCTGAAACATAACATTAGCGCGCTTTATAGAAGGCATTTTCTTAGCTTTTTCTCTAAGCAACGTGTTTAAGTTTTCTTCAGATATAGACCTAGATTGCTTCTGCGAATAATTTATAAAATCTAAATCGGTTACATCTCTTAGATATCCGTTTGTAATAAATAAATCTTTATACCCGTCATTATCAAAATCCGCAAACAAAGGTCCCCAACTCCAATCTGTGGCATCCACTCCTGATAACTGACCAATCTCTGCAAATAAAGGGAGACCCTTATTTCCGTTTCCAAGATTCAGTTGTAAAGTGTTCCGCATATATTGAGGTAAATAACCAAGTTCTAGACTCCAATTGAAAAAATTATAATTTAAAGATCCTGCCATTTTTTTCCTATGGTAATTATCTTGCGGTAACATATCCAAGGTAAAAGCATCTACTTTACCATCATTGTTAATATCTGCTAAATCTGTCCCCATACTAAAATGACTTACATGGTCAAGGGTTTGTCTTGAACTCTCTTGAAAAGTCCCATCATGATTATTAATATATAGATAATCATTTGCGATAAAATCATTTGTAACAAAAATGTCTGGCCAACCATCATCATTAATATCGGAAATAGCAACCCCAAGGCCAAAGCCGTCTTTTGTTATACCTGATTCGATAGTGGTATCGGTAAAACCATTATTATCCCCATTATTTTTATAGAGTCTGTCATTAGCAAGACCAGTTCCATCTGTAACAGGAGGTTTAATATTATTTGGATCCTTTATTTCATTTGTATGGTTTAATAAAAATAAATCTAAATCCCCATCTTTATCATAATCAAAAAATGAAGCCTGCGTAGAGTAGCCTTCATCCCCTATTCCGAAGGTCTCTGCTTGTTCTTCAAAAGTAAGATTACCCTTATTTATGTAGAGTAAATTTTTCCTTTCGTTTTTAGAATAATTACCTGATCGACAAATGTAAATATCAAGGAGTCCATCTCCATTTACATCAGCCATTGTCACACCGGTAGACCAACCTTCGTGTTTAATTCCAGCAGAAGAAGTAATTTTTTCAAACTTAAAATTTCCTTTGTTGAGATATAACTCATCATTTACCATATTACCTGTAAAAAATAAGTCTGGTAACGAATCATTATTAATATCACCAATAGCAACACCTCCACCGTTATACACATAAAAATAATCAACCATATTATGCTTGCTATTTTCTTCAATAATGTTGTTGAAATAAATACCAGTATTTTTTGCCTCTTTTATTTGAAAAAGACTCGGTGTAGACTTAGATTCTGGCTTATTTTTTTTACAGCCAATAAACAAAACAAGTAATAAGGGGAATAAAAAAAATAAAAATCGCATGAGATAATTTAATCATTTTATATGTAAATGGATGTATAACCCTTAAAAATTATTAGAGGAGAGTCTACATATATTTGCAGACTCTCCACACTAACAAAACTCAAAAAACTAACTCTATTTAATAAATAGTGTTATACAATTAATTGTGCAAAGGGTTTTGCTGCACATTAGGGTTTCCTAATACCTCATTGAGCGGAATAGGAAGCACGTAATCCTTTGCAGACAATTGCCTATCTACATTATAAGTATCAATAAACTCTTGAATATAATCTCCCAAATAATCTGGTGTACCTCCAAAAGTACTTTTTCGTTTAAGTTCAGGATATAACTCGCACTCAAAAGCAAATTCTCTTACTCTTTCTTGTACTATAGCATCACGAAGCTGTTCTTGACTTAAACCAGAAAGTGGAGCTAACCCTGCTCTTTGTCTAACTTGATTTATTCCTTCGTAAGAATCTCCACTACCACTTTCATTAGCTGCTTCGGAGTGACCTAATAATACATCTGCATATCTTAAATACACAATGTTTTTCTCTGTAGTTCCAGAGGTTACCCCGTCACCAATTTCTACCCATTTGGCAGCCCAAGCATTAGAAAACACTAGTTCAGCCTCATTATTTGGATCAGCACTAGGAGACACAAGTCCGCCAAATCTACTTAGATTGTAACTTGCATCCGGGCTCCAACTTACTGTAGGTAATTCTCCATTTGAATTTTCACCTACCCTGTTAGAAGTATATTCACTAATAAAAGTACCTGGTATTCTTTGATCATTTGGATCGTACTTTTTTCTAAATTCTTGCGTACCGTTTAGCCAGTGCCATCCAACTCCCCCTAAGCTATTAGGTAAATCTGCAGGTACGAAATGTGCATGATGATTATTATTTTCACCAGCATTAACAGATGCAGATACTTGAGCTTCAAAAATACGCTCACCTGAATTTTCATCAGCTATAGTGAAATTTCTTCCGAAATCATCAAATAATGCTAAACCACTCTGATTCATAATAGTTTCTGCTGTAGTTCTAGCTTCACCCCATTTTTCATCTTGTAAATAGGCTTTTACCAATAAGGTGAGTGCGGCCCATCTTGTAGCTCTACCTAAATTCTCTGAGGTATAACTTTCAGGAAGAATACTAGATGCAGCTATTAAATCAGCTTGAATAAGATCTAATGCCAATCGTTTTCCATTTTCATTGGAAGGCAAATCTTGATCACTTATAGTACGCTTATCAGTTACTGGAATATCATCAAAATAACGAACTAAGTTATAGTAATAAAATGCTCTTAGAAACTGAGCTTCTCCTTTAATACGATCTAATAATTCAGTGTTTGGCACTCCTGATTCTTTTAATTCATCCGCTTTTTCTATTACTCCATTAGCGATATTAATATTTTCATAAGAAATTTCCCAGTATGCCTCAATATAACCATCGCTAGGATCAACATTTCCATTTTGATAATTAAGAGGTCCTTTTTCCCACCCCACTTGATAACCAACTAGGCATTCAAAAACGTACCTGTCATAAAAATGATTAAACCAATTACGGCCAAATCCTATACCATCATACACAGAATTTATTCCTAATTCCAATTGTTCCGCTGTGCTAAAGAAATTATCACGGGTAGTAAAATCAGGATTTTCTTCTAAATCTGTACAAGCAATGGGTAACAACATCCCAAAGATTCCAACCATTGTCAGAAAATAATTTTTTAAAGTTTTCATAGGTTTTTTTTAAGTTAAAATTCTAAGTTTACACCGAGAGTGAATGTACGAGAACGAGGATACGCATCGTAATCATCACCTCTATTTAAGTTGTCTTGTCCACGGTTATTAACCTCGGGGTCAAACCCGGAATAATCTGTTATTGTAAAAAGGTTTTGCACACTTCCATAAATTCTAAGCCTGCTTAATAAATCAATGTTAGGAAAAGTATACCCTAGCGAAACATTTTGTAATCGTATAAATGAACCATCTTCAATAAAATAATCTGAATCTCTATAAGAATTCGCAAAGTCTCTATTTCCATCTATTACAGGCCTAGAAGCACCAGTATTTGTTGGTGTCCATGAGTCACTTAAAATGGTAGAAATTTGATTAATTTTTTGAACACCATCACCTAATTCAGACTGTTGAAGATTTCTAACGTCAAAACCATGTACGCCTCTAAAAAACAAACTCAAATCAAAGTTTTTATAGTTAAGCGTAGAATTTAATCCCCAAGAGTAATCTGGATTTGGATCACCAATTATCACGTGATCATCTGCTGTAATCTGTCCATCTTCATTGACATCTCTATATCTAGGATAACCAGGTTTGTCACCTGAACGCGATGGATTATTATCAATTTCTGCTTGGTCTTGAAAAATTCCTACATAATCAAAGCCTTTCCATACTCCAATTGGATTTCCTGCTTCAACCCAACTCCCTGTTACTCCTAAATGACCACTGGTAGTACCTGAGAAAAATGGCGTACTACTACCCAAATCGGTAATTTCATTTCTTAAAACAGAGAAATTACCACTTAAATTCCATTTTAAGTTTTCAGTATCTACGATAACACTAGATAAACTAAATTCAAACCCTTTATTTTCAAGACTTCCAGAATTTTTTAATATAGAATCAAAACCTAAACTACTGGGAATAGAAACAAAAAGTAACAAATCTTCTGTTTCATTTTGAAAGTAATCGGCAGTTAACGTTAATCTATTTTTGAATAAAGAAACATCAAGCCCTACATTCATCATTTTAGTGGACTCCCATTTAAGATCAGAGTTTTCTAGTCTTTCATCAGCAAGTCCTAAAACATACCCGCTTCCAAATAAATAGTTGTATTCCGATAGGTTGGCTAAAGAGTTATAAACAGGTATTTCTGAGTTTCCTGTAATACCCCAACTCCCTCTAAGTTTTAATGAATTTATAGTTTTTGATAATCCAGAATTCTTAAAAAACTCTTCGTTGTTTATTTTCCATCCAAGAGCTACAGAAGGGAAATTAGCCCATTTATTATTTGTTCCAAATCTTGAAGAACCATCTCTCCTATAGGTAAAAGTGAATAGGTATTTACTATTATAGTTATAATTTAATCTACCAAGTAAAGATTCAAGTGCCCATTCTCTTCTATTGGAGGTAGGAGTTAAAATGTCTGGTCCTCCCTGTAGGGTAGCTTGATCCACAAAAGCTGCAATTACACCTCTAGTTCTGGATCTATTAAAATTACTAACTTCTGTTTGGTAGGTATAACCAGCAACAATATCAAAAAAGTGACTATCCTTTAAAGTTTTTGTATATGATAGAATGTTCTCGTTAAGTAAATTGGAAGTATTCCTATTTGCTAAATCTAATTCTCCGTTGTTTAATCTACCATTTAACGTATTTACATCTGGAGAAAAACCTGTTCTGCTTGAGTTTAAAATGTCGGCACCTATACTAGTTTTAAAGTTAAAACCTTCCATGAGTTTAAAAGAGAAAGATGTGTTTCCAAGTACACGATTGGTGATTTCTTCATCTACGGAAAATTCTAATTCCTGCAAGGGATTAGTATCAAAACGCCCATCATAGGAAGCTAATGCATATAAGCCTTCTGCATCCCTTACTGGAACAGTGGGGTCTAACCCCAATGCGGTTATGATAATACCTCCAGGACCACCATTATCAGTTCGAGCACTATTAGACACCGTTCTGCTATAAGCCCAACTAGATTTTATTTTTAATCTATCATTCAATAGATTATTATCCAAGTTTAAACGTATTCCATATCTTTTAAAATCAGTATTTTTTACTATACCTTGGTTTTCATGGTAGTTACCCGTTATTGCATATTTATTATCCTTATTTCCTCCAGAAAAAGTAAGCTGGTGGTTTTGAATTACTCCGGTTCTAGTAATTACATCCATCCAATTTGTCCCTTTTCCAATAGCATTTATTTCTTCATCAGAATATATGGGAGAACCTCCTTGACTTTCTTCAAGAGTATTTAAATAAGTTGCAAATTCTGACCCGTTTAAAACATCTATACTATTCGCAATAGTTTGGTTTGAATAAGATCCGTCATAAGTAATTTTGGACTTACCCGCTTTACCTCTTTTGGTGGTAACAAGAACAACTCCGTTTGAACCTCTAGATCCATAAATAGCTGTAGCGGAAGCATCTTTCAAAATTTCTATAGATTCAATGTCGTTGGGATTGATAGAAGCCAAAACATTTGTTGCCCTTCTATTTGCTCCTAATCCAAAAGCACTATTGTTAGGATAAATAGGAAATCCATCGATAACATAAAGTGGCTCACTACCACTATTGATAGAGTTTGAACCTCTAATTCTTACTGAAACTCCTCCTCCTGGAGCTGAGGATGCTTGTGTAACCTGAACTCCTGCTGCTCTAGATTGTATGGCTTGGTCAACGGAAGTAATGGGGAGCTCTTTAACAGCATCCCCTTTAATGGATGATACTGAACCTGTTAAGTCACTTTTTTTAATAGAACCATAACCTATAACCACAACTTCATCCAATTCTTCCGATTTAGCTTGTAAAGAAATGTTTATTACTTTACGGTCTTTTATGTCTATTGTTTGATCAGCATAACCAATAGACGAAAAAGCAATTGTGTTAATACCCTGAGGAATTTCAAGGCTGTACTTACCATCAAAATCTGTAATAGCTCCTGAATTTCCAGCAACTACATTTACCCCTGGTATGGGTAAGGAACTTTCTGCATCTGAAACTGTACCAGTTACTATGGTTTGAGATGAGCAAACGACACTGAAACAGAGTATTGCTATAAGCAATTTCCAGCGGACTACTCCGCAAATTTTTACAGTAATGTTTTCCATAAATGTTAATTTAAATTAAGTTAATTAGTTATTTTGGTTGTTAACTCGGTTTGGAATATCAAGGAAGCATTGTTTTTTTAGGAAGGACAAAACATGTACTATTTTGACGAAAACTAATACTTTGTTAACAACATATGCAATATTAACAAAGAAGGAGGGGCAGAGAAATGGACAATAAATACCATAAACATGTATTTTCTTCTTCTCTTGAGAAATATACTCCCCTATTGAGAAACATTGAGATTTAATTCTTTGGTCTGAAAGAAAAAGAGGCACTAACTGTTTGATTTTATTAATGAAGTTTTTGCTAGCCTAAACAGGTTAACAAATGAGGTTTTTGGCCTTCTTTTTTCTGAATTTAGTCTAGAGTAATTAAAATTTGTGATTATTTACAAACTAATATTATCATGAACTTGTATTCTTTGTGATAAAAAAATGGATTATTTGCCTTTAATAATTCTTTCTATAAGTTTTGGGAGAAACACCTATATATTTTTTAAATACTCGTGAGAAGTAGAAAGGATCTCTATATCCCATTTTATAGCTTATTTCTTTTACGTTAAGGTTTGTATAATTTAAATATTCGCAAGCTTTTTGCATCTTTTTTAAGTTGAAAAAGTGATTTATGGAGTAACCTGTACTTTTCTTAAAAATTGAACAGATATAGGAAGGAGAATAATTAAATGTTTGAGCTATTTCATCTATTTTTACAGATGCCTCTATATGATTATTTAAATATTTTTTAATTGAATTTACTAAGTTTTCAAAATTCTCCTTGTTAATGGCCTTTCCAATATCATTATATATAAAGGAGGAAATAAAACTTTTGCTTAAAATTGAAGCGTATTCTAATTCCATATCATAATTATAGTTATCAAATATTGACATTATTTGATTAAACTGATTTATTCGTTTTTCTGAAAATGGAATAGGTACTAATTTTTCTGAGTTTAGAGAATACCTTTTAAATAAAGTCTCGGCAATAAAACCATCCATGTGCATCCAATATATACTCCACGGATTCTCGTCATCCGCCATATACTTGTGTTTTGTATTTTTAGGAATAATAAAATAGTGATTAGGTGTCACATGAGTAAGAGTTTTATTTAAATCTAGCCACCCTTCCCCTTTAGTACAGTAAAAAAAAATATATTCTTTTGCTCCCTTTTTTCTAACTCTCAAATGGTTTTTGGCATTAGGGTAATAACCTAAATCGGTAATGCGAAATGGTTTTATGATCTCATTACTTCCCATTTTCTCTTTTATCTGACCAGGAATCACAATCATTTTTTGGCCCAAAAAACCTTCTCTAACCTTACATTGTACTACATCATCCATAACATTTTGTTTATAACTCACTCCTTACCTCAGTATATCATCCCTGCTAAAAAGCTTATGCAAAACGATTCTTTTATTACATCTCAAAACACTTATTGTCCCAAATTTTGGTTATACCATTATCAAACATTAATAAAGGGTGAAAACCTGAAAACTATTTTTAGATATGGATTTTAACATAATCTAAAATGAATTTTACGGGATTTTTATAATTCAATTTTAATATCAAAATCTCCAGAAATATCGCCCGATTCAGCAGAAAATTCAATTTTCCCTTTTTTGCTTCCAATTCTAATTAAAGCGGTTGCAATACCAGCTTCGGTAGTAATTGGATCTACATTCATAATTTCACAATCTCCAGTTACTGTCAATTTTACTTCTTCGGAAAAATCTGGATTAACAGTACCATTATCATCTACTGCCGCGATGTATAAAAACAACACATCTTTTACCCCTGATTGTAGCGGTTTTCCACTTTCATCTAACCACAATTTTAATTTGATTGGTTTTTTTGGTGTTTCTACCAAATCGGTTCCAACTTCTTCACCATTAATATAACCTACTGCTTTTAGTATTCCTGGTTTAAAAGATGGTATTTTAAAGGTAAATGGAGGGTGGTTTAACTGTTTTGAAATTTCGTTGTTATCAGGTTTTTGCGATGCTATTAATTCATCATTCAAAAACAACTTAACCTCATCACAATTACTAAACACTTTGATATCTAATGGTGATTTTTCATTCCAATGGCTTCCTATTTTTATGACAACACCTTCATCTATATCGCGTTGGCTTTGATAAAAATAATAGGCTAATTTTGGTAATCTAAAAATATCCATTACTCCTGATTTTTCTATCCAAGTATCATAACCTCGGTTATAATCATACATTACCCAATAACTGTCTGAATAAGCCGGTGTGGTTAGGTTATCATTATGTGCTTCTTGCACATTTTTTACTTGTCTGAGCATACGCTCTTCTCCAAAACCTCTTGCTTGTCTGCTACTCATTTCGTCTCTTAAATCGTTTGGCAATTTATCTTGATTTAGTCCTGCGTTTTTAGAATAGTACTCCCAATCACCATATTCCGATACTGAATAAGGTTTATCTTTTAATTCATGTGAGTCTAATATTCGGTGCTGACGTGCTTGCAGATAAATGTCATAAACATCATCCATCCATCCACAAGAATAAACTTTTTCACCAGGGTATTCTTCATGTACTATATCATCCAATTTTTCCATAAACGGAATCGGCATTGCGGTTTCGTTTAATGATACTTCCCATGCTAATACACTTGGATGATTACGGTCTCTGCGTATTAAATCCGTAGCGCTTTTATAGCAGTAATTTCTAAAATCATCGTTGTCTAGGTAATACTGCCAGCCAGATATAGCATCAATAACTACAAGTCCCAATTCATCGCAAGCATTCATAAATGCAGGAGAATGTGGATAATGAGATAATCGTATATAATCAAATCCAGCTTCTTTTATTTTTTTTGCATCACGATATTGCGCATTATCTGATAGCGCATAGCCAATAAAGGGATAGTCTTGATGACGATTAACTCCTCTTAAAAAAGTTTTTTCTCCGTTTATATAAAGTCGGTTATTTTTAAAATTGAATTCTCTAATACCAAACTTGATTGAATTTTGATCTGTTACTATATCATTCTCTACAATTTTTGTTTCTAAACGGTATAGGTTAGGCGTTTTTGGTGACCATAAATGAGGTTTTAATAGTGTATATTCATCAACAACAGTTTGGTCACTTTCTGCTTCTAATTTAATTTTTTCTGATTTTTGTTCCTTTATCAATTCACCCTTGTAGAAAATAGATTGTACAACTTCAATAGTTTTAGATTTCATACTCTCATTTACAACATGCGCTTTTACTAATACCACAGATTCTTCATTAGAAACCTTAGGCGTTGTAATGAAAACGCCTCCTCCTGCTACTTTGTTTGCTAATATTGGATGAGAAATATGTACTTTATTTTTTACACTTAAGAATGCATTTCTATACAATCCACCATACGTATTATAATCTAAAATTTTAAGTGGTTTGGGGCCCGTTGTGGGGTTATCATTATTATCTAACCTAGCTGTAATTATATTTTCACCTTTTTTTATAAAGTTAGTTGCGTCAATCACCACCGGTAAGTAGCCTCCTAAATGCGTGGTCACTTCTTTACCATTTATCCATATAGTAGATTTGTTCATTGCAGCCTCTAATTCTATAATAATCTTTTGATTATTACTAAAATTTGGCATATCAAAAGTTTTACGATACCAACAGATTCCTTGCCATTGATTATTAACTACTAAAGGCTCTATATTAGATGTATGTGGTAAACTAACAGCTTCCCAATCAGAATCGTCAAAACTAATTTCTGCATATTTCGTTTCTGAATCTTTTTTATCTTCACATTGATAAAACTTCCAATCAGAATTAAAATTTACCCTTTTTGATAAGACTACAGATTCTTCACATGACAGTAAGGTTAAAGCTAATGTGCAAATGCATGTTACTAATCCTAAATGTTTAAAAAAAATTGATTTCATTATTACCTCTTGTTATTTTTATATTTTTTGAATAGGCAGCTAATAAGACAGTAGTTAATAAAACCTATGCTATATGTGCCCTAGTTGATTATATAAGCTATTATCTTTTGAATAAACCTCCTGAATTTGGGTAATGCTCACTTTTAAGGCTTTCTCCCTTCATGATTTCATTCATTTTTTTAACAATTTCTGGGTTCTGTTCAGCAATATTGTTAGTTTCAAATAAATCGTTATCCAAATTGTATAATTCTGTTTTATTAGAATCTCCTATTCGTATTGCTTTCCAATTTCCCATTCTAGCCGCTTGAGTTTCACTATTATGATACCCGCCTTCATGAATTTCCCAATACAAATGATTATGTTTTTCCTGAGGTTTCCCTAATATTTCTGGCAGAATAGAAATACCATCTGTTTGCTCTGGTATTTTTACTCCCGCTACATCAGCAAACGTTGGCATTATATCATAAAATGCAGCCTGTAAGTTGGTGGTTTCACCTTCTTTAACTTTACCTTTCCAATACGCAATCATTGGTACTCTAATACCCCCTTCATACAACGCTCTCTTATAACCTTTTAAACCTCCTGAACTATTAAAAAATTCGTTATCATGATAGTTCTCTTTATGAGGCCCATTGTCACTAGAAAATATAATTAACGTATTTTCTAGCTCTCCGTTTTTTTCCAACTTATCATAAAGTCTTTTAATTTGAGCGTCTAACATGGTTATTCTCGCAGCATGTCGTCTTTCTATTTCTAACCACTCTTCTGTTTTATCTTTATACAAATCATTTTTGCTTAAAAAGAATTCGTGCGCATGAGGAATTCTATACGACATGTATAAAAAGAAAGGTTTCTCATTATCTTTCTCATCTAAATAGTCTAATGCAAAATTGGTTCTAAATTCGTCCAAACACTTATAATTATTATAGTTATAAAATACCGAATCTTGCTCGTTATTCACCCAATGCTCGCGTTCATCTAAAAGGTCTCCTTTTTTTGTTACACCCCATTGTTCTTGTACTGCATAATCAAAACCTCTCCCATTAGCCCATGTTGACATATCTTCAGGTACCCCTAAATGCCATTTACCAATCATAGCTGTTTGATATCCTGCTTTTTGAAGCATTTCACCAAGTGTTATTTCTGATTTTTTTAAAGGCACCCTTCCTCTTTTCCCATTTACTAAACCACCATTAGCTCGTATTGTAGAATGCCCCGCATGTTTTCCTGTCATTAAAATTGCTCGGGAAGGAGAGCATACTGATGTACCAGCATAAAAATCCGTGAATCTTAATCCTTTAGATGCCAAATCATCTAAAAAAGGCGTTTTTATAGCTTGCTGGCCGTAACTACCTAATTCTCCGTACCCCATATCATCAGCCAATAAAAAAACGATATTAGGTTTCTTACCTATTTTTTTTTCTTTAGTTTGAGCTATTTTTCCTGTTTTCTTGTCTTTCTGTATACAAGAGTTTAAAGCAAGTATTCCGGCAATTACCAATGTGATTTTGAGTGGTTTCATTTTCCCTTTAGCTGAATATGTTTTAAAATCTCTTAGAGATAAATTAAAACTCTTAAAATGATTTAATTTTAAATAGTAAAAATATTGTGCTTCAAGCTTTTGGGTGACTACTTAAGTTTATTAAATGTCTCTATGAGTAATATTTATAGAGACTCTATAGTAATTTTCACTACTTGAATAAAACAAACATGTATTTTACTCTAGATTGTTCTGCTATTACAAACCCGAGTAATTTTTAAGGTCAATCTTATTTTATCACAAAATGATAATTAATTTACCCGAATGAAGATTACACCATGAGATTGTACTATTGCTGAAAAACTGCCTTTGTAGTTACCTATGTCTTTCTGTCTCCAAAGGTCTCTTACACTTTTAACACCTTCAATACCTATATCTTTCCAGTTCAATGTAATTTTTTGTTCTTCTTCTTTCAAATTAAAAAGACCGATAGCTTTACTACCATCTGACATTTCTTTAACTATTATTTCAAAATCATCATCATAGTAAATAGATTTTCCGGGAATTCCTTTTGCATCTTGATTAACTGCTAGCACTTCTGAATTTGTTAATAGTTTTATGGTAAACTCATCCATTCTTTCTATTGGACATCCAATTAATAAGGGCGATGCCCACAAACACCACAATGAGATATGAGAATATTGTTCATCAGCTGTCAAACGTGATGGGATTGGATTTTTACTTTTCGTATTTACTTCTCCTATTACCAACATATCAGGGTCTGGAAAATGACCAGGTGCTCCTGGAAAACCTATCTTCATCCAATCTCTATGCACTTTCCACTCGTCTCTAATACTTTTATGAATGCCTTCTCCATCCCATCTATCTTTTAAATCACCGTAGGTTCTAAAACAGTTTACTATTTTTCCAAATAAGTCGGCATGCTCTAACGGTGCTGTGTTAGAAATAGAATAAACAATATCTCTACCGCTATTTTCTAAAGCTTCCGCCATTCTAATTGTACTTGCTGGCTCATTAGGGTTCCAATCATACTTTAAATAATCTATTCCCCACTCTGCCCATTGGGTTGCATCATTAACATCAAAAGTATATTCTCCAACACGAAGGTTAACTCTATCTGGTTTTAAGTGTCTATCATCATAAGATTTATCCCAATGACCATTTTCATCAACGCTGGAACCTCCTACACGACCAGCATATGTTGTAATCCAAGGCGAAGAATATACACCTACCTTTAACCCCATCTCATGAATTGTATTACTCATGGTCTCCATATCTGGAAATTTGATAGAATCTGCTAAAATGGCATTGTATTTTCCTCCTCTATGGGATTGCCAACCGTCATCTATATTTATGTAAGACCAACCATAATTTTTAAGTCCTTTATCCACCATTGCGTTAGCTGAAGCTATTACATTTTCTTCTGTAACATATTCACCCCAACAGTTCCAACTGTTCCAACCTAAAGGGGGCGTTAAACAAATAGTTTCTCCAACCTTAATGGTAAAACTTTTTTTAGCTTCTCCTAAATCATTTTTTGCAACCAAGATTAGGTTGTAATTTTTTATAGCGTTGTTGGCGATTTTTCCTCTTATTATACCAGATTCACTATTAACGGTTAAACCTTCTGGAAGATTCTCAACTCCATAAGTCACTGGTTGCTTTCCTGTTGCAGGAATGGCATATAAAAAAGGAGAACCTGGTCTCACTCCAAAAACCGAAGCTCCATGTATCTTAGGTTCTTCAACTTCATCAGGAGTCAAAATATATTTACCCACTCCTACTTCAGGAGTGTAAGTTTTTGTTTCACCTTTTTGACCACAAGAGGATACAAATAGTAAAATTAGTACTAGTTTTAATACGGGTTTCAAACTTCTTCTTAATAACATATTAGTTTAGGTATTTACTAAACAGCGAAGAAAAAAATAAACCAAGAAAAAAGTGTCTGTCTCGGTTTAATTAATGTACCTGTGAGTACCAATATACCTTTTAAAGCTTACCTTAATTAATTTGAATAAATTATTTCATGTTTCCTTCAATTTCAACAAAATAAACCTCGTTAGGTTTTAGGTATTCCTCAGAATTAAATTTTGTTATAGATTTACCCCTGTTCCTTGCAAAGAACCATCATGGTCCCACATAATTAACCACGGATCTTTTGTTCTAAGTTGAAAATCTTTCATTTTAACTTTCATAGATTCCAAAATGTTTTTATAATTATTATCACTAGCTAAATTGTTAGATTCACTAGGATCTGTTGATATATTGAACAATTCAAATTCTGGTCTAAACATATAATCTTTAACAGTTCGTTGCCCAAAATATTCTTCATCATTTCTGTAAATAGCCTGCCATGTTGATGCAGCCCATAAATCAGAAGCAAAAGGATAATCCAATCTATAGGCAATATTCCATATTAATTTGTAATCACCATCTATTACAACACGCATGGGGTAATACATTGTAATTTCATGAAAGGTATGCGATGCATAAATTTTATTCCAACCCCTTGCGTTTTCTATATCTATAATATTTTTAAAGGATTTACCATGGAATTCATTTGCTTTATAATCCACTTGCGCCATATCTAAAATTGTTGGGGTTATATCTACCCAAGAAATTCTAGCAGCATTAGTGGCGCCTCTCTTTGAAGTTTTGGGATTTTTAATAATACATGGCAATTTTATCCCAGGTTCGTAAACTGTAGTTTTAGCACCTGGAAATGCCATCCCATTATCAGAAATATAAAACACAATTGTTTCATCTATTTTTCCAGATTTTTTTAAATGTGCCATTAATTTTCCAAAACCTTGGTCTATTCTTGAAACACTTTGGTAATATTGCGCTATTTCTTGTCTAGTTTGCTTATTATCTGGTAAAAATTCAGGCACTAATACCTCATCTGGCGCATAAGTAATTTGTTCTACTCCTTTATATCCTTCAGACTTATTTCCAAAAGAATTAGGCACATCCCATGGTTCTGGATTAAAAGGTTGACCACGATGCGGATCATCTGTACAGAAATATAAAAAAAATGGCTTTTTCGAATTTAAAACATCCGCACAGGCATCAGCCATTTCAACTGTGTTTCTGGGATTAGCTTTTAAAACTTTATCGAATTTATAAACTTGTTCTGGCGCTACATGATATTTACCAATTCTCGCAGTTAAATAACCAGCTTCAGACAATCGGTTTGAAAGTGACTTAACTTCTTCATAGGTGCTAAAATGATGATAATCATGAACATGCCCATATGAACCAGTTGCATGACCATACAGCCCTGAAAGGATAACTGACCTGCTAGCTGCACAACTAGCACTAGTACAGTAGGCATTGGTGAATTTAACACCTTCGGATGCTAATTTATCTAAATTGGGTGTTTTTATAACTGGGTTTCCGTAACAACCCAAGGCATCCGTACCATGGTCATCTGCCACAAACAAAATAATATTAGGTGAACTTGAAATCGATATGGATTCCTTAACATCATTATTTCTGGATTCTGAGCAACTTAAAAAGCATAGGAACACTATTAAAATATAACATCTCATTTTATTTTATTTTAGAAAGGAAGCCTTATCCGTAATTATACTATTTACTTTCAAACTCAATTTTAAATACATAAGCAGCATCCATAGGTTTTTTTCCCTTTACATTTATGATTAGACCTGTTTCTGTCTGCAACCAATTTGTTTTGTTCTTTCCACTTATAAAGTCAACCGATTTAATATCGTTACTTTCTAATTTGTTGTCTTTGGATAGTGTTTTAATGACAAACTTATTATTCTTGGGCCAATCGAGTACAGTTGCATACAAAACTCCGTTCTTTTGAGTAAACCTAATGTCTTCCGCTGTTGATAATTTGTTCTTCTTTTCGGAGTGATGGCCTTTACTTACTTTCGTAGGACCTTCTCCATAAATTTTCCACGGTCTGGTATCGTAAATAGCCTCTCCATTTACTTTTAACCAAGTACCCATTTCCATTAGAATTTTTTGAGATTCTTCAGGAATTGTTCCATCAGCCTTAGGACCTATATTCAATAATAAACAACCATTTTTGCTTACAATATCAATAAGTTCGTCTATTAAATAGTTTGAGGTTTTATAATCTTCATCAGCAATATACCCCCAAGATTTATAGCCCACCGAAGTATCTGTTTGCCATGGATATTTAAAAATATTATCCATTCTACCTCGCTCTATATCTAAAACTATTAAATCTTCGGGGAAAGATTCATTTTTCATGTTTTTATTTTGAAGTACTACGCCTTTGCTCCACTCTTCACCTTTGTTGTAGTAATATGATAAAATTTTGGGGTGCACAGATTCAAAACCTGATTTATCCAATCCAAAATCAAACCACAATAAATCTGGTTTGTATTGATTAATAATATCCGTAGTACGGTTCCACCATAAATCTAAATATTCTTGTGTTGGTTTTGATTTGTTTTCAACAGGTTTCCAGTACAAATCGGCATACTCTGGATTAGAATTGTCGTACCTAGGTTTTTTCCAATAATAATTCCGCCAATTGGCAAGGTGCGATGAAACTCCAAATTTCATCTCTTGATTTCTTACTTCTTTTGCCAGTTCTCCTAAAATATCTTTTTTAGGTCCCATGTTTACTGAATTCCATTTCGTGAATTTGGAATTATACATTGCAAAAGCATCATGATGTTCAGCTACAGGGACTACGTATCTTGCTCCTGATTTTTTAAAGAGTTTAGCCCATTTTTTAGCATCAAACTTTTCTGCTTTAAACATTGGGATGAAATCTTTATACCCAAACTCTTTATGGTTACCGTATGTTTTTTTATGATACTCATAATTATCAAAATTATCCTCCTTTATATGATTTTCATAATACATGTATTTGGGATATTTTTCACTTCCTTTAGCAGGAACCGCATAAGGCCCCCAGTGAATAAAAATTCCAAACTTAGCATCTCTAAACCAATTTGGTATTTTATACTTACCCCGTATAGATTCCCAATTGGCTTCATACTTGCTTTCAGTCTCCAACAAAGCAGAAGCTTCATCCTGTAACTCCGATGTTTTTTCTTGAGAAAACAAACTTGAAAAACATAAAAAACATATGTAAAACATATGTCTATTTTTTGAAAAAAATCGTTGGCAATAATGATTCCATTTTAAAAGAATCGTGTTTTTTATTTGAAGCATTACTGGCTTTTTTACGGTTATTTTAAAATATTAATAGATTCTATATAACTCGGAGCAATATCAGAATCATTTTCTTGAGGAATACCACACAACTCTTTTCAGTAACAGAACCGTTGTCAATAGCTACAACTTTGTGTAAGTCATCGACAGATACATCTAATGCGACATTAATAGTAATTAAAACTTATTCCTTAAGGAGCTGCTTGACGTTAATTTTAGTAGTGATAAATTTTACCAAATAACGCTACGTATTCGTTTTAATGGTTTTCTTCATAATTAGTATAGTTTTTTAGTTAAAAGTTAATTTTTGTATTCCCTCTTCCGTTTTAAGGATTTGATTCGCTTCACCCTTATATACATTGTTTTTGAATTCTATATTTTTTGAGGACTTTACTGTAATAGCATGCTCTTGACTGTGAAGCTTTGGAAAAGTATTAGAAATAGATATTGTATTGTTTGAAAACCTAAGGTTATTAGTATTGGCTATTTCAAGGACTAAATTGTCGAAATGGTTAAATGTATTCCCTTCTATTTTAATATTATTAAAAGCTATATTATCATTGTCATCATCTGTAACAAAGCGTATTACGCCTCGATTATAACCACTATGATTACAATCTTGAAAAACATTATTTTCAACAGTGATATTAGAACCACTACCCGACTCATACCAATGTCCACTTTCTACTGGAATTAAAAGAGCTTCCATTTCTGTGCTGAAAAAGTTATTTCGAATTATGGTATTATTCGGAGATGATAACAAAAGTCCTCTGGCTCTATTACCGCTGATATCGCAGTTTTCAACAAGTAACTTATCTGGATAACCATTTAAATTTTCCAATAGATCTCCTACTTTTAGTGTACTGGGAATAGCCTCGTTAAATGTTATAATTTGATAACGGCTATTTATACGTTCTGTAGATTTAATTGTAATTTTCTCGTATGGCAAGAACGACTCGCTTAGTCTCACCAATCCAAGAGTATCATTGGGCTTCCCTATTACAAAACCTTGTTGTTGAAAGTGTCCCATTCTTACTCCAATTGAATTCTCATCCAAAAGGTCTACTACTCTTTGGTAAGTTCCATGAACATTTGTAGCATCATCTAATTGATTATTAAACTTGCAGTTTTTTAATTCCACCTTTCCTCTACAACCTACAAAATGTGTTGCATCGGCGGTGGTAGAAACCATGCGGCCATTCGAGGGCGTAATAACTACTTTATCTAATATTAAATCTTTTGAATTTTCAGCAATTAACCCCATTCCTCCTGCATGGTGAATGGTTACATTATTCATGTTAAACCCATAAGTATTAGTTACCCTAACGGCTGGCGCTAATCTATTTAAATGTTGTTCTCCCTTACAAACTAATACCTTGCCAACAGGGGGCATTTTTTTACCATGATTAAAAATTCTAACCACCCCAGGTTCAACTTCCTTAGCACGTAATCTATGCTCTCTACCTATTATTCTCTGACTTGGTGCAATTGGATCTAATTTATATTTATAATTAGATACCTGTTTTAAAGACTTTTCTCTACTCGCTAAGTTGTTATATAAAGTAAGTGGTGTATATGATTCTGTATCGTATGCTATAGCTTTTCTATCAACGTCATATAATATAGCTTGCCCTAGGTTATGTTCGTATGATTCTTTGATGAAATATAATTGCTCATTACGTATTTCATACGGATAAGTGTTGGAGATTTTCATATCAAATGTTCCTTTTTCTTGGTCATTAGCAACTATTAAACCTTCACTATGAAAAGGTATCTCCCAGTCTATCTTTAGATTTTTAAGGGATATATTTTGAGATTCATTTATTAGAAAAGGAATCATTTTACCATGAAAAATAAACGTGGACCCCTGACCGTCAATAACTAATTTTTTCATGTCAAATATTGGAAAAGCCGTTTTTATGACCACATCATTATGATTTGATATATAACAATACTTTTCTAACCCCTTGTCCGGATAAAAATGATATGTTCCTTTCTCAAACTTTATCTCTGAAATAGGCCTTTCTTTTGCAGCCAATATTCGTTTTAACACATCTGGAGTCGCATCGCTTTTAATATCGTTTTTAAACAATACAGATTCTGCTTCTATTTTTTTTGCAAAACATCCTAAGTTCAATACAAGTAAGAGACTTCCTAAAAATAAAATGGTAATTGATTTTCTTTTTTTTGATAACATATCTTAATAGTCAAAAATTGATAATGGTTTATGTAAAAGCTTTTAAATATTGAATGCATTTTTATTTAGTAGACTATATGGCATATTATTAATATTATGCAGCTCAACTATAGCATAGAAGGGTGTTGTTTTTGGAATTTCACAAAAATGAGTGTTAAAAACTTAACTTCACATCTCATCTTTAACGCCAATCAAACTCAATTAACTAACATGAAAACTATATGTGTTTATTAAATTTTAGTCGTTGGATTTAACATCCATTTATCAAAATTTATATTAAAATTTAACTCATAACATATAGTTTAGTATTACCTCTTACACAAATAAAAACACTATCCTTAAAAAAAGTGTATCTCAGAATAACAAGTAAGAGTCCATGGGTAAAAAAAATACAATCAATTGATTATTAACAATTAACAATTGATTGTATTACTGAGAGAGTCATAAAATAAATTTTAAGTTTCACTTAAAAACGTTAATTCACTCTTATTACTTTGTGCTTTGTGGTATAACGTTTTTAAAGCTTAATTTTATGGGGTAAGCAAATTTGTATTTAGGCTTTTTTCGTAGAAAAACTTCAAGCCCTTCGTTTTTTTGATTATAAGATAATTCCCTTTTACTACCTAATAGTTGAATACTTTTTAAATCTTTTAAATCTACATCTGCCAATGATTTTATTATGACCTTACCATTCTCTGGCCAGTCTAGAACCGTGGCATATAACACATTGTTTTCTTTATTTCTCGTAAATCTAATATCATCCGCATTACCACTTGGTTTTTTGTAGCCAGAGGGGTATTTACCCGCTGGTGTTTTAGATTTTTCTCCAAAAACATGATAAGGACGGGTAGCATAAACAGCTTCTCCACATATTTTTAACCAATCTCCCAATTCATACATCATCTTTTTTTGTTCCTTTGGGAAGGTTCCGTCAGGCTTAGGCGCAAAAGACAACATAAGCACTCCGTTTTTACTAATAATATCCATAAGTTGGTCTACTATTGAATTTGTAGGTTTTATAGGCGTCCCTTCTACATACCCCCAATTGTGATCATCATAAACACAATCATCTGTTTGCCAAACCATTTCAGCTATATAATCATTTCCTCCACGCTCAAAATCTAATATCGCAGTTCCCTCTGGGTATGCGCTAGATTTATAATTTAATACAACATTAGGGTTACCAAAAGTTCCTTTTCCTGCTTCAATGGCGTTATTATAATAAAAAGCACCAAATTCTTTTCGCCGAGATTCAAATTCTACAGGTTTATTTCCCCAATCAAAATAGTATAAATCTGGCTTATACATATCTGCTAATTCTTTTGTTCTATCTATCCATCGATTTAAATCTCTTTCACTTGGCTTTACCGTTCCCCATCTTGTTCTTTTTAACCAACTTAATCTTGGTTCATTTGCTTTAATTGTTGCCGTATCCAATTGTTTAGGTATAATTGGATTTCCGTATAAATCTTCATTCTCTTTATTAATAGCATCGTACTTATTAATATGATTCCACTGAAAGAAAGTATAATTCCACGCTGTATGATTTGAAACCCCAAATTTTAAGCCTTTCTTTCGGGCTGCAATAGCCATTTCACCAACCAAATCTCTCTTTGGCCCCATATTAACAGAGTTCCATTTACTTAATTTAGTATTCCATAAACAAAATGAATCATGGTGAGCCCCCATCATGGTGAAAAACTTTGCACCTCCACGTACGCAAAGATTAGCCCATTGGTCGGCATTAAAATTCTCTGCTTTAAACATGGGAATAAAATCTTTATACCCAAAATCTGTAGGGTTACCATATTTCTCTTTATGGTTTAGATGCGTTGCCAAACCTTGGTTGTTTCTGCTACTTTGCCCTTTATGACTATACATCCATCGTCCATACCATTCTGCCGCGTGATCACCTTTAAAGGCAGGTACAGAATATACACCCCAATGTACCCAAAACCCTAGTTTTGCATCTTCGTACCATTCAGGAGCGGAATATTGTTTCAATGATTCCCAATTGGCCTCATACTTTTGTTGCGAATTAACTTTAATAGAACAAAAAACAATTACGAAAAAAACAATTTTTAGTTTCAAGGTGTATCTTTTAATTAACTTCAATTCATAATTTGGATATAAAACCAAATCTTTAGATAGCTAAGAAAAAGATAATACACAAAATAGGTGTATACCTTAATAATTAAATAGTAAACATGAGTACTTTATATTACTATTAACGGCTAGTTAAAAACTAATAATTAGTTAAGAATGTTTCTTAGCAGTATCAGCGGCATACCTTCCGGGAGTAGTTCCGTATTTTTCTTTAAACAGTCTAGTGAAGTGAGTTCTACTTTTAAAACCAGTTCGTAGCGCTGCTTCTTTAACAGAAACCTGCTCCTGTACCAAAAGTTCTGCTCCTTTGGTTATCCTATACATTTTAAGTAATTCAAAAGGTGTGTGATTGGTTAAGTCTTTTACTTTTTTATAAAACAATGTTCGGTTTAAAAACAATTCTCTTGCAAATTTATTTATATCCAAATCTTGATTGTCTAAATTTTCAGCCATCAAATTATATAGCTTTTCTAAAAAAGCATTATCATTTGCATTGTTTTTATTGTTCTCTTTTGTTAAAGGAATTCCTATTTGATAACGTTCTCGTAATTGTTTTCTGGTATTTAATAGTGTTTCTACGCGAGTAACCAAATGCTCCATATCAAATGGTTTTTTAATATATGCATCAGCTCCATCTCTTAATCCTTGAATTCTATCTTCGCTATTTACACAAGCCGTTAACAATATTAGCGGAATATGACTAGTCTTAACATCAGATTTTACTCGTTTACATAAATCCAGCCCATTTAACTCTGGCATCAACAAATCGGTAATTATAATATCTGGCCATTCGTTCTCCATAGCGTCTATACATTCTTGACCGTTAACGAAGGTTTTTACATTAAAGAACTTTGATAACGATTCAGATACAAACATGCGCATATCAAGATTATCCTCTGCATAAAAAATAGTAGCATTTATAAACTCAGAATCTACTTTTAAATCAGTAAGGCCTTCTTTAATAATTAAATTTGTATTTTTTTCTAACTCTTTTTCTGCTTGAAGTAATATTTCACCGTGTTCAGTTTCAGTATCACTTTTTTGCTTTTTAACAATAGGTAACCTAACCGTTATTGTTGTTCCTTTTGCTATTTCACTCTCCGCACTTATGTACCCATAATGCATTTCCACAAGACGTTTGGAAAATGCTAACCCAATCCCTGATCCTTCAATATAAGATTCATGTCTTTTGTGCGATTGATAAAATCTTTCAAAAATATGCTGCAAATCTTCACTATCAATACCTCTTCCTGTATCTCTAACAGATACTATTAAATCCTTATCCTCTCTACTTATTTCTACTAAAACCGAATCTCCTTGTTTTGTATATTTAAAAGCATTATTAAGTAAATTGTTAAATACTTTTTCCAATTTTTCTTTATCCGCTGACACATAAACATTTTCATTATTATGCTTAACCGTAAGGGTTTTACCCTCAGTTTTAGCCATAAACTCAAAATCTCGTATAAGTTCCTCTATATATGTGTTAAAATAAAAGTGAGAATAATTCATTTTTAATAACTCAAAATCAGCTTTTTGAAAATCGTGTACTTGATCTACTAATTCCTGTATTTTTTTGGATTGGCGCTGAACAAGCTTAAGCTTATCTACGGCTCCAAAATTCTTTTCAAGTTCTTTTATTAATAAGGTTATGGGGCCTGATATAAGTGTTAAAGGTGTTTTTATTTCATGTGAAATATTAGAAAAAAACCTCAATTTAGCTGCGTTTAAATGTTTTACATTATTAACTTCTATTTGTTCAATCTCTACCTTATGATTTAGCGATTGAATCCTAAAAATCACTTGAACAACTAAAAAAACTATAAGTGCAATGCCTAAACAGTATAACAAATAAGCCCATTTTGTTTTCCAAAACGGAGTTGAAACCGTTATTTTCAATGATTTAACCGGCGCCCATTCATTCAAAGAATTTGAGGCTGAAGTGTTTAATACATATTCGCCGGGCTGAAGACCGCTAAAGTAAATTGTTTTTTCATTAGAAGCTATTTCAAGCCATTCTTCATTCAATGGTAATAACTTATATCTAATATGATGATTTTTAGGGTTCGAAAAATGTAAACTCGTTAGTTCTAATGAAAAAACATTTTCATTATGTTTTAGATTTACTTCTTCTGTTTCTGCTAATCGCTTACTTAATAACACTCTACCCCCGATAGAATCTCCAACTTCAACTTGTTTATTAAAAAGTTTGAAGTTTCCAATTTCAAATCTTGGCAATGCTTCTTTATTAAGAATGTCTTCTGGTTTAAAGTAACAAAAACCGTCTAAACCCGAAAACATCAAATATCCATTCTTCAAACGCCCCGAGGTATACCAAAAATCTTCAAAAGGTAAACCATCAGAATCTGTAAATCTCCTAAAAGTATAATCTGTTGTATTAAATTTATTTAAACCAATATTAGTTGCAATCCAAAGGTTATTGTCGTTATCATACAACATGCTTTTTACAACGTTATTAGACAAACCTTGCTTTTCTGAAAAAGTTTCAAACTTAAAATTAGTCTCACTTTCTATTAATTTACAAACTCCACCTCCTTCTGTACCTATCCATAATTCCTTACTTGGTAACCTAATAATAGAACTCACAAAATTACTTGAAAGTGAGTAGGGGTTGTTATCTTCAGTCACATATTGTTTAATTTTAGTTTCAAGCAATTTATCTTTAGCATTAACCCTAAAAAGACCATCTTTATCCGTTCCAATCCAGATATAATCATATAATGGGTCCACATATACACAACGTACAAAACCCAATTTCTTAGTTTCAAAAAATGCATTATCGTTTATAGTTTCTACATTTAGTATCTCATTTTTATCATTTAAAACAACTTTAAAAACACCTTGATTACCAACAAGCCAAATGTTCCCATCTTTATCTTCAGTTATATCGTGAAAATGTATCTGAGGAAATAATGGTGGCTCTGAGTTATTTACTATCTCATAATTTTCTTCATTAGATTTTATTCGACATAATCCAACATTTGAAATTCTACACCATACATTTTTTCTAGAATCTAAATACACTTTACCAAACTCTAAACCATTATTATTAAAGGCGTTGTATTTGACAACCTCAAAAGTCTCTGTTTCTGTATTAAAAACAGAAACGTCTCCTCCACTTGCCGTTAGGTAAACTCTATCTTTATCAATTAGGGAAATAGTTGTTACGTTATTTGATTTTAAACCATTCTTAAATCCCATGTTAACATTGTACTTCTTGAACGGGTTTTCAACGAGATCAAATTTAAAAAGCCCCTCATTGAACGTGCCAAACCAGCAATTACCCGTTGTTGTTTCATAAAAACAGCTACTTTTTACATACCCCGAATTATGTTCAAAATAGGAAATATCATCACCAGTAGAATTTAAAATATCAGCACTGTTAATTTGGATAAACCCATTGTCTATTATACCCAACCATAAAGTTCCTGAGGAATCTACCATGCTACTATTAAACCTATAGTCAAAGAACAGTTGATTACTAATTGTAAAGTTGTAATCATTAGGGTTAGCTTTATTTTTATCGATTACGACAAATCCATATTCTAGGGTAACCAGTATTTTATCATTAATACTCAAAATTGAAGTGCATGAAAATACTTTGTCTCTTAATATTGGGGTAAAAGTTTTGTTTTTTACATTAAAAACAAAAAGGCCACTTGAAGTGGCATATAAAAAATTAAACTCATCTAACATAATCCCTTGAAAAAATTGAATTTCCTCCTCAGTTTCATGTTTTTTAGGTTTATATTTCCCCTTTAAATTATAGTTCTCATCAAAAACTAAAATACCGGCTTCCTGAGTAGCGCACAAAACCAAACCATTTTGTGTTGAAATTATGTTTCTTACCGTTGGTCCATTTAAACCCTCATTAATCAATTTATTTGAATACAAATTAGCAAACCTATTATTGGATAGATCATATAGATTAATCCCATCATCTGTTCCTATCCAAATCTTATTATTTTTATCTTCAAATAAAGTTCTTACCCGATTACTTATAAGAGGTTTTTCATCAACGCTGTTTTTGTAAATGTTAAACTCGTAACCATTATATACACTTAAACCTTCATAAGTTCCATACCATAAATAGCCATTTGAAGCTTCTAAAATAGAAGTAATACCATTATGAGATAAACCATCAGAAATAGTTAATTTTAAGCTTGGTTCTAAGGTATTTTTTTGAGCAGAGATACTAATACAAAAAAACAAAAGTAAATATCTATATATAAACTTATGCTGTTCTTTTGTCATAGGGTGTTGTGATTTACTTTAGCTACTAAAGTATTAAAATAAACCCATAGTTATTAGCAATATACTGCCAATTTACTATGGGTTTGTATTAAGTTTTAAGTTTATTTTACATTCCAGGAGCATCTGGAATTATCTGTATTTCATCAACAAAATAAGGTCCATCCCACGATGCTGGCAACTGACTTACACTATTATTCAGCTTATTTTTGAATTCTCCCATACTGGTATTGCCTCTTTCCGTTAACCTAGCTCCACCGAGGATAACTTCTACATTGTACTCCGAAGCAAAATAATTATTTTCAACAATAACATCATGTACACCTTGCACTTTGTTACCATTTTCTGCACATACCGTCATTGCCCATCCATTAGGTTGAGGCTCACCATTGCCCATTTTATTGTTGGCTACAACAACCCACCTAGTGGCACTAGATAGACTATTTTTTACTAATCTTTCATTTTCGTTCTTATGTATGCCTTCCGCATGTATTTTAATATTGTGTTTAGTACGAGCCGCCCTGTATAATAAATTATGAGCAATAAAAGCTTTTACCAAATAGGCAGTTCTAATATTGTGTTCAACAGGGTCTGACATTTCAACACCTAATATATTTAAGCCTCTAGATAATACCCATGCTCCAATACCTCTAGATTCATATATAAAGATATTTTCTGGCCATATTAAATCTTCATTTCCTTTATTCACCCAATGCTTAACGGAACTTCCTATGGTTATACCAGTATTAGACCCTCTAATAACATAAACATCTTCAGATGAGTTAGGAATACTAACACTTCCAGCTTTTAAATCTGATATAACTACTTTTTTAGACCAGTTTAATGGAGCTGTTCCACGATCAACATCTACTTGTTTAACAATAGGATCTGCTCCTGAACCAATTTTTCCTATTTGTATATCTTGATGTTGATATATATCTATATCACCAAACGATGAAAAATCTTGTCCTGCCATTAGCAAGTAACGTTTTCCAGATTCCCATTGCGGCCAACTTGTTTGATTAGTTAATACTTGTGCTTCGGAAGGGGCCCCCTCTGTTTCTGTATTTGTACTGATAACCACCGTATTATTCCCTGCATAAACTGTATTTGGATCAGTAACCGTTATGGTTATTGATTCATCACTATAATTACCTTCCACATCCTGTGCTCTAACGCTTACCGTATAAACCCCAGCTTTTTCAAACACATGCGCCGCTATTGGACCTCCTATTTGAGAGTTTTTGGATTTACCACTGTGTTCCCAAGTTCCGCTAGTAGCATCATCAAACGTAAAGTGATAACCTAATTCTCTATAAGTATCTATGTCTGAATCTTTATGGGAAGTATCTATAGCATTAAACTGTACTGCTAATGGTGCAGGGCCTTCTATTCTACTTGCACTTAATTTTGCAGTAACAATAGCGTTAGGGTTAGTCCCGCCACCATCACCACTTCCATCTCCGTCATCAATTGATAGACTGTCCGAACTACAGCTAACAAGAGCCGTAATCATAATAAAAATAATTAATTTTGAAGTTTTTTTTACTGTTTTGAGTTTCATTTTAATTTGAGGTTTAAGTTCATATAATTTTTTAAACTTCTAAAACCATTTAGTCAAGACGGTTTTAGATAACAATCATGAATGTTTTGCATCAATATCAATGCAAAGAAATTTTAACGACATTTGTTGCAACAAATTGTTTTGAGATCAATAATTAACAATCAAGTAATTTTCATTTCTAACGTGATTATATTATTTCAACTCAATAGATATCATCCATTCGTTGCTCAGAAATCTAAAAAAAATCTATACCTTATCTTTGTATAAAACACAGCATGTGAAAAATATAATCTCTGAACGAGTAGCCGATTTTTTAAAAAACTTCCCTCCTTTTAATATGATTCCAAAAAAGGAATTACAAAATTTAGCAGAACAAGTTACTATAGTTTATCATGAAAAAAACAGCATTGTTTTCGCTAAAGATCAAACACCGCATGCAAATTTTTATATTATTCACAAGGGCGCAGTTGCTTTAAAAAAAATAGTTGATGATGAGACTATGGATATCTGTGATGAAGGAGATATTTTTGGTCTTCGCCCATTAATTGCTAACGAAAACTACCAATTAGAAGCAAGGGCATATGAAGAAAGTATTTTATACGGAATACCTATCGATTTTTTTAAACCCTATGCCAGAAATAACCAGCGAATAAGTAATTTTTTGCTGGAAAGTTTTGCCTCTAATACCAGAAATCCTTACTCAAAAGAAAACAAAGGTAAGTTATTAGGTAGCCTGTCTATTGAAGACAAAGCAAACCTTGAATTATCTGACTTACAACCTATTAGATATTCTAAAAAGTTAATTGCCTGCGACCCAGATATGCCTGCCAAGGAGGTGGCAATTTTAATGTCAAAAAACAATGTGGGCTCCATTTTAGTGGTAGAAAATGAGCTTCCAATTGGAATAATAACGGATAAAGATTTCAGAAATCACATCGTATCTGGTAGGTTTCCAATAACTACTCCTGCCTCAAATGTAATGTCTTCTCCTGTGGTTACGTACTCCAAAAACATGACCATTACTCAAGCTCAAATGGCAATGATGAAAAGTAGTATTAGTCACATTTGTTTAACTCAAGACGGTACTGTAAATACTAAAGCAGTGGGCATTTTATCAAAGCATGACGTAATGGTTTCGTTAGGAAATAATCCTGCTGTTCTGGTAAAAGCCATTAAACGCTCAAAAAAATACAAGCACATTAAAAATATTCGAAAAAGTGTAATACAGCTTCTTCAGGGGTATTTAGATAATAATATTCCTCTGGGATTAACAGCTAAAATAATTTCGGAACTTAATGATGCTTGCATTAAAAAAACTATTGAACTTTCATTACTTAAAATGGAGACTCCACCTCCTGTAAAATTTGCTTGGTTAGCCATTGGGAGTCAAGGTAGAAGTGAACAATTATTGCATACCGACCAAGATAATGCCATAATTTTTGATGATGTTTCTGATGCAGAGTTACCTACTGTAACAAATTATTTTTTAAAACTGGCGAAACATGTTACAAAGGGATTAAATACTATTGGCTACGAATATTGTCCAGCGGAAATGATGGCTTCTAACCCAAAATGGTGTTTAAGTCTTCAAGAATGGAAAAATTTAACTTCCCATTGGATTATTAACCCTGGTGCAGACGAAGTTTTAATGTCCTCCATATTTTTTGATTATACCGTTTCCTATGGAGATAAAGATATCGTGAACGAGCTCACAGAACATATTTTTTTCAATACAAAAAAGTATCCTATTTTTTATGTACACTTAGCTCATGGTGCTTTACAAAACCCTTCTCCTACAGGTTTTTTTAGGCAATTTTTAGTAGAACAGGACGGAGAGAACAAAGATTTTTTTGACATCAAAAGAAGGGCACTAATGCCGTTAGCGGATGCTGCGCGTGTACTTACGCTATATCATTCTATAAAGGCTATTAGCAATACTTGGGAACGCTATGAAAAATTAGCAGAACTGGAACCGCCAAATGCTGAACTTTACCTTTCCTGTTCTTATGCAATGAAAGCATTACTAAAATTTAGAACGCGACAAGGCCTTTTACATCACGATTCCGGAAGGTATATTGCATTGGACCAGCTTACAAAAGAGGAAAAAATGAAACTAAAGCGAACTTTTAAAACCATTAAAGAAATTCAAGAACTCATTTCAAATAGGTTTAAAGTTGCAAATCTTTTAGGGTAATGTGGTGGTCCAAAAAAAAACAAGAATATCCAGATTTTTGGAATACTTATGCTGAGTTGTTCACCAAAAAGCTAGAATACAATTTAAGCAATACTACCTTTACTGTTTTAGACACCGAAACTACTGGGTTTAATTTCAGTGACGACAGGGTTTTATCCATTGGTGCACTAAAACTTTTTAAAAACGCAATTGCAATTGACAGCGTTTTTGATGTTTATGTGGAACAGGATATTTATAAAAAAGAAAGTATAAAGGTTCATGGTATTCTTAAACATACCAAACGAAAACTTATTTCGGAACAAGAAGCACTCATTAAATTTTTAGCCTATGTTGGTGATAACATAATTATTGCTCATCATGCAAAGTTTGATATCACAATGATTAATAGAGCTCTGTGTAGAAATAACTTACCAGAGTTAAAAAACAAAGTCTTGGACACTTCAACACTTTATAAAAAAACATTGCTACGCTCTAATCTATTAAACCAGCAAGATGCATATTCTTTAGATGAACTTGCAGAAAAATACAATATCTCCATGAAAGATAGACATACCGCTCTCGGTGATGCCTATATCACAGCCGTAGCCTTTTTAAAAATACTTACCAAGCTTAAAGAAAAAAGAGCAATTTCGTTAAAATGGTTATTAAAACATGCTATTTAGATAAATATGCTAAAACGTTGTTCTCTACACGTTGCTGAATGTTAGAAACATCAGCCTTTATAAAGGTTTCTCCAGTGATATTCTCATAAAGCTCAATATAACGTTCTGAAACTGAGGTAATGTATTCATCGGACATTTCTGGCACTGTTTGCCCCTCTAAACCTTGAAAATTATTACTAATTAACCATTGACGAACAAACTCTTTTGAAAGTTGTTTTTGGGCTTCACCTTTTGCTTGGCGCTCTTCGTAGCCTTCAGCGTAAAAATATCTAGAAGAATCAGGAGTGTGTATTTCATCAATTAAAACAATATCTCCTTCTTTCGTTTTTCCAAATTCATATTTAGTATCAACTAAAATAAGACCTCTTTTAGCCGCTATTTGAGTTCCTCTTTCAAATAGTGCTTTTGTATACTTTTCTAAAACAACATAATCTGCTTCTGAAACAATTCCTTTTTTCAAAATATCTTCTCTAGAAATATCCTCATCGTGATCACCCATCTCCGCTTTTGTTGCAGGAGTAATTATGGGTTTCGGAAATTTATCATTTTCCTGCATTCCATCAGGCATAGAAACACCACATAACATTCTTTTCCCTGCCTTATATTCACGAGCGGCGTGACCAGACATATATCCGCGTATCACCATTTCTACCTTAAAAGGTTCACACATTTTACCAACAGCAACATTTGGATCTGGAGTAGCAGTCAACCAATTTGGAACAATATCTGCCGTTTCCGCCATCATTTTAGTAGCAATCTGATTTAAAATCTGCCCTTTAAAAGGTATTCCTTTTGGCATAACAACATCAAACGCAGATAGCCTATCTGTTGCTACCATTACTAAAACATCATCATTTAAGGTATAAACTTCTCTAACCTTTCCTTTGTACACGTTTTTTTGACCTGGAAAATTAAAGTCAGTGTCGGTAATCGTATTACTCATTTTTTGCAATTAATTTTGATGTTCTATACTTCGGTAAGCGTCAATCACCTTTTTAACAAGTTTGTGTCTAATTACATCCTTATCATCAAGATAAATAACTTCAATTCCTTCTACATTATTTAAAATTAGCAACGCCTCTTTTAATCCTGAAATAACTCTGCGTGGTAAATCTATTTGCCCTGGGTCACCTGTTACCAGAAACTTTGCGCTTTTACCCATACGGGTTAAAAACATTTTCATTTGAGCATGGGTTGTATTTTGAGCTTCGTCTAGTATCACAAAAGCTTTATCTAACGTACGCCCACGCATAAATGCCATTGGGGCAATTTGTATAGTTCCATTCTCTATATAATGGGTAAGTTTTTCAGCAGGTATCATATCTCGTAACGCATCATACAATGGCTGCATATACGGATCTAATTTTTCTTTTAAATCTCCGGGTAAAAAGCCTAAATTTTCTCCAGCTTCAACAGCAGGTCTGGTAAGTATTATACGTTTTACCTGCTTTTCTTTTAATGCCTTTACTGCTAAAGCAACACTGGTATATGTCTTTCCAGTTCCAGCGGGTCCTATGGCAAAAACCATATCGCTTTTTCGTACAGCTTCCACAATTTTTCGTTGATTCGCCGTTTGCGCCTTTATTAGTTTTCCACTAACACCGTGAACTAAAACCTGTCCACTTTTTTCTGAGGAGGTATAGTCTGCTTCACTATCGCTTGTTAATACCCGTTCAATGGAATTTTCGTCAATTTTGTTGTACTTCACAAAATGCGCCGTAAGCATGTCAAAACGCTTTTCAAATTCTTCTAAAAGCTCTTCATCACCAAAAACTTTAATCTTATTTCCGCGGGCTACAATTTTTAACTTTGGAAAATACTTTTTTAATAAATCAATATTTTCATTTTGTTGCCCAAAAAACTCTCTTGGGCTAATCTCCGTAAGTTCTAAGATAAGTTCGTTCAAAGAATAGACATGTTTATAATTATCGCTAGGAATTAATACGTTCCCTTGGCTTTTTTTTGTTTAATTTTGTTTAACAAATTTAAGTAAATTTTCACTTTTATTAACCAAAAACATATCAACATTGCTGCATGGCAATCATTACACTAACCACTGATTTTGGATTAAAAGACCACTTTGTAGGTGCCTTAAAAGGTGCTATATATAGTGAAATTGCAGATGTTAATATTGTGGATATATCTCACGGCATAGGTCCTTTTAATATTCCAGAATGCGCCTATATTCTGGAAAACTCCTATAAAAACTTCCCTAAAGGCACCGTTCATTTAGTTGGCGTAGATGCAGAACCTACTGTTGAAAATCAACATATTGCTGTACTGGTTGATGGGCATTATTTTATTAGTGCTAACAATGGGGTTATTGGGTTAATAACTTCAGAAAAGAAGCCAGAAAAAATTGTTCAAATTAACTTACCCAACAATCATGCATATGGGGCTTTTCCAGAAATGGATATTTTTGTAAAAGTGGCTTGCCACATAGCACGTGGAGGCACTTTAGAGGTCATAGGGCAACCTTTTAATGCTTTAAAGGAGCTGCGTGAGTTTTCTCCCCAGTTTGCTGACAACGGAAATAAAATAATTGGTAGCGTTATTTATATTGATAATTATGGAAACGTAATTACCAATATTCTTAAGCAACAATTTGAAGGCTACAGAAACGGACGCGAATTTGAATTAATAGCTCGCAGTCATAAAATACATCAAATTCATGAACGCTATAGTGACATTGTAAACTTTGATGTAGAAAAAAATAAAAGAAAAGGCGCAGGAGATTTACTAGCGCTATACAATTCTTCTAATTATATAGAATTAGCTATATATAAAAGTAACCTAAATACGGGAGGAGGAGCATCAACATTATTAGGTTTGGAATACCGAGATACTATTACCATAAATTTTAAATAAGATGATTGTACGGATTGTGAAGTTGACATTTAAAAAAGAAAACGTTTCTAATTTTGAGCAAATTTTTGAGGAAACTAAGGAAGGTATTAGAGCCTTTAATGGATGTAATCATTTAGAACTGTTTCAAGATATTCATAACAAAAACACTTTTTTTACATATAGTTATTGGGATAAAGAAGATAGCTTAAATCTATATCGAAATTCCGCCTTTTTTAAAACAGTTTGGGCAAAGACTAAAGTTTTGTTTGATGCAAAACCTGAAGCTTGGAGTGTTCACAAAAAACATATTTTAAACTAAAAAATTCATGCTTGCCATTTTTAAACGAGAAATACAATCGTTCTTTACTTCTCCAATTGGGTATTTAATTATAGGATTGTTTTTAACCCTAACTGGACTGTTTTTATGGGTGTTTAGTGGTTCTTTTAATATATTGGAATATGGTTTTGCAGACCTAAGTCACTTTTTCAACCTCACCCCTTGGGTCTTTTTATTCTTAATTCCCGCTATCACAATGCGAAGCTTTTCTGAGGAAAAAAAGTTAGGCACCTTAGAGCTTTTATATATTAAGCCTATTGGTTTAACCAATATTGTTCTTGGTAAATTCTTAGGAACCTTTACGCTGTCCGTAATTGCTCTTATTCCAACCTTGTTATACGTATACACAATTTCTGAACTAGGTGTTGTTGCGGGTAATTTAGATTCTGGTATTGTAATAGGTTCTTACTTTGGAGTTTTATTTTTGGTTGCGGCCTATACCGCCATCGGAATTTTTACTTCTACATTATCAGAGAATCAAATTATTGCTTTTATTTTAGGCGTTGCGCTATGTTTTATGTTCTACTACGGTTTTGAAAGTATGTCTACTTTATTTGAAGGAAGCACCGCTTCGTTTATAAAAAAACTGGGGATAAAAACACATTTTGATGGAGTTTCTCAAGGTATTGTGGATACCCGAAGCATCGTTTATTTCGCTAGCATTACGCTCTTTTTTGTTTTTTTAACTACTGTTCAACTTAAAAATGCAACGAGGTAATGAATAAAACAATATTTACAATTGCAAAAGGATTGCTGCTGCTAATATTGGTAAATGTTTTAGCAAACTTCGTATATACTCGAATTGATTTAACCGAAGATAAAAGATATACTCTTACTTCCGAAGCTATACAAGCTACCCAAAATATTGATGCTCCGGTAATAATAGATGTACTTTTAGACGGAAATCTGCCTCCCGAATTTTTAAAATTAAAAAGTGAGGTAAAAGAGTTATTATTAGCCTTTGAAGCCAAGAACAATAATGTAAAATTCAGTTTTGTAAATCCACTAGAAGGAGCCGAAAATGTTAATACTGTTGTAACCGATTTACAAACGCTTGGCCTTACCCCTACCCAAATTACAGTAGAAAATAAAACTGAGGTTTCTCAAAATATAGTTTTCCCCTGGGCAATGGTGAATTACAAAAACACAACCGTAAAAGTACCTTTATTAAAAAACAGGTTAGGTGCTAGTACCGAGGAACGTGTTAACAATTCCGTTCAGCATTTGGAGTATGCTTTTGCGGATGCTTTTACCAAAGTAAGCATCAACGAAAAGAAAAAAATTGCCATTATCAAAGGTAACGGAGAACTTGCCGATATACACTTAGCAGATTTTTTAACCACGATTAGAGATTACTACAATATTGGAGCTATTACGTTGGACTCTGTTGAAACCAATCCAAGAGGAACGCTGAACAAGCTAAAAAACTATGACCTTGCTATAATTGCAAAACCACAACAAGCTTTTTCAGAAAAGGAAAAATACGTACTAGACCAGTATATCGTAAATGGAGGAAAATCTCTTTGGTTAATTGATCAAGTGCAAATGGAACTGGACAGTCTTTTTAATGAAAAAGGCACAGCTATGGCACTTGGCAGCAATTTAAACCTCAACGATTTTTTATTTAATTATGGGGTTAGAATAAACCCAACATTGGTGAACGACATGTATTTTACCCAAATTGTGTTAGCTTCGGGTGATGGTAATGCAGCACAGTACAACCCTGTTCCTTGGGTGTATCACCCTATGGTGTTTTCTAAAAACAATCACCCCATTAACAATAACATTGAAGCTTTAAAATTTCAGTTCGCAAATGCTATCGATACCATTTCAAATGCAAATAAAAAAACTATTTTATTACAAAGCTCTCCCCTCTCCAAAGTGGATGGTACTCCAAAACAAATAAGTTTAAGTTTAACCAAAAACCCTCCTAAAAAGGAGCACTACGTACAGGGCAATAATCCTTTAGCGGTTTTAATTGAAGGCGATTTTAAATCGGCTTACGCGAACAGAGTAAAACCAGTAAATCTCAATGATTTTCGCAAAAAAGGGGAAGCAAATAAAATGATTGTGATTTCTGATGGTGACCTTATCAAAAACCAATTACGTAATGGAAGACCCTTAGAGTTAGGATATGATAAGTGGACAAACAACTTTTACGGTAATAAAGAATTTTTGGTAAACAGTGTAAATTACCTTCTTGACGATACAGGACTTATAAACATTAGAAACAAAAAAGTAGCGATACCTTTTCTTGATGAGAAAAAAATCGAAGAACAAAAAACCAAATGGCAGCTAATAAATATTGGTACTCCCATAGTTCTTGTGCTTCTTTTTGGGTTTATTTTCAGCCATTTTAGAAAGCGTAAATACGCCTCTTAGGTGTTAATAAAATTGTTTCGATATCAGAACCATTTAAAATATCTTTGTTTGAAGGCACACCGCTAAAAACTATCTGATTTTAGTTTTTAAATTGTCTTTTAACTTGCTAATAAAATAAAAAAGAAGAATGAAATTTATAGTATCTAGTACATACTTATTAAAGCAATTACAAATATTAGGTGGTGTTATTAATAATAGTAACACATTACCTATTTTAGATAATTTTCTTTTTGACCTAAAACAAAACAAACTTACCGTTTCGGCCTCTGATTTAGAAACCACAATGAGTTCCGTTTTAGATGTTGATTCAGATAACGAAGGTACCATAGCAGTACCTGCAAAATTGTTGTTGGAAACGTTAAAAACTTTTCCAGAACAACCTTTAACTTTTGTTATCGAGGATAATAATACTGTAGAAATAAGCTCTAATCATGGTAAATATGCGCTAGCGTATGCAGATGGAGCAGAATTCCCTAAAGCGGTAGAATTGGCTGACCCAAGTACTACAACTATTTTAGGAGACATATTAGCTACAGCTATTAACAAAACTATTTTTGCCGCTGGTAACGATGATTTACGACCCGTAATGAGCGGTGTATTTTTCCAATTTTCTCCAGAAAATTTAACCTTTGTGGCTACTGATGCGCACAAACTGGTTAAATACAAAAGAGAAGATGTAACAGCTTCTCAAGTGGCAGAATTCATTATGCCTAAAAAACCTTTAACGCTTTTAAAAGGAATTTTAGCAGGAAGTGAAACTGATGTTATTATTGAATATAATGAGAGTAATGCCAAATTTACTTTTGATAATACAGAACTTATTTGTAGACTAATTGATGGTAAGTACCCTAATTATGAAGCGGTAATACCTAAAGAAAATCCTAATAAACTATCTATCTCAAGAAACCAGTTTTTAAGCTCGGTTCGTAGAGTTTCTATTTTCTCAAATAAAACTACACACCAAATACGCTTAAAAATAGCTGGTGCAGAGCTTAATATTTCTGCGGAGGATATTGATTATAGTAACAAAGCTGAAGAGCGTTTAACATGCGCCTATCAAGGTGATGATATGCAAATTGGTTTTAATTCTCGCTTTTTAACCGAAATGCTAAATAACCTTAACTCTGATGAAGTTTCATTGGAAATGAGTTTACCAAATAGAGCAGGAATTTTAACCCCTGCTGATGGTTTAGATGAAGGAGAAAATGTTACTATGCTGGTTATGCCAGTAATGCTTAACGCATAAAACTAAACTTCAAATAGTAAAAAAGACCGTTACTTTTTAAGGTAACGGTCTTTTTTTTACCACACTAAATTTAATTAAGAAATAAAAGGTATTGCGCCAAAATTACTAGGTGCCTCTCCTCTACTTGCCCTAACTGCATTAACAATGGGCATAATAAAGCCTAATAAGCCGGCAAAAATTAAAATGAATATTCCGAGACCTAATAGTAATATAGACGGAATACCTATAATGATATACAGTAGTAAGCTTAACTGAAGGTTAATTACAGATTTACCGTGTTCGTTCATACCCATAACCCGATCTCTATTCGTAAGCCACAGAATAAGTGGAACAATTAAACCTCCAAAACCCGTAAAATAATCTAAATATTGAGAAAGGTGAGTTATAACTAATAACTGATTATCTTCTCTAACCGCTACGTTTTGATTTATGATTTCCATTTTTTTGATTGATTTTAAGATGAATAACTATCTATACGACGCCTAATCAATCAATTTGTTACAAAAAATAATTATAGTATTATTTTTTAAGCAGTTTTGCCAACTTGTTTTTGTTCTTTGCAATGTTGTTCGTAGCCTTATCTATTTTCCCGTTTATTTTAGCAATATCGGCTGGAGATAATGTTCCTTTACTTTTACCCTTTACCAGTTTCTGTTGCAACTTTTTAATTTGCCTTTCGTTTTTACGAATTGCCTTTTCTTTGTTTTCAATGTTTTTGGCAAGTTTTTCTTTCTTTTTAGCCTCTTTTTCAGCTTTTTTAATCTTTTTCTCTGCCTTTTCCGCCTTTTTCTCAGCTTCAGCAACTTTTTTTTCTACCGCTTCACGTTCCTCTTTTTCAATTTCGGTTGCTACATTTTCCGCTTTTATTGTTGTTTCAGATACAGCTAAAATGGTTTTGTCTTCAGCCTCTTGAGCCAACATTACATTTGTTCCTAAAACGGTTAAAACTAATAGTAAACTAAATACACTTTTCATGATTTTCATTTTTTATAATTTTCTTTTTTACATACAGACCTAAATCCATTTAACACCCGCGTTCAAAAACCAATATCTATATCGTCATTTTACCTATTTTTGCCAATGATGCAAATAACTACAAACGATACTATAGTAGCTTTAGCTACTCCTTCTGGTGCTGGCGCCATTGCGGTTATCCGTATTTCTGGACAAGATGCAATTACACTGGCGTCAAATCATTTTAAATCTCTATATAATAAGACCCTTAAAAATCAAAAAAGTCACACCATACTTTTGGGGCATATTGTAGATGGTGACCGTGCATTAGATCAAGTATTGGTTTCTGTTTTTAAAGCGCCCAACTCATATACAGGAGAAAATATTGTTGAAATTTCGTGTCACGGTTCACCTTATATTCAACAAGAAATCATCCAATTGTTTTTGCGCAACGGCTGCCGTATGGCAAATGCAGGAGAATTTACCCTTAGGGCATTCTTAAACGGAAAAATGGATTTAAGTCAGGCTGAAGCCGTGGCAGATTTAATTTCATCTGAGAACGAAGCTTCACATCAAATAGCCATGCAACAGATGCGTGGTGGTTTTAGTAACGAGATTAAAAGTCTGCGTGACCAACTCTTAAATTTTGCATCGCTTATTGAGTTAGAGTTAGATTTTGCCGAAGAAGATGTAGAATTTGCAGACCGTACGCAATTTGTAGCACTTATAAATCGCATTCAAATTGTTTTAAAAGGACTCATTGATTCTTTCGCTGTGGGTAATGTAATAAAAAACGGAATTCCCGTGGCTATTGTTGGTGAACCTAATGTGGGGAAATCTACACTCTTAAATGCTTTGCTAAACGAAGAAAGAGCTATTGTAAGCGACATTGCTGGTACCACACGCGATACTATCGAAGACGAAATTACTATTAGCGGAATTGGTTTCCGATTTATTGATACTGCTGGAATTAGAGACACTAAAGATGTTGTAGAAAGCATTGGTATTAAAAAAACTTTTGAAAAAATAGACCAAGCTCAAGTGGTATTATTTTTGGTTGATGGGCAATTGTTAAATGCAGACACCATTACCAACTTAAAAGTTGAAATTGAAAAAATTAAAAACAAATACCCTTTAAAACCTACCGTATTATTGGTTAATAAGGCAGATGTATTGTCTGATGATATTAAACAAAGCATAAGTAAAAGCTTAGACGCAATTAACTATATCTCTGCAAAAACTGGTGAAGGTGTAGATGCACTTAAAAACAAATTGCTAGAATTTGTTAATACAGGAGCATTGCGTAATAACGAAACCATTGTTACCAATACGCGCCACTACGATGCCTTACTCAAAGCGTTAGAAGACATACAAAAAGTACAGTTTGGTATTGACGAAGAATTGCCTAGCGACCTTATGGCGATTGATGTTAAAGATGCGCTGTACCACCTTGGAGAGATTACAGGGCAAGTTACTAATGATGAGCTTTTGGGCAATATTTTTGCGAACTTTTGCATAGGTAAATAGTTAATTTACAATAACTTATCAGTTTTCAACATTACCACATATTGGGTTAAGTGAAATCTCTGGCGAAATTATCTAACATCAAAATTTACAAATACATACTGTTATTCTTTGAAACAGAAAGTAGCAGAATAAATCTTCAAAAAAATAATTTATAGATACTTCTAAATAGTGTTGTTTTCAAATTCAAAACTTCTGATATTTACTTTTTTAGATTAAATTTAAGATGTCAGACGAACAAAAACGAATATTAGAAAGTAGCCTTTGGGCAATTGCCAACTTACTAAGAGGTAAAATGAATCCTGATGATTACAGAGATTATATTTTGGGCTTTATCTTCTTTAAATATCTTTCTGAAAAGCAAAATATCTACGTTACCGAATTACTACAGGGCGAAAATGAAACCAACTTTGCCAAAGTAACTGATAACGAAACCTTAGAAGCCTTACGTGAAGAATGTTTAATAAAATTAGGTTACTACCTAGAACCTAAAGAATTGTTTTCTGCTATTGCAGAAAAAGGGAACAATAACATTGAAGGAGAAAGCAATTTTATACTAGACGAACTACAAGCTGTATTGAATCACATTGAGCAAAGCACAATGGGTAATGATTCAGAAGAAGATTTTGCTGCATTATTTGAGGATTTAGATTTAACTTCTACAAAATTAGGGAGAACAGTAAATGCAAGAAATGAAGTAATTGTAAAAATTATAAATGAACTGCATAAAATTGATTTTAAACTAGAAGATTTAGATTCAGACGTTTTAGGTGATGCTTATGAATATTTAATTGGAAAATTCGCTAAAATAGCTGGTAAATCCAAAGGAGAATTTTACACACCAAAACAAGTTTCTAAAATACTAGCCAAAATAGTAACACACGGAAAAACAAAACTAAAATCGGTTTACGATCCAACTTGTGGTTCTGGCTCTCTTCTATTGCGTATAAAAAAAGAAGCCGAAGTAAGTGAGTATTATGGGCAAGAACTCAACCGTACAACATACAACTTAGCTCGTATGAATATGATATTGCACGATATTCATTATCGAAAGTTTGATATTAAAAATGAAGACACCCTAGAAAGTCCTCAGCATCTAGAAAAACGCTTTGAAGCTGTGGTAGCAAATCCGCCATTTTCTGCACATTGGAAAGGAAATAAAAATCCACTTAACAGCACAGATGAACGTTTTGCTCAATATGGAAAACTTGCACCAAACACCAAAGCGGATTATGCTTTTGTACAACACATGTACTACCAATTAGCAGATAACGGAACAATGGCAGTTGTTTTACCTCACGGAGTATTGTACAGAGGTGCTGCTGAAAATTTAATTCGTAAGTATTTAATTGAAGAAAAAAATGCTTTAGATGCGGTTATAGGTTTACCTGCTAATATTTTTTATGGTACAGGAATACCAACTTGTATTTTAGTGCTTAAAAAATGCAGGAAAGTAGATGATACTATTGTAATGATAGATGCAAGTGGTGAAGACCATTATATCAAAAACGGGAATAAAAACGAGCTTAGAGACCCAAAGGATGAGAATCAAATTAATGATATAAATAATATTGTAAATGCTTATATAAATAGAGTTCCAATTGATAAATACTGTTCTATTGTTACACTTGATGAAATCAAAGAAAATGAGTACAACCTTAATATGCCAAGGTATGTAGATACATTTGAAGATGAAGTGGAAATAGATTTACAGGAAGTAAGCAAAAAACTCATTACAATCGATGAAAAATTAGCATTGACTGATGAAACAATTGCTCAGTTTTGTGAAGAATTAAACATCCCAAAACCTTTTTAAATGGAAAACAACAATTTAAAACCTGTTATTCGTTTTCCTGAATTTACAGAGAATTGGCAAGAAACAAAATTTAAAAATCACTTTGAATTTAAAAACACAAATTCACTTTCAAGAGACAAATTGAATTATGAATCAGGTAGTGTAAAAAATATTCATTACGGAGACATTCACACGAAATTCAATACACATTTCGATATTGAAAAGGAAGAACTTCCTTTTATTAATGAAGATGTAGATATTAGTAGAATTGATGATGAAAATTATGTATTGGAAGGTGATTTGGTGATGGCTGATGCTTCTGAAGATTATGCTGATATTGGTAAATCGATTGAAGTTACAAACACTAACAACGAAAAAATTCTTGCAGGACTGCATACTTTCTTAGCTCGTAAAACTGATGAGACTTTGGCTAGTGGCTTTTTCGGACATTTATTAACTAACTATAATGTTCGATTACAATTAATGCGTATTGCACAAGGAACAAAAGTTTTAGGTTTATCTAAAGGAAGAGTAGAAAAAATAACTCTGGCAATACCAGAACCAACTGAACAAAAAAAAATAGCAGATTTCTTAACTTCAATTGAAAATAGAATTTCTTCATTAAAAGAAAAGAAAGACACCTTATTAGATTTCAAAAAAGGTGTGTTGCAAAAAATCTTTAACCAAGAAATTCGCTTTAAAGACGATAATGGAAATGATTTTCCAGATTGGGAAGAGAAGGAATTGGGTGAGGTTTTAGAATATGAACAACCAACAAAGTATATTGTAGAATCAATAGAGTATGACAATTCATTTAAAACACCTGTATTAACTGCAGGTAAGAGTTTCTTGTTGGGTTATACTGACGAAACGAAAAATATATTCACAGATGTTCCAGTTATAATATTTGATGATTTTACAATGGCAAGTCAATTTGTAACCTTTCCATTTAAAGTTAAATCTTCAGCAATGAAAATATTGAAAAATGATATTACAAAGGCAGATATTGTATTTATATATGCTGCAATGGAAATGATTTACTACCCAAAAGGAGATGAACATAAAAGGTTTTGGATTTCTGAGTATTCAAAAATAAAAATACCTCTCCCATCCTTATCTGAACAAACCAAAATCGCTAAATATTTAAATGCTTTAAATACTAAAATTGAGGGCGTACAACAAAAAATAGATACTAGTGTAGATTTCAAAAAAGGATTACTTCAAAAAATGTTTGTGTAGTATGGAAAGAGTTAAGTTACTATTGCATCAACATAAGCACACGTATTCCGATTTTGAATATTATCATCTACACATAGAAAAAATTGAAAATAATAAGTCTAAAAACCCTGATATTGCTATAGAATCTTGCAAGTCATTAATTGAAGGTGTTTCAAAATCTGTACTAAACAGACTTGATACCACCTTTGATGAAAAGCAAGCAATCAAGGGAAGAAATTTTTGGTCGGTACAGAAATTTTTTGGAAAAGCATTAAGTAAAATTGCAGAACATTCAGAAGAATTTGAAGCTAGTTTTATCCATTCAACAGGTCAAATTGTTAATGTAATATCAGCAACAAGAACTGATAGAGGAGATATTTCTCACGGAAAATCAGTTCCTAAATTAGTGGAGAGTTCACCAGAGTTTGCAGAAATGGTTACCAATATGACTGATTTAATTGTCTCTTATACACTAAAATACTTTTTTCAGATAGATACCACTGATAAAGATAAACTAGATTATTTTCCTAACGATGAAGAGAATCCAAATGAAGATGAAGAAATTATAATTAAGTACAATACTTATTTAGATGAATCTCAACCTGATTTTCCAATTTCAACAACAAGTTATAGCCAGTTACTTTATGAAAATGACTATGACGAATATGAGACAAGATTTTATGATGAGTTTCTAAAAACATTACAACCTGATGAAGATAGTGATGAAACGGAAAAAGAAGAACCTAAAGTAATTGTAGAAGTTAGCAATCCTACAATTGAACATTTAGTCAAAGAGTTTTTTGCTGATGTTTTCTGGACAGATGAAAGAAATGCTGAATTAACAGTATTTGCAGAAAAAGAAAATTTAAAAGAAGCTGAATTAAAGCAAGTAATAAACTTCTATTTAGACGAAGAAAAAGAACCTTTTCCAGATAGTATAAAAGAAACAATGATTGACAGACCAAGCCTTTTAGAGTTTAGGAAAATCAAAAAAGAACTTACTCAAAAAATAATTGAATTTGCAAAATCTTTAAATAACGACACTAAATAATGACTTCACAACCAGAACAATTATTAGAAAACAATTTGGTAAGCCAATTAGCAAAATTGGGTTATGAAAAAGTGGTTATAAAAGACGAAGCAGATTTATTAATCAATCTAAAATCACAATTAGAAAAACACAATAAAATTACCCTATCTGATAATGATTTTAAGCAAGTTTTAAACTATTTAAACAAAGGTTCTATATTTCAAAGAGCCAAAATACTACGTGATAGAGTTCCGTTTACCAACGATAAAGGAGAAAACAAAACCATAGAACTCATAAACCAAGTGCATTGGTGTAAAAACGAGTTTCAAGTTACGCAACAGGTAACTATGGAAGGTAAATATAAAAACCGTTATGATGTTACCATTCTAATAAACGGTTTGCCTTTAGTACAAATAGAATTAAAACGTAGAGGTTTAGAACTTAAAGAAGCTTTTAATCAAATAAACAGATATGAGCGTCATAGTTTTGGTGCAGGAGCTGGCTTATTTCAATTTGTACAAATATTTGTAATTAGCAATGGTGTAAACACAAAATATTATGCGAACAGCCCAATAAAAGTACGTAGTTTTAAACAAACTTTTTATTGGAGCAATACGTCTAACAAACTCGTTACGCAACTTTCAAAATTCGCAGACATATTTTTAGAGCCTTGTCATATCTCTAAAATGATTACTAGATATGTTGTACTCAACGAATCTGCTAAAATTTTAATGGTTCTTCGTCCTTATCAATATTTTGCAGTAGAAGCAATTATAGATAGAGTAAAAGAAACTAGAAAAAACGGTTTTATTTGGCATACTACTGGTTCAGGGAAAACCTTAACAAGTTTTAAAGCAAGTCAAATTCTTACACATATACCTAAAGTGCATAAGGTAATTTTTGTGGTAGATAGAAAAGATTTGGATTATCAGACTACCAAAGAGTTTAATAGTTTTAGTAAAGGCAGTATTGATGGTACAAATAATACCAAAGCTTTGGTACAACAATTAGCTGGGGATAATAAGTTAATTGTTACGACCATTCAAAAACTAAATACTGCGATTAGTAAAGCAAAGTATTTAAATCAAATGTCTGTTTTAAAAGACAAACGAGTGGTTTTTATATTTGATGAATGTCACAGAAGTCAATTTGGAAAAACTCACGAAGACATTAAAAAATTCTTTGAGAAAAGCCAGATGTTTGGTTTTACAGGAACACCAATTTTTGAAGATAATGCAGGAACAAATGAATTCGGAAAAAGAACAACTGCAATGCTATTCGGTGGCGAAAAAGCGTTACATAAATATGTAATTACAGATGCTATACGAGATGAAAATGTGTTGAAATTTTCTATTGAATACATTAATACGTTCAAGAAAAAAGAACACATTTTAGATATTGATGTTGAAGCTATTGATGAAAAAGAAGTAATGGAAGCACCAGAGCGTTTAGATGCCATTACTGACTACATAATTGCCAATCACAACAGAAAAACGCATAGCAAAGAGTTTACCGCAATTATGTGTGTTGGCAATGTAGAAACACTCATTAAATATTATCAACTGTTTAAATCAAAAGAGCATAATTTAAAAGTAGCCACTATTTTTTCTTATCAAGCAAATGAAGAAGATAAAGATGCTTTAGGTTTCACAACTTCTGAATTTGATGAAGTAGATTTAAATGTTGTAGCAGAGCCGAAACCGAAATATAATTCTAAGCATACAAGAGAACATTTAGATAGTTTTATTGCAGATTATAACAAAACATTTGGCACAAACTATTCTACCAAAGACACTCAAAGTTATTACAATTATTACAACGATATTGCCAAAAGAGTAAAGCATAAACAAGTTGATATTTTATTGGTAGTAAATATGTTTTTAACTGGTTTTGATAGTAAAACATTAAACACCATTTATGTAGATAAAAACTTAAAATATCACGGTTTAATTCAGGCTTATTCTAGGACTAATAGAATTTTAAATGAAGTAAAATCACAAGGAAATGTTGTTTGTTTTAGAAACCTAAAACAAAATACAGATGATGCAATTGCTTTGTTCTCAAACATTGAATCTAAAGATGAAATAATAATCAAGCCTTATGAGGATTATGTAAAAAAGATGAATGATGCTTTTATACAGTTACTACAAATAACGCCAACTGTTGATAGTGTGCATGATTTGAAAGATGAAGAAGAGGAATTGGCTTTTGCTAAAGCCTTTAGAGAATTAATGCGAACACTAAATGTATTAAAAACTTTTACAGAATTTACGTTTGATGATTTAAGTATAAATGAACAAACTTTTGAAGACTATAAAACACAATATTTAGATTTAAGAGATAAGGTAAAACGAGAAAATGCAAAGGAAAAAGTTTCCATTCTAAACGATATTGATTTTGAATTAGAACTAATTCATAGAGACGAAATTAATGTTGCCTACATTTTAAAATTACTAGCAAATCTTAAAAACTCAGTATCTGTAGACGAGAAAGAAAAGCAACTAAAAAATATTATGGATATTGTTGCTGGTGATACAAAATTGAGAAGTAAACGTGAGTTAATTGAAAAGTTCATTAATGAGCATTTACCAATAATTGAAGATTCAGAAGATATTCCAGATGAGTTTGTTCAGTTTATGTCTACTGAAAAATTAGAAGCGATAAAAGCATTGAGTAAGGAGGAAGACTTAGATTCTGATAAACTGGAAAAAGTAATTGGTGATTATATGTTTACCGAGAAAATACCATTAAGAGATGATATAATCGGAACAATGAATACTCGACCAAGTTTGAAAGAAAGAAAAACCAAAGCGGAAAGAATAACCAATAGAATACTGGAATTTGTGGAGACATTTATTAGTGGTATTGTAGAAGTTTAAAATATGAGATTATTCAGTTATTGTATTCCTATTGATGATGGAGCAGCTCCAAATCCTTTCTTTGAAGTTTGCACTTTAAATATATGTAAACCTGTAATTCGACGAACCGCTAATGTTGGTGATTGGGTTGTAGGTGTAGGTTCAAAAAATGTAAAAGGTAAAGATTACTCTGGTCAAATGGTTTATGCTATGAAAGTAACCCAAAAAATGACTATGGAAGCATACAATAGGTATTGTACAAATAATTTACCCGAGAAGATTCCTGATATTAATCACGTAGACTATAGCAGAAGAGTTGGTGATTCTATTTACTCATTCCAGAATAATAAATCAACGCTTTTGCCAAGTGTGCATAATATGGATAATGTAGGTACTGATATAGGGGGTAAATTTGCTTTATTGTCTAATCATTTTTATTATTTTGGGAATAATGCTATTAAAATACCTACCAATTTTAAAGGAATAATTAAACAAGGACAAGGGCACAAATCCAATGCTAATGATTCAATTAAAGAAGAATTTGTCTTTTGGTTAGAATCGCAAAATTTCACTTTAAATCACTTGTATGGAGAGCCTCAAATCAAAATTGAATTCCATAAAAATGATGGTATTTATTGTGCTAACGTAAGGTGTGAATCCGCAAAAGAAGACGAAGAATTAGAATATGAAAAATAGACCGCAAACCATACAGTTATTTTTACCCGATGGATCACCTACTAGTATTAAAGAAGCAGAGATTACCAATAGATTAGTAAAAGCTGTTTTCTTTCCTCGCAATAAATTAAAAGAAGTTTCTGTTCGCGAATTAGTACATTTTACAGGGGTTTACTTTTTATTTGGAGTAACAGAAGAGAGTAAACCTTTGGTTTACATTGGTGAAGGAGAAGATTGTTACACACGTATATTGGAGCATAATCGTAAAAAAGATTTTTGGACCCATTGTGTAGTTGTAGCTACTAAAACAAATGATTATAACAAAGCAGATAGTAAGTTTTTAGAGCATTACTGTTTAGAAAAAACAATAGCTGTTGGACGATATGAAATACATAACGATACGGGTTCTAAGAAACCTTCACTATCTGAAAGCCGAGAGCATGATTTATTAGATAACTTCGGAACTATTAAAATTTTATTAGCAACTTTAGGATATCCTCTATTTGAAGAAAAGAGAAAAGCTAATACAACTAAAGAACATTTTTATTGTAAAACAAAAGAAATTTCATCTAAAGGAGAATTAAATGATGATGGTTTTCTTATCTATAAAGGAGGAACTTGTGTACTAAAAGAATCTTCAAAATCCCCTGAATGGGTTACACGTTTGCGAAAAAAATTACTAAATCAAGAAGTACTTAAAGAAGTAAATGGAGTATTAATATTTCAAAAAGATGAAATTTTTAATTCGCCTAGTGCGGCAGCAGTTACGGTTCTAGGAAGAGCTGCAAATGGTTGGACTAGTTGGAAAGACATAAATAATAATACATTAGATAAGATAAAAAGAGGGAATTAAGCACTACTCATAGGTAATCATTTTTCCATATATTCATTTTTGTAGCATATTTGTATTTTTCATTAAATCAATACAACACAAAATACTGGTTGACTTATTGTCATAAATATTTGCCAATTTCTGTATAGGAAAATAGTCCAACTCCAAACAATTTACACACACTTAACCTTATGTAAACCAAAAACTTACGGTTTGCATTGCTGTTTTTAGTACATTAGTAGCCACTTCCCCCTACAATAACAATGTATTTATGGCACACAAGTTTGTTAATCTAGGGCACAAGGGTAAAAAAGTATATTTATACAAGTTTAATACAAGCACACAAAAATTTAGTGCTATACGCCAGGTACTATGGGGCGATTGGCTTTCTATTGATGAAAACCATGATTTTAGTGCTATTGGACCAGGTTGGTTAGCAGTGCAATGGGCACCCAACTCGCCCAACTCACAAATACTATACATTAAAGAAGAGCATACGATAGACAAACGCCCACTAGAGGTTATTTTTTTAGATGTTGGTCAAGGTGATGGTGCTGTACTAATTACCCCAGAAGAAGGCGCCGACGAAAAAATTATGGTTATTGATGCTGGTGAGGGCAATCACATGCAAAAATTTTTACACGGAAGGTTTAAGGCGTATCGCGGATTTCAGTTTGATGCTGCCATACTCACTCACCCCGATAAAGACCATTATCTTGGTTTTAAAGATTTGTTTGCAGACCATAATGTTGGTTTTAATACCATTTACCAAAATGGCTTAGTAGAAAAACCAGTAAAAGGGCAATTTGAAAAAGTAGGCGGACTTACCGAAGACCCTAATACGGGTATAAAGTATGTTACGAATTTGGCAACTACTAAAACCGACATTGAAAACCGATTTGGCAACCATGTTGATTTAGGGCGATACCAATTTCCTCCAGTAATGAACAACGCTCTAAACAATCCTAACATTCACGATTTTAAAATGTTATCTACATTTCCCGGGCATTGTGTTCATGAAAACGGTCGGAATTATATGCCCAGTTTTGCCCCCTCCGACCAAAGGGGTTACAGTATTGAAGTTTTGGGGCCAGTCACCGAAACCGATGCTAACGGAAACCCTAGGCTACGAAAAATTAGTGCCTATGGAAAAACTAAAAATGGACATTCGGTAATTCTAAGATTGCATTTTGGTAAGTATAAAATGCTTTTTGGTGGTGATTTAAATAAGCCCGCAGAAAAGTATTTGCTTAAACATTATACAGGTTTAAAACGTTTTCCCAGAAAAGGAAGTACTGCCAATACCGAAATGATTGCAAAAGCCAAACATTGGTTTGAAGCCGAAATTATGAAAGTATGCCACCACGGTGCTTCTGACGTTACTGATGAGTTTATGCAAACGGTTAATCCTGCTTGCTTTGTGATTTCTTCTGGTGATGAGGAAGGGCATGTTCACCCCCGACCTGATTTACTGGGAAGGCTTGGAAAATTTGGTCGCGGCGAATCTCCCGTTTTACTATCCACCGAATTACAACGTTCTACAAGAGCGTCTGAAGATAAAAAATTGGTAGAAAAGCTGGAAAAAAACATTACCAAACTAGCTATAAAAGCAACCGATAAACTCAAAACTACAATTGCTGAACAAATAAAAGAGCTATCTAAAACTAATATAAGTGTTTACGGTGCTATTTATGTAAAAACAGATGGTGAACGCCTAATAACCGCTTTTAAAATTGAGCAACCTTCTGACAAGAAAAAGTGGTTTTATTTTGAGTATATTATTGATGAAACTGGTGAGCTAAAACTTTGTTGATTTTTAAATGGGTACTTAAACTATTTTCCACAGCAACGGCTGCGATATAGTCCGCTTTAGGAACACACGAATGTAACGCCCAATTATTTTTTTGATTTGTGTTCCATTTGGTTTCCAAAAGCTTAGCTACCGTATCATCATCAACAGAAACCGAAAACTGGTCTAATGGAAATGACAGTCCACTCCCCTCTGCTTTTATAAATGCTTCTTTACGGGTCCAACAACGATAAAATGCTCTTTTTTGAATTGCCTCGGGTAAAGATTTAAGCATTGCGATTTCGGTTTCTGAAAAGAAATTTTCGGCCAAATGCATAACCTCTACATCAGGTTTTATGTATTCAATATCCACTCCTATTTCATCATTAATCGTGAAACCAAAAACAGCCATATTTCCAGAATGCGAAATATTAAACTTAATAGGCGAGTTTAAACCTGGTTTTCCTTGTTTGCCATAAGCAAACTCTAATTGTTCTGGCTTCTCATGCGTATATTTTCCAAGTAAAACTCTTAATACCCCTCTGGAGATAACATAAGATTGCCTGTCCTTTTTAAACTTAAAACGTAAACTTCGTGCTACCTCATCTTCTGATAATAACGTAGTATAGTACGGTAAATTTTTAAGGTTTTCATCAAAATTACAATACCATAGATGAATAGAATTGGCTATAATTTTGGTATCCATACACATAAATTATAGTAAAGGAGTTAAGGCTTTATCTTTATACATATTATAAGTGGATTGTAATACTATCATTTTATTTTTATAGCTAGTATCTTCTAAAATATTACTAATGTTATTTTTAATAGTTTCTGTAGTATCTACATCCTTATCACCACGAATACCAATAGCATGATAGGCTATTCTGGCTGCATTACCATTTTGGTCAAAGTTTTTTCCGGAGTATGCTAACATGGGTACCGCAAAATGAATACACTCGTTTATACTATTTACACCCGCATGCGTAATACAAAGGTCCGTTTTTTCCAAAATTTTGAGTTGCGGTGCCCAACCATAAACATGTACATTATTGGGTAAATTACCCAATTGTTCTTTCCTTATTTTTTTCCCTAATGTAATTATTAACACCCAATTTTTATTGCTCGCTATTGCCTCAATAAGTTTTTTCAGGAATGTAATATCGCCACTTACTACACTACTCCCCGAACAGTAAATCAGCTTTTTCCCTGATGCCATTTTATCATTTAAAACATCTTGAAACTCATTATTTACAGTTTTAATTTCCCTTTTGTCATAAACCATAGGACCAACATATCGCAAGTTTTTTGGAGGATTATGCGGAAAATCCATTTCGGACATGGTAAACGAAAGTATAGGTAATTTGGTAAAACTGTATAACGGAGGTAGCGTATTTACCATTAAATTGGATGTTGAAAACCCAATTTCTTTTGCATATTTTTTAAGAACAAACCTTCGGTAGTGCTTTAATGTTACATGATTTAAAAATACTCTTCCGTAAATTTTTATCCGCATTTTTAACCATGATATAGCAACTCCCAGCGGGCTACCTTCAAATCCTTTTCCAGGAATAATTGCAGTTCGTATTGACGGAATTTTTACACTTATTTTATCTGAAAACCAGGTATGGTATAAGGTTACTGGAATTTTTAATGCAATAGCTGTAAAAATTAAATCGTGTAGTTCCACATCGGCCAGTACCCTATCTGGATTTACTTCTTTTAATATACTTTTGTATACTCTAAGATTCAAAATTTCTTTCCCTTTGGAATAATGCTTTCCTATATTTTTAAAATGATGCACATATTTTTGCTTCAACGAAGGCTTATTATACTCATCTGAAACAAACTGAAAGTTAATTTCGGGAATAACAATGCATTGAAAACCATGTATTGTTATTTTTTCACCAATGGACCCCGAGCAAATAAAACGTATAGTGTGCCCTTCATTTACAAGCCTATTTGCAAGCTCTAAACTAGAATGAAGCCTGCCTGATAAACCAGATGCTACTATCGCTATTTTAGCCATATTATTTACACAGAATATGCATTAATTTTCTCTGCTATGTATTTAATATCAGGTTCTTCAAACAAGGTGATATGATTTCCTTTAACCTCTACGACATTAATCTCTTCAGAAAGCAATGCTTTCCACGAATTTACAACTTCGGTATTTATACTTTTTTCCACCTTTTCGGTAAGTATTAAATTAACACTGCCTTGAATAGGTTTCCATTCATATACTGAACATACTTTAATCAGGTTTTTATTTAAGTCCACCAACGCTTTTTCCTGTGCTGTAGCAAATAGCTTAATAAACAACTGTCTTACGCTTAAAAGTCGAACAGAAATAAATGATTTAATTGTTGTAAACGGATTCTTTAAACTCCGCTTTAAAAACCCTTTAACGCGCATTTTAAAACGCTCTGGTGTATTTAAGTTCCATGGGTCTGCCATGGTATCCATTACAATAAGGTTTGCCTTTTGGTTTAGTTTATTTAACTGAATCATCATTTCATGTCCCACAGCAACGCTAAAACAATATACTAATATGTTGTATGGACCTTCTGGTTGAATGGATCGCATTGCAGTTAAATAATCGGCGGTCATTTCCTCGATACTACTGTGCATGCGATGATTACCATATACACCTGAGGCTTGCAAAGCATAAATTGGTCGGTCTTCATCGATATGACTTTTTAATGTATTGTAAAAAAACACATGACCACCACCTGCATGAATACAAAAAAGGGGCTTTTTAGTCCCTTCCTTCTTTAAGGCCACAAGGTAATTCCACTCTTCATGCTGTTTTTCTTTTTCTGAAATATAAGCTGCTAATTCTTTTACCGTTTGATAATCAAATATTTGATTTGGTGAAAGTGCAACCCCTTGCTTTTTAGCTCTAGCAATAAATTGTATGCTTAAAATTGAATCTCCTCCTAAGTCAAAAAAATTGTCATTAACTCCAATCTCTTCCATACGTAACACCTGTTTCCAAATGTCTAAAAGATTTTGTTCCAACGCTGTTTTGGGTTGCTCCACCTCAACGACTTCTTTGATTGGGTTAATCTTTAAAAGAGATTTTTTATCTACTTTTCCGTTTGGTAATTTTGGAATTTCCGATAATTGTACAATTACCGCTGGCACCATGTAATCAGGTATTCGGGCTTTTAAAAATGCCTTTATCTCCTGATTGTTTATTTTTTCTTTTAAGGTAGTTATGTATGCACATAATCTTTTAAGTCCGTTAGGCTGCTCATCAACTAAAACAACGACTTCATTAATAATTGGATTCTCTTTTATACTATTTTCAATTTCATCCAATTCTATTCGGTAGCCACGAATTTTAACTTGTTCGTCTGAACGTCCTAAAAACTCGATTGCCCCATCTAGCCTATATTTACCCAAGTCTCCTGTTTTGTACAATATATCTTTAACATCAGAGCTAAACGGATTTTGAACATAACTTTCTAAAGTTACATCTGGATTATTAACATATTTCCTAGAGAGTCCTTCTCCCCCAATATAAATTTCACCAACAGCGCCAAAAGGCACCATTTTTAGTTGCTTATCTAACAAATATATTTGGGAATTGGCAACCGGTTTTCCAATTGGTATTGGCCCTGATAGATCCGTTTTTTCAATTTTATGAGCAATGCACCAAACGGTTGCCTCAGTTGGTCCATACTCATTATACAATTTTGTATTTTCTAATGTCTCAAAATGTTTTGCACATAAAAGAGAAGAACACGCCTCTCCTGCCACAATAACAGATTTTATACTATGTAACTCAACCGCATCAGCATAATCCAAGAGGATATTATACAATGTTGGTAGCATTAGTGTATGTGAAACTTTTTCTCGAGAAATTAAGGCTTCTATTTTGGAGATATCTTGTTCAATTCGTTTTTCAGCAATTACCAACTTCCCTCCTGTACATAATGTCCAAAAAATTCCAGCTTTGGAACTATCAAATGAAATGGAAGACATTAGCAAAAATGAAGAAGGGTTTTCTTCGTAAAAGTTTAACCTTCCTGCAGTAGAATTAATTATATTTTTATGAGAAACAGGTACTCCTTTAGGTTTACCAGTACTTCCAGAGGTATAAATAATATAGGCGATATCATTTTCTTTTACCTTTGGTAATACCACCTGAGATTCTGTTTTAACTTCTACATTTTCTATATCTATTACAGGATTTGAAAAAGAAGTAAAACGTGTTTTTAAATGACTTTGCGTTAAAACTAATTCGGTATCAGCATCATTCAACACATAATCTATACGTTGTTCCGGGTATTCCGGGTCAATGGGCAAATAAGCACAACCTGCTTTTAAAATCGCCAACATACCTACAATCATTTCCAACGACTGCTCTATACATAAGGCCACCGTTTTATTCTCCCCATTGGTATGTTTTATAATTTCTGTAGCTAAACCATTAGATTTATATAATAATTCTCCATACGTTAGCGACTCAGTATTAAATTTAAGTGCAACGGCGTCCAAAGATTTATTTCCAGCATCAGAAATAATATCATGAATTGCCAGAAATCCTGGAAAAGGGTTATTGGTATCATCTTTCTGACTTAAAAAAAGCTGACGCTCTTCAGTTGTCAACATGGTTATCTCTTGAAGGCGTTGCTCCGGATTTGCAGTTACCCCCTCTAAAAGAATTTTATAATATTCTTGAAATCTGTTTATTGTTTTTTCTTCAAAAAGGTCAGAAGTATACTCAAATGTAGATGTTAATATATTGTTCTCCTCGGAAATGTATACCGTTAAATCAAATTTTGACACCCCTGCTCCATAAAATTCATGCTCCACATTAACCGTATCACCAAAGGACGGAGATTCTGGCACGGCATGATATAAAAACATTGCTTGAAAAAATGGGTTTAGCGATAACGATCTTTCTATTTTTAGCTCCTTTACCAATCTATCAAAGGGAACATCTTTATTAGAAAAAGCTTCCAAAGTTGTTGTTTTTACACTAGCCACAAGCTCTTTAAAAGACATATCACCATCCAATTGGGTGCGCAATACAATAGTATCATTAAAAAAACCGATAAGGTCTTCCAATACTTTTTGATCACGACTTGCTATCGGTGTTCCTATTAAAATATCACACTGTCCGGTATACTTATATAAAAATAAATAGTACACTGAAAGCATTAAAACATAAGGTGTTGTTTCTAACTTTTTGGACAGGTTTAATATTCTAACGGATAACTCTTTAGAAAACTCTTGAGTATAACTAGCTCCACCTTCAAAAGTTTGTTTCAAAGGTCTAGCTTTATCTGAAGGTAAATTAAGTTTAGGGATTTCTCCTTTTAGTTTATCCTTCCAATACGCTATTTGAGATTCATCAACTTTTTGGTTTTTTTGCCAATACGCATAATCCAAAAATTGAATTTCCTGCTTTTGAATGGAAATTTCATTTCCGGAAACCAAATCTTTATAGCATTGCGCAATTTGGTCTCTTAACACTCGCATTGACCACTTATCCGTAGAAATATGGTGTAGTGTAATTAATAAAAAATGCTCTTGCTCCTTAATTTTTATAAGAACCACACGCACCATAGGCGCTTTTTCTAAATCAAACGGTTTACGAGCATCGGTATACATTACTTCATTTGCTCTTACCCTAGCTTCGGACTCCTCATTATCACTAAAGTTGTACTGAGTAACCCCAACTTTCATTTCGGGGTGATAGCTCAAAATAGCAGTATCATTAACCACCTCATATGTGGTTTTTAATAAATCCTGATTATTACAAACTTCTTGTATTGACTTTAACAGAAAATCAACATTAAGCTTCCCTTTAAAACAGTAACGTTCTGAATAATTATAGACAGCACTATTAGGATAAACCTGTTGTACAAACCACAGTCTTTGTTGACTATGAGACAAAGGAATTTCAGCTCCTTCTGGTGCTTTTTCAATTTTAATTCCTGGATTATCAATTTTCTTTTTAGCCTTCCATTGGCTGAGCAATGATTCCTTTTTCATAGCGTATGCAATTGGGGCGGTAATAATTAGTCGGGATTTACCAAATTCCTAACCAAATTAAAACCTTTGCAATCATTGTTTTTAATTGATCATCAAGCGTTAAATTAATATCAAATGCCCGCTCAACAACCCAATACAATGATATTAAAATAAGCATTCCCGAAAGATAAACAAGAAACTTAGGATACATTTTTCTTTTTCTAATAAAATATAATATCGGAAATATTGCAGCTATAATTACCAATTGACCTATTTCAACACCAATATTAAATCCTAATAAAGTAGTGGTTAAATGCTCTCCTTTAAAGCCGAGCTCTCCCATTACCGAGGCAAAACCAAAACCATGAAAAAGTCCAAAAACAAAAGCAATAACCCAGTCTTTTCCTTTAAAAATTGGTTTAATATTATGGTATGCAGCCAGACCAATTGAAAAGGCGATAATAGACTCTACCCATCTTGAAGGAAGCACAATAATGTTTAATGAACTTAAACTTAGGGTAATCGTATGCGCAATGGTAAAAAAGGTCACGATTTTAATGATATACATAAAAGCTGGTTTAAATGCCATTACTGGCTCCCATCCCCAAATGCTAAATTTTTCGCCAACGTTTCTTTTTCTTCTTCTAACAACTGATGGTAGTATTAAGGCCACTAAAAACAATATGTGATCTAAACCTATCCATATATGCCAAACACCTTGCTTAACCATGGCTATAAAACCTTTCCAAACAGAACCATCCGTAAGCGAAAGTGTTTTATTCCAATTGTCATTAGTAAAATCTAGCGAAATCATTAATTCATTATTAATTAAACCCGCTTTCCAATTATATTCAATACCTAATAAATTTATATGGGAAGGTTTTTCTTCTATAAATGCCTTAAACATTACATCTAAATCATCGGGTAATTGTGATGTATTTTCAAGGTGAAACGGAAACTTTATAAAATCCCCTCCTGTTGTCCATATAGCATCGTACTCTTCTTCACTAAAAACAATGTCATGATTGCCATATTTAGAGCTAAACCTAGCGTTGTTATATAAATACTTTTTAAATTTTTCGAAATGTGGTTTTACCTCTTCCCAGCTCGGACTCTGACTCAAATTAAGTCCAAAAACTCTATTAAAATCATTTACATTAACATCAAACCTTCCCTCAATTCCTTGATTTTCATATATTTTCAAATAAATTAAACTATTTCCTGGATGATGCGCATAACTTTGTATGGTAACAGAAAAAAATAGTAAGAATAGAAACTTTAGAATATTATTTTTCATTTGTCGCAGTTATTTAGTACAATATTGTATGTTTTGCTAAACACAATTTTTTACACTTGTAATTATTAAAAAACGTAAATTCAACATATAATTCTCATAAATATTTGATATTTATTTGGTTTAAAAAGACTTAAAAGTCTTTTTTTCGATGATTACCTATGTAAACTAGTTGTAATACAGTTACATTCTTTTATGTTACTAAAATGATGAATTATCTTTACCAATTCAAAAAAAATATGAATTTTGCACCTAGAATTGTAAAATTTTAAAGATAATATAAATAATATCTTATAATCCTTAATGCCCTAAAAAAGGAAATACAATGACAGATTCTAGAAAAATCACCGATTATATTTTAAATAAAATTTCAAGTGAACCTATAGACCAGCTTTCAAATCATGAAAATTTGTTAGAAACGGGTATTGTAGATTCAATGGGAATGATGAAGCTTGTTAGATTTATAGAAAGTGAATTTGAAATTAATGTTCCTTTTGAAGATATGACAGTAGAAAACTTTATGTCTGTAGATAATATTACTACATACATATCTTCAAAATCGTAACTTTTTAAAGTGCTAAAGCATGAAAATCACTAACCAAACATTTAACTTAACCAAAAATCAGGCTCTTTTATGGGCAGGACAACAACTAAACCCTGAGTCCCCGCTTTATAACGTTCCGTATGCTTTTGAAATAGATGGTGAACTAGACACTTCTATTTTTAATGAAGCTTTTCAAAAACTTTTAAATACAGTCGAAGTTTTACGAACCGTTTTTTTAGTTGAAAATGGTATTCCTAAACAATATATAACAGACTCCTATAATTATAATATTGAACTGTTTGACACTAAATACAATGAGCAAGAAATTGCCAATTTTCTAGTTAAAAGAAGTCAAAAAAAGTTTGATTTATCAAAGAGTTTATTCGATACCGTTTTAATAAAACATCATCAAACTAAATATACTTGGTATTTAAACATCCATCATCTAATTACTGATGCAACCTCATCTACGATTTTGTTTAGCTTAATGTCTGATATTTACTCAGGTATTAAAAACAGTGAAGCAATCATAGTTGCAAATAATGAAAAACCGTTTAAGGATTATATAACTTTTGAAAACAACATACCTCCATCAAAAGCCATAAATTACTGGAAAGAAAAGGTAAAGCCTTTTATTGAAACTCCAGCTTTATTTGGTAATAAGAAAAAAACAGTAAATACCAAATCCAAAAGAACCAGCATTACCTTAGACGCAGCTGCTGTCTCTAAAATAAAAGCGCTAACAAAAAATCCAGAATATCGTTCATGGACGGAACACCTCTCAATTTTTAATATATTTTCCACAGTACTATTTGTCTACTTGTACAGAGTAAGTGGACAAAAAAACATTGCCATTGGAGCTCCCGTTCACAACAGAAGTAATCCAGAGTTTAAAAATGCTGTGGGATTATTAATGGAAATTTTTCCTATTACTGCAGAAATTTCCGAAGATGAAACTTTTTCCTCTCTATTGAAGCGAATTCGTATTGAAAGTAACGAGTTCTTAAAATATGCAGAAACAGGCGCTTCAAGCCCAGAGGTAAGCAGAAGTTTTAATACTGTGTTTAATTATATACACTCCACATTTGGTAATTTTGATAATATTCCAACAAAAACCAACTGGATTCATCCGGAACATTGTGACCCTGCTCACCATTTAAGATTCCATGTTTACGATATGGATAATACTGGTGAAATGGAACTTGTTTTTGACGCCAACGAGGATGTTTTTGATACAAACACAATAACACAAATACCGAGTCAGTTTAGAAGAATTTTGAATAGCATGCTCCTAGATGTTAATTCTCCCATTGAAAAAGCAAGTCTTGTTAACTCTGAAGATGAACTTGTGCTACATGGAGAAAAGGTGTCGTACAAAGCTAATTCGATTGTTGAGTTATTTCAACAAAATGTTATAACCAAGCCAAATAATATCGCAATTGAATATGGAGAATTAAATCTTACATTTAAAGAACTTGACAATCAGGTAAATCAACTAGCTAATTACCTTTCAAAAAACAATGTAAAACAGGGAGATAAAATAGCTCTCCACTTTTATAGGAGTTCAGATTACATTATAAGCCTTCTGGCGGTTTTAAAAGTTGGGGGCACTTATATACCAATTGCATCGGACCAACCTAAAACAAGGGTCTCTTTTATTATTTCTAATGCAAAATGTTCGTTAATACTAACGGAAAGTAGTCTTACAAAAAACTTAGACAATGTTACCATACCTGTTTTAGATGTACAAAAAAACAATGAAACTATTTGTCTAGAAAAGATTGGTTATCCTGAAACAAAATTAACTGCTAATCATGTCGCATACATTTTATATACATCAGGTTCTACAGGAAACCCTAAAGGGGTTTCAATTTCTAGTAGGGCATTATTAAATTACATTTCTTGGGCTAAATCGTACTACGAAGTAACCGAAAAATCCATTTTTCCTTTGTTTACTTCAATAGGTTTTGACCTTACGGTTACATCAACATTGCTACCGTTAATTAGTGGTGGTAAGTTGGTAATTTATAAAGAGCCAGCATTTGGTCCAGACATTGCTCTTTTTCAAGTTTTAGGAGCTAATAAGGTTAATACAATTAAGCTTACACCCTCGCATTTACAATTTTTAAAAGGAAGAGATTTAGGAGGTTCTCAACTAAAAACATTAATTGTTGGTGGAGAAGATTTCAAAACCGAACTTGCCCAATCTATTCAAAAACAATTTCAAAACAAGGTTGAAATATTTAACGAATATGGACCTACAGAAGCTACGGTTGGATGCATAGTTAGTAAATACAATACCGAAAAACATACAGACTCCTCTATTCCTATTGGAAAACCCATTCACAATGTTGAAGCTTATATCCTGGATTCCTTTAAAAATAAAGTTCCCAATGGTGTTATTGGTGAATTATATATTGGAGGACAAGGCTTGGCCGAAGGTTATGTTGAACTGCCGGAACTAAGCAATCAAAAATTTGGGCAAAACCCATTTAATGAAAATTCAAAAATATATCATACGGGAGATTTAGTTCGTCTAAATACAAATGGAGAATTGGAATATTTAGGTCGTGTTGATGAACAAATAAAACTAAGAGGGTTCAGAATTGAACTTTCTGACATAGAATCAAACATATCAACCCTTTCAGAAATTGAAAATAGTGCTGTTGTATTAATAGAAGGAAAAAAAGTCATTCCTGAAAACGAAGTTATTAACTGTACGGAATGCGGATTACCTTCAAATTACCCTTCTACCGATTTTGATAATAACGGTGTTTGTCATGTTTGTAATGCATTTAAAAGTTATAAAGAAAAAGCGCAACGATACTTTAAAACTGAAAACGAACTAAAAACTTTACTGACATCAGTAAAAGGTAAAAACCCAAATTATGATTGCATTTCTCTTTTAAGTGGAGGAAAAGACAGTACTTATATTCTTGCTCAACTAATAGAAATGGGTATGAAAGTTTTAGCTTTTACGCTGGACAATGGTTATATCTCTGATCAAGCTAAACAAAATATAGACAATATAGTTTCCAAACTCGGTGTGGATCATATTTATGGTACTACAGAGCATATGAACAAAATTTTTGTGGATAGCCTACAACGACACCATAATGTTTGTGATGGGTGTTTTAAAACCATATATACTTTAAGTACACAAATTGCTTTAGAAAAACAGATTCCTTTTATTGTAACGGGACTGTCGCGAGGTCAATTTTTTGAAACCAGACTAACTGAAGAACTGTTTTGGGATGAAAATGTTGATGTTGCGGAAATTGATAATACAATTCTTCAAGCTAGAAAATTGTATCATCAAGAAGATGATGCTGTAAAAACACTTTTAGACACTTCTGCCTTTAAAAATGATGATACTTTTGAAAAAGTTCAATTTGTAGATTTTTACAGATACAGCGATGTTAGTCTTGAGGAGATGATAAGATTTCTTGAAGAAAAAATCGGATGGAAAAGACCAACAGATACAGGGCGCTCTACCAACTGTTTAATTAATCAACTTGGAATTTATGTTCACAAAAAACAAAAAGGATATAGCAACTATTCATTTCCGTATAGTTGGGATGTTCGTATGGGGCATAAAACTCGACAAGAAACACTGGATGAGATTAACGAGTATATCTACGAAGATGAAGTAAAAAAAATAATGAAAGAAATAGGTTACGAGGAACCTATGGAAAGTGAAATGAATCAACAGCGTTTGGTTGGTTACTACACTGGTAAATCTAGAATACCATCAAAGGAAATAGTAAATCATTTAAAAAAGGAGTTACCTAATTATATGATTCCTTCGCATTTTAAATATGTTGAAGAGCTTCCATTAACGCGTAACGGAAAAGTAGACAAAAAGGTTCTTAAAAATTTAAGTTTAACACAACTAGATTTAGATACTCCTTTTGTTCAACCTGATGGAGAAATTGAAGAACTTATTGCTAAAATATGGCAAGAAGTACTAAACCTAAAACAAGTAGGCTCCCGAGACGACTTTATTGCTTTAGGTGGTCATTCCTTAGCTGCAATTAGAGTTACAGCTAGGATAAATGAAGAAATAGAGCTTAATATTCCTCTTAACAAAGTATTTGAACTACCAACAATTTCTGAATACGCTAGTTATCTTGAAAACACTTTAATTGAGTTATTAAATGACTAAAAGAGTTTAAAAATTGAATAGATTAATTCAATGAAAAAAGGGTTAACAAATGGCTTGAAGCCAAAAATTATTAAATACGTGGCTATACTCATAAGCATGTGCTATGTGTTAAGCCCTATCCAAAAACAAGTTAGTACCCTAATGCATTTTGTTTCACATCAGTTAGAAATGCCACACTATGTATTAAACCATGAAAATGAATTTGAAAAGAAAAATCATAAACACAAAATAAATATCGTAGAACACGAACACTCCTTTATTGACATTGTTACCACTTTTCTGAAACACTCTTGTGAAGGAGATTCAGAGAACTCCAATCTCAACAAAGGTGAATGGGATAAACACTTTAATGAATCTAATTTTTATCTTTCTATAAACACAGTACTCGTTTCTAAAAAAACTTTTGGCTTTACAGAAAATAATAACATAAAAGAATTTTTCAAAAAACGAAATAAGCCCCCACAACTTCACTCCCCTGTTTAAACCTTTTTAATACAAAAAAATTAGAGTTTAAACTTCCTTTTTCCTAAAACATATTCAAACATTTTGGTTAATAATCAACATCATTAGTTGTATGCCATATGTTTTATTTCAAAAACAAACAAAATGAAAAATTTAATACGCTTAATCACTTTATTGGGATTCGTGAGCATTGTAAACGCTCATGAAATAACGGGCACAATAGTTTCAGACGACCAAACACCTCTTGAAGGTGTTGGTATATATAACAAAACTACAGGGGGATATACCTACTCCAACGTATCTGGTTATTTTGAACTAGATGATATTTCCTTGGGAGATATTATTCTTTTCAATAGTCTAGGGTATATAAATCAAGAATTGACTATTACAGAATCTAATTTAAACAGTACCGTAAAAATTATACTTACAGAATCCGCTGTTTCCTTAGATCAAGTAATACTTGTTTCTAAAGTAAATACCTTAAGTAACATTGTCAACCTAGATGTTAAGGTAAGTCCAGTAAAATCTTCACAGGAAATTCTTAGAAAAGTTCCTGGACTAATTATTGGGCAACATGCTGGTGGTGGAAAGGCAGAGCAAATATTTTTAAGAGGTTTTGATATTGATCACGGTACTGATATTGCTATAAATGTTGACGGATTGCCGGTTAACATGGTTTCTCATGCACACGGACAAGGGTATGCGGACATGCATTTTATAATTCCGGAAACCATAGATAATATTGACTTTGGAAAGGGCTCATATTACGCCGACAAGGGTAATTTTAATACGGCAGGATATGTAGATCTAAAAACTAAAGAAGTCATAGATGACAACTTAATATCTTTAGAAGCTGGCCAGTTTAATACGCTAAGGGCACTATCAATGTTTAAATTGACAGAAAGTGACAATAGCAATGCTTATGTTGCCTCTGAATTGGTACTAACCGATGGTGCTTTTGATTCTCCTCAAAATTTTAATAGACTAAATATTATGGGGAGATACAACTTTAATAATCGAGAAAACCAAAACTTAAGTGTTACACTCTCTCATTTTCAAAGTAAATGGAATGCATCTGGACAAATACCGGTTCGCTCAGTTAACGACGGTACTATAGGTCGTTTTGGTGCTATTGATGACACTGAGGGAGGAAATACAAGTAGATCAAACTTTTGGGTAAACCATACCAAACAAATTGATGAGCATACTAAACTCACCTCTAAAGCTTTTGTTTCAAAATATGATTTTGAGCTATTTTCTAACTTTACATTCTTCTTAGAAGACCCCGTAAATGCAGATCAAATTCATCAAAAAGAAGATAGAACCATTCTTGGAGCTGAAACCAAATACCAACGTACAATTCATATTGGGGATCACGACTCTCAATTAAAATATGAAACTGGTGTAGGTTTTAGATACGATGATGTAAATGATGTTCAATTATCTAGAACAAAAAACAGAAAAGAATTGTTAGAAAGACTTGCCTATGGTAACGTTGATGAACTTAATGGTTATGGCTTTTTTAATCTAACTTATAAAAAAAATAAATGGACAATTAATCCTGGTTTACGCTTGGATTATTTTAAGTTCGATTACGAAGATTTACTATCGGAAACATATGACAACCAAAGCGAAAATAAAGTTTTTGTTGGACCCAAACTAAATGTCGTTTTTGGAGCTTCTGACAAACTACAATTATTTGCAAAAACAGGTATTGGCTATCATTCTAATGATTCTAGAGTTGTAACAGCTAACAATGGTAAAGAAATACTTCCATTAGCTTATTCGGGTGATTTAGGTATAATTTTAAAGCCTGCAAAAAAATTAATTGTTAACGCGGCCTTATGGTCACTATTTTTAGATCAGGAGTTTGTTTATGTTGGTGATGCTGGTATAGTGGAACCAAGTGGAAAAACTAAACGTTATGGTGTGGACTTTGGCGCTAGATATCAATTAACCGACTGGATGTTTGTAAATGCAGATATTAATTACACCTATGCCAGAAGTAGTGAAGAACCAAGCGGACAGGATTACATACCATTGTCTCCAGACTTAACATCTTCTGGTGGGTTATCCATAAAGGATATCAAGAATTTTTCAGGAAGCATTAATTACCGGTATATAAAAGACAGACCAGCAAATGAGGATAACTCTATTGTGGCTGAAGGTTATTTTGTAACCGATTTTAATTTAAACTATTCGTTTAAAAACTGGACCTTTGCAGTTATTGTTGAAAACCTTCTTAATACGGAATGGAATGAAACGCAATTTGCTACAGAAAGTAGATTGTTTAATGAAGTAAATTCTGTTGAAGAAATTCATTTTACACCAGGTACTCCTTTTTATGCTAGAGGAAAAGTTTCGGTAAAATTTTAAACAATCTTACCCTCCTCAGTTTTGGGGTATAACATATCTAATTCTTCGAACTGTTTATATATTAGCTGCTTTTCTGCTAAACTAAAGGTTCGTTGTTCAAACCATTCGTGAACTCTGATTTTAGCATTTTCTAATTGGGCTTCACGAATGGCTTTTAATGATACTTTATGCCAATGTTTACCATAATCTCGGGCAACCGAATATCCAACGTCTTCCATTATGAAGGACTCTCTAGGTCTATTTACAAGCCTAACTCCATTTTTTAAAACCGCAAGGGTTTTTGTTAATCTTTCTACCTCAGAAAAAGAGTATCTGGCAAAATCAGCAAAACCATCTCGTTTAACCGTATATACTTTGTCACCAATTTTTAGTAAATCCATAAATAATTTTAATGGTGGCAAAAATAAATTTACAGGGTATACAAAAAACATCCATGGCATAATAATTATGAACATTTTTAATCATTAGTTATAAAAACAAAAGGTCAAATCTTTAATGATAACACCTATTACTCATTATTTTTAACCTAATGCTGTATATGCTCCCTTTATTTATTACTTTGCAGCTCTTTTGGCATTAAAGCACATCTTAACCATTATGTTTAGCATTTTTAAGAAAAAAAAGTTTCTTGTTAATTACTTAGAAGGATTTATAGATATTCATAATCATCTACTTCCAGGAATAGATGATGGTTCAAAAAATATTGAAGATTCTCTTTTAATGCTTAAAACTTTTGGGGAATTTGGAGTTAAAAACTTTATTGCAACGCCACATATCATGGATAATTATTATCCAAATACTCCGGAAACCATAAATAAAGCTTTTTTATTACTTAAAAATGGTTTAGCTGAAAAAAATATGACCAATATTTCCGTTGAGGTTGCTGCAGAGCATATGATTGATGGTAATTTTGATACCATTCTCAAAAACAAATCGGTAATGCCTTTAAAGAAAAGGTTCCTTTTGGTAGAAATGTCTTATCTACAACCTTCTATTAATTTTAAAGAAGCTATTGAAGATATTGCCAGTGCTCAATACTTTCCAATTTTGGCTCACCCAGAAAGGTATGTTTATTTGCATAATAGATTAAAAAAACATCAAAAGAACAAAAACAGAGGTATTCTTTTTCAATTAAATTTATTGTCAATAGGTGGTTACTACGGAAAAGATGTTCAACAAAGCGCTATCAGACTTTTGGATAACAACTTAATAGATTTTGTTGCCACAGATATTCATAATATGAACCAATTAAATGAACTTAAAAACTTACAGCTTTCCCCTAAAATAATAGAAAAACTCCAACCAATTATTGAAAATACGGTTGAAGTTTTTACTTAATTTTTTTTAGTATTCTTATCTTTTCACAATTAGTCGGTGTACATCTACTCCTCCTTTTGAACTTATTAATTGTATACTATAAACTCCGCCTTGTAAGTTCTCTACATTTACTATAACACTAGTTCCATTACTATTAATTTCGTTCCCTGTTAATCTTGAAATCAATCTAGCGGTTTCGTCAAATATTCTAAGCTCTGAAATTTCAACAGAATTATCAGAAATTACTATTTCAACACTTGAACTTGCTGGGTTAGGAAATAACATTGTTTCAAATGTTCCGTTTATGGTATTTTCTACTGAAGAATCTGTACTATTTTCCTCATTACTTTTCGCAAAACCACCTAGAGTTACAGGAGAAACTTCGATTCCAGAAATTTTAGGAAATTCAACCACAGAAGTTAACGTTATTGTCAAATTCCCATCTACAACGTTTACATTTGGAAAGTTCTCTATTATTGCTGTTGCACTACCTCCAGCAGCAGATACTATATCGTAATTATTAAGAGCATACTGTCCATTTTCAATGTTAATATCAAAAACCCTAGAGCCAATTCCTCCCGAAGAGCCTAGACCAGGAACACCATAAAAAATTTCAGCGAAGAATAGATTCAAATTATAATTCCCTGCCAACACAGGTATTTCATAAACAACCGTTCCAGATGTAGAGAATCTTTCCGTTTGATACAACTCATCGTTAGCTGTATTAGCAATTGCAATTGCATTAGTATAAAGAGAACCTTGAACAAAATGTTGATCACTACTCCAATCGTTTCCATCTAAAACTAAGGCTGGCCCTCCAGAATTAATTCTTATTACATCTTGAGTTGGTTGACTAGTAATTATTACATCCACATCATCAAACCCTGTATCTCCCTCATCATCGGTAACTGTCAGTCTAAAAGTATAAATACCCTCTCCCAAATTACTTGCTGTAAGACTTGCGGTATCTTCTCCACTTAAAGTTGATGCACTTGGACC
>CANLTE010000008.1 GCA_947493885.1 uncultured Maribacter sp.
TATAAAGGTCTGGAATCTGATCAGATAGATTTAAATCCTGATATAACAGGAGGTAGAGGCATCTGTTATTTTCTAGATAATAGATATATGATGGCTATGGTAACCATTACCGGGGAATACTATAAGATAGGTATTTATAACCCTGAAATCAAGCTTAAAGGAGATACTCTATTTCTACTAAAAAAAGGTTCAAATTATAATCGTGTTTTAATAAAAAAACCATTGTCTAAAAAAAATCAAGAATATACTGCTAACTGGTAGTAGTAACCGCTCCTCTAGCCCTATCTAGAGGTAATAGAGCAATATTTTCAGTATCAAACTAAAAACAAATTTACATTATGGTAAGATTACTTTTTTTACTACTGTTTGTATCATGCGGATCCATAAAAACTAAAAAATTAAAGAACGGAATAACTGATGTCCCTACTGAAAAAGATTTTTTTGATATAAATTATCGCGAAAAATACAATGTTGAAAATATTAACAGTGTAGATCTTAACTCTATTTATGTACGCATATATACATTAACAAATGAGAATGAATATATCAACTTTCTTGGTGCGGATTATAAGCATATTAGTTTTGTTTACGCTTTGAAATTTTATGAAAACGGGTGTGTGAATCAGTTCATTATAAGTAAAAATGATATTGAAACAGATAGTTTTTTAAGTATAAATCCTGAAATAGAGGGTGTTAGAGGTGTTTGTTATACTCAGAACAACATAAATAAAATTGCTTTTGTGACCAAGGTAAGTGAATCTGGTAAAATGGGTATTTATAACCCTATTATAGAGCTTAAAGGAGATTCACTTTTTTTGTCTGAAAATAAATATTTAAAGAGTGTTTATATAAAAAAACCATTGTCTAAAAAAAACAAAAAATATACAGCTAACTGGTAGTAGTAACTGCTCCCCCGCTCTGCGAAGTTTGAAGCTTTGCGAAGTTTGTAACTTCGCACTATTAAGTAAGAAAAGCTTAAAGAATTGAAATATTACTAAAGCAGTAACAAAAAAAGTTGCTGATTTATCTTTTTTAAGAGTAATGCTTCGAAGTTTATAACTTCGAAGAGCTTAGAAAGAAAGTAATTAGCCAAAAAATAATAAAACAGAAATTGTATATTTACAAATAGACAAAAGATATTAATCATGGCAACAATCGATTTAAGAAATACTGTCAAAGAATATATTAGAACAGCAGATGTAAGGCTTTTAAAAATGATGAAAGCATTGGCGGAGAGTTATCAAAATGACCAAAACGAGCTGTCATTAAGTGAAGAACAATATCAAATAATTGACAAACGTAGAGAGGCTCATTTAAATAACACAAGTAAATCTTATACATGGCAAGAAGTAAAGAAAAATGCACGAAATGTTAGCTAAATAATGACATTTACTCTAGAAATTAAAGAGGAGGCTGCAATTGAAATTACTGACGCTTATGTCTATTACGAGGAAAAACGTGTAGGATTGGGCGAAGAATTTTTGGAGCATTTAGATTTATACTTTGAAAGAATAACGAACAACCCAAAACATTTTCCTAAGAAGCGAAAACCATATAGAGAAGCTTATATTAAACGTTTTCCTTTCTTAATAATATACGAAATTGCAAAAGACAAAATCATAGTTTATTCGGTATTTAATACATGGCAAAATCCGGAAAAGAAAACTTTAAAAAATCCCATCTAATTTAGATGGGATTTTTGTTACATATTGTGTAAAAATGAATGTTAGAACGTTTTAAAAAAGTAATACAAACTCATAACCGTAATAAAGGTTATCAATTTAGGAAATATGGCAATCACCTAGAAGAAATTTATGTGATCAAAACTAGATTATATTCATCTAAACCCAGTTAGAGCAGGTTTGGTGAATAAAGCTTTAGAATTCTTGTATTCAAGCAGTGGAAACTATATCAATGACTAAGGAGTTCTGACCATAGAAGTTATAGAAAACCCCATAATAAATGTATTAAAACCAAATGCTTTTGGGAAAAGTATTTCTTAATAAATACTTGTCGGTGTATGCTTTACGAAGTTTGCAACTTCATACTATATTGTTATACAATTGTATAATGAGAATATTAGAAAGTTATTATATTTCTGTCACGGGTTTTTGTTCTTAAAACATAATGCATCGAATTTGCATACTTCGAAGAGCAATAGCTATATACGTAATTACCCTATTGCATCAGGTTTATATGTTACGCTACCGAACTACGTGCACTTTTTATGGGGGAATAATTATTCTTCTATTACCGTTGTATTTATAATGGTATCACTCAACAAGGTTTTATGAACAGGGCATTTACTTGCTATTTCTTTAAGCCGATTTATCTGAGTATCATCTAAATTTCCAACGAATTTTAGTTTTTTATCTAATACATCTAGACGTGTTGGTTTATCTAAATCTAGACCTAAATCATCACTGTGCTTTTTAGTATATGTAATGTATACAAACACTTCTTGTAAATCCCATTTTTTACGTTCTGCGTATAATTTTAAGGTCATAACCGTACAAGAAGCTAAAGAAGCGCTTAAAAAATCGTAAGGTGACGGTCCAAAATCATCACCTCCAAAACTTACGGGCTCATCCGCTACAAATGTATGGTTTTTAGTTTGCATGTTTGTGGTAAAATTATCTTCCAATAAATTTAAATGTGCAACAAGCTGCTCTCCCCATGTAGAAAGCATCGTATTTTCAACAGGTTCAAAATAGCGCCCCACCCATGCGCCAATAATGTTTCCTGCATATTTACTGTCTTTAGATTTAGAAAGTAAATGGTCTGCATCATCTAGACTTACAAAACTTTTAGGATGATGGGCGTTATGATATAATTTTTGCGCATTTTCTATACCTACAACAATATCAAACGGAGAATGCATTATTAGAATTGGTTTACGCAAATTTTTAGTGATTTCTGGTAAGTCCGTCTTTTCAAAATCACTCACAAACTCTTTATTAATCCTAAAAGATCTCCCTCCAATATTTACACTAACCTCTCCTTTATCTTTAATTTCATCTATGGCATGAGAAAATAAATGCGTAACATGATTAACAGTTGCAGGGGCTCCAATAGTTGCCACAGCTTTAATATTATCCAACCTAGAAGCAGCAACAATGGCTGCCGCTCCTCCTAGTGAATGACCAACTAGTAAACTTGGAGCTTCATATTCACTGGTAATAAAGTTATTAACCGCGATTACATCTTCCACATTGGCAGAAAAATGACTGTCCGCAAATTCTCCTTCACTTCTTCCTAAGCCAGTAAAATCAAACCGCACCACTCCAAAACCATGATTAGTTAAAGACCTACTTATATTTTTCACGGCACTTAACGTACTAGAACAGGAAAAACAATGTGCAAATATGGCATAGTAATTAGGTCTTTGATTTGCTGGAAGTTCTAAATATGCGTTTAGTTTAACACCTTTATTATTAGTTATATGCAATCTAGAACTTTTCATAAAAAAACGATTTAATATTGGTTAGTCGTAGGACTACAGTTTTTTTACAAGTACAGTAGATAAAATGTTATAACTGATAAACCCAGTCCTCTGGATTTAACCTACTTGTATCTTTATATAGATAAAATTTAAGGCGAGTTTGGCCATTATTCCGATTGGTATATATCTTGCCTAACGACTGTTTAGCAGTTACCTTATCTCCCTTTTTAACGTATAATTCAGATAAGTTATAGTACGTACTAATATAATTACCATGCTTTACCTGTATACCTTTGTTTCCACCGGGCACTGCTAAAATTGCTATCACCTCTCCTTCAAAAATAGCCCTTGCATTTGAGCCTTGATCAGTTGTAATTATTACTCCATTACTCTGATGCTTAATACCTGGATAAACGGCATCTTTATACACTCCAAAACCCTGACTTTTTATCCCCTTTTCTACCGGCCAAATAAGTTTCCCCTTGTTCGCAGAAAAACTGTTTGCTACGCGAGTTGCTTCTGGCGTTAATACAAATTTACTTGAACTTGTCGTCTTCTTTCCTGCCTTTTTATTCGAAGCCGCAATTGCATTTCTGATTAACTTTTCTATTTGACGGTCAATCCTTTTAGCTTCTTTCTTTTTCTTATCAATAGTTGCGGTATACTTTTTCTCGTTCTTTCGAATATTACTCAACAACTCCTTTTGTGCTTGAATTTCGGAAAATAATTGATTTTTGGCCTTTCGATTTTGAGCAAGTAAAACCTGTTTTACTTTACGCTCTTCATTAAGGTCTTTATTTAATCGTGCTAATTCGTCTGTTTTAGTCACTATCTCCTCTCCTTGTTTCTTTCTGTATTCTGTATATTGTTTTATGTATTGAAGGCGTTTAAAGGCTTGAAAAAAGCTCTCAGAGGACAGTACAAATAACACTCTACTTTGCTGAGATTTGTTTTCATACGATTTCTGAATCATAGCTGCATATTCTTCTTTAACCGTTTTTAAATCAGCTTTAAGTTTACTTATACTTCTAATGTTAGCGCTAATTTTTCTACTTAATAAGTTGGATTGTTGGTTGGTAACCCTAATAAGCTGCTGACGTACACTAATTTTTTTATCTAGCGCCTCCATTTGATCTAACACATTACCTTTCTCCTTTTTTTTGGCAAAAAGCAATCTGTTAATTTCTCTGATTTCCTTTTGAAGCTTTTCGCGCTTTACTTCTAAAGATTTTTGTTCATTAGTTTGCCCAAAGCTTAAATGCGAACTGGCACTTATTAAGCAAACAATCAAAAAAACACGATATAGCTTGCTATATTTCATTTTTTCTTAAAACAATTTCTTTAAAACCTTTTGGTATTTTATAAGGAAAGTTAAGCGATTTATTAAACTCAACATTTCTATACTCTAAATCAATGGTACTTTTATTGGTAGCTTGTTCTGCTTTAATAAGTACCTGATTGGGTATTATCCACTTATTAATTTTTTGATAGTTTTTATAATCTATTTGGAGCAATCTATTTTTTGAAGGCTGTGATAATTGTTGTGTAGCCATTTTAAAATTTTGAGGCTCAATTTGGTACATTACTTTAAAAAGGTCTAGTGCTTTTTTTGGTTTTAATTGATATTTCTTAAGGGAAACAGAAGATATGTATTTTTCTTTTCGTAAATCAAAAAGTGCCTGACCCAGTAACAGGTTTTGAACCTTATCAAAATTTAACTCAACACCTAACATATCACTCAAATACGAGAAATCTCCATCAAAATACTCGTTTTGTAATTTATTATAAAAAGTAACCCTTTCTGGAGTAATGTACGCTTTAACCATGCCTAATGGAGCGCTCATCCAAATGGCTTTATCTTTTTCCATTCTAAGACTTACACTAACTCCTTGAGAAGCATACCCATCGGAATAATCTATTTTAACCTTTCCGCTTAATGTTTTAAAGTTAAGTTGATTTTGATAGTGTGTTTTTATTATGGCCTTTGCAGAGAGATTCTGATTAACGGTTCCATCAGCAATAACTGACTTGCTTTTACATGATACTAACAGTAATAGAAAAGTACATAGGTAAATACTTTTCTTTATTAATCGCCATATTATGGTCATATGCTTAAAATCCAGGTTTTATCTTACGAAGATACATATTTGACTTAGAAATGTTATTTACGCCTTTATAGGAATCTGACAGTTCCTTATAAATTTTATTTGCAAGCGAAATATCATCCAATAAATAATCAAGCCCTGCCTCTAAGATTTCAACAGCATCACGATATTTTTTAGTGCGATTTAATGCATATCCCTGCGCGTAATAAAAATAAGGCTGTGTTGGATACTCCTCTAGTGCCTTTTTTGCTGTTTGTAACACTAAAGCATTCCCTTTTATACGCATTTGACCTTGAATGCGCATTTTGTAATTTTGTACGGAACTTGCCTCATTAGAAGTCCCCTGTTTAAAGCTAAATGAAGCACTGGTGGTTACAGTTTTTGCTTTTTGCTTTTTTATAGAGTCCTTAATTTTTGACGTTAATGTTTCTGAAAATGAAGTTTTCTTTACATTTTCGATAGCCCTAAGTGCTGCTCCAAAATTTTTCTGATTAAAATATATACGAGCTAAATTCAACTGGAGGGTATTATTGCTAAAAGGAATCTCGCTTTTAACAATACTAAAATCACTGGATTGTTTTTGCAAAACTTGTACCAGCGTATATAAATACCAATAATTTTCTGGCGCACTATTTACGGTTTTAATAGCATATTCTTGCGATAAAATATATTGCTTGTTTAGGGTATAACTTTTGGCTAACTCATACCAAATAACCGTATTGTTGGCCTCTATTTTTTCACATTCTAAAAAAAGATTTATTGCCCGATCATAATTTTCAATCCCTTTTTGTTTAAGGCCTTCAAAAAATTTCTCTTGAAACTCATCAGAATACGCTTCTAGAAAGACCTCTGCACTTTCTTCGATATTAAGAGGAGAGTCCGTTTCTTGGGCAAAAGAAAGTTTTGGGAACCAAAACAGTCCCATAAAAAGTAAAAAAAAACGCCCAGCAATTTTCATTTAATATCTCTCTAAAAAATAAAAGCTCACTAAAGGTAGTGAGCTTTTAACTTTTATTAAAGTTATTATTCCAAAACAGAATAATCTCCGATACTTATAGCTTTAAAAGCTCCATTAAATTTAGCATGATTTCCAATCATAGCATTATCTAAATCTGCATTGCTAATTTTAGCATTAGTTTGAATTAAACTATTTTTTATCGTTGAATTTTCAACTACAGTATTATCTCCGATTGAAACAAAAGGGCCAACGGTAGTATCCTTTAAAACTACATTTTCTCCTATAAAACAAGGTTCTATAATATTTGCATTTTCTAGTTGTACAGAATTTGCGATAAGTTGCTCTCCATCCGCTTCAAGAAAACCTAACATTCTTTGATTGGTTTCAATAGTAATATTTTTATTACCACAGTCCATCCATTCATCAACAGTACCTGTTTTAAATACTTTACCATCTTGCATCATACGCTTAATACCATCATTAATTTGATACTCTCCGCCGTTCATGATGTTTTCATCAAGAATCTCTTGCAACTTTCCTTTTAAAACTGCTACATCTTTAAAGTAATAAATACCAATTACAGCTTGGTCACTAATAAAGGTTTCTGGCTTTTCAACTAACTCAACAATTTCATCATTGCTATTTAACTTAACAACTCCGTAAGCTTCTGGGTTTTCTACTTTTTTAGTCCAAATTACACTATCAGCTTCTGGATCTAAATCAAATTCAGCTCTAATCAGTGTATCGGCATAAGCTATAACCGCAGGACCGGACAACGAAGGTTCAGCGCACATGATAGCATGACCTGTACCTAATGGCTGATCTTGTCTGTAAATTGAAGCTTTTGCCCCTAAACCTTTTGCTAATTCTTGAAGACTTGCAATTACATCATCTCCAAACCATGCTGGATCTCCTAAAACAAAGGCAATTTCCTCAATGGGCTGTTTAAGAACTTTTGCAATGTCACTTACCAAACGGTGTACAATTGGCTTGCCTGCAACAGGAATTAATGGTTTTGGTACTGTTAAAGAATGTGGGCGTAGACGAGAACCTCTGCCCGCCATTGGTACTATTATTTTCATACTATTGCCTGCGCATGCAGGTATCTTTTTAATGGTTAAACACAATTCTTGCCTAAGCAGGAATCTCTTTATTTTAATCTTAGTTTATTATAATTCAAATTCCAGTTGATACTTAAATCTGTCCAACTCGGATTCATTTCATCAATCAAATTAATCTTCCAATCTCTTTTCCATTTCTTAAATTGTCTTTCCCTTTTTTCAGCATCATTTCCATTTTCAAACTCTTCAAAATAGACCTGTTTATCACAATTATATTTCGCTGTAAACGATTTTGGATAGATTTTTAATTTATGCTCTTTTACTCTTTCTTCAATATTATTAGTGACCACTATATACAAAACTCCATTAGCCTTATTTGTCATTATATAGACATAACAATAAGTCATATTTTTTGTTCTAAGAGATTCCTGCCTTCGCAGGAATCTATTTTGTTCCAGTACTTCCGAATCCTCCTTCTCCTCTAGCTGTTTCAGATAGCTCTTCAACTTGAATCCACTCTGCTCTTTCATGTTTTGCAATTACTAATTGCGCTACACGTTCTCCGTTTTCAATAGTAAATGCTTCGTTAGATAAATTGACTAATATCACACCTATTTCTCCTCGATAATCAGCGTCAACTGTACCTGGAGCATTCAACACGGTAATTCCCTTTTTAGCGGCTAATCCACTTCTTGGTCTTACTTGTGCTTCAAATCCAACCGGAAGCTCAATAAACAATCCCGTTTTAACGATTGTTCTTTCCAAAGGTTGTAACGTTATTGATTCTGAAATATTGGCTCTTAAATCCATTCCAGCTGATGCTCTAGTCTCATAATGAGGTAAATCGTGTGAAGATTTGTTAATGACTTTTATGTTCATTTTTTTAAAAATATTTTTCTAAGGTTATCATTTTCAAGCTTATATATTAATCCCAAAAAAACTACTAACAGTATGCTGCCAATAATTAAACTTCTATTAAATAGGTAAAAAGATGTAAAAGAAAAAATAATAGATAATCCTAAATAGAATACTATTTTTCTGAAATTATATGGAATGGGATAGTACATTCGTCCAAAATATAAGGAAAGCCCCATCATTGTACCATAAGCTACCAAAGTAGCGACAGCTGAAGCCATATATTCAAAATGTTCAATAAACACATAGTTAATTACAATGGTAAGTATTGCGCCTATCATTGAAATGTAACCCCCAAACTTAGTGCGATCCGTAACCTTATACCAAACAGAAAGATTATGGTATATTCCAAGAAAGAAACTTGCTAAAACAATTATAGGTACAATTGGCATTGCATCCCAATACTCCGAATCACGTACAATAAGCACCTTTAAAACATCGGCAAAAACTACAACAGTTAACAAAATAATGCTGCCTAATATCACAAAGTAATTTGTGATTTTTGCATATGTTTTTTGAGGATTTTCCGAGTTAGAGTGACTAAAGAAAAAGGGTTCTATTCCCATTCGAAATGCCGTAGCAAAGAGTGTCATAAAAAGTGATATTTTATAACATGCTGAGTACATTCCCACTTTACTTGAAGCGACATTCTCTGGAAGTAGCTTTTCTAGTAATACGCGATCAAAAACTTCATTAATAGAAAACGCAATACCTGCTACCAATACTGGGGTAGCATACTTCATCATATTCTTCCAAAGCTGAATATCAAAAACATATTTAATTTTAACATATAGCTTAAACATTAATAGCAATGTTACACCGCTTGCTATCAGGTTTGAAATGAATATGTATGATATTTCAAAATTGGGTTTGTATAGTGCCTGTAAAAACGAGTCTTGGTTGTTTTTAAGGATTCCTGGAAGAACTAATAAAAAGAAAATGTTTAACCCTAAGTTAATGGCTACGTTAGCTATCTTAATAATAGCATATCGCATTGGTTTTTCATTGGCTCGCAACCAAGCAAATGGTACTACCACAAGTGCATCTAAAACCAAAATAAATAATACATACCTAATATAATCAACACTAATACTAAGCATGTTTGCTAGATTAGTTTGAAATAACAATCCAATCAGCATAAATAAAACAGTTGTCCCTAAAATAGATATTAAAGATGTAGAAACAACCGTTTTTTTATTTTCTGCTTTATTGTAAAATCTAAAAAAAGCGGTTTCCATGCCGTATGCAAGAACTACATTAAAAATGGCAAACCATGCAAAAATTACCGACACTTCTCCGTACAAACCTGGCGCCATTACCTCGGTATAAATAGGAACCAAAATAAAGGATAACATTCTAGGTAATACAGTTGCTAAACCATAAACAAATGTTTGCTTAAAAAGTTTTTTTAACGGATTCAATAGTCCTTTGCTTAGGGGTTAAAATTAAACATTTAAAGCCCGTAAACAAAGTTTAGTTGGTTATAGAATAAAATTTTGATAGATGTATTTTATTGTTTTAATTCCTTTAAAACCTCCAGCTCGTTTTTAATTTGCTTTGCTATGAAAACGCTTAATACAACTAACATTACTATTGATGATACTTTTATATAAGTATAAAATCCAGATGATAAACTTTCTTTAAATGAAGGCAATAGCATAATAAAACCAATACAATAGATAATAACTATTATAGGTGTAATTATAAAATGTATTTTGACCCTTTTATTATAATAACCAATCATTTGCTTGGTAAAAAGTTCAGTTGCTTTTGCTACGTTCATATTTTTTAAACTTCTAATACTCAAAATTTCTAAACCAATTCTCGTGGCTATTGCCCCTATCATAAGCGATAAACCAATCATTGGTTTTTGAGATTTGTAGGCCGAAACATAAAAGAAAAAGAAAATTAAAACTGCCGCGGTAGCCATTAAAACAATATTGGCAATATTTTGTTTTTTTCGAATTAAAGCCACCTTATCCACAATTTGCTTAGATCCATTTTCTGGAGTTTCAGCTACCGGTTGCTTTTTCCATTGTGATTTTAAGTCTTCAAATGTTGTCATTTTTGAACGCATTTAGTTAAACTACTTTTTATTCTGTGGACTCTTACACGAATTGCTTCATGAGAAAGTCCTGTTATATTTGCTATTTCCTTTTGAGGTAATCCTTCTAACTCCAATAGTATAATACTTTTGTTTTCTTTAGAAAGCTTGTGAATACATGCATACATACTTTTTAATTGTATTTCATGTGTTGTTTTACTTTCTTCCTCTTCTTCAACAACATTATTAAATTCACTTTGAGTTGAGGTCTTTTTAATTTTTTCATTTCTGAGTTGAAGCAAACAAGTATTTACTGTTATTCTATATATCCATGTTGATATCCCAGATTCTTCCCTAAAAGATTCCAAATTCTCCCAAACCTTTATAAATACTTCTTGAGTAATATCTTTAGCCTTGGCTTCATTTCCATTTACATAACCCATACAAAGTCGTATTACCTTTGCGTAATTATCTTTGTATAGATTATCAAAATGTATTTGTAATTGCTCCACGTTATAATAATTAAATAGTATTATTTAAGCTCTTCTACAACTTGATTCACAAACCATTCTGGCTGATCAAACATTATAAAATGAGCCGATTCTTCCGCGTAAATAATAGAGTAAGAAGATAAGTTTTTATACTGTTCTTCATAATTTTTCTGAACCACATCTTTACCGTACGGTTTTGTTGCTGCCAAAATAGTTACTGGCGTTTTAATCTTAGCCACATCTTCTCTCAAATCCAACCTTAAAAAATCGGTATATCCATATACATAGGTTTCTCTATCGCTCTGTACCATCCATTCCACAACCATGGCTTGTTTTTCATTAGAAAGCATCATATACGGTACCATGCCTAAAGCCATTTTTTCAAAATCTTCCTCATTCATTGCTAATTGCTGCTTATTATATGGACAATCATATACCATATTTTCACTTTTATAATTAGGCATCATTAAAGCTCCTGAAGCTGGTAAAGCATCTACAACAATTAATTTTTTATAATTACTATTCTCTTCTGAGGTTAACCATAAGCCTAAAACTCCTCCTAAACTATGTCCTATTATAGATGGGTTTTCTAACTTGTGCTTTAAAACATAGTTTTCTACACTTTCCTTAATTTTTGGAAGCCATGGCTTCTCTATAGGCGCTACATCTCCAAAACCAGCAAAAGTGAATATATGACATTCGTATTTTTTTGAAAGCTCTTCTACAGTTTCTTCCCAAACTTCTCCTGTGCATGTAAATCCTGGAAAAAGTAATACAGGTTCACCTTTACCCATTACTTCTACTTTAAATGCTTTGTTTTGGGCAAATAACCCTGTCGCTAATAAAAATGTTGCTAAAAATAAGATGCTTTTAATTGTCTTCATGTGATTCATTTTTTATTTAATTTTCCTTTTAGATACATTTTTAAAAAAATGTTACATATAAAAACAAAAAAACCTCACTAAAAAGTGAGGTTTTAATATTATCAACTGAATTTCAATAAATTACAGTATAAAAAATTATTAGAACTTTAGCTTTACTTAATCATTTAGCGCTTCTGCTCCTCCAACAATTTCTAATATTTCGTTAGTAATTGCAGCCTGTCTTGCTTTGTTATAAGTTAATTTTAACTGATCTCTAAGCTCCGTAGCATTATCCGTTGCCTTATGCATGGCAGTCATACGAGCTCCATGTTCACTTGCAAAAGAATCACGAATACCTTTATATAACTGAGTTTTTAATGACTTAGGTATAAGTTGCTCTACGATTTCTGTTTTTGAAGGTTCAAAAATATAATCAGAATTTGTAGTTTGCTCACCAGCAACAGGAACTATTGGAAGAAATTGTTCCGTCATTACAATCTGTGTCGCAGCATTCTTAAACTTGTTATATACAATAACAATTTTATCATAAGAACCCTGAACAAATAACTCCATTAATTCTTCTGCTATTACCGCAGTATTATCAAAAGTTAAATCGTCAAAAATATTACTATGATTATTAACAACGTTATGGTTTTTAGTAAGTATATCATTCGCTTTCTTACCAACCGCAATAAAATCTACTTGTTTTCCTTCATATGTGTTTTCTGCTAAAGAAAAACACTCTTTAAGTATATTGGTATTAAAAGCGCCACACAAACCTCTGTTTGAAGTAATGGCAACAACCAATACTTTATTTACTGTTCTATTTTCAGCAAATTTACTTCCAGAATCTGCATCTAAACTAGCACTTAAACTCTGCAGAAGTTCAGTTAGTTTATCCGCATATGGTCTCATAGCGGTAATAGCGTCTTGAGCCTTCTTTAGCTTTGCAGCAGATACCATTTTCATAGCACTAGTAATCTGCATCGTAGAAGATACTGAAGATATTCTGTTACGTATTTCTTTTAAGTTTGCCATTTCTCAAGTTATGAGTTATTAGTGCTGAGTTTTGTGTTTTTGATTATTGATACCAAAATTCGTATTAACTCCTCACACTTATTCATCATTTCATTTGGTACTTCTCTACCCGTTGCTTCAAGAATCTCTAACCAATATTTGGTTTCATCAGCTTCCTTTAAAGCAATAACAAATTATATAATATAGAACTTAGAGATATGATATAAAACCACTGTTAACTCTAAACTCCTAACTATTGATTAGTTATACTTAGCAGATAAATCTTTACAAACTGCTGTTAACGTTTCAGTAACCTCATCTGTTAATTTACCTGACTTTAGTGTATCTAAAACACCTCTGTGCTTTGCGTTCAAAAATTCAATAAAATCTCTTTCAAACTCCTTTACCTTTTCAACAGGTACATCTTTCAACAAGTTTTTAGAACCAGCATAAATAATTGCCACTTGATCTTCCACTGTGAAAGGATCATTTTGAGCTTGTTTTAAGATTTCAACATTACGTTTACCTTTTTCAATAACGTTTAAGGTAGCTGCATCAAGGTCAGAACCAAACTTAGCAAATGCCTCCAATTCACGGAACTGTGCTTGATCCAGTTTAAGAGTTCCCGAAACCTTTTTCATTGATTTAATCTGAGCATTACCCCCAACACGAGATACCGAAATACCTACGTTAATCGCTGGACGTACACCTTGGTTAAATAAATCTTGCTCCAAGAATATTTGTCCATCCGTAATTGAAATTACATTTGTTGGAATATAGGCAGATACATCACCTGCTTGAGTTTCAATAATTGGTAATGCTGTTAATGATCCACCCCCTTTAACTTTAGATTTTAAAGAATCTGGAAGGTCATTCATGTTTTTAGCAATATCATCATCAGCAATAACTTTTGCCGAACGCTCTAATAATCTAGAGTGAAGGTAGAATACATCACCAGGGTAAGCTTCACGTCCTGGAGGTCTTCTTAATAAAAGAGATACTTCACGGTAGGCAACTGCTTGCTTAGATAAATCATCATATATAATTAAAGCAGGGCGACCTGTATCACGGAAATACTCTCCAATTGCTGCCCCAGCAAATGGTGCATAAACCTGCATTGGAGCAGGATCAGATGCGTTAGCCGCAACAATTGTTGTATATGCTAATGCTCCTTTATCTTCTAACGTTTGTGCAATTGCAGCAACCGTAGAAGCTTTTTGACCAATAGCAACATATATACAATATACTGGTTCACCAGCATCGTAAAATTCTTTCTGATTAAGTATGGTATCAATACAAACAGTAGTTTTCCCTGTTTGACGGTCACCAATAACAAGTTCACGTTGACCTCTACCTACAGGAATCATAGCATCAATCGCTTTAATACCAGTTTGTAATGGCTCAGTAACTGGCTCACGGAAAATAACTCCAGGAGCTTTACGCTCCAATGGCATTTCAAAAGTTTCACCAGAGATAGGTCCTTTACCATCTATTGGTAAGCCAAGTGTATTAACAACACGTCCAACAATTCCTTCACCAACATTGATAGAAGCAATAGTTTGTGTTCTTTTAACCGTAGACCCTTCTTTAACATCTCTAGATGGGCTTAATAATACCGCACCAACATTATCTTCTTCAAGGTTAAGAACGATACCTTTTAAACCTCCTTCAAATTCCACTAACTCCCCATACTGAACGTTAGATAAACCGTAGATTCTAGCGATACCATCACCAACCTGCAATACAGTTCCTACTTCGTCCAAAGAGGCCGTAGCGTCAAATCCTGATAATTGTTTCTTTAAAATTGCTGATACTTCAGCGGCTTTTACTCCTGCCATTTGTTTTAGATATAAGGTTCTGGATTATTACAATCCGAAAATATATTATAGACTATTTGTAAATTCTCTTTTTAAACTACTTAATTTGTTAGCAACACTTGCATCATACTGTACATCACCAACACGCAACACAAAACCACCAATAATACTCTCATCAATTTTATTTTCGATGACAACTTTATTTCCGGTTAGTTGTGATACTTTGTTTAATACTTTTTGTTCTAATTCTGAAGTTAAAGGCACTGCTGTAGTTACAAAAGCAACATCTTTTCCTTTTAACTGCTCATTAAGAATAATATACTTCAAAGCAACTTCATTAAGAATTGAAACTCTTTTATTATCAACCAGCATACTTATTGCTCCTTGAGTAACTGAGTTACTATCTTTAAATATTTCTAACAAAGCGTCCTTTTTAATACTTGGCTTAATCACAGGACTTACCAACATATCATTAAGTTCTTTGCTTTCTGATATTGCATTTACTATAGCACGCATATCTGACTCAACAGCATCAACAACTTTATTGTCTACTGCTAGATTCAGTATAGCTTTAGCGTAACGTACTGCTGCTCTAGAATTGCTCATTATTCTTTGATTAATTCAATTTAATATCTCCCAACATATCATCAACCAACTTTAATTGTTGGTCTTTATTAGATAGTTGTTCTTTAATAACTTTTTCTGCAATTTCTACTGAAAGATTTGCAACCTGATTTTTAATGTCAGCTACTGCAGCCTTCTTCTCTCCTTCGATAACTGCTTGCGCTTGTTGAATCATTTTATCAGCCTCAACCTTAGCTTGCTCTTTAGAGTCAGAAATCATTTTATCTTTAATTTCGCGAGCTTCTTTAAGCATAGCTTCTCTTTCTGCACGAGCTTCCTTTAATAACTTATCATTATCCGCTTGAAGGTTTTGCATTTCCTTTTTTGCATTCTCTGCTGCTTGCAAGGCATCTTGAATACCAGATTCGCGATCTTCAACCGCATTAAGAATTGGTTTCCACGCAAATTTTCTTAATAAAAGAAGTAATCCTATAAACAAAAATAGCTGCCAGAAAAACAACCCAAATGAAAACTGTTCTATTAATTTATCCATGTTTGTAAACGTAAAAAAATTAAGTGTAAATGTTTAATTAACAACAGCTACAACCAACCGTTGTAACTGTTGTTAGTGTTTTATGATGCGAATAACGCAGCAAAACCAATACCTTCAATAAGAGCGGCAGCAATCAACATTGCTGTTTGAATCTTACCAGAAGCTTCTGGTTGACGAGCGATAGCGTCCATCGCAGATCCACCAATTTTACCAATACCTAAACCAGCACCGATAACGATTAAACCAGCTCCTACAATAGTTGGGATTTCCATAATAAATATATTTAATAATTAAACATTCAATTTTAATGATCGTGATGTTCTTCTACTGCCGAACCAAAATACAATGCCGATAACATTGTAAATATATATGCCTGCAGCGCTGCAACTAATAATTCAAGAAGTGAAAGGGCAAACGCCAAACCAAAGGATAATGGGCTTCCTATCCAGTTCTTGAAGATAAACATCATCCCCAAAATACTCATCAATACTACGTGACCAGCGGTAATGTTCGCATATAAACGAATCATTAACGAGAAAGGCTTAATTATAGTTCCCAACAATTCGATAGGAGCCAAAACAACCTTCATAAACACTGGTACATCTGGCATCCAAAAAATATGCTTCCAATAATTTTTGTTTGCCGTAAACGTAGTAATTAAATAGGTAAGCAAAGCCAAAGCTAAAGTTACCGCAATATTGTTTGTTACATTAACTCCCAATGGGGTTAACCCCAATAAGTTTATTATCCAAATAAAGAAAAATACCGTTAGTAAATAACTCATATATCTCTTATAATGCTTTTTTCCGATATTTGGAATTGCAATATCATCTCTAATGTAAAGTACAACTGGCTCTAACAAACGACCAATACCTTTTGGTAGAGGATTATTTTTATATGATTTTGCCATTCTTGTAAACATAAAGAACATTAGAATGGCTACCAATAAAATAAAAACCACGTTTTTGGTAATTGAGAAATCCAAGGGTTTTTCATTTGTGGCATGATGATGGTTATCATAATTAATGGTTCCCTCAGCATCTGTCTTTACTATTTTTCCGTGATATAAAGCGTAGTAATTACCATCAACATTAGCAACAGATGCTCCATGATGAAATTTAGAAGAAGAAAATATTTTTAAACCATTATCCCATAAAATTACTGGAAGTGGAAACCCCACATGCTCATTCTTTTCCTCATCTATTGTATACAGAGTAAAATCGTGTGAGTCTAATAGGTGATGCCCAATAAATTCCTTTATTTCCTCCTTTAAACTTCCCTTAGATTCTTCAACAGGATGACTATCTTCTTTAGCTAAAACACTGCCTCCGAAAAAAAGCACCACCACTAAACATATCTTGAAATAAAATGGTCTTTGCATATTTCTTTTAAATATCGGTCTCAAAAAATCGGTGCAAATGTACGCTTTTAATTGCAAATCAAAAAAAGCATTTGATTCTTTGTTTACTTTTTATAAAAGAAAAACAAGTTGTCTTTTATTTACAAGTTATTTAACATTTTCGCGGCAAAAATTGTTTCAAAAGAAAGGGAAAGAAAATAAGGAGTGAAAAATGCAGCAAACTCCACAGTTTCTATCACACCATCACTCTTATAAATGGGATTAAATACAATAAAAAATATCAAAAACTTAAGCATACTTCCTCCCAGAAAGACAAAGCCCAAGTAACTTTTCCATTTATTTCTAAAAATATATAATAGTGTAAAAATTAGGACAGCTAATATTACATTAATAGTGTATGCACTTACAATCAGGTTTTCAAACAAAGGTTTTTCCATTTGCTTAAGAACAAAAATATGAATGCCAAAAACCAAAATAAGTGTACAACTTAAAGCTAACAGAAAAGTAAAAAGTAATTTATTATTTCGCATTAATCAATAAGTAATCCGTTTTAATTGTTTTAACACTAGATAAAGGGCAATACCAACACCAGCTATTGTACAAAATGCGGTGAACAATTTTTTCTCGGTTCCAAAATATTCATCCAACCAAATACCTCCCTTGGCAGCTAAAAAAATAATGGCACCCATTTCTAGTGCTATACCAGAAAGAATGCCAAGGTTTTTTAAATTTTTATTTTTCTTAGGACGCTTTTGCTGTTCCATTAGTTGAATTACTTACTTGTTGCGGTTTTGAAAAAGTAGATGCTCCTCCTTTACCTTTCATAGTACACGAAGCGTTAAATGTAGCTCCTGGTTCTACAGCTAATTTAGTTACAGAAACTGTTCCTTCTATGACCGCTGAAGCTTTTAATGAAAGTAGGTCTGATACTAAAAGTTCTCCATTAAAATTACCTTCAATATCAGCATTTACACATTCCACTTTACCATTTATATAGCCATCTTTACCAATGACTACTTTACCAGAAGTAGTAACATTACCATCTAACTTTCCATCGATTCTAAAATCGGCTTCGGAAATAATATCTCCTTTAATTTTTGTGTTTTTCTCAATTCTGTTTGGTTGTCCGCCGATTTCGTTCATAGCTTTAGGTTTTTTGTTATCTGAAAACATTAGTTAAGGTTTTGGGGTTAATTCTGCTTTTTGATATTCATCAATATTCTTGTGAACTTGTATTATTTTATAGTTCTCCGATAAAATTACGAAATTCTTATTAGCTATTTTGTAATCTTTATTAATTTTTAAAAGCTCAACATAACCAAGGGCAAATTCCTTTGATTTAAATCCATGAACTATTACAAATTGATCTTCAAGATTATAAATATCTTTTGAAATTTTATTACTGTAATTAAGGTCTTTCAGTGATTTTTGGAGCTTTTCTTTAAGTTTTAATGCAGCTTCATTATCTCTAATTTTAAAAGGAAAAACTACTTTCCAATTACTTGTTCCCTTACTTCCTTGCTCTGGCGAAAATTCTTTTACTTCCAATTTAGGCAATTGCTCACTCACCATTTTTTCTGCTTTTTTGCCTTCAGGATTATTTGGATAGGTAAGTGCCACATAATTTAGGGCTTCCTTAAAATCATTAAACCCTTGTAATCTTCCAATTGCGTTTGCCTTTAGCATTTCAAATTTAGGAACAATTGGATCGCCTGTATAGCGGTCTATATTCTCTTCAGCACCAGTAATAACCCTTAAATATTCTTGTGCTTGATATTGCTTAAACAAAGCCTCATACCGTGAATCAGGACTATCTAGATTACCTTCTAAAACTATATCAGGATTCAATAATATTTTAGCATAACGAGTATCTGGATGATTATTTATAATATTGTTTTTCATTGATTCTGCCAATACACTACCTTCTTGCTCATATATTTTAAACAAGTTGTATTTACTGGGAAGTATTAAACGTTCTTCTGGATTAGATTTTAAAACGTCTTCTAACTTTGCAGCTGCTAGCTGGTTCTCCTTAAATTTTTCCATGTAAATTAACCCTAGTTGGTAATTAGAAAAATTTCTTTGCCCTTGCAAACTATCAATAAAACTCTCATCCGTAGGTATCTGCTTCATATAAAATTCTACATCATACTTTTCGCTTTGAGAGGGTTCAACATTATCGTTGGATGCTGTTGACGTATTATCATCTGAGCTTATAGTAACTGTATTTTTATCTGACCAACGCCAATCGTCTTCTAACTCTCTGGTACCCCAACGTGTTTTAAAATCATTTTGTCCATGACCAAGACTTGTAATATTGTAAAAATAAAACTTCCCCTTGTTTTCCTTACCACCTTTACTTTCACCAAATGCAGCATATCCTGCTGTTATTTTATTTTTTTGCTTCTTCAAAGCAGCTTCATCTGCTTCTTTTAGTGCAGTAGTATACTCGGTAAAATAGGCTATTTGTTTTTCTTTTGGTAAACGATATAATGTTATAATGCTATCCGCATAATGTACGATGTCTTCATACTTAATTACGTCTTCTAGGTTATCTAATTTCTTTTTAATTTGTCTATACTTTTTAGTGTTATCCTTTAAATTAGGAAGTACACTATCATAATATGCGCCAGCTAGTTTATAATTGTTTATATCAAAATTATAAGTCCCCAGGTTTTCATAATTTAAAGCGTTTAGTGTAGGATCATTTTGCGTACTTCTAAGCGATTTATTAAAATATACAAGGGCTAAACTATCTGACTGTTTTGCTAAAAAGTATTCTGCTTTTTTTCGATAAATTTTATCTAAAAAAGGTCTGTTTTCTCTGTTTTCTTCTAAATCGGTAAGATATTCTAATAACTCTATTTCATTTTCTGAGGTTAATGCTGTATTCCCAATTTTTTGTAAATGCGCATTAATCATATAAACTCTTGGTGATTTTCTATTCAAATCAATTACTTTATCAAAAGCTAAGTTAGCACTGTCTTTATGTCCAATTTGATTATACAGCTGCCCAATGATAAAATAGTATCGCCCTTTTTCTGGCTTTTTTGGCGTATATGCCGAAGCTATACGAAGCTGTTGAATTGCAGTGTCTGGAGCATTTAAATTTAGATAAGCCTGAGCTAGCATCGCGCGGGCATCAGCATATTCTTGATCCTTTAATTCCTCATACTTCATTAACCTTTTAAGGTTTTTAATTGCCAATTCGTTATTATCTAACCTAATGTTAACTTTTTCTCTCCAAATACTTGCTTCATTAAGTTGACTACTTTTAGGATATTTTCTAAGAACATAGTTAAATGCTTCTAAAGCGGGCATGTATCTTTGATCAAAATATCTTGCTTTACCTAGTAATACAAATGATTCATCAATTTGATAATTGCGCTCTTCATCATCAATATCCATACTATGTTTCTGAATAGCTTTAGTTGCTTTTTCTTCAGCTATAACAAAATTTGGATTATTGTCTTCGGAATCTAGCTTTATATCTTCGGTAACCTGTAGACGTTCTATAGGGAGTACATTCCAATAATCATCAGTATAATTATCGTTCAATGATTTTCGGCCTTCATCAAATGCAATATCACCATTGTAAAGCGTATTATATTTGGTATTTAAGGCATGCCAATTCCGATTCAGAAATGCATCCTTTTTAGTAGAGCATGCATTAAAAATGAATCCTCCGAAAATGGCAGTTATAATAAGTTTATATTGAAGCTTCAAAATTCTATGTATTCGTACGTTATCTAAACAGAAAATCTACCATATTATTATGTATTTCATCGACAAAATAAACGTGTATACGTTTTCATATGTATTTATCTCTTATTTTTTTAACGTATCAAGAATAAATATGTAATCATTTATTTGCCAAATAAAAAATGGTGATTCTTAATTTCTTACCGAGTTAAGCGATTTAATTCATCTTTATAAATCAAAAAAGCTGCTCATTGTATTTACAAAGAGCAGCTTTTTAAAATATGTTTTAAACCTAATTTAACCAGCGAAAAAACTTTCTAGCTCTTGTAGTGTTTCTGTTGAAGTTTCAATGTCTCTTACAATTTCTCCTTTGTTTAAAACAACAATGCGTTCGCATACTTCTGTAACATGAATAAGATCATGACTTGATACCAAAACGGTTACTCCTTGTGTATTCGCTAAGTCTTTTATTATCCCTTTTAATCTTATTTGAGTGGTAGGGTCCAAATTAGCAAAAGGTTCATCTAAAATTACTACTTCTGGATTGCCAATGAATGAGGCCACAATTCCCACTTTTTTTTGATTTCCTTTGGACAAGTCTCTCAGATATTTATTTTGCTCTAAAATTTCTCCATGAAAAAAATCTTCAAACCTTGAAAGTAATGCATTAACATCTGCCTTGTTTTGTCCGCGCAATTCTCCAATGAAATTAAAATATTCTTCTGGTGTTAAATACCCTATTAAAAATGTTTCATCTATAAATGATGATGTAAAGGGTTTCCAGTCTTCACTTGTATTTACTTGAACATTATTATTTATAATTTCTCCTGCTGAGGGTTCAATTAAATCTAAAAGTAGACTAAAAAATGTTGTTTTTCCTGCTCCATTATTACCAACAAGCCCAAAACTTTGTCCCTTTGGAATTTCTAAGTTTTCAATATTTAAAACTTGTTTGCCACCATATTGTTTGGTTAAATTTTTTGCAACTATCATACTTTTAGCTATTTGTTTCTTTAAATCCTGATATCATTCCATATTTCTTTTTTCGATATGCTTTAGTAACATAATTTAAAAGCATATTTCTAAAGGCAAAAGTTATAATGCCTACCCCACCTATTACCATAAGCGCCACCTCAAACGAGACTAAATACTTAAATCCAATGTAGAGCAATAAAGGCAGAACAATTATGGGCAGCATAATTAAAAACTGTGCAGCACCAGCTCCTTGCATATTTCCAAAAGCGCTTTTATCTAAGTCTATTCGTTTTTTATTAAATGACCCAAAAAACAAAATTAGCGGAACATTTACTCCAAGATTATACAATGCGCAACTAAAATTAATTGCTAATGCTTGCCAACCAAAATATACATATGGCACTGACAATAAAAACATTACAACAACACTTACTGAAATTAAACCCGACTTAGATTCTAAATACTTTTTTAGTGGAATATTTTGTGACATCATCATGCTATAATATGCACTATCCCAGGCTGGTATAAATTGCCCAAAATTGGTTAGAAAAATTCCTGTAATGAAAATTCCGACAAAAACCATCATGGGTGAGGTTGGTCCAAAATCATCCATCTTGTAAAAAATGAGACCATAAAATATCATTGCAAGTGACATAAACACTTGAGTTTTTGTTCTTTTATTTCTCCAAAGAAGTTTTAAGTCTAATTGAAGAAAAGGAGCAATTGATCCAAAGCGTTTGGTCCATGATAAATCTGATGCTTCTACTGTTTTTACTTCCTTCTTTAATGATGCATCTAAAAAAATTCTACTCCTTAAAAACTTATAATTCAGAAAATAAGTTATTAATGCTAGAGCAATTGGTACAACAGTTAAAACTGGATTAGCATATAATGTGTAAAACATTTGACCCAAATACTGAGTAACCGAAAAAATATTAAAATACTCCAAACCGTATATACCAAGAAGCGAAAGAAGTAAGCCAAAGAATATTTTATCGCTCTTATTAATTATAAAATTTATATAATTAATAGACATTACAATACCTAGTATTGAAAGTAACCAAATTAAAACATTTGCCACGGGGTAGTCGTGAGCAATAAGAACCATACCAAATGGTATAAAAATTACCATGGACAGCAAATTAAAAAATGAAAAACCTGATTTGCCTAAAATGTAATGTGTTATTGTACTTTTTTTAACAGGAAGTAATAACATAGGTTTTACATCCATCACCGGTAATTTCTGCATGAAATACCTGGCCAAAAGCTCTATGATAATCCAATATACAAGGTACTGACTCAAAATTACCATTGGATCAGCGTCGGGGAAAAACTTTTCTAACATAAAAAAAAGGCCAATTCCCAAAAAAGTAAAAGAGACTAGCATGTAGATAGCAAAAAAAATCATAACGATTTTTAAAGCTAGTCCTTTGCTCAAATTTGCGGATCTAAAAAAAGACTTCCATTGAAGGTATATAAAATATCTAAACATTGGCTGGTGAATTAAATCGAACCATTAGTAGTCTTTAAATTTAATTTGTTACACTTAAAATAAAATTAAACAGCCAATAGCTCTTTTTTTCGCTTAATTAAATATTCTTTTTCTAAATTATTGGAAGCATTATTTATGGCTTTATCCAAATATGAAATTGCCTTTTTAATTTCTTTTCTTTTGAAAAAATAATCGGCATAACACCCATAATACAAATATGATCTTTGTTCTAAGTCAGACACCACAATGGTATCTAGCATTTCTTTTACAACATCAAGCTTATTTAGTTGTAAATTCACGATAGCAATATTTAAATAGGTAAATACTCCTGGTTGCAAATCGTATAATTTATTATACCATCCCAATATTTTATTCCAATTAGTATTTTCAAAGGTTCTAGCTTTCAAATGTTCCACTGCAATAGCAGCTTCGTAATGATAGCAAGACATATCATCATATTCCATAGTTTTATTCATAGCATCGTTTCCTATTTTAATCAAAGGAAAATACCATTTACTTCTATCCTGGTCATTTATAGTTACTATTTCGTTTTTATAATTAATCTTACTGCTTAAGCGAGAAGAATGAAAACACATTAAGGCAAACAGTGCGTACAACTTACCACTCCTAAATTTCTCTTTTTTTAATAGTAGTTTCACCAAGCGTATAGCCTCACCACACAAATCTTCTCTGATTAATTTTGTTTTATTGGTAGAATGGAAACCTTCATTAAAAGTTAAGTACAATACTTCCATTACCCTATCTAGCCTTTTTTCAACATCTACCGCCGGTGGATAATCAAATTGAATATCATTTTTAACTATTGTTTTTTTTGCCCTACTTAATCTCTTTTGAATAGTTTCTTCTTTAGTAAGTAGTGCAGCAGAAATTTCTTTAAGGCTAAATCCGGAAATTGTTTTTAAAGCAAAAGCAATTTGTTCTTTAGGTTTTAAACTGGGATGACAAGCAACAAATATCATTCGTAACTGACTATCTTCAATTTCGTGGTCTAGAAATAGTTCATTTATTACTATTGCACTTGCTCCAGAAGATATTTTATTAAAGCGATTTTTTTCTGCCTTAATGCTTCTAAGTAAATCAATGGTTCTGTTTTTGGCAACTTTTACTAGCCATGCCTCTGGGTTTTTAGGAATTTCGTTTCGCCATTGCAATGTAGCTTTTACAAAAGTATCTTGAACGGCATCTTCAATAGTTTCGATATTGGAAAATCCAAAAAAACGAACCAAAATAGCGACCATCTTTCCGTATTGATGTCTGAAAAGATGGTCGACAATTTTATTTTCCATTATTTGTCAAATACCATTACTTCACGTATTTCAACGGTTCCTCCTAAATCATAATCTGGATAATCTTGAGCAATTTCAACAACTGCATCTGCATTTTCAGCTGAAACAATATAATAGCCTCCAACCAGTTCTTTACCCTCAACTAAAGAGCCATCAGTAATTGTTCTGTTTGGCCCAGAAACATGTTTTACCACAGGCACTAAAGCATTTCCTCCTTTAAGAATACCTTGCCCCTCCATTTTATCATTCCAGGCAAACCATTTTCCCATACGCTCTTGTAATTGTTCTGGAGACAACCCTAACTCTTGATAGTCTGCTCCAATAAAAATCATCATAAAATCTTTCATTTCAATTTTGTTTTAAATATTAATAACTAAGTCTATGACGAAACAAAAATTAATCTTACGGACAAATTATTAATTTTTTGTAATTAGTGTTTAGTAATAATTCCTTTTTTATAGGCTTCTTGCTGTCAATGATTTTATAACATGTTTGTGTTTTTTATATAATATTAAAAAACTAAAAGAAAAACAAAAGACAAATGCTGACATAAAAACCCCATAACTTAAAACATTTCCATTGCTTTCAACTTGAAACGTATTTAGCCATAGTGGATTAAACACAAAGAACCATATAAAAACACCTGAAAAGTTTATTTTAAACAGGTTTCTATAGGTTGTTGACTTTCCCGTATTAGTTATTTTAAAATTTAGAATGGCAATAAATACTAAGTAAATAAAGTAACCATACCCTATTATTTTGTTTAAAAAAGAAACATCCATTTTGGTTTCTAAAGATGTCTTAAATAAAACAACTAAAAATGTTACCAATCCGGTAAAAAATAATGAGTTAACTAAAATTTTCTTTTCTTCTTTTTTCCATTTTTTTGCAACAATCTTAGGGAGCTCATTATGGGTAAACAAAAAACTTGTATATATGTTAAAATCGTTTTCCCATTTTATTCGTTCTATCTCAAAAGCGTCTAAAAACCCTATCTTTTCCACCTTCATAGACTGCTCTATACCATTTGCAAAATGATCTAATACTTCAATTTTTACATCTAAAACAAATAGCTTTTTCTGTTCTAAATAAAGTTCAATATCTTGAATTTGCTCCTTTGTTAAACTCATCTAATTTTAGTTTACTCAATACTCCAATTAGGGTTTACTAAGTTTTGCATGCTACGAATAAACTCCTCTAATTCTTGCAAACGATTAACTGTTTCTTTCTCACCTGCCTCGGTTAGCTTATAATACTTTCGCAAACGATTATCCACCTTAGCTATCTCTACATCTAACAAACCCTCTGCTTCTAGTTTATGAAGTGCAGGATATAAAGCTCCTTCAGTAATGTTCAACTCACCTTTTGTGAGTTCCTTTACCTTTTGGGTTATTTCATAACCATACATTTTCCCCCGCTCGTCCAGTAACTTAAGAATAATGGTATTTAAACTGCCTTTATATAATTTAGAATTTCCCATACTCATACTTCTATCAATTCAAATATATACATAATTTTCCTATGCATAAAAAACTTAGGTATATATTTTTTGTAATCTTCTTTAGTACAATGCCAGCTTTACGTAATTTTGCACTCTCTTTTTTAGAGACTTAATATAATACTATGGCCAATTTTCATCCACTAGCGGTAAAGCATGTAAGTCAATTAACTTCCAGTTCTGTCGCTATAACTTTTTCTATTCCTTCAGAATTATCAGAAACTTTTACTTTTCTTCCGGGGCAGTATATCACAATTAAAAAGGAAGTTAAAGGCAAAGAATTTAGAAGAGCATATTCAATAAGCTCTACCCCTAACGCTGAATCATTTACTATTGGAGTAAAAAAAGTAGGTAAAGAAGGTTTTTCCGATTACGCAAATAGCAAAATTTCAGTAGGAGACGTTTTAGAAGTTATGCCTCCCGAAGGAAGGTTTACATATGCAGGAGCCAACAAGCCAGAAAACATAGTTGCTTTTGCAGCCGGAAGTGGTATTACTCCAATTTTAAGCATTGCCAAAAGCGTTTTGTCTGCAAATGTTAAAAACACTTTTGTTTTGGTTTACGGTAATAAATCTCTCAAAGAGGCTATGTTTTATACCGATCTGGTTAAACTAGAGCTTGAATATACCAATAGGTTTTTTGTGTATTTTACAAACAGTCAAACTCGTGAAGATAATTCGTTATTTGGCAGGATAGACACTTCTACAGTAAACTATGTGTTGAAAAACAAGCATAAAGATATTGACTTTGATGCCTTTTATTTATGTGGTCCTGAGGCAATGATTCGTAATGTGGAAGCTACCTTAGCTGAAAACGAAATTTCAAAAGATAAAATTCATTTTGAACTTTTTACCTCAACCGAAATTAAAGATGAATTGCCTGTATCTGCCGATGGCACTACACAATTAACTGTAACTGTTGATGATGAAGAGTTTTCATTGGAAATAGACAAATCTACTATAGTGCTAGATGCTCTTATTAAAGAAGATATTGATGCTCCTTATTCTTGTCAAGGAGGTGTTTGTAGTAGTTGTATAGCCAAAGTAACTGAAGGAAAAGTAGAAATGGTGAAAAACCAGATTTTAACTGATGGAGAAATCGAAGACGGTTACATACTAGCCTGTCAAGCACATGCCACAACACCAACTTTAAAAATAGATTTTGACGATGTTTAGCTTAGTTTAAAAAGGTTTTCTAAACTTTTCATAGTCTCAGAATAACCTATTTCGTATGCGTTTTTAATACCCTTTTTATCTAAAAGACCTATACTTTCAAGTGCTTTAGGAGAAATTACTAAATCGCATTCCTGAACCTTCCTTTTACTCGAAGCGTATATCATTAGACCGGTTACACGCGCAGCCATTTGTATTGGGTTTTTTACATCTCTTTTTTCGATTTCACCAACAATAGAAACATTACTACCAATAGTAAAATTCACAAGCGGATCTACATATTCCTTCGGAAAATTATTCATAATTCCACCATCGGCATATAAAAACCCATCTATTTCAACAGGGCTAAATACAGGAGGTAAAGCAGCCGAAGCCAACAAAGGGCGTATAAGTTCGCCACTAGAGAACACTTTTTCTTCACCTAACTCTAAATTAGTAGCCACTACAAAAAGCTTCTTCTGTAGCCCTTTAAAACTATCATCAGGAAAATATGTCTTAAAAAGCTCTATATATTTTACGGTATCCAAAAACCCTGCTTTATTAATGGTAAAAAAACTATATTTAAAAATAGGAGTGTCTTCAAAAAAATGAAGCATGTCATCAGTAGATTTTCCATTGGCATACAAACCCGCAACTAACGCTCCAACGCTTGATCCTCCAACCACATCAACATTAACATTAAACTCCTTTAGCGCCTTGATTAAACCAATATGTGCCATTCCACGAACACCTCCACCAGATAATATTAATCCAATTTTCTTAGTCTGTAGTGTTTGTAAGTTCATTATAGCTATGTATTTGCATTCTTCAACCTTCAAATTTAGATCGATTTAACAAACTGGTTAGTTTTTAATTCTTTATTCTTCCTTTAAAATATTCATGAGTGCCACATTTCAACCATTAATACCTCTATTTAATGGTACTTTCCTCTCAAATAACTTTTTTTAAAACCTATTAACCAACCATATAGTTGGATTGCTTAATTTTTAAGCAAATTATCTGTAATTCACCTAAAAATTACACGACAAAAAACTTAGCACTTAAAAAGTGTAAATTTACCTTATAGAAACTTTTTTTGATTACTGATAAAAAACATAGAACCGCTGTTTTAATTTTTGCAAATTCTGCTCATGAAGATGCAAGGCAAAAATCTATTCCTAAAAGTAATTTTTTTTTCGAAGAGCTTTCAAAAAACATCATTAAAAAAGTTGAAAAAACAGGACTACCTTATTATACCTTTTCAGAAATTAGACAGCGTGGATTTTCCTTTGGAGAAAAATTTACAAATGCCATCCAAGATGTTTTCAATTTAGGGTATGACAATGTTATTGCTATTGGAAATGATACTCCTGAACTTAAAACTTTTCAAATTTTAAATGCATCTGAAAAATTAAAAGACAACAAAACAGTTTTAGGACCATCTGCCGATGGTGGATTTTACCTTTTAGGCATCAATAAATGCAATTTCAAAGCTAATGTTTTTAACAATTTTTCTTGGTGCACATCAAAAATTACATCGGAAATTACAGAATGGCTTGTTGCAAATTCCTTATCAACGTTTAAATTAAAAACGCTCAGAGATGTAGATTCTATTGATGATTTAAGGTTTATGCTGAATTTGTTTCGAAAAATTTCTAATCGTATACGATTAGAAATTGTCGAAATCCTTCGCTTATTTGCTAAAACATTGCTCCGGAATATACTTTTTGGTATTAAAAAAACATTTTTACCTTCTTCTTTTAATAAAGGGTCTCCTTTATTATAAAATTTCCTGACTTGAGACACTAGTCTATCATCAAAATTTAGAACAAAATCATAACACTTGGATTTGAGAATTCAATCCTATGTGAAACATATTAATCAACTACTATTAAAATAAATATAATGGCGAACAACTATTACGACGCAGCCGATTTAAGAAAATTTGGAAAAATAACTGAATGGAGCGAAGAGCTTGGAAACAAGTTTTTTGAATACTACGGAAAAGTCTTTGAAGAAGGTGCTCTAAGTGCCAGAGAAAAATCACTAATAGCTCTTGCCGTAGCACATGTTGTTAAATGCCCCTATTGCATAGACGCTTATACCAAAGATGGACTTCAAAAGGGTATCACCAAAGAAGAAATGATGGAAGCTGTACATGCAGGAGCCGCGATTGAAAGTGGAGCTACGCTAGTACACGGTGTTCAAATGATGAACAAATATGACAAGTTAAGCATGTAACTATGCCTATAGACATAGTTATCAAACGGCTTATGTTATAAAAGAATTCTTGATATCAAAAACAAAGAAGATAAAAGTAAAATGGCGACAAAATCATTAAAAGCAAGGCAAGACGAACTTGCGCAAACTAATAAGCAGTTAGAAATTCTTGATGGAGGTATTTTTGCGGATGGCGAGCTTCCGTACTTCAAAGATAAAATTTCCGAAATAGGTCATTTTCCGCTTCGCCCTAAAAAACTGGAAATACTACAAATAAATGTTGGTTACATGTGTAATCAGGTTTGTGAGCATTGTCATGTAGATGCCGGTCCTGACAGAAAGGAAATCATGACAAAAGAAACCATGTATCAATGTTTAGAAATTATTAAAACAACTGGAGCACATACTCTAGATTTAACTGGTGGAGCCCCTGAAATGAATCCAAATTTTAGATGGTTTGTTGAAGAAGCTTCTAAGGCTGGTATTAAAGACTTTATAGTACGATCTAACCTAACTATTATTCGAGCAAATAAAAAGTACTTTGATTTACCGGAGTTCTTCAAAAAGCATAATGTCCACGTAATATCTTCAATGCCACATTACACCAGAGGGAAAACAGATAAGCAACGGGGAGATGGTGTTTTTGATAAGTCCATAAAGGCACTTCAAGAACTTAATGCAGTAGGTTACGGTATGCCAGATAGTAATTTACGGTTAGATTTGGTTTACAATCCTTCCGGTGCATTTTTACCTGGAGACCAAATGGCAATGGAAAAAGATTTTAAAAAAGCGTTATTAGAGGATTTTAATATTCAATTTCATAATCTTTTTGCAATAACAAACCTTCCAATATCTCGTTTTTTAGACTACTTAATAGCTTCTGAAAATTACGAAGATTATATGTACGCACTTGTAGAAGCATATAATCCAGCTGCAGTTGCTAACGTAATGTGCACCAATACCATATCTATTAGTTGGGATGGCTGGTTATATGATTGTGACTTTAACCAAATGCTCGGCTTGAAAGTGGCCAGTAAAATAAAACACATAAAAGATTATAATGAAGATATACTGAATGATAGAAACATCATTATATCGCAACATTGTTACGGGTGTACTGCCGGAGCAGGAAGTAGTTGCCAAGGAACAGTCGCATAAAAGTAAGTTTTTAGTAAGTTAAAAGTAATCTTAAGTTTACATTAGATTGTTTTTAATCGTGAAAATTCAACATGTAAACCGACTACCTAGTTTGTTACTATTTGAAAAAAAAGAGTATTTCACCCGATTTATGTCGGTTAACCGTTTTTTATGTACAGTTTATCATTTATTGTTCACCAGTTATAGCAATCGCAGGTTCTTTGTTATAGACCCAATGGTCTAATTAACGTAAAACCCAAATCGTTATGAACAAGAATCTTAAGCGCATGGCTACCATGCAAAACATGCAAAAAACTGGACTGGAATTATTCTATACAAAAGGATATTATAATACTAGTATTGATGACATTTTAAAAGAACTATCACTTTCTAAAGGTGCTTTCTATTATCACTTTTCATCTAAAGAAGATTTCTTTATTGAAATTGTTCAAAACCTCTTAGCTAGAAAAGTGTACAGTCTTTTAATAGAGCCTATTGAAGGTCACGAAAATCCATTTGAGCTTATATCCAATTGTTTTGAGGAAGCTTTGGAAACTGCGGTTCACAACGAAATGGATTTTGGATTTATATTAGGAAACTTCATCTCAGAATTTAACGGAAGAAACCCTAAAATTATGAAGCATTTAAATGATGTTTTAAAAATATGGGAAGTAAACCTTGTTTCCACGCTACAAAGAGGAAAATTCAATGGTTATATTGACAGGCATACTGATAGTGAAGCGGTAGCCGTATTTTTAATAAGCAGCTTTTTAGGTATACGTACTATGATGGTTGAAACAGCTCCAAGTGCTTTAAAATATCGTTTTATGCACCAAATTAAAGTGTACTTTAAAGCTATTGAGGCTAAAAAGGAAAACGTTTAAACCTTGATTAAAACGATTAAGATAATACGTTAACTATTTTCTGATAAACGCTTTGAGGTTGTATGGTTTTCATAACAAACTCATATCCCTCCGGAAATTTGTTACCATAAATGGAGGTTGGTATTAAAGGATATTGATTTCTGTCTGACAACAAAGCGTTTTCAGGATTTTGACCAAAAGGGTAAAAACCTGCGTAAGGATGCGTTACCCCCCATAATGTAATAGTATTTATTCCATACATAGCTGCCAAATGGGCATTTCCGCTGTCCATAGCAACCATACAATCTAAATTAGAAATTAAAGAAAGTTCTTCGGCAAATGACAATTGCCCAGCAATATTTATACAGTTACTATATTCTTCTTGAAAAGCAACAAGCTGTTGTTTTTCAGTTTCCCCTCCGCCAAAAAGCAATATCTTGAATGCACTACTAGTACTTAAAAGTTGTATTACTTCCTTCATCAAACCAATAGGATACATTTTGCCCTTAAATGCGGCAAATGGTGCAATACCAATCCATTTTTTTATATCTGAACCTACCAAGTCCACTACTTTATTTGTAAGTGGCTCTCTTTTAGGTAAACTCACGTTTGACAAGTCAATAGGATAACCTAACGCTCTGAACACATCTGCATAACGCTCAAAACTAGTTTTCAAAGCTTCAAACTTTTTGTTAACTGGAGCCGTCAATGCTTTTTTTTCATTCCTTCCCTTATCAATTTGAAGAAATGGAACTCCACTAAAGCCAAAGAAAAATTTTAAAATATTACTTCTAAGCACGTTATGCAAATCTGCAATAGCGCTAATTTTTAAAGGTTTAAGGTCTAAATATAATTTTCGAATACCTAAAACTCCTTTATGCTTTCCTTTAACATCCACCTCAAAAACGGTGACATTCTTTAATTGAGAAAACATAGGTGCATAAAAAGCTCGAGTTAAAACGGTAATTTTTACATCTGGATATTGTTGTGTAAATGAAGATAAAACAGGAACAGTCATTGCTACATCTCCCATTGCTGATAATCTAATTACGAGTATATGCTTATGGGATTTCACAACTAAAAATTTTAACTATTTCTGAGCTCTTAAAACAGGATTAAGTTCATCATCATTATACATTTTCATTTGTTTATATACCTTCATAAACTTATTCCCGTTTTCAATATCTGTAAGTAACTGGTCAATAGCAATTGATAAATCGGTTCTTTGTTCTAAAAGTATATTCAGTTTTTCACTACATTTTTTTAAATGTTCTTCAGAAGCGTCCTTGCGATTGGCTTCTTCATCCATATGGTATATTTTCAAAGCCAAAATAGATAAACGATCTATTGCCCATGCCGGACTTTCCGTATTTATTGTTGCTGTTGAGGTTTTAGATACGTTTTTATATTTATTGAGAAAATAGCTATCTATATACTCCACTAAATCCGTTCTATCTTGATTACTGCCATCGATTTTACGTTTTAACACCAAAGCATCAACTGGATTAATTTCTGGATCTCTAATAATGTCCTCGTAATGCCACTGAACAGTATCAATCCAGTTTTTTCTATACAGTAAATGCGCTACGTCATCCTTAGGATAAGGGTTCTCGAAAGATTGATTTACATCGTCTTCAACATGGTATTTTGTAATACTTTCTTCAAAGATTCTAAGTGCTAAATCACTAAACATCTGCAATAAATTTTACAACAAATATACCCCTATTTATTGAAGAATTAAGCTTGTAATAAACACTAAAAAAGGAATAAAAACACTTAACATTAGAACAATCTCCTTTATGTTAGGTTTTTCTATGGTTTCCACATAATTAGTAATTAAAACTGATGACGCAAAAAAACTGACCATAAGTGGAAACTCATTATCATTAGAAGATAGTACATGTAACACTAAGCCCAGAATAAAAGATAACATTAGCAAACGTATGGTAGTTATTTTTCCAACTCCTGACTTACCTAAGGTTAAAAAACTCCAGAAGCCCAATAAACTGTTCAGCATGATATAAACAACTAGCTTACTACTATCTCCCCAACTGGAAAAAATAGTTGAAAATGAAGTTATATTAAACTGATAATGTACCTCTAAAAAACTAACTTGATTTCCGAGGAATAAAATGATATATAAAACAATTGAAAAACAAAAAACAGCCGAAAAAGGAACCATCCAGTTTCTAATATTCTTAGGTTCATAAATATAAATTGCTGCAAAAACTAGAAGAACATAAACTATTGCCCAATCAAAAAACAGAGAGGCTACTAATATCCATAAAGTAGCGTCAAAAATTTTATTCTTAATATTCTTTAATGACTTAACGCTTAAAAGACGCCTTGTTGCTAGGAGTAAAAAAAAACTGCACAACACCACATTTTTTCCACTTAACGTCTCCCAAAAACAAACAATTAAAAGACCATAAAATAAAACCGAAAATGAATTCGCACTTGTTAATTTGTTTCTTTTTACAATAAAATCAATAATGAAAATACTAAATAATAGGGTTATTGAAACAACTAGTTTTAGTATAATTCCTTCCGTAGATAATGTTAAATCAAACAACTTATACTGTACAATCCAGTAAAAAAAGAACAGAAAAGTAACTACGATAATGTAGTTTATTGGTTTTGTTTTCCCAAAAATGCTTGATATCATCTTAGGTTTTTATATTTTTGCCTCGTAAATATACTAATATAACATGAAGGCATTTTTTGAAAGTATACAGGATTTATTTGTTGATGGGCTTTTTTTACCATTAGACTTTTTCAGATTTTTGCAAAACTGGTGGTTAGCAAATTCTGTAAATTGGATTTTTGTAATTATAGGATTTATAGCTTTTGTATACTGGATGATTGAGTTAAAAAAATATAATGATGCTGGTGAAGAAGACAAGAGTAGTACTTCACACTCATATTTATAAGTCAAATCCAATATCTTTTCTATAATTCATCTTATCAAAATGTAATTTATTTATATTTTGATAAGATACTTTTAGTGCTTCTTTAAAGTTATCTCCATAAGATGTAATTGCAATTACTCTTCCTCCACTTGTTACAACTTTATCATCTTTAAATTGCGTTCCAGCATGAAATACTATTGATGAATCTATATCATCGTATCCAGTAATTTGTTTCCCTTTTTCATATGCTTCTGGGTAGCCTCCAGACACTGTCATAACAGTTACTGCCGTTCTTTCATCTACATCCAAATCTATTTCATCCAGAGTTTGGTTTGCAACAGCCTCAAATACCTCAACTAAATCGTTTTTAATACGAGGTAAAACAACCTCAGTTTCTGGATCCCCCATTCGAACATTATATTCAATGACAAGAGGCTCATTATTAACCATAATCAAACCAATAAAAATAAATCCTTTATATGGTAAGTTATCCATTTTAAGGCCATTTACGGTTGGTTTAACAATTCGATGTTCAATCTTATCCATTAACACATCATCTGCAAATGGAACAGGAGAAATGGCTCCCATACCACCTGTATTGAGACCAGTATCTCCTTCCCCTATTCTTTTGTAGTCTTTTGCAGTTGGCAATATTTTGTAATTTTCACCATCGGTAAGCACAAAACAGCTTAATTCAATACCGTCTAAAAATTCCTCTATTACAACGGTTGCACTGGCATTACCAAATTTAGCATCCACGAGCATAGCTTTTAACTCGGTTTTTGCTTCCTCTAAATCATTTAATATTAAGACTCCTTTTCCAGCTGCTAAACCATCTGCCTTTAAAACATAAGGAGGATTAAGTTTTTCCAAAAAAGAATATCCCTTTTCTAAATCGTTAGATGTAAAACTTTCATATTTCGCAGTTGGAATATTATGCTTAAACATAAACTCTTTAGCAAATTCTTTACTGCCTTCTAATGTAGCCGCTGCTTTCTCCGGGCCAATAACTGGTATATTTTTTAGTAAATCATCACTAAGAAAAAAATCATGAACCCCGTTCACCAATGGATCTTCTGGCCCAACAACAACCATATTAATACCTTCTGAAAGTATCGCCTTTTTAATACCCTCAAAATCATTAACACCGATAGGTATATTTCTAGCTATTGCAGCAGTTCCTGCATTTCCTGGTGCAACAAATAATTTACTAAGTTTTTGGCTTTGATTTAATTTCCAAGCAATTGTATGTTCACGACCACCTGAACCAAGGATAAGAATATTCATGTTTTAAGCTTTCGGCAAAAATACATGAAGAGAAGGGAATAACATTAACTTTCTTCATAAAAAAGAAGCAATATTATTCCCTTTATAATTAATTATTATTTTTTATTTATATCAGAAAAATCTCTATGCTCTGTTCTTTCCAGCTCTTCTTTGGATAACGTTTTAAAGTACTCAAAAGTTCGTTTCATACCCTCTGCTCTGCCAACTTTTGGCTCCCATCCTAAAATTTCTTTAGCTTTAGAAATATCTGGTTGCCTTTGCATAGGATCATCTTGGGGTAAATCTTTATAAATTACTTTTTGATCCGTTCCTGTTAAGTTTATAATTTCCTCTGCAAAATCTTTAATCGTAATTTCATGAGGGTTACCAATATTTACGGGATCTGAATAATCACTCATTAATAATCTGTAAATACCTTCAATTTCGTCATCTACATAACAAAATGACCTAGTTTGAGAACCATCTCCAAAAACAGTTAAATCTTCCCCTCTAAGTGCTTGTCCCATAAAGGCTGGTATTACACGACCATCATTTAAACGCATTCTGGGGCCATAAGTATTAAAAATACGAACGATTCTGGTTTCAACGCCATGAAAACGATGATAAGCCATTGTAATAGACTCTTGGAAACGTTTAGCCTCATCATATACCCCGCGAGGGCCAATTGTATTAACATTTCCGTAATATTCCTCTGTTTGTGGATGTACTAATGGATCACCATAAATTTCGGATGTTGAAGCTATTAAAACGCGTGCCCCTTTTTCTTTTGCCAATCCAAGCAAGTTATGCGTTCCCAAAGCACCAACCTTTAATGTTTGAATAGGTATTTTTAAATAATCTATCGGACTGGCTGGAGAAGCAAAATGTAAAATATAATCCAATTCACCAGGCACATGAACAAACTTGGTTACATCGTGATTATAAAATTCGAATTGTTCTAATTTAAACAAATGCTCTATATTTTTTAAATCACCAGTAATTAGGTTATCCATTCCTATTACATGAAAACCTTCATTAACAAAGCGATCACATAAGTGTGATCCTAAAAAACCAGCGGCGCCAGTTATAAGTATTCTTTTCATACTTGTTTTTTAATATTATACTGTTTTGGGAAACTTGAGCGAAAATATATCGGAATACTGGTCAGGACAAATCTTTCAGGTTAAAAAACCAATAAATAGGGGCAAAAGAAAAAAAACAAATTTAATATGCCTTCTCCTCTCCAGAAATAGCATTTACAATTGTTTGAATTATGATTTTAATATCTAAAAGAAAAGACCAGTTTTCCACATAGAATATATCAAATTTAATTCTGTTTTGAATATCACTATCTTTTTCTATTTCTCCACGATACCCTTTTACCTGAGCCAAACCGGTAATACCAGGCTTAACAAAATGACGCAACATATACTTATCTACTTTACTAGCGTATTCATCCGTATGCTTTAGCATATGTGGCCTGGGTCCAACAACTGACATATTTCCGAAAAGTACATTATAAAATTGTGGGAGTTCATCAATACTGGTTCTTCTAATAAACTTGCCAATTTTAGTAACTCTCATATCATTTTTTTCAGCCTGAATATTGTCTGAATACTTATTAATTCCCATTGATCTAAATTTTAAACAATAAAACTCTTTATTATCAAAACCAGTTCTTTTCTGAATAAAAAACACAGGTCCTTTTGATTCTAAGGTAATTAACAAAGCCAAAATAGGGCCAATCCAAATTAACAAACCAAAAATTATAATAAATGAAAAAATAATATCAAAAGACCTTTTTAAAAAAGCATTTATTGAATTATGCAATGGAATGTCTCTTAAAGATAAAATTGGCAAATAATCATAATATTCAAATTTTAACTTTTTAGCAAAAATATTTTTATTGTCTGGTAAAAACTTCAGTGTTTTAAGGTTGTTATCAGAAAAGCTTATAAACTTAGCTAATTGCTTATTTGTTAATTCGGAAACCGAACAGTATATTTCATCAACTCTTTCATTAACAATGAATCTAAAACATTGCTCCAAATCAAAATCCAACTGTTTAGGGTCAAATTGTCTCAAAAACTGAAAACCATATTCAGTTCTCTCATTAAAAACACTTTTCAATTGATTCATTTTTTTATTCTCACCAACTACTACTACTTTTCTAATATTTCCCTTAACCTGTTTCCTATATTTAAGTAAAGCAAAATGACTAATGAATTTTAAAAGAGAAATAGTAACAAAAACAAGGCTAAAATATTGGGCAATTCCTAATCTGCTAACTTCTGGTTGTTTAAAAAACCCTATATATGCGTATAATATCAAGAAAAAAAGAGCAAACTGAGTAAACAGTTTTTTTAAAATATGCGTGACCTTAGAATATCTATAAACTTCATAAAAACCATTTTTAAATGATAACACTACCCAAGAAATTGATAAATAACAATAAAATATAAAAGGAGTTTGGAAATTTATTGGTAAAAAATGAGCAAACAAATATAAGACCAACAAATCAATAAAATATGATATGGGGTTTAACAAACTAGAATATCTATGCTGACCTAAAAACACTAAATAGCATTAATTAAACGTCTTCAAAGATACTTTTTTTAAAAGACATTATTTCCATATTTTATTGGGATGTTAATTTTATAAACTTCAAAATCTTATATAAAATCTTCAGGAGATAAAGATTCCCAATGATCTAATGCTTTTTTAAATGAAAACTTAAACTCAAAATTTTCATCTGCTAAATATTTGGGCTCAATATTTGTTGGAAAACCCGCTTTTCTGACCCTTACAGGATGGATGGATGTTTCTTTTCTCAATACTTTTGATATAACTTGTACAAAAAAAGCAATAACGGCTAAGATTTTAGTTGAAAGCCGAAGTGTTGGCCTATTATATCCAAACTTGCTCTTAACTATTCTAGTCATTTCGTTTAATGGTACTAAAGGGTTTTCGGCATAATTATACACTATTAATTTATCCCTTTTATCCATAGTAAAAAGCACACTATCTATAAGACCATATACATATCCATAAGCCTTTATAACATTGCCTCCGTTAGGTAAAACAAATGTCCCTTTTTTTAAAGATTTTATCATTCTATATACATTCCCTGGATCCTTTGGTCCAAATATAACACTTGGTCTAACGATAATTAACCTTCGAGAATTATCTTCATATAACCATTCTTTATGAATTTTTTCAGCCAGTGCCTTAGATATTCCATATGCAGTTTCAGGATATAAATTTGATTCCTCGGTCCTTTTGCTGAGAGACTTTCCATATGGAGCAATACTACTGGTAAAAAAAATATTTTTAATCCCTGTTTTTCTTGCCAAATCATTCACATTTTTGGCGCCAGGTATATTGGTGTCAAAATATTCCTTATACTCATGTCCGGGTTCTCGATGTACAGCTGCAAAATTAAATATCCATGATTTTTTCCCATCAACATCAACATCTGGTAGTGCTAATTTAAATCTTACATCAGCCTTTCTAAAAAAAATTCTTCCTTCTGATAATTCATCATCAAAACCTTTCAAAGGGTTTATATCATAAACTAAATAGTGTTTAAACTCTCCGAGGGATAAAAGTTCTCTCAATAAAAAACTACCAATATAGCCGCTTCCTCCAATTATAATAGCTGATTTCATAATATCACAATATATTCAATCGCTAAAATACTCTTATTTTTTTATCATATATTGTATTGATTTAATCTTTTTAGATGAACTTGCACTCCACGCATGAGGCCTATACTCAATACCAAAATAAAAAAAGAACATAACAAATAGATGTTCCTAATTAGATTGTACCCTTGTAAATTCCATCGTTAGCTTAAATAACTCTATTTTTGAATTACTTATTTAGTTGAAAAATTAATTTATAAATGGGAATAGGGAATAAATCTTTACTTGTAAACTTTAGTAGCTATACAATAATCAACTTAATAAACTCTTTAACTCCCTTTATAATTCTCCCACTTTTAACTAAAAATTTAACCTCCGAGGATATAGGCATTATTGATTTATTTTCAACTTCAACAATATTTTTAACACCAATAATAGGGTTATGTATTATACAATCCATAAGTAAATTATATTTTACAGTAGATAACAAATCTAAATATCTATCTGTTTTATTTTCATGCATATTTATTCTTGGAGGAGGCATTCTTACAATAACTACAATAGTGCTGTATGTTATGGACTTAGTGTTAATAGCACCAGGGAAAAAGTTATTAATACTACTTATTATTCTTTATGTTTTTTTAACCTTGATTGTTGAAGGTTTTTTAATGTTAAAAAGAAATGAGGAAAACTTAAAACAATTTGCCTTTCTGAGGCTTTCTAAAGCAGGGCTGGATATTCTTTTAACCATCACCTTACTATTTTTTTTTTCAGATTATAGTGCTAGAATTTTTTCTCTGATTTTTTCTTCTCTTTTTGCTGCTATTTTTGTATTCTATTCTTTAAATAAAAACCCGTATATTAAATTTCAAATAGATAAAAAAATTATTTACAAAATACTTGTCTATTCTTCTCCTCTAATTCTACATACTTTTTTTACCAATATTTTAAACTATGCTGATCGTTATTTCATAAACAATTTTATAGGTGTTTCAGAACTAGGGAAATATTCTGTGATTTACCAACTTTGTATGGTAATGAGCTTAATGATTAACTCATTTGCAATGGCATGGACTCCATATTTTATGAAAAATATGGCAAAAAATGAATCAATATTTATTCCAATATTTAATAAAACTTTTAAATATTATGGAGTTGCACTACTATTAGGTGGAGTAATATTATTTTTAATAATGCCTTTTATTTATCGTTTCTATGTTGGCGAAGAGTATGTCGTAAATAAATCAATTTACATTGCTTTGTTATCTGGGTATTTTTTTCAAGGTTTGTATCGCTTTAAAGTCAATCGATTATTCTTTGTTGAAAAAACTATGTTAATAGCTTTCTTATCATTAACAAGTGCAATAGTTAATTTATCATTAAATTATTTTTTAATTCAAAAGTGGGGATTATTTGGTGCCGCTTTTGCAACCTTGGTTTCGTATATAGTTCTTTATATTGCTCTTGAAATTGTTTTATTGGTTATGAAAGCTAATAAGAGTATTTAATTTTCTTTTATTTAGAGAAAGAATTATAAATGCAAAATTTAGCCCTTAATCGTAAAATTCATTATTGATAAGGGTTAATTATAAAATATTAAACAATGAAATTATTTTTCATCATTAGAAGAAACTCAAAATGATTTATATTTTAATTCTAATCTATTTACTCAATTTATTATATATAAAGAAAAAAAAGCTTTTTAAAAGTTCTTACATAATGCATTTTTTCTTTATTTCAATAATTTTCATTGGTCCTGCCATTTATTACGAACTTGGCTTTACCTCTTATGCTAAAAGCTTTGAATGGGAAGATGTTATTACCTTTGAAAAATATGGGTTTTTTGTGTTTTTCTGCACCTTAATTTTTTCCTATTTTTTAGCTCACTCTAAAAAAACAATTTTTAATAGCTTTTTTAAAAACTACAGTGATAGAAATAAAAATTTAGTATTTATATATTATTTGTTTTGGTATTTTTTAGTTGGATTCTATATATTATTTTACATTAGTGAGCTACCTATTATAAAATTTATACAAACAGGAAGTCTTCCCGAAAGATTTGACCAATCTGACTCCGTAAAGCTTTTCTATACATTTTCTTCCTTCTTTATGGTATTTATTCCTTCAGGATATTTTTTCTTTGTTAGATATCTTAAAAACAACCTTTCTAAATTTATATTATTACTTACAGTTGCCTTCATTCTTACATCTGGTGGGCACAAAGGTTTAGTTGCCTTTTTTGTAATTTTTTCATTACTTTTTTCGGGTATAAAATTCAATTTTAAGTATATTTTAGTGAGTTTTATTGCTCTTTCTGGACTATTGGTTGTTTACACTTTAACCAAAGGAAAAGAATTTAACAAAGAAACTTTCATGTATTTATTGGAGTCTCCTCCTAGACGATTTTTTGTAACTCAAGGTTCGGGGTTTATTACAAGAATTTCAATGGAAAGAAAAAATTTATACAAAGGAGATATTTATGAATATAAGGTAATCAAACAAGAAACCTATGAAAAAATATACCCCAATACAAAGTCAATTGGGGCAGCGCCAACCATTTTTTTAGGGGATATCCATGTTCGGTATGGATATGTTGCTACATTAACTGCTTATATAATTTTCTTAATATTTATATTTCCTATAGTAAAAGGTACAGACAACATGCCTCAAAGAAAATTGTATCTATGGTGGAATCTATTCATGCTCTTCTTTTTACTTGGAATGGCCGAAATTTCATATTCCAGTTCTCTAAGAATCCTGTTAGTTTTGTTTAATTTTATTGTTGTTCTAATTATTCCTTTTCTTAAATTGAGAAAACATTGAAAAAAATTACTTTAGAAAAAGTATCCTATATTTTAGCTGGGGCTGCTTTTATAAGTTTACATATAAAGGAAAACATTAATTCTATATTTTTCGTTTCCTTTATTCTATCTATCCTGTCAATAGTAATAATTAATCGAAAAAGTTTTTCACTTTCTGAAATACCTAAAACACCGACACTTTTGATGCTAGGTTACTACATAATTGGAGTGGTTGGATTTTATGCCAATCCGGAATCAGACAATAATTATTTTATTCGATTGATTCCCTTTTTTGTTAGTCCGTTATTGTTCTATTATTTCAATACAAGTACATTCAATTTAAGTAGACTACTTAAACTTTATGTGATTACGAATCTCCTAGTACTTTTTGTTTTAGATATTTGGGCTATTATAGACATGATAAAAAACAATTCTCTTTATGTAATGGTTGAAAATAGAGAATATTATAGGTTTCTGTATACAAGATACACACGCTTGGAATATTTTAACCCAATTTATTTAAGTGCCTACACATTCCTCTCTTCAGTCTTAATTCTTCAATATAAATTTTTTAATAAAAGGACTAGATGGATTATTCTGGGTTACACCTTGTTTCATTTGTTTATTATTGGATCCAGAGCTACAGTGATTTCAATACTTTTTGGCTCCATTATTTTCTTATTATTTGCATCTATAAAAAACAGACGTTATTTTAAATATTTAGGAATATTCAGTATATCTCTATTTCTTTTAATCTCAACAGCATATATTTATAGGGATACACTTTTTTTTAATAGATATTCTCAAGTTTTCGAATGGTACAAAAAAAAAGAAATTGTTCTTGAAAGAAACTATTCGATTAACAATCGCATTAAAATTTACATCCTTGGTTCTTCCGCATGTTCAGAATCTTCAGGATTAATATATGGTACTGGTGTCGCTGAAAAAGAAATTAAAAAAACTTATTATAATAAATTTGAAGATAAATTTCCTTTTAAAACCCAGACCTATAATACACACAATCAATATATAAATAACTTTATTGATTGGGGATATATAGGAGTAATTCTACTAATTTGGCTTTTAGTATGTATTATTTGGAATAACAGTAAACAAAAACTGATGTGGATTACTTTCTTTTGGCTTTGTTTTTCAATTTTGCTTACCATGGAAAGCGTATTATTTAGGCATAAAGGGATAATACTATTTATTCTTCATTACACAATATTATTTCAACAACCTCAATCAAAAAAACAACATTAAAAAATGAAAGATAATCCATTAGTTTCTATTATAACGCCCAATTATAATGGAGCTAAATACATCAACAAGTGTATTAATTCAGTTCTAAATCAGTCATATACTGACTGGGAATTAATAATTTGTGATGATAACTCAACGGACAATAGCTTAGACATAATCAATTCTTATAATGATAAAAGAATTCTCGCCCCTATCCAACTGCAAAAAAATCAAGGCGCTGCAGTCGCGAGAAACCTTGCTATTGAAAAGGCTTCAGGTAATTTCATTGCTTTTTTAGATAATGATGATTATTGGACAAACGATAAATTAATGAAGCAGATCAATTTTATGAAAAAGAATAATTATTCTTTTTCATATACTAATTATGTGCAATTTAATTCCAAAAAGAGAAAAGGTATAAATTGTAAAAACAAGGTCACTAAAAAAGATTTATTAAAAAACAATTACATCCTTACCTCAACAGTAATATATAATGCAGAGCAATTAGGGAAAATATATATGGCTAACATTCGTAAAAGACAGGATTGGAGTCTATTCATCAATATAATTGAAAAATCAAAATACGCTTACAATTTACCCGAGGAATTGTCTTTTTACAGAAGGCATGAAGATTCCATTTCTTCGAATAAATTACAATTGTTTAAATTTAACTTTGACTTTTACAATAGTGTTTTAGGCTATAGTAAAACTTATAGCATCCTATTAATGACAAGATTTCTTTTTTACTATGTTATTAAAAAATTCAAAGAAAAATTCCTTTGATATCATTGGAGAAATTATATTACCTATAGAGTTTGATATCTCATTTGGGCTGCTCTTTTTTTCTTGTAAAGACCTTAAAAGATCGTTAAGCTTAGTGCTATCACTATCAACAACGTGATTGTATTCATTATCACCAACTAAACTCTTTAAGTGTTGGCTGTATAACCCATCTATATCTATAGAAATAGTTGGTGTACCCAAAGCGATACTTTCCAAAGCGCAAGTAGAATAAATAGTTAAATGGTAATCACAATACTTCAATAATAAATAAGTATTAACATCTTCCCATTTTATAAAGTTGTTTTTAGCTTTAAATAATACTTTATTGCTTTTTTTTCTAGGTTTATAAATAAATAAATAACTAGGAAACTTATCCACGGATTCATTTATTAAATCCAATAGCTTATTATCTGTATCTTCCAATTGACCAGTAATACAAATAACCTTATCATATTCGTTTAGATAAAAACTCATTTTTGAGCTAACTTTAAGACATTTATTAGCTTCATACAGAAAAGAATAGCCATAGTCGAGAGTTTGAGATTTATTAACGACATTCCCCTTGGATACCACATCGTTAAAATGAGAGCCGTATCCTAAAAAAAAGTCTGGAAAAAAAACATTACCATAATTTTTAGAAAAATTATAAGCCCTGTGTTGCTCCGTAACTATTCCGTGCTGAAGCTCCAAAACAGGTACTTTACTTTTTTTACAGGCTTTTACAAGTCCAAAATTAGAATAATAACAAACAACAAAAACCGCTTTAGGCTTTCTTACTTTAAACAAAAAAGTGTAAAATAAATATGACACATGATAACGGTGATAAATGCTTTCAATTTTATTTAAATTCATCCCCATATAGTTACCTAAAACCTCTAAACCTTCTATTTTAGGTTTTTTTGTTATTCTTATAATAAAATATTGAATCAAATAAATCCATGACATTCCTACAAGTAACTCTCCTTTCTGAAGGCTTTTTTTTCTCGAACGCCCTTTCGGAATTGGATTTTCAAAAAGAACGTACTTATCAAAATAACTTAACAGTCCCGAGGTTACTCTATCAAAATAAATATTGTTAATAGCGTATCTTCTTTCAGAATTCGTAAATACCCAAATATTAGATTTGTAAATCTTGAATACAGAAAAAACATCTAAAATCAAGCTTTTTAATAACAGCCCAATTACTCCTAAAGATGTTTTTTTTAACATATCACTTTTTGAAGGATATAGAGTAATCAGATAACTCTTGACAATAGGCCAAATACAATCATCCTCATGTTTTATTTGAGAAACATCTATCTCTTTTTCAATTTTATTTAAAGAACTCAAAAACAACTATTATTTAATTTTTTAAAATACACTTTTGTTTTGTTAGACTTACTTACTCCTTGGGTAAATAAAAGCTTGGGAGCATAATTATCTTCACGGCTTAAACTTGGAAGCCATGAAGGCCCATCTACGTTAAAATCTTTTGACGTAACCTTTTTCATCACTTTGTAAGAAGAATTCATCTGTATTAATTTCAATATAGAATTTTCCTGTTCTTCTCCCCATAATTGCAACCCATTATAATGGTTTTTATTCATTGCAGTAGCAACCATATATAATTTATCTTTGTAAAAAGAAAGGGATGATGGACAATATAAATAATCCATATCTTCATCCAAATTTATTTTTTTATGTATCCATTTACCTTCCTTTTTATAGGTAAGAAATAAACTTGATTTGTTTTTAAATTCTTTTGAATATAAAAAATGTGGGGTTCCATTAGAATCCAATGCAATATTGCTGATACCATAGTTACTTTTAACTTTATTATAGTCCCAATTTCCTGCAACAACCTTTATGTCTTTAGGATATGCTGGAGTTTGTATTTTATCAACTCCATTTATCCAAGTTAAACCTCCATCTGATGACATTAAATACCCAACAAAATAGGACCCTCCATTTCTAGAATTCGTAAATTCATATGTTTTATTTCTTGGTAAATATTCATAATTTTTAAAGGATACATGAATATTATTTTGATTATCAGTAGCAATTGACTTATTCCATCTGGTATATCCATTTTTAACTGCTAAATTTTTAGGGTCACCTTTAACCTCACTAATTTTGGGCCAATTTTCATAGTTAGACCTCAATAACTCCTTTCCCTTTGACCAATTTTCATTTTTGGCTTTCGAAAAAAACATTAAACTCCATGCTCCTTTAATTATTGAATGCCTCCCTAATAAATATAGCTTATCATTACTGTCTATTGTTAACGAAGGATAAGTCATATAAGAACCTATTAAAGTCTTCCCCCCCCAAGAATCACCTCTAAAGGGTTTAGAAGATTTTCTATAAACAAAAGGGCCAAGATGTGGTCCATATACTAAATGAAGATATCCTTTACTATCTATAACAATAGAGCCTCCTCCATGGTTATCATAGACGGTATCTATTATTTTTTCTGGCAACCACTTATCTTTAGATTTGTCAAATGTTTTAAAGACAATTAGCTCTTCATTATCTTTATGATTTAGGTATGTAATAAAAATTTCATTTTCTGTCTCAATTATTTTGTTTGAATCTATATATGCCGTTGCTCGTGAAGAGCCGTTTTGTGAAACTAGAATAGCTTCTAGAGTTTTATTTATTTCTTCTTTTTGGCCATAACAAGAGAACAGCAGCAGCAGCAAAGGGAAGAAAAACCTTTTTTTAAAAATAAAAATACTTTTACCTACTTTGGTTAAATTCATCCTACTATAGTTGGATTTATATAGCGGTCCAACCTCCATCTATCATAAGATTGTGACCAGTAATAAAAGATGCTTCATTAGACAACAAAAATGTAATTGAAGGTGCTATTTCCTCTGGTCTTCCCAAACGCTTTAAGGGCGATTTATTCTCATACCTTTCAATAAAAGAAAAATCTTGCTGATCCTTTATTCCTCCGGGAGAGACACAATTAATGCGTATCCCATGTTTTCCATAATAGGAAGCCAAATATCTTGTAAAGTTAATAATGCCTCCTTTTATCGCCGAATAAGCTGCTGGAGAAGTTCCTCCATATCCCTCATATATCGTAAAATCATTCCCCACAACACCATAAATAGAAGATATATTAACTATAGATCCACTTTTTTGCTGTTTCATTACTTTTAATACTTGCTGACATATATAAAAAACACTATTCATTTGCATATCAACGTTATGCCTCCATGATTCTAATGTAACATCTTCAAACTTATTTCCCCAATCTTTAGTTCTAGGATAGGCATTATTAACCAAACCATCAATTCTTCCAAATTTTTTGATTACAAAATCAATCAATTCTAATATTGATTCTTGAGAAGTTATATCACAAGCATAATTGCCAGATTCAATATTCGTTTTATTACTTATATCGGCGTTAATAACAATTGCCCCATTCTCTTTCAAGTGTTCTAAAATGGGGTTTCCAATTAAACCGCTTCCACCAGTGACAATTATTACTTTGTTCTTTAATCGTTCTGCAAACATATTTTTAGTATTTCATAAGCTTCATAAGCCGAGTTAAATTTTTCATTGTAAGTAAGAACTTCATTTATAAAAAATTTCAACTGATCATCATACGTGTCAATTATTGTTTTTTCTGATTCAAAAATAATATCGTTATTACGATAAACTTTATTCTTTAATAAATCTACCAAAATTGTTTCTTCCTCTAATACTATCTCTAAAGTTCTTTTTGAATCCTTTCTAAAATAATTTAACACAATACCTACATTAAATCCTGTATAATTCAAAACATAATTAGCGTAATCAAAGGAGTTTATATTTAATGAAGACTTATTTGACAGAATCTTAGAAACAGAGATAGGCTCTCCGAATAACCAATAAGCATAATCAATTTCATGAATCAAATCCATATGGACTCCTCCTCCTTGTTCTATATTAGCACTATATGTAGATTTATAATCTCTGCCTGGTCTCCAATCCGGTAAATACGAGCCACAATATATATTAACTTCATTAACTCTTTTATTAATGATATAACCTTTTGTAAACCTTAAACAATCCATAAACCTAAGATTGCACGCTACATAGTTAATATTATTGTTTTCTCTAATTTTGTTAACCAAAACTCCATTGTCAAGATTAGAAATAAGTGGTTTTTCAATAAATAAAGGAATATTATAAGGAATTATATTCAATATAGTTTCCCTATGTTTAGAGGTGAGGTTAGAAATAATTGCAAAATCAATGTTTAAATCTTTTACCTCATCCAAAGAAAATATATTCTGAACTCCCATGACTTCGCTTACCTTGTCTGAAGACCTTAGTGCATATATATGTGAGTTAAATTTAATTTTTTTTAATGCTGAAATATGCTTTTGTGCTATAGATCCTAGGCCAACGATTAAGACTTTCATATTTTAAAATCCAATTTATTAGCACTAAAAAGGTATTCCATAAAATCAAAATCCAAGGACTCATCTAAATCAAAGCAAATATGATCCATAAGAAAAAACAAGCTCTTATTTGTTATTGAAGATTTAAGTTTTTGCTCAAAAAAACTTCTTCTATAAAAATAAAATGATGCATTCATATCATATACTTTTGGGGCACTCTGTCGAGAAAAAGTATTACTCTGTTTAACTAACTTACAATAACCATCATCTTTACTTTCAACGACATTAAAATAGGGGTTTTTATGTGGCTGAGAAACTGAAAATATATTTAAGGCCTCCTTATTTTCTAAAAATATCTTTAAAGCCTCCTTTAAATCATCAATATTTCTAAGAGGCGAAGTAACATCTAAATCCAAAAGAATGTCGTATTTTTTTTCATGTCTTTTTTCTTCATACTTTAGTATGTGTTCAAGTACTTCAATTTTTCCAGCGGAATCACTCGCCAAATGTCTAGGTCTTAAATAATCCGTATATAATCCAGAAATTTCTGCCACTTTTTTTATTTCATGACTATCCGTTGATAAACTGATATCTATGTCATATGGAAGCAAAGCAAATTCCATTGCATGTTTAATAGAATAATCTATTAAAGGTTTTCCAAATAATTTTTTAATATTTTTTTCAGGAATACCCTTAGAGCCACCTCGGGCACAAATTGTTATCAAAACATTCATTACTATAACTTAATCTTGTTTATATCTTGCTGTGCTTTTTTAAAATCTTCATGTTTTCCAACATCAAGCCAATAGCCCGTTAAAGGGTACGAGATTACTTTTAAACCTTGTTGAATAAGCTTTTCCATTAAATCTGTAGCATTAAAAAAACTATTTTTAGGTATATAATTTAATATAGAGCGTTTAATCAAATATATCCCACCGTTAGAATAATAAGTATATGTTGGTTTTTCTTTAAAACTCATAACATTCTCATTGCTGGTCTCTAATACCGCATAAGGAATAGTAACCTGATATGGAATAGTAACTACAGAGAAATCTGCTTTCTGTTTAATAAAATCTAAAAAGAAACTTTCATAATTTAAATTAGTAAGAATATCAGAATTTGTAACCAAAACATAATCATGTTCAAAATTTTGAATTTTTGAAACTGCCCCAATAGTTCCTAAGGGTTCGTCTTCCCAAACGTATTTTATTTTGGTATTTTTAGAACTGCCGTTACCAAAATAACTCTCTATTTGTTCTCCTAAATATTTTACGGACACCCAAAAATCATCGATTCCATAATGAGATAATCTATCCAAATTATGTTCCATAATTGGCTTAGCTCCAACTTTTAACAATGGTTTTGGAGTAGTTTCTGTCAGAGGTCTAAGTCTAGTTCCTTTTCCTCCTGCCATTATTACAGCATCAACAGGTAAATAAGAGGAAATCTGCCTGAAATTAATCACATTTACAACCCTGTCTTCTTTATCAAGAACAGGAAGTATTTTAAAATTACTTTCTCTATATTCTATAATTTCATGAATATTTTCCTCCCCCTTTTTTATAAACTTAGGATTCTTCTGAATAATATCATTTACTTTACTATCAATTGTAACTCCTTTTATAAGTCCTCTTCTTACATCTCCATCCGTTAAAGATCCTATTAATTTATCTTCATGGGTAACGACAAACAAAATTGCATCACTTGCCAACTCATCTAATCTTACTAATGCCTGTTTAATTGTACTTTCCGTTAGCAACAGATGCTCTCTATAATTTCTCATTGAAATCTTTGATTTTATTTATAATTATTAAAGAAGCATCTCTCTTAAAATATTTATTTTTTCCTTGATACTCATTTAGATTAATTGCTTTTAGAGTTTGATTTACAATTTCATCTGACTTAAATGGTACATTTATTATATTATTACTCTGTAATCGTCCTTTCTGTCGATTACCCACATTTATTGTATATTTCTTAAAGGATGCTGCTTCTATAATACCACTTGAAGTATTGCCAATCAATAATTTCGAATACCACATTGCTGAAAAATAATTTATCTTTCCAAAATTTTCTATTAGTACCACTCGTTTTGATAGTTTTTCTTTTAATTCATAAATTTCTTGACGATATACTGTCCCAAGAGTATCCGCATTGGGCATTGTAATAACAATATTTATATATTTAGAAACTTCAGACAATGCTCTCTTCATTTCCTTTGCATAAAACTTATTCATAGAGACGGATACCGTTTCCGGATGAAATGTAACCAAAACAAATGGTTCTTGCTTTATCTTAAAGTTATTATAAAACGTTTCCTTTTCAATAGGAACGAACCTATTTATTTCTTCCAAACTTAACGAACCTGTTGTATACACATTTTTATTAGAACCAATAACTTCAGTAACCTTATTTGTATATTCTGAAGTAGCAGTGAAATGTAAAGACGAGGCCAAAGTAATTTGATGTCTATAAATGTTATCTATTGCTCCAAGAGTTGTCTCACCTCCATGGATATGAGCGAATTTTACACCAAAAGGAATTCCAGCCTGTACTGCAGCACTCATTTCAAATCGATCACCCAAACAAACAACTAAATCATATTTATTTTTATCCCAGAATTCCGAAAATTTCAAAATTGTTAATCCATATGAAGAAGCAATCGCTAACTCATCATCACTGGTAAGTAATGAGCTAATTGCATGAATTTTTTCATAGTCATCTTTTATAATACTTTCTATCGTATACCCATGAAAATTAGACAAATGTGTTCCAAAAGCAACAATTTCAAGTTCAAAAAAAGAATCCCTTTTAAGTTTATTTAAAAGAGGTAAATAAATACCATAATCAGCTCTGGAGCTTGTTAATACTGCTGTTTTCATATTAAATCATCTTCTTCATAATCTTTTGTTGCTACTTTACCCAGAATTGTATCCCAGAGCATAGGTGAAATTCCAATTCCAGGCCTTTTGACAGTTATATTTTTGTTGCTAAAGACATCCCCTTTTTTAATAGAAGTTTTCGCAATTATACTTTTACGAGCTATTGGTTTATTTTTTTTCTCGCTATCACTAGGTTCTTTTCTTCCATGACCTAATGCCTTTTCTATATTTCTAATTGCTTTTACCATAGCCTTTAACTCCTTTGGATCCAAAGAAGCCTTGTGGTCAGGTCCCTCTAAAGTTTTATCTAAAGTAAAATGTTTTTCTATCACTTTTGCTCCTAATGCTACAGCTGCTACAGGAATCTCTATACCTAAAGTATGGTCGGAGTAACCAATTGACACATCAAAAGCTTCCTCTATGGTACTCATCGCCTTTAAATTAACGTCTTCCATAGGTGTTGGGTACTCCGTATTACAATGCAGAACTGTGATATCCGATTTACTAGTTCCTGCACCTAGTATTGCTAGAATAGCTTCCTCAACCTCTTTAAGGTTCGCCATTCCTGTGGAAATAATAACCGGTTTACCCAAACTTCCAATTTTTCTTAAATATGGTAAATTGGTGATTTCTCCAGAAGGAACTTTAAACAATGCTATATTTAATTCATTAAGAAAATCTATACTTTCTAAATCAAAACCTGTAGATAAAAACTTGATACCTTTTAAATTACTATATTTTATTAATTCAAGATGCATTTCTCTACTAAGCTCTAACCTTTGAAGCATAGCTAACTGAGATTCTGACGAATTCCCTGTGTTTTTCTTTTGATATGAAGCTTTTTCGGCATTTTTACTTACCAACTTTTTTGAATTAAAAGTCTGAAATTTAACATAATCCACATTGGCGTCTGCTGCTGCTGCAATTAATTTTTTTGCTAAATTAATATCTCCGTTATGGTTAACTCCAGCCTCTGCAATAATTAAAGTTTTTTTCATTGAGTTATTTTTTTTGCCGGCACACCAATTAAACGACCATTGTTTTGTACATCTTTAGTAACCACAGCTCCAGCTCCTATTTTATTTTTTGTGCCTATTTTTAGATACTGAAGAACAGTACTATTCGTACCTATTAAATTCTCATCTCCAATATTTACACCTCCAGAAATTACTGCGCAAGGATTTATAACATTATATGATCCAATAATACAATCATGTCCTAAATGTACTCCTCTATTAATATAATTAAAGGAACTCAAAGATGTATCAACAGTTAACACGCATTGAGCTGAAATTACGTTTCCCATACCTAAAGAAAAACTATCATCTATGTAAACGCTGGGGTGAATTATATTGGGAAAAGCAAAATTTTCTTTTAGCCTATAAGTTTCAACAATTTTTTTTAATCTATCTACATCTCCCAAACCAAATACAATCGAAACTTCATTGCACTTTTTTAAAAAATCTAATTCATTATAAACTTCATGCTTAACATTTCCAATACTTAAAAACTTTTGGGGTTTTACATCAATAAATCCCTTAAAATCATAAACTTGGTTTGCAAAATTTATTTCTTTAATAAGTAAAAAAATTTCCTTTGCTGCTCCTCCTGCCCCAACAATATATATTTGTTTCATATTACAACACTACTTGGTAAATTTACCACCCGTTCTTCAAACCATTTTGAATTTTCAAGATTTCCAGTTTGAGATGTCTTAAACATGGGCAAGCTAGTCATTAACTTCCAAATTGGTCTGGTCATTACTCCATTCTCATTAGTGATTTTAAGAAAAAAATTTCTCTCTTTTATATTCTCCAATAAAATTGCGTTAAGCCAATAGTTAGAAACCGCATCTTTTGAAACGTCAATATATTGTAATGGTGTATCCTTAAAAAACATTTTATACTTATTTGCCATTTTTTGTTTCTTTTCCAAAATAAAAGGAAGTTTTTCCATTTGAGCACAGCCTAATGCAGCATTAATATTTGGAAGACGATAATTATATCCAATCATATCATGTTTATAATCCCATGGATGCGATATTTTTGCTGTTGTAGTTATATGTTTTGCCTTTATTGCTATGCCTTCATCATTAGTTACTAACATACCGCCTCCTCCAGTAGTAATAGTTTTATTTCCATTAAAACTAAACGCCCCTAAGAGACCATAAGTGCCAGTGTGTTTTCCTTTGTAATAGCTTCCCAGAGATTCCGCCGCATCTTCTACAACAGCAATATTAAATCTATCACAGACAGAAACAATATCATCTATTTTTAAAGGTAATCCAAATGTATGCATAGGAACTACAGCTTTTATTGCTCTCTTTGTAATTTTATTTATACAGACTCCATTTTGAACTTCTGCATTTTTCATCAAAAAATGCTCTAATTTTTCCGCAGATAACCCTAACGTCTCTTTATCCACATCTACAAATATTGGTTTCGCACCAATATAACTTATTGCATTTGTGGTTGCAATAAAGGTTAAAGGCTGTGTAATTACTTCATCATTTTGACTTACTCCTGCCATTAACAGTCCGGTATGAAGCGCTGCTGTTCCATTTGATGTTGCAATAGCATACTTCGCGCCTGTAAATTTGGCAACTTCATCTTCGAATTGATCAACAAATTTCCCTACACTCGAAACAAAAGTAGAATCAATACATTCATTAAGATACTTTTTTTCATTACCTGTAAACACAGGAGCATGCAAAGGAATAAACTCATTTGTTTTAAATGCCTCTCTTGTAAAGGATATAAATTCTTGATACATATTTTACATTTTACTATCCAAATATTTTCCAGTTTCTTTATGTCCAAAGTCCGGTATCATTTTAAAAAACAAATCAACTATATCTTTCTTTTCCCATTTTTTACTATTCTTCAAAGCCTTAATATTTTCAGTAAAATATTCTAAAATTTCATTATCAAAATCTAAACTATTTTTTATTATTCCTAGATTCTGAAACCTATCCATATCTAGGCTTTCTTTATCAGTAAAAAATTCCTCAAAGTCTTTTTCTCCAGTCGTATCACTAGAAGAAAACAGGCATGGCCATTTACCTTCTTTTGGAAGAATGTTCACCAATTTTCTGGCTTCCTTTTCGTCTTCACATATATACGGTTCGTAACCCAAATCTTTTAAATACTTTACAGCAATATCTGCAAAGGAAATAAGGTGTAAATTCTCGCTCAGTTTAGGAAAAAAAATATCCCTGTTTTCACCAAAAATGCATGACATTAGGCATAACTCACCTGATTCCTTGGGAATAACAAAATATCTTTTAATATCATTTGGAGCAGCTATAGGTTGTAGTTTTTTAATTCTTTGGTCAAATCCATATAACAATGAGCCATCTGAGAAAGCAACATTTGCAAATCTAGCTGTGGAAATTTCAATTTCTTTACTTTTTCTCATCAAATACATTTCCATAATTCTCTTAGAGGCCCCCATCATATTAACAGGATTTGCAGCTTTATCGGTAGACACACAAAAGTATTTTTTAACTCCTTTTTTAATTGATTGATTCAATGTTTTTTCTGTATTAAAAATATTTACATCAATCATTCTCATTAAAGTAAAAGCATCCTTTTCACTTCTAACATGTTTTAAAGCTGATAAATTTAAAACATAATCATATATTCCATCTTTTTCAATAAACGCATCATACTCTAAAGAACTAATGTCCAACGCAAATGTTTGAAAATCTCCAGTTATATAACCAAAAGAGCTTCTAATATCTCTTACAAGTTCAACTAAATTATTTTCACTAATATCAACAACATGGAGTTTTTTAGGGTTTCTCTTAAATATTTCTTTGGTAACAGCTTGACCAATAGAACCCGCTCCTCCAATCACCAAAAAAGAAGACCTTCCAACTATATCAAATAAATCTCTTTCATGATATTCAATATCACCAGTAAATAACTCTTTATTTCTACCAATTAAGGCTAATTTATTCATATATAATATTTTTCAGTTTACTTAAGTTTATTAGCAATCCAATACTGAAAAGGCCGGTCTTACAGCAAGACTATCAAATCTATCAATTCTGTTTAATGACAACCGAGAACCTAAATTAGTCTCCCTCAAAATTTTCTGTGCAAACTCGTACCAACTCATAGGTAATCCATCGGAATAATGATACAATCCATAAGGCTTATTTTCAATTATTGTTTCAATTAAAAATTTGGTTAACATATATGTACTTGTTGGGCGCCCATACTCATTATCGACAATATTAAGGCTTCCTCCTTTTATTGCTTTATCTAAAACAAACCGATAAAAGTTTTTACCATAATCTTTACAATATAGCCAAGATGTTCTTACAATATAATAGTTGCTTAACGTATTTTGAATGTTTTGTTCACCTTTTAATTTAGATTTTCCGTACTCATTAATTGGGTTAGGAATATCATAAACTGTATAGGGTTCTTTTTTTTTTCCATCAAAAACATAATCCGTTGAAATATGAATTAAAGTAACGTCATTTTCTTTACAAATATTTGCTATGTTTTTGACAGCCTCTGAATTAACTTTATACGCTACTTCTGGGGTCTTCTCCGCATGTTCCACATTAGTATAAGCTGCACAATTGATGCAATAATCAAAATTACCTTTCTTAAAAGTATTTTCGATTAGATTTTCATCTGTTATGTCCAAATGCAAAGAACTCTTAAAAACAAATTCTATTTCTGAATAATTTGTAGAAATTTGTTGAATTGTCCAACCTAACTGACCTGAAGCACCTGTAACTAAAACCTTTTTCATCAAAACATTGAATTAAAAGTTGGCAATGCCAAGTCTTTTTCGGAAAGTATTAAATCTATATCTGAATAACCCCATTCAATTTTTAAGTCTGAATCGTTAAATATAATACCTCTTTCTGATTCTTTATTATAATAATTATCACATTTATAACTAAAAAAAACATCATCTGTTAATGTTAAAAAACCATGCGCCATACCTTTCGGTACAAAAAGCATTTTACTATCCTCTCCTGACAATTCAACTTTAATATGCTGCCCAAATGTTGGGCTTTTCTTTCTTAAATCAACAACAATATCTACAACCTTTCCATTTATAACTTTAATTAATTTTGCTTGAGAAAAACTTCCTTCTTGAAAGTGTAACCCTCTAAGAACTCCTTTTTTAGAAACGGAACAGTTATCTTGAACAAAATTGATTTGATAACCCAATTTCTCTTCCAACTTTAACTTATTAAAGGATTCATAAAAACATCCTCTATTATCTTTATATACATCAGGTTGAACTATAAAACACCCTTGTAAATTTGTTTCTTTAATGTTCACGGAAGTGTTCTTTTTTTGAATTTAATTTAAAAGTCGCATCAAATATTTACCGTATCCACTTTTTAACAAAGGTTTGGCCAACTTTTCTAATTGTTCATCATTAATATAACCCATATGGTAAGCAACTTCTTCAATTGATCCCACCTTAAGACCTTGACGTTCTTCAATTACCTCAACAAATTTCGATGCTTGCATTAAAGAATCAAAAGTACCCGTATCCAACCATGCAATTCCTCGGTCTAGTTTACTTACTTTTAAATTACCGCGTTTCAAGTATATTTTGTTTACATCTGTGATTTCCAATTCTCCTCGGGCACTTGGTTTAATGGATTTGGCAATAGAAACAACATCATTATCATAAAAATAAATTCCAGTAACCGCAAAATTAGATTTTGGTTTATGCGGTTTTTCTTCTATAGATATTGCTTTCCCTTTTTTATCAAACTCTACTACTCCATACCTTTCTGGATCCTGCACATGATATGCATATATTATTCCTCCTTCTGGGTTATTGTTCTCAAGTAATAATGAAGCCAAGCCTGATCCGTAAAAAATATTATCTCCTAAAATAAGTGCAACCTTGTCATTTCCAATAAATTTTTCGCCAATAATAAAAGCTTCCGCCAATCCATTTGGTTTTTCTTGAAAAGTATATTCAAATTTACATCCAAGCTTAGAACCATCCCCTAAAAGGTTTTTAAATAGTTTTATATCCTGCGGAGTTGTAATTATTAAAATCTCATTTATACCCGCAGACATTAAAGTTGCCAAAGGATAATAAATCATGGGTTTGTCATAAATAGGCATTAACTGCTTACTTAAAGCCATAGTTATTGGATACAACCGTGATCCTGTTCCCCCTGCTAATATTATACCTTTCATTACGTTTTACCTACTGATACTGTTTTTTATAATAATTTAAATAATCCCCACAAACAACATTATTTAACCATTCTTGATTTTCTAAATACCAATTAACTGTTTTTTCAAGACCTTCTTCAAACGTTACTTCGGGCTTCCAACCTAACTCTTCATTAATTTTAGTTGCATCAATAGCGTATCTTAAATCATGCCCAGGGCGGTCTTTTACAAAAGTTATTAATGCTTCAGAACTACCTGAAGGTCTCTTTAACTTTTTGTCCATTAATTTACACAATACCTTAACCAATTCAATATTTCTCCATTCATTAAAACCCCCAACGTTGTATGTCTCATGGTTTTTACCTTTATGAAAAACTAAATCAATGGCTTTTGCATGATCTTCAACATACAACCAATCTCTAGTGTAGTTTCCATCTCCGTAAACTGGCAAACTTTTATTGTTCATTATATTATTAATAAACAATGGAATTAGCTTCTCAGGAAAGTGATTTGGCCCATAATTATTGGAACAATTTGTAATAACATAAGGTAAACCATAAGTTTCCCCGTATGCTCTAACAAAATGATTAGAACTCGCTTTTGAAGCAGAATATGGAGAATTAGGCGCAAACGGCGATAATTCTGTAAACAATCCTTTCTCTCCTAGAGAGCCATATACTTCATCAGTGCTTATGTGATAAAATCTTTTATTAGTATAATCCTTTTTCCATAAATCATTAGCAGCGTTTAATAAATTCATTGTTCCTATTACGTTAGTTTTAACAAACGTTAATGGATTTGCAATAGATCTATCTACATGAGACTCAGCCGCCAAATGAATAACACCATCGAAATTAAACTTCATAAACAGCTCATTAACAAATTCAATATCATTAATATCTCCTTTAACAAAAGTGTAATTTGAACATTTTTCAACGTCCTTTAAATTCTCAAGATTACCTGCATAGGTTAAGGTATCTAAATTATAAATATGATATTGTTTATAATTTAAAACAAATCTCCTAACTACGTGTGATCCTATAAAACCAGCGCCACCAGTAACGAGTATTTTTTTGAAATTTAACATTACACCTATACTAACTCTTTTGCTTTTGCATTCAGATATTTTAGAACAGACCAAACAAAGAATACCCCAATTAAAATGCTTGGAATTAAAACTAAACTGTGTCCAAAAAAGTTCTTTTTAACCTCATGCGGTTGACCAAAGTTTAAAATCTTAATGGTTTCTTGCATTTCCTTCAAAGAAATCCTATTTGTAGCATTACTTTGAATCAAAGTGTTTTTTAAATTCAATAAAGAGGGAATATTTAACCCTTCTTCTCCTCCAAGTAATACTGTACCATCACCAGAAGACTGATTTGATTTAGTTCCTAAGGCTTTAGAATAATTCTCAATCAAAACATCAATTTGTGTTATTAGCTTATCATTTTCTTTTATTCTTGATTTAGCATTTTCAACATAAATATCTCTCAAATCCTTAAAATATTTATTATCATTTATATAATTCATGACTTTACTTGCAGCAGCATGCCCCCTATCCACATCTTTATAATAAAATGAAATCTTATAGTTTACATAACTATTCCCTAAAACCTCATTTTTAATAACTTGCTTTATAGAACCATCTTCCTTTAAATCGCCTAAATATTCAAGGTATTTCAGCTCTTCTTGAAGATTTGATTTAATATTCTGTGTAACAGGTTCAATTTCGACTTTAAATCCTTTTAAAGAATCCAAATTAATTCCCAATTCTTTAAAAAAATTGTAGTCTTTGCCTTTTGACTTAGATTCTATTTCGTCTATTACACCATACAGATAATCTTTACTTTCAAAATTTGGTTTTACTATAATTTCCGTCTTTTGCTTGCTATCAGAAATCTGATTTAAACCATAACCAATACCAACTCCAACAACACCAAGTATTATAAGTATTATAAGGTTTTTTTTGAAATAAAGAAAAACTCTTAAAACCCATTCAAAAACTTTACTAAAGGCATTTTTAATCATTTGAAACAACTGTCCCAAATCTATTTCATCAGCATTATTGTTTGAATTTGTTGGTAATTGCTCTCCCATTTTCTAGCTATTAAATATTTGTTCTAATATTTTATCAGTAATTAAATATGTTGGTTTTACGCCTGTTGTACCCAACCCTCCAGAAGCTAGAGTGCTCCCTGTTTCTAGTGGATTATCTGAAGCATAATACGCATATCTTAACTTAACATCTTCCTGAATACTTTTTCTAACTTTAGAAGCAGATTGTACTGCCTTTTGATAATGCACTCCTTCCATCTCAAGTCCAATAACATTCCAAGTAGAATCATGAAAAAATTCCAGTATGTCTTTATTTTGTAATGATGTGCCTAAAACTGTTATCATGGTTCCTTCAAAAACTTGTAGACCATAACCTTCAAAATCTTTAGCGCATAACTCATTTTTAAAAGGATAATTATCTGATGTTCCTTCAAAAATATGAGCAGAAGGAATCATTAAATCTCCTTTTCCTCCCTCTAAAATACCCGCTTTACCCATTATTGAAATGGAGGATATATTCATAAATATTTGCTGATTTTCATCAACATTGTAAGGCTTTAAAAACTCATCAATGCTTTCATATGCCTGCTCACCAAATGCATAATCCATAACAAATATAACGGGTTTCTCTTTCTCTGAAATATCTTTGGAAAAATTATAACAACACATATCTGAACTCATTTTTGCTGTATCAAAAATTTGAACGTCTATATTGGTTCCCGAGATATCGTCAATGGTAATCATTCCATTTTTCTTTGCAACATCAGTAACTTTCTTACGTAGAATTTTGTTATCTGATGAGCTTAATGCCTCATATATTGCCAGCGAATTTGAATCTGGAAACTCCTTTTTCAATACCTTTCTGGCAAAAAGAGAATTCATAACGCTATGCATATTTGCACTAATGATATGAATTGGTCTATCCACTAACTCATTCTTCCTAAGTACCTCTTTTATTGTATTTGCCCAGCGTTCTCCGTGAATATGATGACCAAGTCTCTCTCTCAACAAAGAACTAAAAGTAACTGCTCTTTTCTCTCCAGTAATTTCCTCTTCAATTGCCAATTTACCTAACCAAAAAATAATTTCAAGAAACCTTTCTGGGTTACTTTTGGTGGAAAACTTTTGATGAATTTCAATAACTTCTTCAAAAGATCTACCTAAAATGTTAGCAGTATGAATAATAGCAACTTCCCGCTCTACCTGACTTAATTTTTTCTTTTTTACGGCTTCTTCTAGCTTTCCCCAATCTCGAATAGTTTCATTACTATCCTCAATTAATACACGCTTGCATATTTTTTCTGACTCAATAAATAAAAAGGTAAGGTGTGTAAGAATATCATAAATATCTGAACGCCCTCTGGTAATTTCAATATTCATTTGCTCATCATCAATCCTATAACAATTTCTTCTTCTTTTAGGCGGAACAATTAAGTTAAAATGAGATTTAGTATACCCCTCATCAGAAGTTAAATTTATAAACTTACATTGTTCAATCCCTTCTGGTAGACGTTCAAGTACATAAATAAGCCCATTTAATTCTGATTTTTCTTCTGAAACGGAACCATAAATTTCTGGTCGTAAAAGTAAAAGAGCATTTTTTAGCGCTTGACCTGAAACACCATTAGGTTTATAAAAACCACGATTAAATAAATGCCTCATGGTTATATATAAACGCTCAATGGCATTTGTAGATTCTTGGGCTCTAGTAGTTGTAATTGTTTTACTCATTGGAGCGTTTCGTGTAAAATTACAATTAATATTTCAGTTTTTTTTAGCGTACAATTTGTGCCGTTATTGCATCTGCCAATTTTCTATCATTTGAAAGTCGTTGAATTTTATTTTGACCTCCTAATTTACCCAAAGACTTCATATGAGCCTTAAAACCACCAACCTTAATTTTAGTGATTTTTAATGTTTGAAGAATTTTTCCTTCAATTAAGTCAAAGTAATAGCTGTTTTGTTGCTGCAAAGATTCATCAATTATTGAAATAAATTGTTTCATATCAGAAGGGAGAGTTTCAAACTCAACCAACCATTCATGATAAGGTAAATTGTTTTCAGTAGGCGTTATTTGTGGAGCAACACTAAACTCATTAACAACAGCATCTGTTTTACTTATTGCTAATTGCATAGCTTCTTCCACCTCCTTGGCAATAACATGTTCTCCGAAAGCAGATATAAAATGTTTAATTCTGCCAGAAACAATTACTTTGTAAGGATTCAAAGAAATAAACTGAACGGTATCTCCAAGATTATATGCCCAAAGTCCAGCATTGGTAGAAATAATCATCACATAGTTTATACCTACCTCCACATTTGCAATGGTAATGCGTTTCGCATTCTCCTCAAAAAACTCATCCGCTTTTATAAATTCATAAAAAATACCAGAATTTAGCAACAAAAGCATTCCCTTCTCTGTTTGAGAATTTTGATATGCAAAAAAACCTTCGCTTGCAGGGAAAAGTTCTATACTATCAACTTTTCTGCCTATTAAATTTTCAAATTTTGACCTATAGGGTTCATAATTAACCCCTCCATAAATAAAGAGGTTAAACCCTTTAAATAATTCACCTACTTTTTTACCTGTTCTAGAATTTAACTTTTCAAAATACATCTGAACCCACGAAGGAATTCCAGCGATTACCGACATATTTTCGTTTATAGTTTCATCAACAATGGTATCCACCTTTGTTTCCCAATCTTCAATACAATTGGTTTCCCAACTGGGCAATCTGTTTTTTTGAAGATAACTTGGTACATAATGAGCTGATATACCTGAAAGCCTACCCAATTTAATTCCGTTTTTTTCTTGTAAAACAGGGCTCCCTTGTAAAAAAATCATTTTTCCATCCACAAAATCAGTGTTCCCTGTTTCATGTATATATGTTAGTATAGCATTTCGCGATGCTTCAACTTGATATTTAATAGATTCTTTTGTTATTGGAATATACTTTGCTCCTGAAGTGGTTCCCGAGGTCTTTGCAAAATAAATAGGCAAACCAGGCCAGAGAATGTTTTTCTCTCCATCTACCACTCTATTTACATAACTTTTTAACTCCTCATAATCTCTTACTGGAACATTATTTACAAAATCGGAATGAGTCTTAATTGAAGAGAAATCATGATCCACACCAAAAACGGTACTACTGGCATTTGTAACAATTTCTTGAAATACTTTTTTTTGAGTATCAATTGGGTTACTAACCCATTTATTTGTTTTTAAAACAACTTTTTTTGCAAAAATTTTAGCTGCTAATGATTTTATAGACATTGCTTACTATTTAAAATCAACAAAATCTAGTGGATTCATTGGAGAACCATTATTCCACAGTTCAAAATGAAGATGAGGACCGGTTGTAAATTCGCCTGTATTTCCAACAGAGGCTATTACCTCTCCTGCTTTTACTAACTCCCCCTGAACTTTATTTAATGACCCGTTGTGCTTGTATATACTTAAAAGCTCGTTTTTATGTTTCACAATTATTACATATCCTGTTTCTGTGGTCCATTCTGCAAAAACAACTATTCCGTCTGCTACTGTCTTTACTGGCGTTTCAAAAGGGGCAACAACATCAACTGCATAATGCTTTTTTTGTGCGTCAAAAACTTGAGACACCATACCACTTACAGGAGAAAAAAGCACAATGTCAATATCTCCAACTGCTTTTTCAAAAAGATTGTATTTATCTTCTAAAGCAACCTCAGCACGTAAAAGAGAGTCTTCTTTTATTGGGTTTAAATCCACAGAGGCTGGATCCAGCTTAAATTTTTCAAATAACGAATCTCTACTTGCTTCATTATTTTCAATTTCCCCCTTTAAAACTAATCTAATATTATCTAAATACCTATTGGTATATTCAAGTGTTCTAACGAGAGAATCTGTTTTATATGTAAGCTCTGTAGCTTGCTTTTTTAATTGTGTAGAAGAATACCCAGGAATATATTCTCTTAAAGGTGTAAAGGCTATTAACAATGTTGTAAGTCCAATTAAACCAATGATAAACAATGAACCTGTTACAAATACATTAAGCCTGCTTAGTTTAAAAGAAATTTTTTCCTCAAAAGTGCTCTCATTTAATATTACCAAGCGATACTTGTGTAAAAGCTTTCTTTTTATTTCCTTTCTTTTTTTAACTTTTTTTGCCATTAACAGCAAATATAAGGTTAGAATTCAAAAATGGACGGATTCTAATAAATTTTATACTTCCTATAACATTAACATTTTATGACCTTTTTTATACGAAATAGACTAAATAATAGTTTTAATTAATTGAAACCCTAAATATTATTAACTACTAACTTCTTTTTAGTACTTTTGTATTTCTATAAATCATTATAATTATGATCACTTTACAAACTTTTTTAGCAATTGGCGCTCCACAAATCATTTTAGTTGTTGTTGTTGTTCTATTATTATTTGGAGGGAAAAAAATTCCTGAGTTAATGAGAGGGCTTGGTAGTGGAATAAAAGAATTTAAAGACGCTTCTAAAGAAGATGAAAAATTAGAGGAAGATTCTAAAAAGGAATAAATTCTTTTTTATATCAATATTTAAAGTATTTAAAACCGCCTTACGGCGGTTTTTTTTATTTCATCCCTTTACAAGATTTACCACTTAATTTATTGTTTTTTTTGATAAAAAAGATAGTTAATGCCCTATCAGCGCTAATTTTTATACGAAACAACTAAAAAAATCGTTAAGGATAAACGGAATAAATATAGCTATCAAATAAACCCTAAAAATTTGTTCCCAACCAAAACAAAAAATTTAACCAATCACTAAATCTAAAATCTGAGTTTAAAAATTCAGAAAGCCTACAAGGTATTTACCTTAAACCCATGAAGAAGATACTATTAACTTGCGCCCTAATGCTATCTCTGGGAATACATTCTCAAAACTTAGCAAATAACGATTCTTCAGTTGTTACATCAACTTCCTTTTCGCAAAAAATAAACGATTCTAAAGGTTTTGAAGAAATCGCTGAGGAAAATAATATTCCTCATCGAAATTTTGAAAATACAGAAGGTATTGAAAATGGATATTATGTTATTGCTGGTGTTTATGGACAATTACGCTCCGTAAACAGAATGGTAAAAAAATTAAAGAAAAAGGGATTCAATTCTGGCTACATATCTAATCCAGACACCAAACTAAACTATATTTACTTAAACAACTATTCCGATTGGAAAAAGGCTGTTACAGATATAAACGCTCAATTTAATGGAAAGTATAAAGAGCAAGTATGGATTTTAAACGCTAATGGCAGTTCTGTATCTCAAGAAACTAAAGCTATTACCAAAGAAATCTCTTTAGAAAAACCAGAGGAAGTTGCTGGGCAAATAGAAAATAAAACCTCTAAAAGTACCTTAATTAAAAGAGCTGATTTTTATTTTAGAAAAATGTGGTACGCAGAGGCTGCTAAATTATATGAACATGCTTTAGAAAAGGGTGAAAAAAACTATTCATTTGAGATTTTACAAAAGGCTGGTGACGCACATTATTTTAATACCAATATGGAAAAAGCATATCATTGGTATAACATTTTACATGAAAAATATAAAGATGATATGTCGGCTGACAACATTTTTAAATATGCTCATTCGCTCAAAGGTACAGGCAAATACAGCAGGGCAAAACGCCTAATGAGGCTTTATAATAAAAAACTCAAAAAAACTGATTTAAAAATTAACAACGAGGCCACGAAAAGTGAAATTATACTAGATGGTATAATGAGTACAAGCAAAAATTACGAGCTTAAAAATTTAGCCATTAATTCTGAGTACTCAGAGTTTTCTCCAATGTTTTATAATACGGATGAAATAGTATATGCCTCAGCAAAAGACTCTTCATTTTTAACCACCAGAAAATACAAATGGAACAATCAACCTTATTTAGATTTATATGTTGCAAAAATTAATGAAGAATCTCAAGATTTAAAAAACGCTATTAAATTTTCCAAGAAAGTTAACACAAAATATCACGAGGCTGCCGTTACATTTTCTCCAGACAACAAAACCATGTATTTTACCAGAAACAATTATGGTAAAAAACTTAGAAGAGATAATAAAGGAATAAACCACCTTAAGATTTATACGTCTAAAAAAATTGATGGGGAATGGACAGAAGCTGTGGAATTACCTTTTAACAGTGATGCGTATTCTACTGGTCACCCAGCGCTAAGTCCAAATGGAAAAGAACTTTATTTTGTTTCTGACATGCCAGGAAGTATTGGAGAAACAGATATTTTTATGGTAGATGTATTAGATGATGGTAGTTTTTCTGAACCAAGAAACTTAGGTCCAGAGATTAATACAGAGAAAAAGGAAATGTTTCCTTACATTAATAATAACAAATTATACTTCTCTTCTAATGGGCACACTGGGCTTGGCGGATTAGATATTTATGAAGTATCATTTGACGAAGTAGAGGGATTTCTTGACGTCATAAACGTTGGACAACCCGTAAACAGCAACAAAGATGATTTTTCATATATAATTAATGAACAAACTCAAAAAGGCTTTTTTGCATCAAATAGAGAGGGAGGAAAAGGAGATGATGATATTTATTCCTTTAAAAAGTTAATTGTTGAAGAAATTCCAGAAAACAAAAATGCAATTGCTGGAGTTGTAACAGAGTTAATCACTGGTGAATTCATGCCAAAGGAACTTGTTGAATTACTAGATGAAAACAACATAAAATTAAAAGAGGTTTATACTGAAGAGGATGGTAGTTTTGTTTTTGAGGATTTAGAAGCAGATACCAAATATGTATTACGCACAACTAAAAACGAATATTTTAATGATGAGCAAGCAGTAACCACCCTTGTAAATGATACTATTACTGTTGATGTTAAACTACGCAAACTAAAAGAAATGATTGCGATAGAAGATGGTATCAAAAAACTTAAAACTGATATTATACATTTTGATTTTGATAAATCTTATATTCGAAAAGATGCAGCTGAGGAGTTAAATCAACTTGTTGAAGTTATGACCGAATATCCAAACATGGTCATTAAAATTGAATCACACACGGATTCCAGAGGTAGTAGTGTTTACAACAAATACCTGTCAGACAAAAGAGCTAAATCTACTAGAAGTTATATTATATCACAAGGTATAGATCCTTCTAGAATAGAAAGCGCAATTGGTTATGGAGAAGATAATTTAATAAACGAATGTAACGGACGTGTGAGATGCACAGAAGAAAAACATTATTTAAACCGTAGATCAGAATTTATAATTGTGAAAATGTAACATAACAACCTAATAATTTTCAAAACCACTAATACCCGTATTAGTGGTTTTTTGCTTTATACAACTTAATTTATGCTTCATTTTAATTCTAAAAAGAACACTTCACAACATCAAAGAATATTTTCACAACAAAAACTATCGATAAAATAACATAAATATCAGTTTATCAGTTATATAAAGGTATTAACCAACCAAAATCCCTTATCATGAAAAATGTTCTACTTATCAAAGAAATTTATCTAGAAGCTTTTAAAAACTTGGGGCATGCAATTGTCTCTTCATACTTTAAAGCCTTTTCTTGGTTTTGTATGGCGTGCTTTGCAATTGTACTTTATGCATTTGTATTTAGAGTAGTAACGGGCTTTGATTTTAATTAAATTAAATAACCAACCAATTTGAAAGCGTCTTTTTAAGGCGCTTTTTTATTTATTTCATTTTCTAAACGTACACTTAATCTAATAAACGTATACTTATATAGACTTTTTAAAATAAAACTATTCAATTAACCAAAATAAAACCTGTTGGTCTAAAGAATTTAATTTACTCATATGATATTCTGAACTTTGCGTATATCAATTATTAAAATAATTAGCGTATGGGAAAATTTCTACTTTTTAAAGAAATTTATGTTGAAGCATTTAGAAACTGGAGAAATCTTATTTTAGAAAAGTATTTCAAAATATTTTCCTGGTTTTGTTTTATTTTATTAGCAGTAGTTATATATGCATTTGCATTTAGAGTCTCTACTGGTTTTGCATTTGATTAAACCTAACTCAGCATAAACAAAAATGCCCTTAAATGATATTTAAGGGCATTTCATCTTTTAAAAGAGAATTGTTGCTTTTTCTTTTTTTAGAACCTAACCGTCTTTAAAATAGCTTCTAGCTCAAACATATAATCCCTTTTTTCAGCGGATGGAGCAAAAGCAAAGCCCTCTAATACTAATTTTCTATTATTTTCTTTGTCATTAATGATGTAAGTTAAAAAAGGTCCTGCCATTGGATAGTTTTTAATTTCCCAAATACCTTTAACCTCGGCTGCCATTTTTCCTCCAATTTCAGCAGAAAAAACATATGGGGCAAACGCCCTTTCAGTAATCATATATGTAACTTTACCAGGCACCTCAGTACCAGGAATGTATAATTTTCCAATGGAATCTCTCATCTTTATAATATCACCTACAAAAGTAGAATCACTTTTAAAAGTATTCATAGGAACGCTATATGCAATAATATTCATTGTTCCATTTAAAATAGGCCTATCAAACCAAACAAAATTCTTTTCTTTTCTTCCTAATTTATACACTGAAGGGATGTTTAACGACACTCCAAACTCTTCTTTAAGCACCTTAGTTTTATTAAGCGACTTTAAAAATCTGCTCTGAGATTCTTTAAGTTCCAACTCCTTAAATTTTACAATAAAGTCTTCAGCCTTTTTGTCTATATTTTCAATAAGTTCTTTATTGTTTCTTCCTTTAAATACTCCTATTCGTTGAGGAATAGCATACAAGTCTTTTTTCATATGACCTCTACTAATAGTATCTTTTTGTACAAAAACAACAGATCTTGTGTTTTTAACCGTTCCAGAAAAAACGCTTGGAGGAATTTGAGTTATAGTAAACTTGGCCTGTTCTGGTGTTAAACCTAATGCTGGAGCAGCAAAATGTTCTCTAAGTTTATCTCCCACCTGACCATTCCAAAGACTATTCTCAATAACAATGGTTAACGAATTAAATGCTCCTATAGATTCTGGTAAATAACTTGGACTTTCCTTCCCAGATTCTTTACATGAAAAAGCTATAATAAGTAAAAAAAGGCCGAGTGTTTTTAATATTTTCATAATGGTTTTTGTTTAAGAAGGACAATCACATAACTTTAGTTTTGTTCCTGGTTTTAAATTGTTACCACTAATACCGTTCCATTCTTTTAAATTTTCGATAGTAATTCCAGGATATTTTCTAGAAATAGTCCATAGTGAATCTCCACTTTGTACCGTATGCACCTTTAAACCTGTTGTATTAACAGTTTGATTAGTTTTTTTTCTTGGTAACGATTTTTGAGACACAACTGGTTTTCTAGAAAAAATAGTAAGTCGTTGACCAATTCTTAAATTATTGCTTCTAAGGCCATTCCACCTTTTTATCTGGCTAACTCCTACTCCAAACTTTTCAGCAATTTTACCTAAATAATCACCACTACGTACTTTATACCTAATTCGGTCATCTGTTTTAACAAGTTGCGGTAAAGGGCTTTCCCTTTCTTTTAGTTCCTTTTCAACATGGGCGTAAATGGAGTCTTCATTTGCTACAAATTTCCCCATAGCATCCATAGGTAATCGCAACGAATAATTTTTTCCATCAACATAAGGAATAACATTTAACTTATAGGATGGATTTAAAATTTCAAGCTCCTCCGTTGAAACTCCAACCAATTCTGAAATCTGATCAAACGTTATAATACTCTTAACCCTAATTGTATCAGTTTCAAAATAAGGTTGCGTTACTTTTTTCCCTCTTAAACCATGTTCTTCAGCATACTCAAACAAATACATTGTAGCTAAAAAAGCAGGCACATATCCAGCTGTTTCTCTTGGTAAATTTCTTCTAATATTCCAGTAGTTTGTATAACCTCCAGAACGTCTAATAGCTTTATTCACATTTCCTGGTCCTGAATTATACGCCGCCAATGCCAAATCCCAATCACCAAAAATGTCATATAGCTTTCCAAGGTATTTACAGGCCGCTTCAGTAGATTTTATTGGATCACTACGCTCATCCACATAACTGCTTACATCCAATTTATACATTTTTCCGGTTCCGTACATAAATTGCCATAAACCAGTTGCTCCTACTCTTGATTTTGCCCTTGGGTTTAATGCAGATTCTACAATAGACAAATATTTCATTTCAATTGGAATATCATAATTGTCTAGTTGTTGTTCAAAAAGCGGAAAATAAAACTGACTTACTGTTAACATCCGTTCAATTAACCCCCGCTTTCTCTTTAAAAATGATTTTATCACAGCCTCTAAAGAAGGGTTATAAGCAATATTAAAAGGCGTTTTTGCATTGAGTTTTGCTAATCTTACTTTTAAAGTATCGGTACTTAGTTCGTACAATACTTCCTTGCGCTCATCTATTGTAGTGACCTCCTCATACATTTCATCAAAAAGCTCAGCATGATTTGCAAGCTCCTTTAACCAAAGGCTATCATATTTAGCAGCTGTTGGATTGTCTTCTAAATTAATTTTATCATCAAAAGATCTAATAATAACTGTTTGACTATCATCTAATGATTTTGAAGGAATAACTACATCTATTTGTTCTTTATGTACAATGGAGTCTAGTATGGTTTCAACTATTTGAGTTTTTTGCGGGGCAATACTATCTTGTTCCTGAGCAGTACTAGAAACTCCTAAAAAGGAAAGTAATAAAATTGAAAAGTATGAGCGTTTTAATAAAATCATGAGTATATAATTACATAACGGGGCTAACGAAAATCGGTATTTTTTCTGGGGGAATAAAATTTTAACTCCCAAAAATATCCGAAAATTCACTAGCCCCGTTTATCGATTAGGGTACTACTATTCTAATATTGCAGCAATACCTGGTAACGTTTTTCCTTCTAAACTTTCTAGCATAGCTCCTCCTCCAGTGGAAACATAGCTTACTTTGTTTTGGAAACCAAATTGCTTTACTGCAGCAACAGAATCACCTCCACCAACTAATGAAAATGCTCCATTTTGAGTTGCTTCGTCTACAAAATTTCCTATTTGAATAGTTCCGTTAGCAAACTTTTCCATTTCAAACACCCCAACAGGGCCGTTCCAAAGTATAGTTTTAGATTTTAAAATAACCTCTTTAAGTATAGCCAATGTAGCTGGTCCGGCGTCTAAACCTTGCCATCCATCAGGGATTTTATCAGAGTCTACGATTTTAGTGTTTGCGTCATTACTAAAATCATCTGCAGCAATAACATCTACAGGAATATGAACTTCTACATTTTTAGCTTTCGCTTTTTCAAGAATTTCTAATGCCAACCCCATTTTATCGTCTTCACAAATGGACTCACCTACTTGACCACCTAGTGCTTTTACAAAAGTATAAGTCATTCCTCCTCCAACAATAAGGTGATCTACTTTATCTAAAATATTTTCTATAATGGTAATTTTAGAAGATACTTTTGCTCCACCTAAAATAGCAAGTACGGGTTTTTCTCCTGTTTGCATTACTTTTTCAATAGATTCTATTTCTTTCGCTAGCAAATAGCCAAAACATTTGTCTTCTGGGAAAAATTGCGCCACTATTGTTGTGGATGCATGTGCGCGATGCGCTGTTCCAAAAGCATCATTAACATAAATATCTCCTAATTTAGATAACTGTTCAGCAAAACCTTTATCTCCATTAGTTTCTTCAGCATAGAAACGTAAATTTTCAATTAATAAAATTTCTCCATTTTGCAATTCCTGAACAGCTTTTTCTACATTTTCACCAACAGAATCATCCACAAATTTTACATCAACACCTATTATTTCAGAAACTTTACTGCAAATATGTTTTAGTGATAAATTAGGATTACGCTCTCCTTTTGGTCTTCCTAAATGACTCATTAGTACAGCGCTACCACCATCTTCTAAAACTTTAATAATTGTGGGCTTTGCAGCTTCAATTCTATTAGTATCCGTTACATTAAAATCCTCATCTAACGGTACATTAAAATCAACACGAATAAGTGCTTTTTTATTTTTAAAATTTAAATCGTCAATAACTTTCATAGAATCTGTTTTTAGAGAGCAGCAAAGGTAAAGATTTATGCTATTGGTTTAAAGGCTTATACTTGATAATTTGTAATCAAAAATGATATTTACCAATACTTCAAAAAAGCTATCTTTGAGCCCATGTTGTTTAAAGATGTTTTAGGGCTTTCTCACATAAAAAATCATTTATCGTCAAGTGCTGATAAAGGCAGAATTCCGCATGCTCAATTATTTGTTGGTTCTGAAGGTTCTGGAATTCTTCCCATGGCATTGGCGTATGCGCAATATATAATTTGTGGAAATACGAATAGTGAAAACGTTGGAAAAAATGAAAGCTGTAACATTAAGTTTGATGCTTTAGCCCATCCAGATATGCACTTTGCTTTTCCTGTTGCAAACTCAGATAAAGTAAAAAGTCATGCTGTTAGTAACCATTATATGGAAGATTGGAGGCGCTTTGTTAAGGAGCAGCCTTACGGAAACCTTTTTGATTGGTATCGTTTTATAGATATTGAAAAAAAGCAAGGACAAATTGGTGTTGATGAAGCTCAGGACATTGTTAAAAAATTGGTCTTAAAATCATATGAAGGGGGCTATAAAGTAATGTTGGTTTGGATGGCAGAGTATATGAATACTGCTGCAGCTAACAAACTATTAAAACTCATTGAAGAGCCTCCTGAGAAAACTGTTTTTTTATTACTATGTGAAAGCGAAGAGCAAATTATACAAACCATAAAATCGCGCTGTCAGATATTACACTTCCCGCCTCTTGCAGATGATACAATTGCTGATGCCTTAGTTGAAAAAGGGGCAACGCGTGAAGAAGCCATACGTTTTTCTCATGAAGCCAACGGTAATTTTAATAAAGCGCTTGATTTAGTAAATAATGACTCTGAAGATTTAGTTTTTGAAAAATGGTTTGTGCAATGGGTTAGAAGTGCATTTAAAGCCAAAGGGAACAAGGCTGCTATTCATGAGCTAATTCTTTGGAGCGAAGAAATTGCAAAAACTGGTAGAGAAACTCAAAAAAAATTCATGCACTATTGCATTGCAGTTATTCGACAAGCTTTGCTAATTAATTATAATGCAAATGAGCTTGCTTATATGCAAATACATTCAGATGGTTTTAAGCTTGAAAAGTTTGCTCCTTTTATCCATGAAAATAACATTTTAGATATCGTTGGCGAATTGGAGGATGCTATATATCATGTGGAACGAAATGGAAATGCGAAAATAATTTTTACTGACCTTTCCATAAAATTGACCCGATTACTTCACAAAAAAGCAGGATAATTTAAGTATTATGGATTCTATTTTAAACAGCATAACAGAGATTCTATTACTCATATTTTTAATAATTACTTTTCTTCAAAGTGGCCTTGATAAAATAACCGACTGGAAAGGAAATATATCTTGGCTAAAGGAACACTTTTCTAAAACAATGTTTAAAAACATTGTTCCTCTTTTGGTTTCTATAATTTTAATTACTGAAATAGTAGCGGGAGTACTTTGTGTTATTGGCATTTACGAGATTCTAACTTCTGGCAGCAAGTTAATTGCATTTTACGGAGGAATTTTATCTTGTGTTGTTTTATTCATGTTGCTTTTTGGCCAGCGCATAGCTAAAGATTATGATGGTGCTAGAACCATTGTTATTTATTTTATTCCCACTATTTTTTTAGTTTATTTGCTTCAGGGTTAAAAAAATTAAAAATTGTAAGCACCCTTGACATTAGGCTGTCTTTAGTTGATTTTAGTTTTGTTTCAAACTTTATTTACTTCTAAAATGAAACAACTACTAATTTTACTATTAATGCTCATTATTAACTGTGAAAACACTTCAAACAACAAACAAAGTGCAAATTCAGATATAAACACCGTCATACTAATAATTGGTAAAACATTACCTGAATACTCTCAAGAGGAAGTTATTAATCTATCAAGTGCTATTGACCCTATGGTTGATAAGTTTGATGGTTATTATGGTAGAAAAATGCTTATTAGTAACAAATACCCAAACTTGATAGGTGATATTGTTTTTTATAGAGACATTACTTCTTTTGAAAAAGCATCGGAAATAGAATTGCAAAGTACAACTTGTCAAAAATTCTTTGCAACAATGGATCCAGATACAACTGCGTCAAAAATATTCATTGCAAAACCCATTTTTATGACACAAGAAAAACAAGGGAAAACTGGTGTTGTGGAAATAGTTATAAGCAAGGCTAAAGACAACTATATTGAAGATGAAATTATAGTGGCAGCAAAAAATTTAAATCCACTTCTAGATACGTTCGATGGTTTTTTAAGTCGAAAGCTACTCTTAACTGAAGATAAGTATTGGATAGATGTTTTATATTGGACAAATATGCAAGAAGCCAAATCTGCTTTCGCTAAAATTGGCGAAAGTACAATTGCCCTTCCTTATTTAGCAATGGCGGATGAAAATAACACTCAAATACATCATTTTAATGTTGCCATAGATACTGAAAAATAATCTTAACTAACTTATAATCAAGTGATTAATAATAAAAAAAGGGTTCGGCATTAGTGTCGAACCCTTTTTTTTCTTAAAACAAATAGTTTTACTTTTTATAGTTGTCGTTTAATATTTTAACAACTTGCTCTGTAAGATCATTTGCATCGGTTCCGTAAAGAACGCTACCGCCTTCACCTCCACCTAAAATATAGGTATAACCATTAGCTTTTCCGTATGCTTTAATTTCTTTTTTAACCTTGCTTACAATACTATCCATTTCGGTTTGCCCTTCAGCTTGTAATAGCTGATCCTCTTGCTGTAATTGCTGACCAATAAACTGACCTTTTTGTTGCATAATACCATACTCTTCTTGAGCCTTTTTCTGAGACATGCTTTGCGCTTTTGCTTGAAAAGCTTGTGCCTCAATCTGAAAAGCTTGAGAAATACTATCTCTCTTTTTTGTTAATGCTTCTGCTTTAGCTTTAAATTTGGCTTCTACATCAATCTTTTCTTGATACTTTTCCATCAACTTAACCTTATCAACATACCCTATTTTATCTTGTTGGCATGAAACCATTCCCAACACAACCATCGCTAAAACTAATTTTTTCATTTTTTTAATATTTTATTTAATAGTAGTTCTCAAAATTTTGATTCGCTAAAATAACAAAGCTTTTTATACTTATGTCTTAATTAAAAAAGATTTATAAGGACTCTTAAAAAAGGGCAAAACCCATCCATAGTTAAAATCTATTTAAAAGCACTGTTTCAATAAATTTAAATTATATTTTACACATCTCAAAGAAGACGCATAACAGCATTTTAGAAGTTATAAATACAATTTACCATGCACCTGATAAAAACAAGCTTAAAAGCGCTTAAAATGTGCTTTCACCTCTTTTTGATGATATAAATCAACGAAGAGTATTCCCCAGTATTAATGGCACTAAGATTAGATTTTAAACCGGATATAAATCCTCGTAAAAAATTTTGTTTTCCTGTCTTATATTTTTCTGAAAGCAGTGAAACATAAAACGAATCAAAAATCATGGGTTTAGTTTTAACCACTTCCATATCCATATTAGAAAAAAGCCTTTTAATTGCGCTTTGTGAAAAATGCCATAAATGTCTTGGAACATCATAAGCCGCCCAATACGCTCCATATTTTTTTGCATCGTATGATTTGTAATTAGGAACAGCAATAATTAAACTTCCATTATCTGATAATAAAGCCTTAAATTTTTCAATCTGAGATTCTAAATTCGGAAGATGTTCTAAAACATGCCAAAGCGTAATTACATCAAAATTAGTTTCTCCTAGTTCTTCAATATTTGCGAAAAGCTGAAGCCCCTTTTTACTTGCTAGTTGGTTCGCCCGAGTATTAGGTTCTACTCCAAAAACATTCCATTTATTATTTTTGGCAATAGATAAAAAGTCTCCCGTTCCTGCACCAACATCCAATAATTTTTTTGAACCCGAGGATAACGATTCTATTAAAACTAACTTTTTAGCTAAACTGTATTTTTTTACAACCTGATAGATTTTATCCACTAACGATTTACTAGCATCTGTATGCGAAATATAATCTTCGCTTTCGTAGTATTTATTTAAACTTTCCGGTTGCGGAGTAGTAATCAACATTTGCTTGTCCTCATCAAAAGTTAATTCAAAACTTTCTCCTGAAACAGAATAGTCTTTAGTTTTTAAATAAACGCTCATCGTAATTATATGTGGAGAGATTTTCAAATTTCAAGTTACGAAGATACTTCAAAACGGCTTCTCTAAAAAGGGAATCTTTATTAAGCAATTTGATTTCCGATAAATGAGATTTCTTAAGAGTGTAACTATATCAACTTTTTGTTCCACGTGGAACAAAAATTAAATTTTGTTGACCAAATTAATCTTCAAAAGCGATGCTAATTTCTCTCCTTTTTGCTCTACCTCCGTTAAAGAATTACTTTTAAAAACAGTAAAATACTGATTCCCTTTAAAAAACCTAATTACATAACTTTTAGACCCATTTTTAGCATTCATAGCCGCTATCGGACCCCAAACTGTTCCTCCATTAAAAGAAGCCGAAAAAACAGATATATAATCTGGTTTTATGCACTTGAGCTTAAGCCTTAAAACAGAAAAACCAAAAAATCTAAAATGCCTTTTATTTTTAAAATCACTACTAATCTCATAAGCAATCGAGTAGCCCAAAATAACAGTTGACAATAAAAATAGCGCAACTAATTCCGAAATATTTGATTTATATAGTAGCTGAATACAAGCTACTACTAACATACAAACTCCTAATATCTTAGCTGTGGTTGGTTTATCTTGTTTAAACAACATGCTGTTTTTCATCTTCCCATATAAACTAATAGTACACTAATATCACTTGGTGTAACTCCACTAATACGAGAGGCCTGTGATATGGTCACGGGCTGAATAGTCGTTAATTTTTCACGAGCCTCAAAGGATAACGACTTTAACTTTGTATAATCAAAATTCTCAGGAATTTTAACGCCTTCTAGACGTTGTAATTTATCTGCATTTAGTTTTTCCTTAGCAATATACCCAGCGTATTTAACCTGAATTTCGGTTTGCTCTAAGACCTCAGAATCCAACTCATTCGAATTAACGAAATCAGAAACCGAATCAATTTTAAGCATATGCTCCATGGTAACCTTTGGCCTAGAAAACGATTTAAACATTTTAGCAGATTGCTTAACCAATGCAGAATTTACACTTTCCAATATTGGATTAATCTCTTCAGGCTTAACACTGGTCTCCTTAAAGAAATTTACAAACATGTTAGATTTAGCTTGCTTTTCCTCCATCCGCTCTAAACGCTCCTTCTTTGCCAAGCCTATTTGATATCCTTTTGGAGTTAATCTTAAATCTGCATTATCCTGTCTTAACAGTGTTCTATATTCCGCACGCGAAGTAAACATCCTATAAGGTTCTTCGGTTCCCTTTGTAATTAAATCATCTATTAAAACCCCAATATAGGCTTCATCCCGTTTTAAAATAAAAGCCTCCTTTTCATGAACCTTTAAATGTGCATTTATTCCAGCCATTAGTCCCTGAGACGCAGCCTCTTCATATCCTGTAGTGCCATTAATCTGGCCAGCAAAATAAAGATTATTTACAAGCTTAGTTTCCAACGTATGTTTCAATTGTGTCGGCGGAAAATAATCATACTCTATAGCATAACCAGGTCTAAAGAACTTTACGTTTTCAAAACCCGCAACAGAACGTAAAGCTTTAAACTGTACGTCTTCTGGTAAAGAAGTAGAAAATCCATTTACATACACCTCAACAGTATCCCAGCCTTCAGGTTCAACAAATAATTGATGACTGTTCTTATCCGCAAATCGGTTTATCTTGTCCTCGATTGAAGGACAATAACGAGGTCCTAAACTTTTAATACGACCATTAAACATTGGAGACCTATCAAAGCCCTCTCGAAGTAAATTATGCACCAATTCACTAGTATGAGACATGTAACAATCTCTTTGAATTTTAAGTTTTGGAGTTTTTAGATATGAGAATTTTTCTGGCCGTTCATCCCCTGGTTGAACAATCATTTTAGAATAATCTAATGATCTTCCATCAACACGAGGTGGCGTTCCAGTTTTCATCCTACCAGAATCAAAACCAATATCAACCAACTGTTCCGTTATTCCCTTTGCAGCTCTCTCACCTGCTCTACCACCACTAAAGTTTTTCTCCCCAATATGTATTAAACCATTCAAAAAAGTACCATTTGTGAGTACTACAGATTTAGATTTAATTTCGATCCCTAATGAAGTCCTAACACCAACAACATTATTTCCTTCAATAATTAAACTGGAAACCATTTCCTGATAAAAATCAACATTCTGCGTATTCTCCAAAGCCAACCTCCATTCCTCAGCAAAACGCATACGATCGCTTTGTGCTCGAGGGCTCCACATTGCAGGCCCCTTTGACTTATTAAGCATTTTAAACTGAATAGCTGACTTGTCGGTAATTATTCCACTATATCCTCCCAACGCATCAATTTCCCTAACAATCTGCCCTTTTGCAATTCCTCCCATAGCAGGGTTGCAAGACATTTGTCCAATAGCTTGAAGGTTCATCGTTACCAACAACGTTTTGGAACCCATATTAGCAGCAGCAGCAGCAGCTTCGGCACCAGCATGCCCACCACCTACAACGATTACATCATAAATATTATCAAACATAATTTCATTGTTCCACGTGGAACATTTTTATCTTTTCATCTTCCTTGCGTCGCATAATTGCAGCATCATCATCTAACTTGTCCTTATAGCCCATAAGGTGCAACGCACCATGAGCTAAAACCCTTAAAAGTTCATTGTAAAAAGAAACCCCAAACACTTTTGAATTTTCCCTAACACGATCCACTGAAATAAATACATCACCACCAATGACCTCTCCCTCAGAATAATCAAAAGTGATTATATCTGTATAAGTATCATGATTCAAATACTTTTGGTTAATCTCTAACAAATATACATCATCACAAAAAATATAAACTAGTTCGCCAACATCAAACCCTTCCGAACCAACTACTCTTTTAATCCAATCTATAATCTCTTCCCTATTCTCAATTTCAAAATCTATCTCATTATAAAAATCAATCATCAGATTCAAAATACGATTTAACCTTAGTTTTGTAATTCGGGCGCAAAGGTAAGCTTTGTCTTTTTAAAATTTCTACTTCATTAGTATTATTATCCAACACTGAAGGTCTAGTAATTAAGGAGTTATTGAACTGTTTTTTAGCTTGATTTGCCTCTCTTTCATTCTTTTTACCTTGTTTAAGTGCCGCGCCTTTTATCCTCATTAATTCATACCGAATAATATTAACCTTACTTTGAGTCCTCTGAGTAATGCCATTTTCAATCAAATCACTTTCGAAATCTCGCATTTGCAGCATTATCTTTTTGGTCAGGCTTTTATCCGAATCGTTAATCATATCTTCAAGTTGCTTCTCCAATTCAGCTCTAATTTGCTGCTGTTGTTTATAGATTTCATATATCTCTTTCATGTTTGATTCGGCAGTTTCGCTGGAACCTTCGCCAGACCCCTGACCTCCGAGACCTGCCCCGTTACCACTTTTACCTTGATTACCATTTTTACCAGATTTGCCCTTTCCTTTACCTTCCTCATTTCCATCACCATCACCACTCTTCTTCCCTCCCTCATCTCCATTTTTACCAGACTTTCCATCACTTCCATTTCCTTTACCCGAATTACCCTTGGAACCCGGTTTAGCACCATTCATCTTCTCTCCCAAACTTTGTTGCTCTTTTATAATATCCGGTAACTGAAACCCTTTACCCGCACCAGAGCCACTACCAGATTTCATACTTTGTTCCATATTATCAAGCAACTTAGCTAAAAAATCAGCCAAACTGTTAGACGCATTAAGTACATATTTTTGGTACGAAGCAGTTTGCATTGACCTATTTTCAGCCATATTATCTAATGCCTTGTCAACATTATAATATACCTCGTTAATCTGTTCATTAACAAACTCAGATAATTCAGCTCGTCTAAGTGATAGTGCAAATAAACTATCATCTACGTGTTCAAACAGGTTACGTAAACCTTTTTGCTCCTTAATCCTTTCCGCAAAAGCTCCATCATTACTATCAACATCAATTGCTTCGTAGAGCCTTTCTTGTTTAAACGAAAAAATTACAAGATTATCCAATACCTGTCGTAACATTTCAGCGTCCTCAGCTATAGAATCCTTACCTCCACCAGCAGAAGACTGAGAAAGTGAGTCACTCATTTCCTTCATTTTTTCCGCAGCAGATTTTTGTCGTTTAGCAGCAGCATTTTTATCCTCTGAATTCAATTTATCAATTGCGCTATTTTGATCTTCCGAAATTGAATTCTGTTTCTCCATACTATCTTCAATAGACATAGGTTTCCGAAGCTTATTATTTTCTTTTTCTAACTCCTTAATATCTTCTTTAAGACCATTAAATTCATCCCTCAAACTTTTCTGATTCTCTAAAGATTTTAATTTATCAAACTCTTTAGAAGCAGGATTTTGTTTTTCAGAAAGCTCCTCTAAATCTTTTGCAACCTTTGCCATTTTTTCAGTAACATAATACCGTTTTGTCAACTCCAACAATTGCTCAAGATTTCGTATATTGCTCTTTTGATTCTTAGCCAATTGTTCCAACTTTTTTGCCAACTGTTCTTTATTAATCTTATCCGCAACTTCATTAAGTTCTTCCAACAAACGTTTGTTCTTCTTGGCCTCCAATTCTTGTCTTTCCAGTCTTTCCTTTAACAAGTCATTTAAATCTCCCTTGTCTTTATCTTTAATACTTTTATGTAATTGCTTACTAAACTTTTCTGCAAGTTGCTCTTGGTGCTGCTGCCTCTGAATAAAATCTTTAATATTATTTTTATCATTAAAACTTAAAGCTTTTTTCTCCCTTTGACCCTTAGTAATCTCCTCAAGATTCTTTTGCTGTTCCTTACTCTCCTTCAAAGTATTCTTAAAATCGTCAATTGCATTCTTATCTGATTCTAACTCTTTGTTTTTCAAATCTTTATCAGAAAACAAAAAAAGTCTAAACACTTCACTTTTAACAGATTTATAGTTATGAATAGCATCATTATCGAACACCTCGAAGTAATAGCTATACTGCTTCCCTTTTTCCAAATCCAGTCCAGAAGGAAATGTATAATAAAAAGTATCGAAATTCGACCTTGGATTTGCTAAGACAATTTCTTTAATATCTTCTCGATTACTTTCATTATAGTATACCAATTTAAGTTTCGTCAATCCGTAATCATCGCTAATCTCCCCAGTAAAATAAGCAGCATTTAATGAAATTGAATCATTGTTAATTTCTTTTACCTTAATAGACGGATAGGCATCCTTTACTACTTTAAAATTATAGTTTAACTTATCAAAATTCCTAACATCATCATTAGATGTCAGAATTTGATACTCTAAATCACTATAAAACCTTCTAACATAATTAAAACTGTCAGCGTTCTTTACAAAGCTAAAAACAGTATCCTTAACCTTAAGATTAACCCTTTGAGTATTCTTTCCTTTAACATTCCAAGTAACCTTAGTACCCTCTGGAAAAGTAGCATTACCAGTACCCTTTATCACTTTTGCCAACATATTAAGGTAATCAGGAAACTCTAGAAACATTTCAAACTCTTGAATTAAAGGTGTTTTAATAACTGTTAAATTATAATCTCTGGAAATAACATTATTACTTTCAAAATAGAAATTAGTATCACTAGTTAGTGAATTAAATGTGTATTCATAAACTCCTTGTGTTTCCCCCAAAACTATTTTCTCCCCCTCAATAACAATATGAACATCTTGAGGTTTTAACTTACCTACCGTACCCACCTTAAGTACGAATGAACCATTATCGTAAACCGATAAACTATCATTTAATACACTAAAATAAAATGGAGCTGGTGGTTCATAAGCCAAATTATAATTAACAACCCGGTTATAAGAACCAAAAAAGGACTTTACTCCTCCTGAAAAACCAAGTAGCAATAATACCATTAACGGGATACCTAAAAAAGGTAAATACTTAACATTATCCCTAAAACTAACGGCTTTGGTAAAAGGAATGCTATCAAGTTTGATTGAACGTTGTTCAATACTTGCCAATAACAACTCAGAGCTAGTGCTATCATTTGCAAGATCCAATAAATTAATCAGCTTGTCCGATACATTAGGAAAATGTTTCCCAATTATTTTTGAAGCATCCTTATTAGATATTCCAGCTTTTATCCGCGTTAAATACAAAATTGGAACCAATATGTATTTATAGAACAAAAATACTTCTACAAATAATAAACCTAAAAGTAATAATAACCTGCCAGTGGAATTAAGCCATAAAAAATATTCAACACCAACAAACAAGAAAAAAGTCAGCATACCAAAAGCCGTAAAAAGCAATACACCTTTTACCAACATTTTAGTGTAATATTTTTTAATAAACCTATTAAGTTTGTTTAATATGTTGCTATAGCTATTCAAACAAAGTTTTTTACCAAGATACTTGAAATACCAAATTTAGTGCGAAAAAAAATGTTAAAACAACAGTTCAAAAATAAACCCGCTGACCTCTCATCAACAACCTGATTACTTATCTTTGCAGCTTAAATTTTCAGTTATGTCACAAAACGTTCGTGTTAGGTTTGCTCCCAGTCCAACTGGTCCATTACATATTGGAGGTATTAGAACCGCGCTATTTAATTACCTTTTTGCTAAAAAAAACGGAGGTGACTTTATCTTAAGAATAGAAGATACTGATCAAAACAGGTATGTAGAAGGAGCAGAAAAATATATTATTGATGCTTTAAACTGGTGTAACATTCCTTTTGACGAAGGGCCAGGTAAAGAAGGAAAATACGGTCCTTATAGACAAAGTGAACGCAAACATTTATACAAAAAATACGCTGAAGAACTTATTCAAAAAGAATTTGCATATTACGCTTTTGACACTGCTGAAAATCTTGATTTTCATAGAAAGGACCATGAAGCAAAAAGGAAAACATTCATCTATAATTGGCACAACCGATTAAAGCTAGACAACTCACTATCGCTTACAGAGGAAGAAACTCATAAAAAACTAAATGATGGTGTTCCATACGTTATTAGGTTTAAAACCCCCCAAAATCAAAAACTTCAACTCAATGATATTGTTCGTGGGAATATTGAAATAGATACCAATATTCTAGATGATAAAGTTTTATATAAAAGTGATGGAATGCCCACATATCATCTAGCAAATATTGTTGATGATTATCTAATGGAAATAACACATGTAATTAGAGGTGAAGAGTGGTTACCTTCATTAGCCCTTCATAAACAGTTATACGATGCCTTTGGTTGGCAAGCACCAAAATTTGCTCATTTACCACTAATTATGAAACCCGTTGGTAAAGGAAAACTAAGCAAACGTGATGGAGAAAAATTAGGCTTTCCAGTTTTTCCCTTGTCATGGAATGAATCTGTTGGTTATAAAGAAACCGGTTATTTTCCAGAAGCCGTTGTTAACTTTTTAGCTTTTCTTGGTTGGAATCCTGGGACAGAACAAGAAATTTTTTCTCTTGAAGAGCTAATAAATCAATTTAGTTTAGAGCGCGTTAACAAATCTGGTGCTCGATTTGACCCAGATAAAACCAAATGGTACAACCAACATTATTTGCAGCAGGCTGATGTAAACATACTTGCAGACTCGTTTCTACATAATATCAGCAACAGGGAGATACCTTCTCATTTTTTAAATAAATCCTATGTTGCTCAAGTAGTAACTTTAATTAAGGAAAGGGCGGTCTTTATTGAAGATTTATGGAATCTAGGTGATTATTTTTTCATTACACCTGAAAACTATAACGAAAAAGCAACTAAAAAGCAATGGAAAGAAGGTACTGCCGACATTATGAAACAAGTGACTGCAATAATTGAAGCTATTTCGGATTTTACCTCAGAAAACGTTGAGGCAATTGTTAAAAATTGGATTGGAGAAAAAGAACTTTCTTTTGGAAAGGTTATGCCTCCTCTTCGACTCGTTATTGTTGGTGATATGAAGGGACCACATCTTTTTGATATTATTGCTCTTATTGGAAAAGAAGAAAGCATTAAAAGAATTAAAAAGGCAATTACAACTTTGTAATCATATTTCCTCTAAAATGGAATTTCCTTCTGAATAATCCCCAGAAGTCCACTTCCAAGATTCGTATAACCTAATTTTTCCATTCTTCATAATTTCTGGTTTGGACAAACAAATCCCGGTTAACAACTCCCCCTTTTGGTTGATTTGTTGATACCGCATATTGATGCTTCCATCCAAATTTACTACACCAAGTAATTGTCCTTTTTGAATTGTACTTCCCTCATATAAACAGGATATAATATTTTTTTGTTGAACGTATTCAAAAACAGTGTCTGAAGATAATTCCCCATTCTCAGAGTTTTGCTTTACCCTAAACCTTTTACGATTGTAATTCATTCTTTTAAAATTATTTATTAGTACAAAAACTGGTGGTTTTTGTAACAAACATTACAAATACCATACACATATAAAAAAGACTTTGTACTTTCATCTTACAATTTAAACTTAAATCAAATGGGAAATTTTTTACTTATACCAGTTATTTTTATAGGACTCATAATTCTATTTTCATCATTCTTTATTGTAAAACAACAGACTGCGGTTATAATAGAACGCTTCGGTAAATTTCATAGCATTCGCCAATCTGGTCTTCACATGAAAATTCCACTAATAGATCGCATTGCATCTCGTGTGGGTTTAAAAATTCAACAATTAGATGTCATCGTAGAAACCAAAACCTTAGATGATGTTTTTGTAAAACTAAAAGTATCTGTACAATATGTTGTTATTAAAGATAAAGTTTATGATGCTTTTTATAAGCTAGAATATCCACATGATCAAATAACGTCATATGTTTTTGATGTTGTACGTGCAGAGGTTCCAAAAATGAAGCTAGATGATGTATTTGTTAAAAAAGATGATATTGCAATTGCTGTAAAATCAGAACTTCAAGAAGCAATGATTAATTACGGCTTTGACATTATTAAAACTCTTGTAACTGATATAGATCCTGATTCTCAGGTAAAAGAGGCAATGAATCGTATTAATGCTTCTGAACGTGAAAAAATTGCAGCTCAGTTTGAAGGGGATGCTGCTCGTATTTTAATCGTTGAAAAAGCTAAAGCGGAAGCAGAAAGTAAGCGTCTACAAGGTCAGGGTATAGCTGATCAACGTAGAGAAATTGCGCGAGGATTAGAAGAGTCTGTTGAAGTACTTAACAAGGTTGGAATAAATTCACAAGAAGCTTCTGCTCTAATTGTAGTTACACAACATTACGATACACTACAATCCATTGGAGAAGAAACCAACTCTAATTTAATTCTTTTACCAAATTCGCCTCAAGCAGGTAGTGATATGCTAAATAATATGATTGCATCTTTTACAGCTTCTAACCAAATTGGTGAAGCAATGAAAGAGCAAAATGCTAAAAAGGGAATTGTGGATAAGAAAAACAAATCTTAAAACAATACTTAATTAAAAAATGCTTGCAAGAAGTCCATTTAAATTGGGATTTAAATGGACTTTTTTTTGCCTTCTAAAGCAAGTAATATATAATCTGAGTTCCTTATCTTCTATGTGGTTCTATTTTTTCCAATTTTTTCAGTATAGGTTCAAATTCATGTCTCACAACGGGTTTATGAATGATTTTTTTACTCGGTTTATCATTTACTAATCTATCCTTTGGTCGTATTGGTCTACGTTCAAAACCTCCTCCACAATTAGGACAAACATTGTGAAGAATAGTATCTACACAATCGGCACAAAAAGTACATTCATATGTACAAATCATGGCTTCTTTACTATCTGGATTCAACAGTTTATTGCAATTTTCACAGGTGGGTCTTATTTCTAACATAATTTATTGTTTAAATTTTTTGTGCATTACATAAAAATCAAAGTCTTCTTTTCCTATGGAATATCCATGCATACCCACTCTTCGATAGCCGTTGTTTAAATAAAAATCAATAGCTCTTTGATTACTTTCTAAAACCGACAACCAAATAGAATTGGACCCTTTATCTATTGCTGTTTTTAAAAGATGATATTGCAATTGTTTTCCTATTCCGAGGGATAGAAAATCCTTCAAAACATATATTTTTTGAAGCTGACATATATTTTTGTCTTCCAAAAATTCGTTTTCCGAATGCAATTTTAGCTTACCATATCCAACGGGAAGTTCATCTAGAAAAGCAATAAAAAAAACATTGTTATTTTTTTGTATTCCTTCTTTAATTTTTTGAACTGAAAAAGTTCGTTCCAAATAATTTAATAAATCATTCTTTTCTGAAAACAGGCCTCCAAAAGCTTCAGTAAACGTAATTCTTCCTAAAAGAGCTATGGATACGGCATCCTCAATTGTTGCCTGTTTTATTAATAGTTTGTTCTTTTCCATTGTATTATATGCCCTATATCGTATAAAATTAATACAATATTGGACTATGGTAGTAATCCAGTAAACAAACAACAAGTAGTCCAGATGATTCTGTGAAAAACCATATTACACCTCCATAAAAAAAGCGCTAATTAAAATTAGCGCCTTTTTTAATTCTCAATATATCCTTTAAAAATATTGACCAATACCAAAAACAATTCCATTGGTTGCATTGGAACCAACCCCGAAACCATAATCCAATCGGAACACGGCATTAAAAATTCTTTTATGAATTAAGCGAAACCCTATTCCAGGATAAAATTTTGTCGCCGAACCGTCAAATAATTGAGAAAAATTCTCTCCTGGAGTTCTCCAAGAACCCGCATCTATGAAAGCATTTCCTTGAACTACAAACCAACCTTTTTCATAAAAAGTATGTCTATATTCTGTATTAAGAACAATTGCAGCAGTTCCGCGATCAACGGTATTTCCAACACCTCTAACATTTAATTGATTATCTAATGTAAAAGGTGCAAAAGGTGAATCCTCATTTCCAAAAGCGGCTGCCAAACGCAACCTACTAGCCCAATTACCTTTTTCCCTAACTTTTTTATAGTAAATAAAATCATTTCTAAACGAGAAAAAGGAATTTAAAAACTCATTTCCTGATTCGTCTCCATTCAAAAACTGAATATATTGCCCAGTGAATTCACTACTAGTTCCGTCTAGATATTGATAATTAATATCTAAGTCTACATACCTATATCCGGCTTTATAAATAAGTTTGTCCGCATTAAGCGATAATGGCTTATCTGGAATTGGATTTTCCGCTTCAAAATTATACGCTTCCTTAACATAAATAGCACCTAGCTCCGCTTCATTATTAAAATCAAAAGAAAACAATAACTTCCCTTCAAACATTTCGGAGTTAAATCGATAATCTTTATTTCCTTCCTGAAAAAAAACAGGTTCTTGAGTGGTTACGTTTTGATAATTAAATCCAATTCCAACTTTATCACTAAATAAAAAAGGGTGTTCCCAAAAAGCTCCATAAGAATTGAAAACATTCTTTTCATAAAATCCACCAATTATCTGATTGTTGCCTAAAAAGTTAAATTCAAAAACCGAAACTCTATAAGCAAAACTTCCATCATTTGCTGTAGCTATTCGAAGACCTGGAATAATTGTAAAATTTTCTTCTATAAGATAGTTTACAATAATACCTTCTGGTTTTTTTTCTAAAGAAAAATCCGCATTAGCAATTCCCGGTAATCTTTTTAGTCGTTCAACATCCTTTACAACCAAAACGGAATCAAACGGAACATTTGTTTTAACCTTTATTAAACGACGAAGAAAAGTTTCTTTTGTTTTCTTTAAACCAGAAAATTGTATTTCAGAAATTTTCTGATTCTGAGAATAAAGTAAAACACCAATAGAAAAAAAACATAAAAAAAATATCTTTTTCATTCTTTAAGTAATTTTCCTTTATAAGACGAGTATATTCATGGTTCCATACACGAAAATCCTAAATTTCGATTTTAGTTGGATTATTCAACGACCTTTTCGCAAAACATCTCAATATATTTCTAACAAAAAAAACGGCCTTAAAACAGCTTTAAAACAACCTGTTAAAATAGAAAATACCGATTGATATAAATTAAACGATAAATAATATTTATACTATTTTTTTTCCTCAATTTTCGCCCAAGTATCTCTTAATCCAACGGTTTTATTAAAAACCAATTTATCCTCAGAAGTATCCGGATCCACACAAAAATATCCTAGTCTTTGAAACTGCATTTGATCTCCTGCTTTTGCTTCTTTTAAACTAGGTTCTAAAAATCCAGTAATAACCTCTAAAGAATTTGGGTTTACAAATTCCATAAAATCTTTATCCTTATGCGTATCTGGACTTTCGTCAGTAAACAAGCGATCGTATAATCTTACTTCAGCCTCCAATGCATGACTAATAGATACCCAATGAAGTGTCCCCTTTACTTTTCGCAAACTTTCTTCGGTTCCACTACCACTTTTACTTTTAGGGTCGTATGTACATTGAATTTCCGTAATATTACCATCGGTATCTTTTGTACAACTCTCTGCCCTAATTATATAAGCATTCTTTAAGCGAACTTCCTTGCCTAATTTTAACCTAAAAAACTTTTTATTAGCCTCTTCTCTAAAATCCTCCTTCTCTATATATATTTCCCTAGAAAAAGGAATCTTTCTTGAGCCCGCACTATCATCCTCCGGATTATTTTCAGCATCTAACCATTCTTCTTCACCTTCAGGATAATTAGTAATCACAACCTTAACCGGATCCAACACACCCATAACCCTTGGCGCAACTTTATTTAAATGATTACGCACCTGAAATTCCAACAACGAAACGTCAATTAAATTATCACGCTTAGCAATACCAATAGTATCGGCAAAATTTCTGATAGACTCTGGTGAATATCCTCTTCTTCGTAAACCAGAAATTGTTGGCATTCTGGGATCATCCCAGCCATTAACAACACCACTTTCCACCAACTGTGCAAGTTTACGTTTACTTACAACAGTATGACTCAAGTTTCTCCTAGCGAACTCTCGTTGCTTTGGTCTCACCTTGTTACTGTCATAAACTTGATCTAAAAACCAGTCGTACAACTCTCTATGCATTGCAAATTCAAGTGTACAAAACGAGTGAGAAACCTGTTCTATATAATCACTCTCACCATGTGTCCAATCATACATTGGGTAAATACACCAATCGGTATTAGTTCTGTGATGAGCCTTATGTAGTATTCTATAAATAATTGGATCACGCATCAGCATATTCGAAGATGTCATATCAATTTTAGCTCTCAAAACATGTGACCCCTCTTTAAAATCACCGTTTTTCATGGCCTCAAACAGTCTTAAATTTTCAACAACAGACCTATTTCTATATGGGCTTTCTACTCCAGCTTCCGTTGGTGTGCCTTTTTGTTTTGCCATTTCCTCCGAAGATTGCTCATCAACATATGCTTTTCCTTCCTTAATCAGATTCACTGCCCAATCATACAATTGTTGAAAATAATCCGAAGCATACCTTTCGGTATCCCATTGATACCCCAACCATTCTACATCTTTTTTTATCGCATCTACAAACTCCTGTTCCTCTTTTGCCGGATTTGTGTCATCAAACCTAAGATTTACTGGAGCGTTATAACTTAAACCTAGACCAAAATTTAAGCAAATAGAGCTTGCGTGTCCAATGTGTAAATATCCATTAGGTTCAGGTGGAAAACGAAACCTTAAATCCTCCTTTGGAAAGCCATTTTTAAGGTCTTCTTCAACAATATGCTCTATAAAATTAAGAGACTTAGGCGCATCACTCATGGTATTCATATTTATGAATCGCAAAAGTAGCAAAAATGCAGCAACGACTGGTCTTAAAATACATAGACACTATAATAAATGAATTTCACAACACTTTTAAATAGCCATACAACAATAAATTTATTCACCAAACTATATTCGACATATTTGTTGTTATATAATCCTTAATCGATGAATTGTACAAATGCTGTTGATAAAATTATGAATTAACCCCAAATCTATCACAGCGCTTAAAACCACGTAGAACAAAAACCTACTCCTCATGGAATCGAAAAAAAATGTAATTCAAAAAACAATCATCGTCTTGTTATTGCTAATGGGTGTAACAAACCTATCTGCACAAATTTTAATTAACGCTCCAACACCTGCCGATAATCCAAATTTAAGTGGAAACTCACCTTGGACTGCCATTTGTGCGGGAAACTCAGGGTTCAACGAATATTTTGTAAACGTTACTTGGACCGGTACTACCAACAGTGGTAACGAATTTATTCTAGAATTATCCGATTCGGCTGGTGATTTCTCATCAGCAACTGAACTAGCTAAAACTAGCACACAAAACGCCAATACCGATTTTGATTTACAATTTGCTATTCCAACTACTACTAGGGGGCAAGGCTACAGAATGCGAGTAAGAAGTACAAATCCAGCAGCAACAGGCTCCGTGTCTGATGCCTACAATATGTACTATATGGATGTCACAACCAATTTAAATATTAGTGAGTTAGGTAATGGAGTTCCTCCAGGAACAATATGCAATCCTACCTCAGTTTTTCTACAAGTAGATAATATTGCAAACCCTGAAACCTATCAGTATATTTGGTATAGAAGCGGTACTGAATTAACAGGAGAAAAAGGGCACACTATTACGGCTACCACAAGTGGTATGTACAATGCAATAATAGATTACGGTCCTATATGTACAGGTTCTGGTAATACAGATTCTAATATAGTAGACGTAACTATTGGTTCTTCAAGCAACGGTATATCCATAAACCCTCCAAGTAAAACCGCTTTATGTACTGGAGAATCGGAGACACTTTCTATAAATATTACTGACCCCAACTGGTCATATCAATGGTTTAAAAACAATATCAGTATTCCAGGAGCAATTGCTTCAACTTATACCGTAGATGCTGCAAATCCAGGTTTTGAGGGAGATTATCAAATAGAGATTACTCCTGCCGGTGGATGTCCAGAAATGTCTGCTGCGGTAATTATGAGTAATGCAGACAACTTTACAGTAACCAGGGTTAACCCTGAAAACATAGTTGTTTTACCTTCTCAACCAGAAACATTAAGTGTTACTACAACCGCCATTTCTCCCACATATCAATGGTATAGGAATAATAATCCAATACCTAGTGAAACTAACAGTTCGTTAAACATAACTCAAGATGGTACATATCATGTTTCTGTAACCCAAGGCGGAGGCGCATGTCCAGGTACCATAAAAAATTCAGAAAATACAATTGCAGTAGTTCCTGCTTCCTTTGAGATTGTAGTAGATTACCAAAGTGCCTATACTTCTTGCGTATCAACCACTACCCAGCTAGAAATGATAACTATAAACGCAATTGACGGAAGTGGTACAAAAACAGATGTAACCACTGCTTTACAAAATGACTTTAACTATCAATGGCAAATAGATGGAACAGATGTTTCAGGTGCAACATCTTCGTCAATATCACTTGCCACTCCAAACGAAAATGGTATTTATACACTAAATGCGAATTTAGCAACCTATAACGAGGTATCCAATACACTTCCAGTTCAATTACTAACCAGTGAAACTCTTGCAGTTAATAGTACAAGTACAGTTTACTGTAGTTCTGGAGATACTGTTACCATAACAACAACTACAGATTTAACAGGAGCCAGCTTTTCATGGGAAAAAGATGGGGTATCTGTAAATACATCTAGTGAAGCGTTAACAGTAAGTGACACAGGAATATACCGATTGGTTGTTGATAGAAATGGATGTTCTCTAACTTCCAATGAAATATCCATAACACCATTGGATCCAAACCTTATAAGCATGGATATAGATGGCGATGTTGTTTTTCCCGAAGGAAGCTCTAGAAGTGTAACTGCTTCTGGTGGTACAGCATACAGATGGCTTAATCAAGCTAATACTGAGATAAGTACTTCCAGCTCTTTTACATTTACAGAAGAAGGATCATATACACTAATAGCAAATATTGACAATTGCGAGATTGTAAGACCAATAAACGTGGTTTATCAAGATTTGTTTAATGTGCCAAATGTTATAACTCCAAACGGAGATGGCGCCAATGATCAATGGGTTATCCCTAATTCATATTCCAATAAATCAGACGTAAACGTAATTATATATAATGATAAAGGAGAAGAAATTGTTAATGAACTAAGCTACCAAAACAATTGGCCATCTTCATCAACATCTTTTCCTAAACAAAACATGGTGTTTTACTATGTAATTAAAAACACCTCAGAAACATTAAAACAGGGTACTATTACAGTTATCCGATAATTGACCATGAAACTACGAAACCTAATCTTAATGCTATTTGTTGCGACTTTGACGCTAACCACAGTTAAAGCGCAAGATAATGATGACCCTATTTTACCTTATAAAGTCGCGCCACAGAATTTACTTAAATTCAATAGGTTTTTAATAAACCCTACGTTTTCAACAGTAAGGGAAGATAAATCCTATATAAATCTTTTACATAGAAATCAATCCGCACAGTTTGATGACAATGAGCAAACTTATTTTTTAAGTTATAGCGGTAGAATTGGTGATCGCAGTGGTTTAGGTTTAAGTCTTTATTCTCAGCAGTTAGGTACGCTTTCTAATATTGGAGCCTTAGCAAATTATGCTTATGGTGTAAAATTAAGTGATAAAAGTAACTTTACCTTTGGGGCAAATTTAGCATACTACAGTTCTGGTTTAAATAGAAATAGTGTTGATATTGTTGATGTCAACGATTTCAGAATTAATGGAACTCAAGATAGCAATGTACTATCATTTCAGCCCGGTTTCAACTTATCGTACGGCAATTTTGATTTTGGTGTTTTTGCCGAAGATTTATTTGATTACGATTTAAAATCGAGTGAATCGCTAACAGAATTTAAAGACAAAACGTTTTCTTCTCATTTACAATATACCCATCAGTTTAAAAATGGAGATGGTATTATGGAAAGCGCACGCCTAATGCCTTTAATTAGAGCTAAAAAAATAGGAGAAGAAGAAGTTACTTTAGGTGGTAGCTTAATTTTAGATTTACCAAAACTTGGTTGGGTTCAAGCAGGTTACGATAGTTTTTATGGAGCTTCAGCAGGTTTAGGTTTTAACATTAACAGAAGACTTTCTTTAGGTTATACTATGGAAAAAGGTCTATCAACAAATTTTGACAATTTTGGTTTAACCCATGAAATATCTCTTGCATATTCCTTTACACCAAATCTTACCGAAGACCGTGTAATGTTAGAAGATGACTACGAAGATAGTTTAGTAGATGCGGAAGAACCCACAAATAAAATTGCAACCAACGAAGAAATTGAGGAGCTCAAAAGAAAGCTCGCCGAAAATGATGCTATTCTTGCTGAATTAATGTTTCGTCAAGATTCGTTAGAAGCAGGTCGTCAAAAAGACCTTGAGCGCAGATTTGAAATGGTAATGCGTATGGTTCGTAATGAAACCAAAGGAAAAAGACCAGATTTAGAAAAACGTGCGGAAGAACTTTTCTTTACAGGAAAAAACAAGCCTCAAATTACTTTAAATGAGCCAAACACAACCGAGGAAAAAAATAATACGATTTCATCTGCCGCTCCAGCAACTAACTACAACGACAATATTATTGAAAAAGTAACTCAAAAAAGAGATGCTATCGTTACCACTAATACGCAAACAAACCCATCTACAACAAAAACATCAAAGCCTACACAAGATAAAATCAAAAGCAGAAGATTTAGAAATCTTGATGGGGTAGAAGACGGTTATTATGTTGTTGCAAACGTATACAAAGGTGGACATTATATGGATAAATTTATTTCCAACTTAGAAGAAAAAGGAATAAATGCTGACTATGTTGACAATCCACAAAATGGTCTTAAGTATGTGTATCTTCAACGATATGATACTTGGGAAGAAGCAGCAAATGCTCATAAAAGCAGTTTTAATAGAAACTACGATGGTGCAACATGGATAATGAATGTAGACAACAAATACACTAACGAAGCTTATGCTACAAATGTTGACAAGCTAAAAGAAAAATCATCTAAGTACAATATAGAAAGTCTTCAGAAAAATGTAGTTGCCAAAGACAAAGTTGCCTCTACCGAGCCTTCTACAAAAAGCTATAAAATTGATGGTGTAGGTTCTGGATACTACATTATTGCTAATGTTTTCGCAAACCCTAAAAACGCCAATAGATTTGTTAAACTATTAAACTCTTTGGGTCTTAATGCTAGTTACTTTATTAATGAAGAAAACAATTATAGATACGTTTATCTAAAACGTCATAATTCTTGGAACAGCGCATTAATATCTTACTATACCAATTTAAACGATTCATATAATGATAAAATGTGGATCATGCGAGTTAATCCTAATCAAATGGCATAAAGTTTATTGATTAGAACTTAAATTAATTAGACCTCTATTTTACAATATATTTTAGTAAAATAGAGGTCTAATTTTTGCTATCTCCACCAGCTTTTTCCTACAAACAGTATATCGATAAGCCCAAATAAACAAAGGCTTAAAAGATGATTACCATATATAATTTGATTTTCACAACATAAAATCCTGCTACTACAACAATAAATTCTGTAGCTCATTATAATAGATAATATTTGTTAAGAATGTTCCCTAAGTCTATAGGTTTATATGTAAAGAAGATTGCGAGAACATAATAAAAAATTAATAATGCAGATGAAATACGAATATACGTTTACCTCAAAAAACTATACCTCGTATACCGATTTGGTGTTGATTACACCTATTAAACCAAATTCTATTGCCGGATGAAGCTATTGCAAAACAAAACCAACAAACTATTACTGCTTATTTTCTTAACAATATCCAGTCTTGGGTATTCTCAAGTTAAAAATGACTTTGATGTTCGATATTCAGCAGATATTCGTGGTGAATTAACATTTATTGCCAATAACATTGTTAACCGTCAGGTAGACGGGCATTGGGAAGGTGCATGGGAAGGAAGAGGAAGAAACAGAGTTTGGAATCCACAAGCAACATGGATTCCCGCAGAAAGTCCTAACGATCCTTATAACGAAACAGGAAGTTCATCCGATTACAACGATGACCTCAATATGCAATATATTGATGTTGATAACGACAACGATACTTTTAGCTCCAGTAGTGCCACATTAGATGTTCCAGATGAAGGTTGCGCCTTAGTAAGATATGCGGGTCTGTACTGGTCTGCGGTTTATGTAAACTCGGACAGGAGCAATATAGACAATATAAAATTTAAAACACCAGGAGGTGCCTATCAAGACATTACAGCAGACGAAATTCTTTTTGATGGTGCTGGTGATGCAGATTTTGGATATTATAGCCCATACGCTTGTTATAAAGATGTAACCTCTATAATTACAGGTCTTTCAAACCCCGATGGGGAGTATACCGTAGCCAACGTACTTGCAAGTAACGGAAGTAATATCTCTGGTGGTATCTCTGGTGGTTGGACCATGGTTATTGTTTATGAAAACCCGAATCTCCCTGGTAGTAAATACATTACTACTTTTGATGGTTATGCTGGCATTGCATCTGCAGCTCCAGATGTTGACATTTTTGTTGATGGTTTTACAACATTACCTGCTCCATTTAATGTTAGAGCCAATATCGGAATTGCCGCTCTTGAAGGGGATAACCGTATTAGTGGAGATGGCTTGTCTATTAACGCTAATGGATCATTTACACCTCTTAGTAGTACCGTAAATCCAGCAACCAACTTTTTTAACTCCAACATATCTATTGATCCCAATATTGTTACCACGCGTAATCCAAATAGTGATAACACTTTAGGTTGGGATGTAGATTTATTCCCTGTAACCAACGTTCCAAACAATAATGTAATTCCAAACGATGCAACAAGTGCCACTTTAAGGTTAAGTTCTACCCAAGATAAATATGATGTTTTCTTTACCTCGTTTGATGTTGAAATTATAGAGCCTAATATTGTATTGGAAAAAAGAGTAAATACACCTGGTGGGGTAGATATTACTGGGCAAGGCGTAAATCTAGGGCAAACATTAGATTATGTGCTATCATTTCAAAATATTGGTAATGATGACGCTGATAATTATACCATTAGAGATGTTCTACCATTAAATGTAGCGCCCCCAAACGGAACCGATTTTACGGCTGCAGACATGGTTCTTCCTACAGGAGTAACCTATACGTACGACCCAGCAATAAGAACAGTAATATTTACTATACCTAACAATTTGGTAGAACAAGGACTTACCACATATTCTATAAGAATGCGCGTTCAAGTTGCAGAAAACTGTTTTGACTTTATTGATGCTTGTTCCGATTTAATACAAAACTTAGCCTATTCAACCTACCACGGAGTAGAAAATACTGCTTTAATAACAGATGATCCTAGTGTTACCGATTTTAACGCATGTGGATTTATAGTTCCTGGAGCAACTAACTTTTTACTAGATGATCTTTCTGATTGTAATTTTGCAAGAACTGTTGAGCTTTGTGGTAACGAAGCAGTTCTTGATGCCGGAAATGGGTTTGATGAATATATTTGGTATTTAGACACCAATGGTAATAACCAAATAGATGTTGGTATTGATACCCTTCTACCTTCCGATGGAGACCCAGATAATGATATTAGCACATACGTGGTTACTGAAATTGGCACATATATCGTTGATAAAATAGTTGCAGATCCCTGTAAAGGTTTTAAAGAAGTTATTACTGTTGCCTCTTATGGAGAAGGAGTAATACCAAATCCTATAATTGAATATTTTAATGATGTAAATTCAGATACTGACCCTTCAAATGATTTAGCTGGCGAAATAGTTGAATGTAGTATTGATAGGGACTTGTTACCAAAACTATTCCTCTGTGGAATAGGCGATACTAGATTACTACAGGTTAATATTCTTGATGCTCAAAACATCGTATGGCAAAAGTTAGTTGAGGGCAGTTGCGAAGGGGATGACCCTGGTGATGATTGCGCAAATAAAAATTTAACATGCGACTGGAATGAAGTAAGTACAGGTAATAACTACCTAGTTAATGATGCTGGTAAATATAGATTGTCTGTAACCTACCAAAACGGATGTACAAGTCGTTTCTATTTTAATGTTTTTCAAAATACTTTAGATCTTATATATAATCACAATGATATTATTTGTACCACAAATGGTAACATTACAATTACTAATTTAGGGGCGGGTTATGGATACCAATTGGTAGATGATGCCACCAGTGAAGTTATAATCCCTTTTAGTGCTAATAATGGCCCTAACTTCGATTTCAGAACAGGTGAAAATGGTGCATACAGAGTACAAGTAACACAACTGGATAATACGGGAACTCCAATTGTGGATGGTTGTATTTTTGAAACTCCCGTAATTGGCATTGTAGAAAGAGATGTACAATATAACGTAAGTACTACGGCTTCAAGTTGTACCAATTTAGGTGCCGCCACAATTCAAGTCACTAATGCGGACGCAATCTATAATTATGAAATTAGATTAGATGATGGCTCCAATGGAGGGTTAGGAACATTGGTTGATGATGAATTGGCTCAAACAAATAACAGCTTTACTTTTTCCGGGTTAAACCCTGGTAATTATATTGCCTATGTAACAACTGATGATGGCTGCTCATATAATGAGGAAATTACCATAATCAATGAAAACAACTTAGATTTAATTGCACAGGTGTCACAACACATTAGCTGTAAAGAGGGGAACATTCAAATGAACTCTATAGGAGGGCAAACTCCACATACATATGCTATATGGGAATATGTAGATGATACTGGAACTACAATCATATCGTATCCAACTATTAACGATATTCCTCCTTCAGAATTTCAAACCAGTGTTATTTTTGATATTCTAGAACCTGGTGATTATACGTTTGTAGTGATAGATAGAAATAGTTGTAGCGCTATTTCAAATACAGTATCTATTGAATTTCAACCCGCTGCAGAGTTTAATCCAATTGCTATTACAGATATCCAATGTTTTGGAGACTCTACAGGGGAAATTCAATTTAACCTTATAGATTCTAATGGTTATCAACTTACATTCTACATTTTTGATGCCACAGGCTTTAATGAAAACAACTATAATTTAGCAAATGCTCTAGACACTAATCCAACAGGCTATTTTCCTGGATTAGTAGCTGGCGATTATGCCATTGTAATTAACCAAAGAAAAGGCAGTTCTTCTTGCGACTATTTTGAATATTATTCTATTTCTACTCCTAGTACTGCTTTAAGTGCAGATTCATCCCTTATTAATGATTATACTTGTACACAAGACGGAATCATAGAAGCTCAAAATGTAACTGGTGGTACTGCTCCATATGAATATAGTATTGATGGCGTAAATTTTATTTCAGATGCAACTCCAAATGCGCATAGGTTTGAGAACTTAACAAATGGCACTTATATTATTACAGTAAGAGATGCCAATGGTTGTTTGTTCCCAACGGACGCTATAACTTTAGATCCTCTAAATGAACCTAATGATTTAACTTTTACTGCAACAGCTCCTAATTGCCCAGCACAAACATCTAATGTAACAGTATCTGTAGTAAACGGTAATACTCCTTTTGTTTTTGATATTATTGCACCATCAAACATTACAGCTACTTCCATTTCTGGTTCTACAGCAAATTTTGACAATCTTGCTCCAGACACCTATACTTTTAGAGTTACCGATAACAAAGGATGTGAGTATACTGAAAATTATACAATAAACCCTGTAACTCCAATAGATGCTACTGGTACATTGGTCACTAATGTTTCTTGTGTTGGTGCTACTGATGGGGCTGTAGATTTTACAGTAAACGGATTTACCACTACATATGCTTATAGTATAAACGGTGCAACTGCTATTACAGGACAATCAGCTAATACTATTAATCATACAGGGCTTGCTGCAGGTGATTATACCATTGTTGTTACGGACGAAACTACAAACTGTACAGACACTAGTACTATTACGGTTAACCAACCAACAACTGCTTTAGCTATTGACAGTATTGTACCAACAGATCCAACATGTATTGGTGCAGGTGCCGTTACTATTGAAGTTTCTGGTGGATGGACAGGCTATACCTATGAAATTATAGACCCTAGTTCAGTCTCTACTACAAATACAACAGGAACTTTTACAGGAATTTCAGATACCTCTGCAGCATATACGGTAAATGTTACCGATGCTAATGGATGTATTGTAACTGGAAACTTTACCCTAAACCCAACGGTAGCTCCTGTTTTAGAAGTAACCGCAAATAGCTTATGTTATGATAGTACTACAGGATTAGTTTTAACTGCCAATGTTACTTCTGGCGGAGTAGCACCATTCCAGTATCGTTTAATAGGAGGAGCTTACCAAAATGAAACTGATTTTACAGGATTAATCCCTGGAAGTTATACTGTAGAAGTAATTGATAGTAAAAACTGTACCGCTACTGCAAGTATTGATGTTTTTCCAACATTAACTGCCAGCGCTGCATTAATAAAAGATTTAGATTGTTCCGCAACACCAGATGCTGAAATTAGCATTACGATGTCCGGCGGAAATCCAACATTTAATTTCGAAGTGCTTAGAGATGGTACTTCTATACAAGCAAGTACTGCAGTACCTAGTATTCCTTTTTCGTATTTCACTACTACTGCTGGTACTTATGAATTTATTATTACAGATACTGAAAGTTGTACGGTTACTACCAATCAAGTTATTGTTACAGCAAACAACCCTCCAACAGTAGTTGAAGTTATTACAAATCCTCTTTGTAATACTAGTGCAGATGGCGTTGCTGAATTACAAATCTCAGGTGGTCTAGCTCCGTATCAAATTGTTTTTAATGGTAGTACCCCTTCAACTCAAACTACCTATGCAGGTTTAACAGCTGGAACATATAACTATACCATAACAGACGCTAAAGGTTGTGTAACAACAGATAGTGTTACCCTTACTGCTCCAACAGTAATAGCTCCTGGAACAATAAATATAGTTCAAGATTATCGTTGTGATAACACTTCTGCTACAATTCAAGTTACTGGATATTCTGGAGGAACTCCTGGTTATACCTTTAGTTTAGATGGGGTTAATTTCCAAGGGTTAGATACATTTAGTACTGGAATTACAGCAGGGTCTTATACCATAACTGTTAGAGATGTTAATGGGTGTACTGAAGATACTCCAGCAATTGTAATTGATCCATTAAACGAACCTACAGATTTAACTTTTACTGCAACAGCTCCTAATTGCCCAGCACAAACATCTGATGTAACGGTAAACGTTACCAATGGAAATGCTCCTTTTACTTATGAAATTATTGCCCCTGCAGCAGCAACTACAAATACTTCTGGAATAACCTCTGGTATATTTACAGCTCTTGCTCCAGATACCTACACCTTTAGAGTTACCGATAACAAAGGATGTGAGTATACTGAAAATTATACAATAAACCCTGTAACTCCAATAGATGCTACTGGTACATTGGTCACTAATGTTTCTTGTGTTGGTGCTACTGATGGGGCTGTAGATTTTACAGTAAACGGATTTACCACTACATATGCTTATAGTATAAACGGTGCAACTGCTATTACAGGACAATCAGCTAATACTATTAATCATACAGGGCTTGCTGCAGGTGATTATACCATTGTTGTTACGGACGAAACTACAAACTGTACAGACACTAGTACTATTACGGTTAACCAACCAACAACTGCTTTAGCTATTGACAGTATTGTACCAACAGATCCAACATGTATTGGTGCAGGTGCCGTTACTATTGAAGTTTCTGGTGGATGGACAGGCTATACCTATGAAATTATAGACCCTAGTTCAGTCTCTACTACAAATACAACAGGAACTTTTACAGGAATTTCAGATACCTCTGCAGCATATACGGTAAATGTTACCGATGCTAATGGATGTATTGTAACTGGAAACTTTACCCTAAACCCAACGGTAGCTCCTGTTTTAGAAGTAACCGCAAATAGCTTATGTTATGATAGTACTACAGGATTAGTTTTAACTGCCAATGTTACTTCTGGCGGAGTAGCACCATTCCAGTATCGTTTAATAGGAGGAGCTTACCAAAATGAAACTGATTTTACAGGATTAATCCCTGGAAGTTATACTGTAGAAGTAATTGATAGTAAAAACTGTACCGCTACTGCAAGTATTGATGTTTTTCCAACATTAACTGCCAGCGCTGCATTAATAAAAGATTTAGATTGTTCCGCAACACCAGATGCTGAAATTAGCATTACGATGTCCGGCGGAAATCCAACATTTAATTTCGAAGTGCTTAGAGATGGTACTTCTATACAAGCAAGTACTGCAGTACCTAGTATTCCTTTTTCGTATTTCACTACTACTGCTGGTACTTATGAATTTATTATTACAGATACTGAAAGTTGTACGGTTACTACCAATCAAGTTATTGTTACAGCAAACAACCCTCCAACAGTAGTTGAAGTTATTACAAATCCTCTTTGTAATACTAGTGCAGATGGCGTTGCTGAATTACAAATCTCAGGTGGTCTAGCTCCGTATCAAATTGTTTTTAATGGTAGTACCCCTTCAACTCAAACTACCTATGCAGGTTTAACAGCTGGAACATATAACTATACCATAACAGACGCTAAAGGTTGTGTAACAACAGATAGTGTTACCCTTACTGCTCCAACAGTAATAGCTCCTGGAACAATAAATATAGTTCAAGATTATCGTTGTGATAACACTTCTGCTACAATTCAAGTTACTGGATATTCTGGAGGAACTCCTGGTTATACCTTTAGTTTAGATGGGGTTAATTTCCAAGGGTTAGATACATTTAGTACTGGAATTACAGCAGGGTCTTATACCATAACTGTTAGAGATGTTAATGGGTGTACTGAAGATACTCCAGCAATTGTAATTGATCCATTAAACGAACCTACAGATTTAACTTTTACTGCAACAGCTCCTAATTGCCCAGCACAAACATCTGATGTAACGGTAAACGTTACCAATGGAAATGCTCCTTTTACTTATGAAATTATTGCCCCTGCAGCAGCAACTACAAATACTTCTGGAATAACCTCTGGTATATTTACAGCTCTTGCTCCAGATACCTACACCTTTAGAGTTACTGACAATAAAGGGTGCCAAATAGAAGAAAATTATACTGTGGTAGATATTCCACGAGTAGCTGCAATTTCGCAATTGACTAATAACGTAAGTTGTTTAGGTGCTACTGATGGTGCATTTACTTTTACAGTAAGTGATTTTGCTACTACTTATAGTTATACTGTAGAAAATAGCGCTACTACAGTAGTACAATCGCAAAATAACATAAACCTTACAACTGCAATAGCTGTTAGCGGATTTGCAGCGGATACCTATACGGTTACAATAACAGACGATACAACAAATTGTACAGCAACAACTAGTATGGTAATTAATAATCCGCCAGCTGCGTTAGACTTTACATTTACCAACACACCTGTTACTTGTATAGAAAATAGTACTATAACAGTTACTGCAACTGATGGATGGGGTAGTTATGAATACCAATTAGAGAATACTGTTGGTCCTGCTATAGTTTATGCATACCAAAGTACTAATGTATTTACAAATGTAGCTGCAGGTACTTACACTATTTATGTAAGAGATGCTGGTGGTTGTATTGTAGATAAATCAATAACATTAGACCCCGCAGAAACGCCAACAATTGCATTAGATCTTACATCAGATTTTTGTTATGATGGAACTGATCAGGCTTCATTGGTAATTAATATTACAGATGGTGTTGCTCCTTTTACCTATAGTATTAATGGAGGCGGACAAACGGCTGCCGTTGGTAATCCATTTACAATAACAAACTTAACCCCTGAAACTTATAATATTCAGGTAACCGATGCTTATGGATGTATTTCTAACATTCTTTCAGAAACTATTGAACCTCAATTAACAGCAAATGCAGTATTAACACAAGATCTTTTATGTACAGGTAATGCAGTAATAGACGTTACTATAAATGAAGGCTATACTCCGTACGCAACATATCAAGTACAATTTAATGGCGGTGGGTATGGTGCCACTACAGCAATTGTTGGTAATACATTTACTTATAACGGAGCCGCTACAGATGGTACTTATCAGTTCTTAATAACAGACGCTAATAATTGTACTGTAGAAACTAATGAAGTTATTATTACTCCAACTGTAACTCCACAAGCAACACCCGTTGTTACTAATGTGGCTTGTTTTGGAGGAACAGATGGCTCGGTATTTATAGATATAGATACTAATTTTGGTATAGCTCCATATATCATTAGCTTTAATGGAAGTGCTTTTACTTCAACAACAACGTATTCTGGTTTAGCAGCAAATGTTGCTGGTTATCCTTTTATAGTAAGAGATGCTAGAGGCTGTGAATTCTCTGGTAATGCTGTGGTGAATGAGCCATTACAAATCTTGTCAAACATGGTAGCTCGTGATGTTACCTGTAACCCAGGTGTTGGGAATAATTTAGGAGGAATTGATGTTACTATAACACAAGGCGGATTTACTAATTTTACTTATACATTATATGACAGCGCAAATAACATAGTTGCATTAGCCAGCGGAGATCCTAATCCCGCAACTACTGCAAGTACCACTCATTCTTTTAACGGTGTCGATTTTGGTGATTACTACGTAAGAATTGTAGATGCTAACGGTTGCGAAAGTGATTTGGGTTCAGTACGTGTACTTTCAAACCCTTATTTAAACCTAACTGCCAATATTCCACCACCAGATTGCCCAACAGGAGGAACTGCAGAAATCACTGCTTCTAGTGGATCTGGAGATTACAGTTTTCAAATATATGGGATTGGTACTACTCCTACCACAGAAGTAGCAGGAGGTCCTGGTGAAGAAATAGCAACTTTTACAGGGTTAAATCCTGGACAAACATATATTATTGAGGCTATAGACAATATTAACCTTTGTACCAGTTACCAAGAGGTTACTATACCTTCTTTGTCAACAATTACAGCTGTAATTGATAATACTACAAATATTTCATGTGCAACAGCAGATGATGGAACAGTAACCTTTACCGTTGATAATTATGACCCTGCTATAGCAAGTATTAATTATTCTATTCTAAATGCGCTTACTAACACTCCAGTAGTAGGAACTGGTACTTATGCTGGTACTATTGGACCTGGACCTCTTGGGGGACCACAAAGCTTAACAGTAACAGATTTACCTCCTGGGGATTACATACTTTTTGTGGAAGAAGCTGCATTACCTTCATGTAGTAATACAGAACCTTTTAGAATAACAGAACCTACACCAGTAGCGTTAAATCTAATAAGCCAAGTTGCTGCAAATTGTGTAGATAATGCGGAAGTTACAGTTAGAGCTAATGGTGGATCAGGATCCTATAATTATGCATATGTAATTGACGGAGCGCCTGCTCCAGTAACATTTACAGAAGGACCAACTTTTACCCTTGACCCAGCAGTAAGTTTGGTATGGGATGTATATGCACAAGATACTAATGGATGTGTTTCCCCCTTAATAGATGTTACCATTACCGAAGATCCAACACCAGCAATTAGCGTTGCTATTAATGATCAATGTAGTTCCATTGAAGGTGCTTATTCTGTAGATATTACTTTAGATGCCATTGGGATTGTACCACATACTATTAGTGTTGATGGTGGTGCACCACAAGCAAGTACATTATCTATTATTGGCGACGTAATGACGGTTACCAACTTAAGTTCTGGTGCACATACATTTACCATTTCTGATGTAAACGGATGTACTGAAACTGAAAATATTACTATATATCCTCCTTTAAATCTAGTAGCTAACATATCTGCTTCTGATAACTGCGATCCAGCAGATACTGGAGAAGTTACGGTTACCGCTAGTGGTGGATCAGGAAATTATAGTTATACACAAATAACTCCTGCTGGACCAACTCTTGCATCAGGTATATTTACAGGACTTACGCATTCTATTGCATATACTTTTGAAGTAGAGGATACTACAACAAATTGTACAACACCAGTTACCATTACTTTGCCAGCACCAGCTGATCCTACATTTACTTTAACTGCTACAGATGAAAGTTGTAATACAGCAAATGATGGTACAATAACCGTAAATTTAAACCCTGGTAATATAGATGTTGCATATGTGTATAGTTTAGATGGTGGAACCACAACACAAGCTACTAATGTATTCACAGGTCTTAACGGAGGCACTTATAACGTAACCGTAATCTCAGCTAAAGGTTGTGAAGACACTCAATCTATAGATGTTGATGAACCTACATTATTAGAAATTACCGCATCGGCATCCGCATTTAGTTGTAGTGATAATACAAGCACAATTACAGTAACTATAGATAATGATATACTAGGAAACCCATCTGGTACTAGTCCTTATGCATATAGTTTTGATGGCGGTACAAATTACCAACCAACAAATACTTACGAAGTACCTTTTGGTTCTCCAGATGTAACTGTTGTTGTAAAAGATGCTAATGGATGTACTACTAATGAAATTGTATCCATACCAGCTATCCAAGAGGTAACTGCTGGTATTACTCAAAATCAAATTATAGACTGTAACAATGGTCAAGAAATAATTTCAATTTCGGCTTCTAACGGTTCTGGTACATATACATACACAGAATTACCAAGTGGGAATGTAGTAGCTGATCCTACGAACATTATATTAACAGCTACAGGCACCTATATTTATGAAATTACAGATACGGTTACTAATTGTTCCGTTACTGTAGAACATACTATTGCCCCTTATGATTTAATTGAGGCAACTGCAGCACTTGTTAGCGATGCCACTTGTAGCGATAGTTCTAATGGAGAGATGAGTATTCAAATAAATAATTATACTGGTAATTACTCCTACCAAATATTCGATAACACTGCAACTGCCGTTGGCGGAATTGTTAACACTGATACTTCTGTTAACCCAAGAACTTTAAATGGTCTTGCTGCAGGAATTTACTATGTAGAAATAACCGCAACAGATTCTCCTTTCTGTGACGA
>CANLTE010000009.1 GCA_947493885.1 uncultured Maribacter sp.
CAGTAAAGTCACTACCATTACTAGCAGATCCGTTATTGGTTACAAAATCTACAGTTACATCTTCACCAGGAGTAATGTTTCCGTTAAAAGAAACAGTAAATCTTGCAAAAGCATCTGTACCCTCGGTAACGATTACATTAGTATTATCAAAAGCAATTCCAGTACCCGCAGTAGCATCGTTATCCGTAATTAATCCTAAACCAGAATTATCGTTAATCGCTGGTGTGTTAGTTCCCGTTGAAAGCTCTATAGTATATGATTCTTGTATTTCAATTATAGCATCATCAATTATAGATACATTTATTGTTTGAGTTTCTCCATGCGTACCATTAAATGATATTGGACTTGTAGCTATTGCTGTGAAATCGCCCGGTGCAACAGCAGTGTTGTTACTTGTGGCATGATTAACTGTGAACCCTCCAGAAACAAAACCGGTATGAGTTACTGTAAAACTTGCAGTGCCTGCATCTTCATCTACGGTAACATCATTAATGGCTAAACCAATAGGATCCCCATTTTCAGTTACAAAAATGTTTTGTGTATGTGATATAGAATTTCCAGCACAATCCTCAGCTGTCCATTCTCTAACTATAGTATAAGTGGTACTTGTATTATCTCCAATATAACTTTCATCAAAAGAGACCAATACATTAGTATCGCAACTGTCATCACCATGTAATGTTACTGCACTGGGAATACTGTTATAAGCAGCCACCGTATCAGCAGGTAAGACTTCAACGAATGAAGGGTCTTCTGTGTCAACAATCGTAATAACTTGTGTAAATGTTGAGCTAGTTCTACCGCAACCATCGGTAAATTCCCATGTGTTTGTATAAGTTCCAATTGAAGAACAACTAGTATCAGCAACAAAGCTACCAGAAGTTTTATTTAAAGTAAAGTTGCAAAACTCCGTTGCTGGTTCTAAAGCTTGAGCAGTTGTTAATGCAGTAGCATCACTGCATTCAACAGTTCTGTTTAGTGCATTTGCTGCTGTTGTCCAATTTACTTGAGCAGGTTGATTAATAGTTACAACACTTGGATCGTGATTACCAAACCCACAAACATCTTTTGTTCCTGAACTTTGAGTAGTTCTTGGTGTAGTATTTATTTCCCCTGTAAAATTAGCTTCAGCCTGAATGCTAAAACTACCTGCACATGCACCTTCTAAAAAGTAGCATTGGTTTTTTACGTTTACATTAAAATCAATGTTAAATCTTGGGTCTCCAGTTTCTACGACACCATTGTCCACATAAAATGTAAGTTCTTTTGTTCCTGAATTATAATTGAAAGTTACTCCGCTTGGTAAGGGTTGTGTAGAGTCAAAATCTACCTCTGGAGGTAAAATTGTAGAAATTTCTAAATTTTGAATATTATCATTACCCGTATTTTCAATACTTAATGATAATGTAGCCGTATCTCCTGGATCATATGTACTATTCGCTGGAGCGGTCGAGAACTCCAAAGCACCTACACTTGGTTCGTAAACTTCAATAGAAAAACCAACCAAGAATATACCATAGGATTCGTTTCCAGAGGTTGCTTTTAAAGTAGTCCTTGTTTGATTATTATCAATTAATGAGTTTCCTGCATTTTTTAATTCAAAAATAGAAGCGTCAAAACCTAGTGTGTTTGTACTGCTAGGGTTTCTATTGGTGAAATCAGCGCCATCTACTGTAATTCTACTATTAAAAAAGTTATCTTCATCTCTAAGAGAGGTGCTAATTCTTTCCCATACATTATCTGGTCTTAATATTTGAAAACTATCATCATCAAGAACACGATCACCTTCTATAACACCTAAGACAATATCTGCTTTTACAGGACCTGTTGGTACGGATAAAAAACCATCAACCTCAAATTCTGTTTCTTCATTATTATCAACATGGGCATATCCATCAAAAATGGTAACATTTCTACGTAACATTGTTGGTGACTCGTATATAAAAACAATTTGCCAACCACCTGCGACACCATAGTGACCTCCTCCATGCGGGTGTAAGTCTCCATAAGAGGCTTTTACATTAGCAATTTGATAAATTCCATAGGGATTAGAAAGTCCAGATACCTCACTTGTAATATCTTTCATACTTATATAAGGGTCATTATGAAAATGCGTGTCTCTACCTCTATATATAGTTTCATCAGCGGTAATAGTTGTATAACTACTTTCACCTGGCAACATTAACTTAATTTGATTGTGATTCCACGACTCATTATTAAAAGTATCTCCTCCAGCTTCTTTGTCCGAGGCTGCCCAATATATGTAAGCACGTACAAATTCTTTACAAGATATTGATGGCTCAGGATCAACAAACGTAGCATTACTAGAGTTAAAGGTAGAAGTATCACTATCAATATCTACATAAACTCTATCGTTATCTTGATTATCCTCATTACCATTAAAGTTATTTGTACGATGAGCGGATAGCATGTTATTGGCTATAATAGTTACATCACCGTTAATAGTACCTGAGTAACGTGGTGAAAAGGTTTGTTGAACCTGTCCAATGCCATTAAGTGTGGTTAGCAAAAAACCAAAGAGAAGTAATGTTTTTAGCAATGATTTTTTAAGAGTAAAATTGCTCATAGATTGAGTGTTAAAGTAAATCGACTTTATCTTTGTCTGAAACAATATTTGTTTTTGGCGACAATCTAGAATCGTAGGTTTATAGTTATTGATTATGGGTTATGTTAAATAAACAGGTCAAATAACGTCCAAGAATGGAGGATATTTTAGAAAACTAGATTAAATCTTAAATTTTGTCGGTCTGCAACTGTAAAATCGTTGAGTTGTTAATCTTATCAGGTATATGATTTAATAAAAATTGAGAAAGCATTCGATGAATGGAATAAAAACACCTTTCAATAACAGTTTGTAAGATTTAAATAATTAGTTTACAGCGTTTTAAATTGATTTTTGTTTTGATAAAAACCCATATATTGAGGTTTTTTTTAAGAAGAATTAGCATTAAAAGTCTTCCGTTTTAATTTTAGTATTTTTGAGGTTTAATTTTATTTTTTGATGTCGGTTAATATGTCGCAAAAGCAGAAGAATATTGCAATTATAGGTTCAGGTTTAGTAGGTTCATTGTTAGCAATATATCTAAAAAAGTATGGTCACCAAGTTACTGTTTTTGACAGAAGACCCGATATTAGAAATGTCAAATTCTCAGGGCGTTCCATTAATCTGGCTATGAGCAATAGAGGATGGAAAGCTTTACGTGAAATTGGAATTGAAGAGGAAATAAAAAAAATTGCTATTCCGCTTGATAAGCGAGCTATGCATGTTAACAATAGTCCACTATATTTTCAGAAATATGGAAAAGAAGGAGAGGCGATTTGGTCAATTTCTAGAGGTGTTTTAAACAGAAAAATGATTGACTTGGCTGAAGGTCATGGAGTTGATTTTAGGTTTGAAGAAAAAGTGTGGGATGTAAATTTACCAGAAACTAAATTATATACTGGTGATTCTGAAAAGGGGGAGTGGAAAGAGTATGATTATGATTTAATTTTTGGTTGTGATGGGGCTTTTTCTCGTGTACGACATAAAATGCAACGGCGTAGTAGATTTAATTATTCTCAGCATTTTATTGATGTAGGATATAAAGAGTTAACCATATTACCTGCACCTGACGGAAGCCATAAATTAGATAAAAGTTCATTTCATATTTGGCCACGAGGTGAATTTATGTTTATAGCAATGCCAAATTTAGATGGCAGTTTTACATGTACATTGTTTATGCCTTTTGAAGGTAAAGTTTCCTTTGAAAGCATTAAAACAAAAGAAGAGGCGAAAACCTTTTTTAAGCAACATTTTCCTGATGTTGTAGATGATATAGAAAATTTAACCGAAGATTTTTTTAAAAACCCAACTAGTGCCTTAGTTACGATGAGTTGCTACCCATGGACTTATTGGGATAAAGTTGCGTTGGTAGGCGATTCCGCTCACGCAATAGTTCCGTTTTATGGACAAGGAATGAATGCTGGTTTTGAAGATATTTTTGTTTTAAATGAAACTATTGAGGAGTTAGGGGATGATTGGGAGGCTATTTTTACTGCATATCAGGAGAAAAGAAAACCAAATGCTGATGCTATTGCTGAACTTAGCTATCGTAATTTTATAGAAATGAGTAGTAAAACAGCTGACCCAAAATTTATTCTTCAGAAGAAAATTGAACGTCGTTTTGCAGAAAAATACCCTGAAAAATGGATTCCCGTGTACTCAAGAGTAACATTTTCTGAAAGACCTTATGCAGAAGCTTTAGCTATTGGAGATGAACAAGAACGTATAATGGGTGAAATAATGAAGCTACCACTTATTGATGATATTTGGGATAGCCAGGAAGTAGAGGATAATATTTTGGAGATGATAAATAAATAAGTAATTCCTAAAAATATTTTGCGATAAAAAAAGCCATCTTATAAAGATAAAGATGGCTTTTTTTATTATGTTTAGTTAGTTGCTTTATAATTTAGCGAACATTTTTTCCATTTTAACAGATTCTTCTTCTGCTAAAACTGGGTCAACTAGAATTCTTCCACTGTGCTCATCCGTAATAATCTTTTTACGAGAAGCAATTTCCACCTGTACTTGTGGTGGAATAGTAAAGAAAGAACCTCCAGAAGCACCTCTTTCGATAGGAACTACAGCCAAACCGTTTTTTACGTTTTTACGTATACGATTATATGCATTGATTAAACGTCCTTCAATTTCTTGCTGAAATTTAGCTGACTTCTCTAAAAGAGCTTCCTCTTCTTTTTCAGTTTCTGCTAAAATTGCGTTTAACTCTCCCTTTTTGTGCTTAAGGTGAGCTTCTCTTTCTGATAAACGTTCTTTAGTTTCAGAGATAACAACTTTCTTCTGGTCTATTTGAGCCTTAAATTCTTTAATATTTTTTTCAGCAAGCTGAATTTCTAGTTCTTGAAACTCAAGCTCCTTACTAATAGAGTTAAATTCTCTACTGTTACGAACATTTTTTTGCTGCTCCGTATATTTTTTAATTAAAGTTTTAGCCTCTTCAATTAAATTTTTCTTTGCTCCAATTTCAAAGTTAACAGTTTCAACATCTGTTTTTAACTTATCTAACCTTGTTTTAAGACCAAGTACATCATCTTCTAAATCTTCAACTTCTAAGGGTAATTCCCCACGAACGTTTCGGATTTCGTCAACTCTAGAATCTATTAATTGCAAATCATATAATGCTCGTAATTTTTCTTCTACCGTTGCTTCTGTTTTTTTCGCCATACTTATGTATACTTGATTGGATTTGTTTTACTTTCAGATAAATGGATTGCAAAATTAGGAATTTTTTTCTTAAGATAATCAACTAAAAGGTTTTTTGTAAACTGCTCTGTTTCAAAGTGTCCGATATCAGCGATAATCATTTTACCTTCAGCTTCATAAAATTGATGGTATTTTACATCGGCAGTTATGAAAATATCTGCTTCTTTTGCCTTGGCAGCTCCTATAGCAAAAGCTCCACTTCCTCCCAAAACAGCCACTTTTTTAATTCTTTTACCTAATAAGTCAGTATGTCTTATTACCGATACATTCATTTTTTTCTTTAACATTTCCATGAAATCAGTTTCAGTTTGGGAAGAACTAAGTTCTCCTATCATACCCATTCCAATATTTTGATTAACATTTTCGATAGCAAAAATTTCATAGGCAACTTCCTCGTAGGGATGATTTTTAAATAAAGTATTTAAAATCTTTTTTTCCGAGGCTATTGGATAGGTTACTGATATTTGGGTTTCTGGCTCATGATGTGTTTTACCAATATCACCTTTTACTGGATTTGCGTTTTCTCCTGCTTTATAACTACCCGTACCTTCAACCGTAAAACTACAATCACTGTAATTACCAATATTTCCTGCTCCTGCATCAAATAAGGATTGTAATAGCTGATTTTTGTCTGCTACAGGAACATAGGTTACCAGCTTTTTTATAGTACCCTTTTTAGGAATTAATATTTTGCCGTTTTCAATACCTAAAATTTCACATATTTTAGCGTTAACACCAAAAATAGAATTGTCCAAAGCAGTATGCATACTATAGATTGCAATATTATGCTGAATAGCTTTTATAACAACACGTTCTACATAATTGGCACCAGTTATTTTTTTTAATCCACTAAAAACTATAGGGTGGAAACTTACAATAAGGTTGCATTTTTTGGCAATAGCCTCATCAACAACATTTTCTAGAGTATCTAGAGTAACTAAAACACCAGAAACTTCAGCTTTTTTGTCTCCAACTAATAAGCCAACATTATCAAAATCTTCGGCATAGGTTAAAGGAGCTAATTCCTCAAGTATATCTGTAATTTGATTTACTATCATTTTCAAAATTTATATGGTAATCAAAGATAAAATATTATACTTTCGTTCTGATGCAGCTTTTCAGAAAAATACTATATCCGTTTTCTTTACTTTATGCACTGGTTGTGTATGTTAGAAACTTTCTTTTTGATGTTGGGGTTTTTACTTCTAAAACGTTTAAAACGCCTACCATATGTGTTGGAAATATTAGTGTTGGTGGAACGGGGAAAACCCCAATGGTAGAATTTTTAATTTCTGTTTTAAATAATGAGTATAAAGTTGCGATTTTAAGTAGAGGATATAAAAGAATTTCTAAAGGTTTTGTTTTAGCAAATACAAATAGTACAGTTGAAGAATTGGGGGACGAACCTTATCAAATATGGAGCAAGTATAGTGAAATAAGTTTGGCAGTGGATACTGATAGGCGAAACGGAATTTCAATTCTTGAAAAGGAAATAACACCTGATGTGATTTTACTTGATGATGCTTTTCAGCATAGAAAGGTAAAATCTGGATTTTCAGTGCTACTTACATCATATTCGGAGTTGTATGTGGATGATTGGTATTTGCCTACAGGGAACTTACGGGATAGCAGAAGAGAAGTAAAAAGAGCGAACGTTATTGTGGTTACAAAATGTCCGCAGGATTTATCGGTTCAAGAGCAGGAAAGTATTAAAAACCGATTGAAGCCAAAAGAAAATCAAAGGGTATTGTTTTCATATTTAGAGTATAGCGCAGAAGTAATGAGCTCTGAGGAAAATGTTTCACTTGATTTTTTCAATACAAAAAAAGTGACCTTGGTAACAGGAATTGCTAATCCAAAACCGTTTTTGGAATATTTAAAGGGTGTAAATTTAAATTATGAACATTTAGCCTTTAAAGACCATCATTTTTTTAGTGATGATGAGTTAGCGTTGTTAAATACAAAAGAATTAATTCTTACCACCGAAAAAGATTATGTTAGGCTAAAGCATACTATTAGTAATTTATATTACATTCCTATAAAGCACGCTTTTATTGGTAATGGTAAGGAAATTTTATCTGACGCTTTGACTGCTTTTATGAAGCAGAATTCTTAGCTTTTTTCTCAAAAATGTTTTCACCTATTTTTTGGTAAAATACTTCTGGTTTAAACGGTTTTGTAACAACGTCATTACAACCAGCAGCATAGAAACTTTCTAAACTATCGTCTAGCGAAATTGCGGTAAGCGCAATTATTGGAGTTTCTTTATCAAATTCTCTGATTTGTATTGTAGCTTCTTCACCGCTTATTCCTGGCATATGAATATCCATTAAAATAGCATCATAAGTATTATTCTTAGCCAGTTCTACAGCTTCATAGCCATCACTAGCAATGTCACTGGTAATATCTTTTTTGGCTAACATTTTTTTGGTTATCACCTGATTAATTTTGTTGTCCTCCACAACCATCAAATGCAACCCTTTAAAATCAAACTCTCTAGGCGTAATTTCAAAAGAAAGTTCATCAACAACATCCTCTTTGCTCTTCATTTTTATTTCAAAGAAGAACGAGCTTCCAACGCCAAGCTCACTTTTTAATTGAATTTCACTTTTAAACAGTCCTAAAAGACTTTTTACAATAGTAAGTCCTAGCCCTGTTCCACCATACTCACGGTTAATTTGGATAGAGCCTTGTTCAAAACCTTCAAATATACTCTGTTGTTTTTCTTGAGAAATACCTATTCCGTCATCTTTAACCTCAAAATGAATATTAACATCTTCGTCTGCTTTATAAAGCAATTTAGCCATCACAATTACTTTTCCTTCTTTGGTAAATTTTAATGCATTACCTATAAGATTCATAAAAATTTGCGACAATTTAACAGGGTCGCTCATTAAAAGTGATGGAATGTTTTTATCGTATTCTAATACAATTTCTGTTTTTTGTTCTTTAGCGCTTTGTTGCAAAGAATTAATTACTTCTTTTAGAACTTTTTTAAGGTTAAATTCAATGTATTGAGGTTCTAGCTTATTGGCATCAATTTTATTGATATGTAGAATATCATTAATAAAGTTTAAAAGATAGTCCCCAGAAAATTTTAACGCTTTAAGATGTTCCTTTTGATGAGAACTTGGGTTTTCTTCTAATAGCAAATGTGTTAGACCTGTAACAGCGTAAAGCGGAGTTCTAAGCTCATGACTTACCGTAGATAAAAAGTTTGTTTTTGCTTCCATGGCCTGTACGGCTCCATCTCTTGCAATTTGTAACTCAGTATTTTTGGTTTGTAGAAGGTCGTTAGTTTTTAATTTAATTTGATTATTTCTATACAGCGAAACTGCCAATAGCGAAATGATAATTAAAAAAGCAGTAGTAAGAATCGCTGTTATTTCTGATCTATTTGCAGATTCACTTAACTCTTCGATTCGTTTTTCCTGTCGTTGAATCTCTTCGGTCATAAAATCGAACTGAATTTTTTCAGCAGTCTTCGCTTCTTTTTTTACTTTTTCGATATTAAAAAGCGAATCTCTCATTTTCAATAGGTTTCTACTGTGAACTAAAGAGAGGTCATGCCTGTCTAAATTTTCGTAGATACTTGATAATAACTGATTAGACTCTAGAACCTCAGTAAAAAAATGATTTTTAACGGCTAAATCAAGTGCAGAAACTCCACTTGCAGCTGCCTCTTCATATTTTTGAGTCTGAAGATTTAGTTTTGCCAACCCAATATAGGCTTTGGTTGCTAAAAAGTCTTTTTCAAGAAAATCAGTATTTATTATAAGTGAATTAAAGTTTTTTGACGCACTATCGAACTTTTCAAGGTTAAGATAAATATTACCTTCAGCTAACAAAATGTGATTAAAAAAATTCCGGTCGTTGTTTAATTGTTTGGCTTCATTTAACATAAATATCGCCTGGAAGTTTTTATCGCCTCTGTACAATAAAATGGCTTCAATATACTTTCTTATTGCGTCTCCGTACGGATATTCAACATCTTTTAATAAAGCTTTGGCTCGGTCCCAATAAAATAATGTAGTTTCTTCTTTATCTAATTTTAAATAAAGTAAAGCGAATTCATGGTAACTATTAATAAGTGCCTTTACATCCTCATTTTTTTCAGCTTCTTTAGCAGCTTTTTCTAACGTTTCAAGGGCGAGATCTATTTTGCTTTCGTTTTTGTATTTTCTGGCCAGGTCAAAATATGTTTGCACATCAACATTCTCAGAATCTTGTGCAAATACCGTATTCACCACTAAAAAAATAGTTAGTAGAAATAAAACTCCTTTTATTTTACTTATGAAATTCAAATATATCTTTTTTGAATTAATAGGTTAATTAAATCAATTATTCTACTACTGTATCCGGTTTCATTGTCATACCATCCAATGATTTTTACCATTTTACCAATAACAGAGGTCATCAGAGAATCAAACGTACAAGAATAACAACTATTGTTTATATCTATTGAAACTATAGGGTCTTTCGTACATTTAAGTATGTTTTTTAACTCATTTTGAGATATTTCTTCAAATGTATTGTTAATTTCTTGAATCGTGGTATTTCTTTTAACATTAAAAGTAATGTCCGTTAACGATCCATTTGGAACAGGAACTCTAATTCCACATCCACCTATAACATCTTTTAAATCAGGGAAAATTTTGGTCAAAGCCTTAGCTGCTCCTGTTGTTGTTGGAATAATTGATTGCGATGCAGCTCTTGCTCTTCTTAAATCTCTATGCGGTTGATCATGCAAACTTTGATCAGTTGTATAAGAGTGTATAGTGGTAATATAGGCTTGTTCTATTCCACATAAATCATTTATCACCTTAATCATTGGGGCCGCGTTGTTGGTAGTGCACGAGGCATTGGAAATAATGTGGTCTTCATTAGATATAATATCTTCATTAATACCCATTACAACCATTTTTATATTATCATCCGATGGAGGTACGGCTAAAATTACCTTTTTAGCACCATTCTCAATATGGTGATTTAGGATTTTTTGAGTTTTAAATTTTCCAGTTGCCTCAACTACAATATCAACATTATGTTCACTCCAATTAATATTTTTAGGGTGTTCGTGATTAAGTACAGTGACCTTTTCATCATCAATTAAAATACTGTTCGAATTACTTTCAACAATTTTTTGGAAGCCCCCATGAATGCTGTCATATTTAAGCAAATGTGCAAGGGTTTTTGCATCAGCTAGGTCGTTAATGGCTACAACCTTTAAGTTTGAGTGCTGGTCTAACAATCTAAATAATGTTCGACCAATTCTTCCAAAACCATTTATTCCTATAGTAACTGGATTCATTAAAAAAGTTTAAGAAGTTGCGTAAATAACTGGGCTTTTAGTTAATATGTTTATGTGCTTTATATGAAGAACGTACCAGAGCACCACTTTCAACATGTCTAAAGCCCATTTTTTTTCCGAGCTCTTCGTATTTCTTAAATTGCTCTGGGAGTATAAATTGTTGAACAGGTAAGTGTTTTTTAGTTGGTTGTAGATATTGTCCTATGGTAACCACGTCTACTTTTGCCTTTCGCAAATCTTCCATGGTTTCAATAACCTCTTCTTCTAATTCACCAAGACCAAGCATAATTCCAGATTTTGTTCTGTTAATACCATTTTCTCTCAGGTATAATAAAACGTCTAGACTTCTTTCATATTTTGCCTGTATTCTAACTTCTCTAGTAAGTCTTTTAACGGTCTCAACATTATGAGAAACAACCTCAGGGCTAACCTCAATAATTCTATCTAAATGCCTTTCAATTCCTTGAAAATCTGGAATTAAGGTTTCTAAAGTAGTATTAGGGTTCATTCTTCGGATAGCTTTAACGGTTTCCGCCCAAATTATAGATCCCATATCTTTAATATCATCTCTATCTACTGAAGTAATTACGGCATGTTTAATTCCCATAATTTTGATAGAACGAGCTACCTTTTCAGGTTCTGCCCAGTCTACATCTTCAGGTCTTCCTGTTTTTACTCCACAAAAGCCACATGACCGGGTACATATGTTTCCTAAAATCATAAAAGTAGCAGTACCTTCTCCCCAACATTCTCCCATATTAGGACAACTACCTGAAGTACAAATTGTGTGTAAATCGTACTTATCCACCAAACCTCTTAATTGCGTATATTTTTTACCAGTTGGCAGTTTTACGCGTAACCATTTTGGTTTTCCTTTAGGCGGTGCAACACTTGTTATAGTTTCCTTACTCATTATGCTAATTTGTAACAAATATACGAACTTAAAAAAGTACCCTTAATTGTAATTTTGTTGGATAATTAAAATATTAAAGTCTTTGTTACTTTTTTTTAATAACCTCGGCCAGTAATTTTTTAGCTCTTAGTAGTTTTACTTTTACATTATTTATAGGCTCGTTAAGTTGCTCTGCAATAGCTGCATAACTTAATTCATGAAAATACCTTAGATTTATTACTTCTTGGTAATTGGGCTTTAACTTTTTAATATTTTGAAGTAAAGATGCGAGGTTTTGTTCAGTAATTAGTTTATCCTCCGCAGAAGGAGTGTCGTCTAAAACCTTTACGATGTCATCATTATTATTAGACTGGAAAATACTTTTTTTACGCTTTCGGATTAAGTCAATATGAATATTTTTAGAAATGGTGATTAACCATGTACTAAATTTAAAAGACTCGTCATAGGTTTTTATTTTGTCAAAAGCCTTAGAAAATGTTTGAACAGTAATATCTTCCGCATCATTTTCGTTTTCAGTTCTTTTTAATTGAAAACCATACACTTCACTCCAAAAGGTGTCTAATAATTTACTAAAGGCAATTTGGCTTCCCAGTTTTGCTTTTTGAATAATTAGACTTACATCTTCTTTTTTTTCCAAACCAGAGGGGGGGTGATAATAAACTATTTGGTCGTAGAAATTTCGTCTTTTCTACAATCCTGTTCGTCAGGCATTTTTCCGCACATGCCACATGCTACTCCTTCTTCATTTAAAAATGGACTTTGACTGGCACAGGTTCCGGCGAATTTTCCATCTTTTTTAGACCATATTTTTACTGCAATTCCTGCAATTGCTAGAGCTAAAAGGCCTATGGTTAAAATGATAAGTTTCATTTTTACTAATTTTCTACAAAGATATAAAAAATAAAGCCCCGTTTAGGGGCTTTATTATACTTATATGTAAAAGGATTAGTATTTAATATTAGCCACTTTATTGTCTAATGTAGGACTTAAATTGCCTCCTTTAGGCTCAATAGTTATATAGCTTACAGCATTATTGGCATATGGTAACGCTAAAAGCTTTTCTTTGTCAGAAGCCTCTTCGATAATTCCTAAATTTATCATTTCTCCATTTACTTCAGCCCACATTTGAAAACATTGATTTTCAGGAAGGTTTGGTAATTTACTAACATTGATGTAAGACAATTTTTTTACAGGGTTTATATAGGCCACAGCTTTTAATTCTTTAGCTTTTTTGTTTCCTCTAACACTTAATCTCCTTGTTTGTGGATTGTTTAATACAATAAATTGATTACGAACATCTTCTAACTGCTGCCTCATATCGGCTTCTAATGTTTTAATCTTATTGTTAACAATAGTATTTTCTTGCTGTAAAGACTGGTTTTGATTCCAGAAAAAAGAAGCTACTCCTGCAAAAAGTAAGGCAGCAAAACTAGCAGCAACAAGGTATTTTGTAAACTTTTTTCTACCTGCCTGTTCTGTTTTGATGCGCGTGGTAATCTTGTTTTTAAGACCTTCGGGAGTTTTTATAGCGTACATTTTGGCGAAGCTTTCAAGATTGTCTTGAAGTTCGTTATATGCCTCACGTACTTCTGGATACATCGCAATGTATCTTTCTACCCTAAGTGTTTCTTCATCGGTAGTAGTATCTAAAAGATACTTTTCTAGTAGGTCCGAGTCTAAAAATATTTTAATTTTTTCTTTCATTACAATTAGATTTAGCGACAATTTTAGATTACTAATCAGGATCGTAAATTTTCTTTAGTTCACGCAAACCAATTTTTAATCTTGATTTTATGGTGCCCAACGGAATATCTAGTTCATCACTAGCTTCTTGTTGTGTCATTCCTTCAAAAAATAAGGCTTCAAGTACTATTTGGTACTTGTTTTCTATTTTTTTAAGGTTTTCTTTTACATCCATAAATTCTGGACGTGTACTATTAACACCTAGTGTATATACGTCAGAAACATCCATTTGGATTTCTTTGGTTGTTTTTGTGTTTACACTTCGGAGTTTATCAATTGCAGTGTTTCGCGTAATTCTAAATAGCCAAGTAAATAATTTGGCTTTGCTTGAGTCATATGAATCAGATTTTTTCCAAATTTTCACAAAACTTTCCTGGAGAACGTCTTGTGCAAGCTCTTCATCTCTAACCACTTTTAAAGCAACCCCAAAAAGTGTATCACCATAGTGTTCATATAATAACGATATGGCTTTGTCATTACGTTCATGTAGTAATTCTACAATGTGTTTTTCAAGAAGTACGCTCATTAATTAATAGTGCTCAAACTAAATTAGATATTAAAGCATCCATTTTATGGATTTACTTCGTATATGCTTTAAACGCTAATTTATTAATTTGATTGTTATAGCCTTGCTATATAATTAAAATTGATAAAATAAATGTGCAACTGGTTATTGCGCATTTAGTTTTTTGGTTGGTTTGGTATAACCTCTGCTGATTTTTCAGTAGGGGTTATTTTATAATATTTACTTCTGGAGTTATTGTTATTTTGTACTTTTTATTTACATCCCTTATGATAGTATGGGCTAAATTTAAAATATCTTCACCTGTTGCATTTCCATAATTAACAAGAACTAAAGCTTGTTTTTTATGTACCCCAGCATCTCCAAAACGTTTTCCTTTATAACCGCATTGCTCTATTAGCCACCCAGCAGGAACTTTGTATTCGTTTTCAGAAATTTTATAAAAAGGAGCGTTTTCATTTGCTTTTATAAAGGAATCAAATACTGTTTTTTGCAATACAGGATTTTTAAAAAAACTACCGCTATTTCCTAATATTTTAGGGTTAGGTAGTTTACTTTCTCTAATAGCAATTACCGCATCTGAAACATTTTTCGGAGTAGGGTTTTTAATTCCTTTTTTATCTAGCTCCTCCTGAATAGAACCATAGCTTGTATTTATGTTATGATTATGTTTTGTAAGCCTTAAAGTAATTGAGGTAATAATAAAGCTGCCTTTACCTTCATTTTTAAAATAAGAATCACGATAACCAAAATTACAATCCTGTTTACTAAATTCTTTCAAGGTTTGATTAGCAATATTCATTGCCTCACAGGAAACAAAATTATCTTTTAATTCAACCCCGTAAGCACCTATGTTTTGAATAGGAGCTGTACCTGAATTGCCAGGAATTAAAGACATGTTTTCTAACCCTCCATAACCTTGGTTAAGTGTCCATAAAATCATGTCATGCCAATTTTCACCAGCCATAACCTTTATTGTTACATGATTTTCGTCTTCAGAAATAACAGTAATTCCTTTAAGATTAATATGTATTACTAAAGCATCAATATCTTTGGTGAGCAGCATATTGCTTCCTCCGCTAATTATAAATTTTGAAGGGTAATTTTCTAGCAAGAGCGCTTTTTTTAAATCATCAATACTTGCTACTTCACAGAGAAATTTAGCTTTAACATCAATGCCAAAGGTATTATATGATTTAAGAGAAACGTTATTTTGAATTTGCATTAATCGTTGTAACTTTTTAAAGCTTCTTTTAAAATATGTACAGCTTTTTTTAAACTTTTTTGTTGGAGAACATACGCAATTCTAACCTGATTTAGTCCCAATCCGTTAGTAGCATAAAACCCTCCTGCTGGAGCAACCATTACTGTTTCACCATCAACATCGAAATTTTCAAGAAGCCATTGGGCAAAATTATCTGCGTTTTTTACTGGCAATTCTGCAATACAGTAAAAGGCGCCTTGTGGTTTTGCAACCTTTACACCTTCAATTTGTTTTAATTCCTCAACGAGGAAATTTCTTCGACCTACATATTCTTCAATTACCTCATCAAAATAGTTTTGAGGAGTGTCTAATGCGGCTTCACTTGCAATTTGAGCATATGTAGGAGGAGATAACCTTGCTTGTGCAAATTTTAAAGTGGTGGAGATAACATCTTTATTTTTTGAGATTACAAAACCAATTCGAGCACCGCACATGCTATATCTTTTTGAAACAGAATCTATAACAATGGCATTTTCTTTAAGGTCTAATTCTTGAAGAATAGAGTAGTGCTCTTTTTCATCATAAACAAACTCTCTGTAAACTTCATCGGCGATTAAAAACAAATTATGTTTTTTTACAATTTGTGCAAGTTTTTTAATCTCATCTTTACTATACAAATACCCAGTTGGGTTGTTTGGGTTGCAAATAAGAATCGCCTTTGTTTCAGGAGTTATAAGTAATTCAAAATCTTCAATTGCTGGAAGAGCAAAATTATTTTCTATTTTAGAAACAACAGGAACAACCTTTACTCCTGAGGCAACTGCAAAACCATTGTAATTAGCATAAAAAGGCTCTGGAATTATAATTTCATCGCCTATATCGGCTATGGTTCCAATAGCAAAAGAAAGTGCTTCTGAACCGCCTGTGGTTACAACTATGTCGCCAGCAGCAATGTTAATTTCATGTTTTGCATAATAACCCGCAATTTTTTCCCTGTACGTTTCAGACCCCTCTGTTCTACCGTATGCAACAATGTCTAAGTCATTATTTTTTACAGCATCCAAGGCAACTTGTGGTGTTTTTATGTCTGGTTGACCAATATTTAGATGAATAACCTTTATACCTCTTTTTTTAGCCTCCTCAGCATATGGTACCAATTTGCGAATTGGTGATTCCGGCATTAACTGGCCTTTTTTAGATATTAGTGGCATACATTAAAAATTTTACACAAAAATGAGGAATCATTGCGGATATAACAATTATTAAAGCTTTAATTTATAATTAGTCAGAATGTTAAAAGTCTAGGTTTTTTGTAGGAAATTAGGTAGATTTAAAGTGTTCAGAAATTAATAATTGTTGTTTTGAAAGGATATATTTCATTTATTTTGGTTGCGTTTACTTGTGCAATTAGTTTTGCGCAGGTGCCAGGATATAATTTACCTGAGCATCAAAAGTTTCAGAAAGTAAGGTTCGAGTTAATTAATAACCTTATCGTAATGCCGATTACAGTTAATGGAGCAAAATTGTCTTTTATTTTGGACTCTGGCGTTAGTAAGCCTATACTTTTTAATCTTACTAATAATGACTCTCTTCAGGTTAATAATGTTTCTGAAATTACAATAAAGGGTTTGGGAAATGGAGAGCCTATTAAAGCCTTAAAATCAAGAGGAAACATTTTTTCCATAGGTAATGTTCGTAACTGGAATCAGGAGCTTTACGTTGTTATGGATAAATCTATGAATTTTTCACCTAGTTTGGGTGTACCCGTACATGGTATTATAGGATTTGATTTGTTTAGAGATTTTATTGTGGATATCAATTATTCCGCAAAAACAATAAAACTTTATAATCCTAAAAAGTATGTATACAAAGAAAACAAGAGAGTTGAAACCTTGCCATTAATTATTAAAGGAAGAAGGTCATATGTTGAAGCAAATGTTTTAGTGGAGAATGAACCAGATGTTCCTGTTAAAATGTTAATGGATACAGGAAGTAGTGATGCTGTATGGCTTTTGAAAGATCAACTTCTAGAGTTGCCGGATAAAAATTATAAAGATTTTTTAGGAAAGGGATTAAGTGGCGAAATTTATGGAAAACGTACTAAAATTAAACGAATATCTATAGGAAGGTTTTCTTTCTTTGATGCAAAAACTGCATTCCCAGATTTGGAAGCGTTTTCTAATAAAATAATTTCTGGGCGCAATGGTAGCTTGGGTGGAGAAATGTTATCCAGATTTAATATTGTTTTTGATTACCGTGGAAAAAAAGTTTCATTTAAAAAGAATAAAAACTTCTCAAAACCTTTTCAATATAACTTAAGCGGAATAGAATTACAACATAATGGAATACGCTATGTTGCCGAGAGTTTAGCTGCAAATAAAAGTGTTAATGTTGTTTTAAGCAGTGACTCTAAAGAAAGTTTTGGCAATGTGCAGTTACTTTTTGAAAATAATACGAGATTAAGTGTTGTTCCAGAAATTGTAGTTTCCGCAATTAGGGCAGGTAGCCCTGCAGAATCTGCGGGTTTACGAAAAGGCGATATTATTTTATCTGTAAACGGAAAAAGTGTACATACCTATAAACTTCAAGAAATTATGCATATGCTTAACCAAAAAGAAGGTAGAAAGGTTAGAGTGCAAATACACCGATATAGCAGTGAGCTAATGTTTACAATGCATTTAAAAGATTTGTTCAAATAAAAAAAGTCCTAACAATTAATTGTCAGGACTTTAATTTTTTCATTAAGGTATAAAAACTACTTTGTTCCCGCGGTTGGGTCTTTAATTTCACCTTTAATTTTAAGAACTTTAGTTGGTGTATCAGCATTAGAAATTACTGTAATTGCTTTTCTAATAGGACCAACTCTTTTTGTATCATACTTTACCTGAATTTCACCAGTTTTTCCCGGTAAAATTGGCTCTTCTGGTTTTTTAGGAATAGTGCACCCACAGCTAGAACTTACTTTTGATATAATAAGCGGAGCGCTTCCTGTATTTGTAAATTCAAACACACGAATACCATCTGAACCTTTTTCGATTTGACCGTAATCAACAGTTTCTGTCTTAAATTCAATTTTTGCTCCAGTTTCCTGTGCTGTAAGGCTTAGTCCTAGTAAACCAACAAATAATACAAGTACTAATTTTTTCATCATGTTTTGTTTTGGGTGAATTCCAAATGTAAATCTTTTGAGATGAACGTCCAAAATTCTTTTGTTATACTCTAACGTTACTTATTTTTGTTTCGTATTTAATTTTGGGAGAAAAAATGGGCGAAAGATAAAAATTAACATATCTTCTGCGATTCATTTTTTAAACCCGTAAGCTAAGAATCAAAAATTGTTCCAAAATAATGAATATAGCATCAAAATATGAGTCTCAAAATGTAGAGAGCCAATGGTATGAGTATTGGATGAAGCACAATTATTTTCATTCAACACCTGATAGTAGAGAGCCATATACTATTGTTATTCCGCCACCAAACGTAACAGGAGTGCTGCATATGGGGCATATGTTAAATAATACCATCCAAGATGTATTAATACGTAGAGCCCGTTTAATGGGAAAAAATGCTTGCTGGGTTCCTGGAACGGATCACGCATCTATCGCTACAGAAGCAAAGGTAGTTGCTAAGTTAAAGGATGAAGGTATTAATAAGTCTGATTTAACCAGAGAGGAGTTTCTTAAGCATGCTTTAGATTGGAAAGATGAATATGGAGGAGTAATTCTTGAGCAGTTAAAAAAACTGGGCTGTTCATGTGATTGGGACAGAACAAAATTTACCATGGATGACGATATGTCAGCTTCTGTGATTAAAGTCTTTGTTGATTTATTCAATAAAGGTTTGATTTACAGAGGCCATAGAATGGTAAATTGGGATCCTGAAGCTAAAACAACTCTTTCTGATGAAGAGGTTGTATATGAAGAAAAACAAGGTCTTTTATATTATCTGTCGTATCAAATAGAAGACTCCGACGAAAAAATTACTATTGCAACTACGAGACCAGAAACTATTTTAGGAGATACCGCAATTTGTATTCATCCAGATGACGAGCGTTTTACTCATTTAAAAGGTAAAAAGGTAATTGTACCACTTTGTAATCGTGTTATTCCAATTATTCAAGATGAATATGTGGATATGGAATTTGGTACGGGTTGTTTAAAAGTAACACCTGCACATGATATTAATGATAAAGATTTAGGTGAGAAGCATAAATTAGAAACCATTGATATTTTTAACGAAGATGCAACACTTAATAGTTTTGGATTGCATTATCAAGGTAAAGACCGTTTTGTAGTACGTAAGGAGATTTCAAAGGAATTAGAAGAAAAAGGCTATCTCATAAAAACCGAACAACATCTAAATAAAGTAGGTACTTCTGAGCGTACAAAAGCAGTAATAGAGCCTAGATTATCTGATCAATGGTTTTTAAAAATGGAAGATTTAGCAAAACCCGCATTGGATGCGGTTATGAAAACAGGTGATGTTAAACTATTTCCAAAGAAATTTGAAAATACATATCGTCATTGGATGGAGAATGTACGTGATTGGAATATTTCACGTCAGCTTTGGTGGGGACAACAAATACCTGCATTTTATTTTGGTGATGGTCAAAACGATTTTGTAGTAGCAGAAACTAAAGCAGAGGCATTGATTTTAGCACAGTTAAAATCTGGAAACAGCGCCTTAACAACATCAGATTTAAAACAAGATGAAGATGTTTTAGATACATGGTTTTCTTCTTGGTTATGGCCTATGAGTGTGTTTGGTGGTATTTTAGAGCCCGAAAATGAAGAAATAAAATATTATTACCCAACAAATGATTTAGTTACAGGTCCAGATATCATTTTTTTCTGGGTAGCTCGTATGATTGTTTCTGGATATGAATATAGAGGCGAGCAGCCATTTAAAAATGTATATTTTACAGGATTGGTTCGCGATAAACAACGTCGTAAAATGTCTAAGCAATTAGGTAATTCCCCAGATGCTTTAAAACTTATCGAAGAATTTGGTGCCGATGGTGTTCGTGTTGGGTTGTTATTAAGTTCTGCTGCTGGTAACGATTTAATGTTTGACGAAGCGTTGTGTCAACAGGGAAAGAATTTTGCCAATAAAATATGGAATGGTTTCCGATTAGTAAAAGGATGGGAGGTAGCAAACTTACCACAACCCGAAGCTTCAAAATTAGGAATAGCATGGTATACCGCTAAGTTTAATCGTGCTTTAGTTGAAATCGAAGACCATTTTAGCAAGTATCGAATTTCCGATGCGCTAATGGTTATTTATAAATTAGTTTGGGATGACTACAGTTCTTCGCTTTTAGAAATTATAAAACCGGCATACCAACAGCCAATAGATGAAACTACTTTTAATGAAGTGATTCATTTATTGGAGCAAAATTTAAAATTATTACATCCGTTTATGCCATTTTTAACCGAAGAAGTTTGGCAGCATATTGCTGATCGTTCTTCAGAGCAAGCATTAGTTGTTGCGCAATGGCCGAAAGAACAAAAAGTTGACGAGTACTTAATTTCGGAATACGATTTTGCTGCTGAGGTAATTTCAGGTATTCGTACGATCCGAAAAGAAAAAAATATTCCAATGAAAGAAGCTTTGGAACTTTCGGTTTTAAATACTGAAAAAGTAGGCGAAAATTGGGATGTGGTTATTCGTAAATTAACCAATTTGTCTGGTATTACATATGTTGATTCTGCCGTTGAAGGAGCACTTACCTTTAGAGTAAAGTCTAACGAGTATTTTATTCCTATGGAAGGCGCAATTGATGTTGAGGCCGAAAAAGTGAAAATACAAGAAGAATTAAAATATACTAAAGGCTTTTTAATGTCGGTTGAGAAAAAGTTGTCCAATGAACGTTTTGTAAATAATGCGCCAGAAAAGGTAATTGCTATTGAGCGCAAAAAACAAGCAGATGCGGAGGCTAAAATTGAAACACTTGAAAAAAGTTTAGCAAGTTTAAAATAAATTAAAATTATAGAATGAAAATAATAGGGATAGGAAAAAACTATGTAAATAACTTAAGTGAAAAGCCAAAAGGTGAGGTTGTGCCTTTAATTTTTACAAAACCAGAAACATCATTACTTCAAAATGATAAAGATTTAGAGTTACCATCTTTTTCCGATAATGTTTGGTACGAGGTTGAGTTAGCATTCCGTGTTGGAAAAACGTGCAAGAATGCTACTTTAGAAAATGCCTTAGATTGTATTGATGCAATTGCTTTATCTAATGATTTAACGGCTGTTGACGTTTTAAAGCAAAGTAGAGAAAACGGAAAAGGGCCATGGGCGTTAGCAAAAGGTTTTGATGGAGCAACGCCAATTTCTGAGTTTTTACCTATTGCTCAGTTTCCTGATGTGACGAATATTAATTTTTCAATGACGGTAAATGGTGAAGAAACGCAAAAAGGAAATAGTAGTTTAATGATTACTACTTTAGCAGAATTAATTGTTTATGTTACAAGGTCTATGACTTTAAGTCCTGGTGATGTTATATTATCTGGAACACCTGCTACAGGAGCAAACAAAGTAAATTCTGGAGACCTAATGGTTGGTTATTTGGAAGGAAAACAAATGTTTAGTACTCAAGTCAAGTAAAATAAATAAAAAAAGAGCTAAACAATGTTTAGCTCTTTTTTTATAATTCTTGTTTGTAGGCTACTTTATGTTGTTCTTTTTTCTAAGTATTTGCTTAAAAGTAAAATAAATACAAGTTTAGAACTTATGGTAAATTCCACCATTTAAAGCTGTTCGCTTTGCTACATTGTTCCCAAAAAAAGCATTACCAAAACTCACTGTTATTCCAAATTTATCAGTGATTTCTCCAATACCTTTTAATCCATACGCACCATATTCTTGATTGTTTACATATAATCCAGTGAACGCGTTTTCTGCAGGTAATACAATGTTTCCGTTTTCAAGAGATTTTACAACATCAACATAGGCGACTAACCAAATGCGTTTAACAATTTTGTATCCGAATTCTCCACCTACTTTAAAGTTAGAGCTGTAATCATTAGTTCTAAGATCAGCACCAATAAAACTTTGAAAATAAGCTTTCCCGAAACCTCTACCTAGTAGAAAGAGAGGAGTAAAAGTAAAAGCATCATAACCTGTACGTATTCCAGAAACTTCATTATAAGACCCTGTATTTGCTTCAATAGAAAATTGCCCAGAAAGAATCCAATCTTTTTTATAAAAATTATGTTTTACTCCAAGTTCTATATTTCCCAATGCGGTTTCGCTAAAATCTTCAGAACAGTCCCCAGCACAATCAACTCTTGGGTCTTCAAAATCGTTGTTTGAGATTAATTTTAAAGGGACTTTTACTAATAAGCTGGTTTTGTTTGATAAACCGTATTCCCCATAAAACAGCATTGAGTTATCCGATATTTTCCCGGGAACCTTATAATCTGGGTCTCCGAATAAGGAGCTGTAATTTGATATTGTGGTATATGATAGTTGTGTGTAAAAATTACTTTTCTCTTGAGTCCATGGGCTCTGCGAAAATGCAGAAACACTTATAAACAGGACTAAAATTTTAATACAATTTTTCATTAGCTTACTTTTTATGACGTTTTAGTTGTAGAAACCTACTTAAACTAACAAATTAATTTAAAGTTTAGTATCGGATTATTGAAGACCGTAGTGATAGTGCTACTTTCTATCGTCTTTCCAAATAAGTGTTTTTGTAATGTCGCTGTTAAACGTAGGGCATTTTCCATCACCATTTCCGGTGAAACCACCATCAGGAGCACATATTAGAACACAATTTTCATCAAATAAATAATTAAACTGATCACAACAATCAGATGTAATATAGTAGTAAACGCTGTCGTTTGCTTCCCATTTCCAAACTTCAGCAGGCGGATTTTGAACTTCTTTGGTTTGTAATTCCATTATTTTTTCATCAATACATGGTATAGGGTCTTTTTCATTATCATCATCGCATGAAACCATGCTTAAAAATAATAAAGGCAGTAGGCGTAAAATTTTCATGAATATCAAATGCTTTTAAAACTTTTAACTAAAACGGATGTTTTTAGTTACGCAGGTTAATTTCTTTTATAACCTCCAATAAGTTTTTTGTATTTAAAACTAAAATAGGTAATAATATAAAAGGAACAACTATTAATGGTGTAAACCCTGTAGTAATGGTCATATATATAATAACAATAGCAATTATGATTAATGCACTGGCAAACATTTTAACTGCCATTTTTAACTGCAATCTTTTTTGTCTTAGCTCCTCTGTGCTATACGTTTTATACTTACTGGGGGACATTTTGGTTAACAATATAAAAGCTTGGTATTTGGTTTAAGCTAGCAATTTAGCTTATTTACTACAAATAGAACGAAAATTTTCGCACTAAATAACTTAAATTATCTAGTTATCAGTAAGTTGTGGTGTTTTTTTTTGGAGAACTAGTCTCAAAAATTATGGTGAACACTTAGTTGCAATTGGTTTTTACTTTTGGCATTGGTGGTTTGTCGCATGATGCCTAATTGCATTTTAAGTCCTTTTTTTAGTACATAACCAATGGCTCCGTACAAACGGTTACGGTCAAATGTTTCTACACTACGACCATCACCAATATCTTTTTGTCCGTTAATAAAAAGCTCGTTGTACAACGCTAAGTACACGGTTTTTTCGGTAATGGTTACACTATTAAAAGGTACGTTTACAAAAAGATTATAGCGGTAACGGGTTCTAAAATCTTGGTTGTCTACAAAACGTTGCTCATACCTAAAGCGGTGGTTAATAAAAATACGTTGCCCTATTTTTGAAGGAAAAATAGCTTCTTGGTATATTCTACTTTCCGCAGAAGTGGAAGAGTCGTCACCATAGGCGCCAGAGGTTATATGTCCATAACCTAGGGTTAGCTTTATATTGGCATCTTTTGGAGAATACGTAACACCACCTCGCAACAGTAATTGCTCCAGATCGCCACCTAAATTCCAGTTACGGTATTGAATATCACCTTGAACACCCCAAGCACTTTCTTTAAATGTTGTATTAAAAAAGTACATGTACCAAGCCCCTGTTTTATTATCGTTTTCTTGAGCCGTAACAGTAACTATGGAGAGTGTTGCTAGAACAGCTAAAAGCAAATATTTTTTCATCGTCTTATAAAATTATACGTTTCGTAAATTGGTGTTACAATTTTCAAGAATACAAGTATAGGCTAAAAATAAAATATTTTTAATCTTTTTTAGTTTATAAAACTGATTTTAGAATTAATTTTCCTTGGAAAGTTTGTTTATAAGCTTTTTAAAAAGTAACACACCAACTGCTCCCGCTATAAAACTACCAGTAGCAAGTATCCAAGGATTTGTAATGAACCTTCCAACACTTTTAAGACATAAAATGCTGGTAAAAACACCTATAATGCAGTTGCCAACTAACCCAAAGGAGTAAGTTTTAAGTTTAAAAAGCGTAATGTTTGCACCTATAATGCCTAAAACTATATATACTAAAATTAGTAAGGTAGCTGTCATAATTTTTAGTGTCCGTATTCCATATCATCAATCTTCCCGGCTCTTAGTCTTTTTTGAATAATGCCATAAACTACTACTAAAATGAATCCTAAAATTCCCCAAGATAACGCCACGGATAGTCCGTAGCTGTCCGCAGCCATGTTATAGATGGTAAGGTCTGGATGTATCGTATTTTTTGATGGTAACAACACAGGAAATAGTGAGGCTAGAGTAGAAGTTATTCCTCCTAGTATTATTAAAGTTGATAATCCAAAAGCATATACATCTTTCTTTAGTTTTTTGGTAAAAAATAGTCCCACTAGGGCGGTAATATAGAGTAATGGAAAAAACAATAAAATAGGATTTTTACCAAAATTGTCAAAACAGTTTGGATTAATAGACTGCCATACCACAAGTGATAAAATTGTAAGCGCCGTTAGTGCAATATTTAGTCTAAAAACAAGGGCTTTTAGTTTGTGATTAATACTGGCATTGGTTTTTAAAATAATCCAATTGGCTCCATGTATGGCAAGTGTTACTACTGCTATTAAACCAATTATTATAGTAAACCAGTCTATTACACCTGGCGCATCACTCAACGGGCTAAAACTATTATTCCAGAGTGGCAGAAAAAAGAAATGCCCTTCGTAGGTTGAGGTTCCATCAATAACACCTCCCAAATTTACACCACGCACTAAATTCCCTAATCCAATGCCAAAAAATAAGGCTAATAACAAACTTGATATTCCAAATGATTTATCCCAAATATCTTTCCACATTTGGTATTTAAATTGCCCACGTAATTCTAATCCAATGGCTCTAAAAATAATTAGCCATAAAACAATAATTAACGGCAGGTAAAAACCACTAAATGCAGATGCATAAAATGTTGGGAAAGCCATAAATAACATTCCGCCGGCTGCAACTAACCATACCTCATTAGAATCCCAAAAAAGTCCAGCAGATTTTGTAATTACTTCTTTATCTTTTTCTTTTTTAGCACAAAAAAGATGAATTATTCCAGCGCCAAAGTCGTATCCATCTAAAACAAAAAACATGGCTAAAACTACTGCTATTGCGATGTACCAAAATATCTCCATGTTTAATGTTGTTTAGGGGTTGGACCTTCGTGAACAGTTTTACCTACTAATATTAAAAATAACAAACCTAATATTAGATATAAACCAACAAAACCAAGTAGTGTAAATAAGGTGTTGCCCGAAGACACTGTTGGTGAAATACCTTCGCTAGTGCGTAATAATCCATATACCAAATAAGGTTGTCTACCTAATTCCGCAACATACCATCCGGTAATATTTGCAATATATGGAAAAGGTGCAAGTACCATTATTGTCCATAATAATGGTTTTATTTTGAACAGTTTTTTACGCCACAAAAAGAAAACAGCAAATGCCATAATGCCAATAAAAATAGTTCCTAGTCCAACCATGATGTGATATGAATAATATAGTGCAGGAACGTTGTCAGGAAGTTCTTCCTTTTTAAACTGATCCATTCCTGGAATCTGCCTGTCCCATTCTTGGTAGGTCAAAAAACTTAGAATATTTGGTACAGCAATTTTATTGTCCAGTTTTTTTTCTAACATATTAGGTTGGCCAATAAGTACAATTTCGGCACCGGCTTCTTCGGTTTCAAAAATACCCTCCATGGCAGCAAAAGAGGCGGGCTGATATTTGGCTACATTTTTGGCATTCCAATCTCCTGTTGGAAAGGCAACCAGTAAGCTAGCTGCTAATCCGAAGATTATACCAGTTTTTAAAAACAATTTGCCGTGTTCTAGATTTTTCTCTCTAAGTATGTAAAAAGCACCAATACTTGCAACAACAAATGATGATGTTACTAACGAAGCCATTTGGTTATGAAGAAATGCAGGAAGCAACCAAGGGTTTGTAAAAAGGGCTGAAAAATTTTCCAATACAAATTTACCGTTGTCCAATATCTCATAACCAACAGGATGTTGCATCCACGCGTTTGTGGCAAGAATAAAATATCCGCTTGCCCATGAACCTAAAAACACAAGAAATCCTGTTAAAAAATGAAGTTTTTGACCCATTAACTTTTCACCGAAAATAAACAATGCTAAAAACGAAGATTCCAGAAAAAAGGAGAACAAGCCTTCTATTGCTAAAGTCTGTCCAATAATGCTTCCGGTAAGCTCTGAGAATTTTGCCCAATTGGTTCCAAACTGAAATTCCATAGGAATACCAGTAACTACTCCCATGGTAAAATTGATGGCGAAAATTTTCATAAAAAACTTAGCCGCATCATTATATTTTTCAATTTTTGAACGTAAAAATTTCCATTTAAAGAATACTATAAGTAACGATAAACCCATAGTGAGTTGGGGAAATATGTAGTGGAAAGTGATAGTAAATGCAAATTGCAATCTATCGTAGAAAAGCATGTCTTCCATAGTGCTTTTTTGTTTCTACAAAGGTACGTTTTAATGTGCTTTTTTTTATGAATTACGTTGTTAAAACAGCCATTGATTTTGAGAATAATTGTGTGGTTTTATACAGGATTTTAAGGACCTCAATGATAAGATATTGTGCAAAAAAAAAATTATACCCATGACACATCTTTGTCATTGTCCATTGTGACTTTTGTAGAAAATATATTAATTATGACACACACACTTACAAAACCAAGCACTGAAGAAAAAACAGTAATTGCTGTTGCCAAAAATTATGTAAAAGCTTTTAAGGAAGTTGATACAGCTTTGGTGGATACTTATTTTTCACCTCAATGTACTAAACTAGGGTACTTTTATGACTTTGAAGAGGATAAATGGATGGACAAAGCTATGCATAACTTTAAGGAGATAAAAGATTGGTGCGCTATTTTTAATGTAAAAAAGCAAATGCCTGATACTGGTGTTCAAATTGAATTGTTGGATTTACAAGATAAAATCGCCATTGTTAAAGTGGAGGCAGAGTGGGTTCCTAATAAATGGGGTTGTGATTATGTTTTACTTACAAAGGATGCGGACAAGTGGTTAATTCAAAGTATAATTTGGCAAAGCATGGTTTAAAATAGGTATATTTATTATCAATAAGTATACAGCCAAATTATGATTAAATCGTATGTTTTAAGCGTTTTAGCTTTGTTTTTAAGTGTTTGTATAAATGCGCAAACCCAACAATCCGCAGCAGAATTTCAAAAGGAATTAAATGCAGATTATAAGAATCCGGAGAAATCTCCATTAAAAAGTAAAGCTAAACGTTTTAAAGGACATGATTTTTTTAGCATTGATAGTGTTTACATCGTTAATGCAAAATTTGTAAGAGCTATAAACCCGTTACCATTTAAAATGGAAACATCTACTACTAGGTTGCCAACATATGAAAAGTATGGAGAGGCACATTTTGAGATTAAGGGCACAAAAATGAAACTACATATATACCAGAGTCATAATTTAAGAGAAACTGAAGAACATAAGAATCATCTATTTCTTCCTTTTACAGATTTAACAAATGGGGAGGAATCTTATATTGGTGGTAGGTACATAGATTTGCAAATACCAGTAGGAGATTCTATAACTATTGATTTTAATAAAGCTTATAATCCGTATTGCGCATATTCAAAAAACTATTCGTGTCCAATACCACCACAAGAAAATCATTTAGATTTTAAGATTTATGCTGGGATTAAAAAGCCTAAGAAATAAATTAGTAAGATAAATTTTTGACTTCTTTTTTGACTAGTTTGATATATTCTTTCATGGCCTTTTCGCGACCAATATCTTGTGCCTGGATTAAAGCGTTAGCTTTAAAGGCATTTATTAACGGAGTTTTGCTACCCGGATTGTTAAAATTTTCGTTTGCTATTTTGTAGTAAGCGTAAAGTTTTAAAAGAAGGTCAGCTGGCATCGGCTGTTGGTATGAATTTACATATTCAACAGCTTTTTCAAAATCAATATGAAGTTTCTTCTTTTTCATCAACAAAAGTGGCAATACAGGTTTTGTTACCAACTACTTTTTGGTCTAGTTTAACAGCAATGGCAGAGTCTAAAGGTAAGAATAAGTCCACTCTAGACCCAAATTTAATAAAACCAGCATCATCACCTTGTTGTACGGTGTCACCTTTTTCGGCATAGTTAACTATGCGCCTAGCAACGGCACCAGCAATTTGACGATATAAAATGTCACCAAATTTAGGTGTGTTAATAACTACAGTTGTACGTTCGTTTTCTTCACTGGCTTTTGGATGCCATGCTACCAAATATTTTCCAGGATGATATTTAGAATATTTTATGGTACCACTTGCCGCATATCTTGTTACATGCACATTAAGGGGAGACATAAAAATAGAAACCTGCTTTCTTTTACCCTTAAAATACTCGTTTTCTTCTACTTCTTCAATTACAACTACTTTTCCATCCACAGGAGCCAAAATTTCATCAAAACTTTTTATTGCAATACGTTTTGGGTTTCTAAAAAACTGAAGCACTAATATTAGCGCCACTAATCCAAGAAGTTGTACCCCTATTTTTAACCAAGGAATAGGAATAAAATAATGGGCGGAAAGTACGATTACACTAACTAAAAAGAATGTAATTAAAATAATTTTTTGTCCCTCTTTATGAAACATGCGTAAAAATGTTAAGTATTAAATAAGCAAAAGGCGCTGCAAAAATAAGGCTATCTAAACGATCTAACATTCCGCCATGACCAGGCAAAATAGCTCCACTATCTTTTACACCTGCAGCTCTTTTAAATTTTGATTCAATTAAATCTCCTAAATTTCCAATGATAACTATTGCAATTGCTAATATCATCCATTGTAAAGGACTAATAATTGGTTCAAACAAACCAATTATATATGCCGCTACGAGTGCAAATATAAGACCTCCTATGGCACCTTCAACAGTTTTTTTTGGAGATACTGCTTTAAAAAGTTTTGTTCGTCCAAAACTTCTACCCACGAGATATGCAAAAGAGTCGTTTACCCATACTAAAATAAAGATTCCCATAATCAACAATTTTGCGAAATCATTATCCTTATATGGAATCATGGTTAAAAAAATACAACCTCCACCAACATAAAATAATCCTATAATGAACTTTTGGGCGTAGTTAAATAAACGTTCTTTTTTTGAAAAGAGATAAACAAGTAATGCAATATCAACCGCTAAGGTTATATACATGAGTATGTTTATTATAATTTGGTCATGAATTAGATAAATAAAGGCCCACCAGAGTCCTAAATAAGCAATAAAAATATAATAGCCAGAAAGGTGTACTAATCTTTTATATTCATATAAACAGGCTAATCCAAACACCATGAACAAAAAGTCAAACGCATCAGAATTTAAGAAAACCGCGGACAGTAAAAGGAAAACATAAACAATTCCTGTAATAGCCCTTCTTAAAATTTCTCTCATAATTTTATAAATCCTCCAGAAGAATAAGATACAGATTTTTTGAACTACTTCCGTAGGTAAGAAAATCATCTGAATTTTCTTCTGTGGCCATAAAATGTTTAAGTGTAGTTATGTTCGCAGGAATATGGTGATCATACTTTTTCTTAATGGTTTTTAGACCTTCGCCAATAGATTCTACTAACTGACTAGTAGTGGCTAAAACGATAATATTATCTGGTAATTCGTTAAGTTTTTTCTCGTTTAATTGATTTGAGCATACTAATATTGAACCATTTTGAGCAATTAAATGCTCGCAGGTGGTAAAGAAAACTTGACTGTTTTGAACCTTATTGGTAAAAGAAACATTTTTTTCTTTTGAAAACTTTTCCTTCAAAGCTTTATTCATGACAAAGAAGGGGAGATTGTGCCAACTGTTTTCTTCAATGATATTTTGTAATGCCTGTGATACTTCTTGCGAAGAATCACAGTAAATAAATTTGCCTCCGTTTTTTTTGAAATAAATTGTAAATTTTTCGTCAACAGGTAAATTTAAATCAGGCATGTGAACCCCTCGGGTCTCCACAGTTTCTTTAGACGCCTGTTTTTTTCCTCCTCCAAAAAATAAGTCAAAAAGCCCCATTATTTTATTAGATGTTAACTATCATATAAAATTAGTGTTTAAATTACAACGAATAAAACATTAATTAATTATCTGAATTATCACTATCCGTTTTAGCAACGGTTTCATCTTCAGTTTCTTTGGTGTTGTTTTCGTTGTCTTCAACCTTGTCAAAAGGTCTTTTTCCAAATATTTTTTCCAAATCTTCCTTGAAAATCACCTCTTTTTCCAATAATCTTTCAGCAAGAATGGTGAGTTTGTCTTTATTGTTTTCTAGAACCTCTATGGCTCTTTGATATTGTCCTTCTATAAGTTTAGAAATTTCTCTATCGATTTTTTGAGCGGTTTCTTCACTATAAGGTTTAGAGAATCCATATTCATTTTGACCAGAAGAATCATAATAGGTTAGGTTTCCGATTTCGTCATTTAAACCGTAAACGGTAACCATGCCTCTTGCTTGCTTGGTAACTTTTTCTAAGTCACTTAATGCTCCTGTTGATATTTTATTGAAAATTACTTTTTCTGCAGCTCTACCACCTAATGTAGCACACATTTCATCTTTCATTTGTTCTGGACGAACAATTAATCTTTCTTCAGGTAAATACCAAGCAGCTCCTAATGATTGTCCTCTTGGTACAATGGTAACTTTTACTAGAGGAGCAGCGTGTTCCAACATCCAACTAACAGTAGCATGACCCGCTTCGTGATATGCGATGGTTTCTTTTTCTCCTGGAGTAATTATTTTGTTCTTTTTCTCAAGTCCACCAACAATTCTATCTACAGCGTCTAAAAAGTCTTGTTTGTTAACAGCTTTCTGTTCCTTACGGGCAGCTATCAAAGCAGCTTCGTTACAAACATTAGCAATATCAGCTCCTGAAAAACCAGGGGTTTGTTTTGCTAAGAAATCTAAATCAAGTGTTTCAGAAGTTTTTATTGGTCTTAAATGCACTTCAAAAATTTCTTTACGCTCTCTAACATCTGGAAGGTCAACATAAATCTGTCTGTCAAATCTACCTGCACGCATTAACGCTTTGTCTAAAACATCAGCACGGTTTGTAGCTGCCAAAACAATAACATTGGTATTAGTGCCAAAACCATCCATTTCAGTTAACAACTGATTCAATGTGTTTTCTCTCTCATCGTTAGAACCTGTAAAATTGTTTTTACCTCTGGCTCTACCTATGGCATCAATCTCATCAATGAATATTATAGCTGGAGATTTATCTTTTGCTTGCTTGAAAAGGTCACGAACTCTTGAGGCTCCAACACCTACAAACATTTCTACAAAGTCAGACCCAGATAATGAAAAGAAAGGCACTTTAGCCTCACCAGCTACTGCTTTTGCTAGTAATGTTTTTCCGGTACCTGGAGGGCCTACTAGTAAAGCTCCTTTTGGAATTTTACCACCAAGAGAGGTGTATTTGTCCGGGTTTTTTAAGAATTCAACAATTTCTTCAATTTCTTCTTTAGCTCCTTCTAAACCAGCAACATCTTTAAAAGAAGTTCTAGTATCGGTCTTTTCATCAAAAAGTTTTGCTTTTGACTTTCCTATGTTAAATATTTGACCTCCGCCGCCGGCGCCACCGCCGCCCGACATTCTGCGCATTAGATATATCCAAATCCCAATGATTAATACAAACGGCAGTATAGACAGCAAAATATCGCCCATAACATTAGACTCCTTACCAAATTCTACAATGGTTTCTAAGTTATTTTCGGTTTTAATATCTGTGATTTCTTGTTGAAAAATTTGTAAATCACCATAATCCAAAACATACTGAGGTACTTGTCCACTGGATGGTAATAGTGGTTTTTCGGCAACCTTCTTATGGACATCTTTGGTTAAAGCTTCAGCTGTTAAAAATACTTTTGCTTGATTGGTGTTGGTGATAATTAAAATTTTCTCAATATCTCCATTCTGAAGGTAATCTTGAAGTTCTGATGTTGTCGTTTTTTCAGTAGGAGCAAAACTATCTCCACTAAAAAATTGAAACCCTATAAGCAGTACTGCTATTATACCATATATCCACCATGAATTAAACTTAGGCTTCTTAGGTCCACTATTGTTGTCTTTTGCCATTTTATTTTTTTACTTATTTAACGCTGTTTTGAACTTCTATAAACTTTGCATCTCCCCATAAACCTTCAATGTCGTAGTATTCACGAACTTGCTTTTGAAAAACATGAACAACCACATTTACATAATCCATTAGCACCCACTCAGAATTGTCTGAGCCTTCTACGTGCCAAGGCTTATCTTGAATAGCTTTACTAACAATTTTTTGGACAGATCCTACAATAGCGTTCACATGCGTGTTAGACGTACCATTACATATGATAAAGTAGTCACAAACGGTATTTTCTATTTCTCTAAGGTCTAGTAAACTTATATCTACTCCTTTTACTTCTTCTATTCCTTGTAAAATTAATGCAATTAATTCGTCTGCATTAGCTTGCGTTTTTTGCATTCAAAAATTTTAGTTTATACAAAGTTATTGTTTTTTTGTTCTTTTAAGCCTAGTTTTTAACATTAGATTAAGGATAAATATACAAGACTTTTCATGAACATAATCAAACTTGATGCCACGGACTCTACAAATGCTTATTTAAAAGGGCTTATGCTGGTACAAAATCTTGAAGATTTTACCGTGGTAGTGGCAAAAAAACAACTAAATGGAAGAGGTCAAATGGGAACCACTTGGGAGTCTGAACCTGGTAAAAACCTAACCTTTAGTATTTTAAAAAGTAAAATTAATTTATCTACTCATAATCAGTTTGTTTTAAGCATATGTGTCTCTCTAGCTATATATAATGCCTTACATAAATTACAAATTCCAAAATTACGTGTTAAATGGCCAAACGACATTATGTCAGGTAACTGCAAAATTTGTGGTATTTTGATTGAAAATACACTAATTGGCGATACAATAGATTCATCTGTTATAGGAATTGGTCTTAATGTAAATCAAATAGTTTTTAATAATTTACCAAATGTAAGCTCCTTAAAACTGCTTTTAGGTAAAACTGTTAATTTAGAGGAGTTATTGCGTAACATAATATCCGATTTGCAAGGTGTTTTTCAACAGCAACAAAAGGAAGCTCAAATTAACCTATATAAGCGGTATGAATCGGTGATGTTTAAAAGACACAAACCTGCAACTTTTAAGTATACAAGCGGTGAGTTATTTACGGGATATATTCAAGGTGTCTCTAAAAGCGGTCAACTAAGAATACTGATTGAAGATGATATTATTAAGGAGTTTAGCTTAAAAGAAGTTACGCTTTTATATTAACTAATTGAACTTAAATTTTCTGAAAGCGTATTCATAAAATTAGTAATTGGCTTTTTAATCATCATTGCCATCATGGCATTGAATTCACCACTAAAATTAAGTTCTACTTCAGACTCATTTTCGCTGATACCCTTAATATTGGCTGTAAGTGTAAAAGGTAGTTTTTCACTGGCAGCACCCAAAACAAGTTGCGAATTTGGCGTTTGCTCTTTTCTTTCAAGAACAATTTCTGGCATACCTTTTAGTGCAAACAAAAAACGATTTTCATTAATAACTTCAAACTTGTCAATGTTATCTGGCATTAACTTTTCAAAGTTTTCAAGATTCGTTAAAAACTCAAAAGTTGCAGCATTGCTTTTTTGAATTGTTTTTTTTGGTGTTTCTATAAACATAATATTATGGTTTCCATTGAGAAGGGTTTTTACGCCACTCCATTAGGGTATTTAATTGTTCGTCTTTAATATAACCAGTTTCAGATGCTTGCTGAATTAAATAATCATAACTTCCAAGTGTATGAAGGTCAATTCCTTTTTCCTTGAAATTTTCATCAGCTATTTCAAAACCATAAGTAAAAATGGCAAGCATACCTTTTACATTAGCATCTTGCTTTAAAAGTACATCAACGGCATTAAGACTACTTTTTCCAGTACTAATTAAATCTTCGATAACAACAACGGTTTGGTTAGCCTCTAATTTACCTTCGACCTGATTTTGTCTACCATGTTTTTTAGCTTCTGGTCGTATGTAAATAAATGGAAGCCCTAAATAATCAGCTACTAAAGCTCCAATACCAATTGCTCCTGTTGCAACGCCGGCAATTACATCTGGCTTACCATAAAGTTCTTCAACTTGCTTTGCTATTTTTTCTCGAACAAAGTTTCTAATTACGGGATAAGATAAAATTATTCTATTATCACAATAAATAGGAGAATTCCAACCTGAAGCCCATGTAAAAGGATTTTCAGGATTCAACTTTATTGCATTAATTTGCAGCAGAAGCTCCGCTGTTTTTTTAGCTGTGTCTTTGTCTAAAACCATGACGCAAATGTATAAAGTTTTTGTGAATGAACGACCTCTTATTTTAACAAATAAGTTGTCTGAAACAGCAGATGATAATTATTTTTTATTAAACAGTGAAGCTATTAATGATGCTATTACTGCGCTGGTTAAGGGTAAGTTAAATGAGGCCTATATTTATCACCCCAACCATGAAGAACTGCTTAAAAAATTTACAAAAAATATCCCCTTGGTTGTTGCAGCTGGTGGCGTGGTTACCAATAAAGAGGGTAAGGTGTTGTTTATTTATAGAAATGATAAATGGGATTTACCTAAAGGAAAACTTGATAAGGGAGAAACTATTGAGGAGTGTGCTATTAGAGAGGTTGAAGAGGAAACGGGAGTTAAAGGGCTGGTGATTAAAAATCTTTTAAAGGTAACCTATCATGTTTTTAAACGTAATAATAAATACAAGTTAAAACAGGTGTATTGGTATGCCATGAAAACTAATTTTAAAGGCGAATTTAAAGGGCAAAAAGAAGAAGGTATTGAAAAGGTGAAATGGAAGGGCCCTGGAAAAATTAAAAAAGCATTACAAAATTCTTACGTGAATATTAAAATTTTGTTTGAAGATTAATTTTCTTTTAAGATTCGGTATACTGGGTATTGCAAATGCGCTTTTTCATAATGCGCGGATTTTTGGAATAACCAATCTAATTGTGTGTACCAGTTTTTAGCAAATACTTCGTTATTTTTCTTTTTTAAATCAAACTCCAATTTTAAAATAGAATCGTTTTTAAGCATTTGTAACGCGGTGTCTTCAAAAACATAAGGCGAAAAGCCTTCTTTTTGTTGAAGTATAGTGTCAAAGAAATTCCAATTAAAAAAAGAATCCACCATAGTAGGTTCTAACGTTTCCATAAGATATCTAAAACCCGCTTGGTTAACGGGAACAACAATATCTCCTTCGGAAAAAGAAATTATTTCTATCAAAGCATTTACCGAAGTGTTATAATGTAAATAATGCCCTTCGTAAGGATTTTTTACGGTTTCAAAGTCCTTAATTCTATAGCTTTCAACCTCAATTAGAGAGTCTTTTTCTAAACGAGAATAGTTAATTTTATTAAGGTCTAAAAGTTCAATTATTTTTGTGTACTGTTGTTTAATAATGTATGATTCTGGAATAACTATAGAATCATTTGGGAAGTAGTAGTTTTGATAGGTAACTTCTTTTACAAAAGGTTTGTCTTGATTGTATTTTAATCTTGGAAAGCCTGTTACTTCGCTGGAAATGGTATCAGCTTCAAATCCTTTGAAATTGATTGTAGAAGTTTTAGTGGTATCAATTTGCCAGTTGCTTAGGTAGTTTTTTTGTTCCAGTAATTGCGTATGCGCATTGGCTCTGAGTTGGTTTATTTTTTCGCCATCTTTTTCAGCTATGTCAATTACCTTTTGCATTAAGGCGTATGTGCCATTTACCCTTTTTTTATAGGGTTTAAGCATATGGGTTTCTACCATTAACCCAAGTGTATTCCATAAAGTGGTATATCCTGTAGAGTATCTAGGGTGGTCAATAAATTGCGTAAAACCACTTTCTGGAACCTTATTAAAAACGTTTACATAAGGCGTAATGTCCCATTGCGCTTCCGATAAATATTTTTCTAAACTCGGCATCATCTCTCTATGTAAATACTCTCCTAAATCACTTCCAAGTTTATTATGTTGTGTGAATAGGTGTGTTAAGGTGTATTGATAATCCGCCCCGTTACTTACATGATTGTCAATAAAAATATCAGGATTTACAAGATGAAAAATTTTAGCAAACGTTTTGGCATTTTTAGTATCGGACTTAATAAAATCGCGATTTAGGTCATAGTTTAGAGCATTACCTCTAAATCCATATGCTTTTGGACCATTTTGATTTGCTCTGGTATATGAGTTTCTGTTTAAAGCGCCACCAACATTATAAACAGGTATTGCTGCTAATATTGTGTTTTTTGGAGCATTAATTTTACCAATGGCTAAGTCTCTATACAATAACATGGTGGCATCAATTCCGTCACTTTCTCCCGGGTGAATACCATTGTTAATTAGAATTATGGTTTTGTTGTCGTCAAATTTTGAGAAGTTAAAGTAACTTTCAGGGTTATAGGTTACTAAATGAAGCGGTTTTCCACAATCGGTTTCACCTATAGTTTGAATATTTATTTCAGGAAATTCTTTGGCAAGTTTTAAATAAAAATCAATTACCTCTTCATACGTAGCAGTTTCTTCCCCATTTGAAGTTTCAAAGGTAGTAGGAAATTCTAAAGCTCTATCTTCTTGAGTAGTTTCACAAGCTATAAAAAGGGCAAGAAAGAGAGATAAAAATAAGAACCTCATTTATTTACAAATTATAAATTGGACGCCTTAGCGCAATAATTTCAAATGCAAATGTAAATAAATTCCTTGGGTTTTATTAACTGGCTAATTTGGTAATAGACATTATATCCGCTTTTTTTATAGGCTTGTTGTTATACGTAATTTGGTGATGAGAACTATCTTTATAATGCACCCAATTATTATAGTCTGTTTCATCAATTGATGAGGTAACAACATTTATGCGAACTCTATCTTCAATAGGCAGATTTATAAATTCTTCTAAAAACTGCCATCCATCCATTATTGGCATATTAATATCTAGAAAAATCACCTGCGGTAAAGGGTCATTATTTTTAACCATCTCCTTTATGCCGTTAATGGCTAACTGACCATTACCATACGTATTAATTTCGTCGCAATCTATTGATGCTTTAAGCATTCTTTTAATACCGAAAACGGTAATTGGATCATCATCAATAATACAAATTGAGTTAATTTTTTTCATTAAAATATATTTTAAAGGAGGTTCCTTTGCCTACTTCACTCTCCACAGTTATTTTTCCATTCATAGACTCAACCTGATTTTTAACAATGTACAGGCCAATTCCTTTAGCATTTTTGCGATTATGGAATGTTTTGTACATGCCAAATAGCTTATCGCCATATTTGTTTAAATCTAATCCAATACCATTGTCCTCAATACTTATTACGGTATAGTCGTCTAGCTTTTCGCTGTTGATAGTAATAATAGGATTTCGAGTAGGAAATTTATATTTAACGGCATTAGTAATAAAGTTTGTTATGATATTGTCTGCGTACGCGGGAACCACATTAATGTCAACGTTTTTTTCTACGTTACTTACAATAGTTGCTTTGTTTTTAAGTAGTACCGCAGATAAATTTTGTTTCACCCTTTCTAAAGCTTGGGTAAAGTTTACCTTTTCGCTCTTTAGGTTGTTGGAGCTAATTGCAACAACATCGTTTAAATTATCCAGCGTATCCAATAGGTTATTAGAAGCATCAGTAAGCATGCCTATAATGTTTAGCTTTTCGGTTTCATCGTTTTCGTTAGAAAGAAAATCTAAAAGCATTGAAAAGTTAGCTGTATGCGATCTTAAGTTGTGCGAAACAATGTGTGCGAAATTTATGAGTTTTTTGTTTTGAAGCGAGGTAACATCAATTAAGTTTCTTAATTCTTCCTCTTTTCTTTTCATGTTGGTGATATCCAAGCTTAACCCAACTAATCCGTACGCAATTCCATCATCATCTATTAACGGAATTTTTGATGTTAAGAAAGTAGTGTCAGAGCCTGTTCTTTTAGGGTCTAGAATTTGTTTGTTTAGAATAGGCTTAAGCGTAGTTAGCACCGTTAGGTCATCTTTTCTATTTAATTCCGCACTTTCTTTTGGGTAATGATCAAAATCGCTTTGACCAATAACTTCTTCCGCTGAACTGGCACCTAAAAATTCGTAGGCAGCTTTATTCACAAGTATTTTTCTAGAATCAAGATCTTTTAAATATACATGAACTGGAATATGATCAATTAAAGTTTTTAATAATTGTTCGCTTTCCTTTGTTTTGGCATTGGTAACCACTTGTTCGTTTATGTCTTGGAATGTTCCTACAAGACTTATTAACTTATCATTTTTGTATATAGGTTTGCCGGCTGCAATAACCCATTTTTCGTGACCTCTTCCGGTGATTATTTGTAGCTTTTCACACCATGGTTCACCATTTTGAACGGCCTCATAAATGACCATTGAAATGGTATTTCGGCTATGCCCTTCTTTGTAGAAATTAATACCACTTTCCAAAGTAGGCTCATAATTGTCTTCTACTTCATGAATAGCACGTGTCATTTCACACCATTTTACCTCATCGGTTAAAAGGTCTAATTCCCAACTCCCAATTTTAGCAATTTCAGATTTTTCTTTTAGTAGAAATTCCGTCTTTTCAAGACGTAACTCGGTTAAAATACTTTCTGTAATATCCTCAACTGTGGTAATTACGCCAATGATATTTTCATTATCATCATACCATGGAATGTTACTCCAATTAAACCATTTTTCATTTTTTTTGTTAATAGTTACTCTTTGTACAATACTTACAGAAGGTTGAGCTTTTATACATTTTTTTAGCTCTGCTTCCCATTCCTCAGATACTGGGTTAAAAATGTCGTGAATTGTTTTTCCAAAGACGCTATGGTCAAAGCTTAAAAGCTTTATCCATTTATCTGAAGCATGAACCACCTCCAACTTCAAATTTAAAAATGCAGTAGCTACTGGTAATTGTTTTACCAAATAACTATTGATTGATAATTTGTTTTCCCTCAGCATTATGTTGTAATTTCTTACTAAATTAATACGATTTTACATTATATGATAAGGTTTGTTGTGAACTAGCTTAAAGTAGTTGTGTTACTGTTAAAAAACAATGACAGTAAATAAAAACCTCCGAAAAAGAACGTTTTTTCTTACAAAATTATTGTTGAATTGTTTTGTGGAATATAAATATTGGTCAAGTAAAATATCTTTAACGTACTTAAAAATACAGTAGTGGCGTGTTTTTTATTTGACCACTACAGAGGGAGGAACCAAGCCGGTATAATCTCCTCCATTTCTAATAACATCTCTTACAATTGAAGAGCTAATGTAAGATTTTCCTGATGTTGTTAGTAGAAACACAGTTTCAATATTACTTAATTTACGATTGGTGTGGGCAATTGCTTTTTCAAATTCAAAGTCTCCAGAATTGCGCAATCCTCTTAAAATAAAATCAGCATTTACTTCTTTACAAAAATCAACAGTAAGACCTTGGTAGGTTAATACTTTAATTTTAGGTTCATTTTTAAAAGCTTCTTTCATGAATTGCGTGCGCTCTTCTAAAGAAAACATATATTTTTTATCAGAATTAACACCTATTGCAATTATTATTTCGTCAAAAAGTGTAACCCCTCTTTCAATAATGTCGCAGTGACCTAACGTTAAAGGATCAAAAGAACCTGGAAAAATAGCACGTCTCATAAATGATTTTGGTAAAGATTAAAGTTACATAAAATTATTTCAAAGCCTCTAAAATGGAACTTTCAAATAATTGACTTAGCGAAATACCTGCTTTTTCCGCCTGCTGAGGTAAAATACTTTCTGTGGTTAAACCTGGAGTGGTGTTCATTTCTAACATATAGGGTTCATCTCCAATGAAAATAAATTCGCTTCTGGAATATCCTTTCATTTTTAAAATCTCATAAGCCTTTTTTGCAACCTTAATAACATTTTCTTTTTGTTTCTTATTTAATCTTGCTGGAGTTATTTCCTGTGATTTACCTTTATATTTGGCCTCATAATCAAAAAAATCGTTTTCAGAAACAATTTCAGTTATTGGTAAAACTTTTGTTTCTCCCTGATAAGTAATAACCCCTACTGAAACCTCAGTACCGTTTAAAAAAGACTCAATTATAATTTCATCGTCTTCTTCATAAGCTTTCTTAATTGCCGATGCTAAATCCTCTTTTTTATGAACTTTAGTTATGCCGAAACTACTACCAGCCTTATTGGCTTTTACAAAACAAGGAAGCTTTACTTTATGTATAATTTCATCTTCGTTAATTTCATCACCTAAATTAAGATAATACGAGGTTGCAGATTTAATTCCGTAAGGTTCTAAAACACTAAGAAGGTCTCTTTTATTAAAAGTGATTGCCGATTGGTAATAGTTGCACGAAGTTTGCGGAAGTTTTAAAAGTTCAAAATATGCTTGCATTAAACCATCCTCACCAGGTGAACCATGTATAGCATTAAAAACACAATCAAAGGTGATTATAGTGTTATTAATATTAATAGAAAAGTCGTTTTTATTTACAGGAAATTCGTTGTTATTAGTATCTACATATACCCATTTTTCCTTTAAAATATGAATACGGTAAGCATCAAATTTATCTTTATTCAAATATTCAAAAACCACATTTCCACTTTTCAATGATATTTTATATTCACTGGAGTAGCCTCCCATAATTATTGCTACTTTTTTTTTCATGTAATCTAATTATTTGAATTTTTGAATAAATGTTTAACAAAGATCAATAATTCAAAGTAAAGAAAAAAGCATACGGTTTCCTATATTTGTCTGGTCAATTCAATTCAATGAGAAATTTTTTCAACTTTTTAAGGAGTAAGTCGCTTTTAATTCAAATAGGTTTAGCGTTAGTATTTATTATAGTTTTAGTTTTTGTGATGCTTAATTGGTTAAAATCTACTACAAATCATGGAGAGTTTGTTGAAGTGCCTGATTTTTCAAAAATGTCTGTTGCAGAGATGAGGTCTACTATAGACCAAGCTGGACTTAGATATGAAGTTTTAGATTCTGCAAACTACAATCCTGGTTATCCAAGATTTTCTATTCTGGATCAAAATCCTCCAGCTGGTAATAAGGTAAAGCAAAACAGGAAAATATATTTTACCGTAAACCCTTCTGGATATAAAAAAGTTACTGTTCCAAATATTATTCAGGTAACACAGCGGAATGCAACCTCCATGCTTAGAGCTGTTGGCTTAGAAGTAAAAAAAGTGACTTATATTAATGAGCTAGGGGAAGATATGGTGTACCGAATTCGGTATAAGGGTAAAGCTATAAAACCTGGAATAAAGTTGCCAAAAACTTCTAAAATTGAATTAGTTTGTGGCAACGGAAAGCGATCTGGAGATTCTTCAGCTAATTCAGATTCACAATAATTTATGTTTCCTTTAGAAGAAGGTCCAGAGCCTAGCGATAATGAGCTTTACGAGCATCATAAAATAATAGCATCAAAAGGTCAAGAACCTTTACGTGTAGATAAATTTTTAATGAATTTTATTGAGAATGCTACCCGTAATAAAATACAGCAAGCAGCTAAAAACGGTAATATTGAAGTTAATGGGACAGTTGTAAAACAGAATTATAAGGTAAAGGCAGATGATGAGGTAAGAGTACTTTTTGAACACCCTCCACATGAGTATTTGTTGGTTCCAGAAGATATTCCCTTAGATGTTGTTTATGAGGATGATGTATTATTGGTGGTTAATAAACCAGCAGGTATGGTAGTGCATCCAGGACACGGAAATTATTCTGGAACGCTAATTAATGCACTATTACATCATACCAAAAATTTGCCTACAAATAGTAATGAGCGACCTGGTTTGGTGCATAGAATAGATAAAGATACCTCTGGTTTATTAGTAGTTGCTAAAACCGAAGAGGCAATGACGCATTTATCAAAGCAATTTTTTGATAAAACTTCTGAAAGAGAATATGTGGCCTTAGTTTGGGGTAATGTGGAAGCTGAAGAAGGAACCATTGAAGGTCATGTGGGTCGTCATCCTAAAAACCGATTAGAAATGCATGTTTTTCCGGAAGGAGAGCAAGGTAAAGAGGCAGTTACACATTATAAAGTAATAGAAAGGTTGGGATATGTTACGCTGGTTTCTTGTAAATTGGAGACAGGGAGAACACATCAAATTAGAGTGCATATGAAACATATTGGGCATACACTTTTTAATGATGAGCGTTATGGCGGCGAAAAAATATTAAAAGGAACAACTTTTACAAAGTATAAGCAATTTGTAGATAATGCTTTTAAAATTTTACCAAGACAGGCTTTACATGCAAAAACCTTAGGATTTGTTCATCCAGTGACAGGGGAAATAATGCGCTTTGATTCTGAAATACCTGAAGATATTGCTAGTTGTATTGCTAAATGGAAACAATACGCACAGCACAGCCAGTAGTATAAGCTTTGTCAATTGTTATATTGAAAAGACCTTTTTATTTTGCTAGGATTTATTCCTAAACCTGTTTACTTTTAAATTGTCAATAAAAATTAAGTGAGATGAAAATTGTAATTTCTCCAGCCAAATCTTTAGATTTTGATAGTGCTCTTCCTACATCAAAATATACACAAGCTAGCTTTTTAGCACAATCAGAAAAACTAAATAAAGTTCTGGTAAAGAAAAAGCCAAAGGCCTTATCAGATCTTATGGGAATTTCAGATAAGCTGGCGCAATTAAACTGGGAAAGAAATCAAAATTTCAACCTTCCTTTTACACCAGAAAATGCACGACCTGCGGTGTATGCTTTTAACGGTGACGTATATCAGGGTTTAGATGCCTATTCTATTAAAGATGAAAAGTTGGAGCAACTACAAGATTCCCTTCGAATTTTATCTGGTCTATATGGTATTTTAAAACCTTTAGATTTAATTCAGCCATATCGCTTAGAAATGGGGACTCAACTTAAAATTGGGCGGAAGAAAAACTTATATGAGTTTTGGAAAAAAGAACTCACGGAGCACATGAATAATGAGTTGGAAGAAGGAGAGCTTTTTGTGAACCTTGCGAGCAATGAGTATTTTGGAGCAATAGATGAAAAAAAACTAAAAACAGAAGTCATTACACCAATTTTTAAAGATTGGAAAAACGATAAACTAAAGGTAGTGAGCTTCTTTGCAAAAAAAGCAAGAGGTTCTATGGTGCGCTACATTGTGGATAACAATGCTAAAACTATTGAAGATATCAAAGGTTTTAATTTAGACGATTATCAATATAGTAAAGAGCATACCTTAAAGGAAAATCAACCTGTGTTTGTACGTTAACAGTAATCAGCTACTATGAAAAAGGTTTTTGCACTATCATTTCTTGTGTTGTTTTTTACCTTAAGTTGTACAGATCGTGATGACGAAGTAGGGCAAGCCAACATACGCATTAAAAATGTGAGTAATGTAACTTATGATAGTGTTCAAGTAGGTAGTAGCGAAAACGTGCATTCAAATGTTTCTGCAGGTGATTATTCAGATTATATAGCTTATGAAACGGCCTATAGATATGCGTATATAAAAATAGATATTGCAACGGAATCCTATGTTTTGCAGCCTATTGATTTTGTTGGAGAAACTCCTTTAGGTCCAGGCTTTTATACTTACGAATTAAATTATCTAGAAGGAACGGGTCAAGCTTCCTTAAACTTTGTTGTGGATTAATTTTTTTGTCAGGCAACCATATTCTTTTTTAAAGCGTCTATCCTAATAACAATACTTATTTAGGATAGTTATGTTGGAAAATCTACAAGTAAATGTAAAAATTAAACTGTCTGTCTTATGGTCCGCAGTTATGTTTTGCTATGTATATGGTGATTATTTTGAACTGTATACTCCAGACAAGGTTGAAGGTCTTTTAAAAGGGGTTAATATGCTAGATACGCCATTTAAATTGTTTTCTGCAGCTGTAGTTATGGCTATCCCAGCGTTTATGATTTTCTTATCCATATTACTAAAACCAAAAATTAGCAGATGGCTTAATATTGTTTTCGGAACACTTTTTACGTTCATGATGCTGTACATCATTTATAGTTCTTTAACTTCTTGGTATGCGTTTTATGTGTTTTTGGCAGTTGTAGAAAGTTTTATCACCGCTTTAATTGTTTGGTACGCGGTTATGTGGCCAAAAGTAGTTCGCAAGCAATAGTATAATTAAAATATCAAAAGCCATGAAATCAATAAATAAAACAGCCAGAATAGCAGGAGTACTTTATCTAGTATTGGTAGTATTCGGAATTTTAAATCTCCTGTATATCCCTTCAAAATTAATAGTTTGGGATGATGAGACACAAACGTTACAGAATATTATAGATTCTGAAATGTTGTTTAGACTGGGTGTTGTATGTGGAGTTATAACTTTTTTATCGTTTATAGCACTTGTATTGGTTTTGTATAAGCTGTTATATAAAGTAAATAAAAACCATGCGATATTTATGGCGGTTTTTGCGCTAGTAAGTGTGCCTATTTCATTTGTAAATATTTTAAGTAAATTTTCTGTACTCACATTAATAGAACACACTGGTTTATTACATGGTGGGGACTTGGAGTTAGAAAAGGAGGTTATGTTACAGCTTCATGCCTACAATAACGGGATAGAGCTTTCTCAAATATTTTGGGGCTTGTGGTTGTTGCCCTTTGGCTATTTGGTGTTTAAATCTGAGTTTTTGCCTAAAATTTTAGGGATATTTTTAATGTTAGGATGTTTTGGATACTTAATTACTTTTTTTGGGAATTTTTTATCCCCAGATTTTTATAAAACAACTTTTGCAACTATAGCGGGGTTACCAGCTTCAATAGGAGAATTGGGTACATGTTTGTGGTTGATAATTATGGGTACCAGACCGTTAAAATTTAAAAAAATTCAACTGTAGTTAATTTAGCTTTTGTACTTTTCATAAGGCTTTGTAAAGAAGAATCTTAATGGAAAAAGAAAAACCCAGATTAGCTAGGTTAACAGCAATATTAACACAATTACAATCTAAGCGAATTGTTACAGCAAGAGATATTGCTGAAAAACATGATGTAAGCATTAGAACTGTATATAGAGATATTCGTACGTTAGAAAAGTCTGGAATTCCTATTGTGACGGAAGAAGGTAAAGGGTATTCTATGATGGAGGGATATAAAATTCCACCTGTAATGTTTACCGAGGAGGAGGCAAATGCGTTAATTACTGCCGAGCAAATTATTAACCGCAATAAAGACAAATCGCTTACCAATTATTATTCCAGTGCTATTGAAAAAATTAAATCTGTTTTAAAATATTCTCAGAAAGATAAAACCGAATTATTGTCGGAGAGGCTTGTTGTAAGAGCTAATTTTGAAAATGTGCAAACAAGCGATTATCTCATTCAAATACAAATGGCAATAACAAGTTTTCAGGTTTTACATATAGATTATCACTCTTTAAAAAAAGTGGATACACAAAGAAAAATTGAGCCTTTTGCTTTGTTGCATACGCAAGAAAATTGGACACTTGTTGCTTTTTGTAGATTACGAAATGAATTTAGATTGTTTAGGTTAGATTGTATACAGAAATTAAAACAAACCCAAACCACTTTTGAACCCCATAATATAACACTTCAAGAGTTTTTTGAAGAAGAAAGAAAAAAATGGGAAACTTACCCCTGACAACTAGTTGACATAAACCCAATATACATTTACCGTATCAAAAATTTAAAATATGGAAAAAGTAAGTATTACGCCTTTTAAGGTAATTGGGATTACCATTAGAACAACAAATGAAAATCAGCAAGGAGCCAAAGATATACCGGCCCTTTGGGATAGGTTTATGTCTGAGAACATAGTAAGCAAAATTCCAAATAGATTAGAGGATGCTGTACTATCCATTTACACGAATTACGAAAGCGATTATACCAAACCTTATGACACAATTTTGGGGTGTAAAGTAAGTACGTTAGATGAAATCCCAGAAGGGATGATTGGCGCGTCATTTGATGGGGGAGAATATGAAAAATTTGTATCCAAAGGAGATTTACATAAAAATGTAGTTTACGATACCTGGGTAGAGATTTGGAACACAGATTTGAATAGGGCTTATACTGCTGATTTTGAAGTGTACGGAGAAAAATCTATGGATGCTAAAAACGCTGAGGTTGATATTTTAATAGCAGTAAAGTAAATAAACTCTTTTAAAATCTAATGTTAAGGCTACGTTATGTTCGCATTGTGTAGCCTTTTTTCGTTTGTAAGTTTTTGTATTCATCGTAATATTGCAATTAATAAAAAATACACTGTTGGGATTAACAAAAAGTGAAATATATACCGAAGAGCAGAATAGGTTAGCCAATATTGCTAAAGCCTTTGGTCACCCTGCAAGGGTGGCTATTTTACAACATTTGTTCAAAGTTAATGCGTGTGTTTGTGGAGATTTAGTCAATGAGATAGGTCTTTCGCAAGCTACAATATCGCAACACCTTAAAGAGCTTAAAAATTTAGGTTTATTAAAAGGTAATATTGAGGGTACAAGCATTTGCTACTGCATAGATATTGAAAATTGGCAAAATGTTTCGACGTATCTGCAAGTATTTTTAAATCAAAAACCAACCAATTTAGGAGAATGCTGTTAAGGCATTTTAAGTACATATTACAAAAAAACATAGAATGATATTTCCAGAATTAACACAATTTATTTCAAGTTTAACTTTTGATGCTATTTCCGAAGAACGTAAAAATACACTGCAACCTTTAGTGGATTTTATTCAAACAAAAGTGGATGCTAATAATGAGGTGCGATTAAATTTTATTTGTACGCATAATTCACGTAGAAGTCATTTGTCACAAATTTGGGCGCAACTAATGGCTGCTCATTATAATATAAATAATGTGGTATGTTATTCCGGAGGTACAGAGGCAACAGCTATGTTTCCAATGATAGGAAAAACGTTAGAAAATACCGGGTTTAAAATTACTGCTCTATCAGAAGGAAAAAATCCTGTTTACAGTGTAAAGTTTAGCGAAAACAACCATGCTGCCATATGTTTCTCTAAAACCTATGATGATGCTTTTAACCCAGTATCTGAATTTGCAGCGATTATGACATGTTCAAGTGCCGATGCAGGTTGTCCATTTATTCCAGGAGCGGAAAAAAGAATTCCAATAACATTTGAAGACCCCAAAGCTTTTGATAATACACCACAACAGCAAGAAAAATATCATGAACGGAGTGTACAAATTGCATCGGAGTTAAGTTATATATTTTCTAAAATAAAGGCATGAATGTAAAGGAGTACCTAGGGGAATTACTAGGCACGTTTATACTGGTCTTTGTTGGTTGCGGTTCTGTAGCAGTTACCGTTTTGTTTCAAACCTTTGGAAGTCTATTAGAAGTAGCTTTAATTTGGGGTGTAGGAGTAGCTATAGCTATTTACGCTACAAAAAATATATGTCCCGCACATTTAAACCCTGCTGTTAGCGTTGCCATGTGTTGGGCAAAAAAACTTTCCCTAAAAAAACTTCCAGGGTACATACTTAGTCAAACCGTTGGTGCATTTCTAGCTGGTTTTTTATTGTATGCTATTTTTAAAGGAGATATTGCTGGTTATGAGCAGGCCAATGGCATAATACGCGGTAGTTTAGCATCACAAGAAACAGCTATGATGTTTGGTGAATTTTTTCCTAATTCTGGCTATAAAGATACCTTAAAGGTATCAGTGCTTCTGGCTTGCATAATGGAGCTTTTAGGTACTTTTACACTAGTTTTTTCGATTTTTAAATTGACGGAAACTAAATTGAAAATAGGAAAATGGGCGCCAGTTTTTATTGGATTAACGGTTACGTTAATAATATGTGTAGTTGCTCCATACACGCAAGCAGGATTAAACCCTGCTAGAGATTTTGGACCAAGAGTATTGGCGTATTTTGCTGGTTGGAATTTAGCTGCTTTTCCGCAAGTTTCATTTAGCTTTTTTACGGTGTATATAATTTCTCCCATTGTAGGAGGTATTGCCGCCTTTTATGTGCATAGCTTTTCCAAAGCTTCTTTTTTTAAACAGAAAAACAAAGTGCTAAAATCTAAAATTTAGTTGGTGAACTAGTTTTCAGGATTTTAGTGAAAATCTGTTAAGCGTAACTTGTTAGTTTTATTGGCTAGTAATGTTATTTTGTTTTTTGAGCCGTAGCAGGCGCTACAGTTTTATTATTATACCGATATTTGCCCGGGAATTTGTACTTTACCTTTGGTACAATTCAAAACAGACAATTTAAAGGTTGAAACTAGAAGAATATGCATCAATTACAGCGACAAAAAGATTTTAAAAAATCGGTAAGTAACAAGTTTAATGTCTACAATAGCTTGTTTTTAAACCTTCCGTATAGAAATATTGAGAATGTAGGAATGTTAATTCCTTTGATGCTGGATCAGTGTCAAAAAGGATTGGCATCTGGTCTTAATCCTAGAGAAATATTAGACGGGTTTTTTCAGAACTTTGTAAATATAGATTCAGAAAAGGAACGTATTGATTTTATGTTCAAAATCATTCAGTACGTTGAGCGTCAAGTTGTATTGTATGATAGTGTTGAAGATGCTGCTTTTCCAAAACTGCAAGAACATAGTACTAACCTTACTATTAAAGACTACTTTCAATTAGTAGATAAAAACAAAAGTTGGGATTTAATCGCAGATAAATTGTCCACCTTTAGTGCTAGAATTGTATTAACAGCACACCCAACGCAGTTTTATAATAAATCTATATTAGATATTATTACCAATCTGCGATCACTAATTTTAGAAGATAAGATTGATGATATTGATGTTAAACTTCAGCAATTAGGATTAACATCGTTATTAAATTCTAAAAAGCCAACACCATTAGACGAAGCTAAAAACATAATATACATGTTACGTAATGTATATTATGATGCTATTGGTGATTTGTTTGCTTACATAAAAGAAAATATTAACAGAAACGATTTTGAAAATTACGATATCATGAAACTTGGTTTTTGGCCAGGTGGTGACCGTGATGGAAATCCGTTTGTAACCGCGGCAATAACCAATGATGTTGCTGATGAGCTGCGTGTTACTTTAATGAAGTGCTATTATAACGATTTAAAAAAGTTACAAAACAAGTTAACTTTTAAAGATCTTCAAGAGCACATAAATGTACTACGAGCTAATTTGTATATCGCTATGTTTAATCCATCAAAAACGGTGGGTTATAATGATATTATTGGGCCGTTAGAAATTATAAGAGAAATACTTGTTGCCAAGTATCACGGACTGTATATTAAAGAACTTGACCATTTTATGGATAAAGTTAGAATCTTTAAAACGCACTTTGCAACTATAGATATCCGTCAAGACCACAGTATACATACTAAGGTTGTTGAAACCATTTTAAAGCAAAATGGTGTTGTTAAAGAAAGTATTACTGAGCTTTCAGATAAAGAGCTGGAGCAGGCACTTTTAACTAACGATTTTAGTTTGTCTCCCGATGATTACGAAGAAGAAATTGTAAAGGATACTATTAAAAATATTATTCAGTTAAAAGACATTCAGGCTAAAAACGGAGAGCAAGGTTGTAACCGTTACATCATTAGTAATTCTGAAGATATTTTCTCAATACTATTTGTACATACATTATTTAGATGGTGTGGTTGGAAAGCTGAGGACATTACTTTTGATATTGTTCCTCTTTTTGAAACCATGAAAGGTATGGATGGGGCAGAGGCAACTATGCAATATCTGTTCGATTTAAATCAGTATAACAGCCATATTAATCTTCGTAGTCGTAAGCAAACCATAATGCTGGGTTTTTCTGATGGAACCAAAGACGGTGGTTATGTAAAAGCTAACTGGGAAATATTAAGAACCAAAGAAAAGCTATCATTTATATGTGCTCAAAACGATGTTAAAGTAGTATTCTTTGATGGTCGTGGAGGACCGCCAGCACGTGGAGGAGGAAAAACGCATCGTTTTTACGCCGCTCAAACAAAAGACATTGCTAATAATGAGATACAGTTAACCATACAAGGGCAAACTATTACTAGTACATACGGTACAAAAGACCATTTTATGTACAATTGTGAGCAATTGTTAACAGCTGGACTTTCTAACAATATTTTTGGTAACGAAAATGTAATTTCTGAAGAACACCGAGCATTGATAGATGAACTTTCTGCATTAAGTTTTACCAAGTACGATAACTTAAAGCAACACGATAAGTTTATGCCTTATTTGGAGCACATGAGTACATTAAAGTACTATGGTAAAGCCAATATTGGAAGTAGACCAGGTAAGCGTGGAAATAAGGCTAAATTAGAGTTAACAGATTTACGTGCCATTTCGTTTGTAGGATCATGGAGTCAGTTAAAGCAAAATGTACCAGGATATTTTGGTATTGGTACGGCTTTAAAAACATTACAAGATCAAGGTAGAATTGAAGAGGTAAAAACCTTGTTTAAAGAGGTGCCTTTCTTTAAAACCTTAATGTTGAATAGTATGATGGCGTTGTCTAAATGTCACTTTGGACTTACTAGTTACATGAAAAACAATGAGGAATATGGTGATTTCTGGATGATACTCTTTAATGAGTTTGAGCTTTCTAAAGAAATGTTGTTATTAATTTCTGATATGGAAATTTTAATGGAACAAGAGCCTGTTTCTAGAGAGTCTGTAAAAATTAGAGAAAACATAGTGTTACCATTATTGGTAATTCAACAATATGCTTTACAGAAAATAGGAGAAAAAACAAGCTTTAATGAGCTGTATGAAAAGATTGTTATTAGATCTTTATATGGTAACATTAACGCTAGTAGAAACTCAGCTTAAATTATAGAATAATATATAAAGTTGTAGATTCTCCTGAACAAGTGGAAAAACCCTCCTGAGCGATGTGAAAATCGGTTTGGAAAAAGCTAAATCTACAAACTCTCCTGAGTGATTGTAAAAAACGCTCATGAAATAAGTTTATAAAAACCTCTTGAGCGATTAGAAGGATTTCTCAAGAAAATAAGTTTATAAAAACCTCCTGAGCGAAGACGAAGGAGGTTTTTTTGTCCCTCCAAACCCCCACCCTGTAGGAAAAAGTGCCCAGTTTTAAACATTTGGTTGATAAGTATTTGGGGTGTTACGCATTTCTGTTTTATTTATATCTGATTTTAAAAGTAATTTACTTTATTAATTATAATCTTTTTCTTGCTATTTATTTAAAGATTTAAAAATAACATTGAACAGGTATGATAAACACCTCAATAGAACATAATCTTCGTGAATACCTCAGAAAAATTGATGATGAAGGAGTATTCAATAAGCAGGATGAGAAGCTAAACGCAGAGGACTTCTTTATGCGTCTATTTGAGTTGGTTTACAATTGGAAGAATTTAATCAACCTAAACTATAGCGAAGCTAATTCTGCCGGAATTGACTTGTATGAAACTAGAAAAGGAATTGCAATCCAAATCACAGCACAACAAAGTAAAGAGAAGGACAAAATTAAAGACACAATTGAGAAAACAATCAAACACCATAAATCAAAATCAATTAACAAAATTATTTGCTTCTTTGTAAGAGATAACGAAGGTTTAAAAAACATAAGCGAAGAAGAACTATCAAAAGAATATGGTTTTAAAATAACAATCGCTACAACAAAACAAATCATAGGTGATTTTCAAAGAATAACTTCTCCTGAAAAGAGATATAGAATAGAAGAAATAGTAGAACAAGAGCTTTCACCTCAATTTATAGGATTAGGTTCCGTTTACCATTTCAAAAAGTTTAATAATAGAAATACAAATCAAGAATATTTAACACCTCCTGAAGCGATATATTTTTCAACTTTTGAAAAAAAGAAGATTAAAGAAGTTGCATCACTTTTCAACAAAAACCAAACAAAAGAATACGCAATACTGGGTAATCCTTGTAGTGGAAAAACAACATTAGCGGAAGCTGTTTATAAAAACTTTATTCCTCACTTTCGAAATAGGACATTTTATCTAGACTTATCAGACCCCGATACTAATTTCAATAATGTACTTGATGAAATTGGAAAACTATCTTTCTATCGCTCGACATTAGTAATAGATAATGTTCACGAAAACATAGGTTTGTTCAAAAAAATTCGAGAAAGAATCAGAACTTTTGAATGGATAAAAGCTATCTATTTATCAAGGTATTACAACTCGTTTCGTGAAGAAGATAAGAATTCAATTTTCAATGTTTTTAACGACATTAAACAATTTAGATACAATCCTGATATAGAATTTGATGAAAAGGTTTCAGGAATAATAAATAACAGAATTTATAAGTTAAAAAGCGACTACTCTGAATTTAGTTGGTACAAAGGAGATTTTGAGACAATTTTAAAGAACACGAACAGAAATTTATTAAAGTTAAATATTGCTCTTGAAACTTGGATTTCGTCAATAAAAAAGGGTAATGATTTAAAATTTGATCAAGTTAACAATGATAGAATTTATGAGTATTTCTACCAACAGCACAGGTTAAAAGAATTTGATGAAGAACTATTGTTTTTATATTCTTTTCTTTTCAGCCGGGACATTTCATTCTTAAGAATGAAAAATAAAAATGACGAATTTAGGAAGCTAAAGGAAAAGGGAATTATATTAAACTACTCAACAAGTGATTACTATTATTTTCCTCATAAAGACTATGCATACCTAATTTATCAAACCTTGATTAAAGAAAAAGGGTTAGGCACTGACAATTTAATAGAATTACTTAACAATTACATTCGTAATCATAGAACTGAATCGGAACTAAATATTACGGAGTTAATAGTAAAACTATCTATTTCAGAACAATTTGAAATTACTAGGCGGTTACTGAATAATGAAATAGTTCTAGACCTATTTAGCGACAAATTCAAAAGGAATATTCGCCCATTTGAAGTGTTCCAGTTACAAAAAATGTTTTTTCGGTCATTCGATTATTTGAACAGTGAAAATCAAATACTGTATTATAATTTATTTATAAAGTACTATTTAAATAATAAACTAGAGTTATACGTCTATAGGGATTATTCTGTATATAGCAATTTGCTCCAAATTGCAAATCAGTTAAACGTAGAGCTTGGAAATATCATAAAAACACTCCGAATTAATGAGCAAGCAAATACTAATTCTATTACAGAATTAACAATGAGGATTAGTAAAAAGAAAGCCACACCGGAAACGGTTAACAGAATTTTAAATTCATTTGATTTCTCAGAGTGGTTGACAATGATTGAAAAGTTGCCAACTCTTTCAAGAATCACGAACTCACTTTCTGAATTAAATACCTCACCACTATCTAAGAAGTTATTGTTCGGGATTATAAATAACTTAAACATTGAACAACTTGCGCGAAAAAGCGAAAATCTAAAAACTGTTCAAATTGGAAAGTCAATAAGAGAACTAGAAAAAATTGATATATCTCTAGGAACTAATGTTGCTAAAAATCTATTGTATAAATTATCGAAAGGCTTAAAGTTATCTCAATCGAATCTATCAGATTTTGCAAAGAGCTTATCTGATTTATCGTCAATTGCACCTGATTTGATTAAAATAGAACTTGAAAAAAGTTTAAAAAATGGAACATTTTATAAGCTACTTGAAAATGAAAAAAGCTTAAGTAATTTATCAGCTCGGTTATTAGAATTAAATACCACGATCAAGGAAGATAAAGAGCCATTTTTGAAGATAACAAATGAATTTTTAGCTTCTGAAAAATCCAAGGCTCTAATCAAAAATGAAAATAACATTAATAGCCTGCTAATATTCTATGAAATAGTCAAAAAGAAACAAATTCAAATTTCTGAACATATATCTTATATACTCTTGAATAGTACAAAGCAGCAGATTTTAAACTGTGATTTCAATATTACAATTTTATCTAATCCAAAAGCCCTGAACCTACCTGAGCTTAAGAATAAAATCCAAAATGAAATATCTGCTGACCTACTTAACAAGGTTATTAATGGTTCAAAATTTACTGTTACAAAATCGCTATTTCTTGTTTTAAACAGAGTAGATGAAGCAAAAACAACAAAAGCACTGAATATGTCAGATATGAATATCTTATGTACATCAATGTGTCATAAACAACTTAATATCAGCCAGTCTATTGATGCTTTGTACACAATAATGAACAAAACATTTATTGATAATGACTTGAACTCAATAAAATTTTGTTCTAACCTATTAGATAGGTATCTAACTTTACAACGTGCAAACACGTTCCAATACAATAGATTAAACTTTGGGGATTTTTTGAAAGCCTTTGACTTTTCGTTAAAAATTAATTTTGATGTAGCCATAAAACATTTTGAAAATGACTTTCTAAAAAAATTAAAAGTATCTAATAACAAAAATTTGACCATTTCTTCACTATTTCAATCATTACGTAGAATAGAGGATTTGACTAAGAGTAAATACAAAAAGGAAATCAAAGAGTTTTTAAAATTGTATAAGCCAAAGTTTTTAAATGGAATCAAAAACGAGGACTTAGCCAAAACAACATCAGGACTAGTCGAATTGAGTAAATGTGACTTAAAGGAATATGCGGACGAGTTACTCTATGATGCTAAAAATGTTGTTCTAAATAAAATAAAGCAATTGAATGGAGACAAAATATTGAAAGCAAAAATAATCCCTGACATTGAAAAGATTGCGGTTGGAAAATCTAAAATATTGATAAAGGAAATTAAAGTGAGCAAATATAATTTGTGAGGCGAAATAAAACTTCGATGAATTTTCCTTGAAATTTGAATACTGATATACCTTAATATCAACAGAATGGAACCCCCAGCTATCGTTCGTTTGTAACGAGTGCCCGCAAGTAATATATACTTATAGGAGTATTTAAAAGTGTGAGTGGATATAGATAAGTTAATACTCAAAAAACTGTTATCATTCGAATATTAAGGTTTTATAATTTTTATCGCGCTTCTTTTTTCAATAACCAAGACATACTTATAGCTAATGCACCGTATGCAGCTCCAATTCGCTCTTCTCTTTTATATGGAGCAACTTTAGCAATTATTCGTGCAGGTGATTTTGATTCCCAAAGAATATTTTCTGGGTTATCTATTTCATATAATTTAAGGGCTACTTCTATTTTAGAAGGCTGTGAAAACCCTACATTATATCCAGGATATACCCATAGGGTTTGAACATGTAAATTATATTTAGCATCGGGATTGTTTCTTAAAACGGTAATTTTCCTTTTTTTGGGTAATGCCTGATTAATGTATTTAATAAATAAAGGTGCATATACAGTATCTCTATCAGCAAACCAAGAGCTTCTAAAAATTTCACCTGATCCAGGATTATGTTCTTCTCTAAGTTTTACTTTGTTTTTTATGAACTCTTCCTCTGTGGGGTAACCATGTACTTTCATATTTTCATACCCAAAAGTAACGGAAAGTTGTTTTTCACCAGCTAGTACAGAAATATCTCCAGATGCAGTTTTTATTTTTTGACTTAAAAGAGGTGCTATGCAAAAAATAATTAGAATAGTGGTAAGTAAATTTTTCATGTGTTTTATGGTATTGTGTAAAGCAAACTTAAAAATTATACAACAACTAAAAGGCATGAGTACAACTTTTTACCTTTTTAATTACGAGGAATATGGTTTGTATTGTAAGAATTTATACGGGATTACAAATCGCAGTATTTGTTAATTCCGTTGGAGAAAACATTAAACTATTTGTGGGAGATATTTAGCTGAGGTTAAACATTATTGACTAGTTTGAAAACAACATATTCCATTATCTTTACCGCTTCAAAAAGCATGAATGTCGTACCAATTGTTATCCTCTCCTTTACAAGGTTTTACTGATTATATTTTTCGTAATGCGCAGCAGCATTTTTTTGGAGGAATAGATACCTATTATGCGCCTTACATACGGTACAATAAAAAAATGGTAATAAAGGGATCATACCAACGCGATTTAAATCCTGAAGTAAATACTAGTTTAGAAGTTATACCGCAGGTGATGACCGCCAGTGCTGATGAATTTTTGCATACTATAAAGTACATTCAATCTTTAGGATATACAGAGCTTAATTGGAATTTAGGTTGTCCGTACCCTATGGTAACAAAAAGCGGCATGGGCTCTGGACTTATTTGTAATACGGAAAAAATAGACCATATTTTAGATCGTGCGCATACCGAAACCAATGTTACCATTTCTATGAAAATGCGTTTAGGATATGAGAATAGCAATGAAATTTTAGACGCTTTTGCGGTATTAAATAAGTATCCGCTTAAAAATGTGGCAATACATGCTCGTTTGGGGAAACAATTGTACAAAGGTGGTGTAGATTTAGATGCATTTCAAGAATGTATAGATGTAGCAAAACATACCTTATATTATAACGGTGATATTACTACTGTAGCAGCGTTTAAGGCGCTTCGAGAACGTTTTCCATCAATTAACCATTTTATGATTGGTAGAGGACTCATTGCTGACCCATTTTTGCCGAGCATGATAAAAGCAGATACTACCGTGTACCCTGCTAATCGCTGGGATATTTTTAAAGAATTTCATGATACTATTTATAGTCAGTACGATGCTAAACTTTCTGGACCAACACCAATAAAAATGAAAATGCAGGGTTTTTGGGAGTTTTTTTCAAAGTCTACACACAATCCTCAAAAAGTATTTAAGGCAATTAAAAAAGCAGGAAACCCTTATAAATATAGAAATGCCGTTGAAGAAATAATTGCAGCTCAAAAAAATAATAGATAGTACTTATATCATCTACAACTTAACACCCTTTACCAAAAAAGATGATTTTATAGCGTCATTTTTAAGATGTAAAAAGGATTTTCTGCGTTCGTCATTAGAAAAATTTACAAAATCCTGCTCAGAATTAAATGAAACAAAATGAATTTCGTAGGGCAACTCTTCTTCACTAGTAATGTAATTATCTTGCGTAGGTCTTAAACGGTAAATTAGTTTGCCGTTGTAATCACTAATAATAGGAATAGCTAGTGCTTCAAACTCATTAAAAACAGCTTCTTTTCCTTCTTTAATAAAAATTAACTGAGTAATGTAAATCATGCTTTTTAGGATTGTAAAACCTGTTAAAATGATGGTACTATTGCTTTGCAGACAACACTAAATTTTTGAATCTTCCAGAAGACCCAAATCCTGTCCATAATCCAATTTTATCGGAGGTAGTTTTCGTTAACCTTTCTACTTCTAAAAAAGGGGCCTCTTCATCATTTAAATAAACCAATACTTTAGTGTCCGTTACGGCAATTGTGGCTTTAAACCAGTTATCGGGTTGTGGAGGTGTTTTTAATTCGGCTTCAAACTCACCAGTTCTTTGGTTTCGTAATTTGTGCCATGTATATGTAGGGTGGTGTATGTATTGCACCATGTGACTTCTGCGATTGGGTTGTTCAGCTACAAAGTTAAAAGGTCTAAAATATACAGCTTCATAGGTAGAATCGTTTTGAATATTAAAAGCCAGTCCAACAAAACTTTTACCAGGGTTGTTTTCTCCTTTTATTTCAATGGTGGCTGAGCCTGTTTTAAACGAAGTTTCCTTTAAAATTGCAAGTCCGTCTCCTTCACGAGCATCTAGCTCAATTGCACTAGTTTCGTAAGCTGCAATTTCGCGATTTACAACCGTTATATGATTTGATTTTAGTTGCTCTTTTAAGTTAATGGTTTGTCCAAAGGAAGTTAATGTTACACATAGTGTACTTACTAAAAAGATTGCTTTTTTCATGTTTTGATTGATTTGATGATTGATGAATTTGTTTATATATGATACAATTTTATTCCGTTTTTTTAAGTAAAAAATTATGAGGTTTATCTACGATGCGTTTTAAAGTAGCAATTTGTCCACAGTGCCACATTACATGTTTTACATTCCAATCTATTGCCTCAAATTTAGTTTTAGCAACAGGATGTTCTACTTTACCCGGAACCAGTTTTTCTTGAAGTTGAGCCATGGTTACACTGTTAATGCTTTTGAGTGATTTTTCCATGAGAATATTCAAATGATTCAATAAGTCTGATGCCGTAGCTTTACTGGCTGAATTTTTTGGAGCACTGCCATATGCATATAACTCTGAATATTGTTTAAGGGGAACTTCATCAAAAACGTCTTTATCATGTCCGTTAATAACCAATATGGAGTGATAATACATGCTAATTACTAAATGCCCTACTTGCCAACTTATATTAGATTCTAAAACATCTGTAGTAGTGTTCCAACTAGTTTCTGGGATATTAGTAACCAATTTGTTTACCCAATCATAAGCATCTTTGGTTTGTTTACTTAATATTTCAATTGCAGTCATTGTTTAGTAATTACATAGGGTTACTTAAAATGCTATAAAATACTTGGATTCCGTAAGCTATTTGTCCAATTTTAATGTTCTCATTGGGGCTGTGTTGATTATTATCTGGGTTCACCATTGGAACTATAAAAGCAGGAATTTTTAATTGGTTGATAAATGGTGCAATAGGTACTGTGCCACCCATTGTTCTTATTTGAACAGGATTTTGGCTAAATGTATTTGTTAATGTTTTTACTAAAAAATTGCCGTAAGGGTTATCTAAATTAGTCCTAAAAGCATCAGTAACAGAACCTTCTTTTACCAGAATAACTTTGTTATGTGCCATTCTTGTTTTTTTGTCGGGTTCTACATCTGTGATGTAAAAACCTTGTTTTTCGATATGCTTTTTTACCAAGTTTTTTAAATGTGTTCCATCAGTTTCAGGAACCAATCTAATATCAATTTCAGCTGTAGCACTTTCAGGAACAATGGTTCTCGCTTTTTTTCCAACCCAGCCAGAGTGTAATCCTCTAACATTTAACGATGGGTATTGTAGTGCTTCTTGATAAAAGCTACCTACCTTTTCTGGGCTTTTTATAGCAAGGTTATTATTAATTACGTCAAAATCATCAGGAACACTTTTTAAAACGTTTAGTGTGTTTTCATCAAAAGTTATTCCGTCATAATAACCGTCAATAGTTACTTTTCCTTCATGGTCTTTCATACTTGCTAAAACTTCAGCTAGCTGAAAACCTGGATTTGGAGCATAATTTCCGTAATGTCCACTATGTTGAGGTTTTATTGGACCATAAGTGGTTAGGGTAAGAGTGGTAATTCCGCGACAACCATAAACAATGGTTGGTTTTTCGGTAATGTGAACAGGGCCGTCATTAATTATTAGAAAATCGGACTGTAACAGTTCGCTATATTCTTTAACAGCTTTGGGTAAAGGCTTACTACCTTTTTCCTCTTCAGAATCTAAAATTACTTTAACATTAAAAGGAATATCAACCTTGTTTTGTTGTAGCAGGTCAATGGTATTTAAAAGCATTACAATAGGGCCTTTATCATCGGAGGTTGATCGCCCAAAAAGTCTAAAATCATAGTTTAAATTAGCATTAAGCGTATCAATAGGAAGGGTTTCCCAAGTATCATTTTTTTTAGATTTTAAAACTACTTCATAGGGGCTGGGTTGATCCCATTTGGATGGGTCAACGGATTGTCCATCAAAATGCATATAAAATAATATGGTTGGCTTGTTATCTTCCATCGGAAGTGCTGCAAAAAAAAGAGACTCCCCAGAAGTGGGTAGCACGGTAGAGTTAAAACCTCTGGCATTAAATTTTTGGGTTAACCAAGTTATGTTTCTGTTAATATCGGCATGATCTAAAGCATCATTAGGTATGGCTATAAACTCTTTGAGTTCTGCAATGCTTTGGCGGACTTTGTTCTTTAGTTGTAACGTGTCTTGGGCAACCAAAGTATTTGTAATAAGTGCAAGTAATAGGAGTACTATTTTTCTCATTTTGTGTTCTGAAATATTCAACACATAAATGTAGTCATTTCTATTTTTTGAACCTTGCCATTAACTTTAAAATAACTAACCTAATTAATAATACAAATGGGAAGCCATGGAGTAGCACATCAAACCAATCTTTACCGCTCATGCCAACTGCTCCACCTGCAATCCATTTTATTTTTCCAAGCAAATGCGGTTCTGGAAAAAAAGGAGCCATGCCTAAGACTAGGCATAGCAGTATCATTAGTTTCCAGTTGTTTATAAATTGCACTATAATTATCTGATGGCTTTTACAAAATTCGCAATCTCATTTATCCCTGTCGTGTTTAAATGTTTGATAAACGCAGATCCAATAATAGCGCCTTTTGCTGTTTTGGTAGCCTGATTAAATGTTTCTTTATCTTTAATTCCAAAACCAACTATTTGAGGATTGTTCAAATTCATTTTGGCAATTCTATTAAAATAATCTTCTTGAGTATTACCAAAACCTGATTGAGAACCTGTTACTCCTGCGGAACTTACCATATAGATAAATCCGTTTGAGGCAGCATCAATTTGTCTTATACGGTCATCTCCTGTTTGCGGTGTAATTAAAAAGATATTAAGTAAGCCATGCTTTTCAAAAATTGCTTTGTACTCCCTTTCATAAACATCTAAAGGAAGGTCCGGAATAATTAATCCATCAATACCAATTTCGGCACATTTGGCACAAAATGCTTCAACGCCATATTGTAGCATTGGGTTAAAATACCCCATGATTATAAGTGGAATGTTTACCGACGTTCTAATATCTTTTAATTGATTGAAAAGAATTTCGGTTGTCATGCCATTTCTTAATGCAATTGTGGAGCTTTCTTGAATTGTGGGTCCGTCAGCTAAAGGATCAGAAAAGGGGAGTCCGATCTCAATAAAATCAACGCCATTTTTTTCTAAATCTTGAATAATTGATACGGTATCATTAAGTGAAGGAAAGCCCGCACTAAAATATATAGAGAGTAATTTTTTGTCCCCTTGTAGCTTTTGTTGAATTCTGTTCATAATATTTTAAAGCTTAAAATATTTTATATAATTATCTAAATCTTTATCACCACGACCTGATAGGCTAATTACAACCACATCATCTGGTTTAAAGGTTTTGTGTTTAAAAACGGCAAGTGCATGACTACTTTCAATAGCAGGAATAATACCTTCTAGTTTGGTAAGTTCTAATCCGGCTTGCATGGCTTCATCATCAGTTGCGGAAACAAATTCTGCCCTTCCTGTTTTATGTAAATGAGCATGCATTGGGCCAACACCAGGATAATCTAAACCAGCAGAGATTGAATATGGCTCTGTAATTTGTCCATCTTTGGTTTGCATTAATAAGGTTTTGCATCCGTGTATAACACCTTCTTTTCCTAATGCTGATGTTGCGGCACTTTCACCAGAATCAATTCCTAATCCAGCAGCCTCAACGGCAACAATGTTAACATCTTCTTCATGTAAATAATGGTAATAAGTACCTGCGGCATTACTACCACCACCAATACAAGCAATTACATAATCAGGATTTTCACGACCTTCTTTTTCTTTTAGTTGCCATTTAATTTCTTCGGAAATAACTGACTGAAAACGAGTCACCATATCTGGATAGGGGTGAGGACCAATCGCCGAACCAATAATGTAATGGGTGTCTACTGGGTTATTAATCCAATCGCGAATAGCTTCGTTAGTAGCATCTTTTAGGGTTCTACTCCCGGACATTGCAGGTTTTACCTCTGCGCCTAACATTTTCATTCGGGCAACGTTTGGTGCTTGACGAGCAATATCTATCTCACCCATATATACAATACATTCAATCCCCATTAAAGCGCAAACCGTTGCTGTTGCAACTCCGTGTTGACCTGCTCCTGTTTCGGCAATAATACGCTTTTTGCCAAGACGCTTTGCCATTAATATTTGCCCAATGGTGTTATTTACTTTATGCGCTCCAGTATGGTTTAAATCTTCTCTTTTTAAATAGACTTTAGTGTTGTACTTTTTTGATAATCGCTTTGCGAAATACAATGGGGAGGGTCTGCCAACGTAATCTTTTAATAATTGGTCAAACTCTTCTTTAAAAGAAGGTTCAGCCATTATTTTAAGGTATTGTTGTCTGAGATTTTCTACGTTGGGATAAAGCATTTCAGGGATAAAAGCTCCTCCAAAATCGCCATAATACCCTTTTTCGTCAACGTTATAATTCATATTCTTAATTCTTTATATCGAATGTTAAAAGTTGAAAGTCTAATATTTTTAACTTTTGTCTTTTACTTTCTGCTACTTAATTTTTGCAATAAACTGTTTTAATTTTTCTATATTTTTTAATCCAGGTTCTATTTCAAATTTACTATTTACATCTAGGGCATAACAGTATTTAGAAGCCTCGGTTTGTAAAAAACTCATTATTTTATCTACTTCTTCCAGTCCAATTCCTCCACTTAAAAAGAAAGGTTTGGTAGAAGGGTAATTTTCTAAAACACTCCAGTCAAAGGTATAACCGTTTCCTCCTGGTAATTCTCCTTTGGTGTCAAATAAATAAAAATCGCAGACATCTTCAAACTCCTTTAAAACATCAAAATTGAATTGATTTTTAATGGAAAATACTTTTATGATTTTAACACCTTTAGCCTTTTCTTTGAGTGTTTTACAAAACTCAGAACTTTCTTTACCATGTAATTGTATCCCAAGTAGATTATACCTTTTTACGTTATTTATAATCTCATCAATAGTTTGGTTCACAAAAACGCCTACTTTTTTAATGCTATGTGGTAATTGCGGCATTTGTGTATTAAAACATCTTTTTGAAGGTTTCCAAAATATAAACCCTAGATAGTCTGGTTTTAAATTAGCTACTTCTGAGATATTATGATTCATACCACAAATTTTGAGTTTAGGAAAACCTATGCGCTGAGGTTGCTCTTTTTTTGTGTAATAGTAATCACTCATCTCATTATGGAGTTAAACAAGGTTATTAATAAAGTGGGTTGCGCTCTCACCGGGATTGTTGGTTTTCATAAAGTTTTCACCAATTAAAAAACCTTTATACCCATAAGGTTGTAATGTTTTAATAGCTTCTACAGAACTGATTCCACTTTCGGATACTTTTACAAAATCGTTCGGAATTAGCGCAGAAAGTGTTTTACTAGTTTCTAGGCTAACTTCAAAAGTTTTTAGGTTTCGGTTATTAACTCCTAGCATATCTAAACTGGGCATAATGGATTTGTGTAATTCTTCCTCATTATGAACTTCTAAAAGTACATCTAGTTGTAAGCTTTTAGCGAACTCCGAAAATTGTTTAATTTCTTGTTTCGTAAGAATTGCTGCAATTAAAAGAATTACATCTGCACCATGAGCTTTTGCTTCTAGTATTTGGTATTCATCAATAATAAACTCTTTACGCAGTAACGGAATCTTCGCTGAGGCTCTGGCAAGCAATAAATCATTTAAAGCGCCACCAAAATATTTGCCATCTGTTAAAACGGACATGCCACAAACACCTGCTTTTTCGTAACCAGTTGCTACATCTTGAACATTTAGGCTATTGTTGATAATAGATTTTGAGGGTGAGCGTCTTTTATGTTCTGCAATAATACCAGAATTACTGTTTTTTAGGGCGTTAGCTAATGAAATGGTTTCTCTGCTAAAAAGCACAGAATTTTCTAATTGCGAAACCGGAATAATAGATTTTATGGAATCTACTTCTTTTCGTTTATCAATTACTATTTTTTCTAAAATATCCATTAAGCACTTAAGTTTTGTAATTTTTTAAGAGTTTCTAATCCTTTACCGCTTAACAGAGATTCTTTGGCAAGTTCAAAACCTTCTTTAGGAGAAATGTTTTTCACGGTTGCAATGGCAACTCCAGCATTTGCACAAACCACATTGTTTTGCGCTGCTGTGCCTTTGCCTTGTAATACATTCATGAATATTTGTGCAGAAGATTCCACTGTATCTCCACCATAAATTTGTGATTGTTGTATAGGTTCTAATCCAAAGTCTGAAGGTTTTATCATTCCCTCAGAATTATTGGAAATGGTTTTTGTGTTTCCAGTTAGCGAAATTTCATCATAACCATCAAGAGCATGTAATACAGTGAAATTTTTATCCGTATTTTGGTATAGGTAACCATACATTCTAGCGAGTTCCAAATTAAAAACACCTACCATTTGATTTTTTGGAAAAGCGGGGTTTACCATTGGACCTAACATATTAAAAAATGTTTTTACGCCAAGTTCTCTACGAATTGGAGCTACATTTTTCATTGCTGGGTGAAATAATGGTGCATGCAAAACGCAAATACCTGTCTCATTTAAAGATTTTTCAAGAAAACCAGCATCATTACTAAATTTAATGCCAAGAAACTCCATTACATTGCTACTACCACAAGCGGAAGAAACACCATAATTACCATGTTTGGTTACTTTAACTCCCGCACCAGCAGTTACAAATGACGCCAATGTAGATATATTAAAGGTGTCTTTGCCATCACCACCTGTACCACATAAATCTATAGGATTATATGCCGATAAATCAACAGCTAAACAAAGTTCTAAAAGGGCATCACGAAAACCCTCTAGTTCTTCAATAGTAACACTACGCATCATGTATACGGTTAAAAATGCCGCTATCTGACTAGTGTTGTAATCTCCTTTAGCAATATTAACCAGAACTTGCTTTGCATCTTCTTTGGCAAGAATATCATGATTAATAAGTCGGTTTAATATTTTTTTCATTTTTTAATTGTTTAACCAGTTTTTCAATATTTCTTTTCCTTGAGGCGTTAATACCGATTCTGGATGATATTGTACAGCAGAAACATCGTAGGTTTTATGACGTAGCGACATTACTTGTCCGTTTTCGTCAAAAGAAGTGGCTTCTAATACATCTGGCATATCTGGATTTACAACCCATGAGTGATAACGACCTACTTCTATTTCTTTAGGTAGCCCCTTAAACAAAATGTCATTTGGTTTTGCGATTTCTATTTTGGTGGCAATACCATGATAAACATCGTCTAAATTAATTAATGATCCTCCAAAAACTTCTGCAATGGCTTGTTGACCCAAGCATACTCCAAAGATGCTTTTTGTTGGAGCATATTTAGTAATGATTTCTTTTAAAAGACCAGCTTCGTCTGGTATACCGGGACCAGGGGAAAGAACAATTTTCTCAAAAGCATCCACTTCATCCAAAGTAAGTTGGTCGTTTCTTTTAACAACAACCTCACAATCTAAATCTTCTAAATAGTGAACCAAATTATAGGTAAAACTATCGTAATTATCTATGACTAATATTTTTTTCATTTTACTTTTTGTTGAGGAAAATTTAGATGGATTTTGCTATTTCTAGAGCCTTAGTTAAGGCGCCTAATTTGTTATACGTTTCTTGCAATTCGTCTTCGGGTTTAGAAGCGGCTACTAAACCAGCACCTGCTTGGTAATGTAGTTGATGGTTTTTGCTTAAAAAAGTTCTAATCATAATGGCATGATTAAAATTGCCTTCAAAATCCATAAAACCTATAGCGCCGCCATAATATCCTCGACTTGTTTTCTCATATTTTTCAATAAGCTGCATCGCCATGTGTTTAGGAGCACCACTTAATGTTCCCGCAGGGAAAGTGTCAGCAACTACTTTCATTGTTGGAATATCGTTCTTTTTTTGTCCTGTAACCTTTGAGACTAAATGAATTACATGAGAGAAATATTGAACCTCTCTATAATTTTCTACAGTAACCATACTACCATTTCTGCTTAGGTCATTTCTGGCTAAGTCTACAAGCATTACATGTTCACTATTTTCTTTATCGTCTTTGGTGAGTTTTTTAGCAAGTATGGCATCTTGTTCGTCATTACCAGTTCTTTTAAATGTTCCTGCTATTGGGTGAATTTCAGCTTTTCCATCCTTTACAATAAGCTGAGCTTCTGGGGAACTTCCGAATATTTTAAAATCACCGTAATCAAAATAAAATAAATATGGAGAGGGATTTATGGAACGCAAAGCACGGTAAACATTAAATTCATCTCCTTTAAATTCTTGAGAGAAACGTCTAGAAAGCACCAATTGAAATACATCGCCACGCTGACAGTGTTTTTTAGCTAGCTCTACTTGTGCTCTGTACTCTTCATCCTTTAGATTAGAAGTAGCCTCACCTTGTGTTGAAAAATTGTACGAAGCAAAACCTCTGATATTAAGTATTTGCTCAATTTCGGCAATATTATTTTTAGTATCGTAACAATGCGCAAAAATGTATGCCTGATTTTTAAAATGATCAATAGCTATTATATTTTGATATACGGCATAATAGATATCTGGAATAGTTGCACTGTTTTCTTTTTTAGAAATACTAATGTCTTCATAATACCGTACCGCATCATAAGCCATGTATCCAAACAGACCGTTATTAATAAATTTAAAGTCGTTTTTACTTCCTTTAAATTTTTGGCTAAAATCGTTTAAAATAGCAACTACATCAGTGGTACCTGTAATGGAGGTTTCTTCTACAGTTCCATCAGGAAACTGTTGGGTAATTATTTCGTTTTCAACTTTTATTGACGCAATAGGATTACAACATATATATGAAAAGCTGTTATCATTGGCATGATAATCACTGCTTTCTAATAATATGCTGTTAGGAAAACGGTCTCTAATTTTTAAATATACACTAACAGGAGTAATAGTGTCTGCAAGTATTTTTTTAAAATGTGTCTCTAATTGGTACGTCATTAGATAAAATATTAAGTTTTTAAAAAAGTAAAGGCTTGTCGTGATGACAAGCCTTTATATAGTTTTACTACAATGATGCTATGCTCACGATGTTTTTCGTAAGTTGCTCCACCACCAAGTATTTGTTCTTTTGTTTCTCATTGAGGTTCAAATATAGAAATGATTTTTAAAATAGCCAATAGGCAGTGCTAAAAATAATAAAACCTCATTACTTTGTTATAAGTAATGAGGTTTTAAAACTATCTTAGGGACTAGTTTAGAAAACTAAATCTACAACTAAATCAAACTCATCATAAATAGTTTTGTCTCCAAGATTTTCGAAAAAGGAACCAGAGCCATATTTCACGTCATACTTGGTTCTATCAATTTTGATTGTAGCGGTAGCTTTATTTCCGTATACCGAAACAACAAAAGTTACAGGTTTGGTGATTCCCTTTATAGTAAGATTTCCTGTTACCGTGTAAGAATTTTTATTGAAAGATTTTGAACTTGTAAAAACCAGTTTAGAAGTGGCATGTTTTTCTACCCCAAAAAAATCGTCTGACTTTAAGTGTCCATCTAACTTTCCTTTGTATTCTCCTTCTAAATCAGTAGAATTTATAGTTGTCATATCCACAACAAATTCTCCTCCTGTTAATTTATCTCCATCAAACACTAAAGAACCAGATTTTAAATCAATTGTTCCTGTGTGAGAACCAGTAACTTTGTAACCTTTCCAGGTAACTTTACTCTCGCTGGTTTTTACTTCTTTTTTATCTCCGTCTATTGGAGCAGCTGTAACACCAAGGCTACATATAACTGCTAGTGCTAAACTTAAAATACTCTTTTTCATGGTTTTAATTTATTTAATTATTAATAGTGTTTATCCTAATTATAATTGTGTGAACAATTTATCTTTTGATTTGCGCACTTTTTTATAATGTTGCGTTTCATCATCATCTGACCTGAATCCTATAGTTGCAACTACTGATGCATTTAGGTTTTTTGCCGAAAGCCCAAGAATTTCGTTATACTTTTCTGCTTCAAAACCTTCCATTGGGCAAGCATCAACTTTAATGGAAGCTGCTGCAGAAAGTAAATTGCCTAAAGCTAAGTATGTTTGCTTGGACGTCCAAATATTTTTGATATCATCAGATAACGGCATTAGTGAAGTCTTCATAAAATCACCATAATCCTTAAGAGTGCTTTCAGGCAATTCTCTTGTTTCCGCAGCATTCATAATATAATCATCGACAAGACTATCATTAAATGTAGTTTGATTGGCAAATACGATTAGATGAGAAGCATCTGTTATTTGAGATTGTCCCCAGGATGCTGCTTTTAACTTTTCTCTAATTTCGTTATTGCTTACTATAAAAATGTGGTAAGGCTGCAGTCCGTACGAAGAAGCACTAAGTTTAAGCGCGTCAAGAATAAAACTTAATTGTTCTTCAGATAGTTTTTTTGAAGAATCAAACTTTTTGGTGGCATAACGCCATTGTAAACTTTCAATATAATCACTCATTTTGTTAGAATTTATCTAGTAAAAGGTTTAAGGTTTCTAATTCTTTTTTTGAAAAATTTTCAACTAATTTTTTTTCGGCTTTTGCAACGGCAACATCAATTTTTATCAATGCATTTTTTCCAGTATTGGTAATTTGTATTTCTATTTTTCTTCTGTTTGTTTCACAAGTTTCACGTTTAGCGTAGCCTTTAGTGATTAATTTGTCTACTAACCTTGTTGTATTACTCATTTTAGTAACCATTCTTTCATTAATCGTACCAAGATTTGCGGGTTTACCGTTTTGTCCTCTTAAAATTCGAAGCACATTAAACTGTTGTACGGAAACATCATAAGGCTTTAACGCTAGTGAAACCATTTCGTTTAACTTATGACTTACTAGAACAATATGAACTATTGTTCTTTTGTCAAGAGGAATTTTTTTGTCGGTTTTTAAAATACTTTCTACATTCATGTATGTACAACATTTGTATATACAAATGTATATATGTTTTTTGATATTATTTGGAAACCGATATTAATTTTATGTTAAAACATTATTCATGTTTTTTTAACCAAATATCTTACTTTTGGGGTACTAAAGATTATTAAAATGGCAGATTTATCACAAGAAGAATGGGAAGAGCAATTAGCAAATGACGATAATGCATTTGTTTTAGATGTTAGAACGGAGGAAGAAGTGGAGGAAGGATATATTCCTAATGCAACTAATATTGATATATATTTAGGAGAAGAATTTGTTGAAGAATTAGAAAAATTAGATAAGTCAAAAAACTACTATGTGTACTGTAGGTCTGGGAACCGAAGCAGGCAAGCTTGTGCAATTTTGAATAGTTTAGGTTTTAACAATGCTTATAATTTAGAAGGAGGTTTTATGAATTGGGAGGGTGATGTAGCTGAGTAATTTGCTAAACTGTCTATTATAAATAGACTTTTCACTTGTATATTATGCGTGAAGATTTACTGCACTTTGTATGGAAGTACAAAAAAATTCAGCAAAAAAAATTAATAACTACTCAAGGGAGTACTATTGATGTTGTTGCGGTTGGAACGCATAATAAACTTGCTGGTCCTGATTTTTTTAACGCTCAAGTCAGAATAAATAATCAATTGTGGGCGGGAAATGTTGAAATTCACGTAAAATCGTCTGATTGGTATGCCCATGGTCATGAAACCGATGAAAATTATAACAATGTAATTCTTCACGTAGTTTGGGAAGATGATGTGGAAATATTTAGAAAGGATAATTCTCAAATCCCTACACTCGCGTTAAGCGCTTACATCTCACATGCTTTGTTAAGTGATTATAAAAATCTCTTTGCCAACCAAGGAATTAAATTTGTTCATTGCGATGCTCAAATAAAAGATGTTGATAGCTTTTTAATTGATAATTGGATAGAGCGCTTATACTTTGAACGCCTTGAAAGAAAATCGGTTTTAATAAATAATTTGTTGTTGGACTCAAAAAATAACTGGGAACAAACACTATTTGTTTTACTGTTAAAGAACTTTGGGTTGAAAATAAACGGAGCATCTTTTTTAAGTTTAGGAAAATCGCTTGATTTTGCTGTTGTTCGTAAGGTTTGGAATAATGAATTTCAATTTGAAAGTCTATTGTATGGAATGCTAGGTTTGTTGGAAAAGGAAGAAGTAACAGATTCTTATTTTAGAGCACTTAAAAAAGAATTTAGCTTTTTAAAAAGTAAGTTTGAATTAGAATCGGAGCCCATAGAAAAACCTCATTTTTTTAAATTAAGACCTTCAAATTTCCCAACAATTAGGTTATCACAGTTGTCACAAGTTTATACTAAAAATCAAAACCTATTTAGCGCTATAATTAAGGCAAAAACCTTAGATGAGTTATATGGTGTTTTTGATGTAGCGGCGAGCCAGTATTGGAACACACATTATAATTTTGGAAAAACTTCTAAACAGAGAATAAAAAAATTGACCAAAAAGTTTATTGACTTATTAGTGATAAATACCATACTGCCGTTAAAGTTTTCCTATGCTAAATATTTAGGAAAGGAAATTAATGAAGAGTTAATAACAATTGTGTTGGGGTTAAAAAAGGAAGAAAATACTATTGTTTCCAATTTTGGTGTTTTAGGAGTTTTAGCTAAAAACGCTATGGAAAGTCAAGGGGTAATAGAATTACATAATGAGTATTGTTCAAAAAATAAATGCCTTGAATGTAGCATTGGAACACGTTTATTGAGTCAAAATAATTACCTTTAATTAATGAAGTTTTTTTATAAAATAGTGTACTATTTTCAAAAAAGGGGGTTCGAGGTTTGTGGTCGTATTGCAGAACGTTTAGGAATACGAGCACGAGTTGTTAGAACCTCATTTATTTATGTAACCTTTGTAACCTTGGGGTTTGGTTTTGCCTTGTATTTGTTTTTAGCATTTTGGCTTAGAATTAAAGATTTAATTTATACCAAACGAACTTCAGTTTTTGATTTATAGAATATGGGAAAATTGTTTCGTTCAAAACTGTACTTGGCCATTTTTTTAATGACAGCTGTACTCATTGTTGGGGTATTTGGTTACAGGTTTATTTCTGATTTTGGATGGTTAGATGCCTTGTATATGACGATCATTACAGTAACAACTGTAGGGTTTTCGGAGGTAAAAACACTAGAACCTGAGGGCAAAATATTCACTTTGATGTTAATTGTGTCAAGTGTTTTTATTGTAGGTTTTGCTATTTCTGTAATCACAGAATATATATTAGGTAGAAACTCCATGCAACTATTAAAAAAGAAAAAAGTGAAACAAAAAATTGATAAACTATCTGGGCACGTAGTAATTTGTGGATATGGCCGTAATGGATCCCAAGCTGTAGAAAGGTTAAAGGCATATAATCAGCCCTTTGTTGTAATAGAGAAGGATAAGGAAGTTATTGAAAAATATGAAGACGAAGTGCTTTTTGTGGAAGGTGATGCAAGTGAAGACGAGACTTTAATTGATGCTGGTATTGCTTGCGCTAAATATTTAATAACGGCATTGCCCAGTGATTCTGCAAACTTGTTTATAGTGCTGTCTGCTAGACAGTTAAATAAAAACCTGTATATAATAAGTAGAGCTTCTTTAATTCCATCTCAGAAAAAGTTAAAGCTTGCTGGTGCTAATACCGTGATTATGCCGGACAAAATTGGAGGTGATCACATGGCTTCTTTAGTGGTGATGCCAGACCTTATAACATTTATGGATAAATTATCTACCGAAGGGGAGAACACAACTAATTTAGAAGAAGTGCCTATTGAAAATTTTGTTTCTGGTCAAAATTGTAAATCGCTTAGAGATTTGGATTTACGAAGAAAAACAGGTTGTACAATCATAGGCTATGTTAACCCTAATGGTAAATATATTATTAATCCTGATGCTGAATTACAGCTTGAGGCAGAAGGAAAAGTTATTGTACTTGGACGGCCCGAGCAAATTAAGAAATTGAATGAGATGTATCATTTAGATTAAATTTCTTTTAAGCTATTATTTGATTTGGTACTTTATTTTTAGGATATTGCGTTTTTCCTGACTAATTATAAAAACAAAATTATTATTATGAAGTACAAACTTCTTGCATTATTCGCATTATTTTCTCCTTTGTTTACAGTTGCACAAGATGTTGGTTTGGATCAAAAAATTGACCAAGCTTTTAAGCCAGTTTCTGATTTTTTCTCTGCTGTAGTTTTCTTTGAAGTGTTTGGGGTTCCCTTCGTATTATTGCTTTTAGTATTAAGTGCTTTATTTTTTACGATATATTTTGGTTTCCCTAATGTTAGATATTTTGGAAAAGCCATAAATACCGTTCGTGGTAAGTATGATGAAATAGATCATCATGGTGTTGAAAAATCTGAAGTAAATGTGGTTGATGGAGATATCGTAGATACCATTGGGGACGAAAGTAAAGAAGGAGAGGTAAGTCATTTTCAGGCGTTAGCTACGGCTGTTTCTGGTACAGTTGGTAATGGTAATATAGCGGGTGTAGCTTTGGCAATAGCCCTGGGCGGACCTGGTGCCACTTTCTGGATGATTATTTGCGGCCTTTTGGGGATGTCCACCAAATTTGTGGAATGTACTCTAGGCGTACAATATAGAGATGTTGGTCCTGACGGAACTGTTTATGGTGGGCCAATGTATTATATAAGTAAGGGGTTAAAAGAAAGAGGTTTTACTACGGTAGGTAAAGTAGCTGCGGTATTGTTTGCTATTTTCTGTATTGGAGGATCCTTTGGAGGAGGTAATGCAGCGCAATCTAATCAAGCAACCATTGTGTTAAAAGAACTTATGGGTTACGAAAGCACAAGTGCAGGGGCAATTATAGGAGTGGTGTTAGCAATTCTTGTTGGTGTAATTATCATTGGAGGAATTAAAAGGATAGCCTCTGTAACAGAAAAGGTAGTTCCTTTTATGGCAGTAATGTATTTGCTGGCATGTTTGTATATTATTTTTAGCAATTTTTCATTGATTGATAATGCCTTTGGTTTAATTCTTTCAGAAGCGTTTAGTATGAAAGCTGGAATAGGTGGATTTTTTGGTGTATTACTCGTTGGTTTTAAAAGAGCAGCCTTTTCTAATGAGGCGGGAGCAGGTTCTGCTTCAATAGCACATTCGGCTGTAAAAACTAAGTATTCAGCTTCAGAAGGTTTGGTTGCATTATTAGAGCCTTTTATTGATACAGTTGTTATATGTACAATGACTGCACTAGTGATTATCATTTTTAATTTTGGCGGAGCCTTTGAATATGGTGGAGATGGTTCTGGAGCAGTAATTATTGATGGTATTTCTTACGAAGGTGCTGGTATTACATCCAAGGCTTTTGCACAATATATACCATATTCTAATGTATTTTTAACAATAGCGGTTGTATTGTTTGCTGTATCTACAATGATTTCATGGTCTTATTACGGTTTGCAATCTTGGAAGTTTTTGTTTGGAAGAGGTAAAACGGCGGACCTTATATATAAATTGTTGTTCTTAACATTTATCGTAATTGGTGCGGCTGCAAGTATGAAATCTATTTGGGATTTCTCTGATGCTATGATATTTGCTATGATTTTCCCAAACATGGTTGGTTTGTTTTTCTTGTATCCAGTTGTTAGAAAGCAATTAGATAGATATTTAGAAGCTATAAAGGTTGGTAAACAAGAATAATACGTAAATTTTGAAAAAATTAAAATCCCACTTTAGGTTCAATAAACAAGAACAAAGTGGGGTTTTCTTTTTACTATTCATAATAATATTATCGCAATGCGTTTATTTTTATGTAAAATATAACTCCCCGTCTAAAGCAAATAAAGCTTTTGTTCTTAACGAGTCTATACAAGCAAAAGTTGATAGCTTAAAGAAACAAGCCTTAAAAAAGGATACTTTGATTATTTATCCTTTTAATCCAAACTTTATATCAGATTACAGAGGGTATGCATTGGGTATGTCCGTTGACGAAATTGATAGGCTTCATGCTTTTAGGGCTAAAAATAGATATGTGAATTCTGTTTTGGAATTTCAAGAGGTAACCAAAGTCTCGGATACTTTGTTAAAAACAATTTCTAAGTATTTTAAATTTCCGAATTGGAAAAATGTAAAAAGTAATCCTGAGAACGTAAGGAAAACATTAAACAAATTAAGTAAAATTAAAGACATTAATTCTGCTACAATTAATGATTTTAAAAGCATTTATGGAATAGGAGATAAATTATCAAGAAGAATAGTAAAGTTTCGGGATAAATTAGGAGGCTTTTTTGTAAATGAACAATTGTATGATGTTTATGGCTTAGAGAATGAGGTAGTTGAACGGGCATTAGAACGTTTTCAAGTGTTAAAAACGCCTGCGATTAGAAAAATAAATATTAATACAGCTTCTGTGGTAGAGCTATATAAATTGCCATATATTCAAAAAAAAGTAGCATATGCTATTTTAGATTATAGGAATGACAATAAAACCGTTAAAACCTTTGATGAATTGTTAAAAATTGAAGATTTCCCCAAGGATAAAATTGATAAAATTAAGCTATATTTGGCCCTAAAATAAGTCAGGTAATTGCATACTCAAGTTTATAGATGGATAAAAGATATTTTACCGAAGAACATAAGTTGTTCAGAGATAGTCTTAAAGATTTTTTGAAGAAAGAAGTTGTACCACATGTGGATAAGTGGGAAGAATCTGGAACCATAGACCGATTCATATGGAAAAAGTTTGGGGACATGGGGTATTTAGGTTTGACCTATCCAGCCAAATACGGAGGGCTGGAGTTAGATCTTTTGTATATGGTTATCCTGTTAGAAGAGCTTCAGAAAATTAACTCATTGGGTTTCGCTGCAGCAATATGGGCACATATGTACTTAGCGATGACGCATATTTCAAAAGAAGGTGATGAAAGAATAAAACAAGAATATCTTGCTCCCAGTATTTCTGGGGAAAAAGTAGGGTGTTTGTGTATTTCTGAGCCTTTTGCAGGTTCAGATGTATCCGGTATGCGTACGGTTGCAACTAAAGAGGGAGATTCTTATATCATAAATGGTTCTAAGACATTTATAACCAATGGTGTTTATAGTGATTATTTAGTGGTAGCGGCAAAAACTTCTCCTGAGTTGGGTAATAAAGGAATTAGCATTTTTGTGGTTGATAGAGAAACCTCAGGTATTAGTGCTTCAAAATTAAATAAGTTAGGTTGGCGAGCATCAGACACTGGTGAAATTGCTTTTGATAATGTAATGATTCCTAAAGAAAATTTGATGGGGGATGAAAACAAAGGTTTTCCTTATATTATGCAACACTTTGCTTTAGAGCGATTAATAATGGGGGTTAACGCTCATGCTAGGGCAGAGTATGCTTTGGATTATGCGGTTGAATACATGTCAGAGAGAACAACCTTTGGGAAAAAGTTAGACCAATATCAGGCATTAAGACATAAAATAGCGGAAAGAACAGCAGAAATGACAATGTGTAGAGAATTTAATTATTCTGTAGCATCACGTTTAGATAAAGGGGAATATGTGGTAAAAGAGGCTACAATGTCTAAATTGTTGTCAACTAAAATGGCAGACGAAACAATTTATGATTGTTTACAAATGTTAGGAGGTTATGGGTTTATGGAAGATTATCCGCTAGCGCGGTTGTTTAGAGATAGTAGGTGTGGACCTATTGGCGGAGGAACTTCAGAAATCTTAAAGGAGATATTGTCTAAAATGATTATTGATAAAAAAACATATAAGCCGGCATTAGAAAATTAAATAATGTTTAAATTAAAGTTTGCAATTTAGATTTAAGTAGTATATTTGCAGCCTTAATCACAAAAGAGAGGAGGTTATCGCCCATGTTAATAATACCAATAAAAGAAGGAGAAAACATAGATAGAGCTTTAAAGCGTTTTAAACGAAAGTTTGATAAAACTGGTACAATGCGTCAATTAAGAAAACGTCAGCAGTTTACAAAGCCTTCAGTTGAAAGAAGAGCGCAAATACAAAAAGCTCAATATATACAAGGTTTAAGAGATTTAGAAGAAATTTAATCTCTGAACTTTTATTAGTGTACAAATTAAAATCCCGCAACAAGCGGGATTTTTTTATGATATATAATGTAGTGTCAAAGATAACTTTGGTAACTTTAAACCATGGCAATAGATTCCTTTATAGCATACCTTACCTTAGAAAAAAACTACTCCAAACATACTGTTAGTGCGTATAAAAAGGATATAGAGGAGTTTAGTTTGTTTTGTGAGGTCACTTTTGGTGTCGAAGATGTTGTTTTTGTAGATTATAATTTAATTAGAAGTTGGATTGTAAGTTTGGTAAATTCCAGCGTAACTAACAGAACCATAAATAGGAAGGTAGCTTCATTAAAAGCGTATTATAAATTTTTACTCAGAATTGAAGAAATAAAAGTTAATCCACTAGCAAAACATAAGGCTTTAAAAACAGCAAAAAAAATTGAAGTCCCCTTTTCCGAAGAAGAAATGCAAAATGTACTTTCTCAAATTACATATGAAGATAATTTTGAAGGAATACGCGATAAGTTAATAATAGAGCTGTTGTATTCTACTGGTATTAGGAGAGCGGAACTAGTAAATTTAAAAATAGTAGATGTTGATTTGTTTCAGGGAAATTTAAAAGTATTAGGAAAAAGAAACAAAGAAAGAATTGTGCCTCTCTTACCTTCAGTGATAAAAGCTTTTCAAACGTATTTTAATGAAAGAAGTGTTCATGAGGGTATTCCTGAAAACGATTTTGTTTTTCTTACCAGTGTGGGCAATAAAATATATGAAACACTTGTTTATAGAGTTATAAATAAGTACTTTAGTAAGGTGTCCTCCAAGGTAAAAAAGAGTCCACATATTTTAAGACACACATTTGCAACTCACCTTCTTAGTAAAGGAGCAGATTTAAATGCGGTTAAAGAGTTGTTAGGGCATTCCAGTTTGGCGTCAACACAAGTTTATACTCATAATAGTATTGACGAGCTTAAGAAAGTACATGCTACTTCACATCCTCGAAGTGGTAAATAGTTAGAGTTAGATATTGTTTAATCTATTAAAATTTTATTCTATGAAAGTACATGCACAATCCGTTAATTTTAATGCTGATGGTGAATTGTTCAATTTCGTGCAAACACGACTTGATAAATTAGAAACGTTCTACAGTAAGGTTATTAGTTCAGAAGTTTATATGAAACTAGGTAACACAAAATCAAAAGAAAATAAAATTGTAGAAATAAAATTAAATGTACCTAAAGATAAATTTATAATTAAAAAACAATGTAAGACTTTTGAAGAGGCTGTAGACTCGGCTTGTAATTCATTGGAACGCAAGCTTATAAAAAAGAAGGAAAAAATTAGAGCACATGCTTGAATAATTTTTTTTAATTTTTGTTTTGAATAAACAAAAAAACGTATACATTTGCAGTCCGTTAGAAATAGCGGACTTTTTTATGCTTTAAAAAACATGAAAATGCCGATGTAGCTCAGCTGGCTAGAGCAGCTGATTTGTAATCAGCAGGTCGTGGGTTCGAGTCCCTCCATCGGCTCAAAAAAGGAGCAAAATTTTAGATTTTGTTTTGATTTGAAAAGAGTGAATAAAGTATTACTTTTGCAGCTCGAAAAAAGTTCTTAAAATATTGGTTTGGGGAGATACTCAAGCGGCCAACGAGGGCAGACTGTAAATCTGCTGACTACGTCTTCGCAGGTTCGAATCCTGCTCTCCCCACTATTTTTTAAATAGTTTTAGTTGTTTTCTGGAAAATAACTAAAAAAAGACTAATATTGCACGATTGTTTTAAAAAGCAATTAAAATATTGAAAAATAAATGCGGGAGTAGCTCAGTTGGTAGAGCGTCAGCCTTCCAAGCTGAATGTCGCCGGTTCGAACCCGGTCTCCCGCTCTAAGTTTGACAGTATTGTCATTCCTGTACATGCCTTGGGCATACAGGGACGATTCACTATCAAGGGGCAATTCTATTGTAAAAGAAAGTGATTGTGAAAACTTTACGCCGGTGTAGCTCAGGGGTAGAGCGTTTCCTTGGTAAGGAAGAGGTCACGAGTTCAAATCTCGTCATTGGCTCAATTAAGGTATAAATTGTACACTAATATAAACTAAGATTATTAAAATTCATTAAACATGGCAAAGGAAACTTTTGATCGTTCCAAACCGCACTTAAATATAGGTACTATTGGACACGTAGATCACGGTAAAACTACATTGACAGCTGCTATTACTACAGTATTGGCTAATGCAGGTCTTTCTGAATTAAGAAGTTTCGATTCTATCGATAACGCTCCGGAAGAAAAAGAAAGAGGTATTACGATTAATACTTCTCACGTAGAGTATGCTACGGCGAATCGTCACTACGCACACGTTGATTGTCCTGGTCACGCGGATTACGTAAAAAACATGGTTACTGGTGCTGCTCAGATGGATGGTGCTATTTTGGTGGTTGCCGCTACAGATGGTCCAATGCCACAAACACGTGAGCACATCCTTTTAGGTCGTCAGGTTGGTATTCCAAGAATCGTTGTATTCATGAATAAAGTGGATATGGTTGATGATGAGGAGTTATTAGAGCTTGTTGAGATGGAGGTAAGAGAATTGCTTTCTTTCTATGAGTATGATGGTGATAATGGGCCTGTTGTTGCTGGTTCTGCTTTAGGTGCGCTTAATGGTGAGCAAAAGTGGGTTGATACTGTAATGAAGTTAATGGAAGAGGTTGATGCTTGGATTGAGCTTCCAAAAAGAGATGTTGATAAAGACTTCTTAATGCCTGTTGAAGATGTATTTACAATTACTGGTCGTGGTACTGTAGCTACTGGTCGTATTGAGACTGGAGTTGCTAACACTGGTGATGCTGTAGATATTATTGGTATGGGTGCTGAAAAATTAGCTTCTACAATTACAGGGGTTGAGATGTTCCGTAAGATATTAGATAGAGGTGAGGCTGGTGATAATGTAGGTATCTTGTTAAGAGGTATTGAAAAATCAGATATCAAAAGAGGTATGGTTATCTGTAAGCCAGGTTCTGTTAAACCGCATGCTAAATTTGAAGCTGAGGTTTATATCCTTAAGAAAGAAGAAGGTGGTCGTCACACACCATTCCATAATAACTATCGTCCTCAGTTCTATGTAAGAACAACGGATGTTACAGGTACTATTAATCTTCCTTCAGGGGTTGAGATGGTAATGCCTGGTGATAACTTGACAATTACAGTTGATTTATTATCTCCAATTGCATTGAGCGTGGGATTACGTTTTGCAATTCGTGAAGGTGGTAGAACAGTAGGTGCTGGTCAAGTTACTAAGATTTTAGATTAAGATTTTATAGATATTGCATTGTAAGGGTGTCCCGCTTAGGCTGGATACCTTTCAATGTAAATAGGAAATAAATGTAACAGTCCTTGAATTGAGGATTTTTATATTTAATTATACGGGTGTAGCTCAGTTGGTAGAGCACTGGTCTCCAAAACCAGGTGTCGGGAGTTCGAGTCTCTCCTCCCGTGCTTTAAGAAGTGAAGTTAAAGCGAGAACACTTCTAGTTAAACAGAAAACTAAACAGCGATGTTAACATATATTAAGGAGTCTTTTGAGGAATTAAAAAATAATGTTACGCTTCCTACGCGTGCAGAATCTTCTAATCTTATGGTTGTTGTAGCAGTATTTTCTATATTGTTTGCATTAGCAACTTGGGGTGTGGATACTGTGTTTAGTAAGGTTATTCGTTTATATTTCGATAACGTTTTAAATTAAAAGCTCTATGTCTGAAGTTTTAGATAAAAAATGGTACGTAGTTAGGGCTGTAAGTGGTCAAGAAAACAAAATTAAAGGTTACATCGAGAGTGAAGTGGCTAGATTGGGTTTTGCTGATTACTTAGATGAAGTTTTGGTTCCTACTGAAAAAGTGGTTCAGATTCGAAACGGAAAAAAAATAAATAAAGAACGTGTTTACTTTCCTGGGTATATTATGGTGAAAGCTAACCTTGGTGGAGAAATGGTTCATATTATTCGTTCTATTACCAATGTTATCGGTTTCTTAGGGGAGACAAAAGGAGGGGATCCTGTGCCGTTGAGAAAAACTGAGGTTAATAGAATGCTTGGTAAAGTAGATGAGTTAGCCGTTACTACAGATAGCGTGGCTATACCTTTTGTTTTTGGAGAAACTGTTAAGGTTATAGATGGCCCTTTTAATGGATTTAATGGTACGGTGGAGAAGATAAATGAAGAAAAACGAAAGCTAGAAGTTATGGTTAAGATTTTCGGAAGAAAAACTCCGTTAGAACTTAGCTATATGCAGGTTGAGAAAATTTAATTAGTGTTACATATTTATAAAGTAGTGTTGCTTCCAAATAACACACTTTCAATTTAATTTTAAACAATGGCAAAAGAAGTAGGTAAAGTAGTTAAACTACAAGTTAGGGGAGGTGCAGCGAATCCATCGCCACCGGTTGGACCCGCCTTAGGTGCTGCCGGCGTTAACATCATGGAATTCTGTAAGCAGTTTAATGCGCGTACGCAGGATAAACCAGGTAAAGTATTACCAGTTGTTATCACCGTTTACAAAGACAAGTCATTTGACTTTGTTGTAAAAACACCACCAGCGGCAGTTCAGCTATTGGAGACAGCTAAGATTAAAAAAGGATCTGGCGAACCTAACAGAGTAAAAAACGGTAGCGTTACATGGGACCAAATCAAAGCAATTGCTGAAGATAAAATGGTAGACCTTAATGCTTTTACTGTGGAATCAGCAATGAGTATGATTGCAGGAACAGCAAGATCAATGGGTCTTAAAGTTTCAGGTAAAAGACCTTTTTAAAATCTTAAAAGTAATTAAATGGCAAAGTTGACTAAAAAGCAAAAGGAAGCATATGCTAAGATAGATAAAGATAAACTTTATTCTGTTGATGAGGCTTCTGCTTTAGTAAAAGAGATAACTAATACAAAATTTGATGCATCTATTGATATTGCAGTTCGTTTAGGAGTTGATCCTAGAAAGGCAAATCAAATGGTTCGTGGAGTTGTAACACTACCTCACGGAACAGGTAAAGATATTAAAGTTTTGGCTTTAGTAACCCCAGATAAGGAAGCAGAGGCTAAAGAAGCTGGTGCGGATTATGTTGGGTTGAATGAATATTTGGATAAAATAAAAGGCGGTTGGACTGATGTTGATGTAATTATTACAATGCCAAGCGTAATGGGTAAATTAGGTCCATTAGGTCGTGTTTTGGGACCTAGAGGTTTAATGCCTAATCCAAAAACAGGAACAGTAACCATGGATGTTGCAAAAGCTGTAACTGAGGTGAAAGCTGGTAAAATTGATTTTAAAGTAGATAAAACTGGTATTGTTCATGCTGCAATTGGAAAGGCATCTTTCTCTGCGGACAAAATTGCGGGCAATGCAAAAGAGTTGTTAGAGACTTTAAATAAGTTAAAGCCATCTGCTGCAAAAGGAGTTTATGTGAAGTCAGTATTTATGTCTAGCACAATGAGTCCTAGTGTTCAATTAGATCCTAAAACAGTTTAATATAGCTGGTAGTTAAAAATTTCAATTATGACAAGAGAAGAAAAAGCAATCGTTGTACAGGATTTGACTACGCAGTTAGCTGAAAGTTCTACTATTTATTTAGCAGATATTTCAGGTTTAGATGCTGGAACCACTTCTGATTTAAGAAGAGCGTGTTATAAAGCAGATATTAGACTTGCGGTAGTAAAAAATACATTGCTTGCAAAAGCAATGGAAGCTTCTGATAAGGAATTTGGTGAATTGCCAGAGGTACTTAAAGGGAATACTTCATTAATGTTTTCTGAAACAGGTAATGCACCTGCAAAACTTATTAAAACTTTTAGAAAAAAGTCAGATAGGCCTTTGTTGAAAGGAGCATTTGTTGAGGAAGCTGTTTATATTGGTGATGAGAATTTGGATGCTTTAGTAAGCATTAAGTCTAAAGAAGAAATGATTGGTGAGATTATTGGATTATTACAATCTCCTGCTAAAAATGTTATTTCTGGACTTAAGTCTGGCGGTGGTAAACTTGCTGGAATTCTTAAAACATTATCAGAAAGAGAGTAGTACGCACTAAAACAATTATATTTTAAAAATTTATTAAACGATAGTAAAAATGGCAGAATTAAAAGATTTCGCAGAACAATTAGTTAATCTTACTGTAAAAGAAGTAAATGAATTAGCTGATATATTAAAAGAAGAGTACGGTATAGAGCCTGCAGCTGCTGCAGTTGCTGTTGCTGCTGGTGGTGGAGCTGCTGGTGGTGGTGAGGCTGCCGAAGAAAAGTCAGAATTTGACGTAATCTTAAAAGCGGCAGGATCTTCTAAATTAGCAGTTGTTAAATTGGTTAAAGAATTAACTGGTTTAGGATTAAAAGATGCTAAAGATATCGTTGATAGCGCACCAAAAGCTATTAAAGAAGGTGTTTCTAAAGACGAAGCAGAAGGAATCAAGAACTCATTGGAAGAAGCTGGAGCAGAAGTTGAGCTTAAATAATAGCAATTCCATAGGAAATTTGGTTTAGGTCTTTTCGCTTTTTTGCGGCTAGACCTAAGCCTTTTTATATAGAATGTGTATAAAGGTGTGCACAACCCACTTTTAGTATTCACGATCAAAATACTGTCCATAGATGTTCACAAATCAGACCGAAAGAATAAATTTTGCATCAGCTAAGAATACTCCGGATTATCCGGATTTCTTGGACATTCAGATTAAATCGTTTCAAGATTTTTTCCAACTTGAAACAAAATCTGATGAAAGAGGCAATGAAGGTTTATATAACACCTTCATGGAAAACTTCCCAATAACTGATACTAGAAATCAGTTTGTGTTAGAATTTTTAGATTACTTTATTGATCCACCTAGATATTCCATTCAGGAATGTATTGAGCGTGGACTTACTTATAGTGTGCCATTAAAGGCAAGACTTAAACTGTATTGTACAGATCCAGAGCACGAAGATTTTGAAACTATTGTTCAAGATGTATATTTAGGAACAATACCTTATATGACACCAAGTGGTACGTTTGTTATCAACGGTGCTGAGCGTGTAGTAGTTTCTCAATTACACCGTTCTCCTGGTGTTTTCTTTGGTCAGTCTTTCCATGCAAATGGTACAAAGCTATATTCTGCTAGAGTTATTCCTTTTAAGGGTTCTTGGATAGAATTTGCTACAGATATCAATGGCGTAATGTACGCTTATATTGATAGAAAGAAAAAATTACCGGTTACCACATTGTTTAGAGCAATTGGTTTTGAACGAGATAAAGATATTTTGGAAATTTTTGACCTCTCTGAAGAGGTAAAAGTTTCTAATGCTGGACTTAAAAAAGTATTAGGAAGAAAACTTGCAGCCAGAGTTTTAAATACATGGCATGAAGATTTTGTTGATGAGGATACTGGAGAAGTAGTTTCTATTGAAAGAAACGAGATTGTTTTAGACCGTGATACTATCCTTGATAAAGAAAATGTTCAAGAGATTATAGATGCGGATGTAAAAACAATTCTATTACACAAAGAAAATAATGCGCAGTCTGATTATGCCATTATTCACAATACATTACAAAAAGATCCTACGAATTCTGAAAAGGAAGCAGTAGAACATATATACCGTCAATTACGTAATGCAGAACCGCCAGATGAGGAAACTGCACGTGGTATAATTGACAAGTTATTCTTCTCTGATCAACGTTACAACTTAGGTGAAGTTGGTCGTTATAGAATGAATAAAAAATTACAGTTAGATATTGGAATGGATAAGCAAGTACTTACCAAAGAAGATATTATAACTATAATAAAGTACTTAATAGAGTTAATTAACTCTAAGGCGGAGATTGATGATATTGATCACCTTTCTAATCGTCGTGTACGTACAGTAGGAGAGCAATTATCACAGCAATTTGGTGTTGGTTTAGCGCGTATGGCAAGAACCATTCGTGAGCGTATGAATGTTAGAGATAATGAGGTGTTTACACCAATAGATTTGATTAACGCAAAAACCCTTTCGTCTGTAATTAATTCTTTCTTTGGAACAAATCAGTTGTCTCAATTTATGGATCAAACAAATCCACTAGCTGAGATTACTCATAAGAGAAGATTATCAGCTCTTGGACCTGGAGGTCTTTCAAGAGAAAGAGCAGGTTTTGAGGTTCGTGATGTACACTACACACACTACGGAAGATTATGTCCTATTGAAACACCTGAAGGTCCGAATATTGGGTTAATTTCTTCCTTAGCGGTATTTGCTAAAGTAAATCCAATGGGATTCTTAGAAACTCCTTACCGTAAGGTTGATGAGTCTAAGGTTGATACAGCTGAATATAGGTATTTAAGTGCGGAAGAAGAAGAAGGGATGAAAATTGCACAAGCAAACATTCCTTTAAAAGAAGATGGTTCTATTGATAGTGATAAAGTTATTGCTAGAGAAGAAGGAGATTTCCCAGTGGTGAATCCGTCTGAAATTAACTATACGGATGTTGCACCAAATCAAATTGCTTCTATTTCAGCGTCATTAATTCCTTTCTTGGAGCATGATGATGCAAACCGTGCGTTGATGGGGTCAAACATGATGCGTCAGGCAGTACCATTATTAAAACCACAATCTCCGATTGTAGGTACAGGTTTAGAGCGTCAAGTAGCTTCTGATTCTAGGGTGTTAATTAATGCTGAAGGAGATGGTGTTATTGAGTATGTTGATTCTCAAAAAATTACAATTAAGTATGATAGAACAGAATCGGAACGATTAATAAGTTTTGAAGATGATTCTAAAACATATCAACTAGTTAAGTTTAGAAAAACTAACCAAGGTACTAGTATTAACCTAAAGCCTATTGTTAAAAAAGGGGATAGAGTTAAAAAAGGACAGGTGTTATGTGAAGGTTATGCTACAGAAAAAGGTGAATTAGCCTTAGGTAGAAACCTTACCGTTGCCTTTATGCCATGGAAAGGATATAACTTTGAGGATGCAATTGTAATCTCAGAAAAAGTTGTTCGTGAAGATATATTCACTTCAATTCACGTTGATGAATATTCTTTAGAAGTTAGAGATACTAAACTAGGAGCGGAAGAACTTACTCACGATATTCCTAACGTTTCAGAGGAGGCTACAAAAGACCTTGATGAAAACGGAATGATTAGAATAGGTGCCGAAGTAAAACCTGGTGATATTTTAATTGGTAAAATCACGCCAAAAGGAGAGTCTGATCCTACGCCAGAAGAAAAACTACTTCGTGCAATTTTCGGTGATAAGGCAGGAGATGTTAAAGATGCTTCATTAAAAGCCTCACCTTCATTAAGAGGTGTTGTTATTGATAAAAAGTTATTCTCACGTTCAATAAAAGATAAGCGTAAAAGATCTGAAGATAAAGAGGCTATATCTAACTTAGAGTTAGAGTATGAAGTAAAATTTCAGCAATTAAAAGATGTATTAATTGAGAAATTGTTCACTTTAGTTAATGGAAAAACGTCGCAAGGTGTTTTAAATGATTTAGGTGAAGAAGTATTGCCAAAAGGTAAAAAGTACACCATGAAGATGTTAAATTCTGTGGATGATTTTGCTCACTTGGTAGGAGGAAGCTGGACAACCGATAAAGAATGTAATGCTTCGGTAGCAGATTTACTACATAACTATAAGATTAAATTAAATGATCTTCAAGGTAACTTAAGAAGAGATAAGTTTACCATTTCGGTTGGTGATGAGTTACCAGCAGGTATTATGAAATTAGCTAAGGTTTATGTTGCGAAAAAACGTAAGCTTAAGGTTGGAGATAAAATGGCAGGACGACACGGAAACAAGGGTATTGTTTCTAGAATTGTTCGTCATGAAGATATGCCTTTCTTAGAAGATGGAACACCTGTTGATATTGTATTAAATCCATTAGGTGTACCTTCTCGTATGAATATCGGGCAGATTTATGAAACTGTTCTTGGTTGGGCGGGTCTTAAATTAGGTAGAAAGTATGCAACACCAATTTTTGATGGTGCTACTTTAGAGGAGATTAATGCGTATACTGATGAAGCAGGTATTCCAAGATTTGGACATACTTACTTACATGATGGAGGAACAGGACAACGTTTTGATCAACCAGCTACTGTTGGTGTTATCTATATGTTGAAACTAGGACATATGGTAGACGATAAAATGCATGCTAGATCTATAGGACCTTACTCTTTAATTACACAACAGCCATTAGGTGGTAAAGCACAATTTGGTGGTCAACGTTTTGGAGAGATGGAAGTTTGGGCTTTAGAAGCATATGGAGCATCTGCAACATTACGTGAAATTTTAACGGTTAAGTCCGATGACGTAATTGGTAGAGCAAAAACATATGAGTCTATTGTAAAAGGCGAAACAATGCCAGAACCTGGTTTACCAGAATCCTTTAATGTATTAATGCACGAGCTAAAAGGTTTAGGTCTTGATATAAGATTAGAGGAATAAACAAATCGATAAAAACGATTTTAGAACACATTGTTAATTTAGTACCACCATTATATTATGGCTAGAATAAAAGATAATAACCAAGTAAAAAGGTTCAATAAAATTTCAATTGGATTGGCATCTCCTGAAGCAATTTTAGGAGAGTCTAAAGGTGAAGTTTTAAAGCCTGAAACTATAAACTATAGAACGCACAAGCCGGAGCGCGATGGTCTTTTTTGCGAGCGTATATTTGGTCCTGTTAAGGATTATGAGTGTGCTTGTGGTAAGTATAAGAGAATTCGCTACAGAGGTATAGTTTGTGACCGATGCGGTGTTGAAGTAACGGAGAAAAAAGTACGTAGAGATAGAGTAGGACATATTAGTTTAGTAGTTCCTGTAGCTCATATTTGGTATTTCCGTTCGTTACCAAACAAAATAGGATACCTTTTAGGTTTACCTTCCAAGAAATTGGATATGATAATCTACTATGAAAGATATGTAGTTATTCAACCAGGTATTGCTAAAGGGCCAGAAGGAGAGGAAGTTAATAAAATGGACTTCCTTACCGAAGAGGAGTATTTAAATATACTAGAAGAACTCCCTCAAGAAAATCAATATTTAGAAGATACAGACCCTAACAAGTTTATTGCAAAAATGGGTGCTGAGTGTTTAATTGATTTGTTAGCTAGAATAGATTTAAAAGAGCTTTCATACAATTTAAGACATAAAGCAAATACTGAAACTTCTAAGCAAAGAAAAACTGAAGCGTTAAAGCGTCTTCAAGTTGTTGAGGCACTTAGGGAATCTCAAGAAAACAGAGAAAATCTTCCTGAGTGGATGATTATGAAGGTAATTCCGGTAATTCCACCAGAATTACGCCCACTAGTTCCTTTAGATGGTGGTCGTTTTGCAACCTCAGATTTAAATGACTTGTATCGTAGAGTTATTATACGTAACAATCGTTTAAAGCGTTTAGTAGAAATAAAAGCCCCTGAAGTAATTCTTAGAAATGAGAAACGTATGCTTCAAGAGGCGGTAGATTCATTATTTGATAATACACGTAAAGCATCTGCGGTTAAAACAGAATCTAACAGACCTTTAAAATCACTTTCAGATTCATTAAAAGGTAAACAAGGTCGTTTCCGTCAAAACTTACTTGGTAAACGTGTGGATTATTCTGCTCGTTCGGTAATTGTTGTAGGACCTGAAATGCGTTTATTTGAATGTGGTCTTCCAAAAGACATGGCTGCTGAGCTGTACAAACCTTTTGTAATTAGAAAATTAATTGAAAGAGGTATTGTAAAAACAGTTAAGTCTGCTAAGAAAATAATTGATAAAAAGGAACCTGTGGTTTGGGATATTCTTGAGAACGTTCTTAAAGGACATCCAGTACTACTTAACCGTGCGCCTACGCTACACCGTTTAGGTATACAGGCATTCCAGCCTAAATTAATTGAAGGTAAGGCAATTCGTCTTCACCCATTAGTATGTACTGCATTTAATGCGGATTTTGATGGGGATCAAATGGCGGTGCATTTACCACTTGGGCCAGAGGCTATATTAGAAGCTCAATTATTAATGTTAGCTTCTCACAATATATTAAACCCTGCAAATGGTTCTCCAATTACTGTACCTTCTCAGGATATGGTATTAGGTTTATATTATATGACTAAAGAAAGAAAGTCTACTCCCGAAGTGCCAGTTATTGGTGAAGGGTTAACTTTCTATTCCGCTGAAGAAGTTGAAATTGCTTTCAATGAAGGAAGAGTAAATCTTAATGCAGGTATAAAAGTACGTGCTAAAGATTTTAATGAAGAAGGAGAATTGGTTTATAAAATTATATCAACAACAGTAGGTAGGGTTTTATTTAACAAAGAAGTTCCGGAGCAGGCTGGTTATATTAATGATGTATTAAATAAGAAGTCGTTAAGAGATATTATTGGAGGAATATTAGCCGTTACTGATGTTCCAACAACAGCTGATTTCTTAGATAGAATAAAAACTTTAGGATATGAATTCGCATTTAAAGGAGGATTATCATTTAGTTTAGGGGATATTATTATTCCGAAAGAGAAACATGAAATGATTGCTGATGCTAACGGTCAAGTTGATGGCATTATGGCAAATTATAACATGGGTCTTATTACTAATAATGAACGTTACAATCAGGTAATTGATGTTTGGACATCTACCAATGCAATGTTGACGGAGTTAGCCATGAAACGTATCCGTGAGGATCAGCAAGGTTTTAACTCAGTATATATGATGCTTGATTCTGGTGCAAGGGGTTCTAAAGAGCAAATTCGTCAGTTAACAGGTATGCGTGGATTAATGGCTAAGCCTAAAAAATCTACAGCAGGTGGTGGAGAAATTATTGAAAATCCAATTCTTTCTAACTTTAAGGAAGGGTTATCAATTCTTGAGTACTTTATTTCCACTCACGGTGCTCGTAAGGGTCTTGCCGATACTGCACTTAAAACTGCCGATGCTGGTTACTTAACACGTCGTTTAGTTGATGTTTCTCAAGATGTTATTATTAACATTGAAGATTGTGAAACCTTAAGGGGTGTTGAAGTTTCTGCATTGAAGAAAAATGAAGAAATTGTTGAGTCATTAGGAGAGAGAATTGTTGGTAGAGTTTCTTTACATGATGTTGTTGATCCGTTAACTCAAGAAGTTCTTCTTGAAGCTGGCCAGGAGATTATGGAGGCTGATGTTAAGAAGGTTGAAGCTTCTCCAATAGAAACTATTGAAGTACGTTCAGCATTAACATGTGAAGCTCAAAAAGGTATTTGTGCTAAATGTTACGGTAGAAACCTTTCCACCAATAAAATGGTGCAAAGAGGTGAAGCTGTTGGTGTTGTTGCAGCACAGTCAATTGGTGAACCAGGTACACAGCTTACGCTACGTACATTCCACGTTGGTGGTATTGCGGGGAACATTTCTGAAGAGAACAGATTAGAAGCCAAGTTTAATGGTATTGCTGAAATCGAAGATTTAAGAGTTGTAACAGGAGAAGACAGTGAAGGTAAAGCTGCTGAAATTGTAATCTCTAGAACATCAGAACTTAAAGTAGTAGATCCAAATACAGGAATCACACTAAGTACAAATAATATCCCTTATGGTTCTCAAATTAATATTAAAGACGGAGCCAAAGTTAAAAAAGGAGATGTAATATGTACTTGGGATCCATATAATGGTGTTATTGTTTCTGAATTCTCTGGTAAAATTGTTTATGAAAACATTGAGCAAGGAGTTACTTATCAAGTAGAAATTGACGAACAAACAGGTTTCCAAGAAAAAGTAATTTCTGAATCTAGAAACAAAAAACTAATTCCAACATTATTAATTAAGAATAACAAGGATGAAGTTTTACGTTCGTATAACCTTCCAGTAGGTTCTCACATTATGATTGATGATGGAGATAAAATTAAAGAGGGTAAGGTTCTTGTGAAAATTCCACGTAAATCTGCAAAAGCAGGGGATATCACAGGTGGTCTTCCAAGAGTTACCGAGTTATTTGAAGCCCGTAACCCTTCAAATCCAGCAGTGGTTTCTGAAATTGATGGTGTTGTTTCTTTTGGAAAAATTAAGAGAGGTAACCGTGAGATAATCATTGAGTCTAAGTTAGGAGAAATTAAAAAATACTTGGTAAAACTTTCTAATCAGATTCTTGTTCAAGAGAATGATTACGTTAGAGCGGGTATGCCATTGTCTGATGGTTCTATTACTCCAGAAGATATCTTAGCAATTAAAGGTCCATCTGCGGTACAACAATATTTAGTAAACGAGGTGCAGGAAGTTTATCGTTTACAGGGTGTGAAAATTAATGATAAGCACTTTGAAGTTGTTGTTAGACAAATGATGCGTAAGGTAAGAGTACAGGATCCAGGAGATACTATTTTCTTAGAAAACCAATTGATTCATAAAGACGATTTTATTGTTGAAAATGATGAAATATTTGGTAAGAAAGTGGTTGAAGATGCTGGTGAATCTGAAAACTTAAAAGCTGGACAAATTATTACAGCTAGAGAGTTAAGAGATGAAAATTCTATACTTAAACGTGCTGATAAAGCTTTAGTAAGTGCAAGAGATGCCGTTGCTGCAACAGCGACACCAATTCTTCAGGGAATTACACGTGCATCACTACAGACCAAGTCGTTTATCTCAGCAGCATCATTCCAGGAAACTACTAAGGTGTTAAATGAAGCTGCTGTTAGTGGTAAAATAGATACATTAGAAGGATTGAAAGAAAACGTTATTGTTGGTCATAAGATACCAGCAGGAACGGGAATGCGAGATTATGACAATATTATTGTTGGTTCCAAAGAGGAATACGATGAAATAATGGCACGTAAAGAAGCTTTAAAATTCTAAATATTTATAATAACCCTCAATTAAATATTGGGGGTTATCTTTTTTAGATTATATAATTATACACATAAGTTATGGAGGATAATAAAAATCAGAAACAAATTAATATAGAGCTGGATGAAAAAACTGCTGAGGGTATTTATTCTAACCTAGCTATAATTAATCATTCGGTTTCAGAGTTTGTTGTAGATTTTATTAGTATGATGCCTGGAGCTCCAAAAGCAAAGGTTAAAAGTAGAATTGTGCTAACCCCTCAACATGCTAAAAAACTTTTGAAAGCTTTGAATGATAATGTAAATCGTTTTGAAAAAGCGCATGGTACTATTAAAGATTATGAGCAGCCTCCGATTCCATTAAATTTTGGACCTACAGGAGAAGCATAATAAAAAAGCCTTGAAATAGTAATTTCAAGGCTTTTTTATTAATAGAAGTTTTTTAGTTAAACTCCGAGGTAAAATGTAGTTTAACAGTTGGATATTTTTGTTGTGTCATTTGTAATGAAAATTGGGAGTCTGCTAAAAACACTAATTGTCCTCTTTTATCTTGAGCTAAGAATTTTTGTTTAACTCGTTTAAATTCTTTGAATTCTTCATTTTTAATGTCTTCGGCCTCTATCCAACACGCTTTATAAACAGGGAAATTTTCATAACTACATTTGGCTCCGTATTCATGTTCCAAACGGTATTGAATAACTTCAAACTGTAGGGCACCTACTGTACCTATAACTTTTCGGCCGTTCATTTCCAATGTAAACAATTGTGCAACCCCCTCGTCCATTAATTGATCAATACCCTTGTAAAGCTGTTTCGCTTTCATTGGGTCGGCATTATTGATGTATCTAAAATGTTCAGGAGAAAAACTTGGGATACCTTTATAATTTAGTTGTTCTCCCTCAGTAAGGGTATCACCAATCTTAAAGTTTCCGGTATCATGCAAACCAACAATATCACCTGGATATGAAATATCTACAATTTCCTTCTTCTCTGCAAAAAAAGCATTCGGACTTGAAAACTTTAACTTTTTACCATGACGAACATGTAAATATGGCTTGTTTCTTTCAAAAGTTCCTGAAACAATTTTAATAAAGGCTAGGCGATCTCTATGCTTAGGATCCATGTTTGCATGGATTTTAAACACAAAGCCAGTAAGTTCTTTTTCATCAGATTGTACTAATCGTTCCTCCGCCATTTTTGCTCTTGGAGATGGGGCAATATCAATAAAACAATCTAATAGTTCACGAACACCAAAATTATTTAATGCAGAACCAAAAAATACTGGTTGTTGGTGTCCCTGTAAATATGCCTCTTTATCAAAATTAGGATAAACACCTTCGACCAGTTCTAAGTTATCCCTCAATTCACTTGCTGAATTTTCACCAATCAATTCATCTAAATCAGGGCTATCAATATCCCTAATGGCTATGGTATCCTCAATGTTTTTTTTACTATCTCCACTGAAAAGATTTACATTTTTTTCATAGATATTATAAATACCTTTAAAATCATAACCCATTCCTATTGGAAAGCTTAATGGAGTAACTTTTAATCCCAGCTTTTGTTCTAAATCATCTAACAAATCAAAAGCATCCTTTCCTTCGCGATCTAGTTTGTTGATAAAAACAATCATAGGAATGTTACGCATTCTACAAACTTGAACAAGTTTTTCTGTTTGCTCCTCAACACCTTTGGCAACATCAATAACAACAATTACACTATCTACAGCGGTGAGTGTTCTAAAAGTATCTTCAGCAAAATCTTTGTGTCCAGGAGTATCTAGGATATTTATTTTTTTGTTATTGTAGATAAAAGCTAAGACTGAAGTAGCTACAGAAATACCACGTTGGCGCTCTATTTCCATAAAATCACTAGTAGCAGTTTTTTTTATTTTATTATTCTTAACTGCTCCTGCTTCTTGAATAGCACCTCCAAACAACAATAATTTTTCAGTTAAAGTTGTTTTACCTGCGTCTGGGTGAGATATTATTCCAAAAGTTCTTCTACTTTCTATTTGTTCCTTAAAATCCATAACAAAATTTGCGCAAAAATAAGGTAAATAAAGGATTTATGATTATCTCAATTGAGGTTAATTCTTTTCGTAGAAATTGTTGTTTGACACAAGGTTTTAGGTTAAAGTTGTTGATATACAGTAACTTATTTGGAGTTTTTAGTTTGTTTTGCCCAATAATATTAAAAAACCGACTCTTTTTTTAATATTAAGATCTTTTGGTTTGTAAGCAGATTACACTTTGTCGAAAAAAAGCAGTAATTGTCGATTTTTTACGATTTATCACCTGAAAACTATTTGCACTTAAGCTTTTAAAATATATCTTGCAACCGTTTTTAAGAATTTGCCCACAATCTTATCACAACAAAAATAGCCTATTTCGCCATGGTGATTAGTTTAATTGAAACTATCATATATGGGAAACACTACTATTAATAAATTCAAGAATGTAATTGTTAAAATAGCCTTTTTAATTATTTTTTCCTTTGGTTTAGTCACTACATCTTCTTTTGATAATCCTAAAGGAAACTCAATTAATTTACTGGGTTTTACTACCAATAAACTTGTGGAAGACATTGTAAATGTCTCCGAATGTACAGAATCTCCATTGGTAATGTTATTACCGTCTGATTTTGGTTTTGCGCGAGGTGTTGATGACGGTAGCTTATCTGCAACAAATGTTGATTTAAGTAGTAAATGGGGACTTCCAACAGGAAGTGTAATTGTTTCAATTACTGGAGCAAGTACATATAGTGATAGAAACTTCTTTTATGTAAAAGATGGTTTAAGAACAAAGTTTACAGTATCAGGTAGAATACCTGTTATGATTGTGGCTCAGCATTCTCCAAGAATTCCGACAATGGGGATAGATGGTGTTGTTTCCACTAATGCAGAGTACAATCAAGTAACAAATTTACCTGATGGAGTTATAAATGGCTCAACTGGAGGTGATTTTTTTGTTGAGAATACAACTAATGGGGACATAGATGATGGAGCAAGGTTTACTTGGGAATCAACAACACCAACCGATAACTTAGAATTTTATACATCAGCTAGTATTAATAGCGGAATAAGTTTTAGTTTAAAACCGGTTATATGCCCAGACACAGATGGTGATGGTGTGCCAGATAGTACAGATTTAGATGATGATAATGATGGGATATTAGATAGTGAAGA
>CANLTE010000010.1 GCA_947493885.1 uncultured Maribacter sp.
TTTTAAACTCAAATTATACCTTAAAAAGTGTAAACTATGTCCCTTTAACTTTGTAAATGATGTGCCTTTAACGTACCAAATGTGTGGTAACGGTTCGGCTATGATTAGTGTGGGGCGGTGATTTACGATTCTCATTGCGCCACAGCTCGTAGCCAAATCTTATTGTTTTGTTTTATTTTTTTTGTGTATAAAGCAAAATCCATAAGATTTTGCGACCTCATAAATATACACAGACCTTGGCGTAAAAACCCAAACCCCACATTAATTATAGCCATTGTTGGCAACAGTTATTATTTTAGTTCGTAATGATAATCTGTTTCAGAATTCCAAAAGTCCGTTATTTTATATTTTCCAGTTGAGAAATTCAATTCCGAGTTTTTATTGTTTTTAATTGTCTCATAAAGTTTTCTGTCAGATTCCATTTTCTGTTGGACTGATGGAATATAATTTGCAATTTGTATATCAGACATACCCTTGTTTTTCAAATCCTTCTTTACGGATTCAATATCTACCGACAAGTACTTTTCTAAGTTTGTAGCAAGAGTGTTCAATGAATTATTATTAACTGCAAAAAAATCAAATTTCACAGGCTTATTTTCCAATGAAATTCCTTCGTCATAGTAGTGTTTCAATTCTGTGTTTTGAATTATTTCTTTTCTTGTCAAACTAACGATACCATTTGAATTGGTTGGTATGAAGCTATAAGTATAGTAGTTTAAATCATTGATATAAATATTTAGGTGGCAGATTACATTCTCTTTTTTTAAGTCCTCTCCATTTTCATTTTTAATTTGGATGGTTAATGTATTTGGTAAAATTGGATGTCTTTTACTAATTAATTCACTTGGTACGACTCCAAACTTCTCAGGCTTATCCTTTTCCATAGACTTCGTTTTGTTATTCTGACAAGAGAAAATTATAATGAAGATTAATATTCCTAATATGTTTTTCATAATTGTTGCCAACAATTGGATAAGCGTACTATTACGTTTATCCCCTTTTTAGAAGTACTAATCTAAAAGGTTTTTTATAGTTTAAATATAGAAATATTACTGCATTTGCCTGCTATTATTACCATTTAAAAAGTATTACACGAATGTTATACGGTTGTATGCTTACCTATTTTATAGGAGAATTAAGTATTAAAGCTATAAAACCTCGTCCATAATTAGCTGAATTACTTCCGGGTTTAGCAATGTACTGGTATCCCCCAAATTACTAGTGTCATTGCTAGCAATTTTTCGCAAAATTCTACGCATTATTTTTCCGCTCCGTGTTTTTGGTAGACCAGGTACAAATTGTATTTTGTCCAATTTGGCTATAGGACCTATTTGTTCTGTAATTTGTTGGTTAATTTCCTTTCTTAAATTATCTCTATCTCTGCTTTCTCCAGTTTCTTTTAAAATTACATACCCATATAAGGCATTGCCTTTTACATCATGCGGAAAACCTACAATGGCAGACTCTGCAACCGCTGGATGTTCGTTAATAGAGTCTTCAATTGGGGCGGTTCCTAAATTATGTCCAGAAACAATAATAACATCATCCACTCGTCCTGTTATTCTATAATAACCTACAGCATCTCTATGCGCACCATCTCCTGTAAAATAGGCATTTTTGTAAGCAGAGAAATAAGTTTCTCTATAGCGTTCGTGATTGCCCCAAATGGTTCTTGCAATGGACGGCCAAGGGAATTTTATACACAATCTACCATCTACTTGATTTCCTTTTATTTCGTTTCCATTTTCATCCATTAAAGCGGGTTGTACTCCTATAAAAGGGAGAGTGGCGTAGGTTGGTGTAGTGGGAGTAACATAAGGTATTGGAGTAATCATCATTCCACCCGTTTCCGTTTGCCACCAAGTATCTACTATAGGACTGTGTTTTTTGCCAACGTTATTGTTGTACCAGTGCCAAGCTTCCTCATTTATAGGTTCTCCAACGGAACCCAAAACTTTAAGGGAAGATAAATCGTACTTTTCTACAAATTCTAAATTTTCTTTTGCAAGGGCACGTATTGCGGTTGGTGCAGTATAAAACTGATTTACTTTGTGTTTTTCTACGACTTCCCAAAAACGACCATAGTCTGGATAGGAGGGGACCCCTTCAAACATTACTGTGGTGGCACCATTAGCTAACGGACCATATACAATATACGAATGCCCAGTAATCCATCCAATATCTGCTGTACACCAATATACATCGTCTTCTTTATATTGAAAAATGTTTTTAAAGGTATAAGCGGTATACACCATATAGCCCCCAGTAGTATGTACCATTCCCTTGGGTTTTCCTGTAGAACCAGAGGTGTATAAAATAAATAAAGGATCTTCGGCATCCATTATCTCGGCTACATAGTCGGCATAGGCATCATCTAATAATGGTTGTAACCAATAGTCACGACCTTCTTTCATGTTAACATTGCTATTAATTCGTTTAGCCACTAAAACCGATTTTACATTTGGACAATCTTCCAGTGCTGCATCAACAATACCTTTTAAATCTAAGGTTTTTGCTCCTCTGAACGACCCATCTGAGGTAATAACTATTTTACAGTCCGAATCGTTAATACGTGTAGAAAGTGCCATCGATGAAAATCCTGCGAAAACTACCGAATGTATTGCACCAATGCGTGCACATGCTAGTACCGATATCGCCAATTCTGGTATCATAGGCAGATAAATACAAACTCTATCACCTTTTTTTATGCCTTGTTCTTTAAGTACATTTGCCATTTTGCAAACGCGCTCGTGAAGTTGACGATAGGTGATATGTTCTGCTTCTTCATCTGGATTATTAGGCTCAAAAAGAATAGCTGTTTTATCCCCTCTTGTTGGTAAATGACGGTCTATGCAGTTTTCAGTGATGTTTAGTTGTGCCCCTTCAAACCATTTTATTTCAGGTTTTGAAAAATCCCAACGTAAAACATTATCCCATTTTTTACGCCATACAAAATGTTCTTCGGCAATTTCTTCCCAAAAACCTTCAGGATTTTGAACCGATTTACGGTAAACTTGATAATATTCTTCAAGGTGTTTTATGTGGTAATTACTCATGTAATATTTTCTTTAATACTAGGTGTTTAAAAGTATAATTTTTTTTCCTCACGAATGTTATTAACCTAAGGATTAATGGAGATTTATTCACGAAATAGGTTAATGGTCTACAGCTTCACCAGCCTCATTTGGAATGCGAATGTCTTCTACAATTTCTTGAACTTCATTTGGAGGAGGAGGGGTGAATTGAAGTATTATTATTGCAACAACAAAGTTGACCACCATAGCTACAGTTCCAAAACCTTCGGGCGAAATACCAAACCACCATTCAGAAGACAATTCCGCAACAGCTTCTTTACCTCCGTCGAAAATTCCGAACTTAAACTTTAGCATATAAAAAAGCATTAACGAAATGCCTACAACCATACCGCCAATAGCTCCTTCTTTATTCATTTTTTTATAAAAAATACCTAAAACAATAGCAGGAAAAAAGGAAGCAGCGGCTAAACCAAAAGCTAGTGCAACAACAGCAGCTACAAATCCGGGAGGGTTTATGCCAAAATACCCTGCAATAATTACAGCACCTGTAGCGGCACCTCTTGCCACCCATAATTCTCCTTTCTCAGAGATATTAGGAGAGATGATTTTTTTAATTAAATCATGAGACACTGATGCTGATATTACTAATAATAAACCTGCTGCAGTAGAAAGTGCAGCGGCTAGACCTCCCGCGGCAACCAAAGCAATCACCCAATTGGGCAATTTTGCAATTTCAGGATTTGCTAATACCATAATATCCCTGTCTATTTTTAGTTCATTTACTTGTTCGTTTGCAACATATTGAATTTTTCCATCATTGTTTTTGTCATTAAATTGTAAAAGTCCTGTGCTTTCCCAGTTTTTAAACCATTCAGGCATTGAAGCGTATGGTTGGTTGGTTACTGTTTCAATCATATTTGTTCTCGCAAAAACGGCAACGGCAGGCGCTGCAGTATATAAAATGGCGATGAGTAAAAGAGCAATCCCCGCAGATTTACGCGCATCTCTAACTCGTTTTACGGTAAAAAACCTGACAATTACATGTGGTAACCCTGCTGTACCTACCATTAACGCCAAGGTAATTGCAAAAACATCAATTTTACTTTTAGTTCCGCTAGTATATTCTGCAAATCCCAACTCCGTAGAAAGTCCGTTAAGTTTATCCAGTAAATATGTGCCAGAACCATCATTTAATGTACTGCCCATTCCAAGTTGAGGAATAGGGTTCCCAGTCATTTGAATTGATATAAATATAGCTGGAACCATAAAGGCAAAAATTAATACACAGTATTGTGCTACTTGCGTATAAGTTATACCTTTCATTCCTCCTAAAACAGCGTAAAAAAGTACAATAATCATTCCTATAATTACGCCCGTATTAATGTTTACTTCTAAGAAACGAGAAAACACTACACCAACGCCTCGCATTTGTCCCGCAACGTAAGTAAATGATACAATTAATGCACAAATTACAGCTACAATACGGGCTGTTTTTGAATAATACCTATCTCCAATAAAATCTGGCACAGTGAATTTTCCAAACTTACGGAGGTATGGAGCAAGCAATAAGGCGAGGAGTACATAACCGCCGGTCCAGCCCATAAGGTAAACGGAGCCATCATAACCTGCAAAGGAGATAATTCCTGCCATAGAAATAAACGATGCTGCGGACATCCAATCCGCAGCAGTTGCCATTCCGTTAGCAAGTGGCGAAACGCCACCACCAGCAACATAAAAATCTTTTGTAGAACTTGCTTTGGACCAAATGGCAATGCCTATATAAATGGCAAAAGTAATTCCAACTAAAATGTATGTCCATAGTTGTACACTCATGATATTTTTTTTTGAAATGGATTATTCGTCGAAGTTGTATTTTTTATCCAGCTTGTTCATTTTTTTTACATAAACAAAAATGAGGATTACAAATATGTAAATGGAACCTTGTTGGGCAAACCAAAAGCCTAGTTTAAAACCGCCAATTTGAATTTTATCTAGGGTTTCCCTAAACAAAATACCAGCACCGTACGAAACTAAAAACCAAATGGATAATAAAAGTAAGAGAAGCCTAAGATTTTCTTTCCAATAAGCTTTTGCATTTTTCTTTTTATCAATCATAAAAAATTGGGATTAAAACCTACTTTTTTACAATATATAAATAGTTTTTATATTAATATGAAGATTTTGAATCTTCATATTTGCTAAAAGCATAAATTCAAGGAAGAAAAACAACCCCAGATGAAGAATCTTTTTTTGCTCCAGTAACTGAACTTAGAACGTTGATTTTTTCTTTGATTCGTAAAACACCCATTAAGGCAAAAATCAGCGCTTCTTTAAATTCAATTAAAGTCTTGTTCGGAACAATTATTTTAATGTTTTTGTTTAGTTTTTTTTGAAGTATTTCAATCAAAAAAGTATTTAATGCTCCACCACCAGTAACCAGTAAGGTTTGTACATGACCATTACTGTTTATTTGAATTTGATGGACAATTTGTTCGCAAATATGCACAATGGACGTATGTAATAAATTTTCAACGGTATCATTTGTAGCGTCTACAATAGGAATAACCTTTTCTACAAACCATTCATAACCTGTGGATTTAGGAAAGGGGAGTTTGTAAAATTCTAAATTATTTAATTGTGTTAATAGTGAGGTGTTAATTTTTCCTGTTTTTGCGAGTATACCGCCTTTATCATAATCCAACAGTATTTTTTGAGTGATATAATTTAAAATCATATTTGCAAGCCCAACATCATAGGCAATACGTTTATGGTTTTGTTGGAATGATATATTACTGATACCTCCTAAATTCAGACAGAAATCATATTCATTAAAAAATAGCTTATCACCTATAGGAACAAAAGGAGCACCTTGCCCACCTAGAGCTATGTCATTTGTTCTAAAATCACAAACAACTTTGCAATCTGATGCGTTTGCAAGATGTTGTCCTGAACCTAATTGAAAAGTAAATCCGTTTTGAGGTTGATGATGAACGGTATGCCCATGGCTGGAAATAAAATCTACATTTAATTTATGTTCCGCAATAAATTTTTGCGTCTGTTCGCCAAGCCAGGCACCATAAGTGTTGTGCAGTATTAACAAATCATCAGCGGGTAGTAAAATGGCGTTTTTAAGTTTTTGCTTATAGTCATTATTATATGAAACACTATGCGTTTGTTGTATTTTATACTTCCACTGGTTTTGTTCTTCCCAAATATGACAATATGCAAGGTCTAATCCGTCTAACGAAGTACCTGACATGAGTCCAATTACTTTATATTTCTGCATCTTATTTTGTTTGAAAAGGTAAACGTCCTTTAGCTTGTATTTTACCTAAAAAATGTGCTGCCGCAACTTGTTGAAAACTGTCAAAATTTTGATGTGCTAAAACTACCGTGTTTGCTTTTTCTATATTTAAAACGTTTAGCATGTAAGGGTTTCCGAATATATAAATTACTACATTTTTGGTTGTTACTAATTGTTGAATGAAATCTAATTCTTTTTGCGTAAAATCAAAGTTATTTTTGGGCTTAACCTTTCTGGGATAAATGGCTAATAAAACAGCATCATAATTTTTTACATCATCCTTATTTGTTGCAATTTTTATAGATTCAAGTTCTTTAAAAAAAGTTTGATTTTTGGTGTCTCCTATAGATAAAGCAATAAAGGAACGTTGTTTAAAATTGGCTATTTTGGTAGCATTTCCTTTATAAAAACAAATGCTGTTTTTTGCAATTTTTGCATTTAAGTTTTTCGCATTACTAAGTGTAAGGTTGGTAGTATTATTGCTGAATGCTTTTTCTTTTAATGCCCAAATTCTTTGAAAGCTTTTTTCAATATGCTCTGGAGCGGCATTTTTTACAATTAGCTGTATTCCTTCGATAGGATTTTCGGCAAAACATAAAACATCATTACCGGCTTCAAAAGCTAACCATTCCAATTCTCCTTGGGTAGTGTAATTTTTTGATACCGCATGCATATTTAAGGCATCAGAAATGATAACACCATTATAGCCCAATTCTTTTCGTAATAAATCGGTAATTATTTCTTTGGAAATACTTGAGGAAATTTGTTTTCCTCCAGAAAGCGCAGGTACATTCAAATGACCAATCATAACAGAATCTACACCTTTTTTTATAAGTTGTATAAACGGATATAGCTCATTTTGAAACAGTTCTTCTTTTGTTTTATGAATCAATGGGAGGTCTAAGTGAGAGTCAGTTTCGGTATCTCCATGGCCTGGAAAATGTTTAACACTAGTTAAAATTCCTTCACTTTTTGTTCCTTCTAAAAAGTACGTTGCTTTTTGGGTAACATCAACTTTGTCGTTGCCAAAAGAACGATACCCTATAACAGGATTTTTAGGGTTGTTGTTAACATCAATTACAGGAGCCAAATTCCAATGTATTCCTGCAACTTTACAATCGTTAGCGATATTTTTACCAACCTCAAAAATTAAATCTGTCTCATTTTCAATAGCTCCTAATGTAATTGCATACGGATATTGAGGCGTGTTTTCTATGCGCATTGCTAACCCCCATTCTGCATCAATGCTTATTAAAAGGGGTGTTTTGGAAGCTTTTTGGTATCTTTTAATTAGTGCTTTTAAAACGGTAAAGCTTTCTGTATTTGGAATAACCTTGGTAGCGCTTTCAAAATTTGTTGCAGCACTTGCCGGACTATGAAAAAAACATAAACTTCCAATGTGCTGTTCTTTAATTAGTTTTTCTAATGTCTGAATTTCTTCCTCAGAATCGTTAATAAAGGCCGCTGGCATAAACAATTGCCCTACTTTTTCTTGTAGCGAAAGTGTTTTTGATGCCATGGAATATGAAACAATTTTATGCATTATCAGCTTTAGATTTTTTACCGTAATCAGCAGGGTATTGTATAAATTTTAGTAGTAATAATGATGGCAGTGCTGCAATGACAACCCAAATGAAAAATCCGTCATAACCTAACCATTCTTGTACATAGCCACTAATCATTCCGGGAAGCATCATGCCAAGTGCCATAAAACCGGTTGCAATAGCGTAGTGCGATGTTTTTGATTTTCCTTCGGCGATAAAAATGAGGTACATTAAAAAGCCAGCAAAACCAAAGCCATAACCAAATTTTTCAAGTGCAATAGTTACTGTAACAGCCAATACACTAGTTGTTTTTGTAATAGCTAAAAGTGCGTATAAAATATTGGGAACATTTAGGGAAAGTATCATGGGTAGCATCCATTTTTTGAGTCCATCCCTTGAAATTACAATACCTCCCAAAATACCTCCAAGAGAGAGCATTATAACCCCAATGGTACCGAAAAGTGTTCCTAATTGTTCGGTTGAATAATGTAGTCCTCCCTCAGTAGTCTCATCAAGCAAAAAAGGAGCAGCCATTTTTACGAGTTGCGATTCACCAAGTCGATAAGAAAGTATAAAAGCAATACCAATACCAATATTGGGTTTATTAAAAAATGAGCTGAAAACTTCAAAAAAGCTTTTTGGTTTTTCAGTAGTAATACTTTCTGAAGATTCGTATTTTGGAGTAACAAAAAAATTGGCAATGGTTAGCGATAGCATAAGTAAAGCGGCAACTACCATAGTAACGCTCCAAGCCTTTGTGTTATCTCCGTATTTGTGCTCTAAATACCCTGCAAGAATCACAATAATTCCTTCACCAGTAACCATTGCAAGGCGATAAAACACACTTCTAACGCCAACAAAAAAGGACTGTTTTTTTTCTGTAAGCCCAATCATATAATAGCCATCGGAAGCAATATCGTTGGTAGCGGATGCAAAAGCTGCCATCCAAAAACAGGCTAAAGTTGTTAGCATAAACATGTTTGATGGTAGCGAAAGGCCAACACCTAAAATTGCCAAAGCTATTATAAGTTGCATGCTTAAAAACCATTTTCGTTTAGTACTTTTTAAGTCTACTAGCGGACTCCACAAAGGTTTTAATACCCAAGGTAAATACAGCCAGCTAGTATATAAACCAATGTCAGCATTGGATACACCTAACTTTTTGTACATAATTACCGAGACAGTTACTACCAGCACATAGGGTAACCCTTGTGCAAAATATAAAACAGGAATCCAGCCCCAAGCACCTTTGTCTTTTTGAATCATTTGGATTTGATTTGTTTTAAATGTAGCAATATTGGCGCACTTTCTGTACCATACTTGTCAATTAATGTGATTGCTATCCGGTTTTTGCCTTTCAAATTTTTAAGCGGTATTTGTATGTAATCAGGAGTACTGATATGCTGTTTTATTAATAGCTTTTTCATAAAGGAAGTGTCCTTGCCCTTATATACTAAAGCATATCTAAAATTGTTTAAATTTTTAATATAAAGTAGAAGATGTGTTTTGTTTTTCTCAATCTTTTTAACATCAAACAACAATGTTTTAGGACCGAATGATGGTGGAAGAGCAGGGTATTTATACAATTTTCGTTTTAGGTATTTGGCTACGTCTGTATTAGTATCTATTAGCCATTTTGCACTAAAAAAAGCATTACCATTTACCTTACTCGCGTTTCTGGCATAGCTTATTTGATTTGGCAATTCTTTTTTATTATTCCATGCTTTATCACTGTTATTTCTAATCTTATAAAGGCTATTACCTACATATAAATTGGTGTTAATGGTTTTTACATTCCACCAATCCACTATTTTTTTGTGTGATGCTACGGGCAAATCCATGCTCCAATATACTTGAGGAATTATATAATCTATCCAATTTTGCTCCATCCATAGTAGAGGGTCAGCATATAAGTCGTTATAGGTTGTTTGTCCAGCTTTGGTATCAGACCCGTTGGGGCTAGTACTTTTATTTTGCCAGACTCCAAAAGGGCTAATCCCAAATTGAATCCATGGTTTTGCTTTTTTAATAGTTTGATGTGTTTTTTTGACCAATGAATCAATATTGCTTCTTCTCCAATCTGCTAAAGATTGATTGGGTTGTTTATGTTTGTTGTAAGCGAGAGAATCATTAAAGATTTCGTTTTTAATACTATATGGATAAAAATAATCATCAAAATGAATCGCATCAATATCGTAATTCGATACAATTTCGTCTATAATACAGGTGAATCGTTCTTGTATTTCGGGCAATCCCGGGTTATAATAGTATTTTTTACCATACTTTACCATCCAATCTGGGTGCTGAAAATAGTCATGTTCTGGGTGTAATATTTCGGTTTTTAAATCAAAAGTAGCTCTGTAAGGATTTAACCAAGCATGAAATTCCATACCTCGGTCATGAGCTTCATTAATCATCCAGTTTAACAAATATGTATCATCAGGAACTTTACCCTCTTCTCCCGTTAAAAACCTAGACCAAGGCGCATATGTAGAATCGTAAAACGCATCACCAGCGGTTCGTATTTGAACAATTACACTATTAAAGTTGAGGTCTTGGTAAAAATTTAAAATATTGAGATAATCTTTTTTTTGCTTTTCTATGGCATCAAAACCACTTTTTGGCCAATCAATATTTACAACTGTGGCAATCCAAACACCTCTAAATTCTGTTTTTGGCTGTGGATTTTTAGGTTTTAAAACACTGCATGAAGTAAAACTTAGTACTAAAAGAAAAAAGATTTTTTTGAACATTAATATCGTTGTATTACTGTTTAATTGAAGATGGTGAATTTAGTTTTAACAAAGTTACAGATAATAGTATTGGTTGTTAAAAGCTAAAGCGTTTCTAAACAAGAATATTTTACCTTTGAGTTTTATTAACCCTAAGCATATACAAAATACAAGGCATGAGCTTTACTAAAATTACCGAAACACCTTCTCATTATAACAATTTAGAGGATATGGATACTTTAAGTATCCTGACCAATATGAACAATGAGGATAAAAAAGTGGCTCTTGCTGTTGAAAAAGTGATTCCGCAAATAACTAAACTGGTAGATGATTTAGCTGAACGTTTTAATAGGGGAGGAAGGCTTTTTTATATTGGAGCGGGAACCAGCGGTCGTTTGGGTATTTTGGATGCTTCTGAAATTCCGCCAACCTTTGGTATGCCTCATGAAAGGGTAATTGGTTTAATTGCGGGAGGTGATTCTGCAATTAGAAAAGCAGTAGAAAATGCTGAAGACCAAACGAAACAGGCATGGAAAGACCTTATGGAGCATCAAATAAATGAGAATGATGTTGTAGTTGGCATAGCAGCTTCAGGTACAACACCTTATGTTTTAGGTGGGTTAAATGATGCAAAAAAGCATAATATTTTAACGGCTGGTATAACTAATAATCCAGGTTCTCCGTTGGCAGAAATGGCTGATATTCCTATTGAGATTAATGTAGGGCCAGAGTTTGTCACAGGAAGCACTAGAATGAAAAGCGGAACTTCACAAAAATTGGCTTTAAACATGATTTCCACGGCTTTAATGATAAAAATAGGAAGAGTAAAAGGAAACAAAATGGTAAACATGCAATTGAGCAACAACAAATTAGTAGATAGGGGTGTACGTTATATTGTTGAAGGTTTAGGGGTTGATTATAATGTAGCAGAAATATTACTGAAAAAATATGGCTCGGTTAAAGCTGCCTTAGACGCCGAGGGAAAAGTTTAAAACTATACCGAAAAATTATTAGTTGGGTAATAGTTTGTAAATACCTTTACCTTCCACGGCAACATATATAAATCCGTCTGGACCTTGTTTTACATTGCGTACACGACCAACATCAGACATTAATTTTTCTTGTTGAATAATATTGTTTGAATTATCTAATTTTAATAATTCAAGATACCTAAAAACCAAAGATCCTACTAACAAGCGCCCTTGCCATTCAGGATATTTGTCAGAGGTTATAAATGCCATGCCACTTGGCGCTATTGAGGGTGTCCATTGATGAATGGGAGATTCCATTCCTTCCATTTCAGTTAAATCAGTAATAGTCGTTCCGCTATAATTTATACCAAAAGTAACTAGTGGCCAACCATAGTTTGCTCCTTTTTTTATGATATTAATTTCATCACCACCTCTTGGACCATGCTCATGATTCCAAATTTCACCAGTACTTGGATGTTTTACCAAACCTTGAGGATTTCTATGGCCGTAACTATAAATTGCAGTTTTAGCGCCATCTACTCCTACAAACGGATTATCATTAGGGATACTACCATCATCATTTAAACGATATATTTTTCCTCCATCGCGCTTAATATCTTGTGGGTTAATATCGCGTTCACCACGTTCGCCAATAGAAAAATAAAGAAAACCTTTATTGTCAAAGGCAATTCTAGATCCAAAATGTTGCCCTTTAGTTGTATTTGGGGAAGCTTTATAAAGAACCTCTTTTTCAATGAGCTGGTTGTTTTTTAGTTTAGCTCTCATGAGTGCTGTATGTCCACCTTTTTTATCTCCTTCAGCTGACGAATATGTTAAATATATCCATCCGTTTTTATCATAATTAGGGTGTAAGGCAACATCCATTAGCCCTCCCTGACCTCGAACATAAATCTCAGGTAAATTGGTGATTTGTGTTTTTTCCTTGTTTTTAAAAAGAACTAATTCTCCGCGTTTTTCTGTAATCAAAAGATCACCATTGGGTAAAAATGCCAAACCCCATGGAATTTGCATGTCATCGACGAACAACATACTTTCAACGATGGTATTTTTTATTTCATCGGGTTTATTTTCAGTTCTTTGAGCACATGAAAAATTCAACCATACAACGAATAAATTCAAAAGAAAAATACTTTTTTTCATAGTTCAACGTTAGAAATAAAGATATATATGAGCCATTTAACTAATATAAAAGTAAAAGATTTAGCTATAAGATAAACAATTACACTAAAGATTGTGTTAGCCCCAAAATTAACGCGCTCTTGACAAAACTCGACTTAACCTATGCTCTCAAAAAAAACTCGGTATATTCGTTATGCCGTTCTATTGATAGTACTTACTGTGGTATATACTTCTAGCATTGCTAATACCCCAGTTCGCTCTTTTTTTGAAGAAGTAACCACCACTATAAAAAGCAAAGTTTTTGCAGTGGATAATAATAGTACTGCAAAAAAAGTAAGTACTTCTATTAAAGATACAAAAAATGAATTTTCTGAAACATTGGCTCCCGCACCAATGTTTGCAACTATTATTCAAGGAGCAGATGATGCTGTAGATTGTTCAATAAATGGATTTACCATTGCTCAGTTTTTTCTTTGTGGAGATGCAGATGACCGTACATTGAGTTTGGCTGGTGGACCCTATGGTAGCGTATCTTGGCAACAAATGACGGCATGTACTCCTGATACCAATGTTGATTGTCCCGACACCAATGCGGGTTGTTATACACAAGTTTCAACGGATCAGACGTTTAATTTAGATGCAAGTACAATTTCAACAACCGAAGGGGCAGAATTTAGAGTAGTAGTTGATGGTACACCTTATTATATTGAGGTTACAAAAAGTACAATTGACTTATCATACCTAAAGACAGACTTTATTTGTAACAATCCTGGACGTATTGAATTAACAGGTTTGCCCAATAATTATGAGTTTAGAATTAAACTAGAAAGTGACCCAGCTTTTCCACCAACTTTTCAATCTTCATCTGTTTTTGATAACCTACAGCCAGGTAGATATGAAATAGAAACCAGATTAGATATTGGAGGGGATGTTTGTATTTACCGCTATCCAGTTATTGAAATTTTACAAGAAGATTTAACTATTAATGTAACTTTTACCGATGCTTTATGTAGTGGAGATGCGGGAAGTATTTCAGTTGAAGCATTGCCGGCAAACGTAGGACCGTATGTATTTACGCTACTTGATGAAAATGGAGCTGAAATTGAATTTACTTCTACAATTGCAAGTAATACGCATACATTTACCACAGTAAGTGCAGGAACATACTCAGTTCAAGTAGAAACTAATGAATGTAAAGAAGATATTCCTAACGGAATTGCTGCACCAACACAAGATAGAGATACCAGTGGAAATCCTATCACAATTGGTAATGGTTTAAATCCTATTGCCATTGAGACCAACACTAACGGAGAAAGTTTTGGATGCGCTACTATTACCAGTGTAGATATAGATGTAACAGTTACTGGAGGCTCAGGACCTTTTTCATATACCGTTGATGACGGAGGAAATTCTGGAGGAACTTTTGCTTCTTCAAGTGTTTACACAGTAACTTCACCTGGAACATATACTTTTACGGTAACAGATAGTGCAGGTTGTACAGAAACAAAATCGGAGTATGTAGCAATACTATCTCCACCAAATGTTACTGCAACTAATAGAGATGGCACCTGTACTAATGGAGGAGGAAGAATAGATTTTATAGTAGTTGATTCGCAAGGGTTTAATTTGGAATTTAGAACAAGTTCTGGAGACCCATGGAGTTCTTCTATGCAATTACCAGTGCCAGATGGATCTTATCCAGATGTACAAGTGCGATATTTTCAAGGAGGATTTAGCTGTATCTTGGATTTACCTACAGTAACTGTTAATTCTGAAGCTGGTTTATCGGCATCTGCTTCTAGAGCACAAGATTATGCGTGTAATAATGGAGGAGGAATTATTGATTTTAATCCATTACTTACTATAGGAGGGTCAGGTACTGGATATGAGTATAGTATAGATAATGTAACATATCAAACAGGGACAAGCTTTACTGGTTTAGCGCCAGGAACTTACGTGCCTTATGTTAGAGATGATGCAGGATGTAGACAACCGCTTATTGCAATTACTATTTCCCAACCAGAAGCACCTTCTGCTATTGATTTTGTTCAGGACCAATTAAACTGTGCAACAGGAACTAGTAGAGTTACTGTTAATGTTACTAGTGGAGTGGCAATTACACAATACGCAATTACCTCACCCATAACAGTTACTCAAGGAAGTAACGTTTTTGCAGGATTAAATTTAGATACCTCATATCAATTTGAAGTTACTGATGCCAATGGATGTATTTACCCAGCTAGTTTTACTACAGGTGGTTTTAGTACCATAAGAGCCAGAGTTAAGTCAGGAGGAGATAGAAGGGTTTGTCCAGGAGATACAGATGGTAATGGAGCCTTTTTAGTGGATGGTTTTGGAGTAGATTATGATTATACTGTTACCGGTCCAGCAACTTCCTTAAGTGGTACTAGTAGCGGTTCAGAAATACCTGTGCCAAATATAGGGGTAGGAACCTATACTATTGTAGTTACGGATAATGAAACAAATTGTACAGACACTATAAGTTTTGATATTGAAGAGCCTACTACACCACTTGCGTTAACAACAACAGTTACTGATATGAGTTGTCAAAATAACAATATAGGTCGCGTCAGAGCTAACCCAGTTGCTGGGAGTGGTTTTGGAGGTTATAGTTATCAACTAGAGTGGCCATCAGGAACTATTCAAGGACCGAAATCAGGAAGAACATTTGGAAATTTAACAGAAACAGGTTCGTATACATTAACAATAATAGACTCTGAAGGATGTACTGAAACGGAGAGTTTTACCTTATCTCAAGTAGATGCGCCAACAATTTCATTGGTTAGTGCAGATCTTTGTTTTTCACCTACAAATGATGGGGAAATAACAGTAAGTTCTACAGCAGGTACTGCAGCTTTAGGAACACATCAATATAGAATTGGAAATTCTGGAACCCTTCAAGGAAGCCCTATTTTTTCGAATTTAGTGCCAGGAACGTACAATATTCAGGTGGTAGATGGTAATAATTGTACAGATGAGTTAACAGTTATAGTGCCACTTCAGATTCAGGTTAATTTAGATTTAGTTTCTGATATTTCTTGTGGAGGAGATGGTCAAATGCGTATAAATATAAGCGAAGGAGATATATCTAGTTTAGCTTCAACATCATATACAATATATAAAGATGGTGTTGCTGTTACAGGACATATTGGTAATGCATTACCATCTGCATCTTTCCTATATACCGTGCCTTATGGAGAACATGGGGATTATACGGTTGAGGTAATTGATAACAATACATGTTCAAACACATCAGCACCATTAACTTATGCTGAGCCAACAAATATTGCTGCAACAGAGCGTATTGTTGGTCCCAGTTGTGGAGATACAAATAGTGGTTTTGTTGAGATAATACCAACAGTTTCATCAGGAATTCCACCTTTTGAAACGGTATTGGCGCCAGCAAGTTATGGTTTAATTGCAGACCCTAACGATCCCGACCCAGCAGCAATTAATATTTATGACTTTAGCTCCCAAACAATTTATTCAGGTCTTGCAGCAGGAAACTATGAATACATAGTAAAGGACTCCAGAGACTGTATTACAGGAATAATTCCAATAACAATAACTGATGACCTTACAGGTTCTCCTGTCGTGGCTTTAACTCCTATTGACGCTACTTGTTCCGCAACTGGAGAAATTTCAGGAGGAGTAACTGTTGATGTAACACCAGGGTCTCCTAATTATACGATTAGAATAGAAGATTTATTTGGAGGTCTTTTAGTGGAACGAACAAATGTAGCTCCAGGAGATTTACCATTAACTATTAATGATACTTCTTTAGTTCCTGGTAATTATCAGGTCGCAGTAGTTGATGCACGAGGGTGTATAGATATTCAGCCGTTAACCATTGGAACAGCTTCTTTAGATATTATACCAACATACCCTCCACCACCAATTACTTGTACCCCAGGGGGTACCACAGTATGTGTAGATATAGTAGGAGGAACATTACCTTTAAATTATGAGATAAGACTAGTAGAGGATCCGGTTGCTGCTTGGCAAACACCTAATAATCCACCTTCAAATCATTGTTTTACAGGATTGTTATTTGGAGTTTCATACACAGTAGAAGTTCAAGATGTAAATACAGGGTGTACATATCAAGAAGTAATTACACTACCAGATGGCCCTGGAATGGACGTTGGTTTAAGTATAGATGATGTTACTTGTAGAAGTGGGAATGTAGGTTTAAATTACACAATAACCACGGGAACTGCTCCTTTTGATATTATAATTACGAATTTAGATACGGGTACAGAGGTTTATAATGTGACTGGTAGTACGGATTTTACACTGGCTACGGATTTATCAGTACCATCTGGACGATATGGTATTTCGGTAGAGGATGCTGCTGGTTGTAGCGATGGTGCGGAGGCAGTTGCAACTTTAAATTTACCCCGTGTAGACGTTATAGAAAATGTAAATGCAAATTGTAATGCTTTAGGTCAACTTACCGTGAGAGGTAGTGGAGGAGACGGAGGGCCATATGTATACGCTTTTCTTCCAGCGGGGAGTACTCCAGTACCTTCAGATTTTTCTGATGCCAGAACGGTTTCATTGCCTGGTTCGCTGGCTCCCGGAACAGATTATGATATTTGGGTACGAGATGGTAGAGGATGTGACTTTATGACCTCAGCTGCTGTTGTTCAACTAGATCCAAACTTACCAGCACCAACAATTAGTGTAAACAATCAGTGTGATGTAACAACTCCTGTTGGTGGTTTTACAATAACGATTGAAATGCCTGGAAATATTGATACTCCTACTTTTACTTTAAATGGAGATAGTCAAACACCAGTTTATACGCCTGGTGTTCCAACTCAAGCTATATTTACTGTTAACAATATAGGTACATACCCAATACATGTGATTGATGCCAATGGTTGTGATGTAGATGATGTTGCAGAGGTTTATCAGGTGCTTTCTGCTTCAGGAGGTTTTGGTGCAAATGAACCAACTTGTACAGATGCTGATGGAACTATTACTATTACAGCTAATGGTGGTAGTGGTGATTTTGATTTTGAATTGCAAACAAGTGGAGGAACCACCATAACAAATAACGCTACTGGTATTTTTACTGGTTTGGCTTGGGGAAATTATCAGGTATTGGTAACAGACAACCTTGTTGATGATGGAACCACTAATTGTGAATTTTTAGTTGATGGAATTATTAGTGCTGCGCCAACTCAACCGGTAATTGATGATATTGGACAAAGCGATATGAGTTGTAACGGTGTTGTTGATGGAAGTATTAGTGTAGCTTTAGTCACAGGTACTGATATTGATGGAATTAGGGAACACAATTTATACGTTGGTTCGTTGCCATTGCCTGGAGGCGCCACTCCAGTTGCAACACAAATAAATGGAACTTTTACAGGCTTAGGGGCTAACACGTATGTTGTTGAGGTAGTAACTGATAAAGGTTGTATAGATCAAGAGGAGTTTACAATTGTTAACCCTCCATTGTTTGAAATTAGTTGGCCAGCAGTAACATTTGCTTGTGAGACGGGGACCAACAGATTTAGTACAGCAACTATATCAACAGTTATAGACAACCCAGGAAATGGAGCTCCTTACGGTTATAAGTTAGACCCGGCAGATAGTTATCAAAGTAGTGGTGATTTTGAAATTGTAGATAATGGAAGCTCTCAAACAATAACGGTGTATGCAATTGATGCTAATGGTTGTGAATCACAATTTACGAGAACAATAGACCCACCTAGTACTGTAAGTGGTTTAATTACCCAAGTATCACCCATGGATTGTGAAAATCCAGAACGTATAACCATAGATGTAACAGGTACAACTAATTTCACTATCGAAGATCAAGGTTCGTCGGTTGCATTTGTGCCAAATGTGGTTCAAACTAGTGGAACGTCAGTTACTTTTGACTTACCGTTTGCTGTAGGTGAATATCGTTTACAAATAAATGATGCTGGTGGATGTACGTACCCAATAGCCGCATATACTGTTGTTCAGCCAGTATTACCGTCAGTTACAATAAGCGAGGCAGAACCCATTAGTTGTTTTGGAGCTATAGATGGAGCAATTAATATAAATGTAACCGATTTTAACGGTGTTTATGACTATTGGGTGTATGACGCAAGTGACCCAGGCTTTACAACAGGTACATTTGGTGCTGTTGTAGCAGGAAATTCTACTGGTACTATTGACATGGTAACTGATGGAAATCCTTTTATAATTACTGGTTTACCTGCAGGTAGCTTAAGAGTAGTGATTAGAGAGCAAGGAATGACAGTTTCTGGTTGTAATGTATTCAGTGATGTTGCAGTAATTGGATCTCCAAATGGACCATTGATGATTTCGGATGTTACTACAGAACCTGTTGGCTGTTCCAACGACTTGGGAGAAATTACTGTTACAGCTAGTGGAGGATGGGAAAATGCTCCTTATCAATACGTGTTAGAAATAGAAAACCCATTAGGTAGTGGAACGTTTGTTCTTCATACACCTGTAGGAGGTTTGAATACCTTCAGCGGTTTAGCTTCCGGTAATTATAGAGTAACCGTTACGGATTCAGAAGGTTGCCCAGTAACACAAGAAATTTTGTTAGACCCAACTCCGGTAATTAATGCAGAGGCAATGATTGTAAGGCAATTAGAGTGCCCTAGCGGTAACGATGCAATTATTCAAGCAGTGGAACCTGGTACTACAACTCCTGGAGCGGTTGGAGGGGTAACTGGTGCAGGTTATCAGTATCGTTTATTAACGTTAAATGGTAACGATAATACAAACATTGCTAACACTACAGGTTTACAAAATGACCCAGCATTTGTTGGTTCAGCAGGAACCGGTGTTATTGAGGCAGGTTGGTACGCTATTGAAATTGTATCAACATTAAATTGTTCTTTTGTAACAGCGCCGATAGAAGTTATTCCGCCATTACCAATTAACCCAAGATTAATTCAGACGGCAGTACCTGCTTGTGGAAACGATGCAACCATGAAGATTGAACTAGGAACTTCTGCAGAAGCAGGAGCGACTTATGAATATAGAAATTATTTATCAGCTGACCCTTGGTTACCAATGACGTATCAAGGAGGAACAGCAGAAGAAAACATAATCGGAACTGTAGGTCAAGCGTACAGATATGAAGTTAGAAAAGTTGGAGATTTAAGTTCTTGTGAACCCATAGCTACCAATGGTATTACCATAACAGATGCAGATCCTTTGGATTTAGATGTGAACTCTCCAACATTTGATGTTACTTGTGCTTATGAAGTTGATGGTAGAATTGAAGCTCAAGTAGAGGGAGGGACAGGTGTCTATGAGTTTAGAATATATGATACTAATCCAGGTACCGATGCTTTTGCTGCAGAAGTATTACCAACGTATCAAAATAGGCCATATCAAAGTACAGGTACTTTTGAAGATTTAGAAGACGGTTCGTATTGGATATCCGTGATTAGTAGATTGGATTGTGGAGAGATTGAAGGTCCGTTTGTAATTGCACCAGCTGAACCAGTTATAATAGCTGATAGTTCAACACCAGTTACTTGTAATGGAGAAGAAGATGGTACGATAACAATGACAGTTACAAGTCCTGCTTCTGGATTGGTTAAATTTGCTATAGAGCCAAATTTAAGTGAATTAGTTACGGATCCAGATAACCCAACTACCTATACGTTCACGGACTTGGCAGCTGGAACATATACAGTACTTGCTCAAGACGCAGAAGGGTGTCCGCAAACATTCTCCGTTACTGTTGGAGAACCTGATCCAATTATTGCAGGTAATCCTCAGGTGGTAGATGAAACATGTATTGGTGATGCTGATGGTGAAGCGCAGTTGACAGTAACTGGTGGAACTCCATTTTTTGATACTGTTACGTTATCACAATATTATGAGACACGATTAGTAGGACCAAATTCTGATGGTACTGAGGTATTTGTTAGAAATGATGCCTTAACTTTTACGGGGTTAGAAGGAGGAAATACATATATCGTTCAAATAAGAGACGCTAGTGACTGTGAAACAACGGCTTTAATTCCAGTGGGAATAGGAGTCGATTTAACTGCTGAACCAATGATAGAATATGGCTGTACAGGCGTTTTCCCAAATAGTACAACCACTATTCAAATGCAAGAAACCAGCTTGTTACCAGATTTATTGTTTGCATTGAATCCAATAGATCCAACGGATGCAATAACTGCCTTGGCGGATACTACTTTTACTTGGGGTGATTTACCTGCGGGTGACCATACTGTATATATATATCATACAAATGGATGTACAAATTTTGTTGATTTTACTATTGATGCTTATAGTCAACTTACTTTAGATGCTGTAAAAACAGGCCCAGATGAGTTAACTGCGACGGCTACTGGTGGTTATGGAAATTATGAGTTTTTCTTTAATGGAGAATCTTATGGTGATGAGTTTATATTTACTACCAATCAAAGTATGACCGTTAATGTTGAGGTTGTAGATGAAAGAGGTTGTAGAGCTGTGGCAGCCATTCCGTTTGAATTTACAGGAATGTTGGAGTTTCCTGAGTTTATGACTCCAAATGGAGATGGACAAAATGATGAGTGGGCGCCAAGTAATAGAAGGTTTTTCCCAAGTATTGAGGTGAAAATATATGATAGGTATGGTAGAGTGGTGGCAGAACTTAACGATGTTACTTACTGGGATGGAAAGTATGAAGGTACTGAGTTACCATCTGGTGATTATTGGTATGAGGTGAATGCCAATGATAAAAGTAAATTTAGATATGTGGGTCACTTCACATTATACAGATAAATTAAAAAGGCGCTTTTTGCGCCTTTTTTATATTCTCTCGCATTTAATAACCACACGTTGATTTTCTGAGTTTGTTGTGAAGAAAAGATAAATATCTCCACCATCACTTATTTTTAGGGTTTTACGAATTTCGACAACGCTTATAGGGAAATTTCTTGAAATTACATTTGCTTTTTTTATACCCATTTTTTTTACTGCTTTTTTGTTATACAGCAATACTTCTTCAATTTTAAAGGTTTTTCCAGTAAAATCTACCAAATGTTTAGAGGTGTATAGGTGTGTATGTTGATGTAATTTAAAAAGTTGAAGTTTGTTTGTAATAATTTTAAAACCTCCGGATTTTAAGATAGCAGCATTTGGTTCATACAAATATTCTAAAGGATTTGATAATTCAGTTTTGGCGTTTTTTTCTTCTGACAAAACAAACTCAAACAACTCTTTTTTGGTTTTTTTAAAGTTCATGGTTTTAATTTGAGTTTCCCCAGAGAAGTTTTTTTGAATAATCCATAGCAATTCTTTAACGTCATTTTCAACAGCTACAACATGAATTTCTTTAACAGAATGAAGTTCTTTTAGTCCTGCTGAAATATCTAAAAGAGGAGCAGTTTTTATTAAAATATTATCCGAATATTTTAGGAGGATATCTAAATTTTCAGGAATGTTTGGTTCACAATCTGAGAGTAAAAATACCTTGCCTTTTGTATCACTTCTTCGAGATGGATCTGCGTAGATTGCGCCAAAACTTTGGCTTGTGTTTTTTAAGAAATCAATGCCATTTCCAGATACGGTTTTTATATTTTTTACATCTAAAATTTGATAATTATGTGAAGCTATTTTGGAAAGATTTTCGTTCTTTTCACAATGCCAAATTTGACTAGAATATTTGCTGAAAAAATAGCTATCAACACCAAACCCTCCGGTGAGGTCAATAAGTGTTTTTTTTGTTAAAATTTTAGCTTTGTATTCAGCGGTTACTTCAGAAGAGGTTTGTTCAATATTTAGCTTGTTGGGGTAATAAATGTTTGATGTGTTATACCATGTAGGGAGTTTTTTTTTGCATTTTTTTTTGGCTTCTATTTGTTCAACAAGTTCCTTAGTAGAAATATTGGGAAAAGGAGCTTTTTTTAATAAAACTGACATGATGTCAGTGTTTAGTTTTTTTTGTATAAAATTCTGTACACCAGTATTTAGTATGTTTTTATTCAAAGTAAAGCTATAGATTTTCAGTAAGAGATTTTACTATCTTGTTTTCTGATAAAAATTCCTTCAAAATCACTTTTATAACGGTGTAACCAGGCACGGCAACTATCATTCCTAGTACTCCAAAAAGTAAACCAGCAATAATAATAATAAGAAAAATTTCAAGAGGATGAGACTTAACACTATTGGAAAAAATTAAAGGTTGTGACACAAAATTATCAACCAATTGACCAATCGCTAAACCTATTAAAACATAACCGGATTTTGGCAAAATTACGGTACTAAAATCTGCTCCTAAATTGCTTGTCATGGTAAGTGTAATCATGATAATTCCTCCAATGATTGGACCTACATACGGAATGATATTAAATAGCGCACATAAGAATGCAATTACAACTGCATTTTCAATTCCGATTATGAGTAATGCAATTGTGTAGATTACAAATAAAACAAAAATTTGAAGTAGTAATCCAACGAAATATCTGGATAGTAAATTGTTGATTTTTTCGATAGAATTAACGGTTCCTGTTTCCTTGTTTGAAGGAACAAAAATGAGTAGCCCATTTTGAAACATTTTACTGTCTTTTAGAAAAAAGAACGAAATAAATAATACTGAAAAAAGTCCTATACTTACCGAACTTAAAATGTCTAAAAACGAATTTAAAAAATTAGGAATAAAGTCAACATTAACTCCAGCAAGAATATTTTTTTCTAGGTTTGCTTCCTCAATGGCTTCATTAACTACTTGAGCAGAATCGCCAAAGTAATCCATAATTTCAGAGTAAAGCGTATTTAAATTCGCTTGAAGCTCATTAATGTTGAGTAAGGATAAGTTTTTACCTTGTTCTGATAATAAAGGAATAAAAAGCGCTATTAAGCCTGCAATCAAGCCTATCATTAATAGCATTGTTGCTACAACGGCTATTGTGTTGGGAAACTTTAGTTTTCTTCTTAGAAAAAGTACAATAGGTCTTCCAATAAGTGCAATTACTGCCGCTATGGCTAAATACGCCAAAACAGATTGAATTTTGTAGAGAAAAAATAGCACTAAAGCTATACCTATTAAAATTCCTACAGCACGTAAAATTCCATTAGAAATGCTTTTTGACGTCATTTTTTAGTTTTTAAAAACATATGATACAATGTTAGCCCCCATTTGCAATGCTTTTTTTCTTATTTCAGGAGGGTTGTTGTGTACTGCTGGGTCTTCCCATCCGTCACCTAAATCGCATTCGTAGGTAAAAAGTAAGATGAGTCTATCTTCATGAAAATAACCAAGAGCTTGAGGTCGTTTTCCATTATGCTCATGTATTTTGGGTAAACCTTCTGGAAATTGGTATTCTTGTTTAAAAATAGCGTGATTAGCTCCCAGCTCCTCAAGTTTTTTATCTGGAAATATTTTTAATAGTTCCTTTTTTAAATAAGGCTCCATTCCAAAATTGTCATCAATGTGCAGAAAACCACCAGAGAGTAAATATGTCCTTAAATTAGTTGCTTCTATTTCTGAAAAAACAACATTTCCGTGTCCCGTCATATATAAGAAAGGGTATTGAAAAATGCCAGAATCGTTTGCCTCAACAGTAGCTGGTTTGCTTTTTATTGTGGTGTTAATGTTATTGTTACAATAGGAGATAAGGTTAGGTAACCCTGTAGGATTTGCATACCAATCGCCACCACCAGAATATTTTAAAACTGCTATTTCCTGACTAAAAAGAACAAAAGAAAAGCAACTTAATGTTATTGAAAACCAAATGTGGGCTTGTTTCATAAATTATAATATACTGATGCAATCAAATTTACATATAATTTAATTCCAATAAAATCTTGATAGTGGTATTTAAGATAGGTTGGTTGTTACAAAAGGTTTTAGCTGTTATTAATTAGGGCGATAGTAGTACAAGCGTAAATAGCAGCTGTTTCCGTACGCAATCTATTACGACCTAATGAAACGGGTAAAAACCCTTTTTCATAAGCAGATTTAATTTCGCTTGTTGAGAAGTCTCCTTCAGGACCAATTAAAATAGTAATGTCTTTATCAGCAGCAGCTTTTCGTTTGAGCTCTACTTTTTCCTCCTTTTCGCAATGACCAATAAATAAAAGCCCTTCGTGTTTTTGGTCTAGGTATTCTTTTAGAGAAACTGGTGGGTTTAATTTGGGTAGGTATGTTTGTAATGATTGCTTCATGGCTGATTGTATCACCTTTTGCAATCTTTCTTGTTTTATTATTTTTCGTTCGGATCTTTCACAAATAATAGGAGTAATTTCATTCACGCCAATTTCTGTAGCTTTTTCTAAAAACCACTCAAAACGGTCATTGTTTTTGGTTGGAGCAACTGCCAAATGAAGCCAATATTTTGTTTGATGTTTTTTAGTTTCGTTAGTAATCTGAACCTTACATTTTTTTGGGTCGGCAATTATAATTTTAGTTTCGTAAAGGATGCCTTTTCCGTTTGTAACAAAAAGTACGTCATTTTCTTTCTTACGAAGTACGCGAATAATATGCTTGCTCTCTTCTTGTGGAAAAACAAATTGAGCGGCACTGCTATCTAAATTTGGATTATAAAAAAGCTGCATATTATATTATTTGGAGTTTTTAGATTTGTTTTGTGCGTGCTCAATTCCAAGTTCAATCCATTCTTGTAATTGTTCTTCGGTTTCAAATCCTTCTGGAGAAACATATATAAACTCTTTCATTGGTTTTTTTGTAAAATCCATTGGTCTAACGAATTCATTTTTTAAAATGACATCCATTTTGTCTCTAATAACACGAACCGCCAAATCATCTTTAATAATTCCAACCGTCATTTTTCCTTTGTAGAGAAATGATAATCCGCCAAACATTTTTTTCTTGATGATATTATCTTTTATATCTTTTGGAAAAGTGTTCAACGAAAAATCTATGCGTTGTTCAATATTGGAATTATAAGACATGGTGAGTGGTTTAGGTTAAATAACGTATCTTGCCTTTGCTGTAATGCTTTGATTTGAAAATTGTTGTTCCAGGTATTTTAAATAACCAACAATTCCAATCATTGCGGCATTATCCGTACAATACTCAAATTTAGGAATAAATGTTTTCCATTGGTGAGAACTTTCCATTTGTTTCAGCTTAGTTCTAATACCACTATTTGCAGACACACCTCCTCCGATAGCTACTTGTTTTATTTCAGTTTGTTTAACAGCTTTTTTTAGTTTATCTGTTAATATTTGAATAATGGTGTGTTGTATTGAAGCACAGATATCATTAATGTTTTTGGTAATAAAATCTGGGTCTTTTTGCGTTTCTCTTTGAATAAAGTAAAGGATACTGGTTTTAAGTCCACTAAAACTAAAATTTACACCTTCTACTTTTGGTTTCGGAAAGGGAAATTTTTTAGGATTTCCTAAAGCTGCATATTTGTCAATTAATGGTCCTCCAGGATACGGTAATCCAAGTAATTTCGCGCTTTTGTCAAAGGCTTCTCCTACGGCGTCATCCAGAGTCTCTCCTAAAATTTTCATATCAAAATAATTAGAAACCTTAACAATTTGGGTGTGTCCACCACTAATAGTCATTGCTAAGAATGGAAACTCAGGAGCGTTTTGTGCATCATCCTTAATAAAATGTGCCAAAATGTGCGCTTGCATGTGATTTACCTCTATCAAAGGAATGTTTAATCCTAATGATAGCGATTTTGCAAAAGATGTGCCAACTAATAACGACCCCATAAGGCCTGGTCCTCGTGTAAAAGCTATGGCTGATAACTGTTTTTTATCGATATTTGCCTTAGCTAAAGCTTGGTGAGCAACAGGAACAATATTTTGCTGGTGTGCACGTGAAGCAAGCTCAGGAACAACACCGCCATATTCCTCATGAATTTTTTGAGTGGCGACAATGTTGCTTAGAACACGATTGTTATGTAAAACGGCAGCTGAAGTATCATCGCACGATGATTCTATAGCAAGAATATAAACATTTTCATTTTTCATCCTAATTTTGGAATAAAAATTGGAACACAAAGGTAAAACATAAGGCACTATCAAAAAATTAAAAAAAATACTGGTTAGAACTCTTTTGGTGTTTTTGCTAATTTGTGTTTTGGGGACAATTATTTTGTCTTTACCTGTTGTGCAGACTCGTTTTGCCACTTACGCAACAGATTCCATTAACAAAGAGTTTGGTACAAACATTAAAATTGAAAAGGTAAGGCTGTCCTTAATTTCTTGGGATGTTGCATTAAAAAGTATTTATATACAAGATTATCAAAAGGATACCCTTTTTTATGTGGATAGGTTAAAAACTTCCATTGTTAGCATTCGAAATTTAACTAAAGGAAAATTAGAGTTTGGAGAAATAGATGTTGATGACCTTCATTTTAAGTTAAAAACCTACGAAGGAAAGCGAAATACTAATCTTGAGGTTTTTATTGAGAAATTGGATGATGGCAAGCCTAGAAAACCAGGCACGCCTCCATTCTTTTTTTATGCTGAAAATGTAAAAGTTAAGACAAGTAGATTTCAATATGTTGATGAGAATTTTGAAAACACTAAAATTCTCGATTTTAAAAAACTAAATATAAATGCTGATGATTTTCAGATTCTTGGGCCAGATGTTTCTGCCGGAATAAAAGAAATGTCTTTTAGTAGTCAAAGAAATTTAGAGGTTCAAAAACTTACAACCAATTTTAAATATACAAAACAGCAAATGCGCTTTGATTCACTAGGTATTCAAACGCTAAATTCTCACTTGAAAGGGAGTCTTGTTTTTGATTATGATAGAAAAGACTTTGCAAATTTTTTAAATAAGGTTAACGTAGATGCTCAGTTTAACGAATCTACCGTATCACTTGGAGAAGTTAATAATCTTTATAACGAATTTGGAGCTGATAAAAGGGTTGTTTTTTCTTCTAGATTTAGTGGAGTATTGAATGATTTAAATGCGGAGAAACTCTTTTTAAATTCGGATAATACAGGTATAAGAGGAGATTTTAATTTTAAAAATTTGTTTAATCGTAGGGAGCCTTTTGTATTAAATGCTAAGATTAAAAATATTACATCAAGTTATTACGAATTAAGGGGACTGATGCCAAAAATTTTAGGAAAATCACTTCCAAAATCTTTTACAAAATTAGGCCAGTTTACTGTTTTGGGAAATACGGTAATAACAGAAACTTCAGTTGATGCTAAGGTAAATATTAATTCCGCCATTGGTAGTAGTTATACCGATGTTGTTTTGGAAAATGTAAACAAAATTGAAGACGTTACATATAAAGGTTTTGTGTCTCTTATTGATTTTGATTTAGGTGGCTTTGTTGAAATAGATAAAATAGGAAAAACATCATTAGATTTTAATGTAGAGGGAAAAGGGTTTACAAAAGAAAGTCTAAATACAGAGGTAATAGGAGATGTGTATTCCATTGTTTTTAATGATTATGATTATCAGAATTTAAAGGTTTCAGGGGTCTTAAAAGATCAGTTATTTGATGGTTTATTGGTTAGCGATGATGATAATATTAAGTTTAATTTTAAAGGACTTGCTGATTTTGGAGAAGGGCGAAATAACTTCAACTTTAATGCAAATGTTGCATATGCCGATTTAAAGAAGCTTAATTTTATAAGAGATAGTGTTTCTATTTTTAAAGGTAATGTTGTAATGGATGTTTCCGGAAATACTCTGGATAATATCATTGGAGATATTAGCTTTAGTAAGACCAATTATAAAAATGCCAATGATACCTACTATTTTGATGATTTTAAGGTTTCGTCTTCTTTTGAAAATGATTCAATTAGAACTGTAGAGATAAATTCACCTGATATAATTACGGGCTACCTAAAAGGAAATTTTAAAACCAAAGAGTTGGGTAGGCTAATTCAAAACTCATTAGGAAGTATATATACCAATTATAGACCTTTTAAAATTTCTAAAGGGCAAACATTGGCGTTTAACTTTAGAATTTATAATAAAATAGTCGACGTTTTTTTTCCAGAAGTAAAGTTTGATCCAAATACCTTTATTAAGGGGAATATTAATTCTGATGAAGGAGATTTTAGATTAAATTTTAAATCACCTAGTATAATTGCATACGGAAATGAGGCTGATAAAATAGAGGTTAAAATAGATAACAAAAACCCCTTGTTTAACACGTTTGTTTCAGTTGGGGATTTATCTACGGACTATTACGATGTTCGTGATTTTAATCTTATTAATACCACACTAAAAGACACACTTTTTTTCCGAGCAGAGTTTAAAGGAGGTAGCAAGTATAATGATAGTTATAACCTTAATTTTTATCATACATTTAACAATCAAAACAAATCTGTAATAGGATTAAAAAGGTCGGAGATTGATATTAAAGGAAATACTTGGGTACTTAATAAAAACGGAGACGATAAAAACAAAGTAATTGTAAACAAAACATTGGATAGTATTACAATTCGTGAAATTGTAATGAATAACGATGTGCAAGAACAAATTCGTTTAAAAGGACAATTGGCAGACTCTACGTACAAGGACTTAGAGTTGCAGTTTAAAATAGTATCTCTGGATAAAATAACACCCGTGGTAGATAGTTTAAGACTTCAAGGTGAGGTAAACGGGACGTTAAACATTCTACAAAAAGAAGGCATTTACTTACCATCTTCAAATTTGAAAGTTGATGATTTTGGAGTAAATGATATTAGAATGGGAGATTTATCTGTCGGGATAGTAGGGAATAGGGATTTAACAGATTTTGTTGTGAGCTCGCAACTTACCGATAATGGCATAGAAAAGCTTGGTATTGTAGGTAATATTAAAAATACCGGTAGAATTCCTGAAGCAAATTTGTTAGCCAATTTTAGAAGGTTTGATATTGAGCCATTTAACCCACTTGGGGAGGGTATTATTGGGGATATAAGAGGTAAAATAAGTGGTAGTGCACAAATTACGGGAAAAATAGATAATCCTGAAATCAATGGCCTTTTAACGCTTGATAATGCGGGCATAGGAATACCATACCTAAATGTAAATTATAGTTTTGCTCCAAACTCAAGAGTAAGACTTAGTAAGCAAACTTTCAATTTTGAAAATATTGGGTTAAGTGATGTAGCACATAATACAAAAGCAACTTTGGATGGTACAATAACACATTCGTTTTTTAAAGATTGGGTTCTTGATTTAGATGTTGATACATATAACAATCGATTTTTAATTTTAGATACTGAATATGAAGAAGGTGATTTATACTACGGCTCGGGATACTTAAAGGGAGTTGGACGAATATTCGGGTCTACTAGGGCGCTTACTATTACCGTAGAAGGAGAAACAGCAAGAGGAACATCTTTAAAAATACCATTGAGCGATGTGGCTTCGGTGGGAGATTATTCCTTTATAAATTTTGTTGAAAAGGGAGATGTTAAGTCAATAGAGGCACAAAGGGTGCTAGATGATATTCAAGGATTGGAATTAGAGTTTGATTTAGATATCACCAAAGATGCTGTGGTGGAAATTGTAACGGATCAAAAAACAAATAGCTCGTTAAGGGGGTCGGGAGAGGGGCCTCTGCTGCTGCGTATTAATACCAGGGGTAAGTTTGAGATGTATGGAGTGTTTGTTGTTGTTAATGGAGTGTATAACCATAAATTTGGAGGTGTCATAAACAAAACTTTTAATGTGCAACCTGGGGGAACAATAACATGGGAAAGAGATCCATTAGGAGCGCAGTTAGATATGCAAGCTATATATTCATTAACAGCTAATCCAGGGCCTTTGTTAGATAACACAGGATATACACGTAGAATAAATACGGATGTTGTAATAGATCTTTCTGGAGAGCTTGAAAGTCCTGATATTGCTTTTGGAATTGACTTTCCAGGGACAAATTCTATTATTAAGTCTGAATTAGAATATCGTCTTCAAGATCCGATAATTGAAGAAAGAAATGCACTGTTTTTATTGGCTCAAGGTTCTTTTGTTAGTGATCAAGCTGGATTTAATCAGCAGGCAGTGACAGGTAATTTATTACAATCGGCATCGGGTCTTTTGAGCAAAGTGTTAAATGGAGATAATGATAAATATGATTTAGGTTTATCATATGAGCAAGGCGGTTTTGATAGAAATGCAGATATACAAAGAGAAGACCGTATTGGGGTAACCGTGTCAACAAAAATTAGTGATAGAGTACTTTTTAACGGTAGGTTAGGAGTGCCTGTGGGGGGGAGTAGTGAGACAGTGGTTGCGGGCGATGTTGAAATTCAGCTATTGCTAAACGAGGAAGGAACGTTAAGCGCTAAAATTTTTAATCGAGAAAATGAAATTCAGGAGTTTCTTGGAGATGATCAGGGTTATACACAAGGGTTAGGTATTTCGTATGAAGTAGATTTTGATAATTTTAGAGAGCTTTTTCGTAAAATATTAGGCAAAAAAGAAGAAGAAAAAAGTGTTCCACCGAAAAAACCTATAGAAAGTAAAACGCCTTCTTCTACTATGGGAAAGGATAGCTTGTTAAAGTTTTATCCGAAGGAAAAAACGTTTTAAAATTGCAAATTATAGATTATTAAAATGTTACATTTTTACAATCTAGATAAAGTTTTGTTTAAGAAAACGTTTTCGTATATTTTTGCCTAAAAATAAGGGCTTTAACAGTTCTTTTATTTCAATAAGTTTCCTACTTTTGTTGGCTTAAATTATCAGATGGCTAAAATACAAAAAATAGCAGTTTTCACCTCTGGTGGAGACTCTCCTGGAATGAACGCAGCCATAAGATCTGTAGTTCGTACATGTGCTTACCTTGAAGTAGATTGCGTTGGAATATATCATGGTTATGAAGGCATGATTGAAGGCAACTTTAAAGCAATGGATGCTCGAAGCGTAAATAATATTATCAATAAAGGAGGTACTATCTTAAAATCTGCAAGAAGTGTAGAATTTAGAACAGCCGAAGGTAGAAAAAAGGCATATAAGCAATTAAAAGCAGAAGGAATAGATGCTTTTATTGTTATTGGAGGTGATGGAAGTTTTACTGGAGCAATGGTTTTTAATCAGGAATACAACTTTCCAGTTATAGGAATTCCAGGAACTATAGATAATGATATTTTCGGAACTACTTTTACTCTGGGGTTTGATACCGCTTTAAATACAGTTGTAGAAGCAATAGATAAAATTAGAGATACTGCAAGTTCGCACAATAGATTGTTTTTTGTAGAGGTAATGGGTCGCGATGTAGGGCACATAGCACTAAATGCAGGTATTGGAGCGGGAGCTGAAGAAATTTTAATTCCAGAAGAAAATTTAGGGTTAGACAGGTTAATAGAATCTTTACGGCGTAGTAAGGAGTCTGGGAAATCTTCTAGTATTGTAATTGTTGCAGAAGGTGATAAAACAGGAAAAAATGTTTTTGAACTTAAAGAATATGTAGAAAAACATCTTCCCATATATGATGTTAGAGTATCTGTTTTAGGACATATGCAACGAGGAGGAGCTCCATCGTGCTACGATCGTGTGTTAGCTTCAAGAATGGGAGTTAGAGCAGTGGAAGCACTTTTGGAAGGAAGAACAAGTTTAATGGTGGGTATTCAGGATAACAAACTTATTTTAACGCCAATAGATAAGGCTATTAAGGGGCATACCAAAATAGATAAGGAACTCATTAGAGTTTCAGATATAATGACCGTATAAAAATTAATTAATATAAACAGTTTAGAAATGTCAAAATTAAAAATAGGAATTAACGGATTCGGAAGAATAGGTAGATTGGTTTTTCGCTTAGCCGTAAAACGTGATAACGTTGAAGTGGTGGCGGTAAATGATTTGCTAGATGTAGAGCACTTGGCTTATTTATTAAAGTACGATTCTGTTCACGGTAAATTTAATGGTACTGTTGAGATTAAAGATGGAAACTTAGTTGTAGATGGTAAAACTATTAGAATTACAGCAGAAAGAGATCCTAAAAATTTACAGTGGGATGCTGTTGGAGCAGATGTGGTTGCTGAATGTACTGGTATTTTTACAACTTTAGAAATGGCTCAATCTCATATTGATGGTGGTGCTAAAAAAGTAGTTATCTCAGCGCCTTCTAAAGATGCTCCTATGTTTGTAATGGGAGTAAATCATAAAGAAGCTAAAGCTTCTGATACTATAGTTTCAAATGCATCTTGTACAACTAACTGTTTAGCTCCTTTAGCTAAAGTTTTACACGATAATTTTGGTATTGAGGAAGCATTAATGACAACCGTTCATGCTACAACCGCAACGCAAATGACAGTTGACGGACCTTCTAGAAAAGACTGGAGAGGTGGTAGAAGTGCATTGTTAAATATTATACCAGCTTCTACAGGTGCAGCAAAAGCTGTAACTAAGGTTATTCCTGCATTAGAAGGGAAATTAACAGGTATGGCATTTAGAGTTCCTACGGCTGATGTTTCTGTAGTGGATTTAACTGTTCGTTTAGAAAAAGAAACTTCATACGAAGAAATCAAGAAGGTGTTTAAAGAGGCTTCTGAAGGAGAGTTAAAAGGTATTTTAGGTTATACTGAAGAGTTGGTAGTTTCTCAAGATTTTATTGGTGAAGCTAATACAAGTACTTTTGATGCTGGAGCAGGAATTGAATTGAATAATAAATTCTTTAAGGTAATATCTTGGTACGATAATGAGGCTGGTTACTCAAATAAATTAGTTGATTTGGCTGAGTATGTAAATAGCTTATAGTAAAATAAATATTTGTTTATGTAAGGATATCCTGAAAGTAAGTTATTTTGCTTATTTTCAGGATTCTTTTTTAAATACTGTTATATGATATTAATTGTAGATAGTGGTGCAACAAAAGCCGATTGGATTGCTTTGGATGAAAAAGGTAATCAGTTGTTTTTTACACAAACTTTAGGTCTTAGCCCAGAAGTGTTAACCAGGGAAGTAATTGAAGATAGATTAGCTAATAATTTTGAACTTTCAAAAAATAAAGAAAGTGTTGCTAAGTTATTTTTCTACGGGGCTGGCTGCGGAACTGATCGCATGAAAACATTTTTAAAAGATATTTTCTCAGACTTTTTTCCTAATGCAAAAGCGGTAGTAAAAGAAGATACCTATGCGGCAATTTATTCAACAATAAAAATTGGAGAGCAGGGTATAGTATGTATATTGGGTACAGGGTCCAATTGTAGTTATTATGATGGTAATCAATTATTTCAAAAAGTAACTTCGTTAGGCTATATTCCAATGGATGATGGTAGTGGTAATTTTTTTGGAAGAAAGCTTATACGCGATTATTACTTCAATAAAATTCCTCAAGATTTAGCTATAAAATTTGCCAATGAGTATAATTTGGATGCTGATGTAATTAAAGATAATCTTTATAAACAACCTAACCCAAATACCTATTTAGCAACTTTTGCGCGTTTCATGATAGAAAATAAGGAGCATCCATATTGTAAAGGTGTTATTGATAAAGGGTTTCAGCAGTTTATTAATAACTATGTAATGCAATTTGAGTTGGCAACTAAGGTTCCAGTTAATTTTGTAGGTAGTATAGCTTTCTATTTAAAGGATGAGTTGATATCCGTATTGAAGCGCAATGATTTGGTTGTTGGTGTAATTCGTCAAAGACCAATTGAAGGTCTTGTGGAATTTCATCAAAAAACCTTGTAGGTTAATTATAGGATTGCTATCATTGAAATTTCAACATTAACAAATTTGGGTAAATTAGCAACCTCAACAGTTTCTCTTGCTGGAGCTGTTTCGGAGTCAAAATAAGCACCATAAACTTCGTTTACGGCTGAAAACTGATTCATATCACTTAAAAATATAGAACTTTTCACCACATTTTCAAAAGTTAAACCAGCCTCGGTCAAAATGGCTTTTAAATTTTCCATAGACTGTCTGGTTTCTTTTTTGATGTCACCACTTACCAAATCTCCTGTTGAAGGGTCGATTGGAATTTGACCCGAAATATATAATGTGTTACCTGCTAGAACAGCTTGATTATATGGTCCAATAGGCGCAGGGGCGTTCACGGTATTTACTATTTTTTTCATACAAGTAAATTTTACGAATATTATTGACTTCTAATAGGTTGACTTCGGTTTTCCCATTTAAGATCCTTAAGTATTGAGCTTTTTATTCCTATATAAAAATACCATCTTTTGAATTGACCAAAAGGAGTCCAATTAAATCGCATAGTGAAACTTTTTAAATCTCTTTCAAAGCGTAATTGCGTTAATGTAAAACCTTTATTTTTTATATCATAACCAGAGGATCCTCCAATTTTCCATCTTGGAGATAATGAAATATCACCAGAAAACATTAGCGAGTGGCTGCTAAACTCATTTTGCCGTGCGCTATTGGAATAATTGGCAGCATATGCAAATCTAAAGTTCCATGGAATTTTGGTTCCATAGATAGGGTTTTCTACATCGCTGTCTGATTGTTTTTCGTCTTCTAAATCCCGTCGGGAAAAACTATCATCTTTTCCAAATAAATCATCATCACGACCTCCACTCGCAGCTACGTAATCATAAGGATCTGGTTCGTCATCTTCTTCTTTCTTTTCTTTTTTCTTGCCGAAAGTTTCGCTGTCTATTGAGTAGCCAACATTTACATTGGCTCTAGTTAAGCGTAGTAAACTTCCACCATTGTCTATATTGAATTTATTAAATCTACGCCCGTTACCATCAACAGCATAAGGGTCTAAACCAGCTGAAAAGTTAATAGACATTTTGTTATCCAAAATAGATGTTCCACCGTTTACATTTAGTGGACTAAGTTTTAAAGAATCAGACTCAAAATTATAGCCTGTAGAAATATTAAAATTACTAAGGAGGGGTATTTTTTTAGGTTTTGTTGCTGTAGAGTCTTTATCTCGTACTTTTGCTTCTAAGGTATTTGCAAGTGAAAATGTAATACTATTGGAGCGGTTTAAACTGGGAGCTCCGTTAAGTGTTCCTTGAAAGCGAGTATATTGCACAGGGTTACCATTGGCACCTTCATATTCATCATAAAATTGTTCAAAAGAAGGAGCCCATCCGTATCCAATGGATGGTCTCATTACATGGCGAATAGCTTGTATTTTTTTGCTTTCACCAAAATTAAAAGTACCATAAATTGTTGTTCCTATACTAGCACTAAGGTTGTATTTATTAAAGCGATCAAAACCACTAATGGTGTCTCTTACAACTTTATTTTCTTGAATGTCAAAACTTTGTCTAAAAGTTTCAAGCGTCCACACATCTTCATAGCTTCCACCCATAGAAACACTTAAGTATTTGGCGACTTTAAAGTTTGTGCTAACGGGCAATCGGTGTCTAGCCCCAACTCTTGCGTTATCAAACATTTCACTTTTAAAAAAGTCTTCATCATTTGTAGAAATACTGTTGCTTGCATTAACATCATACTGAAAGTTTATGTTTTGCAGTGCTCCTTTTTTTATACCATCTCTTTTAGCAAACGGAAATATACGTTCAAGACTTGCTTGAAAAGTTGGCAATGTCATTTGTATATTATTTGCGGCAGCATTTTGCGAAGTAAGTTGACTATGCGTAGCTGTAATACTCATGTTTACCGATGGGTATGCAGGAAAAGTTTTTGAGTATGATATAGATGATGATAAAGTATTGTTTTGTGTATTAGGTAGGTTTTGTCGCTGTAATGAATTTTGATAATATTGGCTACTACCTAAGTTTACCGAAGCAGAGAATCTAGAATTAGGACTGGCTTTGGTGTCCTGCGAATGTGATATTTGTATGTTGTAGTTGCTAGACCTGCTATAATCATCAAATCCTTTTTGGCTATTCACTAGATTTTCATACCTAATATTAATGTTTCCACGGTATTTATATCTTTTGGTATATATAGATTGTGTATTAACGCTGTAGCTTCCATTAGTATAAAAACTACCCATTAGGGTCATATCTGCATATTCTCCAATAGGGATGTAATACCCCATATCTTGCAAAAAATACCCTCTATCGGGTTCATTACCAAATGTTGGCATTATAATTCCAGCAGAGCGCCCAACACTTAATGGAAAATAAGCAAATGGTAAAAAAATGGGTGTAGGAACATCAACAATGTATAAATTACTAAAACCTGCAATTACCTTCTTCTTGGGAACAAACTTAGCCTTACGAACTCTAATATAGTAATCAGGGCTAATAGTATCTTCCGCGGTAGTTAATTTGCCTTCGCTTAAAAAGTAAACTGAGTCATTTTCTTTTTTAGTAATATCTGCGTACACTTTCATGGCATCACTACCCAAAGCTCCTGCGGCTGCCTGTTGTTCTGTTCTAGAGTTCCAAATTAAGGCCTTTTGCGTGTCAAAATTGAATCTAATAGAGTCTGGAATTACTTCATTAGAACCTTGTTTGAAATAAGGTAATTGGGTATAATTACCCAAGGAGTCCTTTATTCTACCTGCATAAACCTCATTTTTTATGTAGTCCATTATTATTATACCAGCTTTTAACTGCGTGTCTTGGTAGTTAATTTCGGCTTCGTTGTATAAGTATATTTTTTGGTCGCTCTGACTTAGCTTAACATAATCTTTCGCTTTGTAAGTTATTTTTCCTAAAAGAATGGATTGTTTTTTGTTTAAAGAGTCAGATGCAATACTATCTTGGGCTGTTTCCTCTTGAATGTCTTTTAGTGTTAAAATAGGCGCGGTAATGGAGTCTTCAACAACATCATACGCAGGGAGAGGTACAACTTTATCTTCTTGGGCAGAAGAAAAATTAACGCCCATCGCAAGCATTAAAAAGACAAGAAATAAATGTTTATTTGATTGCAATGCTATATATCCTATTTTTGTAAAAGGTTTAGCTTTTTTTACGAAGTCAAAACTACATATATTTTTTGTTCCGATACTAGACTATTACAATAATTTTAACCATTTCTAGGGTCTTTAAGGCTAATGTTAATATGAATACTGGACTTTTTTATACTACTTTTTTATCATTTATTTTTTGTTCGTTTATTACACTTGCTTCTGAAAATCAAGGAGAACAGGATACTGATCCTTTTGTTGTTGTGCTAGATGCAGGGCACGGAGGACATGATCCAGGTAATTTGGGAAATGGGTATTTAGAAAAAAACATTGCACTTAGTATAGTCTTGAATGTTGGTAAAATACTAGAGCAAAATCCGGATATTAAAGTAGTTTATACCAGAAAGGATGATACTTTTATTGATTTGTTTGTTCGTGGTGAAATAGCAAATAAAGCAAATGCAGATTTGTTTGTTTCGGTTCATTGCGATTCTCATAGTTCAGATGCGCATGGTGCAGGGACATTTGTATTGGGTTTACACGCTAATAAACAAAATTTTGAAATTGCCAAAAAGGAAAACTCTGTAATATATTTAGAAGATAATTATGAATCTAGATATGCAGATTATGATATTAATTCTCCAGAGTCTGTAATTGGTTTAACTATTATGCAAGAGGAGTTTTTGGATCAGAGTATTTCGTTAGCAAAAATGATTCAAGATAACTTTACTGAAAGTTTAAAACGAAAAGACAGGAAAGTTAAACAAGCTGGATTCATAGTGTTGCATCAAACTTTTATGCCAAGTGTTTTGGTGGAAACGGGGTTCTTAACAAATAAGTCCGAGGGACAATATTTAAACTCTTTTAAAGGACAGAAAGAGATGGGGTCTGCTATAGCAAAAGCTATTTTAAAATATAAAGAAGGTATTCGGAGCAATACTTTTAATTCTCCTATTAAGATTAAGGAAGAAGCTCCGGCCGTTGTTGAACCAGTTAAAAAAGAAGAAAAACAGGAAGTCCCTGTAATAAAAATTCCTAGGGAAGAAAAAATAATTGAAAAAACCGAAGTTATTGTTAAAGAGGAGGTGAAGCCAGTTGTTGTTAAAGAAAAACCTGGCAAACCTATTGTAAAAGTAGAAGATAAGGAGGCCAAAAAAGAACCTGTTAAGCTACTATCTGTTGCAGAAAAGGGAAATTCTAAAATTGAATTTAGAGTTCAGATTATGGCCAGTGTTAAAGTAATTGAGTTGGATGGCGATAATTTTAATGGATTAAATAAGTTATCTAAAGAACAACATAAAAATTTTTATAGATATATGTACGGTAATGTGGACACCTACCAAGCTGCAAAGTTGTTAAAATCTAATGCAGATTTAAAAGGGTATAAAACATCGTATATTGTAGCATATAAAGATGGCAAACGTATTCCGGTGAAGGAAGCACTGAAATACGTTTCACAATAATAGAATCTTCTAAAAATTTATTTCTAATTTTGTTAGAAACAGAAAAACAATCCGTTTGAAACTATCTAGAGAAATTAAAACCGGAATTATCGTCATTGGAGGTGTTCTGTTATTTATACTTGGCTTTAGCTATTTAAAGTCTTCTCCTCTTTTTGATGACAGCAAGACGTTATATGCAATTTATCCGCATGTACAAGGGCTTCAAACTGGAACACCTGTTTCAATAAACGGACTTACCGTAGGATCCGTTAATGATATCAGACGGCTAGATAATAAGGGGAATTTGGTTGTTACTTTTTCTGTAAATAACGAATTTTCTTTTTCAAAAAATAGTACGGCTGAGTTATATGATACAGGTATAATTGGCGGAAAAGGACTTCAGATAATACCTGTTTTTGATGCTTCTAATTTAGCACAAAGCGGAGATACACTTATAACGCTAACAAGACCTGGTTTAACGGAGCTTGCTCAACAAAAACTAACACCTTTGTTTAAAAAGTTTGAATCTGCTGTTACCGATGCTGATTCGGTTTTATTAAATGTTAATGAGGTATTAGATTCTAAAACAAAAAAAGACTTACAAAAGGCTATTTCAGGATTAAGTAATTTAATGGTAAGTTTAGAGAGTAGTGGAGCGGTGCTTAATCGTTTATTAAAAAATAACGAGAAAAAATTAGACAGTTCGTTAACTAATTTTGAAACACTTACTAGTAATTTTGCCAAATTATCAGACTCTCTTAGTACTGCTGGTTTAGGAAGAACATTGGCTAGTTTAGAGAGTACAGTTGCAAATCTAGATAAGTTAATGACTAAAATAGAAGGAGGAGAAGGTACAATGGGAGCTTTAATGAATAATAAAGAACTTTACGATAATCTTAGCAACGCTTCTGAGGAACTAGATTTATTATTGCAAGACTTTAGACTTAATCCAAAGCGTTATGTAAACGTATCGGTTTTTGGAAAAAAGCAGAAAGATTATACATTACCTGAAAATGACCCTGCAGAAAAAAATGAATAAAACGTAAATGAATTATATACCTAACATCCTATTTGCCATAGTTCTACTATGTGGAATTTTCTTTTTTTTAAGAAATGTAAAAAAACTATATAGGAATATAAAACTTGGTAGAGATGTTGATGTTAGTGATAATAAATCTTTACGATGGAAGAATATGGGAAGTATTGCTTTGGGGCAATCAAAAATGGTGGTTAGACCAATAGCGGGGTTACTACATATTATTGTTTACGTTGGTTTTATTATAATAAATATTGAAGTTCTTGAAATCATCATTGATGGACTTTTTGGAACGCATCGTGTTTTTGCTTTTCTAGGTGGAGCATATAATTTTTTGATAGCATCATTTGAAATACTTGCCCTATTGGTAATTATATCTGTAATTATATTTTGGGTTAGACGTAATGTTATACGATTACAACGATTTGTAAAACCTGAAATGAAAGGTTGGCCCAAAAGTGATGGAAATTTAATTTTGTACATAGAATTGGTATTAATGGTTTTATTTTTGACCATGAATGCTGCTGATTATCAATTACAATTGTTGGATTCAGAGCATTATACCAAAGTGGGTTCTTTTCCCGTAAGTGGGTATTTAAGTATGTTGTTTGATGAAGCATCTGTCTCAAGCCTAATAATGGTGGAGCGAACAGCTTGGTGGTTACATATTATTGGTATATTGTTTTTTCTTAACTACCTGTATTATTCAAAACATTTACATATACTATTGGCTTTTCCTAATACATATTATGGAAAAATTACTCCTCAAGGAAAATTTAAAAATTTAGAGTCTGTTACCAAAGAGGTAAAACTAATGATGGATCCGTCCGTGGATCCATTTGCTGCTCCAGCTGAGGATGCTCCTCCTCCTGAAAAATTTGGGGCGTCTGATGTTCAAGACTTAAGTTGGGTACAGTTGTTAAACGCTTATTCTTGCACGGAATGTGGAAGATGTACTAGTCAATGCCCTGCTAATTTAACAGGAAAAAGATTGTCTCCGCGAAAGATAATGATGGATACTAGAGATCGTTTAGAGGAAGTAGGTAAAAATATAGATGCCAACAAAGGAAACTTTGTAGATGATGGTAAGCAGCTTTTAGGAGATTATATAAGTCATGAAGAATTATGGGCTTGTACATCATGTAATGCTTGTGTGGAGGCTTGCCCTATTAGTATTGATCCTTTAAGTATTATTATGGATATGCGTCAATACTTAGTAATGGAGCAATCAGCAGCACCATCAGATTTAAATAACATGATGGGGAATATTGAAAATAATGGAGCCCCGTGGCCATTTAATCAAATGGATAGACTTAATTGGGCTAAAGAAGAATAAAAAAAGACCTATGGGAAACGAATTAAAAGTACCTACAATGGCAGAACTTTTTGCCTCGGGTCAACAACCAGAAGTTTTATTTTGGGTTGGATGCGCAGGAAGTTTTGACGATAGGGCAAAAAAAATAACAAAAGCGTTTATAAAAATATTAAACAAAGCTAATGTGTCCTTTGCAGTCTTAGGAACAGAGGAAAGTTGTTCAGGTGACCCAGCAAAAAGAGCGGGTAATGAGTTTTTGTTTCAAATGCAAGCAGTTACAAACATAGAAGTAATGAATGCTTATGAAGTAAAAAAAATAGTTACTACATGTCCGCATTGCTTTAATACGTTAAAAAATGAATACCCTGAGTTAGGGGGTGATTACGAGGTTGTTCACCATACACAATTTATAAATCAATTGTTGGAGGATGGAAAAATTTCCTTAAATGGTGGTTCGTACAAAGGGAAAAAAATAACATATCATGATCCATGTTACTTGGGTAGAGCTAATAACGTTTATGAGGCGCCTCGTGATTTAATCAAGAAGCTTGATGCGGAGTTGGTTGAAATGAAAAATTGTAAGGCAAAAGGGCTTTGTTGTGGAGCAGGAGGAGCGCAAATGTTTAAGGAGCCTGAAAAAGGAGAACAAGATATAAACATAAAACGTACCGAGGAAGCAATTGAAGTTAAACCTGATATTGTGGCAGCTGGTTGTCCGTTCTGTAATACAATGATGACCGATGGCGTTAAAGCAAAAGAAAAAGAATCTTCAATAGCTGTTTTAGATGTAGCGGAACTCATTGCAAATGCTGAAGATTTGTAAATTGATTTGAAAATCAATTCATTTAAACTCTAAAAGAAAATAATGTTAGTAGATTTTAATACATTGCCTGATACGGCAAGAGTCTGGGTTTATCAGGCTAGTAGAACCTTTTCTGAGGTAGAGCTATCCCAAATAAAGGAAGATATGGAGGCTTTTATTGAGGAATGGACAGCACATGGTGCAGATTTAAAAGCAGGCTATGAAGTAAAATATAAAAGATTTATTGTACTTGCCATAGATCAATCGTTTAATTCGGCTTCAGGTTGTTCAATTGATGCGTCGGTTCACTTTATACAAACATTAGAAAAGAAATACGACGTATTACTTTTAGACAAAATGAATGTTTCGTATAAACAAGGAGAATTTATAGCTTACAAACCACTAACCGATTTTAAAAAAATGGCGAAGCAAAAATCGGTTTCTCTGAACACTATAGTTTTTAATAACCTGGTTACAAATAAATCGGAGTATCAAGAACATTGGGAAGTACCTGCTTCTGAAAGTTGGCATAGCAGGTTTATGTAGATTGCTACAAGATTTGATTTTCTTTTACGTTTTAGGTATCCAACACTCCACTTTTTTATGCGATTTAATATAGCTGTCTATATATTTTTTATTTGTTTTTTTTCTGCGCAAGCGCAAACCAATCCTTTAATTACAAACGATAGCCTAGCTCAGCACAATTGGGTAGAAGAACAGTATAGTAAAATGTCGCTTGAAGATAAGTTTGGACAGTTGTTCATGGTAAGTATAGCGTCAAATGATAGTAAAGTTGCTGTAACTAGGGTGAAAAAACTTATTAGAGAACAAAAAATAGGTGGAGTAATATTTTCTAAAGGAGGTCCAATACAACAAGCAAAACTCACGAATACTTTTCAGAACATTTCTAATATTCCACTTTTAATAGGTATGGATGCTGAATGGGGACTCGCGATGCGATTAGATTCCACTTATGCTTTTCCTTGGAATATGACTTTGGGCGCTATTAAAGATAACAGTATTGTTGAAAAAGTAGGCTATAGAATTGGGTTACACGTGAAACGATTAGGAGTTCATATAAATTTTGCTCCAGATGTCGATATTAACACAAATCCTAAAAACCCTATTATAGGAAATAGGTCATTTGGCGAAAATCGTGACAACGTTACAGAGAAAGGAGTTTCGTTTATTAAGGGAATGCATAGAGCGGGTGTTTTGTCAAGTGCAAAACATTTTCCAGGGCATGGTGATACAGCAACGGATTCTCATTTAGCTCTACCAACCATTAATTTTGAAAGAAAACGATTAGACAGTATAGAGCTTTATCCATATAAAAAAATCATTCAGGAAGGGGTGAGTAGTATTATGGTGGCTCATTTGTATGTTCCACATTTAGAATTAAAACAAAATTTACCATCATCGCTTTCAGAACAAATTGTTACTGGAGTTTTAAAGGAAGAAATGGGATTTAATGGTTTGGTTTTTACTGATGCCCTAAATATGAAAGGAGCTTCGGATTATGGAAAAGAAGGTGAAGTTGAAACGATGGCATTTATGGCTGGCAATGACATTTTATTAATGCCAACATCCGTAGAACAGGCGAAAAAAAGATTGTTAAAATTATATAATAAAGGTAAAATTTCAGAGGAGCGCTTGGCGCATTCTGTTAAAAAAATACTTCTTGCAAAATATAAAGTAGGGCTTTATAAAAAAAATAGTGTAAAAATTGAAAATTTATATGCTGATTTAAATTCGTTAGATGATGATTTGGTATATGAAGAGGCCATTGAAAACGCTATAACGGTTATTAAAAATAAATTCAATTTAATTGGTATTAAAAGATTAGAGAATAAAAAAATCGCCTACATAAAATTTGGAAATGATAGTAATGAAGTTTTTGTAAAAGAGTTGAATAAATATGCAGATGTTACTTCAATAAATGCTAAGGATATTAGCACCATAAAAAAGAAACTTTCGGCGTTTAATCTAGTGATTATTGGTCATCATACAAACAATGATAGTCCGTGGAAACCATATAAATTTACTAAAACTGAACGATTTTGGTTGCAAGAAATAGCAGGTGTGCGTACTTCTAATACCATTTTATGTACTTTTTCTAAGCCATACGCTTTATCCGATATCCCGAATTTTAAAGGTATAGATGCCGTGGTTGTTGGTTATCAAAATAGTAAAATGGCTCAACAAAAAATGGCCCAATTAATTTTTGGAGCCATTCCAGCAAAAGGAGAATTACCTGTAAGTATTACTAATGAATTTCCTGTTGGAACAAAAGTAACCTTGAGTACTCTTAAAAGGCTGGGATATAGTTTTCCTGAGCGCACAGGAATGAGTTCTATAAAATTAAAAGAAATAGATAGGTTAGTCCAAAATGGACTTGATTCTCTTATGTTTCCGGGAGCACAGGTAGTGGTAGCCAGAAAAGGAAAAATAATATATAACAAAGGCTTTGGTAAACCTACTTACGATTCTAATGAAAAAATTACACCAAATCATATTTACGATTTGGCGTCAGTAACAAAAATTTTGGCAACACTTCCAATAATTATGAAAATGGAAGAAGAAAATAAAATAGCCTTAAATAGTACTTTTCAGGAATTAATTCCTGAATACACTGATACCGAAATTAAAAATGTAACGGTTTTAAAAGCTTTATCACATTATGGAAGATTGCCAGCATGGATAGCTTTTTATGCGGCGACTTTAAATAAAAATAAAAAACCGTCTAAAGAGTTTTATAGAAATACCTTGGAAGATGGGTTTTCAACTAAAGTTATAGATGGGTTGTATCTAGCTGACGCTTATAAAGATTCTATATATAACCGTATCGGAAGGCAAGATTTAAAATCTAATAGATATCGTTATAGTGATGTGGCGTATTATGTAATGAAAAAATACGCGGAGGACACCTATAAAGATAAATTAGATAAACTAGCTCTTGATTTTATATATAAGCCTATAGGAGCTACCAAAACAAGATATAATCCTTTAGATGAACATGATAAATCTATAATAGTTCCTTCTGAAGAAGATACTTATTACAGATATCAAACTGTTCAGGGATATGTACATGATATGGGGGCTGCAATGCAGGGTGGAGTTGGAGGTCATGCCGGACTTTTTAGTAACGCCAATGATGTAGCAAAAATTATGCAAATGTATCTTCAGGGAGGCTCTTATGGTGGAACTCGTTTTTTTGATTCCCGAACAATTAAAAAGTTTAACACCTGTTACTTTTGTCATAAAAAAGTAAGAAGAGGTGTAGGTTTTGACAAACCCCAACTAGAAGAAAGTGGCCCCACATGTGGTTGTGTTTCTCGTAAAAGTTTTGGTCACAGTGGATTTACAGGGACCTATACATGGGCAGATCCAGAAGAAGAAATTGTGTACGTTTTCTTATCAAATAGAACTTATCCTACTGCGTCAAACACACTTTTAGTTAAATCTGGGTTAAGAACAAGAATTCAACAAGCCATTTACGACTCAATACTAAATTAAAAGGTAGATTTGTAATTTCTATACAGGAAATTCAACTTAACTATTTAGTAAACGAAGAAATTTTATCGAATGAAAATAGCAATAGTTTGTTATCCAACTTTTGGAGGAAGTGGCGTTGTTGCCACCGAATTAGGTATAGCCTTGGCTAGTAGAGGTCATGAAGTTCATTTTGTTACCTATAAACAACCAGTAAGGTTAGAGCTTTTAAACAATAATATATATTTTCATGAAGTTCATGTACCTGAGTATCCATTATTTCATTACCAGCCTTATGAGCTTGCTTTATCAAGTAAATTGGTAGATACAGTTAAACTTTTTGATATAGATTTGTTGCATGTGCATTATGCAATTCCTCATGCGTATGCCGGATACATGGCAAAAAAAATGTTGGAAGAAGAAGGGATTCATGTTCCTATGATTACCACATTGCATGGAACCGATATTACTTTGGTTGGTAAGCACCCTTTTTATAAGCCCGCAGTTACTTTCAGTATTAACCAATCAGATGTAGTTACATCCGTTTCTGAGAGTTTACGGCAACAAACTTTAGATTTATTTGATATAAAAGGAGAAATAGAAGTAGTTTCTAACTTTATAGATAAACGTAAATACAGTCCAAATTTTACAGATTGTCAACGTACTTCAATGGCAAACGATGATGAAAGAATAGTTACCCATATTAGTAATTTTAGAAAGGTAAAGCGTATTCCAGATGTGCTTCATATTTTTAATAAAATACAGGAAGAAATTCCTGCAAAATTAATAATGGTAGGTGAAGGACCAGAAAAAGAGAACGCAGAATTTGTTTGTGAACAATTAGGAATATCAGATAAGGTGATTTTTCTTGGAAATAGCAATGAAATTGATAAAATATTATGTTTTTCTGACTTGTTTTTACTGCCATCGGAAACGGAAAGTTTTGGATTAGCTGCTTTAGAGGCAATGATAAACAGGGTTCCTGTAATTTCAAGTAATTCTGGAGGGATTCCAGAGGTTAATAAACATGGTGTTTCTGGATACTTAAGCGATGTAGGAAATGTTGAAGAGATGGCCGCCAATGCAATTAAAATATTAAGAGACGATAATGATCTAAACATTTTTAAGAAAAATGCAGTGTCAATTGCCGAACAGTTTGATATTTTACAAATTTTACCTAAATACGAAGAAATTTACGAGAGAGCCTACAGTAGTAGATTTAAAAACGCTGATAGATAAAATAGCAAGATTTTAGGATGAAAGGAGAAGGTGTTGAAGCGTATTTTCTCTAAGAAACTTATTTACAACTCTCTAACGATAAAAAAAGCCTTTTAAGGTTTTTTTTTATTGTGTTGACTTAATTCTCTTAATTTTATATATTATTAGCCCCTAATTTTGCATTATGAAAACAATGAAAACGCTTTATGTACTAGCTTTAGTACTTTGTGTGAATGTAAGTTCTGGTCAAGAAAATTTACAATTAACTTCAAGAGATAGTTTAGTGGAAAGTTCATGGATTTTTGGACTTGGCTACAATTTTGTAGATGATTCTGGTGATGTGTTTGATAATCTTTTTGATTTTAAAGATCAATGGAATGCTGTAGCTTTTCCGTCTAGAATAAGTATTGGAAGGTATTTTAAAAGTGGTTTGGGTATTGAAGCCATTGGTACTTATAACAAGTATAAGGTTGGTAAAATTATTGATCAAGCTGTAAACCTTACAGAATCTGATTACTTTGGAGTGGACGCTAGGCTATCTTATGACTTAAATAAGTTAATAGGTCAGACGGCATGGTTTGATCCTTATATTGGTGTTGGTGTGGGTTACACAGAAGCTAGTAATCAAGGAAGAGGTACATATAATGCTGTAATTGGTTTTAGAACTTGGATTAATGATAATTGGGGATTGGATTTTAGTTCTTCAGGAAAATGGAGAATGGGTGATAAAGGCACAAATCATATCCAACATGCAGCAGGTGTTGTTTATCAGTTTGGGATTGAAAAAGGTCTGTCTAAAAAAGGAAAAGAAAAATTGGCTCTTATAGAAGCTATAGAAAAAGAACAGCAACGAAAAGCGGATTCAATTGCTGATGCTAACAGAGCAAGAGAGGCACTAGAATTGGCAGATAGATTGGCCAAAGAAAAAGAAGCTGCTAAATTAGCCGCCATTGAAAGAGCAAAACAAGATGCTATAAGTAAAAAGAAACTAGCCATTGAAAATAAAATTAAGGAATATGGATTGGTTTATTTTAAGTTAAACTCTTCTTATTTATCTGAGCCTTCAAAAAAAGCTTTAGACTCTGTTGCTAAACTTTTAACAGAAGAACCTAATATTGAGATTAAAATTACAGCTCATACCGACTCAAGAGGTGGAGCTAAATATAATAAGTGGTTATCCGAGAAAAGGGGAGGACGAACAAAAGACTATTTACTTAAAAAAGGTATAGACGCTTCTAGAATTGTTATTGAAGCTTATGGAGAGGAAAAATTACTAAATGAGTGTGACGATAATACATATTGCCCAGAAGATAAGCATAGACTTAATAGAAGATCTGATATGAATGTTATTAAGTTTTAAGATTGCATTTTAGATATAATAAAAGAGCTAAAGGTTTATTTTCTTTAGCTTTTTTGTTTAATTCTTTAATAGACTAAACTTCGGTTATGCATACCTCTTTAATGTTTTTTAAGCTTTTAATTAAATATTTGTTTTTGCTTATTACGTATAATTCCGTTTCCGACAACTTTTCTTGATTTAGATATAAGAAATCAAAAAGGACAATTTTTAAGAAACTGTATTTTTTTTTGTTATAATCTAAGTGAGTTATTTCATTTGTTTCATAAACCTTCGAAGGATTGCTAAATTCATGTTTTATAGATAGTTTTTTCCTCCTTCTTTTGTTTTTAAATTTATAAGTGATTCTATGCAGTTTTTGGTTTATTTTTTTAGTTCTTAAAAATTGCTTGAAGTCAAAATAAATTTTAAGATAAATGGCAATTGCACTAGATATTATTGAAGCTTTATTATAATAAATTTGATATTCAAATTTATATTGTAGGTTGCTCCATCTTACTTTGTAGTCAAAATAGCCTTTGGAAAAATCAAGAATTTTATACTCGTTTTGAATTCCCCATTCAATAAGCTTCATTATGGTTACCGAACCTAAGTGAAATTTAGCATAATCAATATCGAAAACGGTAATAGCATCAAAAATTATTGACTCTGAAAAATAGATAAGTGTAATTCCAACGGGAATGGTGTTGGAGTATATTACAAATAAAGCGGCTTTTTTTTCACGTATTAGGGGAAAGGTTACTTCATTGTAAAAGTTCCATTCTTCAGGATTTAAATTGTTATTTATGGTTTGTTTGTCTTGAAAACGCTTTTGTAATAAATCTTTAAAGCAGGAGAAAATATAGTTATAATCTTTTTTAGAAATTTCACCAAAAAAAAACTTGTAATCAATATCAAAACATAGTTCCAATCTTTTTTTATACTTGTTTAGTTTATATCGACTACTTTTTCTAAAGGTTTTTATTAAATAATCATTTAAGTTTTCATAATTATATAGATGAATTAAAAAACCAGGATATTGTTTGCTAGTAAATAGTTTTAAAACTCCTTGAGTTTTTATATTAAAATGTTGCGGGACATCATATATTAGATAAACGTTTTTTTTGTGAGAGATCAGCGGTCCATTATTTAATTGATAATATACTCCCTTGGTATGAGTTTTGCCAACATTAGTATATAATGGAAGCTTATTGGATTTCACAAAAGATATTCCTTTAAATTCAGGAAATGTTTTCACAATATTGTTTGATACAAAGTGCTTAACCCATGTATTAGTAAAAATACTTGTCGAGAAAGGGCTTTTAATTCTCATTTTTTATGCTTACCGTTAAATTACACCTATAACATGGGAAGAAGTCTGTACAATTCTTAAAATTAGATTTACAAGGTTTTGTTTGTAAGTTATAGACTAAATTTTCATATAAATTTTGATTTATTGTATGTTTCCATAACTTGAAGGTTTTATAGTCCTTTGAAAAACCAGATTTAAACTTTAGCAGGGAGTCATTTTTGTTACCTACACCACCACCAAGATTAAAAAATATAAAATTTTCAGAGGAAGCGCTTAGCCTCATCTCATCTATTAACAGTTTAATAGCGTTGTATTCCAGATAATTTTCCTTAGCACCTGATAGATGATACTGGATAACCTTATTTTTTTTAATGAACATTGCTCCAGCAATGATTTCTTTAGAAAATTTGTCAATAGCTAGTAGTAATTCTGTTTTAAAAGAGGTACTGTCAAAAAAAGCAAAAAAATATTCCTTTGGAAAAAAGTAATCCGCAGTGGCATTTACTCTTTTCATGTTAGCGTGATATATGTTGACGAATTCAATAATATCCTCTCTGGAATTTGTCTTTTTGAGGGAACAAAGTTTTCTAGATTTATTTATATAGGTCTTATACCTTTTGCTGTAGTCTTTTTTTTGATCATTAAGGTTTTTTGTTAGATCAATATTTACAATTTTCCCCGAATTATGAATAGCACCAATATTTTTTAAAACCACTTCTTGATGCGAAATAAATGGATTTAGTCTAGAGAAAACAGTTATTATTTTTTGCTCAAATAACAATTTGTTTAACTCATTTTTGAATTTAGTATTGTCAAAACTAGTATCAATATTAACCGTAACTGGTCCTGAATATCCATAAACTGAGGTGGCGTCAAAATACTCAGTATTTTTGATTTTTCGCAGTAATAATGGTAACCCAATTATTTTGTTGCTCTCCTTGTATTGTATTAAAATTGGAGTTTCATTTACGGATTTGGATAGTTGATGATAATCGAAAGTATGATAGAAGTCAGCGTTTTTACACTGATCTATTAGGTTGCACCATGCTTTTTTTTTAGTAATAATAGTTGTCATTCTAAAGAAGTACTACTAATTATTACTACAAACGGTATTACCTAAACAATATTTACTTCATTATATGACGAAATAAACTTTTGAGGCATATATTTTTCCTCAGTAAACAGATGAGAGTTACTATGAATGTTAAGACCATTGTCCAATAAAGCTATAGTACTCCATCCTAATTTGTTTGGCGCTATAAAATCTTTTTTAAGATTATCTGCTATATAGTAATAATTACAATCCTTAAATTTTTTTTCAATGGCCAAGTAATTTTCTTGACACGGTTTTTCGGTACCAATTTCTTCAGAAATTACGACTTCGTTTATGACATTTGACAGGTTCAGTGAAGTAATTTTGTTTAGCTGAGTAGTTTTTCTTCCATCGGTTATTATGCAAACTTTACCTTTTTTAGCTTTTATTTGTTTAATTATGGTAAGTACGTTGTCAAATAACGAGATATTAGGCTTGTGGTTTCTGTACAAGTCTATTAAATCTTTTATGCTGATTTCATATGTTTTGGATAGAAATTCGAAAACGTTTTCATTTGAACGATATAGCGAAAAAATTCTAGCATACAAGGGCATCCAATCATCGCTCTCTAGCTTAATGGCAATTTCTTTGTAGGCAGATTTTAAGTATTCTATTTCGTTGTATAACGTATCGTCTAAGTCAAAAACAATAACTGTAGAACTGTTAATCTTGATATCCATGAACTAGTATTTCATCATCATATCTAATCATTAACAAATTATCTTCCCAACAATCAAATTGCTCATCAATTTTTTGGTCTAACAAATACTCAGCTATAATCCATTTAGGAAAATTTGCTCCTGCTAAATAGGAGAGCGGATATCCTCCTCCGAATCTAGGATTAATCTCAATTGCGTATACACTATTTTTAGTTTTATGTTTGAAAAATTGAGCAGTAATACACCCAACGGCTCCATCAATATAACTTAATTTTTCTTTTATATACTCAACCAATTCATTATGTCTAGTAAGTGCTTTATACACCTCTCCGTCTCTAACTTCAACTCGCTTTCTTGGTACTGCGCATTTTAACGTATGATTTTTGTCGTAATACAAATCACATGTAAACTCGTCATGGAGCTGATGGTCTATATATTCCAGAAACATGAGTTTATCATTGTTAAAATGATAATCCGTTAAATCATCTTTAGTTCTAATTAAATAGGTGTCTACACTTCTGCTGCCATCAATAGGTTTTATAAATAGCGGAAGTTTGTAGTTATCTTTTTTATACTCTTTTGCAATATTAACACCTTTATCATCAAAAAACTCGTGTATTTGTCTTTTGTCTCGACATTTTTGAACAAAATTTTCAGAAGCAATAATTGGCTGTATTCCTTTTTGTAGAAGTAGTTTTTTGTTTTTTGCTAATAAAAGCAGTTCAGTATCTATCGTAGGGATAATTAATTTAATGTTTAACTCTTTACATTTTTTTATTAAAAAAGAAAGGTAATCAGCACTATCTAACCTAGGAACTTTAAAATTTCCATCAGCAACTTGACAAGCGGCGGATAAAACGGGATTAGCATCTGCGGCATATACTTTAGCTTCGGGAGCAACTTTTTTTAACTCTTTTTGAAAAGCCCTTACTAGTGAAACTCTTCTACCTGCAGATGATATTAAAATATTCATTTAACTATATTATAAAACGTTCTAAAGACTTTAATAAATGGATTAATTAAAGGCTTTCTGTTAAAAATAAAAACCGATATCGCATATAAAGGCCCGTGGTAATCCTTGCCTAAGAATTTGTTTAATGGATAGGCATCAACTTTTTCAAAACCACTAAGCATCTCAGGGATTTTCTTTATTGAAATGTCTGATTTCATTAAGCGTACCAGCAAAAAAAACACAAACGATTGTTGTCTTGTTTTTAACCTTTGAATACACTTACTGGCGTTTTTATGGTTTTTTGGTACACTACTAATTAATCCATGAAAAACATGAGCCGCATTTGCGTTGTCAAATATAACCTTTTTATAATGTTCAGGGCTTTTATTTCTCATGGCGGAAGTTGGAAGAATTCGATATCTGTGTGCATCTAAATCTACATGAGCCATTTTTTTTGCCACGCAAAACAATTCGGTGGTTAAAATGGCATCTTCCATCCATTTTCCTTCAATAAAACGAATTCCTGTGGATAGCATGAATTCTCTATTGATAATGTACCACCAAATCTCATTATGATATTTTTTGTTAGAAATATAGGTTATACCATCTTCTATTTTAATTTCTTGCGAAAATTTTTCTAGGTTAGATGAATTATTGTTATGGTCATCATAGACTTCAACACTATTGAAAGACAGGATATTTAAATCATTGTTGTTAGCAAGATTGTAAATTGTGGTTAAAACATTTTTGGCAAGGTAATCATCTGGGTCAAGAAAATATAAATATTTTCCAATAGCTACATCAAAACCGGAGTTTCTGGCAGCACCAACTCCCGCATTTTTTTTATCTATAACTTTTACATTGCTATTTTCATTAGCATATGTATTGGCTATAGCTAATGTGCTATCTTTTGACTCATCATTAACTATAATAATTTCAAACTGCTCTTTTGGAAAATCCTGTGCGAGCAAGCTATCCAAACATTTTGGAAGGTACTTCTCCATGTTGTAGCACGGAATAATAAAACTTAATTTCATAGTTTGTTTTAATTACCTGTGAAAAATTCCATTGTTGCGCTAGTATCGGAGGAAATACCATCTCTTTTAATAACCTTTAAAAAGGTTAACCATAATATTTTAATATCTACTAAAAATGAGTAGTTCTTTACGTACCACACATCTAATTCAAACTTTTTTTCCCATGCAATAGCATTTCTGCCATTTACTTGAGCCCATCCAGTAATTCCTGGTCTTACATGGTGTCTTTGCTTTTGTTTTTCATTGTACAAAGGTAGATAGGAAACTAAAAGAGGGCGAGGTCCAATCATGGACATGTCACCTTTTAATACATTTATTAATTGTGGGATTTCATCCAGAGATGTTTTTCGAACGAATTGCCCAACTTTAGTAATTCTTTCTGCATCTGGTAAAAGATTTCCATTAATGTCTTTTTTATCATTCATGGATTTAAATTTCATTATTTTAAAAATCTTTTCGTTTTTACCTGGTCGTTGTTGAACAAAAAACGCATCGCCTTTGTTAGCTAAAACAAGTAAAACATATACCACTATAAAAATAGGACTTACTAGTATTAAAATAGATAAAGACATTAGGATGTCTAGAATTCTTTTTAAAAAGTTTTTATACATTTTTTATATAATCTACCAGAAAACTATCACAAATTATTACTAAAATTTTAATTGTGTTTATATCCTAGATAAAATGCAACATTAACTGGTTAAGTTTAATGTTTAAGGGTTTATTTTAATTAATATGTTTAATTATAGTCAGATAAGCGTCTTTTGAAGATAAATTACTTCTCATATATTCATATCCGTTTTCGCCCATTTGTTTTCTTAATTCTGGATTATTATAAAGTTCTAAAAGTTGTTTTTTTAGTGCTTTAGTGTCTCCCGCCTGAGCCCATAAACCAACATTTAGTTTTTCCAAAATATTTCCAAAATCTGTGTTTTTATCTAAAGAAGCTAAAATTGGCTTTTTAGTGTTGTAGTAGGATAGTGCTTTTGAAGGTATGTTTGGAATTGTGAATTTTTCACTTAAAGAAATTAATCCAACATCCGCTATCTGAAGTATTTTAAAATATTCGTTATGGGATAAACCATCACGAAGTTCAATGTTGGGGAGATTTTTTTCCTGAAGTAAATTCTCCAAATTTTCTCTTTCATTACCGTTTCCGTAAATAAGAAATAAAACATTAGGAATATCAGTACATGCCTCAGCTAAGTTTACAATATTTTCCATTTTTTGGGGCAAACCTATATTTCCGCCAAAAACAAGTATAAATTTATCTTCCCATCCCTCTTTTTGTCTTAAATCTTTGACGGTAGTTTGGTCATCTAATGGTAAAATACCACCCCAATTGGGTAAGATATGGAGTTTACTTGAATCAATATATGGATTGTGTTTTTTTACATAGGAGATATTTCCTTCTGACATACAACCAATGCTATCCGACTTTTGATAAAGCTGTTTTTCCTTTTTTCTAAAGTAAGCATGAAAGAGACCTTTTTGTTTCATGATGCCCAAATCAACAGCGTTTTGCGGAAAGATATCTCTTAAAATTAAGTATACCTTTCCCTTTGATTTCTTTTTTAGCCAAGAAACCACCTTGTAAAGTGTAATTGGTGGAGTAGGGGTAATTATTAAATCAAAATTTAAATCAATTTTAGCATCAATTAATGCTTTTTTATATTGATTTGGTAACATAAGGTTAGCCATTCCTTTTTGAATGAAGCCAACCTTAAAAAGTTTTAATGTTTTTACTCTTAGTACCTTAACGCCGTCTTCAATTTGTAATCCTGTAATATTAGAATCATAAGCAGGCGCCACAGCTAAAATATCATGACCATTTCTATGAAATTCAGAAACAAGTTCTGTATAAAGATATTTGCTTTTACTCATGTTTGGAAAAGCAAGCCCTAAAAAAATTACTCTCATGACTTTAGTGTTTAGACCAAGCTACACGATTAATATAGTCTACATAAGAAATTATTATACGAACCACTTTTTCACTTACATTAGGCATGGAGTAATCTGCTACAGGTCTAAAATTTCTTTCAGGATTTCTTTTCTGGATTTCCAGAGCAGCTAGAGCCTGCATAATTCTTTCAGGATTCATCCCAACCATCATTACAGATGCTTCTTCCATAGCTTCAGGACGCTCGTGAGCGTCTCTAATATTTAGAGCCCTAAAGTTTAGGATAGATGATTCTTCTGAAATAGTTCCACTATCTGATAAAACAGCGAATGAATGATATTGTAATGCGTTGTAATCTGAAAAACCTAGAGGTTTTAAAAGTTGAATGTTTTTATGCGTTTTAACATTTGTTGCATTCAACATATTACGGGTTCTTGGGTGAGTAGAAACAATCACTGGATAATCGTATTTTTCTGCGATTTGATTTAATGAAGTGATTAATCCCTCGAAATTTTTAGGATTACTTATGTTTTCTTCTCTGTGAGATGACACTACAAAGAATTTTTCTTTTTCTAGTCCTAATTTTTCCAAAACATCAGAAGCTTCAATTTTAGCTTTAAATTGATTTAAAACTTCAAACATGGGGCTGCCCGTTTTAATAACTCTATCTGCGGGTAACCCTTCTCTTAAAAGATATTCTCTTGCAATATCACTATAGGTAAGATTAACGTCAGCTACATGGTCAACAATTTTTCTATTGGTTTCTTCAGGTACTCGTTGATCAAAACAACGGTTACCGGCTTCCATGTGAAAAACAGGTATTTTTCGCTTTTTGGCAGGTATCGCACATAAGCATGAATTAGTATCACCTAAGACTAAAAAAGCGTCAGGTTGAATTTTTTCTAAAAGAGGATCTATTTTAATTAAAATATTACCAACCGTTTCCGTCGCATTTTTTCCTGCAGCATTTAAGAAGTGATCAGGTTTTCTTATTCCTAAATCTTCGAAAAAGATTTCATTTAATTCATAGTCATAATTTTGACCTGTATGAACTAAGGTATGGTCAATGGCTTCATTTGCGTCCAAAGCATTTAAAACGCAAGCAAGTCTAATTATTTCGGGTCTAGTTCCAACAACTGTAAAAACTTTTAATTTTTTCAAAATATTTATTTTGGTGATTTGTGTTTAGTTATACGTTTTCAAAATAGGTGTCAGCATCTTCTGGATTATAGGGTTCATTTATCCAGAACAAGGTAATTAATTCTTCGTCACCTATATTTTTAATATTATGAGTATACCAAATTGGCATATCCACATAAGCGGGTTCGTTACCATCTAATTCATAGCTAATAACTTCATTGGTTCCTATTTTTCTTAATTGTATTAATGCTTTTCCGCTGATTACGGCAAATCTCTCAGCTTTTCTGGTATGAAAATGATTTCCTCTTGTAATTCCAGGAACTGTTGTGGAGAAAGAAAATTGACCACTTGTTTCAGTTCTTGCAATTTCAACGAAACTTCCACGTGGATCTGTATGTTTCGTGAATTTTACTGGATAATGTTCAATAGGAACATAACAACGGAAGGTGTTAAAAAGCGCCTTTTCGAAAGGGTCTTCTAAACTTGGAAAAATGCCATTACCCATATAGTCTTTTTTATATCGGATAAGTAATGCTAATATTTCTGAAACCTTTTTAAAGTGATTAGGATTTATTTTAATTTCAGAAACCTTTTGTTCTTCATTTTTAACAGCATCAATAAAAATTTGCACCAATTCATTAATGTATATAAGACCAACTTCTCCGTCATTTAATATAGTAGGTTCTTCATTATTAGCAACTTTGTGGCAAAATGTGGCTACTACTGAATTGTAATTTGGCTTACCAAAAGGTCCAAAAACGTTAGGAATCATTAGAGAAGTAAATTTGGCGTTGTTTTTAGATGCCCAATTTTTAAATTTTTCTTTTCCTTCTTTTTTTGATTTTCCGTACAGATTGTCTTTTTCCTCTTGAGATGAGGAAGAAAAAATGATATGAGGTTTAACTTCAGCATTTTCACAACTTGAAACAAGTTTGTCTACAAGTGCTAAATTGGTATTATAAATTACATTTTGATCTTCGTGTCGGTTCATTGCGGCAAGGTGAACTATTACATCACATTGCTTAACAAATTCATCCATTTTTGAAGCGTCTTCAAAAAAAGATCTCTCAAATGGAATTAATTTTACTGTATCATCTAAGGAAAGGGTAGTGTACAAATGGTTTCCAACAAAACCTGCCTGACCTGTTATTCCTACTTTTTTCATAATATTTTTATAATGGTTTTACCATTTTGATTTAAAGGTGTCCAAAGAAAATCTAAAATCATCATTCTTAGATTGCTCTAAGGTGAAATTTGAGTAAACAATAAGCTCTGAGTTATTGTCTACAGCTTTAAACGCGGTAGCATATCCTTTAGGAATTGCTAAAATTTGAGGCTCATTACTTTTTAAAACAAAGGTTTCTGAAATTAAATTAGCATTTGGGTTTTCAAAATTGTCGACCTGAACTAGGTTAATTGTAAAACTTCCTTTTGAGCAATGAAACCATTTTTTTTCTTCTTTATGTGCTTGCCAACCTCTTATAAATTCAGAATCGCTAGGTTGTATTTGATAAAACCTAACGATTTCTTTCATGTCAAAAGAGTTAAAAAACAATAGTTTGCCTCTGTTATCTGAAAAACTATTTCCTTGAATTAAGGTGGTTTTCATTATAGATTTTCTTTTATAAAATCTAAATTTAACAGTGTTTGTTTCAACTCTTCATTTGTTAATTGGGTGGTGTTATGAGAGTGGTAATCTTCAATTGCACTAATATCGGTTTCTCCTTCTGAGAAATAACGTCCATAATTTAAATCGCGATTATCTGCAGGGATTCTATAGAATTCTCCCATATCTTCAGCTTTTTGCATTTCTTCACGAGTACATAACGTTTCATATAGTTTTTCTCCGTGCCTTGTACCAATAACTTTAACTTCATTATCGGCATTAAAGATGTTTTTCACCGCTTCCGCCAAATCACCAATAGTGCTTGCTGGAGCTTTGTTTACAAATAAGTCACCTTGATTACCGTGTTCAAAAGCAAATAGTACTAAATCAACAGCATCTTCTAAAGACATTAAAAAACGTGTCATATTTGGATCAGTAACTGTTAATGGTGTTTTTTCTTCAATTTGCTTTACAAATAAAGGAATAACAGACCCCCTAGAAGCCATTACATTACCATATCTTGTTAAACACACAGTTGTTTTATTTTCAGGAATATTTCTAGAAGCTGCTACAGCAACTTTTTCCATTAATGCTTTACTTATACCCATGGCATTAATTGGGTAAGCAGCTTTATCTGTACTTAAACAAATAATTTTTTTTACGTTAGCAGCAACAGCAGCATCAATTGTATTTTGGGTTCCAAATACATTTGTTTTTGTAGCCTCAATTGGAAAGAACTCACAGGATGGTACTTGCTTTAATGCTGCAGCATGAAAGACGTAATCTACCCCTATCATTGCTCTTGCAATGCTATTGTAGTCACGTACATCTCCAATATAAAATTTTACCTTTTCATTCTTTAAGGTATTACGCATATCATCCTGTTTTTTCTCATCTCGAGAAAAAATGCGAATTTCTTTAATATCTGTTTGTAAAAAGCGATTTAGAACAGCGTTTCCAAATGATCCTGTACCGCCAGTAATGAGTAGTGTTTTTCCTTTAAACATGTTATTTATTTCTCAGTTAAAAAAAATTGAATTTTGTTTTGAAATTGTTGATAATCTTCTTTTACTTTATTTAAGAACAAATTACAACCATTAACAAAATCTGTTTTAGTAAAATTTTCTTTATAATCAATTAATTTGTTTGGTAACTCTTCGTACTTATCAACGATAATTCCGAATTTATATTTTTGAATTATTTTTTTTTGTTCAGTAGTTTGATTATTTACTATGCACGGAATATTTAATAATGCTGATAAATACAGTCTATTACTAGTAACTCCATTGTTAAATTTATTATCACTAATTAGAATATTAATAAAGTCAGTATTCGCTAGTAGACTTTCTTCTTCATTTTTTTCATAAGGGCCATTAAAATTAATGTTTGAAACAGAGTTCTCTATTGAGAATTTTTTTAATGGTTCCAAAGTTGGACCAAACCCAATAAAATTCATGTAAAAAGAGTCATTATTCATTAATTGAGTTACAAATTTTTTATCAGAATGATAATCTTTAATTTGTCCTATAGTATCAACAAAAATGGTATCCGATTTGAAAAATACTTTATCGGTTTCTAGACTTTTTAACCTTTTTTCTATTAGGCTAATATCTATATTATGACTTAAGGTGTATTTTTTTTCTTTTGGAAGCCACTTTTTAAAACCATTTGAAGAAATACAGATGGTGTTTGCTCCTAACAGTAATTTTTTGAACCTAGATTTAAAAAATGGAATTATTTTAGAGTAGTCTCTGATGTCTATTAAATATTGGTTTTTGTATTTTTTATTTAAAAAACTACTTAATAGTATACCTAGTTGACAAGAAAAAACAATAACCTTATCATATTTTTTTTCTGCTGTTTTTTCTATTACAAAATTTCTATACTTAAAAAAACCAGAAAGTCTGGAATAGATTGTTTTTCTGTTTTCATTTTGATTAAATGAAATACAATTTTCTTCTGTAATTCCTGATCTGTTCCAAGTAATTATATCATAAGGTATATTAGAATTTTCCAATATTTGCGTATAATATCTTAGATAAGGAGACGTGTAAATGTTATTAGGAAATAGGAGTGCTACACTCATTTTTAGGTACTGATTTGTTTGCCCTTTTATAAAAATCCAGTCAAAGATATATATTATTTCTGGTTACAAAATAATATTACTACGAATAGCTAAATTAACGGTTGTTCTGCAGAATAATTTTATAAAAACTGTTCCCCTAAATACCTTATTAAGTATTATAGAGATTGATTTTAAAAAATAATTTGGACTATCTTCGCGTTGTCTGTTTTTTGCAGATTTTTTTATAAAATTATATTATGATTATTATAAATAGTGATGATTTTGGGTTTTCTCCTGAAATTAATAAAGCTACATTTATGGCCTTCAAAGAAGGACTTATAAGTTCTACAACCACTTTGGTGAATTTTGAAGAAGGATTTAATGATGCTCTTAAGTATATTAAAGAAGGTAAACTAGATAAAAAGGCAATTGGTATTCATTTAAACTTAACAGAAGGTATTCCACTGACCGAAAAAATTAAGAAAAATCCTAGATTTTGCTTAGATGGAAAATTTATAAATAAAAGATCCTCAGCAACTGCATTTAAATTAGATGTTTTTTCAAAAGAATGTGTCTATGAAGAAATTGAAGCTCAGTTAAAACGTTTTATAAGTAAATTTGGTTTTATACCAAGCCATATAGATTCTCATCACCATATTCATACTGAGTTTTCTATTACGAAATGTATTTTAGATTTAGCTAAAAAATACAAAATAAAGTATATTCGATTAGCTAGGAATACAGGAGAAAAGAATGATATAAAAAGGGCTATTTATAGAGGGCTTTTAAATGGTTATATGCGGTTAAGAGGGGCTAGGGGTACTGATAAGTTTGGTGGTGTAGAGGATATTATTTTTTCAGGAATTAAGCCCAATGTTAATTATGAGATTATGGTACACGCTATTCTACCACTTAATGAAGAGAAGTTGGTGGATTTGGATAATCTTGATTTAAGAGGGAAGTTGGTAAAACTTTTTAAAGGTGAGAACTGGCAAATTAGTAATTATACTGATCTAATAAACTAAAGGTTTAATCAGTTATGTTAGAATGATTTATTTTTTTAATTTGGAGTTATAAAACTCCAAAACGCGTTCTGCTTGTTTTTCATTGTTTTTGTTTTTGATAACAAATTGTTTGGCTTGTTCACCAAATTTGTGAAGTTCGTCTCGATTAGTGTTTAGTACATTTTCAAGAGTTTTGTGCATACCTTCAACGGTTTCATCATTAAACAAAAACACAAAATCATGATATTCTATAGGCATTCCTGCGAGTTTTGTGGTAACGGTTGGGGTTCCGGATACCATATATTCCATATTTTTCGAAGGAAAAGAATATTTTGTAAACTCTTCTTTGGTTGGTCTAGGGTTTACGAGTAAAGTTGCTTTAAGTTGGTCTTCAACTACAACGGCGTTTGGAACAATGCCTTTATACATTATTCTGGAATCCTTGTTGGTATATTTATGCATATTGGCAACCATTTCTCCAGAACCGTAAATATGCAATCTGGCGTTAGAGTTATTAAGCATTGTAAAAGCGTCTATTAAAGTTTTTACACCATACTTTTCGTATAAACCTCCTGCGTATATGACTATTAATTCATCTGCTTTTTTCTCTAAATTATTTATTCGCCCTCTCATTCCACTATCTACCAAACCTTCCATTATGATATAAGGTTTGTTTTTTGGATTAACCTTAGGATTCATTTGTTGGGTGAGTAATATATAGCCATCAAACCTTATTAAAACCCAAGAGATTATTTTTCTGTATACTAAACTTGTAATTTTAGTGTCTTTCCGAATATTGGTTACCATTAAACCAGGTAAATCCATAACTATAGTAACATTTTTAGTGAATGTTAACTTACAGGCTAGAGATGAAGCTGTGGCTATTGTAACATATAAAGCATCACATACAACCATTCTTTTTTTTCCAATATTAAATAGAGACCAAAAAAAGACTTTGAAAAATGTATATAAAAAAACACCTAAATTTTTAACTACTGGAATGTTTATAAAGGGAATATAGGTATACTTAATATTATTGAACACCTCTGATTTAACATACCAAAGTTTTCTTTTATGATTGGACGGTATAACAGGAATAGAACTAACCGTTTCTATAGTACATTTGTTATTAAGTTTTCCTAATCCTTTGGTTAGTAAGCCGTGAAATTTTTGATCAGCTTGTTCAGGTTTATTAATGGAGGTGTCAAAAACGTATTTAAATACTTTTTCTGAACAAAGATTACTTACGTAAAGTATTTTCATTTTAGTTGTTGTAATTCAAGATTTTCATAATACTTATTAATTATTCCTTTAAAAAGACAGAATAGTACAAATAGCGAAAAAATTCCTTCGAAAATTGGTTCTACCATGAATATCATGACGAAAGCTAAAGAATAAATTAATATTAGAACATTCAACGATAACTCTTTTGAATTAGTATTTATAATTTTTTTAATTTGAAAAAAAGATTTAATAGTATAAAGCACTAGTAAAGCAAAGGAAATAACACCACCAACTCTTAAAACGTCAAACCAAAGATTATGGGCATAACCAAATTCTTTTAAATTCCACCCTAATGGCTTTTTGAACAGATATTCTACAGATTTCACCCATCTGTCACTACGTCCACCTCCACTTGCAATACTACTATTTTTGTCATTCATACGGTCGGCAAAAGTAGTAAGCCAATCTTGATCCGCATCAAATGAGATATTTTTGAGAAATAAAAATAAAATAAAACCTATAAATAACATTAAGGTAACATTTTGCTTAAAGGTTTGCTTTCTAAAAACATAAATAGTAGATATTAAACTTGTGATAAGTGCTATAGCAAGTTGAGTTCTACTTCCAATTCTTAAAACACATATTAACGAAACAATAAATAAAACAACACTAATTATTTTAAAAAAAATGTTCTTAGATGCAATTTTCCCAATAAGAAGAGCTGGAATGCACATGTTAAAAGTTAAGTAAGCTCCCATAATAGTTGCCGAAACTGTATTTCCGTTCCAGAACATTGGAATATTTCTGTCTTTTTGAGTAAACCCTCCTTCTAAAAAGTTTAAAAAAACTGAAATTATCGCAGATAGAGAAAACAGCATTGTAGTGCAAAATATGATATATACAATAGTTTTAGCAGAACTAGTATTTTTCCCCAGATATTTTCCAGTAAGATAAAGAATAGGAGGCGTTACTCCATAAATTACAATAAATTGATTTCCTAAGGATTCACTTGCTTGGAAGGCATAGAAGCAAGCATATACAAGAGAAAAAATTGATAATAAAGCAAATTCAGAGTCTAAGTTTTTTAGTATAAAATCCTTTTTTAAAATTATTACTGGAAACAACAAATAACCTGCAAAATAACCTAAATTGAAGGGGTCAAGAAGATAAATCGACAATAAGGATAAAACAATCAGACCAATAGACTTTAAATATTTAAACATTTGTTTCATATTTAGGCGTCGTTAGTTAGATGCTATTGAATTATAGATATCTATAGTTTTTTTCATATTTATACTTCGGCTATGTCTTTCTTTTGCTATTTTTTTTGCATTTTCAGAAATATTCAAAGCAAATTTTTTATCAAGAAATATCTTCTTTATTCCTTGTGATAACATTTCGATTTCTTCAAACCGATAAATTATTCCAGTTTTTTCATTTTCAATCATATCTGGAATACCGCCCACGTATGATCCAATTGAAGGCACACCAAGAATTTGAGCTTCTCCCAAAGAGTTTGGACTATTTTCAATACTGGATGGGCAAATAAAAATATGGGCATTAAGATATTCATTAACCATTTGATTCGCATTCATGAAACCCAAAAACCTAATATTTTCAGTTAGGTCGTGTTTTTTAATTAGTTTTTTAATAAAGAGACCGTAACCACCTAACCTTAGTTTGTCTCGAAAAGTTTCTGAATTGGTAATGTCGTCTCCAGCTATTTTAATTTCAATATCAGGAAAATCATTTTTAATTAAAGCAACCGCCTCTATTACTTTGTGTAAGCCTTTTAAGGGGTAACCAGCCTGGCTTAAAAAGATGCTATGTTTTTTTATACTTTTCAGAGACCATTGTTTTTCAGTATAAAATTCATCGCGAAGTGATTCATTACAAAAATGGTATATACAATTTGAGTTTTTTACTTTAACATGATCATAATCCCATTTTGTTCTACCAATAATATTTGAAGTTAACGTTAAATACGTATTCTCAATTTTTTCACTTCTTTTTTTAAATTTGTCTTTAGCATTTAGGAGTGTATCTTTTTTAACGATATCTCTGAATGTAAGATTTTTGAGTATTTCGGTTTTTGTAATACCTCCCAGGTAATGTCTATAAATAACGCTTGGTAAACCCTGAATAGAAATTACATACTTTAGTTTCGGTTGAGTTTTTATTAGTGCTAAACCATGAGCATATTCAACGCCGTGAATATGTACAACATCGGGAGTTACTTCCTTAATTATTTTATTCCATTGTTCTTCTAGAGTAATATCATATTCAGAAAAGTGTTTTACTCCTTTCAGTAGATAATATCTAATACCCTCAATCTTTTTATTACAACTTGAAAGTTGGGTATTTGTCGTGGCAACTGTAAGCTTTATCCCTGAGTTAGAAATATCTTTAGCGAGCCCATACATCCATCCGCCCACAACTGGAGGAGGTATGTTAAGGTCATTAGAAAAATCTGGAAATATTGTATTAACAACCCATAATATTTTCATAACTGGTCTTTTGTAAGTTCCTTTAATAACTGAATTTGATATCCAGGATTATATTTATCATCAATTACTTTAATGGCTTCCTTTTTAACAATATTACGACTATCAGCGTCTAAAGAAGCCCAATAGCTAATTTTTAGCTTTAAATCATCTAAATCGTTTTCCTTGAAAAAGTCTCCAGTAACGCCTTTTTTGATTACCTCAAATTCAGGCATTTGTTTATGGAAATTATCATTCGTAACAATGGGTAGTCCATAGGTTGCTGCATGAAGGGCAGTGAGTCCAATAGGACCAGGAGAAACGCATAAGTCAGCATTATAGAGTAGATTGCCTATTTCAGACTCATTGTAACAAGGCCCGTAAAACCATACATTTTCTTTTAAATTGTAATAATCAACTAGTTTGGGTATATCATTATTTTCAACATCTGAACCAATTAAAACAAGATTAAAAAAAATGTTAGCCTCTTTTAGTTCTGCAATTGCATTTATTAATAGGTCTATTTTTTTTGTTTTTTGAATTCTGCCGATGTATAATAGAACAGGTGATTCATTTTTAAAATGGTTTTTGTACAGGGTGTTTTTTTTAAGAGTAGCCCTAATTTTTATTTGGTTTGAGTAATCTAATGAATTGTAAATAGGTATTAACTTGTTTTTTTTAAAACCTTTTTTAACCATTAAATCCTTGGAGAATTCACCGTATAGAAGAAGCTTGTTGCATAGCCTGTAAAAGTTGGTGGCAATGTATTTGCTAGCAATACTTGTTTCATCTCTTAATCCATGAGTCCATGCATAAACTTTTTTACCCAACAGCAGAGCAAATAAAAGAATAACCCAATTTGACAATGAACCAGGAGATCCAGTAATAATATAGTATTTGTAAGGTTTAAAAATAAGTTTCCAAGCTCCTTTTTGCCATTCGAAACCAGTATTAGGGATTTTAATATTTTTCAGAATTTTTTTAAATCCTTTTAGAGATTCGTAATCCATTAGTTTTATTTTGGTTTCTACTTTATCACCAAAATAAAAATCACAGTCCAGCTCTTTATCCATTTGTCTAAAAATGGGTTCTCTATAATGAGGGGCAAGATTGAAAATGCAACAAACTTTTTTTTTCATGGTTTGACCTTCTGAAAAGTGTAAGTTATAGTTTGATTTTTTGAATCAAAAAAAGATGCTTGCCTCTTTTTGTTTGCGCAATACTATCCACATAATCAAAAATTATATCTATTTCAGTTGCGGATTTTATTTTTGCATCAATTTCTTCCTCATCAATAGATGAATAGTTAACTCCTTTGATTATTCTAATTTTGATTAGTCCTATTTCTTCTTGTTCTATTTGCCATTTGGTAATATTGGCAAAAGCTTTAAGGTGTTGACCAAAAATTAAAGCGGTTAGATAAATTTTTTGCTTTTTTTTAGATAAAATAAAATCCTGACTTCTTCCGTAAATCGATTTAAATTTAACCACACCACCATTTCGATATGTTAATTCACCTAAATCTCCTGTTTTATATCTTATAAACGGCATACCCTTATTATTAAACCCAGTAGCAACTATGTTACCAACTTCACCAATTTCTGTATTAGTTCCGTCATCATTTAATACTTCAATATACCCATATATTGGGGAAGAAATATACTCGTAAGTGTTATCTTTTGTATAACAATATAGACTTACTTCATTATGACCATATTCGAAATACACCATTGATGAAAAGGCTTTTTCAATTGATTTTCGCTGCTCTGGAGTACACATTTCTGAGGTTAAATTTATACCTTTTACTTGAAAGTCAATAGGAACATTATTTTCTATAATATATTTTGCTAAAGTGTCAAAAAAGGAGGGGTATCCTCTTAGGATGGAGGGTTTTATTTCAAGCAATTTTTCAATATAAAATTTTATATTCTCGTCTGTCAAATACAATACAGAAAATCTATAGTCTCCAAATAAATTACCTTTATTGTTTTCTAACCAATAAATGTTTTTACTTCTTAGTTTGTTTTTTATTTCAATACCGCCACAACTTAATATAATATCATCTTTTTTATGTCCCATTAGTGAATATAAATAGGCATGATGTCCATAATCTAATAAACCAGCATGTGTGTTACAATAAAATTCTAAAGGCTGTCCTGTACTACCGCCAGTGTTTCTTTTTCCTAATTCTGAGATATTAAACTCTTTGCTTAAAAGCTTGTTAGTATTTTCTTTTATTATTTTTTTATCCAAAAAAGGAATTTTTCGGAAGTCGTTTAAATCTTTTGTTGAAATACCTTTTTTGTCGAAAATTTCCTTATAATATGATGTGTTTTTATAGGCATAATCAAGCATATTAATTAACATATTACTTTGTAATGTGTAAACTTCTGATTCACCTAGTTTTTCAATTGATTTAAGTCTCTTTAATACTTTATTTTCTACTTTTTTAGTTTTAACTAAATGTAACTTGATATAAAGTTTTGAAAATAATGAACTGCTTTTAAATATATTTTTTAACCTGCTAATCATTTTTTAATTTGTTGTTTTTAATAAGGGAATAAAAGCTAAGAGATTTTATCATCATATAAAATGATATTCTTGTTGGTTTAAAGAATAAAGGAGCAAAAAGAACCGATATAGATTGAGATAACAGAGTAGCTATAGCAGCCCCAATAACTCCATAAATTGGGATTAAAATAAAATTAAGAATAACGTTTGATACCATTCCTATTCCAAGGTATAAGCTTGTGTATCTTTGAAGGTTTTCGCTTAACACCCAGCCTTCTCTAGAAACACCTAGAAAAACAAATATTCCTGCCCAAATATGAACGCTAAGTACTTGACCTGAAAGATAGAATTCGTTTCCGTAAAGAATTTCAATTACCCAGTCGCTTAAAAATGTCATTGGTATTGCAATAGCAAGTGATACCCAAACCATTAAATCATACAATTTTTGCAACCTATTGTAAAATAATTCTTGGCTGTGTTTTTTTGCATTTACTATAGCGGGGAGTAAAGAACTGCTAATAACAGAAGGTATAAAATACCATGCTTCACTTAGCCTTACTGCTGCAGCATATTGACCTACAGATTGATTGTTCATCATTTCTTTTATCATAACCTGATCTATTTTCATATAAATAGAAACAATAATTCCGCTTAAGATTAATGGCCAACTATCTCGTAATAAATTTTTAGCCTTTTTTAAGGAAAAAGACCATTTAAAGATAGATTGAGTTCCTTTTGTATACACATATATCAATCCAAGCGCTATTACTATGCTATCGGAAAAAATAACATATACAAATTTTATCAATGGAGCATGGGTAAGTATCAATATGATTTTAAGCGTTGAAGAAATTAGTAGCCCAACAGCACTACCTATAACTACATATTTACTTTTAACAATACTTTGGTAATATGATGTAATTACCCCAAAACTTTGAAAAAAAGTTACGCTTCCTAACAAAATAATTATTTTGTTAGTGAAAGAATCATTATTGGAAAAGTTTATACCTACCATTAGTAGAATTATTAAGATGGTGGAACCCATTGTTTGAAGCAAAAATGAAGTTCCCAAAAGTAAATTTTTATCAGCATCATTTTTCACAAGTTCTCTTACCAATATTCCATTCAGTCCAAGAGTTGAAAAGGCTAGGAATATAGCTACAAAGCTCTGAGCGTAGCTTAAAATACCAAGATTTTCAGGCCCCAAATATCTAGCAACCCATACGCCGACAAATAAAGAAGATATAATTTGAAGAATTTTTTCTCCAAAAACCCATGAGGTATTTTTGAAATATCTTATAAAACCTTCATTATTTTTTACTTGTAAAAGTTTTTTGAACATTTATATTGGAATAGATATTTTATTATTTAGTAACTATGAAGGAACAAAGGTTCGCAATATAATTCAAGTATATTAATTAATAGGATAAGTGAATTAATATATTCGTTAAAATAAGACAAAATCAAAACTAGGAAAAAACAAAATCATTTGCGGTAGACTGATGTTTGTTTGTTTGAAAAATGACTTAACAATGCTAAATTTAATTAGGAATTTGAAAATCAACATTTGTAAAAATACAGTTAACATAAGATGCATTCCAACTACCAAGACCATTTTCGGTTTGAGATAACTGATCTCCTTCAATATTTTTAAAGGTACAATCAGAGAAAGAAAACCCTGAAGTAATATGGTTTGAGTAAAACGGGATTGATGCTACGTTAGAGAATGTACAGTTTTCCCAAGAATTTCCTGTACTTGTACTTTGACCTATTGGTGTATCTTTTGTATTGCAAAGAATTACCGAATTACTTCTGTCAGTAACAATATTTATGAATTTGTTGTAGTTTCCTCCTTGCATTTCATCTCTGTCTCCATCTGGATTTGCAAAACCATCGTTAAAATCATGAAAATTAAAAGGGTAAAGACTGTTTTCAATATAAATATTTTTAAAAGTGTTATTATGCGCACCATTTAAAACTCTTATTCCAGAAGAAAATTCACCTGAATCTTGGGAAGCGCTACCATAGATTTGTATATCATCAAATGTGTTGTCATGTACTCCCGAAAAATTAACTTCAATCCCAGTATTATATGCTTTACTTCTTCTCACAATGTTATTGGAAGCTTTATCTTTCATAATAAAACCATGACCTCTATGTAGGTCAGCGTCTTTATCTCTATATATTAAACAATCTTCAATTATGTTGTTGCTTCCGCCGAATGTTATTGCGATATAGTATCCACCAGGATTTGATTTGTTATCTGAATAAACTTTTGTTCTTCTTATAATGCAGTTGTTACCTCCTTTAATGTTGATACCCTCAGCGTTAGCGTTTAAAATAAAGCAATCTTGGACACTAGAGTTATTTCCATAAATTTGAATGGCTCTTCCTCCTTGACTCCCATTATGATTTTGTTCCCCTATATTGGTAACTATTACGTTACTAAGTTTTACATTACTTTGAGATGAATTTATCCCAGTCAAGAAATTAGTAATTTGTATGTTACTTATTTCTATAAAACTATTTTGGATTGAGATTCCTGTTCCTGAATTAAAAGAGCTACCTCTAATTAGAGGCATTTTATTTGAGTCAAGTTGGTCTCCGTAATTAAAATTATAATTTTGATTCACTATAATATCTCCAGGAGTATTTTTATAGCCAATAAATTTAATGGGGCTAGAGAAGTTTCCAGAACGATAAGTAATCAATTCTGGATTAGAATAAATACCTGATTTAATATATATAATATCTCCAGGTCCAGCTCTTTGAAAGGCATACTCTAGACTCCAGGCATTTGTTTCTGATAAACCATTGTTGCTTGAATTACCAGTAGGAGTAACATAGAAACCATTGGGGATGTTAGGAGTTGGAGTATTGTTGGTTTCTGTAGTGATGGTTATGGTTATTATTTGAGTATCCTTTAGCCCTTTTACATCCGTTACGGTTAGTTCTACATCATAAACTCCTACATTGGAAAACGTATGCGATGGATTTATATTTGAAGTGGTAGAACCATCTTTAAAATCCCACAAATAGCTAACTATTTCATTATCATCTGTTGAGTTTTGGCCTAAGAATTGAATTTCTAATGGAGCTTCTCCGCTTGTTTGTGAAGCTGTGGCTACAGCCTTTGGGGCTTCATTTTGTTCAGGTGCAGCAACTGTTATAGTTATGTTTTTGGAGTCTTCAAGACCATTTTCGTCTTTAACTGTGAATAATACCTCATAAGTACCAGGTTCCGTAAAAGAATGAGAAGGATTGGAGTTTGAGGTAGTGGAGCCATCTTTAAAATCATAGTAATAGCTTGCCACAGAATGGTCATCTGTAGATGTGTTTCCGATGAATTGAACTTCTAATGGTGCTATACCAAGTGTTGGATTTGCGGTTACCTTCGCAACAGGAGCTTCATTGTTTTTTTCTGTAACAACTATAGTGACTGTATCTGTACTGGTTAGACCATCAGAGTCCGTAGTGGTTAATACAACGTCATAAGTTCCTACTTGGTCAAAGGTATAAGTAGGATTAGGTTCGTTACTTGTTTCTCCATCAATAAACTCCCAGTGATACTTATCTATTTGCTTGTCGTCTGAAGAATTTCCTCCGGTAAAGTCTACTTCTAAAGGGAATCCTCCACTTGTGGGAGTAGCATCTGCTACTGAAATTGGGGCTGAATTTTCATTTGGGTTGTTTTGGTTGTCCGGAGAAGGAGTTGTATCAATTTCAGGTATAACAATTTCCTTGGTGCCAGAAGGAACCATGTACTCTACCTCTAATTTGGATCCAGTTTTTGAAGGATGTTCTTTGGATGCAAAGGCAAGGTCATTTCCTTGTTTATGATTTAAAATAATTGTGAACTTTTCGTTAGATAGTTTTTGCGGGTCCAATTCAATTGTTTGAGTAACTCCAACTTTATATTCTTTCGTAATTTCACCTAATTTATTTGCTGCCTTAGGAGCAGTTTCAATGGATAAATTGTCTTCATTCCATTCATTAAGTTCTGCTTTATTTATTATAATTTGACCATTACCATCATCACTGTTTATAGTGAATTTTAAGGTAGCATTTACAATGATTCCAGAAATGGAGTCAATGGGGCTTAAGTCAAACATTAAGTAGCTGGTTCTGAAGTCTTCCTGTAGTCTTACAATATCTTGATTGTAACCCTTTCCGCTTTGTAAATGCGCATCTTGGAGAACATTAAAAACATGAATTCTATTTTCAAAGATTACGCTAGGTATAGGAGACTCTTTCTCTTCTTCAACGGGTTTTACAATAGAATCATTCTTTTTTTCTTGCTCATTAACTATTGATTCGGGTTGATTTAATAATGCATCTAAAAGTAGGTCACTATCCTTACTACATGAAAGGATAAGGAGTGAAACAAGAAAAAAAACAAAAACAAGTTGAGGAATTCTTGTGGGGTGAAATCTCATGCGTTAACCAAAAAAATAATTCATTACCATTCTCTATGCAATGGTAATGAATTACTAGTCTTTATCGATATAAAACTTCTTTTTTTCGACGAAATGCACGATTAGTGTCCGATTAAAGAAAGTTAAAAACTTTTTAAATACTGATTGTAATATGTTAATTAGGTATTTGAAAGCTTACATTAGAAAATGAACAATTTAGATAGGAAGCTTCCCAACTTCCAAATCCGCCGTCGTCGGTTGAAAATAATCTTTGTCCGCCAATATTTTCAAAAGTGCAATTTGAGAAACTAAATCCTGTAACTTTTTGATTAGAATAAAAAGGAATTGATGAGACATCTGAAAATGTACAGTTTGTCCAAGTGTTTCCAGTACTTGTGCTTTGTCCTAGGGGAGTATCTTTGGAGTTACATAATATAATGGAATTACTTTTTTTTGAGATTATATTGATAAAATGATTATTGTTTCCGCCTTGAGCAGCATCTCTGTCTCCATCAGAATTAGCGAAACCATCATCAAAATCATGAAAATTAAAAGGATACCTACTGTCTTCGATGTATATATCTTTGAACGTGTTATCGTGGGCACCATTAAGAACTCTAATGTTAGAAGAGAATTCGCCAGAATCCTCAGAGTAGTGGCCGTATATCTCAATGTTTTCAAAAGTATTATTAGTTACTCCAGAAAAATTAACTTCGACACCTGTATTATAAGCCTTGCATCCTCTTACTAAGTTGTTGGAGGCTTTGTCCTTCATAATAAAACCGTGACCTCGGTGTAAATCCGCATTCTTTTCTCTATATATTAAACAGTCTTCAATTATGTTATTAGTTCCTCCAAACGTTATAGCAATATAATACCCTCCTGGATTTAAGGTGTTGTCCGAATATACTTTGGTTTGTTTTACAAGACAATTGTTGCCTCCTTTTATGTTAATCCCTTCTGCGTTTGCATTTAGAATGAAACAATTTTCGATAACAGAATTATCTCCATAAATCTGGATAGCCTTTCCTCCTTGACTATTATTATTGGTTTGTTCTCCATTATCCGCTACTATAATATTGGTTAGTTTGACATTTCTACCTATTGAGTTTATTCCTATTAAAAAATTTGATATTTGAATGTTTGATATCTCGATGAAGTGTTCTTCAACGCTAAGACCAAGACCTTGTGTAGAACTACTTCCTTTTATTAAGGGCATAAAATTATCGTTGATATTGTCTCCATATTTGAAGGTGGATTCTAATTCACTTACAATATCCCCAGGACTACTTTGATAGCCGATAAATTTGATGGGATTATTTTCAGAACCAGAGTTGTCGGCTACAAGTTCAACAGAACCATAATCTCCAGCTTTAATGTAAACCATATCTCCAGCTCTAGCGGTTGCAAATGCATGCTGTATGCTCCATGCTGTTGCCTCTGTTAGACCATCGTTATTTGCACTTCCGTTTGTTGTTACAAAATAACCATCAGTATCTGTAGGGGTAGGCGTTGGTTCTGGTTCAGGTGTTGGTTCTGGTTCAGGTGTTGGCTCTGGTTCAGGAATTTCTAGTTCAGGAGAGTCTTTATCAGCTAAGTAAGAAACTATAAGCTTTGCTCCTTTATTGTTTGAATTTTCTTTTGAAGCAAATGCTAAGTCATCACTTCCATTATGGGTAAGTACTAAACTTGTTTTTTCATTGTTTAACTCGGCAGCTTCAAGTGCTAGTTGGTTAGCAAGCCCAACTTTATAATCTTTGCTAATGGACCCTAGCAGCGTTTCTTTTTCAGGAGAGTTATTGTCGGTTAGATTTTCTTCAGACCAATCATTGGAAGAACCTTTATGCACACTGATGGTTCCAGAGCCTTCGTCGCTGTCAACGTTGAATTCTAAGACAGCACTTATAATTTCTCCATCAATAGGGCTTAGGTCAAACATTAAATAACTTGTTCTAAACCCTTCTTGTAGTCTTACAATATTTTTATCGTGCCCGTCTGAATCTTGAATATAGGCATCATTAATCGGAGAAAAGGAAAAGGAACGTTCTACTAGGTTGACGTTACTTTTTTCTTCGTTACTTTTTTCTTCAATTGATGTTTCGGAATTCTTAAGAGCAGAATCTAAGAAAATATCTGAGTCTTTACTACATGATAGAAGGCTAAATAGGGCAATAAAAAATACGGTCAACATGTAGGATTTAGTCGTTGTTCTTTTCATAAGTAGGTTTTTAGCTAACGGGTAAATTAGCTTTAATTTGGGATTATAAAAGTATTAAAAAAAACAACATTTTAGATAAAAGCACCTGCTTTTTCGATGAAAGGTCATTTATGAATACTGTTAGCAATTGGGGTATCACCATATACAATCCTATAATTATTTAAGTTTAATTTTTTAAATATGTTTCTGGTTTTACGCTTTAGAATAGCGTTTGGATTATTTGTTTTTTTCTTTTAACAGAAATTGGCAAAATAATCGATGAACTACATTACTTGTTAACACAATTGCGCAATTTTATACAGTTATGAAATGTTTAAAAAATTAGTTATTAATGGTGTTTTATTGAAGTGATGTAGATAAGAAGTTATAGGCTACCGTGCGAAGTTTCTTTTTCTAATGCGCCTTTTACATCATATAGAATTCCTTTTTCCTTTAATAAAGCTCTTAATTTTAAGTTTAAAAACTTTTTGTGAGGTACGGTAAGAATTACTGCATCATAGGTTTTATTTGGAAGTTTTGAAGTAATTTCTAAACCGTACTCTTTTTTCACATCAATTGGATTTGCTAAAGGGTCACAGATAGTTATTTTGGTTCCATAACTATTTAAGTTTTCGATAATATCAACTACTTTGGTGTTTCGAACATCTGGGCAGTTTTCCTTAAAAGTTACTCCTAAGATTAAGATGCTAGAGTCTTTTATTTTTAACTCGTTTTGAACCATTAATTTTATAATTTCTGTAGAAACGTATCTACCCATACTGTCATTTATTCTTCTTCCTGCAAGAATAATTTCAGGGTGATATCCATATTCTTGAGCCTTTTGGGCTAAATAATAGGGGTCTACTCCGATACAGTGCCCTCCAACCAAACCTGGTTTAAAAGGTAAAAAGTTCCATTTTGTACCTGCAGCTTTTAACACCTGATTGGTGTCTATATTCATTAAGTTGAAAATCTTGGAAAGTTCATTAACAAAAGCTATGTTAATGTCTCTTTGAGAATTCTCAATTACTTTGGCAGCTTCTGCTACTTTTATAGATGGAGCTAGATGAGTTCCAGCAGTGATGACGGAGTTGTAAAGTAAATCAATTTTTCTTCCAATTTCTGGAGTTGAACCAGAAGTAACTTTTAGTATTTTATCAACAGTATGTTCTTTATCTCCTGGGTTTATTCTTTCTGGTGAATAGCCTACAAAAAAGTCTATGTTGAACTTTAATTTACTGATTTTTTCAAGGACTGGAACACATTCTTCTTCAGTTGCTCCTGGGTATACTGTGGATTCATATATTACAATATCTTTCTTTTTTAGCACTTTGCCTACGGTTTCACTGGATTCGTATAGTGGCTTTAAATCTGGCTTGTTGTATTTGTCAATAGGAGTTGGGACTGTAATGATATAGTAATTGCAGTTTTTTAACTCAATAATATCGCTGGTGCAAAATAACCCATTTGATGAAGTGTTTTTTTGTTTTGAAACTTTTTCAAGACTCTGTTTGTTAACCTCAAGTGTATTATCAATATTTTTACGTAGTTGCTCTATTCTGTTTTTATTTATATCAAAACCAACAACGGCATATTTAGAGGCAAATAAGTTAGCTAATGGTAGTCCAACATAACCAAGTCCGATAATTCCAATTTTGATATCCATAAGTATGTTTTTAGGTGCAAGTGATTTAGTTTTTTAAGTTTTTCCAGTACCAGTCAACTGCTTCTTTTAGTCCTGACTTAAAATCATATTTAGGATTATAATTCAGTAATTCTTTTGCTTTTGCAATAGAAGCTAATGAGTGAGGAACATCTCCAGGTCTAACATCTCCATGGTTAATATTTAAGCCTTCTATTTTTTTATCAAACTTAGACAGGTATTTTTTTAATAAGTTCACTAGTTCATTAAGTGATGTGCGCTCCCCGTAGGCAACATTATATACAGTGTTTACTGCTTCAGGATTGTTTGTTATTAACGCCTTGATATTTGCTTCAACAACATTTTCAATATATGTAAAGTCTCTGGAGTACGTTCCGTCACCATTAATACAAGGAGATTCGTGGTTGATTAGTTGAGTTACAAATTTGGGGATAACGGCTGCGTAAGCTCCATCTGGATTTTGAAACCTTCCAAAAACATTAAAGTATCTGAGTCCAATAGTTTCAATACCGTATGTTTTACTAAAAACATCAGCATACAACTCATTAACATATTTGGTAATAGCGTAAGGAGATAGTGGTTTTCCAATTTTTTCCTCAATCTTCGGGAGTGTTTTTGAATCCCCGTATGTGGAAGAACTTGCAGCGTAGATAAAACGCTTTACTGCAGTTTCTTTAGATGCAACAAGCATATTAAGAAAACCAGAAACATTTACTTCATTACTGGTAATAGGATTACTTATGGATCTTGGTACGGAGCCTAAGGCAGCTTGGTGTAAAACATAATCAACTTTTTCACAAGCTTCAAAGCAGGTCATGTAATTTCTAATGTCACCCTCTATAAATTCAAAATTAATATGCCCGGATATTTCCTGAATATTTTCAATCTTTCCTGTTGAAAGGTTGTCTAAGCAAATAACTTTGTTGCCATTATTTATTAACGCTTTACACAAGTTAGAGCCAATGAAACCAGCTCCTCCCGTAACTAAAATAGAGTGTTTTGAATTTAAAGAATTACTTTTCATAATTTATGATATACAGCGATAAATTGGAATACTCAAAAATAGGTATAGTTAATTTGTAAATTAAGTTAAGGCCAAAGTTTTATTCAAAAAAAACTTCCATTGATAATAGAGAATATTAATCAATGGAAGTTGATGTTTTAAAGTAAATGTTGGTTTTAAGACTGTCCTATTTTGTAATATTTAAATCCAATGCTTTCTACATTTTCTTTGTTTAAGATTCTTCTTCCGTCAAATAAGAAAGCTGGTCTTAACATTTTTTCATAAATATTATTCCAGTCGTATGCTTTAAATTCATCCCACTCAGTTAAAATTGCTACAGCGTGAGCATTTTCAGCAGCTTCAATTGGATTGTTTACAACTTTAACTAGCCTTCTGTTTTCTTCTGGAGATCTTGTGTTTAAATAGTCTAAGTCGGCATATATGGTTTCTGCCGAAACTTTAGGGTCATAAACAACTATTTCGGCTCTTTCGTCAAGTAAAGCATCTGCAACATAAATAGCAGCTGATTCTCTGGTGTCATTAGTGTCTTTTTTGAAAGCCCAACCGTAAAAAGCAATTTTTTTGCCAGAAACAGTGTTGTATAAAGTGGTAATTATATTTTCTGCGAAACGTCTTTTTTGATAATCATTCATCAGAATTACTTGTTCCCAATAGTCAGCAACTTCTGGTAACCCAAAACTTTTAGCTATATATACTAGGTTAAGAATATCTTTTTGAAAACATGAGCCTCCAAAACCTACAGAGGAGTTAAGGAATTTTGAACCTATTCTACTATCGTATCCAATTGCTCTTGATACTTCGTCAACATTTGCATCTGTTTTTTCGCATAATGCAGATATAGAGTTTATTGAAGATACTCTTTGTGCTAAGAAAGCGTTAGCCACAAGCTTAGAAAGTTCCGAAGACCATACGTTTGTTTGAAGTATTCTTTCTTTGGGAAGCCATTGTTCGTAAATACTGCTTAAAGTATCTTTCGCAATTTGTCCTGTAGGAGTGTCGTCACCACCAATTAATACTCTATCAGCATTTAGTAAATCTTCAACAGCTGTACCTTCAGCAAGAAACTCTGGATTGGATAAAATTTCAAATTTTACACCATTTCCCGTGTTATGTAAAATGCTTTTAATGGCTTGCGCAGTTCTAACAGGTAAAGTTGATTTTTCAACAACAATTTTGTCAGTTTTTGCAACCTTTGCTATGTTACGAGCACAGAGTTCTATATATTTTAAATCAGCAGCTTGTCCTTTTCCTTTTCCATAAGTTTTTGTAGGAGTATTCACAGAAATAAAAATAACTTCGGCTTCATCAATTGCTTTGTCTACTTCTGTAGAGAAAAAAAGGTTTTTACCTCTAGTCTCGGCAACAATTTCTTTTAACCCAGGTTCATAAATAGGAAGGTTGTCAAGATCAGAGTCATTCCATTGCGCAATTCTTTTTTCATTAATATCAACAACAGTAACTTCTATATCTGGACATTGTTTAGCGATAACAGACATTGTAGGGCCTCCTACATATCCAGCACCAATACAACATATTTTATTTATTTTTCTCATTTATTTTTTATTGGGTGTTTAGATTTTTTTTGCAAATATTATTAAATAACTTAATATGATGGTAAATATAATCGATAAAATGACCTTTTTAAAGTTTATGCGTTGTTTGACCATATAATAGGGTCGTGAATGATGTTTTTTACCTATAAAAGACCGTTTAACCGATAAAAACGAAATCTTAAACGAAATATAATTTAGATTGGTTTGATAACTGAATTTGAGTACTATCTTTGGGGTCAAGATTATTGAACCCTAAATTAATACTAACCTAATAGTAAACTATAATTCTTTTGACAACTAAATCCAAAATTTGGCTTTCATCTCCTCACATGGGACATAATGAAGAGCATTATGTGAAGGAAGCTTTTGATACAAATTGGGTTGCTCCATTGGGACCCAACGTAACTTTATTTGAAGAAGCAATAACTAAATATGTTGGAGGTAATGTACATGTAGCTGCCCTAAGTGCAGGCACAGCGGCAATTCATTTAGCTCTTAAAATGTTAAATGTTTCTCATGGAGATGAAGTAATTTGCCAAAGCTTTACTTTTTCAGCGTCTGCAAATCCCATAATGTATTTAGGAGCCACTCCTATTTTTGTAGATAGTGAAAGAGATACATGGAATATATCTCCTGAGCTCCTTAAAGAAGCTATAGAGGATAGAATGGCTAAAGGGAAAAAACCAAAAGCAATTGTTGGTGTACACTTATATGGTATGCCCTATAAAATAGATGAAGTAAAAGCAGTAGCAGATGAATATGGTATTCCAATTGTAGAGGATAGTGCGGAAGCACTTGGTAGTAAATATAAGGGAGTACAATGTAGCAGTTTCGGTGATATAGGAATTTTATCTTTTAATGGGAATAAAATTATAACCACTTCAGGTGGTGGTGCTTTGGTTTCTAAAAAAGAAGAGTATAAGAAAAAAGCAATATTTTTAGCAACTCAAGCGAGAGATGATGCACCTCATTATCAGCATTCTAATGTTGGATTTAATTATAGGATGAGTAATGTTTTGGCTGGAATTGGAAGAGGACAAATGGAGGTTTTGGATGAAAGAGTTGCATCAAGAAGAGCTAATTATGAATTTTATGTTAATAAATTAGGTAAATTAGAGGGGGTAGAATTTGTTAAAGAGCCTGAAGGGTTTTATTCTAACAGATGGCTTACGTGCATATTAACAGATTCTTTTCAAGTTAGAGAAAATATTAGATTAAGGCTGCAAGAAGAAAATATTGAATCTAGACCATTGTGGAAACCAATGCACTTGCAACCGCTTTTTGAAAAATACCCTAACTATTCAGATGGAACGTCTTTAGATTTATTTGAAAGAGGATTATGTCTACCAAGTGGTTCAAATTTAACCACTGAGGATTTAGAAAGAATAACCACCACAATCATTAAAGAACTCACCAATGATTAAAAATTACTTAGTAAACAATGCCCATAGATACGCGTCTAAATGGCTAGTATTAGGGATAGATGTTTTTTTAATAATTTTTGCATTTGTATTGTCGTACTTAATAAGGTTTAATTTAACCTTGAATTTTGATATTGACAAACTATTGATACAATTGCCAATAGTAGCTACAATAGCAATAATTTCTTTTTTAATAACCGGTTCGTATAAAGGAGTAGTAAGGCATACAGGGGTTAGGGATGTTTATAATATTTTTAATGCAGTATGTTTGTCTAGTATCATAAGTATATTCATGGTTATTGGTAATAGAGAATTCGGATTAATAGATAGCTTTACGATTCCTTTATCAATAATTATAACTCATAGTTTAATCGGTTTTATTGCTTTAACAGCTGCGAGATATGTTTTTAAGACATTGTATTTTAATGTTGTTAAAAAGTTTAAATTAACCAAAAATGTGTTAATCTATGGTGCTGGAGAATCAGGTATTTTAACTTATAATGCAATGACCAATCAGACTAGCAGTAGTTCAAGGGTAATTGGTTATATTGATGATGATTTAAAAAAAGTAGGGAAAAACATTAACGGTATACCTGTATATAGTAAACAAGATTTATCAGAATATTTTATAGCTAATAGGGATGTTTCTGAAATTATTGTTTCTATTAATAATGTGGAAAGCAGTAAACTAAGAGAGTTGGTAGAGAGTTTAGTTGAGTTTCCTGTAAAAGTTAAAATTGTACCTCCTGTTGAGAGCTGGATTAATGGAGAACTTAAGGTTTCCCAGATTAAACAGGTACAAATTGAAGATTTACTTAATCGTGTACCAATAGATATTAAAAAATCTAAAATCTCGGAGGAATTAAAAGAGAAAGTGGTAATGGTTACTGGTGGAGCGGGTTCTATTGGAAGTGAAATAGTTAGGCAGATAGCTAATTATGACTATAAATCTTTAATTGTTATAGATCAAGCGGAATCAGCGTTGTATGATTTGCAACAAGAATTGAAGCAAAATGGCTTTCATAATTTTATTCCTATAGTTGCGGATATTAGGGATAAGAATAGGATGAATACTTTTTTTCAAGAATATAAGCCAACAACAGTGTTTCATGCAGCAGCATATAAACATGTACCCTTAATGGAATACAATTCTTATGAGGCAATCAAAATTAATGTTATTGGTACAAAAATAGTTGTTGATTTAGCGCTTGCTCACAATGTAGAGAAATTTGTGTTTGTTTCCACGGATAAAGCGGTGAACCCTACTAACGTTATGGGAGCTACCAAACGAATTGCAGAGATGTACATTAGTAGTATGCAGCAAGAAAATAAAACTAAATTTATTACTACTAGATTTGGTAATGTTTTAGGTTCTAATGGATCAGTAATTCCTTTGTTTAAAAAACAAATTGAAAAAGGAGGTCCTTTAACTGTAACTCATAAAGATATTACAAGATATTTTATGACAATTCCCGAGGCATCTCAACTTGTGTTAGAAGCAGGAGCAATGGGGCAGGGAGGTGAAATATTTATTTTTGATATGGGTGAATCTGTCAAGATTTTCGATTTAGCCAAAAATATGATTAGACTATCTGGGCTTAAATACCCTGAAGATATTGATATTAAAGTTACTGGATTGCGCCCAGGAGAAAAGTTGTATGAGGAATTACTAGCAAATGGAGAGAATACGCTACCAACTTATCATAAGAAAATTTTAATCGGAAAAACAAGAGAGCTGGACTATTCTTTAGTCAGATCTAAAATTGATGAGTTATGTGTGTCCAACATGTTTTTTAATGGAAACACAGTGGCTTTAATGAAAGAAATTGTTCCAGAATATGTTTCTAACAATTCTGATTTATGTGAGTTTGACAAAAAGGAAAGAAATACAGTTAAAAACAAAGAAGATAAGAAGATATTGCAGTCATAATTTTTTATTAATATTGCAGTCAAAACCATTAATTATGTTCAGAAAAAAACGTTCTTTAAGTTTATCAATGTTAGCACTTGTTATAGGTGTTCTTTTAATGTCCTCATGTGCTTCTAAAAAGGATGTTGTTTATTTTCAAAATACTGGTGATTTTGAAACACTAGTAGATAAAAATAGTTTTACACCTAAGTTTAAAGTGGATGATTTGGTAAACATTTATGTTTCTACTTTAGATAATGAGGCAAGTGTTCCTTTTAATTTGTTTAGAGGAGCTTCTGAAGGAGGAATAGCTCCAGAACAAGTTGATTATTTAGTAGATAAAGAAGGGGAAATTGATTTTCCTGTTGTTGGAAAAGTTAAAATAGCTGGTCTATCATCTGAAGAAGTAAGAATCTTACTAAGAGAAAAACTATCGGATTATTTAAAGAATCCAATAATAAACATTAGACTTAAAAACTTTACTGTAACTATATTAGGAGAGGTAAATAGACCGGGTACATATCCTGTAAATGGTGAACGAATTACAGTTTTGGAAGCTTTAGGTTTGGCGGGAGATTTAACCATAAAAGGTATGAGAGAGAATGTTTTGGTAATAAGAGATTTTGACGGTACTAAAATTTATACTCGTATTAATTTAACCAATAAGCAAGCATTAAGTTCTCCAGTTTATTATTTAACGCAGAATGATGTTGTGTATGTTGAGCCAAATCAATCAGCTGTTACAGCATCAAGTCTAGATAACAGGGCAACGATTGCAATTTCTATTGCCTCAGTATTAATTACTTCCTCAGTACTGTTATTAACAAGAAATTAATTTTTTTCGACACATTTACTAAAAACTATGAGCTTACAAGACGTATCTTCTGATAACAGTGTTGATTTAAAAGAAGTTGTTTTTAAATATCTTAAATATTGGAAATGGTTTGTTGTGTCTTCTGTGTTAGCATTGTTGTTAGCATTTGTTTATATACGTTATACCACACCAGAATATAGTGCAGAAGCAAAAATTCAAATTTTAAACGATGATTCTGCAGGAGGAATTGATTTATTTAAGGAACTTGAAGTATTTACAGGAGGAGGAAATGAAATTCTGGATGAAATAGAACTAATTTCTTCAAGATCTAATTTTATAGATGTTGTAAAGGAGTTAGATTTAAATATTAGAGTGTTGGCTTTGGGGAATGTTATTGATTCTGAATTATATAATACCTCTCCAATAAAAATTAACTTTATAGAGGCAGATTCTATCATTGATAAGTCCAATTTTGATTTTTATGTTGTACCAATGTCTTCTACCTCTTTTGGTTATTGTGAAGAAGAGGATAAGCCAACTAAAGCATTCTCTTTCGGAAAAAATATTTCTACGCCTATCGGGGATATTGTTATAACACCAAATCAGAAATATTTTAATAAGTATAAGACAAAAAAATTAAGGGTTGTTATAGAACCAATTGGTAGAGTTGCACAACGTTACCGAAATAAAATATCGGTTACAGATATTGATAAAACATCAAGTATTCTTAATATAAGTTTAACAGATCCCATAAAAGATAAAGCTAAACATATTATTCAATCGTTAATTAGGACGTATAATTTAAATGCAATAGAGGATAAACAAATAATAGCGGACAAAACTTCAAATTTTATTAATGAAAGGATTGCAGATATTTCTTCAAGTTTAACATCTGTGGATCAATCTGCTGAAGATTTTAAAACTGAGAAAGGAGTTACAGATATTGCTTCTGAAGCACGTATAAATCTTAATGTTGGTGTAGCCAATCAGCAAGAATTAGCAAGCGCAAGAACACAATTGAATATTGCAGCTTCTATGAGTGAAATGATAGATCAGCAAGAGAGTTTAGATGTATTGCCAACTAACATTGGACTGTCTGATCCCACTATTGCAAGTACTACTGCAAGGTATAATCAATTGGTTCTGGAAAGACAACGGTTGCTTAAAAGTTCTAATGAGAAAAACCCTATAATTGTTAATTTGGATGAAGAAATTCAAGGGTTAAAACAAAGCATGCAGTCAAGTCTTAATAGTACAGTGAATAATTTAGGACTTACAGTTAATTCATTGAGTGGCCAGCAAGCTCGCTTTAATTCTAAAATATATTCTTCTCCAAAAAACGAAAGAGCTCTTCGGGATATTACAAGAAAACAGGAGACAACGGAGCAGTTATATTTGTATTTGTTACAAAAAAGGGAAGAAGCTCAAATTGCTGTTGCCTCTACAACCCCAAAATCTAAAACAGTAGATGAGGCTTATAGTCCAAGTGATTTTCCCGTATCACCCAAAAAGCCTTTAATATATTTAGCCTCATTGATTTTGGGAATGTTAATTCCTTTTTCATATCTATATGTAAATGATTTATTAGATAATAAAATTCATAATATGTACTCACTTTCTAAATTGGCCAATAATGTTCCAGTTTTAGGTGAGTTGCCGAGACTTTCTAAAAAAGAACAGAAGTTGGTTATTAAAGAAGATCGGTCGGTTCTTGCGGAGTCATTGCGAATAATAAGAACTAATTTGGATTATTTAATAAAGACAAGAGACGAAAAAAAGGGAAAAAACAATGTAATATTTGTCACTTCTAGTGTCCCCGGTGAAGGAAAAACATTTTTGTCGAGTAATTTGTCAATGATTCTAGCAAGTACTAATAAAAAAGTTCTTTTAGTGGGGGCTGATATTAGAAATCCTAAAATATATTCATTTTTCTCAGGTGATGATATTGATAAAATGTCTAAACCAACCAGAAGTAAGGATGACGGTTTAACGGAATACTTATTTAATTCGGAGTTAGAATCAAAAGATATTATTACACCTATGTTGGTTCATAATAATACAATTGATGTTATTTATTCGGGGAGAATACCCCCTAATCCTGCTGAATTATTGATGAGTAAGAGAATGAAGGAGTTGTTTTCTGAGGTTTCTGAAATGTATGATTACGTAATTGTTGATACCGCTCCCCTAATGGTTGTAACAGATACCTTGTTGATTAGCGAATACGGAGACTCTTTAATTTATGTTACTAGAGCAGGAGTAACAGAGAATAAGGCTATAGAATTTCCATTAAAATTACAGAAAGAAGGAAAAATAAATGGACTTTCTTTTGTTGTAAATGATGTAAGTGCTTCCAATCTTGGTTATGGAGGTAAGTACGGATACGGTTATGGAAAATCTACTAAAAAATGGTGGAAGTTTTAGTTGTGTTTAATTAGAAAAAAACAAAATCCTCTAAAATCAACTAATTTTAGAGGATTTTGTTTTTTATATAGATGTTGGCATATTAATTGTACTTCAACGGTAAACAATTTAGTTTAAACGAAAATGTTACTTCGAATTTTTAGTAAGCCCATTTTACGATATATATTTGCACTTATGACCTACCTCTATTTTAATAGAGATAAATAAAAACGCTATAAACCATTTTTAAAATGACAAATTTTCGCCCCTTAGTTACAGAACTATTTACGCGTATTTTTAAAGCTTTTAGAATAAAAAAATCTTTTAGGGTAAATCTTTTATTATTAATATTCTTTAGTTTTTTCTTTCAATTAAGTTATTCTCAATTACCGGATGAATTTGTGAAGTTAGATATTGTCACGGGATTAGAGAATGCCACTACATTTAAGTTTGCACCAGATGGTCGTATATTTATATTAGACCGTTATGGAGATTTGCTGGTGTACAAGCCAGATACCCAGAGTACTATAGTATCGGGTAGTTTGGATGTATTTCATGGTTTAGAAGATGGTTTAAATGGTATAGCCTTTGATCCAAATTTTGATGTTAACAATTATATTTATTTGTATTACTCTCCTTTTGGAATCAATGTAAATCGGGTAAGTCGTTTTAAGATGGATGGCGATGATATTAA
>CANLTE010000011.1 GCA_947493885.1 uncultured Maribacter sp.
GTGTGTTCTGTTTTCATATCTTTTTGTTTCAGAGAACTTTAAAGATAACGGACACGCTGCTTTTACATAGATGCTATACGTAATGCGGACTTTTGAGCTAAATCTTATGCCCTAACGTTTCGGGGTAGCTTTAAATAGGAAAAGAAAAAATAAAACAAAAGATTACATTTATCTTTAGAGTATAAAACACTAATTACGTGCACCTAAATGCCGCTTAAAACTATTTATTAACCAGTAGCCGTATTTTATGACGTGACATTAAAAATGAACCTCGATAATATCACACAAATAGAGAGATATAAAAATCTTATTAAGTTTCTTGATAAGAACTTTAAGGAAGATATTAATATCGAAAAAATTGAAGAAATAAGTCATTATTCTTATCGAAATATAAATCGTATTTTTCAATTCTTACAGCACGAAACCATAGGAAAGCATATCAAAAGAATACGATTAGAAAAAGCAGCTGAATACTTAAAATATTCCAATCAACAAGTTTCAGACATCGCACTTAATGTTGGGTTTAGTGATATTGCCTCTTTCAGCAAAGCGTTTAAAAAAAGATTGAGGTGTATTTAAAAGGTGATGTAACGGGCTAAATAAGCTCAAAACTTTATGTGAAAACATGATTAACACCATAAATAATTTATTATAGGTTGTTATCTGTTCACAAATTCCAAAACGTCCAGGTTTGCAAATTTTCTAATTAGTTTGCATTTGCTAAATTAGCTTGCGAATGCAACTAATCTTACACAAGACCGTCTTAGCCAATTAAAGTACAAAAATCAATTTTTATTGAATGAATGAGTTTATAAAACATATTTCTTCTACTATTCCTGATTTGAATAAAAACACGTTGAATGTTTTAGAAAAATCCTTTTCTAAAGAAGAGGTAAAAAAAGGTGATTTACTTCAAAAACAAGGTAAAGTATGCACTAATTTGTATTTTATTTCGGAAGGAATTTCTCGTTCATTTTCTTTAAAAGAAGAAAAAGAGTTTACAACTTGGTTTGGTTTCAAAAATAACTTTATCACTTCTTATATAAGTTTTTTCTCTAAAGAGCCTAGTTACGAAAGTATTGAAATGCTTACTAATGGTACATTGTATAAAATTAGTTCGGTCAATTTTTTTGATAACAGAATTTCATCAGAACATATAGAAAAAATGATTAATCATTTTAATTCGCTCTATACCATTCAACTCGAAAAGCGATTGTTCATTATTCAAACCTATTCTGCAATAGAAAAGTATAGACAAATAATGACCTACGAGCCTCATTTAATTCAACATATTCCAAACAAACATTTAGCTAGCTATTTAGGAATTACACGAGAAACGTTAAGCAGAATACGTTCATCTATTAATTGACATACATCACAGATTTTCGATTTATTGATTTCTACATTTGATTAATCAAAATATCACAATAATGAGAGAAAAATTAGGTTCCCAGAAAACTTTTGTCAATGTCTTGAGATTTTTAGCATTCTTTTCCAGGAAAAAAATATTTGATAGATTAACTTTTTGGATGACAAAAAAAAACGCGAAACTTAACATTCGTTTAAATCAACCAAAACAAGCTACTAATGTTAGTGATTTAGCAATAACATGGCAGCAATTAATGCCGAATGATGGGCAGCATTTATTTAAAATAACAGAAATCTCTAAAGATACTGCCTACACAGAAATACATCTTCATTGTCCTCTAAGAGGAACAGGAAATGTAGAAGCTTGCTATAAGTTAATGAATTATGATAGAACGCTTATGAAGGAAATAGGTGGAGAATTGGTTGTTTTAGAATCACAATCTAATTCTGGCAAAAATTATTGCTCTTTAGCTATTCGAGAAAAGGGACAAAATATGAATGATTTAATTCCCGCACATAAAATAACTAGCAATAACAATAGCTAAAGTTAAAATGGTTTCGTTTTCTTCTCAACATTTTAAATGAGTTTACAAAGTCACAAGGCCGCTAAATCCCCGAATATCTAACTCAACACCAACCTTTCCCAAGCCATTAGCACAAAGGAACATTATCAAAATTTATCGGAATAATTAGTAACAAAAGCATGGGACTTTCGTCCTATTCATTACAATACTGTAAGACAAATGGGAATGAAATCAATATTGAATAATAAAATTTCAGTAGTTCTAGGGGCGTTTATTTTAACTTCTATGTTATTCTTTGGGAATACTTTAATGGTGGAGTGATTACCCTTCATTTACTAGCAAGAGAAAATTTACCAGGTATTTCTAATTGGTGGGGATTATTAACCATTCCATTGTTATCATAGTTAACCATATCTTTAATACATAAACGTCGGCAAAAAAAAATAAAGCTGGTACCAACAAATCTTGAAAATTCAGATATGAAAATTCTAAAAGGTTTTTTAGGCGCATTATTGTTTGGAATTGCAATGTCATTACTGTAAAGGTTTGATTTTGAAGAAATCTTGCAATATTTTATTCTTTTTCCAATTCTAATTGCCTTTTTTAAACCTGTTCATTTACCAGAATACCTATTGGGATTTGTAATCGGAATGTTATTCACATTTGGAGGGATACTGCCTATTATGTTTGGAATAGTATTATTGGTGTTATGCTTTTTGATGAATAAGCCAACACAAGCTATAAAAAAATTGTTTCTACCAAAAACTGATTTAATAAAAATGAGCAAAATTTCATTTGAGAAAGTCAAGCTATCAGACTCTTTAAGAATATCTATTTTACTAAAAAATATACGAAGGCACTAATGATTTCTGAATTTCTTCTTCGGAAGTTCTTAGTCAATTTACTATCTTGTTTCCAGAATTAGAAAATTATATTAGTTTTCAATAATAAGCCATACACATACTGTTAGCCGTTAGCTTATAAAACGAGTACAGATTGAATTTAGATAATAAATTAATATTTTTCTTTAGCGCTTTGGGCGCTTTTAATAGCGTTATTCTAAGTATTTATTTTTTAATATTTGCTAAACCCCTTAATAAATCAAATTATTTTTTAGGAGGATTACTTGCGGCTTTAAGCATTCGTGTATGGAAATCTTTATTCTTTTATTACAACCCTGAACTATCTAAAATATACCTGCAAATTGGTTTGTCTGCTTGTTTTTTTATTGGACCATTTTTATATTTCTATGTTAAGTCCAATATTTCAAAATCCAATAGGCTTTTATATTTTCATTTTTTGTTTTTACTAATATTTGTTTTAAGTGTTGGTTTTATATATCCTTACCAAAAGAACTTAACACTTTGGACTAACTATTTTTACAAAGCGATCAATTATCAATGGCTAGCGTATATTTTAGTTTCTGCTTTTTTGTTGAAAAATGTGTTTCGAAAATTATTTCGTCGTAAACAAAAATTAAATTACGATGAAATTTGGCTCTTGAGTGTGTTTTTTGGTGTTTTAATTATTTGGACAGCATATAATACCGCTTCTTATACATCTTATCTTTTGGGAGCACTTTCATTCTCTTTTATTTTTTACATGTCAGGATTACTGCTTTTTTATAAAAGAAAAAAAGAATTTGTTGTTTCTGTTAAAAAAGAGAAGTATGCAAATGTTCAAATAAGAAAAATGGAAGCTATTCAGTTATTGGAAAAAATTGAATCTACCTTAATCAATGAAGAGCTATTTAAAAATCCTAATCTTACCTTACCACTACTTGCCAAAAAAAATAATATTCGCCCTCAGTTATTATCGCAATTAGTAAACAATAATTTAAACAAAAGCTTTTCTCAATTTATTAATGAATACAGAATTGAGGAAGCTAAAAAGCTCCTTAAAACAAAATCTCAATTAAAAATTGAAACAATTGCTGAACAATGTGGGTTTAATTCAAACAGTACGTTCTATACGGCATTTAAAAAAATCACCAATACTACTCCTTCTAAATACATAAATAAATAATTCTTATTTAAAACCTCCTGATGTATACATTAGAAGTTCTAATGTATATCTCAATACTAATACAAGCGAATGTATTGACTAAAATTGTGGCGAAATCAAAAACAATTTTTATGAGATACTTTTTTTTATTATTTGGTCTTTTAATATTTAACACTTCGACATTTGCACAAGATGAAGAGCTACAAATTAAAAAGGCACTTTTAAACTATATAAATGGAACATCATACAATGAGCCCAAGCTTATTGAAAAAGCATTTTATTCCGAAGCCAATTTATTTCTAGAAAACAAAGAAAAAAAATTATGGATTGTCCCTATTAAAGAATACCAAAGTTGGTATAAAAACAAAAAACAAGGAGAATTTAATGGTAGAATCGGAAATATATTATCCATAGATTATAACAATGCAATTGCCACAGCTAAAGTAGAAATACTATTCCCGGATAAGAATTTAAAATACATAGACCTATTCCTGTTAAAAAAACTAAACAACGAATGGAAAATTATTAGCAAAGCTGCAACTATCGATGAAAATAGTGATAAAGTTGTTGCTGATAAAATTCTTTTTATAGTTTCAAACGCAGCTTCTTATGGAACATCTAATATTCCTACGGGTAATAGTTTTTCGGAACTAGTAAACGCCTACGATGCTTTTAAAGATGCAGGTTTTACCGTTGATTTTGTAAGCCCAGAAGGCGGAGCTATCCCTCTTTCATATGTAACTACATCAGACGTAAAGAGTATGGAGTATTTATATAACCTCGATTTTATGTTTGCGCTGAAAAATACAAACAAGCCCAGCGAAATTATTTCAAGTAATTATAAAGCAGTACATTATATAGGCGGTGGTGCCGCTCTATTTGGAGTTCCTGAAAATAAAGAAATTCAAAAAATAACAATGACTATTTATGAGAAAAACAACGGAATTATTTCTTCGGTATGTCATGGCACAGCTGGAGTTGTTAACCTAAAAACTAAAGACGGTAATTATCTATTTAAAGATAAAATAGTAAGCGGATATCCTGATTCATTCGAAAAACAAGATGCTGAGTATTTTAAACATTTTCCATTTCTAATTCAAAAAACACTTGAAGACAGAGGTGCTACTTTTAAATTTTCTGAAAGAAATACTTCTCACGTAGAAGTCGACGGAAATTTAATAACTGGACAAAACTATTTATCGTCTAAGGATGTAGCTTTAAAAATAATTGAAAATTTAAATAGTAGAAAAACTAAATAATTTTTTAAAACTCACGGTTAAGTAAAGCTAGCGGTTTGAGTATACACTCAAACCGCTTTTGTATTAAAATTTGAAAAGCAGCTACTTTTAAAACTATTACGCTTATACAGACGATTCTCGTTATAGCTCTTGAGACGGAATTGACATAACCTGCATCAAATTAAAAAGCTTCATCTTTGAATACTGAAGAGCATAAAATAATCTCAAAAGACGTTTTACAACAACACCCTCAATTCAGGACTTATTGATTCGCTCAGAGAATATTGCTTATTTTTATTAAACACTATTTCTTAGCTCGAAACCATAGTTTAACTGTTAATATTGGTTGTGAGCAACCTTAACTGAAATAACAAACGGATTCAATTCAGTATCTCCTCCAAAAAAATACTTTAAATAAATGAAAGTTTTCTGATTGCATTAAAATTATTCCTTGTTGAAGTTGGAGTTAAAAAAATATAAAATGTTTATATTTAACTTAGCACTAACCTGAAAAAAAGCGCCTGTCATATGCTGAACATTTCCTATACTGACCGTCAGCCTTTTTTAAAACCAAGCAACCCAAATGAAAAATCTTAGTAAAGTAGTTAGTCTAATAGGGCTTATTTTCTCTGTTGTTTTGTTTTTCACCTCTATGAAAATGAATTTTTTTGGAGGAGATACTGAATTGAATCCGTTAGTAAGGTCTACACTAGTATTTATAGTCTCATTACTTTTCTCTGAAACAATAGCAAGAATTACTGCTAAAAATGAATTAGACAAACATCTAGAAAGTATTAACTCCATAATTGGTAACACGATTGAAAGTAGGTCCATTGGAAGTACTCAAGATGCTTTAAGTTATATCGTGGAGAACCTTCCTAAGCTAGAATATGTTGAAAATACCCATGTTAAGGTAGGCGACCACACTCAGGACGCAATTTACAATGGAACTTTTTATAACAAGTTTATCATAGCACTTAAAAAACAAGTCGATAAAGGTTTGGTCTGGAATGATATCCTTGGAGAAAGTAGTTTTTATAGAAAAAAACAAATAATTGAATGGGTTAAACAAAAACCTCAAAATAGGAGGTTGTACACTAAAATCATCCCAAACAATATGCCTATTGTAAATCATATCACATTAAAATACAAAAACGGAAAAAAAGAAACTCTTTTTGGCTGGGCATCGAGAATGGACAAACCAGTTGTAGAAGTTTTTGTTACAACTAATGAAAATCTAATTAGATTTTTTGAAGAATATTTTGATGACTTAGGAAAACATAGTGTAAATAATAATGATTAATAATCTTATAAAATGCTTAACATCTGATATTCCATAATAAAAGCTGGTCCAAATCTAAAATCAATACTTATTCAATACTCCCGAATCAAAAGAATTTATTTATACAATCCGATTATACTGTAAAAGGTTCAAAAATAAATGAAGGTATAATAAAATAACTATCCCTAAAATTGCTATAAGCAGTTACTCATTCAATCCATCTTTTGAAAATTCTCACAAATTTTATACTTAAATGGTATTTATCACTAAATTAGTTGTTTAAACAAATATTTGTTTTTTACGCATCAAAATCAATTTTAATTGAATCTAAAAACCCGCTTATAATGTCCAAAAAGACTACTAAATCTTTCTTCTAACCAAGACATTTTAAATACACCAGATTATTTAATAGAGAATTATGATGAAATAGCTAAAGATGCTTATGAAAATTCTGGAATAGAATTTTTTGACAGCTCAACTGGTGATTTATTAGAATTAGAAACCCCATACATCCTGAAATTGAAATAACTAGTGAGCTTACTTTTATTTAAAAGTTGTCGAAAACAAAGACAATCATGATAAGCTAGAAAAGTATATTCAAGTTGCTATAGAAAAAAATAGCCCCAAGTCAGTTTGGATGAACGACGAATTACAAAAGGGACTTAACGCTGCCTTTGCACTAGCTTTTAGTGATGAAAAATATATCTATGATTTTGTAAATGTTTTAAGAACGTTTGATTTAAATAACGAAGTCTATGAACCTTTTTTTATAGACCTTCTGTTAGATAAATGGATGATTTGTGATGAGGTATTGTTTTTACTTGCAGCTAGGTCTGGAAGTATTTCTGATCAATGGGGGTTTGAAAAGCTTGAAATACCTACACTTAATGGTGACCATAAAAATAAGTTTTTAACGTACTTGCTTGAAGACGCATTAAAATCTAAAACTGTTTTTAGCGAAAACCTTCTTGATTCAATGGAGTTATTAGATATAGTTGTTGATCCAGAAAAATTTAGTAGACTTTTTGAACATTATAAACCTTTATTTCAGAAAGATAATATTCTAGTATACATCATATCCAATAGAATAAAATGGATATTAAATATAAATGCTGTTCAAGCTGGCATTTATTCAATATTTTACTCCCTTCTGAAATTAAGTTTACTTAATTATTCACCTGGAAGAAATTGGCGTGTCCGTTATGGTAAAATTTTATCTGTTTTAAAAGTAGAATAGTGTTGCTAACAAAATTAAGTATAAGGACCTCTAAATTGAAAGTTGTAGCATCCAAAAAACGGATTAGTAAATACCTAAAAATAATTTCTTCCAGTTGAACTTGTTCAACTTTTTTGTCACTTTCATTCAAGTAATTTACGTTGTATAGAATTGCAAGCAGAATGAATTTTCAGATAGTCTCCTCTTTAAAATTCTTCAAAATATGTGATTCTTAAAAACTAGATTTAAGATATCATATGAAATTTAGTTACAAAACATTAAAAATATACTAATTCAAAATAACAACTAAACCATGAAGCCTACATCCGTTAATTACATTTCTTCTCTTACTCCATTAAGAGGGTTGGCTGCTATATTAGTTGTATTATTCCATTATGACATTTGGTTAATGTTACGTGGATTTCCAAGATTAATTAATACAAAATATTCATCTATTATTACAAACGGATATTTATCTGTAGACTTTTTCTTTATACTAAGTGGGTTTGTAATTTGTCATGTGTACGGCAAGAGATTAGAAAACCAGACCAGAGCAGTTATAAAAAAGTATTTATGGGCTAGATTCACGCGACTATACCCTTTACATGTTTTTATAATGCTACTTTTTCTATTACAAACAATTGTTTTATTTGAATTGTTCCCTGAGTACGCATTGGAAAAATGGGAATGGAGCAGAACCTTGCCCGACTTTTTTATTCATTTGTTTTTTTTACAAACCACTGGAATTATTAATAGTCCTGTTTGGAACGTTGGAGCGTGGTCCATTGCAGCGGAATGGTGGACATACATTTTCGCAATTGGACTCATTCCATTACTAAACAAGGGTAAAATTCTAATCAGTATCATTTCTTCAATACTAGCTCTATTGGGATTCGTTTTTATAACAAGTCAAAATCCACATCTTACGCTTGACGAATTTTATGGATTAGGTACACTTCGCTGCGTTTTTGGTTTTACAATTGGCATTGGTGTATATCAAGCATATTTAATATTAGTTAATAAAAAAACAATATGGAGTAAAGATTGGTTATTCTTAGTAACATTTTTATGCGCTTTGTCCGTTCTGCATTTTAACATGTATGATGTAATAGTAATACCATTTTTTGCCGTTTTCATTCTTTGCGCTTCGCTCAACAAAGGACTACCAGCCAAATTGTTAAATTCAAAACCGTTACTTTTTTTAGGTGATATTTCTTACTCCGTATATTTAATTCATCTGTGGTGGATATACCTTTGGTTAATGTGGTTAGACATATATTTTATACCTAGAAACCCCGACGTGATACCTAGTTTATCACATAGAATTCTATGGCTATCTATACTGTTGGCATTAATAATTGGCTCATCATATCTAACCTATAAATATGTTGAAATTTCAGCTCAAAAAAAACTGAGAAAATGGCGAAAGTCATAGAAACGCAGTATAACATTAGCTATTAGTAACACAGGTTTTAATGCTAATTTTGTAGTTAAGTGATTAAAATCTAGGTTACCTACTCTTTAGCGAAATATTAAGCGGATTTTGCTTTGGAATAGTGATTTGAATAAAAACACAAATTAAAATAATACTTTTACCATTCAAAAAAATTACTCTTATGAAAATGACCATAGCGGAGTATTCAAAGAATATTTACATTTAATATTATACAATAAATTAATCCCATGAACAAATTATTTTTATTATTCCTTTTAACAATTGGACTATTTTTCAACTCATGTAATAAAAAAGAAAACGAGTCAATGGAAAACGTAGATTTGCTAGGCACATGGACTTTAATAGCCTATATAGATGATGAGGGAGAAGAATTGGCAGATGAATGTTATAGTCAAGATTCTTTAACATTTATGGAGAACAACACCTTTAATTACACTTATTACTATAATTATGGTAAAGAGGGTGGTTGTCAAAAGATACAAGATGCTACAGGGTCCTGGGAATATCTAACAGATAAGATAATTAAGTTTGATTATAGTCATGGAGATTATATAGACAAGGATAAGTGGGAAAACCCTTTTGAAATTTCAGGGGATATTCTCACATTAACTCGTGATGAAGGGCTTGGAATTTATCTGGAGAAATACAAGAAAAAAAAGGATTAGAAGTAAAACTTATTAGAGTCTCAAAAAACTGATAAAATGGCGAAAGTCATGGAAAACGTAATGTAAAATCAGTTATGTTTTACACTGATTTTAATGCTGATTTTGTAGTTAAGCACATTAGTTCAAAATTTGTCGAATCTTAACATTTTCCTTTAAACAAAGGAGACAAAAACAAAACAGTTTAAAAAGTTTCCCTCAAAGCCTAATTAAAAAATCAGTAATTTTAACTCATTACTTACCGCAATAGAGGTATTGGTATTAATAACTCAAAAAAAGTGGTGTTTGTAAGATGACAATATACTTCATGTTCAAATGCCGTAAAAATGTCATAAGCAAACCGTTATCAAAACATGTTTTCATAAATAACTTTGAAGAAAATTAAAAAACGAAAATGAGTTTTATTGGAAAAAAATTAATGAAGCCAGAAAAGTTAAAGGGCTAACTAAAGAAGACTTAGCTGAGTTATCAAAAGTAAATTTAAGAACAATACAACGCATTGAGAATAACGAAAGTAATCCACGAGGAAAAACGTTAATATTAATCTGTGAAGTACTAGATATAAATTTAAAAGAATTATTGAATACGAAAAAACAACTTGAAGATAAAACAAATACTAATTTGATTCATGGATACACCTTAGCATCAAAAGGAATTCGATTTTCTGCAAATCTGTTAGAAACTTTTATCTACATTGCTACTATTTGGTTTCCATACTTGATATACAAGACCTCTTCATTAAAATCTTTATTAAACGGAGAAGATTCTAATCCTTTTGGGTTTACATTTGCTGCTATTTTTGGATTAATTGTTGGTGCTATATTTTATCCAATTTTTACTGGAAATCTAGGGCATAAAATATTTGGATTGAAAGTTATTTCATCTGAATCTGGAAATGATTTCAAAAAAGCTTCGGGCGGAGCAATTCGAGAATTATTAAAAGGAGTATTTAGTTTTTTCATTGTTCCCATCATCTGGATTCTTTGGGATGATAAAAATCAAAATTTGTATGACAAATTGACTAAAACACTAGTAGTGGAAAAGGATAAAAAAATCAATCGAAATACCGTATTCTAGTAAAAAAACAATTTGGGTATATACTCCAATTACTATTATATTTATTCTATATATTAATATCTTAAAGCAGCAACTATTATAGGGTGAACAGATTAAAAAAACAGCCAATAAAGGAGCTCTGAAGGATTTTGAGCATATGTATAAAGTCTTCCAAATTTTTAATTTTGTTACTAAAAACTTGGTTAAGTGCTATATCGAAGATATAAGTGTATTAGCCTCTTTTTTTAAATAAACCATTCTAACGAATTAAAAAATGACTGATTTACAAGAAATTTTTATTAAGAAAATGCTGCTTCAACAAGAACACTATTTGAAATTCTGTGAAATATCACAAGTAAAATCATATCATAAACAAGAATTTATACTTACAGAAAATAGTATTTGTCCATTTGTTGGATTTGTAGAAAAAGGAGTTGTTAGATCGTTCTTGCGAAAAGATGGTAAAGAATATAACAATGATTTTTACTTTAACAACTCATTTATTAGTGCTTACAGAAGTTTTGTCACCCAAACACCAGCATATAGTAACATACAAGCTATGTCTCAAACTACCATACGGTATATAACTTTTGAACAAATAAAAGAATTGGAAAACATCTCCGATACTTGGAATAAATTCGGAAAATATATTGCTGAACAATTTTTTATAAGAAAATGCAGTAGAGAGACATCTTTTCTAATAAAATCTGCTAAAGAAAGGTATGATTCATTAATTAAATCTAACCCAAAAATTGAGCAGCTTATGCCACAATATGCTATTGCATCCTATTTAAGAATAGAGCCTGAGTCTTTGAGTAGAATAAAAGCCTTAACATACGTCAAGAAATAGGGTCTGAATATCACCTAAGTTTGCTCACTAGTAATTCTTAATACTAAGAAAGATGGAGTCAATAAATGTAAATAGCAAACTTGAGTTAATAAACGACCTGTGGAAACCTAGGGTTATAGCAGAATTAAATGGACAACATGTAAAAATATCCAAAGTGAAAGGAGAATTTGTTTGGCATGACCATAAAGATGAGGACGAACTTTTTTTTATTCTAAAAGGAAAAATGATAATGGAGTTTAGAGACAAAAAAGTAGAAGTTAACGAGGGTGAAATGATAGTTGTTCCAAAAGGCGTTGAGCATAGACCTATTGCCGAGAAAGAAGTCTGGATGATGCTTTTTGAACCTCAAAATATAAAACATACAGGTGATGTTAAATCTAAATTAACAATTGACAAGTACGAAAAAATATAAGCTAACCCTAAATTCCCTGTTTCATTCTTTACAGTTATCCTATATAATAAATTCTATTTTTTTTAGGTTTAAATGAAATTGCTATGGCAATTATTAATCAGAGTTTCACATCATTTTATTAATTTGGTTGTGTCAACAAAAAATTACTAATGTACTTTCTTTTACTCACCTTTTATATAAAACGTTAGAAATCGCACCTTGAAATAGGTTATTACTTAAAAGTGATAGAACATATTAAAACTATAGAACTACTCGGAAAACCATTATTTACTTTGGTGAGTATAAAAGCACCTATTAAAGTTATCACACAAATGCCTAGTGATGAAGCTTGTTTTGCTTACATTCTTGAAGGAGGAGTTCATGAGTTTTCGGAAAGTGAAGAGCTCATTGCGCAGCAACAAGAAGCTATTTTATCGAAATGTGGAAATTATGTTGTTGAAATGCTAGGTAGTAAAACTAGCGGTAATTACCGGTCTCTAACTATACATTTTCATAACAAAGTTATGTTAGATATTTACAAAGACTCATTACCCTCATTTTTAAAAACAAAAGAGCTTCATCGCCATCCCAAAATGGCAAAAATTGAATCTTCCAAGCTCTTAGATCATTATATTAACGGGATATTACACTATTTTGAAAGTGAGTTTTTAGTTACCGAGGATATCCTAATTTTAAAGTTAAAAGAGATTATTTTATTACTTTTTCAAACCGAAAGTTCTGATCAAATTATAGATTTAATGAATAATCTTTTTGCTCCTAAAACTTATAACTTTAGGCAAATAATTGAGGCTCACACCTACTCCACAATTAGTATATCCGAATTAGCATCTTTGGTGCCTATGAGTATCTCTTCATTTAAAAGAGAATTTCAAAAACAATTCAACACCTCTCCTAGCAACTACTTTATTCAAAAGAAAACCGAAAGAGTAGCTAACCTTTTACGACTTACAGACAAAAGTATTAGTGAATTAGCATATGAATGTGGCTTTAAAAATGTGTCCCATTTATCTAAAGTTTTTAAACTAAAATATGGTTTACCTCCTTCTCAATATCGTTTGAACTTCTGAATCAAATAATTGAGCTTATGGTATAAATTAAAAATCAAATTAATTAACATATTTACTGAAGTAAAATAATCATTAAAAAACATGGTATATAAAATTCTTCAGATAATACTAGGTCTTGCTTTTTTAATTTTTGGAGTATTAACGCTTAACGCCAAGCAAGAGGTACTTGACCAAGTTTCTCAACATTATGGTAGACCCATTTGGCTACATTACACTATTGGAACACTTGAAATAATAGCATCTATAGGATTACTTTTAGGATTAAAAATTAACCCTAGTTTCTCACTTATTTCTGCAACCATATTAGGTCTAATATGCCTAGATTCCTTCATTATGCATTTAATGCACAAAGAATACCTAATTTCGTTACCATCGTTAATTCTCTTTATAATAGCTTCAATACTTTTATTTAAAATGTATAATAAATAAAAAGGTGAAAACAATAGTGTTTAGATGTGAAACTTAAACTATTATTTAAATTAAGTATATTGATGTCTGAAAAGTATGTGCTTCTGCTCTAATACTCATCGTCAGCATTAATTAAATAGAATTAAGTGAAATATGTATTAATTATTACAATAATTTTGATAATTATTGTTGGTTTTTCTTTTAGCAATATTAAGCGTAGTATTTCATGTATTAACGTTGAAAACTATAAACTTCTAAAAGAGTCTCCTCTAGCAGACCAATTAAGTAAATACCAAATAGTTAGAGAAGAAAATCTGATTAAATTTTCGACCAAAAATGGGTATACACTATTCTTTATTAAGCGTGAGGTAAAGGATAATAATTTAAAAGTTACCCTTGTTGGGTTAGATGGCTATGGACTAAGAGATAAAGAGTTTAATAAATACGTTTGTAAGCTTATTGAAAATGTAAAAAAGGAGACCAATAAAAAATAAATACATTTAACTAAGCTGTAAAAATCCAAAACAAACTACTTATTGTTAAAGTTATGATTAAGTTAGAATTTGCTTAATACTAAAAAAACGAAAATGCTCCATAGAAAACAAAAAGCATAGCATATGTAATGAGCTTGAAAACCTAAGGTACTCCCAGACTTCGTTAAATGCAAAATTTGGTCTTTACAAAAAAAAGAAAACGTTGGACATTCTAAATCATCTTATATGAATCGAAAAAAATTTATAGAAACCTTAGGAGTACTAGGAACTTCAACACTATTACCTCTACCAAGTTTTGCTATGTTTGATAAGCCAAAGTTTAAAATGGGATTACAACTCTTTTCCATTCATAAAAATATGACTAAAGCCCCTAAGGCAACCTTAAATGCAGTAAAGCTTATGGGGTATGAAGATTTTGAGATATATGGATTTAACGAAAAAAAAGAAACCTTCTACGGGCTTAAATCTTCAGAGTTCAAAAAAATACTGGAGGATTTAGAAGTAACTGCCTCAAGTGGCCATTTTGGATTTTACCCGTATCTAAATAAGCCAAATGATGAGTTAAAAAAATATGTAGACCAGTGCATAAAAGGAGCTTATACTTTAGGTTTAAAATATATTACTTGGCCATGGATTTCTCCTGAACAACGAACTATGGATAATTTCAAAATTTTATCTCAAAAACTTAATGTCGTTGGTGAACAGGTAACCGATGCTGGTCTTGGATTTGCTTATCATAATCACGGTTTTGAATTTGAAGACCATAATGGTGAAAATGGATATAACATTATACTAAAAGAAACGGACCCTACGCTGGTAAAACTTCAAATGGATATGTATTGGGTAATGCACTCTTCCAGCCTAACTCCCAAAGAATTAGTAAAAAATCAACCGGGACGCTACGTAATGTGGCACATAAAAGATATGGATTCTGTGACTAGAGATTATACGGAGTTAGGTAATGGTTCCATTAATTATGTTGAAATACTTCCCAATCCAACAGCTTCTGGGCTTGAGTTTTGTTACATTGAACAAGGGGGTAACTTCACTCACAACCCTATGAAAAGTGCAGCAGATAGTGCTACTTACTTTAAAAAACATTTACAACAATATCTGTAGCAGATTATCGCTCTACCATTAGAAGCTTGTACACCACATATTAGTTATAATACCTCCAATGTTCCTCTTTACCATTAAATTTAAATTCTCTTTTATTAATAAATCAGGAGCTTCTTTTGCCAAATCAAGAAAGTCAATTTTAGTTTTGTGTTTACTTTCTTCCAGAAAAAATTTAAGCAGCTTTTCTGTGCTGAAGTCTACTCTGGAAGTATAACTTACCATAAGTATTTTTTTTCATTTTAATTATTTATTACAAAGGTATCTGATGAAAAAGCAGATAATCATAACCTAGTTTAAGAAATGATATTATATTCAAATTCAAATAAGGCTACATTTAAAACAAAGGTACATTTCCAATAATTTTACTGCACAAAGTATTTAAATTCTTGTAAGGTATAGTTTCTACATACTAAACCGCAATATTAGTGCAATATCATATTAAACCCTACTACTTTTTGTAGTAAAAAGACTACGGTTTAATTCTGAACAAAACCTCAACAACAACTCAACAACCTGCTATACATCTGAATAAACTTTACAAAAACTAAACATTTGAGCAACTACTTATAAATTCCAACATATAATATTTAACTTATATTAAAATTAACTTAATAAACGTGTTTTATAGAAAAGGGATTACCATAAAGTATAGATTCCTGAAATGACCTTGGATGAAGGTTTTTCCAACTTTTATAGAACATAAGCTTTCAAATCAATTTTAATAACAAAATGAAAAAACAAAAAAAAATTACTGCGAAAATTTATAGGTTATTATCATTGAGTATGATTCTAATGCTCTTAGTAGCATGTTCTAGCTCAAGCGATGATACAGAAAAAGAACCAGACCCAATTGGAAATCCTGACCCAGATCCGGATCCGGATCCAGACAAAATTGAGCCCTTTGAACTTGCTGACTTAGATCCAAACTTACCATCGTTTGTTTCTGTAATTGATACAACCCCTGATGATATGGAATGGGTAAAAGTAGAAGCAATGTCTGATGAGTTTGATATTTGGGATGAAGATAAGTGGTTTAATTCCTTTTGGAATTATGGAAATACACCAGTATATATGAGAGAAGAAAACTCTTCTGTGGTTGATGGTAAGCTTTGCATAAAAGCAACGCTAAGAAATGACCCCGTAAATTGGTTTCAAACAGCAAGAGTACATTCAAAAACACAAATTAGTTATCCTATGTACACAGAATGTAGCATGAAAACTTCCAGCATATCTGCTTTCAATACATTTTGGTTAAATAATGGCGATATTAATGATAGAGATGAAATTGACATTGTTGAAAGTAATGCCAATCCTACTGCTGAATGTGCTGACCAAAGCACTAAACCTAGTAACTTCCCATGGACACCTTGGGATTTCCCTACGCAAATGAATTCTCAGTATTTCATTGCAAAAGGAGGAGTTACGGAAAGACATGAGGACAATTACGATACCAGAATGTTATCAGACGGAAATCCAAATAAAGATAAAACTTGGGATGAAGACTACCATATTGTTGGAGCTTGGTGGAAAGATGCTAGAACGGTTCAGTTTTATTTAAATGGTGAAGAAGCTGGTCTTGTAACTACTAATCAAGATTTTACAAGAGACTTAGAACTTATTTTTGATTTATGGACTGCAGATGAATGTTATTTAGGAGGCTTACCTGAAAAAGAGGAGCTAAACGACGATACTAAAAATACAATGCGTGTTGACTGGGTTCGTACTTGGAAATTAGAAGCTAAATAGTTCTAACATAACTTAAGAGTTTAAAAAACCTGTCTAAAATTAGACAGGTTTTTTTATACAATGCAATAATTGAATCAATAGTTTCAACAATACATTTATCATTATACCTTAAAAGTTTAGAAAAAATTAAAATCAAGTTGAACTTGTTCAACTATTTTCTCATTACAGTTTATAATTTTTGCAAGACTAACATTAAACAGAATTATGAACTCATTGAATCAATTAAAAATTTGGGTAATTGTATTAGCAATTACATCTTTATCAAACGTAGTAAATGCTCAAATAACGAATGATATTACCGACGATGAAGCCCTTAAAGCATTACTAGCAGCAAAGAAAAATGCTGAAGAATCAAATGTACTCGTAAATATAGCTGTAGTAGATGCCGGGGCTAATTTAAAAGCTTTTATAAGAATGGATGAATCTTATTTAGGAAGTATAGATGTTGCTATTAAAAAGGCAAAAACAGCACGATATTTTGACATTGATACAGGAAAACTTGGTGAATTAACACAACCAGGAGGTATAATTTATAACATTGAACATTCTAACGATGGTTTAATCACATTTCCTGGAGGAATACCCATCAAAAATAAAGATGGCAAAATTATTGGAGCTATTGGCGTTAGCGGTGGTACTATAGAGCAAGATAGGGCTATAGCCACTGTGGGTGCAGAATCAATTATAGAATAATTAAATTTGAAAAAGAACAATATTATGAACAACATAAAAAAAGGAATTCTCTTTGTATCACTGCTTTTATCTCAAGTTTGTTTATCACAAGCTTCTGATGATTTAATGTTGTACAGAAAAGATTTCAAAAATATAACCGGCACTAACACTGTTTCCGTAACAAGTTATACCAAAAATAACAATAATTACGTATACGCTGGTGGTATTGGTAATGTAGATGTTTATAGTTTAGATAAAGAAGGTGTGCTTACCCCTATTAGTAACCACGAACTTCATATGAAAAAAGGTCCTGCAAGAGGAATGGTCGCTGATAACATTGGTGGCACCGATTTTCTGTTCGTTGCAAATAAGCACGGTAATGTTATTGAAACATTTAAAATTTTGGATAATGGAGCTCTGGAGCGCGTTTCTTTAGTTGAAGATACCAATGAAACACATCTTGGCACTGCAATTACGTTGCAAGTAATTCATATGAAAAAATCATCATACTTATTTATAGGTGGTTTAGAAGAAACTCCAGGTTTAAGTTCTTTTAAAATAGAGAATAGTGGAAAATTAACCCATGTTCAATCAATAAAAGATGATGAAACTATTCATACCGATGGTATAATTGGAATGTTTGTCCATAAAATAAAAGGAAAAACCTTTTTATATACTGGAGGGTTTCAAGATAACGGTATAAGCAGTTTTAGAGTATACGAAAACGGTACTTTCAAAAACATTAATAATATAAGTGATAATAACACTGACAGGTATTTAACAGGAACTTATCCTGTTACCGGTGTTACCCTAGGAGACAATAATTATGTAATAGTTGGACATAGGCACCATAAATATTATAAAAGAAACGGATTTATTAAAAAAACCGACTTTGTTTATCATGGTGATGGCGTAAGTGTTTTTAAGGTAAATAAGAAAGGAGCTTTAGTTCCTCACTACATATTAAAGGATGATGAAACCACAAAACTACAAGGGCAAACTAGAATAGAAGTGGTTTCTGTTAGTAAAAATGAAGCCGTTCTAGCAGTTGGAACAAGAGATGACGCAAGCATTCAACTACTAAAACTAAATTCAGAAGGAATACTTAGTAAAATAAACTATTTAGAAACTGGGTTTTCTATCTATTACGGTTTAAAATCTCATAGAATTGGCGAAGATGATTTCCTCATAGCAGGTTCTTTCAGATCAGATTTTAGAAAAATAGCTACCTATAAAGTTTCTCCTAAAATTAACCGAGAAGGAAAAATTTTAAAACATACGGTTAACTTAAAGTATAAAGAAGATGCCACTGAAGCTCAAATCAAAGATGCGGTTGAAACTTTTATAAATCTAAAAAATGAAATCCCTGAGATTGCAAACATAGAATGGGGTTTAAATGATAGTACAGAAGGTCATAGCAAAGGTTTTACACATTGCTTCACTTTAACCTTTAATGATGAGCACGCTAGAGAAGTTTATTTGTTTCACAAGGCTCATTTAAATTTAGTAAGTAAAGTAGGTCCACTGCTAGCTGATGTTCTAGTGATGGATTACTGGACTAAAAAGTAATTCACATAATTACAAGTAAAACTATTATTACTTAACGGTTAGGTTGTAGAGGTCAAAATGTTTTTAGTTCATTATTGAACTTTAAAATCTTCTACAACCTATAAACTCAATTTAGAAGTAAAATGAAGAAATTGGTTTTACTCAGCTTTATTATTGCTTCTTTTTCACTATCTGCACAAGTAAAAGAAACGAGAAGTACTCAAGATAAGGCTAAGTTAAAAGATGGGATAGATCCTTTTATATCCTATGTCTCCATAGCTGCGGCTAATGTCTCAGGAGGTATAGAACACGCAAACAGCTACGCTGGGCAGCTTTATACAGGTATTACACTTGATTTTGAAAAAATATTAGGTTGGAGAGGCACTTATGGTAAAATTTCAATGATAAACCGCCATGGTAAAGGACTTATGAATGAAGTGGGTTCTGTTTTTGAACCACTGAATGTTGTTGGAGGCCAAAATACATTTTTGTATGATTTAAGTATAGAAAAACACTTTGGGGACCAATTCTCCGTAAAGGTAGGTCGTACCACGTCTGTTGATGACTTTTCTGTTTCTAAACTATATTTCTTTTCGCTCAATAATACGGTGAATGGTGTAATAAGAGCTCTATTATTAGATGGCTTGACCACTACTTTTCCTTTCCCAACATGGGGAACCCGATTTAAATATAAACCCAATTCCAAACATCAATTCCAATTAGGTGCATACCAATTAAGTAAAACCGTTTTTGATGACACAAAACATGGGTTAGACTTTTCTTTTAGGTCTTCAGACGATTTATCTGTATTTTTTCAATACGATTGGTTTGGAAAAATTGCAAACCGTAAGACTCGAGTTTATTTGGGAGCAAACCAAGTTTTTGGTAACCTTGATAATTTTGACAATAATATATCTGAATACTTTTTACGTTTATATGGACATATTGATGTTGATTTAACAGATAACTTAAACTCTTTTCTTACAATGGCTTATTCTCCCCATGGTGGAGTAGCTAAGTTACCTTTTCAAAGCAGCTTAGGCTTTAACTGGAAAGGATTGGTGAAATCTAGAGTCAAGGATAGAGTTTTATTCTTTGCAACTATTGGTGATTTTAGCAATGAATGGGCTGCATTACAAGGTAATGATACATTGTTACCAGAAGTAGTATTAGAATTAGGCTATCGCTTTCAGATAACAGACTATTTTGCACTGCAACCTGCATTGCAGTATGATTTGCGTCCTGGTGGTTTAAATACCACTGACAACGCCGTTATTCCGGGTGTTTTAATCGATGCTAATTTTTAGAAAACTAAATATTACAAGTTTGCAGAATGTTGATAGATAATGAATTTGAATGCAAGCATAATTTAAAAAATGAAAAAATGAAAAGTTTAGAAAACAAAAAAGCAATTATAACTGGCGGTGGCCGAGGACTGGGAAAAGCGACTGCTATAGCCCTTGCCAAAGAAGGCGTTGACATTGCAATAACCGGTAGAAACGAAGAAGTCTTAAAAAAAACTGCCTTGGAATTAGAAGACTACGAAGTAAAGGTAATGTATTCAGTATTTGATGTTAGTAACTATGTAGAAGTTAAAAAAAGCATTAAACATATTGTTGATACTTTAGGTTCTGTAGACATTTTAGTAAATAATGCTGGTATTGCGGCTATTGGATCATTTAATGATATGGAGGTTAGCCAATGGAGCGAAATTATCCAAACCAATGTTATGGGAATGTATTATGTTACCAAAGAAGTGTTACCGTATTTGATTCGTAAAAACGAAGGGGATATTATTAACGTTTCTTCCACGGCAGGACTAAATGGAAATGCAAATATATCTGCATATTCTGCATCTAAATTCGCAGTTATAGGAATGTCAGAATCCTTAATGAAAGAAGTCCGTAAAAACAATATTAGGGTTAATACATTAACACCAAGCACCATAGAATCTGACATGACAATTGGATTAGGAATGCTAAATAAAGGCTCATACGAAAATGTCCTTCAACCAGAAGATTTTGCAGAATTAATACTAGCAGGTTTAAAACTTCCAAGAAGAGCAATGCTTAAAGGAGCCTCTTTATGGTCCACCAATCCGTAGCTATAATTTCTAACTAAAACAATTAAGACCCTAACGCCTATATATTACTATAAGCATAAATGTTAGGGTCTTCACTTGTAAAAAGAAGGCCTCCTATTTCCCATGTATTTGTTAAATTGCTAATCTAAAAACAAGTAACAAAATGAATCAAAGATACCTCGATTATGCACACTATAATATTTGGGCAAACAATAGATTAATAAATGATTTATTGTTTGCCCAAAAAGAAGAATTACTTGAAAAGGAATTAGTTGGAAGTTTTCCGACAATTAGAGCTACCGTTCTTCATATTTGGTATGCCGAAACAGGTTGGCTTTCCAGATTAAATGAAAATGGTTGGAAAACCAATAAAGTAACTGAGTTTTCAGGTACAAACCATGAACTTTTTAAACAATGGCAAAAGACCTCAACGGAGTTTGTAAAATTCGTAAACCAAGCAGAACTTGAAAAGAAAATTGCATTTGAACACAAAGGTCGTATTTTTTCAATTCCTTCGCGAGAAATAATTCAAACAGTATTCAACCATGGAAGTTATCATCGAGGACAAATTGTAATAATGCTTAGACAATTTGGAATCCCCGAAATAGCTCAAACTGACTACATAGAATGGGTTCGGGAAAAAGAAAGAGGGAATATTAAATAAAAACAAGACCGTACCCAAACATTAACATTTTATATAGAAAAGCTTTGGGTTTAATGCGTCAATAAAATTTAATATTATCGCTAACTTTAAGCATGAATAAACTCTCATTAGTAAAATTTATTGAACAAACTGTTCCAATTGACCATGATAACGCCCAAGAAATCGCTAAAGCATTTCATTCAATATCAATAAAAAAAGGAGATTTACTTTCGCGGGAAAAGCAAATAAGTGATTATTATTTTTATCTGGAAAAAGGATTAATGCGCCTTTTTCTTTACGATTTAAATGGAAATGAAATTACCACAGATCTTTTCACCGAAAACAACATTGTTTTTGAGATTACATCTTTTTTTACTCGAGTCAAATCAGAAGTAAACATTCAAGCAATCACTAATTGTTCAGGATACTATATTTCGTATGCAGAGCTCAATAAACTTTTCCATAACAAACCAGCTTTTAGAGATTTTGGAAGGGCTATTTTGGTTAAAGAATTTATAGCCTCTAAGGAACGAAATTATAGTATGATTAATAAAACTGCTGAGAAACGTTACCAGCATTTAGCATCTTCAAAACCTGAAATATTAAAGCACACACCATTAAAGTACGTTGCCTCTTATTTAGGAATCACAGACAGCACACTTAGTAGAATTAGAAAAAACAAATAACATTTCTTGCCTTTTGTCAAGTAAATTCTGTTTTAGAGCTACTAATTTTAGGTTTTAAAAACAAAATGGCTGAAATTTCTAATTATATCTCGTACAGTTTTATTCTGTTAACTATTGTAACAGTTTGGCTTTTTTATAAATCAAATTATAATAAGAAAGTTTTACTGGTCATTTTAACTTGGATGCTTATTGTTGGTTTGCTCGGAATTAAAGGTTTTTATCAAAAACCTAATACATTTCCCCCAAGATTTACGCTACTACTCGTTCCTCCTGTTTTATTTCTAATACTAATATTCTCAAATAAGACCAATACCCAATTTTTAAACAACTTAAATTTAAAATGGTTAACCATTTTGCATACGGTTCGTGTTCCCGTCGAAATTATACTCTATTATCTTTTTTTAGAAGGTTTAATTCCGGATTTAATGACTTTTGATGGTTATAATTTTGACATAATAGCCGGAATTTCAGCTCCTATTGTTTTTTATTTAATGTTTAAGAGTAATAAAATAAATAAAAGAGGGCTCTTAATTTGGAATTTTATATGCTTAGGGTTACTACTAAACATACTTACAATTGCGATTTTAAGTGCTGAAACACCTCTCCAACAATTTGCCTTTGAACAACCTAATATAGGAGTAACTTATTTTCCTTTTGTATGGCTTCCTGCGGTGATTGTCCCAATAGTCTTATTTTCTCATATAGCAAGCATTAAGCAACTACTTTCTTATAAAAAATAAAATGTATCTTAAGTTTTTGATTAATAGCAATTCTACTTATTAAACAGACTAACCACATGAAAAAAATACTTTTTGTTATCCTTTTTGCTGCGAATTTCTACTGCTTTTCTCAAGTCACGGAAAAAGAAAATACTTTATCTAAACACGCAATAGATTTAACTAAACAAGAAGTTACATATGACCCTAGCTACTTTTCAATTGACTATCCAAATGGAGATATTCCTTCTGATAAAGGGGTATGTACTGATGTAATCATAAGAGCATACCGAAAAATCAACATCGATTTACAAAAATTAGTTCACGAAGATATGAAGGCTAATTTTAATAAATATCCGCAAAATTGGGGGTTAAAAACAACTGACAAAAATATTGACCATAGACGCGTCCCTAACTTAATGAGGTTCTTTAAAAGAAAAGGCGCAGAAAAAAGCATAACTAAAAAACCAAATGATTATTTACCAGGAGATGTAGTGGCTTGGAGTTTGGGCGGCGGATTAACCCATATTGGAATTGTGGTTGACAAAAAATCTAAAGATGGTAAAAGAAATTTAATAGTCCACAATATCGGAAGCGGGCAAGTTTTAGAAGATTGTCTTTTTAACTATGAAATAATTGGTCATTACCGGTATAAATAACTACCGGTTTAAACTTTAGAAAAACTCATCATCATTACTAAAACTATCCTAAAACTTAAACCAGTTTCAATTACACTATTGCAATCTAGTTGCATTAATAAAATAATCTATATATTTGTTAGCTTAAAACACTCTGTATAGATTAAAAATTATTGATTAAATGACAAATAACAGTTTTGATGTAATCATTGTTGGCGGAAGTTACGCAGGATTATCAGCTGCCATGAGCTTAGGTCGTTCACTACGAAAAGTATTAATTATAGATAGCGGTAAGCGTTGTAATAGACAAACTCCGTATACCCATAACTTTATTACTCACGATGGAACCACGCCAAAAGAGATTGCGGACAAAGCTAAGGAGCAAGTATTGTCATATGATACTATTACCTACCATAGCGGCCTAGCAAAAGAAGGAACTAAAAAAAATGATGGCTTTGTTATCAAAACCGATTCTGAAGAAATTTTTACTGCAAAAAAATTAGTATTTGCGACTGGTGTTAAAGACATAATGCCTGATATAAAAGGATTTTCCGAATGCTGGGGAATATCCATTTTACACTGCCCTTACTGCCATGGCTATGAGGTAAAAAAAGAAAAAACGGGCATATTGCTCAATGGAACTATTGCTTTTGAGTTAAGTAAAATTATAAAAAACCTAACTGACGAAATTACCATATTTACCAATGGCAAGTCTACTTTTACCAAAGAACAAGAACATGCTTTAAAAAGTCGTAATATTCAAATTAACGAAAAACCAATTATAGAATTACTTCATGATAATGGTCAAATTAAAGAAATAAAATTTGGTGACAATTCAACACAACAAATAAAAGCAGTTTACGCACATCCAGATGCTGTTCAACACTGCAACATTCCTATACAAATGGGTTGCCAACTTAATGAGCATAAACTAATTGACACTGATGCTTTTCAAAAAACTAGTATTTCTGGAATTTATGCTTGCGGTGATAATTCTAACCCTCAAAGAACAGTTTCCTTGGCGGTCGCCTCTGGAACCATAGTTGGTGCTGCCTTAAACAAAGAGTTAGTTGATGAGGAATTTTAATCCTAATATTAGGATAAAATTGGTATTGGTATTGTCAAATGTTAATACATTTGGCTAAACGTAACATCAATGTTCATAGATAACATTACCCCTATTCTTGCTATTTTAGGTTTTTGTCAGGGTATTTTACTTTCTATTTACCTTTTAACCGCCAAAACAAATTCCAAAAAGTCAAATCTTTATTTAGGTCTAGTTCTTTTTGGATTAACAATTAGAATCGGAAAATCAATATTAGGATATTATTTACCACTTGAGGCGTGGCAAAAAAATATTGGTATTTCAGGTATTTTTATAGTAGGCCCTTTTTTATGGTTTTACGGAAAGTCTTTATTTTATAAAAAGAACATAACGGGTGTAGATAATTTACATTTAGCTCCCTTTTTTATATTTATTCTTCTAATACCAATAATACCAAGTAACGGACATTTTGAAACTTTTTGGAACTATGGAATAATTGTTTTCCATCTAGCATTTTACTTAGTACTCTCTTGGATAGCATTGTATAATACCAAAAAAAATGTTTCTCCTAAAAAGAAAAAATGGTATAGAACTATCTTAATTGGTGTAACTGCCATATGGATGTTTTACCTAAGTAATTTTTTAAATCTAGGGTTATTCTACATATCTGGGCCTATTTTTTATTCGTTTCTCATCTATGGATTCACCATTCTTTTTTTAAATCGTTCTAATTTTAACCTAGAAAAATATAACAGTTCAAAACTTGATTATACCAGTTCTGTAAAAATATTTGAACAAGTAAAAAAAATATTGGAAAGCGAGAACATTTATTTAGATTCTACAATATCAATTAAGGTTATATCGGAAAGGTTATCTATAAATTCTAGGGAAATATCACAATCTGTAAACCAAAATACTGGGCAAAACTTTAAAGAATTTGTAAACAATTACAGAATTAAAAAAGCAAAAACACTTCTTTCTTGTTCAGAACAAAATGATAAAAAAATTGCTTCTATTGCATTCGACTCTGGTTTCGGCACTATAACGGCTTTTAATATTGCTTTTAAAAAACACACAGGCATAACTCCAACAGAATTTAGAAAAAAATACGTTTCCAACTAATTTTTTCGTCTTAAAAAACATGCTTTTTAAAGTGTTTTGATTTTAAAGTGCTGATTTTAGCATACATTAAATATATAGTCATGCATAGAAAAAAATTCATCAAAAACATGGTTGGTGGAGTTGTTTTAAGCTCTTCCTACCCTATTTTATCATTTTCACAATCTTCTAAACAAAACCCTATTGAAACAAAACTTGTCAAAGAATTTGTAATCGCTGGGCACAAAAATTTACCTTTAGTAAAAGAAATGTTAAACGAATACCCTAATTTAATTTATGCCAGTTATGATTGGGGGAATTCAGATTATGAAGAAGCCATTGAAGGAGCTGCTCATTTGGGAAATAAAGAAATTGCTAATTACCTAATTTCTAAAGGTGCTAGAGTAAACTTATTTACCCTTACCATGTTAGGAAAAACTGATTTGGTAAAAGCTACTTTACAGACCTATCCTGATTCACTATTTGCAAAAGGACCACATGGTTTTACACTTTTACATCATGCAAACGTGGGCAATTCCACTGATTTAATCAATTTTTTTAAAGAAAAAGGGCTACAGGAAACCCACATAAACATTAAATAATTAATAACAAGACATTACCTAAGAACTGGACATTCTTTAAAATTAGTAACTTGTTATTATTCAATTCAAGGGAAATCAATTATACAAATAAGGCAATGCATAGCAACGAGAGTTTTTACTTCAACAAAAAAGAACCTAACAAAAGTTGTTTGTTAGCAATGAGAGATATTCTCTTAAATTTTGATAAAAGTGTCAATGAGACTACCAAATATGGTATGCCTTGCTTTTGTTATAAAGAAAAAATGTTTTGCTATTTATGGGTTGATAAAAAAACAAACAGCCCCTATTTTTTAATGGTACATGGAGATTATATTGATCATCCTAGATTGGAAAAAGGCACGCGATCCAAAATGAAAGTTTTTAATGTAAACCCTGAAGAGGACTTACCTATTGAAGAAATTAACATCGTATTAAATCAAGCTATAGCGTTGTTTAAAAATAGCGTAATAAAAACAAAGTAAAACATCTGGAAAACATCTTTTCATTATCTTTAATAGATTGATTTTAAAATCTATATGAAATGAAAAATGATGTTAACAGAAGATTTTGGATAAAAAAAGTAGGATTAGGGGTAGCCAGCTTGGGGTTAGTAAGTTTTGATGGTATAGGGCATCCAGTGACTGATGATGAAATTACAAACTTACATAAACCCCCTATTTATCTAAACGCTAACGAAAACCCTTACGGGCCTTCTCCGCTTGCCGTTAAAGCAATGGAAAAGAGCGTAAAACATAGTAATAAATATGGTTTTAGAACAACTCCCAAGTTAATTTCTGCAATTGCCGAACACAATAATGTTACCGCCTCAAATATTCTTTTAGATGCCGGTTCAACAAAAATTTTAAATACTATTTTACTGCTTACTGCTTTTAAAGGTGGTAATTATATAATAGCTAAAAACACCTTTGACTATTGGACTTCTCCTGCTAAAAATTTAGGACTACAAAAAATATCGGTTCCCTTAACCGAAAATAAAAAGCATGATCTAAACGGAATGCTAAATGCCATCACGTCGGATACTTCTCTAGTTTACATTTGTAACCCCAATAATCCAACGGGAACAATTTGTGATAGCAATGAACTACTCTCTTTTGTAAATGAAGCTTCAAAAAAAACCTTAGTACTTATTGATGAAGCGTACATTGATTTAACCTCTCAACCATCGCTTAGCAATCAGGTTTTAACCAACAAAAATATAGTTATTGCAAAAACATTCTCTAAACTTTATGGCATGGCTGGCGCTAGAATTGGTTATGCTGTTGGGCATACAGATACCATTATCGCCTTAAAAAAAATACAATCGTGGCCAAATGGAGGTATTAGTATAACATCTGTATCTGGAGCTTTAACTTCATTAAACGACAAAAAATTTACAAGTGCGTTTATTAAAACAAATAAAAAAGTAAGAGCGTATACTATTGAACAACTGGAAAAGTTGAAAATTTCATGCATACCATCCCACACAAATTTTATTTACTTCTCTTTAGAAAATTATAAAGGAGATTTTTTTTCTAGATTGAAAAGCAAAAATATTCATGGAACTCGTATATATGAAGAAGCCGGAAAGTGGTCCAGAATAACCGTTGGCACACAACAAGAAATGGAAGTGTTTATTAATGCTTTAATGTAAGCAAATCAACAAAAGATTTAGCCCACGAGAAAGTTCGTGGACTTTTCTCTGATTTTTAAACATTTTGTATCTTGTATAACTTCTCCCGATAAATTTAATGTCTAATCTTATAAACTACAGCGATGAAGACTAAACACTATTATCTGGTTTTCCTTTTAATTGTATTAACAGGATGCAAAAACAAAAAAAGTACAGAAGAAGTTCAAAAAAAAGAGTATCTCTCTTGCGCTCCAATAGTTACTGATAAAGATTGGTATAAAAAGGACAATGTTGCTCCGATTATAGATGGGTTAGATGTTTTAAAATTTCCGGTTACCACAAAGTCCACGCTTGCCCAAAAATATGTTAATCAAGGCCTGGTACTGGCTTATGGGTTTAATCATGCCGAGGCAGCAAGATCCTTTTATTACGCTACTAAGTTAGACCCAGATTGCGCAATGGCTTTTTGGGGCTATGCCTATGTTTTAGGACCAAATTATAACGCGGGAATGGAACCTGATAATTATGAAAGAGCCTACGAAGCAGTTCAAAAAGCAGTAGAATTGTCAGTTCAAACAACGGAAAAAGAAAAAGCGCTAATTAATGCGCTTTCCAAAAGGTATTCCAAAGCGGCAACAGATGACAGAACACCTTTAGACATGGCTTATTCCAAAGCTATGCAAGATGTTTACACCAATTTTTCCAATGATGCTGATGTATGTGCTATGTATGCAGAATCTATTATGAATCTACATCCTTGGGATTTATGGGACAAAAAAGGAAATACAAAGGAATGGACTCCCGAAATAATTTCACTACTAGGGCAGGCATTAAAAATTAACCCAAATCATCCTGGTGCTCATCATTTTTATATTCATGCGGTAGAGTCGTCTTTCTCCCCTGAAAAAGGTTTGGCCAGTGCAAAAGCGTTTGACAATGGCTTGGTTCCTGGAGCAGGTCATTTAGTACACATGCCCTCTCATATTTACATTCGCACAGGGGACTATCACAAAGGAACTATTGCTAATATAAATGCCGTTTTGGTAGATAGTACATATGTTGCGGCCTGCAATGCTCAGGGAGCTTATCCATTAGCTTATTTTCCGCATAATTATCATTTTATGGCTGCCACAGCAACTCTTGAAGGAAATAGTAAATGGGCTATTGAAGCGGCAAACAAGGTTGCTGAACATTCTAACACTCAATTAATGAAAGAGCCTGGTTGGGGAACAATTCAGCACTACTATACTATTCCGTATTACGTTTATGCAAAATTTGGAAAATGGCAGGAGATTTTAGAGATGAAAAATAACGACTCAACTTTAAAATACCCTGAAGCGATAAGACATTACGCAAGAGGAATGGCTTTTCTGGGAACCAAAAAAATGTCTAAAGCCAAAGAAGAACTAAAATTATTAGAAAAGTATGCGGAAGATGAAAGTTTAAAAGAAATTACAATTTGGGATATCAATTCCGTGGATGTATTACTTCAAATAGCAAAAAAGGTTTTAACAGCCGAAATTCTTGCAGAAGAAAAAAAATATGATGAAAGCATTAAACTGTTGAAAGAGGCAATTGTAATTGAAGACAATCTAAATTATAATGAGCCGCCAGATTGGTTTTTTTCCGTTAGACACCATTTAGGAGCAATTCAAATAGCTGCAAAAAAATACAACGATGCTGTTGCTACATACTATGAAGATTTAGCAAGACTTCCAAAAAACGGATGGGCATTGCATGGTTTGCAATCGGCATACGAAAAGCTAAATGCTAACGAAAAAGCTGTTGAAACGGCGAAACTTCTAGAAAGCGTATGGTCCACCGCAGATATCACATTATCCGCATCAAAAATTAAATATTAGTTTATAACTATAATTCAACCCTCCTTTAATACTATAAATAGGGTTGAATTATAAAATCAGCAGTTGTAAAACATTTGATCAGAGGTTTAAATATTCATAGGAACATCCATTAATAGTACACGCGAATTCGTTGTTGCAGAGATATTAACAGTATCCGTATTCCAAATACCCATTCCATCTTTTTTTGCAAGTTCCTGGTTATTAACCTCAACACTGCCCTCTAAGACAAATACATAAACTCCATTATCTGGTTTTTTAATAGCATAGCTATCAGAATTTCCTTTTTCAAATTTCCCAATACTGAACCAAGCATCTTGATGTATCCAAACGCCTTGGTCATCCTTATTAGGAGATAGTACTTGGTAGAATTTATTGAGTTCTTCAATTTCTTTAATGGAAATTTGGTCATACCTAGGTTCGACATTTTGTTTATTGGGAAAAACCCATATCTGTAAAAACTTTACATCTTTATCATTATTTTTATTAAACTCGCTATGATGCACTCCAGTACCTGCACTCATTACTTGAATATCTCCTTCTTTTATAATTGTAGTGTTTCCCATACTATCTTTATGCTCTAAATCTCCTTCCAAAGGAATTGAAATTATTTCCATATTATCATGCGGATGCTTACCAAATCCTTTTCCAGCGTGTACCTGGTCGTCATTTAAGACTCTTAAAACACCAAAATGCATTCTTTCCGGATTATGATATCTTGCAAAACTAAATGTATGGTAGGAGTTTAACCAGCCGTGATTAGCGTGACCTCTTGTTTCTGCTCTGTGAATAACTGTATTCATAACGTTCTGTATAAATGTTAAACAAATTATTACACAAAGGTTTAACTTTTAAAATTCACAAAACATATAAAAAAACAATATTCACATATAAAAATCCGACAAGTGTTATCAATTATTTTTAAACGCCTTTCTAAACGCCAACGGTGAGCTATTGGTACATTTTTTAAAAAAAGCACTAAAATTTCCGGGCTCGTTAAAACCTAATACATACCCTATTTCTTTGGCATTAAGATTTGAAAAATACAGTAATCGTTTTGCTTCGGTTATTATTTTAGATTGAATATATTCTTTTGCCGTTTTTCCGATTTTAGATTTTATAATTCTGTTTAAATGGTCAGATGTTATATGTAGTTCATTAGCATAGTACCGTGTAGAATGTTCCTCCTTATATTTTTGGTTCAACAACTTCTTAAAATTTCTAACTATATGATTGCCTGAATTATCTAAATTAATCTCTATTGGGTTTATGTCACAAATATTATTACAATCTATAAGTAATAGTTTTAAATACGCACCAATAGACAATGTCTTCATATTTGCACTACCCTTTTCTAATTTATACATTTCCGAACAATAGTTGTCAATTTTATTAAACTGCATTTTGTTCGGAGTTAAAGGTGGGCTTTGCCCGTAATCTTCAAACAAGTTAAGACTATCTATAAAAGCCACTTCAATTCCGTTTTGAATTAAAAACTGTACAGAAAACAGCAAAGAAAAACCAACAGGAGATTCATCTTCAACCAACTGATGTACCTGCCCAGGCGCTATAAAATATACCTGATGATTGTCTAAACTATAAGCATTAAAATCAATATTATGTACACCCTGAGCTTTTTTAATGACCAAAACGGTGTAAAAATCGTGACGATGAGGCTCATCTGACTTTCCGCTACGTTTTTCATAAGTAGTTTTAATCCTAGAAATCCTAAAATCTAAATTTTCTACATGATACGTTTTTATGCTCTTCATTGGCTCAGGTTAATCTTTTGTGCTAAGGTTGAAGACAATTCTAATTTATAAGTAACTGGTGTAGTCTTATGAATTTTTAAGCTATCGCACCCATTAAACTTTAAAAATGGCACCAATTCTTTACAAAGGGCTGTGGCGAAAGCATCTGTTTTTTTAAACCAAGGCTCTAACGCCAAGTGATGCATATGTAATAATCCCTGTTTTCTATCCGTTCTACAATCCATTCTTGCAACCAATCTACCATCCCACAAAATGGGCAACGAAAAGTATCCAAACTTTCTTTTGGTTACTGGAACATAACACTCTATTAGATAATCAAAATCAAAAAGCATTTTTATTCTTTTTCGCTGAATAAGCAGATTATCAAAAGGAGAGAGAATTTTAAGCTTACTCCTTTGCAATGATTTGTTTAACAAATTTAAAGCGCTTGGCAATGCAAAATACTTTTGGTTATTAACACTTACTTCAAGTAACTCATTATTTTCTAGCATTTGTTGAAGCACAATCAGAATAAGTGGTTTTACATTTTTAAGCAAATACGACATTTCCGCCGCTTGCCCTATACCATTAGCTTTTAGATAGGCTGTAATTAAAAATTTAGCATACTCCTCTGATGTAGGTTGTGTTACATTTAAATCTTTTGGTAAAACCTTTTCTGTAAGGTCATAAACCTTATGAAAGTTTACCCGTTTACTAATCATAAGGTCGCCTTGCATGAATAAATGCTCCAAAGCTTGTTTGGTTGGTTTAGTTTTCCAATCTCCTATTTTCTTGCCCGTGTTTTCAAAATCTTTCGCCATTAAAGGCCCCTCTTTGGTAATTCGTTCAAACACATATTTTATCACCTTTTTATCAGGTGAATACCAATGCTTTTCATTTCCATTTTTATATGCATATTTACGTGGCAAACTATATCTATAATTTGCAATTGGTAAATACGCTGCAGCATGAGACCAATATTCAAAAACCTGCTTATTCGCTACCAATTGATCCAAGTGGTAATTTTCATAATGTGGATTTCTATTCCAAAGCGTATGGTGATGCGCTCTTTGAACGGCCGAAATAGTATCTATTTGAATATAACCTAAATGTTCTAGTGAAGCTAACGTATTATTTAAGGCAATACCAGATTTTTTAGATGGATACACTTTTTGAGCGTGCAAAATAAGTTTTCTAGCTTCTTGTTTTGATAGTTTTTTAATCATTAAAATTTGCTTCATACATTTAGAACTCCTAAAATAGAAAATATGAAGCGTCAACAATACTATACAAATAAAATTTTACACGCCTTAATATTTTATCTAGATATAAATCAACCAATACTAAAATTGGTTAAATTGTTTTTTTAAATTGTTTAATAATACTTTGAGCTGCTTTTACTGGAGATATCTTTGAGGAAACTATATTCTTTTCCAGCGTAGTAAGTTCATTAGCAATATCTTTAGAACCATAAAAAAGGTGCTTTAGCTCTTCGTTAATATTGTTATACATCCACTGTATTTTTTGATAATTTCGGTTTTTCGAGAAATAACCGTTTGAATCTACTAAGCTTTTAAACTTTTGAATTTCATCCCAAACAACATCAATACCAATATTATTAATTGAAGAAGCCGTACTCACTACAGGACTCCAACCAGATTCCGCTTGTGGAAAAATGTGTAGCGCGTTTTCGTATTGTCTTTTTGCTAATTGACTCATATGAACATTATCTCCATCGGCCTTGTTAATAACAACCATATCCGCCATTTCCATAATGCCTTTTTTTATACCTTGCAATTCATCTCCTGCCCCCGCAAGCATTAGCAATAAGAAAAAATCGGTCATGCCATGTACTGCAGTTTCCGATTGCCCTACCCCAACAGTTTCAACAAGCACAACGTCATAACCAGCAGCTTCACACAGTAGCATGGTTTCTCCCGTTTTATTTGCAACACCACCAAGCGTATCTCCCGAAGCTGACGGTCTTATATACGCCTCCTTAGCATTTGCTAAATCTTCCATGCGCGTTTTATCACCTAAAATACTACCTCGAGAACGTTGACTACTGGGATCAATGGAAAGTATAGCAACTTTATAACCTTGTGTTATTAAATATTTTCCAAAAGATTCAATAAACGTACTTTTCCCCACTCCAGGAACACCTGTAATTCCTATTCGGATAGATTTCCCAGATAAAGGCAAAATCTCTTGAATTATAGCTTTAGCAAGTTTTTTATCGCTTTCTAAATTGCTTTCAACAACAGTTATTGCTCTTGAAAGAATAACTCTATCTCCATTTAAAACACCTTCAATATAGTCCTTGGCGGCTAATCTATTCTTAGGTTTATACTTCTTCATAAAAAATTAAATATCAGCACTTATAAAATATGCTCTGTTTTTAAAACTTCAACAAATCCTCAACATCAATCAATTTCAAAGATAGCCATTATAGAAAATGGAGCTGACTTACCGTTTATTTTATATTAAGTAAGCTATACTATTTGTTAATAAAAAGCGGACCTAAAAAACTACTTGTCATCAGCATTTGTTGGTTTTGCGTATTTTTGGAGTAAACTTTGAGTTGTATGCTTGTAATTGGTATTGCTGGAGGAACCAGTTGTGGAAAAACCACCGTGGTAAATCAAATAATGAACAAATTAAAAGGGGAAGACGTTGGACTACTTTCTCAAGATTCTTATTACAATGATTTATCTCACCTTACTCTTGAAGAACGAAAAAAAATCAATTTTGATCATCCTAAATCTATTGACTTTGAGCTTTTCAACAAACATTTATCCATATTAAAAACTGGACAATCAATAAATCAACCCGTATATTCCTTTCTGGAGTGTAACCGTACTGGAAAAACAATTAAAACCAAGGCTACCAAAGTAATGATTGTTGAAGGTATTTTAATTCTAACAAACCCACAAATAAGAGAAAAGTTAGATATAAAAATCTTTGTGCACGCAGACTCTGATGAACGACTTATTAGACGACTTAAAAGAGATGTTACCGAGCGTGGGTGGAGCTTAGAAGAAACTTTAGATAATTATTTATCCATTTTAAAACCCATGCATGACCAGTTTATTGAACCCAGCAAAGAATATGCTGATATTATAATTCCGAACAATAAATACAACACCGTTGCCGTAGATATTGTAAAAACGATAATTAACGACAAGTTAAAATAATATCTAATGGCGCTACGATTAAAAGAACTCCGAAAGAAAAAATGGTTTAGTATTGTTACTAACCTATATGTTATTATACTTACGATTTTTGCAATATGGATGATTTTTTTTGATACAAATTCGCTTTTGATTCATGCAGAATTAAAAAAAGAAATTAAAAATCTTGAAAAAACAAAACACTTTTTAATTAACGAAATTGAAAAAGATAAAAAAACCAAAGACAAATTATCTAACAAAAGCGAGTTAGAAAAATTTGCCAGAGAACAATATTACCTTAAAAAAAAGAACGAGGAAATTTATCTTATAGAATACCAAGACAGTATTAAACCTTCCGAAAATGAGTAAGAATTTCTTATTCGATGAGTTCAATGAAATTTCCTCCAAAGCATGGAAACAAAAAATTCAGTTTGACCTAAAAGGAGCTGAATATAATGATGCTTTAGTTTGGGAATCTCCTGAGGGAATTAAGGTTAAACCTTTTTACCATAAAGATGAATTTAACGAAGATTATGACTTTAACCCCCAATCCATTTCAAAATGGTTAATTAGCGAATCCATTTACGTAAATAATGCCAATGAAGCCAACAACGAGGCGCGCAGAGCTCTAAAAAATGGTTCCGAACATTTAATTTTTACGATAGATACCCCCAAAATAGAAATCAAAACTTTATTAGAAGGCATTAACTTAGAAAAAACTACTGTACATATAATTCTCAATTTTCTGTCTAAAACGTATGTAAACGAAATTCAGGGGTTTGCTAAAAAAGTTTGCTTAAACATTGATATTATAGGTCACTTGACAAGAACCGGGAATTGGTATTTTAATTTTAAAAAGGACTTTAAAATTCTGGAAGCCACAACACCAAAATCACTGTATATTGATGCCGTTGTTTATCAAAATGCTGGAGCAAACAAGGTTCAAGAATTAAGTTATGCGCTTGCCCATGCAAATGAATATTTAGTATATTTTGATGAATTAAACCTACTATCAAAAATTAAAATCGTCTATTTTAAAATTGCAATTGGCGGTAATTATTTTTTTGAAATTGCAAAGCTAAGGGCCTTACGGAGGTTATGGCAAACTTTAATTGAGGAGTATAATCTAAAAATAGACATTCAAATAATAGCGGTACCTACGAACAGAAATAAAACACTTTACAACTTTAATGCTAATATATTGCGTTCCACAACAGAATGTATGTCTGCTGTATTAGGGGGGGCTAATATTGTTTGTAACGCTACATATAATACCAATTTTAATCGTAATGACGATTTTGGAAAACGTATAGCCAGAAATCAATTATTGATGTTACAAAAAGAAGGGCAGTTTGGCAAAGTGGCTAATCCCGCTGATGGTGCATATTACGTGGAAAATATTAGTAATCAACTAGCTGAAAAGGCACTATTATTGTTTAAAAATATTGAATCTTCGGGAGGGTTTTTAAAACTTCTGAGAAAAGGTACAGTACAAAATAAGATTAGCGAAAGTGCCCAAAAGGAGCAAAAAATGTTTGATGAAGAAAATACTGTTCTTATAGGAATCAACAAATACCAAAACAGTAGTGATAGTATAAAAAGCATTATAAAACCCTATTCATTTTCACAAAAAAAGGCCCAAAAAACCAGCATTAAACCCATTCAGGAAAAACGCCTTTCCGAAAATCTCGAAATAAAAAGGCTTAAAAAAGAAAACGAAAAAGCTTAAATTATAGGTTGTTATTAAATTATAATCAAAACTTTAACCTAATTTAACGAGTTAGCTCACAATTATTCACTTTGTGTTAACAAAATCCTTTCTAAATCGACGTAATTAATTGTATTTTTACAACCTAACTTACTACGTATATGGGCAAGATAATTGCTATAGCAAATCAAAAAGGTGGTGTAGGTAAAACTACTACCACGGTAAACCTAGCAGCCTCACTAGGCGTACTCGAAAAAAAAGTTTTACTAATTGATGCTGACCCCCAAGCGAATGCCACATCAGGATTAGGTATAGATGTGGAAAGCATTGGGTTAGGTACTTACCAACTCTTAGAACATACCAAAACGGCTAAAGAAACTATAATAGAAACTACATCCCCAAATGTAGATTTAATTCCAGCGCATATAGATCTTGTAGCTATTGAAATTGAACTGGTAGATAAAGACCAAAGAGAGTATATGATGAAAAAAGCCATTTCTGACTTAAGAAATGACTATGATTATATTTTAATTGATTGTGCTCCCTCTTTAGGACTATTAACTCTTAATGCACTTACCGCAGCAGATTCTGTTATAATACCTATTCAGTGTGAATATTTTGCTCTTGAAGGTTTAGGAAAGCTGCTAAATACCATAAAAAGCGTTCAAAAAATTCACAACTCTGACTTAGATATTGAAGGAATGTTATTGACAATGTATGACTCTAGACTACGACTTTCTAATCAGGTGGTTGAAGAAGTACGTAAGCATTTTGCCGATATGGTTTTTGAAACCATAATCCAACGAAATGTTCGCTTAAGCGAGGCTCCCAGTTATGGAGAAAGTATCATAAAGTATGATGCTAGCAGTAAAGGTGCAGCAAATTATCTTAATTTGGCTCATGAAGTCGTAAAGAAAAATAAGCAAACCGTATAATGGCGAAAGCAACAAAAAAACAAGCCCTTGGCAGAGGACTTTCTGCGCTTTTGAAAGACCCTGAAAACGATATTCAATCCGTATCTGATAAAAATGCGGATAAAGTTGTTGGTAATATTGTAGAGTTAGAAATTGTTTCAATTGAAGTAAACCCATTTCAACCACGTTCCAATTTTAATGATGAAGCTTTAAATGAATTAGCAATATCTATAAAAGAGCTAGGGGTTATTCAACCTATTACAGTTAGAAAACTAGATTTCAATAAATATCAATTAGTATCTGGCGAAAGAAGATTTAGAGCATCTAAATTAATTGGTCTAGAGACAATTCCTGCTTACATACGTATTGCAAATGATCAAGAGTCGTTAGAAATGGCTTTAGTTGAAAATATTCAACGTCAAGATCTAGATCCTATTGAAATCGCACTTTCGTACCAAAGACTTATTGATGAAATTAAACTTACTCAGGAAAAGTTAAGCGATCGTGTTGGAAAAAAACGATCTACGATTGCCAACTATTTAAGACTTTTAAAACTAGACCCCATTATTCAAACAGGTATCCGAGATGGTTTCTTGAGTATGGGACACGGAAGAACTTTAGTAAATATTGAAAATAGGAATGACCAAATTGAACTTTATGAAAAAATAATTGGGCAAAACCTATCAGTAAGAGATACGGAAAAAGCGGTAAAAGAATATCATGCTGGAGTTAAACCTTCACAAACAACAAAAGTATCTTCTAAACAAACTCCTCAATTTATAAACTCTGGAGCTAAAGAACTTGAAAAAATACTATCCGTTAAAGTAGATATAAAATCTACTGATGGAAATAAGGGAAAAATAACTATCCCATTTACCTCTCAAGATGAGTTTAATAGAATTAAAAAATTAATTACAGGTGAATAAAAACCTTGTCTTAGTATTAATTTACAGTCTATTTATTTCGGTTAACAGTTTTTCGCAGGAAGAAACCAAAACCGATTCATTACCCGAGGAGGTAAAGGTAAGCAAGCGCTTGGTGAACGATTCCTTACTCACTAAAAAAAAACGAATAAACCCGCTAGCACCAAGTAAAGCAGCTTTTTACAGTGCTTTGCTTCCTGGTCTTGGGCAGGTATATAATAAGCGCTATTGGAAAGTTCCTTTAGTATATGCTTTATTGGGTACTGGTGTTTTTTCATACATACAAAACGATAAATTATACGACCGTTTTAGGGTTGCCTTTAAAAGAAGACAAGCAGGTTTTTTTGATGACGAATTTTATGACCCTCAAAACAATTTACCTATTCCTCACTTTGAACTTGATGTTTTACAAAACCAACAAGAAAGATACCAACGAGATAGAGACCTTTGGCTTGTTGTATCTATTGCTTTTTATGCCGTAAATGTTATAGATGCTAATGTTGATGCACATTTAAAACAATTTAATGTAGATGATGACTTAACTTTGGATTTTAATCCCTATTTCAATTTGGATCCTATTACAAACAATCCAAATTATGGGATGGCATTAACTATCAAATTTTAACAAAATGAAGATTGCATTATTTGGTTACGGAAAAATGGGTAAAATGATTGAGCAAATTGCTCTTGAAAGAGGACATACAATCGTAGCAAAAATTGATATTGATACTACAGAAGTTAATTTTTCTGAAATGGATGTGGCGATAGATTTTAGTATGCCGTCCTCTGCATACAGCAATATCACTAAATGCTTAGAAAACAATGTTCCAATAATATCAGGAACAACGGGCTGGTTAGACAATTATGACAAAGCTGTTGCTCTTTGCGAGTCAAAAAAGGGTGCATTTATATATGCATCAAACTTTAGTTTAGGCGTGAATATTTTCTTTGAACTCAATGAATATTTAGCCAAAATGATGAAGAACTTAAAGCAATATAGTGTTGCAATGGAAGAAATTCATCACACTCAAAAATTAGATGCACCTAGTGGCACAGCAATTACTTTAGCCGAAGGAGTTATAAATAATAGTAACTATAATCATTGGAAATTAGATGAAGGTGAGGCTAATGAAATTCCTATAGTTGCAAAACGTATTCCTGAAGTTCCTGGAACACATACAGTAGATTACAGTAGTGTTGTTGATAGTATTGAAATTAAACATACAGCACACAACCGAGAAGGGTTTGCATTAGGAGCAGTAACTGCAGCAGAATGGATTGTTGGAAAAACAGGCGTTTTTTCAATGAAAGATGTGTTAAACCTAAGTTAATAACTGTAACTTTTTAAAAGCTTACAGACATATATGCATCAGCATTAAAAAATATTTTTATGGACATTACACAGTGGATTATTTTTATACTAATTATTCAGGTTATCCATTTTTTAGGAACTTGGAAATTATACGTAAAAGCTGGAAGAAAGGCATGGGAAGCCTTAATTCCAATTTATAATGCTATTGTATTAATGCAGATTATTAATAGACCAAAGTGGTGGGTAATATTTTTGTTTATTCCAATAATCAACCTTTTAATGTTTCCCGTAATATGGATTGAAACCATAAGAAGTTTTGGCAGAAATAGCACTGTTGAATCCTGGTTAGTGATTTTAACCCTTGGTTTTTATATCTATTATATCAACTACGCTTTGGATGTAAAATATATTGAAAACAGAAGTCTTACTCCAAAGACCGCTATGGGTGAATGGATAAGCTCTATTGTTTTTGCCATAGTTGCAGCTACTTTAGTTCACACTTATTTTATTCAACCTTATGTTATTCCCACAGGTTCGCTTGAACGTACACTGCGTGTTGGAGACTTTTTGTTCGTAAGTAAATTTCATTATGGAGCAAGAGCTCCAATGACAACCGTTGCAGCACCAATGGTTCATGATACACTACCAATAGTAAAAACACGCTCATACTTAAATAAGCCTCAACTCCCTTATTTTAGATTACCAGGGTTTAAAAAGGTAAAAAAGAATGATATTGTTGTATTTAGTTGGCCCGCCGATACGGTACGTGTATTCTTTAAGAAAGAAAAAGGTGTTAAAAAACCTATTGACAAAAAATCAAACTACGTTAAACGCTGTGTTGGAACACCTGGAGACTCACTTGAAGTTAAAGATGGTTTTGTTTTCATAAATGGAAAACAACTAAAACTTTCAGATAGGGCAAAACCCCAATACGACTATAAGGTATATTCTCATAAAGGAGTTCCCTCAAAGTTATTAGCTGAGACTGGTGTTGTTGATTTCACTAGAAAATATATAAGCAACCAAGTTAACCAACAACAAGCACAAGGTTTAAACAAATACCTTTTAGGATACAATCAATTAGAAAAAGGTAAACTTGAGTTATATACAAAGCATTTAGGAATTCCTAAAGATGTCATTAAGAGTTTACGCTTATCTTTAAAAGAAGTTGCAGAAAGACAACGTATGGTTCCACTAACTGATGAAATGGTAGCATCACTGCGAAATAACCCTGCAATAGACTCTGTCGTTAAAGTATTAGAATCTGCAGGGCAAAAAGGGTTTAATATTTTTCCGCAAGACCCTCAATATTCTTGGAACAACGACAATTTTGGACCAATATACATTCCCGAAAAAGGAAAAACAATTCCTTTAAACCTACAAACTCTTCCACTGTATAAAAAAATAATTCGCGATTACGAAAAAAATACGGTTAGTATTACTGGAAATCAAGTTCTAATAAATGGAAAGGTTGCAAGCGATTATACTTTTAAACAAGATTATTACTGGATGATGGGAGACAATAGAGATCATTCCGAAGACAGTAGAGCTTGGGGGTATGTACCAGATAATCACATTGTAGGAACCCCAATATTTATTTGGATGAGTTTTGACAATTTTACCGATGGCATAAGTAACTGGAAGGTAAGATGGGATCGTGTTTTTACAACTGTTAACGGAAACGGAGAACCGCAATCCTATTTTAAATACTTTCTTTTTCTACTCATAGGGTGGTTTGTGTTTGACTTTATTAGAAAAAAGCGAAAAGTAAAAAAATAATATTTTGAAACCGCTTTTACTACTTCCCTCCTATTTTCCTAATATTGCGACCTTCGCCGCTATTCTTAAATACAATGTTGTTTGGGAAATACACGGCAACTATCAAAAGCAAACGTACCGAAACAGAGCTTACATAGCTACTGATAAGGGTAAGCATATGATTAATATTCCTATTGTACATCTAGGTAAAAACCACGGCAGACAAACTTACGCCGATGTGCAAATAGACTATTCTTATGCCTGGCAGCGTTTACATTGGAGAACGCTTGAAACAGCCTACAGAACATCTCCGTTTTTTGAATATTACGAAGATGAAATAGCTCCTTTATTTCAGAGTCAAGAAAAATCTCTTTTAGAATTTAACCTTAAAACTATAGAGACTATTTGCGATTGCCTTCAACTTAACTTCCCTAAAGACCAAACTAATTCGTATCAAAAAATAACAACAAACGCGATTGATGCTAGATTTTTATGTAATTCCAAAAAAAAAGTGGATTTAAAACAGCCAGAATACACGCAAGTTTTTAATGACCGTAATAATTTTGCTCCAAATCTAAGTATACTGGATTTACTTTTTAACGAGGGCACAAATACTATTAACTATCTAAAAAACATTAATCTAAGTTACTTATATGCTTAGGTTTTTTCTTCATTACGGCATTCATTTCCTAGTCCCTATTTTAATTGGCACTCTTCTAATAAAAGAGAACAAAATAAAAGCTACTCTAATACTTTTAGGAGCGATATTAATTGATATTGACCACTTAATTGCCAACCCCATCTTTGATTCGTTCCGGTGTAGTATTAACTACCATCCACTCCACAGTTATTGGGCTATTGGCTTTTACGCATTATTACTATTTAATAAAAAGACCCAAATTTTTGGAATAGGGCTATTAATACATATAATTGCCGATTTAACAGACTGCTGCTTAATCGGAATTAATTCTAACTGATGCCATTACAGGAAAGTGGTCCGAAATTCGCTGATTAAAATTATGATGTGTTTTTACATCTATCTGTTCATCAACTAAAATAAAATCTATTCGAAGCGGAAATCTAGCAAAAAGATAGGTTCTTCCAACTCCAGAGCCCGCTTCATTAAAAGTATCCTTTAAATCCCCTTTAATTTCTTTATATACATTAGAAAACTGTGTATTATTAAAATCTCCACAAACGATTTTTTTATACTTACAGCTATTAATATTTTCCCTAACTAATTCAGCTTGCTTCTGCTGTTTCGAAAAAGACTCTCCTAACCTAATATACAACCTATCCGAAGTTTCTTTTGCAAAGCTTTTAGGTCTAATTTTAAGTGATTCTAAGTGCACATTATAAACCCTTATGGTATCATTTTTATATATAACATCTGCATAAATACCGTTGTTGTTTGTTTCAGAAAACCCAAGACTACCATGATTAATTATTGGGTACTTAGAATATATAGCGGAGATAACTTTTTTTTGGTGATACTCAAAATCAACATAATTATATGGATAGAAATCAAAATCTCCATTATGAATTTTGGAATAATCAAACTCCTGGAGGCATAAAATATCTGGTTTATTATCCTTTAAAAAGTTTATTGAACGTTCTCCCATTGTCTTGTCCGACCACCATAAATTCTTATTAAACCCCATAACGTTAAAATTCATAACGCTCAAATCATCTTTATCAATGTCCATTTTTCCACCAAACCACTTTACAAAAGGACCAAGTGTAAAATAACTAAATATCAAAACTCCAAAAGAAAACATCCACGCTTTACGATATTTTTTTAAAACCCAATAACACCCAAAAACAAAACAACCAATTTTTAAAATTGGAACACCCAAACTTATAGCAGAAAACAAGGTGAAATTGCCAGAAGAAATATATTGAATACCACAAGCCATTAATAACAAAACACCACAGAGTAGTGTAAGTATTAATATTATTTTATTAAAAAAAGATAATTTATTTTTCACTTATGTTATTCTTTTCCAGCTTTAAATAAAAAGTCTTTTTCTTCTTTAGATAGACTTTCGTAACCGGATTTACTTATTTTATCCAAGATGCTATCTATTTTTCTTTGATTAACATCTTTAGTATCACTTTTCGTTTTTTTATTAGTAGTCTTTTTATTTCGATGTACAGTCTTCAACGGAGCTTTCTTTTCTTTTCTTTTAAAAATATCTATAAACGCATCCATTATTTTTGCAAAACCCGAACCAATATCTTTTCCATTAAGTAACTGACGAGCATAAATATACCCTAAAAGCGCTCCTCCCAAATGAGCAATATGCCCTCCTGCATTTCCTCCATAAGGCATTTGAATTAAATCCAATACAACTACAGCCACACCTATATACCACAATTTAACATTAAAAAAAACAAGCCTTACATCTTGATTGGGTATATACGCACAAATGAAAATCAATATTGCCCTTACTCCTGCAGAAGCCCCAATTAAAACGGCAGAAACATTAAAAAAGGCTGGAAATATATTATAGGAGATTACAAAAAACAAACCTCCTAAAATAACCCCCAGGAAATAAACATTCAAAAATCGTTTCGCATCAAAAAGATTCAAAAATGTTCTACTAAAAAAATAAAGAATTAACATATTCCAGAACAAATGACTAAATCCACCATGAAAAAAAGAATATGTAATAATGGACCATGGTTGCCCAAGAAAACTCATGAAATCCTTAGGTAATTCAAACCATTGAACCAAAATGTTTTTAGGTAAATTAAGTAAAAAAGGAAGTAACCCACCAACAATAAAAATTAAAACATTTACTGCTATTAATTTTTCAGCAACGGATAATCGTGCAAACTGATATTTTAAATTTCCTTGCGCCATGAGTTAGTTCCAACGATTACTATTAAATTGATTCTTTTTCCAGTACCACATCATTAAAAAACCAATTAAAGCCCCTCCTATGTGGGCAAAATGAGCAATTCCATCCCCCGTGTTACTGAACCCATAATAAAAATCTGCAACAAAATATAAGGGTACGAAAAACTTTGCTTTAATAGGCACCGGAAAAAATAATAGCATAAGCTCCATATTTGGAAACATAAAAGCAAATGCCACCATAATTCCGGCCGTTGCTCCAGAAGCTCCTAACATTCTTCCGTTAAACTCGGATATCATATTATCAACAACATCAGAAGAAACCTGCTGATACCATCCAGTATTATACTTTCCACTAATTAACGTATTTATTATTTCTGATTTATCCCCGCCAGAATTCACAATAAGTTCTAAAGAACTTGAAAAGAAATAATAATTAGCAACAGACTGCAACAAAACTGCGCCAAGACCCGCGGAAAAATAAAAAAACAAAAATTTGTTCTTCCCCCACATTCTCTCCAACGGAGCCCCAAACATCCACAAAACAAACATATTTAGGACAATATGCATTGTTCCTCCATGCATAAACATGTGCGTAACAACTTGCCAAAATTTGAAATTTTCGTTCATTGGAAACCACATTGAAAACAAAGAATACATTGTTTCCCCATAAAGTTGGCTCGCAACAAAAAACAAAACATTAATAATCAATATATGTTTAATTGCTCCTGTTAATCTTGCCATTATATAAATTTTTTATCAATATCATTTTCTGTAATCGTAATATAGGTTGGTTTATTAAACGGACTAAGCTGTGATTCTTTACAAGCAAATAAATCGTTTACCAGTGCTAGTTGAGATGTTTCATCTAGAATTTCCCCTGTTTTCACCGAAAGTGATTTCGCTAAGGTTTTTGACAAAAGATCAGTTTGCGAAAAACTATCTCCAGTAACATCCATTTGACAATCAGATATTAGTTGCTCCAAAATCATACTTACTTCACTTTCTGCAACTAAAATAGGAAGTCCAGTTATTTCTACAGACTCTTTTTCAATCTTACTAAAAACAAACCCAATATTAACCAAACTATCTTTAATTTCTTCAATAATTTGAATATCATTATTAGAAAATGATAATGTTAACGGAAACAGCAATTGCTGACTAACCGCTTGTTTAACAGTAATATTCTTTAAAAATTTCTCATAAAGTACACGCTGATGCGCTCTACTTTGATCTATAACAACCATTCCAGATTTTATAGAAGTTATAATATATTTTCTTCGAAGCTGAATTGTAGAAGCGGCCGATTGCTCATTACTTTCCTCTGATTCAAAAATAGAACCTGTTATGGTTTCAGATTCAAATTGAACGCTACTAAAATCGTTTTGCTTTACGACAGAGTCTCCTAATCCTTCATATAAATTCTCCCAACCTTTAGTGCTAGTTTTCGTATATGACTTTGCACTGCTTGCTCCAGTACCTGTTTTTTTTGTAACCGTATCAGCAAAAGGGTTAAATCCGGAATCCACTGTAACTTGAGGCATAACAACATCCTTATCTTTATAAGAATAGGGCGTTTTTAAATTAGGGTCTTCCTCAAAATCTATTTCTGGAACAACATTAAATTGTCCTAAACTATGTTTTACCGTAGAGCGCAATATAGCATACAGGGTATGTTCATCATCAAATTTAACCTCAGTTTTTGTTGGGTGAATATTAATATCTATTGTAGCTGGGTCCACATCCATATATATAAAATATCCGGGATACGTATCCGACTTTATTAACCCATCAAAAGCAGAGACAACCGCATGATGTAAATATGGACTTTTTATGAACCTGTTATTAACAAAGAAAAACTGTTCTCCCCTACTTTTTTTAGCAAATTCAGGTTTATTAACAAAACCCCAAATTTTAACTACTGGTGTTTCTTCTGCAATCGGAACTAATTTCTGATTGGTTTTACTGCCAAAAATATGGACTATGCGTTTTCTAAAATTGTCTTGAGGTAAATTAAACAACTCACTTCCGTTGTTATAAAAATGGAAAGCTATTTTTGGATGCGCCATAGCCACCCTATGAAACTCATCTGTAATATGTCTTAATTCAACCTGATTTGACTTTAAAAAATTTCGTCGTGCTGGTATGTTAAAAAACAAATTTTTAACCAGCATTGAAGTCCCTTTAGGGGTTACCGTTGGTTCTTGTGAAATAATTTTACTTCCTTCAATTTTTATTGATGTACCAATTTCATCTGTTTCGGTTTTGGTTTGCAGTTCAACATGGGCAATTGCTGCAATAGAAGCCAACGCTTCGCCCCTAAAACCGTTTGTATTTAAATTAAATAAATCTTCAGCTTTTTGAATTTTTGATGTTGCATGACGCTCAAAACTTAAACGCGCATCTGTATTACTCATACCAACACCATTATCAACAACCTGGATAAGGTTTTTACCTCCTTCCTTTACAATTAACTTAATTAAAGTTGCTCCTGCGTCAATTGCATTTTCAAGTAATTCTTTTACCACAGAAGCAGGGCGTTGTACAACCTCCCCTGCTGCTATTTGGTTTGCAACATGATCAGGCAAAAGTTTTATTATATCTGCCATTATTTAAAAAATATGGAAAGGTCGAAATCGATTATAAATAGAAAAATAAGTACTAAAACAGCAACAATTATAAACATTCTTATTTTAAGGTTTCGGTCTCCTTTAACCTTCATATCATCCATTGCATTGCTCACCTTGTTTTTAAGTCCACGAGTATGATTTGCAGTACTACGGTACTTTTCAAACTTTTGTTCCATCGAAAACGGACTACTTCCCTCTTTTTTGCCCTTATAGTAGCGAGGTTGATAACCAAACTGCTTATTCTTACGTAATTTTGTGATTTTACTTAGCATTCCCATCGTTTTCAAAGTTACTTAAAAACAAAAATAATGCCGTATTTGAAGTGCCAAAATTTGTTAACAGATTTTGACCTTGAAATTTTACTGCCCTAAAACTGCCATTTTAATTGCAGCTATAGCCGCTTCTGCTCCTTTATTTCCATGAATTCCACCACTACGGTCTATTGCTTGTTGCATAGTATTATCGGTAAGTACACAAAAAATTACTGGTGTGTTTGTCTGTACATTTAAATCCTTTATTCCTTGAGCTGTTGCACTACAAACAAAGTCAAAATGTTTGGTTTCTCCCTGAATAACACTCCCAATAGCTATTACAGCGTCAACATCAAGCGTTTCAATCATTTTTTTACAACCATAAATCAGTTCAAAACTACCTGGAACACTCCACCTAACAATGTTTTCTGTTTGCGCTCCACAGTCAATTAATGCCTCTACAGCTCCATTATATAACCCTTCGGTAATTTTCTCATTCCATTCAGAAACAACAATCCCAAACCGAAGAGACTTCGCATTTGGGATTGTTGCTTTATCGTAAACCGATAAATTTTTATTTACTGTGGTCATTATTTTCCACTTTTTGCCATTCCTATAAAAGCATCTATACTTCTAGCTTCATTTGACGAAACAAACTCATCTTTAATACGTTCAAAATATTTTAACGCCTTGTCTTTACTTCCTAATTCCAACGCAGCAACTCCAGCTTTATATAAATACTTTGGAGTTGTATAATCATTTGCATTATGAGCCACAGCCTTTTCATAATATCCTAAAGCATCTTCAGGCTGACCCAATTGCATAAAAGCATCTCCCAATCCTCCTTTAGCCAAAGCTCCTAAAATAGCCTCTTCCGAAGAAAAGTTTTCTAAATAAGTAATGGCTTCTTCATATTTATTCATATTCAGATATGCCATACCTGCAGAGTAATTTGCCAAGTTAGCCGCCTTTGTACCACTATATTCATCAATAATATCTAAGAAACCATATTTACCTTCGGCTCCATTTAAAGCAAGATTGTATAGCGAGTCTTGCGCTGTAGTGCTACTAACTGCTTGATCAAAATACTGTTGAGGGTAATACATTTCGTTAGCTGCATTTGCCTCTTTTGGTTTTTGCACAAATTGGCTAAAAGCCAAATAACCCAATACACCAACAGCAATTACACCAATTATACCTAAAATATAATTTTGGTTTTTAGAAACCCATTGTTCAGTTCTAGAAGCTCCTTCATCTAAGGTACTAAATACCTCAGCTGTTGTACTTTCTTGTTCATCAAATTGTTGTTCCTCAACCTTATTTTTAGGTTTAAAACCTCTTTTCTTATATGTTGCCATTTCAAAATTTATTGGTCGCGCAAAAATAATAGTTTTTATTGAAATCTTGTAGGGTATTTATTCCTTATTTTTGGATATTTTACAGCTTATTGGCACTATCCTAAACAAAATCACAGTTTTGTTCTATGTTTTTAAAAAAATTAGCCTTACTTAATTATAAAAATTTTGACTCTTCCGATTTTGAGTTTGATGGTAAAATAAATTGTTTTGTTGGCCATAATGGTGTTGGAAAAACAAATATACTTGACGCTATTTATCACCTTTCGTTTGGCAAAAGCTATTTTAACCCTGTTTCTTCTCAAAACATAAAACATGGTGAAGATTTTTTTGTGATTGATGGAATGTTTGAGAAAGAAGAACGCGAAGAACGTATTTTATGCAGCCTTAAAAAAGGGGCAAAAAAAATAATAAAAAGAAACAACAAAGCTTACGACCGATTTTCAGATCATATAGGCTTATTGCCTTTAGTAATAATATCGCCTTATGACAGAGATTTGATTTCAGAAGGAAGTGATACTCGTCGTAAATTTATTGATGGTGTTATTTCGCAATCCGATAAGGAGTACCTAAGCACCCTGCTTAAGTACAACAAGGTTTTGGCTCAACGAAATGCATTATTAAAGTATTTTGCCGTCAATCATACTTTTGACCCAAACACCTTAGGTGTTTATAACGAACAACTACATGGTTATGGCATGGCCATCTTTGAAAAAAGGCAACAATTTGTAGAAGCTTTTATCCCTATTTTTAAAGAGCAATATACTGCCATTACAGGAGGCAACGAACAAGTTTCGCTCTCCTATGATAGTAAACTACTTTATAATGACCTTAAAACACTTTTAGAACAATCTTTGGATAAAGACAAGGCGTTGCAATATACCAGTGTTGGTATTCATAAAGATGACTTGAGTTTTAAAATAACCAATTACCCTATTAAAAAATTTGGAAGTCAAGGGCAACAAAAATCTTTTTTAATTGCGCTCAAATTTGCCCAGTTTTATTTTATAAAAAAACAATCCAAAACCACACCTATTCTATTATTAGATGATATTTTTGACAAACTTGATGAGCAACGTGTTGCTCATATTGTTACATTGGTTGACAATGAAAGTTTTGGACAAATTTTTGTTAGCGACACACATGCTGAACGAACAGAAAATGTGGTAAAGAACATTCATCAATCTTACAAAATATTTAAATTGTAATATGAAAAAAGCACTTGTTATTCTTTTTATTTCACTACTTTATGGGTGCTCCAACAAAGTATCTAAAGAAAGTATTGATGATTTAAATGGATACTGGCAAATTGAATCTGTAATTTTTGTTGATGGTACTAAAAAACAATATGTTTTAAGCAATAGTCTTGATTATATAAAAGTTGAAAGTTTAAAAGGTTACCGCAAAAAAGTACAACCAAAGTTTGATGGAACTTTTGAAACCTCTAACGATGCCGAACCTTTTGTAATTATTAAAAATAATAATTATGAGATGTACTATAAAAATGATTTAAGTGCTTGGAAAGAAACTATTAATAGTATTTCTAAAAACAATTTCTCTGTAACTAATGAGGAAAACATTACTTATATCTATAAAAGATTTGAACAGTTTAGTTTAAAATAATGGCCAAAAGAAAAAGTATAAATGTACCTTTAGGTGAAGCCTTAAAAGAGTTCATAGACAAAAATAAGCTTCAAAATGGTATTGATAAAGTAGAAGCAAGAGAGGCCTGGGAAAATTTAATGGGAAATGGTGTCGCTAACTATACTACAGGTGTTGAGCTTAGAAACGGAACGCTATATGTTGCTTTATCTTCTTCTGTTTTACGAGAGGAACTAAGTCACGGAAAATCCAAAATAATTAATATGCTTAATGAAGAGCTGGGTAAAGATCTCATCAAAAAGATTATTCTAAGATAAAAAAGCAATAACCACATGATAACATACGGTTATTGCTTTCCAATATTAAAATAGAAACTATTTCTATTTAAAAAATTTCTCTTCCTGAAAAGTGAAAAGCACCTTCAATAGCCGCATTTTCATCACTATCAGAACCATGAACAGCATTTTCACCAATACTTGTCGCAAATAATTTACGAATAGTACCCTCAGCAGCTTCTTCAGGATTAGTAGCTCCTATCAAAGCTCTAAAATCTTCAACAGCATTATCTTTTTCTAAAATTGCAGCAACAATTGGTCCGCGTGTCATAAAGGTAACCAAGTCTGCAAAAAACGGGCGTTCGCTATGTACTGCGTAAAAAGCTTCAGCATCACGTTTACTTAATTGAGTATATTTTAAGGCTACAATTTTAAAACCAGCAGCAGTAATTTTTTCCAAAATAGCTCCAATATGCCCATTTTCAACGGCATCTGGCTTAATCATTGTAAAAGTTCTATTTGTTATCATCTGTAAAATTTTGCGCAAAAATACATATTTCCTTAAAAAAGACAATTTAATTATAGAATTGTTGATGTTCATTTAATATTACTCCATCATCACCAATCATTTTAAAGTTCACCTGATTATTTCTAAAATTAAATTTAACCAAACCAAAACCCTTTTCACTTACCACCTCCCCCACTCTAAAAGGATTTTTTTCTTTACTAAAATCTGAATATACGTGCGTTAATCCACTACTAGTAAAATCTATCAGCGGATAACCAATACCAGAAACAAACGTTTGAGAAAATTCAGAAATATGACGATCTCCAGACAAAACCATAACGCCTTTTGCTTTAGAGTTTTCAATAATACTTTTTAGTTTATCTACCTCTTGAGGGAAATTTCCCCAGCATTCAAACCCATGCATATTAGACAAAAATTGAATGCTACTCACAATTACATTAAAATTAGCCGTTGAGTTATGTAACTCATTCGCTAACCACTGCCACTGTGCATCTCCTAACAAGGTACCTTCTCCATATATATTAGGTTTGTTTCTTTTATTAGTTTCCGTATCTGGTGTTAATGATGTTCTAAAATATCTGGTATCTAAAACTATTACCTTTACCCTTCCCGCTGTGTTATTAAAATCATGAGCACAATATATGCCTTCTCTATTTCTTCGAGGACTGCTGTTGGACACTCTCATAAAATCTAAAAAAACCTGTTGGCTTTTTATCTTTGCAACATATTCTGTTCCTCCGTCATTCTTTCCGTAGTCATGGTCATCCCAAGTACCAATTATAGTAGTTTCCTTAGCTAGTTTTTTATAAAGAGGAATGCTTTGCTGTACCTTATAGAGAGAATCTATTTTCTTTATGTTTTCCGTATCAGCATATACAATATCTCCTCCCCAAATCCATACATCGGGGCTTTGTTTTAAAACATCGTCCCACAATATATTTTCCAAATTAGTTTTATTACAAGAGCCAAACGCAATTGTAAATCCTAAATCAATGTCTTTTTTACTTACTGTTGTATCTGAACTTTTACAAGCTAACGCCAAACTAATAACAAGGATTACCAAATTTTTGTTTTTCATTTTTTAGGTATAATTGATTTGGTAAAAATAGCATATTACAATACACGCCTATTTTAATAAATTGTATATTTGGCTCCATGAATTCTGAGAATATTAAAGCTCTTAAGGCACTACTTTCTGTGCCACAAAAAATTGTAATTGTACCTCATAAAAATCCAGATGGAGATGCTATTGGTTCTACTTTAGCCCTTAAACATTACCTTGAAAGTAAAGGACAGCAGGCGGTTGTAGTTGCACCAAATGATTTTCCTAAATTTTTAAAATGGATGCCAGGTGCAAATACTATCTTAAATTTTGAAAGAGACAATGGTGCTGCAAAAAGAGCTCTAAATGAAGCCAGTGTTATTTTTACATTAGATTTTAATCACTTAGGCAGAATTGGACAGATGCAGTCTTTTCTTGAGGAATCAGATGCCACTTTTGTAATGGTTGATCATCATCAAGCTCCAGCTGATTATGCAAATATTATGTACTCCGATGTTTCAATGAGTTCTACCTGTGAAATGGTATATAACTTAATCGAGTTTTTAGATGATTTAAATACAATATCGGTAGATGTCGCAAATTGTTTGTATACAGGAATTATGACCGATACGGGTTCATTTAAATTTAGAGCTACAACAAGTAGAACTCATAGGGTAATTGCTGATTTAATTGAAAAGGGAGCAAAAAATACTGAGATACATCATAATATATATGACACCAATTCTCCAAGTAGGTTGCACCTATTAGGGTGCGCACTTAAAAATATGATTATTCTTGAGGAATATAATACAGCATATATCACGCTAAGCCAAGAAGAATTAGACACCTATAATTATAAAAAAGGTGATACCGAAGGTTTTGTAAATTATGGTTTAACACTAGATGGTATACGGTTTGCAGTAATTTTTATAGAAAATAAAGAAGAAGGTATTTTAAAAATATCGTTTAGATCTGTAGGAGATTTTTCTGTAAACCAATTTGCAAGAAATCATTTTGAAGGTGGGGGGCATGACAATGCTGCAGGAGGAAAAAGTGATTTGTCTATTGAAGAGACCACAAAACGTTTTAAAAAAATACTTATAGATTATAAAGCACAACTTACTTCATGAAAAAACTAGTGTATTTATTTCTTTTCGTAGGAATATTTGGTTGTAAAGAAGCAGAGCCTAGAAGGCCAATTAAGGTAAATTCAGGAAGTTTTTACAAACAAACTATTGAACGTAACAAACAATTACTCGCAGACGAGGAAAAAACAATCCAGCATATTATAAAAAAAGATACAGCCAACACTTATATAAATAGCGGAAGTGGTTCTTGGTTTTATTATAACATAAAAAATAATGAAGACAATTATACTCCCAAAACGGATGACCTAGTGACCATGAGTTACGCTTTAATGACTTTTTCTAACGACACCATTTATTCAAACAATGATATTGGAATAGTCAATTACAAAGTGGACAAACAACAACTGTTTAAGGGATTAAGAAACGCTGTAAAACTGCTTAAAGAAAAGGAAACTGCTACATTTTTATTCCCTTCTTCATTAGCATATGGTTATCATGGGGATGAAAATAAAATTGGTGTTAATCAGCCTATAAAGGCTTCCATATCTATCTTAAAAATTGATAAACAAAGTATAAATTCTGAAAATTAAAATAATTAAAATGATTAAAAAAGTATATCTATTAGCTATTCTTACTATAACATTAGTTAGTTGTAAATCTGGTAAACATGCCGATCTTGGTGATGGTTTATTTGCCGGTATAAAAACTAATAAAGGTGAGATTATTTTAAAACTTGAACAGGAAAAAACACCGGTAACAGTTGCCAATTTTGTTTCCTTAGCCGAAGGCGATAGTCCATTTGTTAGTGATGATTTAAAAGGCAAAAAATATTATGACGGTTTAATTTTTCATAGAGTAATTAAAGATTTTATGATTCAAGGTGGAGATCCATTAGGAAATGGTTCAGGGAATCCTGGATATAAATTTATGGATGAAATTCATGACTCATTAACCCACAGTAAAAAAGGTATCTTATCAATGGCCAATTCAGGACCTAAAACCAACGGGAGTCAGTTTTTTATAACACATAAGGAAACTCCTTTTTTAAATGGAAAGCATACCGTTTTTGGAGAAGTTGTAAAAGGGATTGAAGTGGTAGATTCTATTGCCGTAACCGAAACTTCAAAACCTGGAGACAAACCAGTTGAAGATATTGTAATGCAAACTGTTGAAATAATCCGTAACGGAAAAGAAGCTAAAAAATTCAATGCAGTTGAGGTAATGACGAAATACTTTGCTGACGAAGAGGCTAAAATTGCCGCCTTTGAAAAAATGATTAAAGATTTTGCAGGTGAGATTATTACTCAAAAAGAAAAAGCAACGGAATTACCTTCTGGTCTTAAAATTTTAGAGCTTAAAAAAGGAAGTGGAGAAAAACCAACTATTGGGCAAAAAGTAAATGTGTTCTACGCTGGTTATTTCACCGATGGAAAACTTTTTGATAGTAATGTTGAAGAAATTGCTAAAAAATATAACAAGTACGATCAAAGAAGAGCTCAAGGTGGTGGTTACAATGCTGTTCCTATGGATTATAGCCCAGATGCTCAACTTATTCCTGGTTTTAAAGAAGGCTTAATGAATATGAATATTGGAGATAAAGTTCGTTTATTTATTCCTTATCACTTGGGGTACGGTGAACAAAACTATGGTCCAATTCCAGGTAAATCTGAACTGATTTTTGATTTAGAAATTACTAGTGTTGTAGAATAAAACTCCACTTTAAAATAAAAAAAGCCTGTCTATAAATTTATAAACAGGCTTTTTTTATTTATTGGGAATTACCTTTAATACCTCTAATAAATACTTCCAGAATTTTTGAACAGATTCAATACTTACTCTTTCGTCAGGAGAGTGTGCTCCTAGGATTGTAGGCCCAAAACTAATCATATCTATATCAGGATAATTTTTCCCTAGAATTCCACATTCTAATCCGGCGTGACAAGCAACTACTCTTGGCTTTTCGTTGAAAAGGTCTTCATATTTTGCTTCCATAACCTTTAAAATAGCAGCATCAGGATTTGGATTCCAACCGGGATAATCTCCAGAAAAATCAACTTTCATCCCCGCAAGCTCAAAAGTAGCTTTTAACGCAGAGGCCAAATCCATTTTAGCTGAATTTACCGAAGATCTTGTTAAACATCCTATTTTAATTTTTCCTTTTTTCACAATAACCCTAGCGATATTGTTTGAAGTCTCAACCAAACCATCAACTGACGTACTCATTGCATATACTCCATTATGTGCAGCATAAATAGCATTAAACAAAGCCTTCTGCGTATTTAAACCAACTACCTTCTTCGGCTTCTTAGTTTCTTCTAAAATAATTTCTAAGCTAGGCTCCGCATTTTTTAGTTCACTCTTAATGGTAAGTGCAATTGCATTGATTTTTTTTTCAAACTTTTTTATATGAGATTTATCCACAACGAGTACCGCATAACTTTCTCTGGGAATTGCATTTCTTAAACTCCCTCCATTAATCTCAGATATTCTAATGTTAAACTCATTTGAACAGTTGTATAAAATGCGATTCATAATTTTATTGGCATTGCCCAATCCTTTATGAATATCCATTCCACTATGCCCTCCAAGCAATCCCTTAACCAATATTTTATAACCTCTAACCGCTCGAGGAACAGGTTTTTCTCCGTATGATTTTTTAGCACTTACATCAATCCCTCCCGCACAACCAATATCAATTTCATCATCCTCTTCGGTATCTAAATTCAATAAAATATCACCTTGGAGAATTCCAGCTTCTAATCCCATAGCACCAGTCATTCCAGTTTCTTCATCAATTGTAAAAAGTGCCTCAATTGAGGGGTGTTTAATAGTTTTGCTTTCCAAAATTGCCATAATTGCAGCAACTCCCATACCATTGTCAGCACCCAAAGTGGTTCCTTCGGCCTTAACCCAATCGCCATCAATTTTCATTCGAATACCTTCGGTTTTAAAATCAAAAACGGTGTCCTCATTTTTTTGATGAACCATATCTAAATGCGATTGTAAGGTCACCATTTTTTTACCTTCCATTCCTTTTGAAGCTGGTTTACGGATAATTACATTACCAACACCATCTTTAACTGTTTCTAAACCAAGGGAATTACCAAAATCCATCATAAACTGTATTACCCTTTGCTCCTCTTTCGAAGGCCTAGGCACTGCATTTAAATCAGCAAATTTATTCCAAACCTCCTTCGGTTCAAGCCCTCTAATTACATCGCTCATATTAAAACGTATTTACATCCAAAGATACATATTACTACTTGTGCTATTATATACTAAAAAGAAGTTTTTATGGCAAAATATTATCTGTTGCAACGGTAAAGTTTTAGTATTTTTGAGAGAATGAAGGACAGATTAAAAAACGGAATTGCTTGGGCATTACTTCCTCAAATTCTTGTGGTAAAACTACTTGGAAGTTATCCAGATTTTGTTGAGCAATACTATAGCAATGGTGCTTATCCTGTTATTTCAAAATTTTTCAGATTTCTTTTAGGATGGATTCCTTTTTCCATTGGAGATATTATTTATTTTGTCATCATATGCCTGTCAATAGGATACCTTTTTTATCATAGAAAGTACATTAAAAAACACCCCAAGCTCTTTATCAGAAATATTGTGATGGTACTATCTGTAGCATATTTCACCTTTCATATCTCATGGGCTTTTAATTACTATAGACTACCTATTTCCAATAAATTGCAACTTGAGGAAACATATACGAAAGATGAGCTTGTTAGCTTCACTAAAAATCTAATTAACAAAACCAATCAGCTACATCTAACAATTACCAATGATTCAACACTTAAAGTTGATTTTCCATATACCAAAAATGAAATCTTTGAAAAAACCATTTCGGGTTACAAAAACCTAGGTACAACATTTCCTTTTTTAAGTTATCAAAAACCAAGTATTAAAAAATCTGTTTTTAGCACTGTGCTAAGTTATATGGGCTATGGCGGATATTTGAATCCGTTTACTCATGAAAGTCAAGTCAATGGTAAACTTCCAAATTTTAGATTTCCGGTAGTAAGCGGTCATGAAATTGGGCACCAATTGGGATATTCTGCTGAAAATGAAACTAATTTAATAGGCTACATTGTTACTATTAATAACAAAGATGTTTTATTTCAATATTCTGGTTATGCTTATGCATTGGGTTATTGTTTAAGTAACATTAAAGCTGTTGACAAAAAACTGTATGGTGAACTTATTATATTGGTCAATGCAGGAATACTAAAAAACTTTCAAGAGGTTAATGATTTTTGGAAAAGTTATGAAAATCCCATGGAACCCATTTTTAAATCAATTTATAATACGTTTTTAAAAGTCAACAATCAAAAAGAAGGTATTAAAAGCTACAGCTCAGTAGTTGGCTTATTCGTTACTTACCATAAAAAATACCCTTTATAGAACTTTAAAAAGTTAATACAATTAAATTTCTTAATGTAATGTTAAAGAATTTTTAAAAGAGCTGATAAATCTCCATTAAACTCTATCTTTAAACGGACTAATTAATTTAATATTCGCGTATGAAAATGAGACTTTTATCGCTATGCCTTTTATGGTGTAGTGGGTCACTATTTGCTCAAGATTATTTTCCTGAAAATGATGGTGTAAAATCAAAAAACAACAACTACACAGTATTTACCAATGCCAAAATTTACGTAACCCCTAATCAGGTTATAGACAAAGGTACATTGGTAATTCAAAATGGTAAAGTTGTTCAAGTTGGGCGAAGCATTAACATTCCTAAAAATGCTGTAAAGGTAGATTTAGCAGGAAAATTTATATACCCTTCGTTTATTGATGTGTTTTCTAGTTTTGGAGTTGAGCAGCCTAAAAAGAAACCTTATTCTGGCAGGCCTGATCAATACAATTCCTCCAGAGAAGGTTATTACTGGAATGATCATATAATGCCCGAGAACAGCGCTAATTCTAAATTTAAATACGATGACAAAATTGCAAAAGAATTACGCAAAGCAGGTTTTGGAGTACTCAACTCTCATATACAAGATGGTATTGTAAGAGGTACAGGAATTTTAATTGCTTTAAATGCAAGCGGTGGCGATGCTAAACGTATTGTTGATGACAAATCTGCTCAATACTTATCATTTACCAAAAGTGTTACTAAAGAGCAAGCCTACCCAACATCATTAATGGGAGCACTAGCCTTGTTACGACAAATGTATGCAGACGCTAAATGGTATGCTCAAGGGAATTCTGAAACTAAAGACCGCTCACTAGAAGCTTTAAACGCTAACAAAGCTCTTGTTCAAATATTTGAAGCTAAAGATAAAGACAATGCAATTAGAGCGGATAAAATTGGTGATGCAAACGGATTTCAATATGCGATTTTAGGTGGTGGAAACGAATATGAAAACATTGATGAAATAAAAGCGACAAATGCTAAATTTATTCTTCCGCTAAACTTTCCTAAGGCCTATGATGTATCTAATCCCTATGATGCTAATTATATTACTTTAGAGGATATGCGTCATTGGAATCAAGCTCCAACAAACCCTAAAACTTTGGCAGATAGTGGTGTTCCTTTTTCGTTTACATTAAACGGATTAAAATCACCAAATGCTTTTAAAGCAAATATTATAAAAGCAATAAAACATGGGCTATCAAAAACCGATGCTCTAAAAGCTTTAACCACAGTACCTGCTTCTATTCTTGGCAAATCAAATCAAATAGGTTCTTTAGAAACTGGGCGTTTTGCTAATTTTTTAATCACTTCTGGAGATGTCTTTGAGACATCTACAATACTTTATGAAAACTGGGTTCAAGGCAACAAAAATATTATTAATGATATTTCTCAAAAAGATATTAGAGGCAGTTATACTTTACCCATTGCAGGAATAAACTACAGTATAGACATTTCTGGTACAGCTAACAAACCAAAGATTAAAATCAAAAAAGACACTACTGTAATAAAATCAAAATTTAGTTATAAAAACAACTGGATAACCCTTTCGTTTACCGCTGAAGATTCTGAAAAAAAATATAGATTAACAAGCTTGATAAAAAGTTCTTTGGACAACATTACGGGTAAAGCCGTATTACCAAATGGTAGCGAATCGGGTTTTACTGCTACCAAAACAGCCTCTTTCACGGAAAAAGAAAAAATAACTGAAAAAGCTGATGTTTTCCCTACTATTGTTCCCGTAACATTTCCTAACGTGGGCTACGGATTTAAAACAAAACCAAAACAAGAAACACTTTTATTTAAAAATACTACAGTTTGGACAAGTGAGAAAGAAGGGGTTCTAAAAGGCACCGATGTTTTAATTAAAAATGGGAAGATTAACAAAATTGGTATTAATATCAAAGCCAATGGCGCCAAAATAATTGATGCAACGGGTAAGCATTTAACAGCAGGTATAATAGACGAACACACCCATATTGCTGCCTTGACGGTTAACGAAGCCGGGCACAATTCTACTGCAGAGGTGAAAATGGAAGATATTGTAGATCCGGAACACATAGGAATTTATCGTGACTTAGCTGGTGGGGTAACATCAGCTCAACTACTTCATGGTTCTGCAAATCCAATTGGTGGACGTTCTGCAATATTAAAGTTTAAGTGGGGAGAAACTGCGGATAAATTAATTTATACCAACTCTCCAAAATTTATCAAGTTTGCTTTAGGTGAAAATGTAAAACAATCTAATTGGGGGAGCTTTTCACGTTTTCCACAAACCAGAATGGGTGTTGAACAAGTGTTTATAAACTATTTTCAAATGGCGAAGGAATATGATGCTTTGAAAAAAAGCAAAAAACCGTATAGGTACGATGAAGAAATGGAGGTAATTGCCGAAATACTAAACGGTGAGCGATTTATTAGTTGCCATTCATATGTACAAAGCGAAATTAACATGTTGATGAAAGTTGCCGAAAAATTTGACTTTAAGGTAAACACTTTCACTCATATACTTGAGGGCTATAAAGTTGCGGATAAAATGAAAACTCACGGTGTTGGCGCTTCAACTTTTAGTGATTGGTGGGCATATAAATATGAAGTTAATGATGCTATACCTCATAATGCTGCTATTATGCAGAGTCAAGGAGTTACTGTAGCGATTAATAGCGATGATGCCGAAATGTCTAGAAGGCTAAATCAGGAAGCCGGTAAAATTGTAAAATATGGTGGTGTTTCAGAAGAGGAAGCGTGGAAAATGGTTACAATAAATCCTGCTCAACTTTTGCATATAGACAATAGAGTTGGGAGCATTAAAGTAGGTAAAGATGCTGATGTAGTTCTATGGAGCCACAACCCATTATCAGTTTACGCAAAAGCTGAAAAAACTATAATTGAAGGTGTTACCTATTTTGATTTAGAAGCAGATAAGAAAAAACGAGATGCAATCAAGCTAGAACGTAATCAGCTTATTAACTTAATGTTGAAAGAAAAAGCTAATGGAGGCGCTGTACAAACTCCCAAACAAAGCAAAAAAGAGCAATTACATTGCGATAGTTTATAAAAAATATTTAGAAAAAGATGAGAAAATTAATTCATATCATATGTCTAGTTTTTTTAAGCGTATCTGTTGAACTTACCGCTCAACAAACACCTGGAAAAAAACAAACCGAAACAACCTCAATTACTAACGCCATAGCTCATATTGGTGATGGTAGTGTTATTGAAGAATGTACATTGATTTTTGAAAATGGAAAAATAACCCATATTGGGCAGAATATTACTCCCATAGGAAAAATCATTAACGCCTCTGGAAAGCGTGTATACCCAGGTTTTATTGCCCCTTCAAAGGAATTAGGACTTATTGAAGTTAACGCAGTAAGAGCAAGTAACGACAAAGATGAAGTAGGTGATTTTATTCCACATGTTCGTAGTTTAATTGCGTACAATACAGAATCAAAAGTTGTCGAAAGTATGCGCCCTAACGGTGTACTTTTGGGGCAAATAACTCCTAAAGGTGGACGTATTTCTGGAACTTCTTCCATAGTACAGTTTGATGCCTGGAATTGGGAAGATGCGACCATAAAAGCAGACGATGGCGTTCACCTAAACTGGCCTACTAAATATAGGAAAGGAAATTGGTGGATGGGAGAACCCAAAGGTTTCATTCCAAATAAAAAATATCAGCAACAACTAAATGAAGTGGTTAGTTTTCTTAGAAATGCAAAGGCATATGGCAAAAACATTCCTAAGGAAGAAAACCTTGCCTTTTTGGCAATGCAAGGGATTTTTAACAATACGCAAAAACTTTATGTCTATGCAAATGGGGAACGTGAAATTATTGACGCCATAAGTGTGCTAAAAGCAAATGATATTAACGATTTAGTCTTGGTTGGCGGCTATGAAGCATATAAAATTACTCCGTTTTTAAAAGAACATAATGTTCCTGTTTTAGTTCAGTTTACTCATAGCTTACCTGCAAAAGATGATGATGATTATGATTTACCTTATAAACTTCCAAAACTTTTGGTTGATGCTGGATTGTTAGTAGGCATTCAAAACGGAAGTGCCTCTAATTTTCAAACTAGAAACCTTCCTTTTTATGCAGGACAGGTTGTTGGGCAAGGCTTGGATAAAGAAAAGGCTTTACAATTAATTACTGGGAATACCGCACAAATCCTAGGTATTAATGATATGTATGGTACGCTTACTGTTGGAAAAAGTGCTACCCTTTTTATTTCAGAAGGCGATGCCTTGGACATGAGAGGTAATCAACTTACACATGTATTTATTGACGGTAGAACTATTTCATTAGAAACTCACCAAACCGAGCTTTGGAAACGTTATATGAACAAATACAACGGAAAGTAAACAAGTATGTATATCAAAAAGGGTCTTTTCTTAAATTTAAAGACCCTTTTTTTATTATTCTACAAAACAACTTACCTTATTGGCTTGAATTATTTGATTTGCCAACCTTTTGATGATTACAAAAAAATTAGCCAATATTCTCGCACAAGAATACCCATATTATTATCGCGGTAAAACTTTATGGGCTGTCTCTGGAATTCTATTCCTAATGTCGCTTTTTTTCAACTATTTGTTTGAACCATTTCATGTATATACTCCAGAACATAAAATGGACTACTTTTATATTTCCCTTTTACATTCTCTAACTCCAGTTTTTCTATTATTTGTATTTTCTCTTTTTAAAATCCCCAATACTATTACCGAGCAATGGAATCTTAAAAAAGAATTATTCTTGGTTACTTTGTTTCTACTTTTTATTGGTATGACTCAATTTTTAATGCGAGATATGGTTTATAACAACCCTAATAATTGGTCTTGGCAGTATTTATTTGAGGAAATTAGAAACACTTTTTTAGTAGGAGGGTTATTCCTACTAATTTTAATTCCTTTAAATTTCAATCGTTTATATGCTAGAAATACCAAAAATGCCTTAGCAATTAACGCTAAACGTAACAATTTAATTGCTAGCCCAACTACTATTAAAATAGATGATTTATCATTTAATGTAAATCACCTATTATTTGTAAAGTCTGATGGTAATTACGTAGAGCTATTTTTTATCGATGGCAATAAGTCGCTTAAACGAAAAACAATAAAAGATTTAGAACTCGCATTACAACAATATCCTAGCATAATAAAAACCCATCGTTCGTATCTTGTAAACACCAATCATATCGTAAACATTTCGGGAAATGCCCAGGGATACAAATTGGAACTAAAAAACTATGCTGAAAAAATACCTGTTTCGAGAAATATGATTGCCCCTTTCAACAAAAAGATAAAAAGCCAGTAACCTTATTTTGTTTTTTATCACAGGTTTTTGTTTTATACCACAAAGCCTTTGTCATTCGTCATCTTGTCTTGTCTTTCATCACATTTTCAATTTTACAGCATAAAATCAATTTAATTTCGCTTTAAAACTTATGTCATGAGAAGATACGATTTAGATTGGTTAAGAGTGCTAGTATTTTGCTTACTCATTTTTTATCATGTAGGAATGCTGTTTGTTCCATGGGGCTTTCACATTAAAAACAATGTGATTTACGATTGGTTAGTTTACCCTATGTCTTTTACAAATCAATGGAGATTACCCATTTTGTTTGTAATATCAGGTATGGGTACATTTTATGCTTTACAAAAAAGAACTCTTATGCAATTTAGTTGGGAACGAATTAAAAGGCTTGGTATACCTTTATTATTTGGAATGTTCTTTATAGTCCCTCCTCAAGTCTATTTAGAACGGTTAGATAAACTTCAATTCAATGGTTATTATTTAGATTTTTGGCCCTCTTTGACCTTAACTGGTATTTATCCTGAAGGAAATTTTAGTTGGCACCATTTATGGTTTTTACCCTACCTATTAATTTTTTCTTTACTATTAGCTCCCATTATGGTTTATTTAAAAAATCATCCAAAAAACAAACTTATTTCTTGGATTAGTAAGACTATACCTAAAACCTTTGGGTTTTATATTTTTATTATACCACTATATTTATTTGAAGCTTTTCTTGAACCCTTTTTTCCAATTACGCATGCGTTAATTGATGACTGGTTTAATTTTGTTAATTGTATCACCCTATTTTTTTATGGTTTTCTACTTGTAGCTACCAAAGATGTTTTTTGGCAATCTGTAGAAAAGAAAAAAAAATACTTTTTAGGCATGGGAATCGTTTCATTTATGTTACTAATTTTAATAACGCATACCTATGAGGACTCTACAATACGACACTTTACAGAGGCATTTATAAAGGTTACTAATCTATGGTCATGGGTTTTAGGATTGTTTGGGTATGCAGCATCATTTTTAAACAAACAAAGTAAAACACTTAGCTATGCAAACGAGGCTGTGTATCCATTTTATATTTTACATCAAACCGTAATGATGATAATTGCATATTATCTAATTAATCAAAATTGGTCACTAACTGTAAAAGCATCCATATTACTTATAGGAACTTTTGGCTTTTCATGGTTGATTTACGAGTTTTTAATTCGTAGATGGACCTTTATTCGACCTTTTTTTGGGCTGAAGAACAAAACAATAGTCGCTGTGAATTTACCAACTACTATTCAAAAAAACAAATAGAACTGATGAATTAAAAGAAGTAATATATGTCCTATTTCTTTACCCCTTTTTTAATGAGCATCAAAGCCCAATGGTAATGGCTTGATGTAGCAGAAATTAGATAAGCACCAAGTGAAGTACTTCCCGTCCAAGGGTATCTCTTTTTTTCGAATAACTCCTCATTAGCGTGTTTTTTAATCAATTCTTGAAGGGAGTTATAGGATTTTTTAATGGCTATTTTGCTTTCTTCTAGATTTCTGTCTCGATTTTGTTTCCAAATTTTTTTATTTAACTCTGGCATAGTTTTCCATGTAAACCCCTCAGCAGGCATATGAGGCTTCTGCCCTTTCATACCAACTAAATACCAACTTAACATCATTAAATGCCACTCGTGAACATGAAATAGTACATCCGCTATATTTCTATTTAAAGTATTTGACGTAAACTCAAAAAGTTGTTGTTCCTCTGAAAGCGAGTCTATAAAATCAAATAATTTTTGAAAATTTCTTTGACTTAGTATTAAGAGCTCTTCTTTATTCTTGGGTCTTGCCATAATATTCCATTTATTATTAAAAGTCAAATTAAAAATTTAACTTGGCTTAACATAGAACACATATCTCTTTAATTAAAAATCTCCTCAAAAAATTTAAGCATACTTTGCCATGCTCTAATATTTGATTTCTCCTGAAAAAACATTCCGGTATCTCGTGATTGAGCTTTAGGATTAGTAAAAGAGTGTCCTGTATGTCCATAGGCAGTAATGGTCCAATCAGCTTTGCGCTCTGTGAGTTCTTTAGCCAATTCTAAGACGGCTTCGACAGGTGCTAGCGGATCTTCCCATCCGTGTAGAACTAAAACCGATGCTCCAATATCATTTTTATGTTGAATGCAGGGTTTATCATATACTCCATGAAAAGAAACTATCCCTTTTACAGCCGCACCAGATCTTGCTAAATCTAAAACGCATTTTCCTCCAAAACAAAAGCCAATGGCACCTATTTTACCAACATCTGCAAATTCAAAAGTTTTCGCTTTTACTAATGAAATTTGCATTCGCTTTAACAACAATGCCCTGTCATTGTTTAAAACTCCCATGAGTTCTCGTGACTCTTCAGGGGTGCTTCCTCTTACACCTTTCCCATATACATCTATGGCAAAACCAATGTAACCCCGTTTTGCTAATGCAATAGCCTTATCTTCATCAAATTTTGATTGTCCTCCAAAAGCATGAGCAATAAGTATTACAGGCCTTTTTTGATTTGTAGAGTTATCCCAAGCAACTACACCTTGAAATTGGGTTTCTCCATTAGTATACTCAACCTTACTAACTTCAATCATATCTTAAATTATTCCACAGACCCCCAATTTTCACCAGATTTTATACGGTAAAGTTGCATTTCAGAAATACCAAATTGTTTCGCAATCATTTTCATTCTGGTCTTTCGGTTTGGGTCGTTAATTTTTTTCTTTATTAAACGAACTCTTCCCTCCGTTAATTTAGAATACCTTCTTCGTTTAGAAGCTTCTTTATATTCTGGATTGGAGAATTGATGCTCTTCCTTCTCCTTTTTAGTAGCCCACTTAAGGTTTTCAAGGCGATTATCTTTCTTATCATAATTCACATGAATTACATATTCGTCACCCTCTTTTTTTTCCAAGAAATGCTCAGCCATTAATTTATGAACATACCTACTTGTAGACTTTTTGTTAACCTCTTGTTTTAACGGCAAGTTTTGATAGCCATTAATGTATGTAGGGTTAACTAATTTTTCTTTCTCACCCTTACAATTAATAATTCTTCCGTGGTTAGATATTTTAAACTTCTCAGCTTTTGAAATCTTGTCATCAAACTCAATAATCTTCCACTCCTCATTCCAATAATTTCGTACCATTTTTCATGTGTTTAAAATGATAGCTAACGGTTTTGTGTATAAAGTATAGTTATGGCAATATATAAATTTCTTTACAATTGTCACTCTCCTTAAACAACATAAACATCTATTTTTCAGTAATCTAAACAAAAAAACAATGCTTTCTGAATCTAAAATTTGATAAAACTCACCTCTATAGATAAATCCACCTACAAAACTTTGGTTTTTATTTTACAAATAATTTCTAGTTCCTATAAATGAAACTTTATCTCCAATATTATAACCATCAATTTTTGGTTTTAAGCGTACAAAACCATCGGACAAAGCTAAACTAGTTAAGTCTCCTGAGCCATTTTCTTTAGAAAGCTTTGCCATGAGTTTACCATTTTCCCAAAAGGTTTTAACCAAAATAAAGCGTGTTAAATCCCCAGAAATGCTTACTTCGTCCTGTAGAACAACTATTTTTTCTTCGAGTAAAATACCATATGTTTTTAACAACCATGGTAAAAAATACGCATGATAATTAGCAAAGGTTGATACTGGGTTTCCTGGAAACGAAAAAACACATGTATTTAGGTTAGAATGTACTCCATACCAAAAGGGTTTGCCTGGTTTTTGAAATACTCTATGAAATATTTTTTCAACTCCGCAATCTTGCAAGACTTCTGGTAAAAAATCGTACTTACCTTTTGAAACACCTCCACTTAGTAACAAAACATCATATTTAACTAAAGCCTCTTTAAGTCCATCTGCTATACTTTGTTTATCATCTTTAAAATATAGATGTTCTGCTTTAATATTTACTTTTTGCAATGCCACTTCCAACGAATACATATTTGATTTTCGAATTTGATGAGGTAAAGGTTTTTTCGAAACATCTACAAGCTCGTTTCCAGTAGCAACTAATCCTATTTTCGGTTGTTTTTGTACCAACACCATGCTTTTACCTACAGAAGCCAAAACCCCTATTTCGGCAGCGTCTATAATTAACCCAGCTTTTAACACAACAGAATTTTCCTTGAGGTCGCTTCCTTTTTTGTGTACATTCTGCCCTTTTTTAGGCTTTTCGGAAATGGTGGCGTAACCATCTTTAATGGTCACCTTTTCATACATTATAATGGTATCTGTATTATCAGGAAGTACAGCGCCCGTCATTATTTCAAAACAATTATTTTGATTAATTAAAGTTTGTTGAGGCGTTCCTGCTCCGATTATACCATCTATTTTAAAAGTTGAAAAATCACTTTCTATGGCTGTAAAATTAATTGCAATACCATCCATAGCAACTCTATCAAATGGAGGGAAATCACGGTCAGCCAAAACGTCTTCGGCAAGAACCCTACCTAAACTATTTGTCAAAGCAACTTCTTCAATACCTAAATTAAGAGTAGAGTTCAATACTTTTGAATAAGCCTCATCATATGTAACCATAAATGTTGTATTTCATTTTAAATAGCTAAATTAGAAAATGCAGATTTAATACTACTAGATGAGATTAAGCAACTTAAGTTTTAAGTAAAAATTTAATCTGTCTGCATACGAACCTACTTTGTCCTTCTTAATATGAATATATCAAATATATTTACAATCGTATTTTAAAATATTTATATCATGGCTCTAATCGACAATAACACCGCTTTACTGATTGTAGATTTTCAAAAAGGGTTTAATGATGAAAATTATTGGGGCGGAAATCGTAACAATAAAGATGCAGAAAAAAAATCTGCTCAAATATTGGCCAAATGGCGAACGCTAAAACTTCCCGTTTTTCATATTGTTCATTGCTCCCAAAACCCAACTTCTAGGTTACATGAATCTCATCCTGGATTTGAGATAAAAGATGAAGTAAAACCACTAGCTAACGAACCCATTATTAAAAAAAGTGTAAATAGCTCCTTTATAGGAACCAACTTAAAAGAAAGGTTAGATAACCAGAAAATAAAAAAACTTGTAATAATTGGGCTTACAACCAACCACTGTATTTCAACAACGGTACGAATGGCTGGAAATTATGGATATACAACTATACTAATTGCAGATGCCACAGCTGCCTTTGACAGACTAGGATTTAATGGCGAAAAATTTACTTCAGAAATAATTCATCAAACAACTTTGGCCAATTTAAATGAGGAGTTTGCTACTGTTATAAATACTGCCACATTGTTAGAAAACATATTACCTTAAAAACACTAAAATTCATGAGCGCAAAAACAAACACACTAATTGACCTTAGCCATACCATTGAAGACGGATTAGTTACCTATAAAGGCTTACCAGCCCCAATTATTTGTGACTATTTAAGCAGGGAAGATTCCAAAAAACGCTATTCTGAAGGTACCGAATTTCAAATCGGAAAGATTGAAATGGTTACCAATACTGGAACATATATTGACTGCCCCTTTCACCGTTTTGAAAATGGAAAAGACCTATCTGAAGTAGCACTAAAGCGTTATGTAGACCTCGAAGCGCTGGTAATTAGTGTTCCGCATACCAAAACAATTGAAATCACAGAAAAAGAACTAAAAGGATACCCAATTCAAAATAAAGCGGTTCTTATTCATACAGGTTGGGATGCAAAATGGAATACTGAAGATTATTATGAAAACAATCCATTTTTAACAGAAAAAGCTGCGCAATACTTAAAAGATTCCAATGTTGTATTAGTGGGAATTGATTCGCATAACATTGACGACACTAGAGGAAAAACAAGACCTGTGCATACTGTGTTACTTGGTGCTGAAATTTTAATCGTGGAGCACCTATGTAATCTACAGTTATTACCTAAAAGTGGATTTACCTTTAGTGCGGTTCCTCCTAAATTTAAAAAAGTAGGCACTTTTCCTGTAAGAGCATACGCTAACGTTCCAAAAAAGGAATAAAAGATACGTAATGAGTTTTACACAACTATAGCATTCATGCCACCATCAACATTAATAAAACGTTGCTTCGGAAATATTTCAGTCAAGATGGTTATTGCCTTATTGCTTCTAATGCCAGATTGACAAATTACGTAAACCGGAGTAGTAAAATTAATTTCGTCTGTACGCTTTTCCAATTCTGATAACGGAATATTTTTAGCCTCCTTTAAATGGACTTCTTCAAACTCTTCAGGAGTTCGTACATCTATTAATTCAATTTTAGATTTTTCTGAAATTTCCTTCAATTCATCTGCTTCTATTGAAAAAACATCTACCTCACATGAAAAATCATAATTAGATTGTAATGCATCTATTTTCAGGTTATCAGCAACGGGTGAAAATTTAATTATTTGCATGGCCTGTGATAAACCATCATAAATTAACAATTTACCAGAAAGAGGTTCTCCTATTCCCGTTAAAATCTTAACTACCTCCAAAGCCTGAAAATTACCGATAATTCCAGGTACAATTCCTAAAACACCATTTTCGTTACAATTAGGAACTTCATTTGCTTTTGGCATATTCGGAAAAAGACAGCGATAGGTTGCTCCTCCTTTGTGATTAAAAACACTTACTTGACCTTCAAAAGCATGTAAAGCACCGTAAACAAATGGTTTCTCTAAAATAACACAAGCATCATTTATTAAATACCTTGTTGGAAAATTATCGGTTGCATCAACAATGCAATCGTATTGCCTTATAATTTCCAACGCATTAGTAATGTCTAGAAAAGCTTTATATAAAGTAATTTTAGTGTTGGAGTTTTGAGCTTTTAACTTTTCATAAGCCATTTCTAACTTTGGCTTACCCACATCAAATTCGTTATACAACACCTGTCTGTGCAAGTTGGTTATGGAAACCACATCATTATCAACAATGCCAATTTCACCAACACCCATTGCGTTTAAATAGGTAAGAACAGGAACACCTAATCCGCCAGCACCAACTACTAAAACCTTAGCTTTAGATAGTTTTTCTTGCGAAGCTGCTCCAAAACCATCCAAAATTGTTTGTCTGGAATAACGGGTTTCGCTCATGCTATTTTAATTTTTCAAGGGCATTTTTATATTCATCCTCAGAATTTGCATTTAACAAAATGCTCTCGTCAGAAGGAAAAACCAATGCGACTTCATTTTTAATTAAAAACTTTCTTGGACATGAACCATTACCCTGTTCCAAATACGAAATAGAATTCACCAATGCTTGAGGTTCCCAAATAGCACACAATGGCTCTGGTAAAGGATTTTCTTTAAGCGCATATGCTGTAGCTAAACTATTAGTATTTCTTTGAAAGATAAGCTCTTGCAATCCATTTTTGTCTAACAACGGAAGATCACATGCCAAAACCAACCAAGCGACTTCTGGGTGCTTTTTATGAGCGGATAAAAGTCCATTATATGGTCCTCTAAACTCATTTTCGTCAACAATGATATTTATATCTGCTGAAAATTCTTGTTGCTGTTCTTCACGAATACTCATAAAGGTTTTATCACAAACCTCATCTAACAACTTATACAAATAATCGCGTTGCGGCTCTCCATGGTATGCTATAAGACCTTTATCCGTTCCCATTCGAGTACTTTTTCCTCCAGAGAGGACTAATCCGTATAATTTAGCGGTTGAAGTCATTTTTTCCACCTGTTTTTTTCTCCAATTGAATTGCCTCTATTTTAATATCTTGTGATAACGCTTTACACATATCATAAATAGTTAATGCAGATACAGAAACTCCTGTAAGTGCCTCCATTTCAACACCAGTACGCTCTGTACATTTTACCTCACAAAATATTTTTAAGCAATCTTGATTTGGAATAATTTCAATATTTATTTTGCTCAAATTAAGTTGATGACAAAGCGGAATTAATTCTGCGGTTTTTTTTACACCTTGTATTCCTGCAATAACTGCTGTTTGAATAATACTTCCTTTTTTTCCAAGAAAATCATCCGCTGCAAGTTGATTATAAATCTGCTCAGGAAACCTAACAATACCAGAGGCTATTGCTGTTCTAACCGTTGTAGATTTATCGGAAACATCCACCATACTGGCATTACCAGCCTCATCTATATGCGATAACTTTTTTTCCATTTATCCTCCTATTGAAGTCATAGAATTTTCAAAAACCCCTTTATACTTTTCTTGGGCTTCAAATCCTGTCTTGGCTCTATTTTCGATGGCATTTATAATGGCCTCCTCTACCTTTTCCTTTACATTATTTGCTCTCATAATTCCCAATAAATTCATTACTGGCTTACCATACAAACAGGTAATTATATCACCCGTAGCGGAAATTCTAAGGCGATTACAAGTTCCACAAAATGTACGGCTAAAAGACGGAATTACACCAAAATTTCCTTTATAACCAGGTATTTTATAATTTACTGAAGTAGACGTTTTTTCGGATTCTATTTTGTAATAATCTGGATGCTCATTTTTAATATGCTCAAGAATATATTTATAATTCCATAATATGGTTTTAAAAGACTTTGAACCTCCATTAAATGGCATTTCTTCTAAAAACCGAACTCCAATATCATACTTTTTGGTTAGTTGAATCATCGGAAGAATTTCTTGCGTATTCTGCCCTTCTAGAGCAATGCAATTAAGGCGTACGTTAAATCCTTCCTCAATAAGCCTCAAAACATTATTGTATACCACATCAAAATTATCACGTCGGGTAATTGTCTCAAAGGTATTTTTATCTATCGCATCAAGACTTACATTTATATTCTTAATACCTAATGTTTTAAGCTCATTAATGTAGGGGCCAATTAAAGTAGCATTTGTGGTAATGGATATATCCTTTAGTCCTTCTAATTGAGATAAATTTCGAAGTAACACCATTAAATCTTTTCTCACAAAAGGCTCTCCTCCGGTAAGTCTTATTTTATCTATTCCTTGCGAAACCAAAATTTCACAAAGCGTAGTAAGTTCTTCTAAAGTAAGTAACTTGCTTTTGTGTACAAAATTAATTCCCTCTGCTGGCATACAATAGGTACACCTAAGGTTGCAGCGATCTGTCACCGCAAGCCGCACATAATTAATTTTTCTATTGTGATTGTCTATTAACATATTTAAGGATGGGCAGAAACCCAAACGGATTTATTCTTAAATATTTCTTTTTTCCAAATAGGAACACGTTCTTTTAAGGTATCAATTAAAAATCTACATGCCTCAAAACATTCTGAACGATGTGCTGAAGATGCTCCAACAACAACTACAGGTTCCTCTACATTTTTAGCACCAACCGCATGGCGCAATACAACAGCATTTAACTGCCATTTTTCACATGCTTCATCAGCAATTTTATGTAGCTCTTTAATTGCCATAGATTTATAGGTTTCAAATTCTAAAGCCACCACTTCCTCTTTATTGGTAAATTCTCTAACAGTACCTACAAAAACACAAATACCTCCACTATGTGGATGCGATAATTCTGCATACACCTGGGAAGTATCTATAGCGTCTACTATTTCTACTATTTTCTTATTCATTATCCTCCACTTACAGGCGGAATAACAGCAATTTCATCATTCCGCTCTAAAGATACGTCATCTTTAGCATACTCGCTGTTTACGGCTACTGCAAAAGAGGTTAATTTGGAGAATTCCGGAAATTCAACCTTTAAATATTTTTTTAAATCATTTACAGTAGGTTTTTTTGTGAAATCTGAAATTTCCATTTCAGATTTCCCTACAATATCTTTGGAGATTCCAAAAAACAATACCTTCATTTACTATTATTTTTTAACCTATTACCTGTTTTTTGGGCATGTTTTTTATAAATGGTTGTTTATACATACGCCCACCTGTGGCTTTTGTAATTGCAATTGAAATTGCTGCCATAGCTGGCGGTAATGTTGGTTCCCCTAATCCAGTTGGGGCTAATGTATTTTCTACAAAATGAGTTTCAACCTCTGGAGCTTCTTTCATACGTATAAGTCGGTACGAATTATAATTATTACTTTCTGGCATTCCTTCCTTAAATTTAAAATCGCCGTACATACCATGCCCTACACCATCAACGATACCTCCTTCAATTTGATTTAATGCACCCGTTGGATTAACTACAATACCACAATCCACTGCAACGTGCACTTTTTTAACAACTGGCTGGTTATTTTCAAGCACCACGTCTGCTACTTGTGCTACATGTGTATTATGACAGTAATAAGCACAAAAACCTTGATACACTCCTTCTTTAGGCGTTTTTAACCCCGATTTTTCAACCACTAAATTAATTACATCTTCCATGCGTTCCGCCGAATACTGAATTTTTTCATCGGTCGTTCCTTTTACTTTTTGCAATAAATCTAAACGCAACTGAACAGGATCTTTTTCGGTTATTTCAGCTATCTCATCAAAAAAGCTTTGTTCCGCAAAAGATAAAAAGTTAGTATAAGGAGCTCTCCAAGCCCCTGTGGTTATATTACTCTTATAATTACCTACATCTACTTTGTAGTTTGGTATACACCCTGCTGGAAAAAAGTGAGGAATTAAACCATACATATTTACATTTATGGCAGCTTCTTTTAAATGATAACTTGTAATTTCCCCATTTTTAATACCTGCCTTAATTCTGTATTTTATTGACGGTCTATACACACCAGTTGTCATATCATCTTCTCGTGTAGAAACCATTTTTACTGGTTTTCTAATCGCATCAGCTATTTCTGCTGCTTCCATAACAAAATCGCTATACAGCCTTCTTCCAAAACCACCTCCCATACGGGTCATTTCAAGTTTAACCTCCTTTAAATCTCTACCCAACATCATTGCAACCATTTCTGCTGTTGGCTCAGGAGTTTGAATAGGTCCAACTAAGTGTACTTTTTCTGCTGTCACATTTGCATAAAAGTTCATTGGTTCCATGCAATTATGTGGTAAAAAAGGAGACTCATAAGTTCGTTCAATTACCTCATCGGCTTCAGCAAAAGCCTTTTTAACATCTCCATCTTCTCGCTTTGTGGTAAACTCATCACCGTTCAGTATTTCAAACAATTTTTTATCTTGATATTCAGTACTTTCTAATGTAGAATCATCTGTCCAAGTTGCCTGTAAAGCCTTTTTGCCTTTTATAGCTTGCCAAGTGGTTTTTGCAATAACTACAACCTTTTCACTTGACCCCATTTGAATGGTCCAATTTTTTTCTGCTATGGCATTAAGCTTTGCTCCAATTTTAATAACATCAATAACCCCCGGAACCGCTCTTGCTGCTGTATCATCATAGGATTCCAATACCTGACCAAAAGCAGGCGGTCGCAGCACAGATGCATAAACCATGCCTTCTGCTTTATAATCTAATCCAAACAAGGGTTTTCCTGTAACAATTTTATCAATATCTACGTTGGTTGCATCTTGACCAATTACAGTAAAATCTTTAGGATCTTTTAAACCTACATTTTCTGGAATTTCTAACATCGCAGCTTCTTTTACAACATCTCCATATCCAAGTGTTTCCCCCTTTGCATTCGTAATTACGCCTTTACTTGCAGTACATTCCGAAGCATCAACACCCCAACGCGCTGCTGCGGCATTTACCAACATTTGACGTGCTGTTGCTCCTGTTTGCCTCAAAGGCTCCCAACCCAAACGAATGGATTGACTACCTCCTGCTAATTGTCGAGTATAATTCTCGGTGTCTAACTCTCCCTGTACTACATTTACATGTTCCCAGGGCACATCTAACTCCTCTGCAATTAACATTGGCATAGACGTTTTTACTCCTTGCCCAATTTCAGGATTTGGAGAAAATATAGTTACCATACCCTCATCTGAAATCTTAATGAAAGCATTAAAATCGCTATAATTTAATTTTGAAATATCTACAGGCATTTCTGCTTTGGGCTTACAAGCATTAAATAAATTAAACCCAATTAGCATTCCGCCACTAGCTAAAGTTGATGTTCTTAAAAATCCTCTTCGGCTAAATTTTGATGGTATAAGCGTTGACATGATTTTAGTTTTTTATTAGCTATTTTTTTCGGAAGCTATTGCTACTGCCTTATGAATTCTATTGTATGCTCCACATCTGCATATGTTAGCATGCATTGCAGATTTTATCTCTTCGGTATTTGGATTAGGGTTTTTATCTAAAAAGGCAGATGCTGTCATTATTTGACCTGCCTGACAATAACCACACTGCGGAACATCTACCTCTTTCCAAGCCTGCTGAACTGGATGGTCTCCATTTTCAGAAAGCCCTTCAATTGTAGTAATTTCTTTTCCTTCTAATTGTGCTGCTTGCAACAAACAACTTCTGGTAGCACTACCGTCTACATGAACCGTGCATGCACCACATTGGCCAATACCGCAGCCATATTTAGTTCCAACCATATCTAAATGATCTCGTAAAACCCATAACAAAGGTGTATCATCATCAGCCTCTACTGAATGTGTTTGTCCATTAATTTTTAAATTGTACGTCGCCATATTTTTAAAGTTGAATGAGTAAAAAAGAAGCTTTTCTATACTGAATAGAAATTATTTTCAAGTTAAATATAAAAAAATGCACAAAAGCGATATCTAATTATTTTAACCTTTTTTTATGTTAAAATTATTTTCTCACCACAATACTCCCTCCTTCGGGAATTGCATAAAATTTGTTAGGCATATTATTCTTATGTAATTGTGCGTCTTTAAAGTAAACTGTATTTTTAGGTTCCTTAATTGTTCGTCCTTCATAATCAAACCATGTAATAGACACTGGTAATAAAACCTCATCTACCTTAGTCCAATCATTATAGCGAATCCATTTAACATTATTGGAAACCTCTCCTGTGTTATACGTAAACGTATAACCTAACCATTCCATTTTATAAGTTTTAGGATTGTAATGTAAATAGTAGTTGTCTTTTGGTGATGTTCCTACGCCATTATTATAACTAATTTTTATACCTGGATAAGACACTCCATTGTACTCCAAAGCTTCAGTATTACTATATACAATTCCACTATCAGCCAGCACAAAAGGCATTGCGCCGAAGTAAAAGTACAAATTATGCAAAAAAAAGGCATCGCTGGTAAAAGCATTTTCTTCATCTAACTCCCATACATGTTCGCCATCAAAGCCGTAGGAATAATTTGGCCCTTCTACTTTATCTTTTCTAGAATATAAACCAATTGTATGTGTTTCCTCAAAGTCTTTTATTGGGAATTTAAACTCTATAGTTTTATAGGCTTTCCAACTGTCAAGTCCTCCATGCGCTTCAAAAACTTTTGTAATTGTTTCTGGATATTTTTTAGATTCTACAACTTTCTTCTCTGGTTTTACATTTTCAACATTTTGATTTTTAACGGTTTGCTTGCATGATACTATGAGTAGTACTGCAATTAAAAAAACTATTCTCATATCGTTTTAAATTTTGGTTTTTGGCATTGTCGCCCAAATAGTGTTAGGATTACATTATTTTTGTAGCAATGAGTAAATTTAAGCATTTAACAAGTCTCCAAAATCCTATACTAAAAAGGGTATTATTACTAAGAGAAAAATCTAGGGAGCGAAAAAAGACTGAACTTTTTGTTCTAGAAGGGCAGCGCGAACTTCAGCTTGCTTTAAAAGGAGGTTATAAAATTGAAACTTTGTTATTTGAACCTCAACTATTTTCTGAAGATAAGGTTTTAACACACTTTAAAAATGTTGAACAAGTTATCTCAGTCTCTAAAGAAGTCTATCAAAAAATGGCATACCGAGGTACAACGGAGGGATTACTTGCCATTGTACAAGCTAAAAGCCATGAGCTTAAACACCTTATATTTAAACACAAAAACCCTTTAATTTTAGTTGCCGAAGCTCCTGAAAAACCAGGAAACATTGGCGCTTTATTACGCACAGCAGATGCTGCCAATTTAGATGCCGTTATTATTGCAAACCCCAAAACCGACTTGTATAACCCTAATATTATAAGATCAAGTGTGGGGTGCTTATTTACAACACAAATTGCCAATGCGTCAACAAATGATATTATTGCATATTTTAAAGAAAAAAACATTGCAATTTATTGCGCCGCACTAACCGCCTCAAAAAAATATACTAAAATAGATTTCACAAAAGCCTCGGCTATTGTTGTTGGTACAGAAGCCACTGGACTTTCAGATAAGTGGCTGCATAATTCAACACAAAACATTATAATACCCATGTATGGAGAAATAGACTCAATGAATGTTTCTGTGGCTGCAGCAGTATTAATTTTTGAAGGAAAACGACAACGAGAAATCTCTTAGAATTAAATTAAAAAACAAAACATCGTATGAATAATACAACCCTGTTTTATATTATAGTTGGCATATTGGTTTTTCAATTTTTATTAGAAACCGTTTTAAATTACCTGAATGCAAAACGTTATAATTATCCTATTCCAGAGGAATTACATGACGTTTTTAATGAACAAGAGTATAAAAGATCTCAGGCGTACAAAAAAACAAACTACAGTTTTAACTTATATACCTCTATATTTTCAACAATTTTAACTTTAACCTTTTTGATTTTTGGTGGGTTTGAATTTGTTGACACTATTGCAAGCAGTTTTTCAAAAAACACGATTATTCATGCGCTGCTTTTTTTCGGAATAATATTTCTGGGTAGCGATATTATTAATACCCCTTTCTCATACTACCATACTTTTGTTATTGAAGAAAAATTTGGTTTTAATAAAACCACTATAAAAACCTTTGTACTAGATAAAGTAAAAGGATGGCTAATGATGATAATTTTCGGAGGGGGAGTTTTAAGTATTATTATCTGGTTTTTTGAATGGGCAGGAACTAATTTTTGGCTTTATGCCTGGGGTGTTGTCGCATTTTTTATGCTTTTTATGAACCTTTTCTACAGCAGACTAATTGTTCCTCTTTTTAACAAACAAAAACCATTAGAAGAAGGTAGTTTAAAAACAAAAATAGAAGCTTATGCTAAGACTGTAGGTTTTAAGCTGAATAACATTTTTGTCGTGGATGGCTCTAAAAGATCTACAAAGGCAAACGCATATTTTTCTGGATTTGGAAAGGAAAAAAGAGTAACACTTTATGATACTTTAATCAATGATTTGGAAGAAGATGAAATTGTTGCTGTTTTAGCTCATGAGGTAGGACATTACAAACGCAAGCATATTATTTTTAATCTGTTAATTAGTCTTATACTAACTGGTGTTACCCTTTTTATTTTATCGCTATTTGTAAACAATCCGGAAGTATCATTAGCTATTGGCGTAAATAATCCTAGTTTTCATGCTGCATTAATTGGTTTCGGAATTTTATACAGCCCCATCTCAGAAATTACAGGACTAATAATGAATTACTTATCTCGAAAATTTGAATATCAGGCAGATGATTATGCTAAAAATACTTTTGATGCAAATCCGTTAATAACCTCTTTAAAAAAGTTATCAAAAAATAGCTTGAGTAACCTTACCCCCCATCCTGCTTACGTATTTATGCATTATTCGCACCCACCACTGATAAACCGAATAAACAACTTAAAGGTCTAATTTTTGTTGAATACCCCTAAAAAAATGGTATTTTTATTATAGCATGAATGAGATTTCAATAGAAAAAGAAAATAAAGAAATTGCGAGGCAGTATAAAGAGTTACTTCGTATAAGTTATCAAACCCTTTCTGATGATGATAAAAAACTTATACGATCTGCTTTTGAAATAGCCGTAGATGGGCATAAAAACCAAAGAAGAAAATCGGGCGAAGCCTATATATTTCACCCCATAGCTGTTGCAAAAATTGTAGCTTCCGAAATTGGTTTAGACGCAACATCTATTGCCGCTGCATTATTGCATGATGTTGTTGAAGATACAGAGTATACGCTTGATGATATTGACCGTATGTTTGGTGAAACTGTTGCTCGAATAGTTGACGGGCTCACTAAAATTGCACATTTAAAGAAGGATATGAACATTTCTCAGCAAGCTGAGAATTTTCGTAAAATGCTGCTTACCTTAAATGATGATGTACGTGTTATTATTATTAAAATTGCCGACCGTTATCACAATATGCTTACCATGGATTCCATGCCAGAGCACAAGCAGGTAAAAATAGCTTCGGAAACCTTATATATTTATGCCCCTTTAGCACATCGTATTGGGCTATATAATATTAAAACAGAACTTGAGGATTTAAGTTTAAAGTATACGGAGCCCCAGGTTTACAATGATATTAAGGCAAAAATTGAAGACACCAAAGAAGCTCAAATTGCCTACATAGATGCCTTTTCTGGTGTTATAGACAACTCTTTAAAAAAGGAAGGACTCTCCTATGATATTAAGGGACGAATGAAATCTATTTTTTCTATCCGTAGAAAAATGAAGGTTCAAAATGTTTCCTTTGATGAAATTTATGACAAGTTTGCCATTAGAATTATATATAAATCCAATCGCCAAAACGAAAAGTTTTTAGCTTGGAAAATATATTCAATAGTGACAGACCATTTTACCCCAAACCCAGTACGATTAAGAGATTGGATTTCGTCTCCCAAATCTACAGGTTATGAAGCATTGCATATTACTGTAATGGGACCAAAAGGCCGATGGGTAGAAGTGCAAATAAGAAGCGAGCGTATGCATGAAATTGCCGAAAAAGGATATGCTGCACACTTTAAATATAAACATGGTGACCAAAAAGAGCAGGGTATTGAAATTTGGCTAAACAGGTTACAAGAAGCATTGGAAAATGCCAATGCAAATGCTGTAGATTTTGTTGAGGAATTTAAACTCAACTTATATTCCAAAGAAATTTTTGTGTTTACACCGCAAGGGGAATTAAAATCGCTTCCAAAAGGAGCTACACCTTTAGACTTTGCATTTACCATTCATACCGAAGTAGGTATGCATACTCGTGGTGCCAAAGTAAACGGAAAATTAGTGCCATTAAATACCACTTTACATAGTGGAGACCAGGTAGAAATTATAACATCTGAACAAGCAAAACCCAATCAAAACTGGTTAGATTATGCCACAACGGCTAAGGCAAGGGCAAAAATAAAATCATCGCTTAGAGAAGAGAAAAAATCTGCCGCACTTGAAGGTAAAGAGGTATTACGTAGAAAATTAAAATCGCAAAAAATTAGTTTAAATGAAGATACCATAAATAAAATGGTAACCTTCTTTAAGCTTAAAACCAGTTTAGACCTTTTTTACCGAATAAGCATTGGTGCTATTGATAATCAAATGATTAAAGATTTTGCATCGTCATACAACAATGCCTTTATAAGTTTCTTTAAAAATAAAATTCGCCGAAATCCAATTCCTGAAGACATCAATAAAGATGACATTACAGCAAAGTATGATATGCTTGTTTTTGGTAAGGAAGAGGAAAAATTAGATTATACGCTATCGCAATGTTGTAACCCTATTCCTGGTGATCCTGTTTTTGGATTTATAAGTGTTTCTGAAGGCATGAAAGTACATAAGAAAAACTGCCCTAATGCCATTTCATTGCAAGCCCATTACGCATACAGAATAATGACTGCAAAATGGGTAGACTCATCGCAAGAAGAATTTACATCAGAAATTAATTTAACCGGAATAGACAACCTTGGACTAATCAGTAAAATAACCGAAGTAATATCAAACAACATGCATGTAAACATGCGTAATCTTAATTTTAATACTGATGGTGGTACGTTTACTGGAAAAATTACTGTGGTGGTTAAAAACAATGCAATACTCAAAAAACTAATTACCAATTTAAAACAAATTCAAGGTATAGATAAAGTAACAAGATTATAGAAATTGTGTAAAAATTTAGCTGTACATTTGTACATTAATCGTGTTAAGTAAATATGCGTCCTAATAAAAATCAAGAAATTGTAAAAAACGTCTTCACTACTTTCTTAGAAGACAATGGGCATAGAAAAACGCCTGAACGGTACGCGATACTTCAAGAAATTTATGATAGTGATGAACATTTTGATATTGAGTCGCTATACATAAACATGAAAAACAAAAACTACAGGGTAAGCCGTGCCACGCTGTATAATACTATTGAATTACTACTGGACTGTAAGTTGGTACGTAAGCATCAGTTTGGTAAATCGCAGGCACAATACGAAAAATCATATTTTGACCGCCAACATGACCACGTAATTTTAACGGACACTGGTGAGGTTATTGAGTTTTGCGACCCTCGAATTCAATCTATAAAAAAAACCATAGAAGAGGTTTTTAATATTTCTATTAATAACCACTCACTCTATTTTTACGGCACAAAAAACAAAGAAGAAAACTCAACTAATTAAGTATTAAAATAAATGGCAGTAGATTTACTACTAGGATTACAGTGGGGAGACGAAGGAAAAGGTAAAATTGTTGATGTACTCACTAAAGACTACGATATTATTGCGCGCTTTCAAGGCGGACCAAACGCAGGACACACTTTAGAATTTGATGGTATAAAACACGTGCTTAGAACAATTCCTTCTGGAATTTTCCATGACAAAGCCATGAACGTTATTGGAAACGGTGTGGTTATTGATCCAGTTGTTTTTGTAAAAGAATTGGAAGGCTTAGACAAGTTTAAAATTGACTATAAAGCTAAATTAATTCTATCTAGAAAAGCACACTTAATATTACCAACCCACCGTTTGTTAGATGCTGCTTCTGAAGCTGCCAAAGGAAAAGCTAAAATTGGCTCTACACTAAAAGGAATTGGCCCTACTTATATGGACAAAACGGGCAGAAATGGTATTCGTATTGGTGATTTAGAGTTAGACTCTTGGAAAGAAAAGTACCGCAACTTAGCTGATAAACATGAAGCTATGATTAGCTTTTATAATGTTGATGTGCAGTACGATTTGGATGAAATGGAAGTAGAATTTTTTGAAGCTATAGAGCGCTTAAAAGAATTAACTTTTATTGATAGTGAAGAATATTTTCATAAAGCCATAAAAGCTGGCAAAACAATTTTGGCTGAAGGTGCACAAGGCTCATTATTAGATGTAGATTTTGGAACATACCCATTTGTAACATCTTCTAATACAACAGCTGCTGGAGCATGTACAGGTTTAGGTATTGCGCCAAACCAAGTAAAAGAGGTACACGGTATATTTAAAGCCTATACCACTCGTGTAGGCTCGGGTCCATTCCCTACAGAGTTATTTGATGAAACCGGAGCTGAAATGGCGAAAGTTGGTCATGAGTTTGGTGCGGTAACTGGTAGACCACGTCGTTGTGGTTGGTTAGATTTAGTTGCACTAAAATATGCCTGTCAAGTAAACGGGGTTACTCAACTAAATATGATGAAAGGCGATGTTTTATCTGGTTTTAAAACTTTAAAAGTATGTACGGCGTACAAATATAAAGGAGAAACTATTTCGCATTTACCTTATAATATTGAACCAGAAAATGTTACTCCAGTATATACAGAGTTCCCATGCTGGAAAGAAGATTTAACAAAAATGTCTAACCCATCTCAATTCCCTAAAGAATTGAATGCGTATATAGACTTTCTAGAAAAAGAATTAGAAATTCCTATTAAAATTGTTTCTGTTGGACCAGATAGAAAACAGACAATTAATAGATAAAACTTTATGTTTTAATATACAAAGCGGGAAAACTAAAAATTTCTCGCTTTTTTTTATGTTGTAAACACAGGTTTATCACTGTTCATATACTCTTGCCATTTAATTAGCACATATTTTTCTTTACCGTGTTGCCTTACTTTTAAAAAACCATATTCATAAACAAATAAATACACATCTCCTTTTTGGTTTTTCCAGAAATGTGTGAACAAGTTGGGATTAAAATCTTCTTTGTACAACGCTTTAGCATCAACTTTGGCTAATCCTGCTTTGTTATATTGCTTTAAAATTGCTCTGTTTTTCTTTAATTGTATATCAACTCTCCTATAAAAATTCCCCCCATCTGTCTTCATTTCATGATATTGGTATGCACTTTTACAATGTACATCACAATATAATTTATCTCTTCTACCACTTAAAGGTTTAAGACAATGTTTGCAAATTTTTAAACTCATCTATAACAGTATATTATACGAATAATATACGTATAATATTCGATTATAACCTTTTTTTCCTCTAGTATTACAAAAAACACTTATGTCCTTTAAAAGCATAACTTTAAAACACTTGGTTATTAATAACAAACGCTGCATAGGGCTGCAGTTTTATACTGACAAGGTGCTTAATGCCTTGGTAGAAAGGCTCCCCAATGTATATTTCAGCGAAAAGTTTTCTATGTATTATTTGCCTAACAACAAAATAAGTCTAGGGCTTATTTTTAAAACCTTTAGAGGTGTAGCCTGGGTGAACGGTGGTTATTTTTTTGATAAACTTTCTACAGGTAAACAACAAGAAAAAGTTAATTCTACTTGCATTGAAAGGTTAAGAAAGCACAGTATTTGCCCTCCAGAATACCTTAAAAAACTGGAGCTAAAAATGTATGCCGAAAACACAATTAAAACCTATATGAATTGTTTTGAAACTTTTCTTATTGCTCATAAAAACAAGAACCCAGAATTATTATTAGAAAGTGATGTTCGCAGCTACCTATATGAATTGGTTAAACAAAGTAAATCACACTCCTACGTGAACCAAGCCATTAATAGTATAAAGTTTTATTATGAAGTTGTTTTAGGCATGCCCAATAGGTTTTATGACATTGAAAGACCTCGCAAGAAAAGACAATTACCATCAGTTTTATCTAAGGAAGAAGTTGGTTTAATGATAGCATGCACTGATAACCCCAAACATAAATCTATTTTAGGATTATTGTACGGTTCTGGTTTGCGAAGAGGAGAACTTTTACGTTTAAAAGTAGAAAATATAGACAGCACTAGAATGATGATTAAAATTTCTCAGGGAAAGGGAAATAAAGACCGCTACACTGTTCTAAGTAAAAGTGTACTAAAAGACTTACGTAGATATTACACTATTTATAAACCAAAGAAATTACTTTTTGAGGGGCCAACGGGCAAACCTTATAGTGCAGGAAGTGTATTAAACATAGTACATACGGCTGCTAAAAAAGCTGGTATACGAAGAAAAGTAACACCACATACATTGCGTCATAGTTTTGCTACTCATTTATTAGAAAACGGAACCGATATACGCTATATACAAATGCTACTTGGGCATAACTCTACAAAAACTACCGAAATTTATACACATGTTGCCCGAAATGCTTTCAACAACATAGAAGATTTACTACCTTAGACAATGGATATATGATCAACTAGTTGATCATATACAATTGTTGTAAGCAATTATGAGAAACATCTGGAACATAATTTTAATTTCAATATTAGCAGTTGGATTTGCTAATGCACAAG
>CANLTE010000012.1 GCA_947493885.1 uncultured Maribacter sp.
TCTTTAAGCCCCTTCATCCATGATGAAGGGGCTTTTTTTATACCATAATATTTTGATTTTGAATTAATGCCTTAATGCTTTTTTGTATTTAAGAATGCTGAAGAAGTAATTGAACCTGTTTTTGATACAGGTATTTACGAAAAGGTTTTCGTGATATTATAAGTTTCACAAAATCAGAGCTTAAGGTGTGTTTTGAAGCGTTAAAGTATAATGTATTTTAATCCAGTTTTCTTGTATTTTTTCCTTTAGCTGAAATTATTTTTACATTTCATATTGAAATCTAATGTGATATGAAAAAATATAGCCAGTATACCATACTTTTAGCCATTCTTCTTGCGATATCATGCACGAACGAAAAGGAAAAGGAAGTTGCTGCTGCCAAGCCTGAACCGATTGGTATACCTTTTCAGAAGATAAGCCTGGACAATTTAGATGCTTTTTTAACACCTGCTAAAAATTGGGTGGTTGCAAAGTCTGCTTATGCAGACAGATTGGAAAAAAAACATTTGGAATATGAAGAGGGAAAAGGTGTTTTGGTAAACATCCCAAATAAAACAGACTATGAGAGTTTGTTTTCTAAAATGGAACACGGAGATTTAGAATTGGAATTCGACGTAATGATGCCAAAAGGATCCAACTCAGGAATTTATTTTCAAAGTAGATATGAGGTTCAACTTTTTGATAGTTGGGGTAAATCTTTAGTTTCCAGTGGAGATATGGGTGGAATTTACCAACGTTGGGATACTAGTAAAGAAGAAGGAGATAAAGGTTATGAAGGAAGTGCTCCTTTGATAAATGCAGCTAAATCTCCAGGTTTATGGCAACATTATAAAATTATATTTATAGCTCCAAAGTTTAATGCAAATGGAGAGAAGGTAAAAAACGCATTTTTTGAAAGTGTTTGGTTGAATGGCGTTTTAGTACAAAAAAATGTGGAAGTTTCTGGTCCAACAAGAGCGGCAGCGTTTACAAATGAAAAGCCACAAGGTGCTTTAATGATTCAAGGAGACCATGGCCCAGTTGCATTTAAAAATATAAAATATAAAAAGTATAGTGGAGAATCTGTTTCTGTTTCAAATTTAACTTTAAGTGTTTACGAAAGTAAAAGTTCGGTATTAACGAGTTTAGATAGTTTAGAGCTTTTGCAAACAAACCTGGTAGACTCTATATCTGCTAAAGTAAATACAAGCAAATTACGACAAAAGGTTTTAAAATTTGATGGAGAAATAAATATTCCCAAAAATGGAGATTATGTTTTTGATTTAAAATTAGCGGAACAAGGGGGAATTGTATTACTTGGTAAGGATACTGTTTTTAACAAAAATGGCATTTATCCATTGGATAGTATTAACCTACATAAGGTAAGTTTATCGCAAGGAAAACTTCCGTTTACTTTAATATATAATAAAAATAGACCTTGGCGTGATGGATTTAGTTTAGAAGTGGAAGGTCCTGAAATAAAGAAGCACTTGATAACAGCGCCTAAATCTTTAGATTTGGACGCTCTTATACCCAAAAAGAGGATATTGGTTAGCGTAGACTCTATACCAGTGGTACAACGTAGTTTTCTAATGCATGAAGGCATTAAAAAAACACATTGTGTGTCTGTGGGTAGCCCTGAAGGCATACATTATAGTTTTGATTTGGAAAAAGGAGCTTTATTGCAATTATGGAGTGGAAGTTTTTTCGATGCTACCCAAATGTGGAAAGGAAGAGGTGAAAAACAATTGGGCGAACCTATTGGGTTTACAATATCTTCACATGGTGATACGGAATTAGCTGTTTTACAAGATTATAAACAAAATTGGCCTTTAACAATCGCAGATGAAAGTTATAAACAAGCTGGCTATAACATAGATGCTAATGGATTCCCAGTTTTTGAAGCAGAAAGTTTTGGAGCGAAAATAGTTAATACTCTAGTTCCAATGAAAAAAGGAAGAGGGTTACAACGTGATATCATTATAGAAGGTTCTAGGGAATTATGGTATAAGGTAGCAGATGGTGAATTAATTGAATTATTACCAAATGGTGATTACCTTATTAATAACGAAAATTATTTTATAAGTTTTCCAAATATAGGAAATCTTAAGCCGCAGATTAGACATCAGCAAGGAAAAGATGAGCTTTTAATAAAAATTCCTTCTGGAAAACAGCGTATTAATTATAGTATTATTTGGTAAATAGAAGAGGATATGAAAAGCATTTGTAAAGTAATCACAATAAGCGTTATTTTCTGTTTTCACCAATTTACGTTGGCGCAAAACATTTCTGATAATTCTAAAAAAGAAGCATCATTTTATACTATAACTGATGTTCCCATTCCTGAGAATGTATTGCTTGAAGTTGGTGGGTTGGCTTTAACAGATGACGATAAACTAGGAGTTTCTACTAGGAGAGGAGAGGTTTGGGTGATTGATAAGCCTTATAGTCAGAAACCAATTTATAAAAGGTTTGCAAATGGATTACATGAGAGCTTAGGCTTAAATTATAAAGATGGTAACTTTTATCTGGCACAGAGAGGAGAATTAACCATGTTAGAGGATAAAAATAACGATGGTGTCGCCGATGTTTATAAAACTATTTATTCTTGGCCACTTTCGGGTAATTATCATGATTACTCCTACGGTCCTAAATTTAGAAAAAACGGTAATATGCTGGTAACGCTAAACCTTTCTTGGATTGGTCATGGTGCTAGTTTATCAAAATGGAGAGGATGGTTAATAGAAGTTACTCCGGATGGTGAAATGACACCTTTAGCCACAGGTCTTAGGTCTCCAGCTGGTTTTAATATTAATGCGAACGATGATGTTTTTTACACTGAAAACCAGGGTGATTGGGTTGGTTCGGGTAGAATGACGCATTTAGAAAAAGGAGATTTTGCAGGTAATCCTGGTGGTTTGGTTTGGTCTGGAGAGCCAAATTCCCCATTAGATTTAAAAGTTAGTGATGTAGAACCAGAATCAGGTTTAAGTTTATATGAGTATGCTAAAAAAATACCAGCAATAAAAGCACCAGCAATTTGGTTCCCGCATACTATTCAAGGTATTTCTACTTCCGATATGATTTACGATAACTCAGCAGGGAAATTTGGACCGTTTGCTGGACAAATATTTATTGGAGACCAAGGACATAGTAAAATTATGCGTGTATTTATGGAAAAAGTAAATGGCGTATATCAGGGAGCGTCTTTTCACTTTGTAGAAGGGTTTTCTTCCGGTATTTTAAGAATGATATGGGGTAGCGATAATAGTATGTTTGTGGGTATGACAAGTAGAGGATGGGGGTCAACAGGTAAAAAGCTATTTGGCCTACAACGTCTTTCATGGAACGGAAAAGTACCATTTGAGGTGAAAACCATGCAAGCAAAAGCAGATGGATTCCTTTTAGAATTTACCAAACCCGTTAGTAAAGTAAACGCGCAAAAAATGGAAACTTACCAAATAACAAGCTTTACCTATAAGTATCATAGCTCTTATGGTAGTCCTATAGTGGAGCAGCAAAAAGCGGTGGTAAGTAAGGTAGAACTTGCACCAGATGGCTTATCAGCAAAATTAACCGTGGACGGTATGCGTTTAGGATATATTCATCAACTTAAAATTGACGGATTAAAAGCCACTAGCGGCGAATCATTATTGCATGATACAGCTTTTTATACGCTAAATGAAGTACCAGGTGGGGTATTAAAATCTAAGCCTACCGAAAAAATGAAAAAAGAAACTGGAACTGCGCAAATAAAAAGAGTTACAGAAATGCCTTTAAGCTGGACAAAGGGTGTGGATAAAAAGTTAGTAATAGGAACAAAACCTGGTCTTAAATATGATGTTGAAGAAGTTACATTGGAGCGCTCCTCTAAAGTAGAACTTATTTTTACTAATAATGATGATATGCTACATAATTTAGTAATTACTGCCATGGGTAAAACCTCAGTAGATAAAGTAGGAGAGCTATCTTTAAAGTTAGGGTTAGATGGGCGTGATATGAACTACGTTCCAGATTCGGACCTAGTGTTATATCATACCGGTATTGTAGCGCCAGGGTCTCAAGAAAAACTATACTTTAAAACACCAAGCAAACCTGGAGAGTACTGGATAGTTTGTACATTTCCTGGTCACGCACAAATAATGAGGGCTAAGCTTATCGTGAAATAATGGTAAAAATTTAAATAAAAAAGCATTATCACTTTTTAGAAGTTAATGCTTTTTATTCTTCAAGAATATCTTTGTATTCCAGAAAAAAGCCCTCAAAACATTCCATAGTGTTTTTTAAAAACAACATGGTTTCCTGCCAGGTGCTTTTGTTGTGAATAGATACTCCTTTTTTCTCCACGAAAATTCTAGAGATTTCTTTATTATTTTCTAATATAAAGCAATCTTCAAATTGAGATTGCGGTAAAAAATCGTTTTGTAAAATGGATTTAAGTGAAATTAATTTTTCCCATAATTCAATTCGTTTTTCTAAATCTGGATGATCCACGTCTAAAGAAACTGTAGCCCTTTTCAAGTCAAAATAAAATTTAAAGGTTAGCCCTTTGATATTAGTATTATATAAAATCCATTTTTTAGGAAAAGATTTTCCAAAAGCAATCCAAAAACCCTGACGTAGTTGTTTTGATTCTTCTTTACTAAACATTTACAAAATATAAGCTATGGAAATACCTAAAATAATAACGATAAGCTTTCTTAAATTAAATTTATGTCCTTCAGAACTTTCAAATAAAATTACTGTTGAAATGTGTAAGAATACACCAATTACTAGAGATGTTATGGGGACATAATAATCTTGAATAAAGTCAAAATTTACAGCTAGATATGTACCCATTGGAGTCATCATTGCAAAAAGAAAAATAAAAAATATAGCGTTGGTCAGCTTAATTTTTGAGTCTAACAAAAATATACTTAAGATAATGGCGATGGGAATTTTATGCACTAGAATACCATAAATAATTGTGCTATGGTGCTCTAATGGTAATCCTTCAAGAAGGGAATGAATGGATAAGCTTACGAATAATAGCCATGGAAACTGGCTGTTTTCATGATTTAAATGAATGTGGCCATGCTCCGCACCTTTAGAAAAGAATTCTAAAAAGATTTGAAGCAAAATACCTAACATAACAAACAAACCAATAGTTTTTGAATCTGAAACTTCATACACCTCAGGAAAAAGTTCAAAAAGGGTTAATGCAAGTAAAAAAGCTCCACTAAAGGCTAGTAATAATTTAAAGTTTTCTTCTTTCTTAGGTTTTGTTATAAAAACAAAAATAAAACTTACGAGCACCCCAAGAATAGGTAGTAAATACGTCATTTAAATTCTAAGTTGATGTTATAATTCTTCACAATAAACAGCAGGGTTTAAAATTAATGTATTTTTGTGTCAATTTTGAGAATAGACATGAACAATAATTTTAAAATGGTAGCCAAAACCTTATTTGGTTTTGAAGAAATATTAGCAAAGGAACTTAGAGACTTAGGAGCTGTTGATGTTAAAGAAGGTGTTCGAAATGTTTCATTCTACGGAGACACTGGTTTTATGTATAAGGCTAATTTGTGTTTGCGGACGGCAATTAAAATTATTAAACCTATTCATGGGTTTAAAGTTGAAAATGAGCAAGAGCTGTATAAAAGGATTTATGAAATGGAATGGTCGGATTATTTATCGGCCGATAAAACTTTTGCGATAGATACTACTTTGTTTTCTGATAATTTTTCGCACTCACTATATGTTTCCCAAAAAATTAAAGATGCTATTGTAGATAAATTTAGGGACATCGATGGTGAAAGACCCAATGTGGATGTTAAATTTCCTGATTTACGAATTAATGTACATATTCATAAAGATCATTGTAACATTTCATTGGACAGTTCTGGACGTTCTTTACACCATAGAGGCTATAGATTAGCTACTAATTTGGCGCCAATAAATGAGGTTCTCGCCGCAGGGCTATTATTATTAAGTGGTTGGGATGGAAAATCGGATTTTTTAGACCCAATGTGTGGAAGTGGTACTATGTTGATTGAGGCTGCAATGATTGCCTGTAATATTCCTGCTAATATTAATAGAAAGGAGTTTGCTTTTGAAAAGTGGGATGATTATGACGAAGAACTTTTTGAGAAAATAGTGGAAAGTAGTCTAAATAAAACTAGGGAATTTAGGTATAAGATTACGGGTTATGATAAAGCACCATCAGCTGTTAGAAAAGCCCTTGATAACGCCAAAAATGCCAATTTGGCTGAATATATTCATGTAGAACGAAACAATTTTTTTGAATCTTCTAAAAATATCGAAGGACAACTGCATATGGTTTTTAATCCGCCGTATGGCGAACGTTTAGATCGTTCTGATTTAGATAGTGATTTTGATATACAAGATTTTTATTCTAGTATTGGTGATACCCTAAAAAAGCAATATCCAGGTACAGATGCATGGTTTATTACCTCTAATTTAGAAGCTTTAAAATACGTAGGTTTACGCCCTTCAAGAAAAATAAAAGTTTTTAATAGTCAATTGGAATCAAAGCTTGTGAAGTACGTTATGTATTCTGGAAGCAAAAGAACAAAATTTCAAAATAAAGAAGCGTAACTATGAAATTAAAAAACAAAGTTAGGATTTACAATTTTATTCCTTTTACAATCATATTTTTCGCCGTACGATATATATTAAGCTCCAATTTTGAGTTGGGACGGATTCCTCTGGTTCTAATAACAGCTCTATTAACAGTAATATTAGCTCCTAAATTTATTGTATTAAAAGAAGATGGAGAGGAACGACTTTTTATGAAATGGATATTTATTAAGAATCCAAAAGAAATTTAATTATTCGGTTTCATTTGATTCTTCATTTTTCTTTTTCTTGTTAGCTTTTTTGTAGAATGGTAAGAGGTATGTTAGTGAATAGTTGTATCCAATACCAAATCTACTATTATCCGTTACTCTGTTAAATCCTGGAATCCATAGGTTTTTAAAATTATCAGCTTCTTTATTTGTAATTAAAATACCTAAGCGCACACTGGCTCCTAAATAAAAATTTGCAAATAACTCTACTTTAGCACCCAAGACTGCTTCTAGCCAAGTGGCGCTAAGTCCATTAAAGTCTCTAGGAACATTGGATTCACTTACAAACTGGTCCGGGCTCCAATACCTATCACTATCAAATATAGAATAACTATTTAAGGTTTGGTCAAATGTGCTGTACGCAAACCTGCCTCCTACAAATATAGAGTTGTATTCACCATACCAGTTTCCGTAAGTATTGTAATCCACACCTAGTTTTATATAATTACCGGAGGTTGTATAATTGTAAAGTGCGCCTGCGTTATCATTGGCTAGATTATTACCTAGTTGCTCTTCGATAGTTTTTTTTTCGTTTCCTAGCTCTGCAGCAATATATAAGTTATGCGTTAGCCTGTAATCACCAACAATTTCAAAACCCGTGTAATTCTCATCGGTAAAAGAAAGTATGGGTCTGCTTAAATCAACCCCCGCTCTAATCCCATATATTTGTCTATAAACTGTAGTGTCCTTTGGTTGTAAGTCTATTGTTTTATCCTGAGATATTCCCATGAAAAAACATAGCATAAGACTGGTGCTAATGAAATATTTTAACATGTACGATATCTGATTTTTCTATTAATGTTTCTTCTATTTTTATTTCTTGAATCCAATTGTCGGTATCAACGGTTAGTTCATGAGTAAGGTTTTCATAGTTAAGAACAAAACCACATGCTCGTGAAACAAAGACCTCTTTGGTGGTGTAGTTAAAGGTGACCATATCAACGTTTCCAGTTTCGCTACCTTCGCTGTCCGCCGAGTTTTGTATTAAAGCAAAAGTGGTGCTAGTTTCGTTTGTAATGAGTGGTATTTCTACTACGTCAACATCGCTTCTATCGGTAAAGTTGACATTTTGGTACGCAAATTCATTATCTGCCCCTACTATTCTTAGTTTGGATACGTTTTTTAATTTGGTGGTATCTTCATTATCGTAAAAATTAATTACTAATAATGGGGTGTCGCCGTCAACGCAAATATCATCTTTTTCACATGCAGAAAAGGAAACAATTCCAATGAGGATAATGCTAAATATTAGTAGTTTTTTCATTTATCTATAACTTTTCTAAAAGTACAACATTTTCTACATGATGCGTTTGCGGAAACATATCTACAGCTTGAGTCTTTGTAACAGCATACATATGCTTCATTAGTTGCAAATCTCTTGCTTGCGTTGCACTGTTACAGCTTACATAGACTACTTTTTTAGGCGCAATATTTAATATTTGATGTACAACATCCTTATGCATACCATCTCTTGGAGGATCCGTAATTATAATATCTGGAACGCCATTTTCTGATATAAAGGCTTCATTAAAAACGTTTTTCATATCACCCACAAAAAAGGAGGTGTTTTTTATATTATTACGTTCTGCATTGGCTTTTGCATCTTCGATAGCCTCTGGTACAGCTTCAATGCCAATCACTTTTTTAGCTTTTTTTGACACAAACTGAGCAATAGTTCCCGTGCCAGTATACAAATCGTAAACAAGTTCTTCACCAGTTAAGCCAGCAAAATCTCTAGCAACTTTGTATAGTTCATAGGCTTGTTTTGAATTTGTTTGATAAAAAGACTTAGCATTAATTTTAAACTTAAGTCCTTCCATTTCCTCAAAGATATGGTCTCGCCCATTAAAGCAAGTTATTTCTTGGTCGTAAATGGTATCGTTTTGTTTTTTGTTAATTACATATTGAAGTGATGTAATTTCGGGAAAAGTATTATTAAGATGATTTAGTAATAGTTCTCTTTTTTCTGCATAATCTTCATAAAATTGTATCAATACCATAATTTCTTTTGTAGATGCAGTACGAATCATGAGAGTACGTAGCATACCTTTTTGATGCCTGGGGTTAAAAAAAGAGAGGCCATTTTCTAAAGCAAAATTTCTGGTTTCTAACCGTATTGCATTTGAAGGGTCCGCTTGAAGGTGGCATTTTTTAATGTCTAATATTTTGTCCCACATGCCCGGAATATGAAAACCAAGAGCGTTTTTATCTTTAATTTCCTCTCCAGATTGTATTTGATTTAGGGTAAGCCATTTACTATCGGAAAAAGAAAACTCCATTTTGTTTCTATAAAAATACTGCTCTTTAGATCCCAAAATAGGAGTAATTTCGGGTAAATCTATATGACCAATACGAACAAGATTATTTTCAACTTCTTTTTGTTTATAATACAATTGATGTTGGTAATCCATATGTTGCCATTTACAACCTCCGCAAGTACCAAAATGCTCACATTTTGGATCTACTCTTTTATCAGATTTTGAATGAAAATGTATGGCGGTACCTTCAAAATACGCTTTTCTTTTTTTTGTGGTTTGCACATCAACAACATCACCAGGAACCGTATTGTTTAAGAAAATTACTCTACCATCAGGAGCTTTACCTATTGTTTTTCCTTTAGCTCCAGCATCAACTACTTCAACATTTTCAAAAACCTGTCTCTTTTTCTTTTTTCGCATGGAGCAAAAATAGCAATAGCACTTCATTTATAACAGTATCTTTAAAGTGAATACTATTAAAAAAAGTTAAATAATAGTGAACCTTTTTAACTTTTGAATGTCTTGTATATAGAAAAGTGTAAAAATGACCACCGAAAAAGTTTTAGACGGACTACTGGTATTACAATATAAATCTGGTAATAAAAAAGCTCTTGAGGTTTTAGTAAAAAGATATCACGCTAAATTTTGCCATCATTCATATTGGTATACAAAAGATATTGATGCAGCTAAAGATGTTGCTCAGGAAAGTTGGAAATCTATTTTAAGAAATATAGAAAATTTAAAAGATTGTAACAGTTTTGGAAGTTGGGCAATGCGAATAGTTACGCGAAAATCTATAGACTACGTAAAAAAAAGACAAAAGGAGTTAGATAGAAATAATGAATATTATGCTGAAAACAGGAATAGAATAGAAACTAATAGTAAAAATGAATATCTGGAAAAACTTAAGTTAGGAATTGAGGAATTGCCTGAAAATCAACAGATAATTTTACGCCTGTTTTACACACAAGAATACTCTTTGCAAGAGATAAGTTCCATTTTAGAGGTTTCAGAAGGAACAGTAAAGTCTAGATTATTTCATGCAAGAGAAAAGTTAAAGAAAATTATTAAAAAATAAAATCATGAAAGAAGAGGAAAATATTGATAAACTAATACGAGAAACGTTAAGTGATAGTGAGGCTAAGTTTTACGATGATCTTGAAGAAAAAAACTTAATGGGGAAGTTAGTTAGGGCTAGCAAAGGAAAAACAGGTTGGCTAGTTGTTACTATGAGCATAGTAAATTTGCTAATTTTTGTTCTTTTTGTGTATTGTATTATACAGTTTTTTAAGGCTGATGAAATTAAGGTTTATATAAAATGGGCATGCGGGGCGTTTTTGGCTTTTACCTCAATGGGTATGATGAAATTGTATGTTTGGATGCAAATGGATAAAAACGATTTGCTTAGAGAAATTAAACGTTTGGAGCTACAAATATCATCGTTGTCTTCTAGGATAATTAAGTAACGTTTTTAGAAACCATTAATTATTTAGTAATTTGCAAGTTCTAGGGATGATTTCTCTCCCACGCTGAATTTTCGTCCCGATAGCTATTGGGATTCGAAAGGATAAAGGTAGAGAAGGAATGGTTATTTTATCAATTTATATTTTATTAAAATGGCTGTTTTAGAACAATTAACTTCGCAACAAGCGATAGATTTAGAAAACAAGTACGGAGCTCATAATTATCACCCATTGCCAGTTGTACTGAGTAAAGGTGAAGGAGTTTATGTTTGGGATGTTGAAGGTAAAAAGTATTACGATTTTTTATCTGCCTATTCTGCCGTAAATCAGGGACATTGTCATCCAGAAATTATTGGGGCAATGATGGAACAAGCACAAAGCTTAACTCTTACTTCTAGAGCATTTTATAACAATATGCTGGGCAAGTTTGAAGAGTATGTTACTCGTACATTTGGGTATGACAAATTTTTACCAATGAATACTGGGGCAGAGGCAGTAGAAACTGCAGTAAAACTCTGTAGAAAGTGGGCTTATGAGGTAAAAGGTATATCGGAAAATGAAGCGCAAATAATAGTTTGCGAAAACAATTTTCATGGGCGAACTACTACGATAATTTCATTCTCAAATGACCCTGTTGCCAGAACTAATTTTGGCCCTTATACTAACGGTTTTGTTAAAATTGAGTATAATAATTTGGGAGCCCTAGAAGAGGTTTTAATGAGTAATAATAATGTTGCTGGTTTTCTTGTAGAACCTATTCAAGGAGAAGCAGGTGTGTACGTTCCTTCCGAAGGATATTTGGAAAAGGCTAAGGCGTTATGTGAAAAACACAATGTTTTATTTATTGCCGATGAAGTACAAACAGGAATTGCAAGAACAGGAAGAATGTTAGCGGTACATCATGAAAATGTTCAACCGGATGTTTTAATTTTAGGAAAAGCGTTGTCTGGTGGAGTGTATCCTGTTTCTGGTGTATTGGCTGATGATAGCGTAATGAATGTTATTAAACCTGGAAATCACGGAAGCACCTTTGGTGGTAATCCTATTGCCGCCGCCGTTGGGATAGCAGCTTTAGAAGTAGTTAAAAAAGAGGAGTTAGCTGAAAATGCAATGGAACTTGGAGAACTTTTTAGAACAAAGTTAGGGGTTTATATTAATACCTCTAATATTGTTAAAGCTGTAAGGGGAAAAGGTTTGCTAAATGCAATTCTTATTAATGATACTGAAGAAAGTTCAACAGCTTGGGATATTTGTATGGCTTTAAAAGAAAATGGATTGCTAGCAAAGCCTACCCATGGTAATATTATACGTTTTGCACCTCCATTAGTAATGACTAAAGCGCAATTATTAGATTGTGTTTCGATAATAATAGAAACACTACGAAAGTTTGAAAAATAATTAACTAAATTAAACTATAAAATAAATCTCTTCTTGACCATAGGTCAAGAAGAGATTTATAATTTTACTAGGATAAGCTATAAGTTCCAATCTCCATTTTCTGCAGCAAAGCCTAAAATAGCTAAAATAGTTCCAAAAAAGAGAACCAAACATATTAGATAAATAACAGCAATTACTAAACCAATGTACGATAAAACCTTTCCCGTTTTTGCATCATTATATCCCAAATATTGCCCATCGCTTTGTTGCTGAATTTTCTCAGCTTTATTAGCATTAGTTATACCTAAAATGCTAAAAACACCTCCAAAAGGCCCGCAACATAATAAGGTTAAAACAATAGATAATATTCCAAACAAAAGAGCATTACTTGCTCCTGGTAATTTTTCTTGTTCCATTTAATTTATTTATTAAAAAAGTCTTCTAATCTTTCTCTAGCGAGTTCCTCATCTTGCAGGGCATCCCAACCAACAATTGAAATAATCCAGACAACAAGCAGAATAAGCAAGATATTAATAATTAACCCAATGATGGCAATTATTTTCCCAGTTTTAACTGTACTATAGTCAGTATACATTTCTGGGTTTTGTTTATAAGCTTTTGTGGCGTTCGATGCCAAAATTATAGCTACTATAGCCACAATAGCTCCCACCCCATAGAAGCAGCATATTACGTATGATAAAATGGCTAGTACAATTATTAACGTGGAGTTTGGTAATTTTTGTTGTTCCATATTTTTAGTGTTGATGGTTATGTAAATTTTAAAATATAATTGGTAATGATAGTAGCCGCCGTGATGATTAGGAGACTACTAATAACAATGTTTGAATGACGAATTTTGTAAAAATTATTAATCGTAAGAAATCCAAGTAACACAAGAATTCCATATATAGCAGGATACATTTTGAATGCAGCTATAAATTCCCCTTTAAGTAGCAAAGCTGCAGATCTTTGCAGTCCACACCCCGGGCAATCAAAACCTAGAAACTTTTTTGTAAAACACGGTAACATGAAGTTTTCTAGCTCAATAATTAATATAATTAGCGTTTTCATTACTAAATTAAAATCAGAACCTGAAAATTACCATTATTTTTGTGGTAAAACAAAGTGATGAGCGTTTTTAAAATAGGAGACTTTGTAGAAACTATTGATGATGTAATTTCTGGTGTAATTACATGGATTGATAATGAGCAAATTACAATTGAAGATAAGGATGGTTTTATGCTGATGTTCAATGTTTCAGAATTGGTGAAGATAGAAGGAGAAATTAAGGTTACTAATTATGAAGTAGCTCAGGTAAAATCTAAAAAAGAACTTCCAAAGAAAAGAAAGTCTACCGCAGTTAAATCCAAGGAACGCAATACTCCAAAAATGGAGGTAGACTTGCATATTCATCAATTAACAAAATCCTATAAAAATATGTCTAATTACCAAATGTTAGACTTACAATTAGAAACTGCAAAAAGACAATTAGAATTTGCGATTAGAAAACGCATTCAAAAAGTAGTTTTTATACACGGGGTAGGTGAAGGCGTTTTAAAGGAAGAACTAAATTACCTCTTCAAAAGATATGAGAATGTAAAATATTACGATGCGGATTATCAGAAATACGGACTAGGGGCAACTGAAGTATATATTTACCAGAATCCTTGATTTTTTATTCTTTTTTGGTAGTTATAATACCAAAACTATTGAGATTTAAATCAGATATCTGAGTATCGTTTTCTGTTATAAAAACAATATCTTCCAATTGAATATTATGGTTAAAATTTATACTGTCCGTATCTGTCGTAGTTGTGATTACAACAGTTCCACTTTTAGCTTCTAATTCTTCAAGAACTGCTGGTTCAGCGGGAGGTATATCACCACAAAAATAGGTTTTGGTAACCTTATCAGAAAAAGTTCTGTATGTGAGTTTAGATGTCGGAATATTACTTTGTATGGTAGTACCTTCAGCTGTGATTTCATTTTTTAATAATCCCGATGCAAGCTCCAAAATAATAGCTTCGGTATCGTTAATTTTAAAAAGTATAGATGTGTCTGTTGAAATAGTGCTGTCGCAAGAGTCTATTGTTCCCTGCTCAAAATCTATAACTTGCACTTCTATATCACCATCGTTACAACTAAAAAACAAGCTCAAAGTAATCGCAAAAAGTAATTTTTTCATGCCTCAAATTTAGTTGAAATAATTAATAGGATTGCACATCATTTGGTATAAATTAACTTTATTAGATTACTTTTGAAGACTATATTAATTAGAAATTAGTATAAAATGAAAAAGGTATATTTTGACAACGCCGCTACTACTCAGGTAAGAGAAAGCGTAATTTCTAAAATGCAAAATGCGTTAGAAGATTTTTATGGAAACCCGTCATCAACGCATAGTTTTGGAAGGAAAACAAAAACGGCTGTTGAAAGTGCTCGTAAAACTATTGCTAAGTATATGAACGCTCATGCTTCGGAAATTATATTTACCTCAGGTGGTACTGAGGCAGATAATATGGTTTTAAGAAGTGCTGTTAAGGATTTGGGAGTAACCACAATAGTTACCTCTAAAATAGAGCACCATGCGGTTTTGCACACCGTTGAAGCTTTAGAAGAGGAATATAATTTGAATATTGAGTATGTAGTATTAGATAGTGATGGAAATCCTGATATGGATAATCTCAAAGAAATCTTGACTCGAGACAAGTCTAAAAAGTTGGTTAGTTTAATGCATATAAATAATGAAATTGGTAATAAAATTAATGTAGATGCAATTGGAGATTTGTGCAAGGCCTATAAGGCCCTTTTTCATTCTGACGCTGTGCAGTCTATTGGTCATTATACTTGGGATGTTCAAAAGACAAATGTAGATTTTTTGGCAGCTGCGGCACATAAATTTCATGGGCCAAAAGGAATTGGATTCGCTTATATCAGAAAAAATTCTGGTTTGAAACCATTACTTTATGGAGGGGAGCAAGAAAGAGGTTATAGAGCAGGAACAGAGTCTTTTCATAATATTGTGGGTTTAGAAGAAGCCTTTGTAGCCGCTTATGATAATTTGGAAAAAGAGCAGAAGTATGTTGAAGGTTTAAAAAAATATTTTATTAACAAGATTGCTCAAGAAATACCAGGAGTAACTTTTAATGGGCTTTCTGGAAACTTAAGTGAAAGCACCTATACTTTGGTTAATGTATGTTTACCAATGACTGAGCAAAAGGGGTTAATGCTTTTGTTTCATTTAGATTTAAAAGGTATTGCATGTTCAAGAGGTAGTGCTTGCCAATCTGGTAGTTCAAAGCCATCTCATGTTTTAGCTGAGATATTGTCTGATAAAGATGTGAAAAAGCCATCGTTGCGTTTTTCTTTTTCTAAATATAATACGCAGGCAGAAATAGATTATACTATTGAGGTTTTAAAAGAATTTATAAGCAGTTAGTTTCTTTTCTTTTTCTTTTCGCGTTTACGTTCTTTATCGTATGGAAATTTTCTAATAGCTAGCTTCATCATTCTAGAAATTAAATCAGTTGTGTTTTTTCCCGATTTTTTGTTTATTTTTTTCTCGTATTTCCAAAGAAGCTTTCCCGTTTTACCATCACTTATTTTAACACCAATTCTACCATAGTTAGAATCTGTAGAAAAGTAATCTACAAAACTAAAATTAGTAGAAATACCCTTTGATAATAGTACATTTAAATCCATGTTGCCACTAATAACACCATCAACTTTAAGAATGGTACTTAGCTGTTTTACAGTATAAATATCTATGTTTTCGTAGGTAATGTTATTTTGAGCTAAAATGGCTTTAGTGTCTTCGGTATTTTGAAATTCTACCGTAAATTTTTTCTTTTTCTTTCGGTTAGAAAAATAGGTTTCAAAAGCACTTTGAACGGCATATCCTTCTTTTTCTTCTAATTTTTTTAGCTCTTTTTTAGAGATATTATTTTTTAAATCTAAATGTGTTAAAAATGGAAGTATAGCAAGTACTTTATGGTCTTTACTAAGTTCATCAAATTTGGAACTTACATAAATGTTTTTTTGCGCCTGTACGCACACGGTTGCTAAAAGAAAAAAAGTAGTTAATATTTTAAACATTGTATTGTTATAATCGCACACTTAAACGCAAGTTTAAAATGCGTGTTGTCATAAAATTTGGAACAGCAAATTGATTTTTACTATCCGCATCTCTAACCCAAGTATTTGTTATTGAATTAAAGGTGTTAAACAGATTAAAAATTTCAAAACCAACATTAAGCTCTTTAAAAGCATGCAACCAATGTCCTTTTGGGTACCTTTTTTCTGCATTTACAAAAATATGAGAAATTCCTAAATCTGCACGTTTATAATCGCGTAATCTGTGTTGAAAAACATAAGGGTCAGCATAACTAGGGGATCCTCCAGGAACTCCAGTGTTATATACTAAGTTTAGATACATTTTTAAGTTTGGAATAGTTGGAACGTAATCTTGAAAAAGAATTCCAAATTTTAATCTTTGATCGGTGGGTCGAGAAATATAACCACGATTGTTAATGTCTTCTTCGGTTTTAAGATAACCAATACTTACCCATGATTCGGTTCCAGGAACAAAAGCTCCGTTGAGTCTTACTTCTGCTCCATAAGCATAGGCTTTAGCGTTGTTGTTTGCAGCATACCGTATCCTTACATCTTCTAAAGTATATGGGTTAACATTGGTTAGTTTTTTATAATAAACTTCACTTTCTAGAGTAAAGGGTCTGTTCCATAGTAAAAAACTATATTCGTTACCAAGCACAAAATGAACCGCTTTTTGAGCTTTTACGTTAGATTGAATTTCACCCGTGTTGTCTCTAAGTTCTCTGTAAAAAGGCGGTTGATGATATATTCCTCCCGAAATTCTAAAAAGCATATCTTTTTGCCAGTTGGGTTTTATTGCCAGCTGGGCTCTTGGACTAAATACTATTTGAGAGTTACTTTTAATACTTTGTCCACTTATAGACCAGTGATGTGCTCTGATACCAATATTGTAATATACATTATGGTTTTTTACAGTTCTATTTTCACTAAATTGAAGGTAGGCAGATATTCTATTTGTTTTTACAAGATTTAATGCACTTAACCCTTCGTAAGGAAGAAGGTCTCCAGTGAAGGGCTCTTGAGGTTGATTATTTATAAATTCCGATAATGGTGGTCGTATAAAAAAGCCTAATGAATCTATAAACTCAGATTCTCTTACTTGATCTCTTATATCTTCATGGGTATATTTAATTCCCCAATCAATGGTTTTAGTAGTTTTACTAAACTTACCCTTATGCTCTACATTAAAAATTAATGCGTCTAAGTCATTTCTGGCCCTATTAAATTGTGAGCCAATACCTCTTATGGTTTGATTGTTTGTTTGAGTTTCACTATCAAGTTGACCCAAGTCATACGAAGCAATTACATCAGAATACTCTTCTTCAGTGGTATGGTAGATGGATGAGATTAATTTAAAAGTAAGGTTTTCGTTTACAAAATAGCTTGTTTTTAAAGCACCTAGAGCTGTGTTGAATTTGCTGTTTTCTCTACCTTGATATTGTACCGTTAGCGTTTTAGGGTTGTTAATGGTTCCAAAATTAGTCCTTCGGTTTAAAGGCTCATTTTGATAATTGTTTACCCCTAAATTTCCTAAGAAGTTTACATGCAGTTTATTGGATATCTTGAATGTAGAGTAGTGCTGTACATCTACAAAAGTAGGGTTGAAATTGCTTCTGGTTTGTTGGCTGTTTACTAGAAGGCTATTGTTGCGATATCGTATTCCACTAATACTACTTAATTTTTTGTTTTTGGAAAGTGTTTCAACTGTTCCGCTAATGCCTAAAAAACTTACATCTACTTGAGCACTATATTGCGTTGGATTTTTATAAGCAATATCTAATACTGATGAAAGCTTGTCTCCGTACTTAGCTTGAAATCCTCCCGATGAAAAAGAAACATCCTGTACCATATTACTATTTACAAAACTTAATCCCTCTTGTTGTCCAGAGCGAATTAAAAAAGGACGATACACTTCTATTTCATTAACGTAAACCAGATTTTCATCGAAATTTCCTCCTCTAACCGAATATTGGGTACTTAACTCGTTGTTTGAACTTACTCCCGGAAGCAGTTTAAGTATATTTTCAACGCCGGCATTTGCGCCTGGAATTTGTCTTATTTCCTTTGGAGAAATATTTGTAATGCCTTGAATATTTTTTTTTCCATTATACGTTACCGTTACACCATCAATTTGATAGGTGTCAACCTTTAAAACAGGGTTAAACTCAAAAGTTTCGTTTGCGGTTAAAATAATATCCTGTAGTACAACATTTTGGTGCCCTAAATGTGTAAATGTAATGGTAGTTTTGGTGTCAGATGTTACTTGTAAAACGTAAAAACCATCTACATTGGTAGAGGTTCCTACATCTAATGATGTAATATTAACATTTTCAATGGGAAGGTTTTTCTCATTTAAGACCACCCCAGTTATGGTTGCCGTTTGTCCAAATACAGGTGGAAACAGGCATACAAAAAGTACAAGTAGAACGGTTTTTAATAATGTCAATTTTTCTATTTTCTATAAAAAGAAGTAGTTAAAGTGCTAGTATTCCCTACATTATCAGTAACGATAAGTTTTAATTCGCATTGCTTTTTATCTAGAATTTTATCATCAAAGTTATATGTGAGCGTCTTTTTTTTAGGCTCATATTCCATTAATATCCATTCACCGTTTAAGGAGGCAGAGTAAGTATTAATACCACTTAAATCATCAGCAATTTTAACGCTTAAATATTTGTAATTATTTAGCCACTGTTTTTCCTTAAAGTTTTTAAGCGTGATTTTTGGAGGAATAGTATCTTTTGCTAAAGTATAAGTCCCTAGATTACGAGTTCTGGTAGTGAAAGTTTTTCCTCTTTTATATGTGGAAGCATAACTAGGTCTTTTTTTAGCATCTAACCTTGCAATAAAAAGCTGTTTTTGCTCTTCTTTTGAAAACTTAGAAATATCAAACGAAATAGTGAATTTACGATGTGCGGCAACAGTATTATTGTGAATAGTTACCGTGTCGTCATCTTTTTTTAAGTTAATATAAAAATCTTCATAAAAAGTGTTGGAAGGGAAATAAACCTGAGCTGCGCCCAAATCATAATTATTAGGTTTTTTAGCAATTATGAAAGTGTCAGCTTTATTAATTTTCTTTTTCTTTTTTACGGCTTCGGTTTTGCCCTCAACGGGAATAATAACTTTTACACTATTACCTTCAAAATCTTGGATTAAAAGCTCCACATTATACGAAAGGCCTTCAACAATTTTTATTTTACCATTGTTTTTCGTGGTATTATAAATACTTAAGCGGTTGCTGGGTGTTTTAAAACATTTTTGAATACGCTTTCGATATTTTCCTAAATATTGATAATCAATTAAGGTGTTTATGTATTTTGTTTCAGCAAACGAAAATGTTTCAAAATCATATTCAGAATATACATCACCGTTAACTGTTTGTTTTACAGCGTGAACACCATTTTTGTTGGCAGCAAGGTCTTGACGGTCAAAACCAATAAATCCAAATCCAATGGTTCCAATTGCGTGAATTTTATCTGCCAAAAAAGAGCCATCTTTTTGTTTTGTGAAATTAACTTCGGTCCTGTTTTGGTTTTGTTTCACTACGGCATCTTCGGATAGTGGATAAACAAAAAGCTTTTCCATTATAGGGTTGGTTGCGTCATCAACCTTATAGCCATAGAGTAATGGGTTGGTAGGTTTTTCAGATATACTACTTCTAATTTCAAAATGCAAATGCGGCCCTCCAGAACTGCCGCTATTGCCACTATAAGCAATAAGTTCTCCTTTTTTTACTTTTAACTCCCCATAATCAGGAAAAACCTCAACTTGGTATGATTGTTTTTGATATTGGATACTTTTAATGTATTCTTCAATTTCGGGAGAAAACTTTTTAAGATGTGCATAAACCGAGGTATAACCATTGGGGTGTGCTATATACATTGCTTTTCCATAGCCCCAATGTGAGATTTTAATTCTTGTAACCGTACCATCGCCAATAGTATAAACTGGGAGGCCTTCACGTTGCTGCGTCTTTATGTCTATTCCTGCATGAAAGTGGTTAGAGCGTAGTTCACCAAAAGTACCAGCAAGAATAATTGGGATATCCATAGGAGAGCCAAAGGTGTCTTGAGGATATTTATCCTGTGATTTTATGCCAACTGAAAAAAGTACTAAGAAAAGGAGTAAAAATGCTCTCATAATAAATAAGTTGTTGCGAAAATAATTAATCAAAAACAATTGATGAAAGCTTAGGTCACTAATATGTCAATAAGAGACTGTTAAATTGAATTTAATACGCAATTATAGAATCATTCCAAGAATAAATGCAAAAAGAATTGCTAAGTCTTCCAATGAATGTTAACTTTGTGTAAAACGCATTGATTTTTGTGAATGAGTGAATTGGTTAAAATAGTTGATTCATTAGAAAATAGAGTTAGTAAGTTGCTGCACAAACTTGAGGTTTTACAACAAGCTAATGGAAAATTGGAAAGTGAATTAGAATCTATAAAGGTTAATCAGGAAACCGCCCAACAGAATATCGCTGAGTGGGAGGAAAAATATAATTCACTAAAATTGGCAAGCTCAATGCTAGGTGGGAGTACAAATAAAACAGAAGCTAAGCTTAAAATAAACACATTAATAAGAGAGTTAGATCATTGTATTGCTCAACTTTCTGAATAATGTTTAAAATAATATGTCAGAAAAGCTCAAAATAAAGCTTTCTATTGCCGATAGGGTTTATCCATTAACTATAGATCCTAGTCAAGAAGAAGGTTTGCGTAAAGCAGCCAAAAATATAGAACAGTTGGCTAAAAAATTTGAGCAAAGTTATGCAGTTAGAGATAAACAGGATGTTTTAGCTATGTGCGCATTACAGTTTGCCTCTAAGTTTGAGCAAAAAGGCATTGATTATTCCGAAGGTACCAAAGATGCTATTAAAAGATTAAAAGCATTAAATGATTTGGTAGATACGGAGCTTGGTATCAAATAAGTTCTTTTAAATAACAGTACTGCCCACATTGGTAATATCTTTTGACAAACTCAACATTAATTTGTTTAAAAAGGGTGAGTTTAGATTGTAAAAGCATGCCTTACTCGTATAAGGACCCTTGATCAGTCTGGTAGCCCTAAACCTGTTTATTGGAGTTTGTACAAAACTTCTTCAATGTGGGCTTTTTTTTATAAATAATTTAATAACTATGGATTACACGATATGGATTATAGCAGGACTTGTAGGTCTTGTATTAGGTTTTGCGATAGCAAAATTTCTTGAGAAAGGAAAGGCCTCTAAAACAATTGTCAGCGCTAAAAGGGAAGCAGCGAGTATTGTAAAAGAAGCAAAGGTAGAAGGGGAGAGCATTAAGAAGGATAAAATTTTTCAAGCAAAAGAAAAGTTTTTGGAACTTAAAGCAGAGCATGAAAAAGTTATTATTAACAAGGATAAAAAAATGGCTGAGGCCGAAAAAAGAACTAGAGATAAAGAGTCTCAAGTAGGTGCTGAATTGGCTAAACATAAGAATATGAACAATCAGCTACAGACTAAAATGAAAGATGTGGAACACCGCATCGGGATTTTTGAAAAAAAGCAGGCTGAGGTTGATAAAATGCATAAAAATCAGGTACAACAGTTAGAAGTTATTTCTGGTTTGTCTGCTGAAGAGGCTAAAAATCAACTGTTGGAATCATTGAAGGAAACGGCGAAAACAGATGCCATGGCGTATATTCAATCTACTTTGGAAGACGCAAAATTAACTGCTCAACAAGAGGCTAAAAAAATAATCATAAACTCTATTCAACGTATAGGAACAGAGGAGGCAGTAGAAAACTGTGTTTCTGTTTTCAATTTAGAGTCTGATGATGTTAAAGGTCGAATTATTGGAAGAGAAGGTAGAAACATTAGGGCATTAGAATCTGCTACAGGAGTAGAGATTATTGTTGATGACACCCCCGATGCGATAATACTTTCATGTTTTGATTCGGTTCGTAGAGAAGTGGCACGCTTATCGTTACATAAATTAGTGACCGATGGTAGAATTCACCCTGCTCGTATTGAGGAGGTTGTTAAAAAGACTGAAAAACAGATTGAAAGTGAAATCATTGAAATTGGAAAGCGCACAGTAATTGATTTAGGTATACATGGTTTACACCCAGAGTTAATTAAGGCGGTAGGTAGAATGAAATATCGTTCTTCTTACGGTCAAAACCTATTACAGCACTCTAGAGAAGTAGCCAAACTTTGTGGAGTTATGGCGGCAGAACTTGGGCTGAACGCAAAAATAGCGAAACGTGCAGGGTTGCTTCACGATATTGGAAAGGTGCCAAACACAGAGGCTGAGGTAGAAACCCCTCATGCTATTCTTGGTATGAAATGGGCGGAGAAGTACGGAGAAAAGGAAGATGTTTGTAACGCTATAGGAGCCCACCATGATGAAATAGAAATGAAAACGCTAATTTCTCCAATTGTACAGGTTTGTGATGCTATTAGTGGAGCAAGGCCAGGAGCTAGAAGACAAGTTTTAGATTCCTATATACAGCGTTTAAAGGATTTAGAGGATATTGCTTTTGGTTTTAATGGTGTTCAGAAAGCGTATGCCATTCAAGCGGGTAGAGAGTTACGTGTAATTGTTGAAAGCGAAAAGGTAAGTGATGATAAGGCCGCTGAGCTTTCATTTGAGATTTCTCAAAAAATACAGACTGATATGACCTATCCTGGTCAAGTTAAAGTAACTGTGATTCGAGAGACACGTGCAGTAAATGTTGCTAAATAACAGCATTACTTTTTAAAAATTTAAATCCTTGATACTTGTATCAGGGATTTTTTTGTTTTATGTAATTTGTAAAATTGACTTTTATCATATATTGGTTTTGCATAGTAATATAACTTTAAGAGAGAATTTAAAAAGTTGTATTATGAAAAATGGAACCCCAATTTCGGCTGTAATGACGTCAAATGTTATTACATTAAATACTACTGATAGTTTAGATACCGCGGAACATCTTTTTAAAAAACATCATATTAGGCATATTCCTGTAGTTTCTGGTACTGATGTGGTAGGTATTTTGAGTTATACAGATTTGCTACGAATAAGTTTTGCTGATGCAGTGGATGAAGATGAAGAAACTGTTGAAACAACAGTATACAATATGTTTACGTTAGAACAAGTAATGACCAAAAATCTAGTAAGTGTAACCTCTAAAACTACCGTTAAAGAAGTAGCTACAATGCTTTCTAAAATGGAATTTCATGCAATACCAGTTGTTGATGTGGGAAACTTAGTTGGTATTGTAACAACTACGGACTTAATCAATTTTTTGTTAGAACAGCTTTAGTACTTATAAATAAAGCTAAAGACCGTACAATTTTTTAGCGCTTTTAATTTGCTCTTCTTCGGTGGTTTCTGGATACAAAATGTATTTTGGAGCAATAATTTCCTTTACTTGTTCAATATTAATTTTGGTAATAGTATTAAAAGGAAATTTTCCTCGTGTTATTTGTAATAAAGGAGCAGATAACTCGGTGAAACTAGTATCTGAATTTGAAATTATTTCGGCTTTTCCTTTTAGTTGAAATCCTTTTTGAACCAAAACATCTATGAAACTTATACAAACCTGATTGTTCTCCAGTATATTTTTAACGGTATGCGGAGAAGCGATATTTGCAATTACAATGTATTCGAAATTATAATGCGTAAAAACTTCTTTTGGAGAAACATTAGGAACATTCTCCTTTGAAGAAGTTGCTAACCAGCATAAAACACTTTTGTTTATATATTTAATGATTTTACTGTCAAGCATATTATTAGCATATAATAAAATTATTCTTCCTCAGAACTAGCGTTTTCTTTGCCGATAGTATTTTGAATTATGTTCAGTTTTTTTAACTTGGCTTTCCACGTTTCTAAAGACTCTTTATGCTTACTCACCCTTTTTTTAACATCAAGTACTAAAGGGTTACTTTCTGATGCATCAGAAAAGAAAAGCAGGTTGTTTTCTAGCTGTCTAATCTCATTTTTGCTTTCATCAATTTTCTTGCGTATAAACGCTCGCTCATTAGAAATCGCGCGTTCTTGATCTTCGTTTTTATTGGTGAGCTGCTGAATTTTGTTACCGTACTTAAGAAGTTCTGACTCTTGTTTATCAATATTAAGTTTATTAAACAAAGCATCAATTATTTTATTGAATTTTTGATTAATATGTTTTTTGTTGTAAGGAACCCTTCCATAGCTCTTCCATTCGCTAATAAATTTTTTCAGTGTTTCCACGTCATCCTTTACAACACTGGTTAATTGGAATGCTTTAAGACGTTCTATACAGTCGTTTTTCAACGTTAAATTGGCTTCCTCCTCCTCGTTGGCTTTATTTTTTAATGCATGTAGGCGGTCAAAATAATGGTTACAAGCAGCTTTAAATTCTTTCCAAATTTTGTCAGAGTACTTTCTTGGGACATGTCCAATTTTTTTCCAATCACTTTGTATACGTTTCATTTCAGAGGTAGTAGTGTCCCACTCCTCACTATCTTTTAATGAAATGGCTAAATTTAATAGTTCGCGTTTTTTGTCAAGATTAATTTGTTGCTCCTTTTTTAAATTTTTATAAAAAGCATTTTTATTTCGATTAAAGCTGCGAACAGCTTCCTTAAAAACAGCCCAGGTTTTTTCGTTGGATTTTTGAGGAACTTTACCAGCATTAAAAAACTGTTCTCGCAGGTCTTCCAAAGCTTTAATTTGTTGCTGTAATACTTTGTGATTGGTAGCAACATTATTCGAAAGTTCCTGGATAGACTCAATAATTTGATTCTTTTTGACTAAATTTTCTTCGTATTTTTTATCAAGATTTTTATAGTAGTCTTGTCTTTTTTCATGCAATACCTTTGTGGCATTACTAAAACGTTCCCATATTTCTTCTCTATGTTCCTTTCCAACCGGACCTATCTCTTCTTTCCAAATTTTATGTAAAGATTGCAATTCTCTAAACGCTTTATTTAGGTCTGGTTCATCCGCAAGTGCTTCTGCTCGAGCTGCAATTTTTTGTTTTTCTTCAAGATTGTGTTTAAAATCTAAATCTCTAAGCTCTCTATTTATATGTAAAAAGTCATAGAAGCGTTCAATATGGTGATGATATGTGCGCCAAACATCATTATACTGAGTTCTTGGTATGGGACCCGCATTACGCCATTGTTCTTGAATGTCTTTAAAGTTTTTGTAAGTAGTATTAATGTCTTCCTCAACATTTACTAGACTTTTTAAGCCATCAATAAGGTCTAAACGCTTTTTTAGATTGTCCTTTAAATTTTTTTCTAACTCTTTATAATAGTGATTTCTTTTTTCACGATAATCACCGTATACTTCATTAAACTGCCTTTTGGTTACCGAGTTATAACTAAAATCAATTTCATTACCTCCACTTGCTATAAAATCTTCTTTTTTATGCTCAATAAACTCTTGGAATTTTAAATCGAATTCATATTTAATGCCATCCACATGTTTTTTAATAGCTTGAACTTTTTCGTTTCTAACCAAACGTTGTAGTTCGCCAACTAAATTTTCCATAGACATGGAATGGTAGTCCAAAATTGGAATATGATGTCTTTGATGATTGTCTTTATCTTCTGCATCCTCCGCATTAGATTCCTCAATTTCTTCCAAAACAGCTTCAGCTTCTGAATCTTTGACAACTTCTGAAGTTTCTTCGATTACTTCAGTTTTTTCCTCCTCCACATTTTCTTTTGCGTCTTCCGAAGCACTAGATTGTATTTCAGCAGTTTTCTCCGAAACATCATTGGTTTCGGTAGTTTCTGAATTTGATTCTTCTATTGCATCGTTTTGCAATTCATGGTCTTTGTCTTCCGTCATCATAACTCTTTAAATTCGTTATCGTAAATGGATATGGTAAGATAAGAACAACCAAAAGAATGGCAAAAAAATATTAAATTTCTTTTCAATTGAATAGTATAGTAAGGTAGTGGACGGTTGCAAAAAAGTATGGGCTAATCAGACCCAAATGTGTATTTCAAACTTTTTATTTAGCTCTAGCTTCGTTTTTTTCCTGATTTCGGCTTTAATAGGGAGGATGTAAGTGTTTATTTTTGTGTCAAACCATATAGAAGTATTCCACTTAATTTCGCCAATTTGAGAAACCGCTTTCATTCTTCCCCAACCTTCTTCTTGCCATTTTAAATTTGCTCGTATTTCTTTTGACATAGTTTTGGGTAGTGAAACAAAATGCCAACTCCCCTCAAGGTTGGTTTTCCACATTTTGGTTGAAAATTTATATTTTATTTTACCTTCCATACACTTTATAAATGTGTTTTGTTAAGCTATTTTTCAGTATGGTTATATGCTAACTATAAATTCCATATTTCCCAAGCCTTTTCGGCTTGGTGCATTAACATTTGAGAACCATTGCAGATAATAGCTCCTTGTTCCTCACCGGCCTTTAGAAAGGCGGTTTTTTCTGGATTGTAAATTAAATCAAACAGGTAATGGTTAGCAGCAATATATTGATAGGGGATATCTGGTTTATCATTAATTCTTGGGTGGGTGCCAACGGGAGAGCTATTAATGATTAATGTATGTTCTGATATAATTTGTTTTGTTAAATCACCGTATGTTAAGTTGTTTTCGGTTTTGCTCCGTGAGACAAAAATGTATTCAATTTCCAATTGCTCCAAGACATAAGCAATAGCTTTTGAAGCTCCTCCAGTTCCGAGGATTAGGGCTTTTGCGTGATGTTTTTTTAATAATGGTTCAAGAGATTTTTGAAAACCGTACGCATCCGTATTATAGCCGATTGTTCCATTTTTAGTAACCTTAATAGTATTTACAGCCCCAATTTTTTCGGCTTCAGGGTCTAGTTTGTTCAAAAAGGGAATTATCGCTTCTTTGTAGGGGATAGTGACATTTAATCCCACAAGGTTTTTAGTGTTTGTTATTACTTTTTTAAACTCATCAATAGCAACTAAATCAAAGTTTACGTACGAGTGATTTGTTAATTTGAGAGCTTCAAACTTTTCTTTAAAATAACCTCTAGAAAAAGAATATTCAATGTTTTTGCCAATTAAACCAAATTTATGCATGCAGTTGTCTTTGTTTTCCATACCAATCTAATCCCAATAAAATACTAATTCCTATGACAATAAATACTATTGCCCACCATGTTTCAGGGACTTCAAAATTCGGAAAATAGCGTTTATAATTTACAATAATTTCTTTACCATTACTGTCAGTAAGTATCTGTCCCAAATTGTTGGTTTTGTATATTGTTTTTTTCCATGGCCAAACAACACCTAGCGATCCTGTAATAAAGCCAATTATAACTGCTGTGGTAATATGCTTATGTTGTTTAAGAACATAACTCAATAGATGAGAAAGACTCACCAAACCTACTGCTGAACCTATTGTAAATACGGCTAAAATGGTTAAGGTGCTTAATCGTTCGGGGTCATTTAGAAAACCAAAATCACCTTGAAAAACTTCAGAAAGTGTATCATACAAAGCATTAACAGAGTCGACTAAAAGTAACACGTAATTGCCAAGTAATATTAAAATAAAAGATCCCGAAAGCCCAGGTAAGGTCATTCCTGAAACGCTAATCATTCCACAAAGAAAAATAAATAACAGATTGTCATTTGCTGTTGCAGGGTTTAAAAAACTAATTAACACACCAATGATTAGACCTATTATTCCTGCAGTAATTGTTTTTTTATTCCAATGTTCAAAATCTTTAGAAATATAGTAGATTGACCCTAGAATCATACCAAAAAAAGCAGACCAAACTAAGAGTTCTTTTTTTTCCAAAAAGTAATCCAGTATTTTAGAAATACTAAAATAACTGACCAACATTCCGAAAATTAATAATGAAAGAAATTGTCCGTTAATGTAGGTATAAAAGCTTTTAAACCGGCCGTTTATAAGTAGTTTAAAGGCTTTGCCATTAACTTTTTGGAGAGAATAAATAAATTCTTCATAAAATCCGCCAACAAAAGCAACAATTCCACCTGATACTCCTGGGACTTTATTTGCAGCACCCATGCACAATCCTTTTACAACAAGAAAAAATTTGTCCGTAAAAGTTCTTGTTTTGTTCATTGTACTAATAGCAGCATTTATTTTCGGGAAGCAGCTTTCTCCATTATAAAAATAAGAGAAAAACCGATTATAGCCGCTATTACCGCATAAATAAGTTTGTGTTCACCATCAAATGAATAAGGAGATACACTCTCATCAGCGATAACCATTATTTTATCACCAAATTGTTTGGTTTCTAAAACGTTTTTCCAAGGCCATATTTTATTCAAAGATCCTATAATAAAACCAGTTAATACGGCTAATGTGATGTTTTTGTAGTTGTTAAACATCCACTTTAGAATTCTGGCAAAACTTAATAATCCAAAAACGGCTCCTAAACCAACCGTTAGAATAACTTTAATATCCTTTTCATGAACAGCTTCTAAAATGGTCCTATATGAGCCTAAAAGTACTAATATAAAAGCACCAGAAATACCCGGTAATATCATTGCGCACACAGCTAATGCACCCGAAAAGAACAAAAAAGGGAGACTGTTTACACTTTCGTTTGCAGGGAGAGTAGTTATATAATATGCTAAGCAAGCTCCTGTAATTAAAGATACAACAACGCCAATATTCCATTTTTCAATGGTTTTTCCAACAAAAAATATACTCGCTGTTACAAGCCCAAAAAAGAAAGCCCAAAGTAAAACGGGTTCATTTTCTAAAAGCCAACTTACTAGTTTTGCTAAAGAAAGTATGCTAATAAAAATACCTAAAAACAATGCACAGAGGAAGTTTCCATTTGCTTGTTTCCAAAAGGGTTTAAAACCTTCGCTTTTTAATGTTTTAAAAAGTGAAAAGTTAATATTATTGATTGAGGTTATTAATTCCTCGTATATTCCAGATATAAATGCTATTGTTCCTCCAGAAACTCCAGGAACAACATCAGCAGCTCCCATAGCTATTCCTTTAAGCGTAATATACAAATACTGCAGTGTATTGCGATTTTCCATGATTTTTCAATAAAATTTTAACGTGAGGATTTTCGTACACTCTCAATAACGTCAAGTGTCCATTGTATATTGCTAAACTCTGGAAATTCATTCATAAACAGTGCGATTTTTTTTGGATTTGCTTTTAATGCTTCGGTTAACATTTTTCGCGCGTTCACAGGTTCATCATTAAGAAGATAAAAACCAGCAGTTTTATACCTTAATTCTGAGCTGCCAGGATAAAAATCTCGTCCCTGAGTAAGAATCTCAATGGCTGATGAAATATCGCCAGTTGCCCGTGCAACGTTAGCCCATTCTATCCATGTTTTTAATTCATAATTTCCAGAATCAACAGCCTGTTTATAAGCAAAGTCTGCTTGGTCATAATTATTTAAAGCAGCGTTAATTTTAGCACATTTTCGCCAGTAATGAGGGTTTTCGCCATCAATATTTAGAGCTTTATTAATATAAAAATGTGCTTTTTCGTAGTTTTTACGTCTAAAATAAAAATCTGTTATGGCTAACCATCCTTTATCTAATAATGGATCTTCATGAACGGTTTGATAGTAATAGTATTTTGCCATTTCCGCATCATTCAACTTTTCATAACATTTACCCATTCTTAGAAAAGTATGCGATGTAGGGTCTTCCATGCTTAAAGTGGTCTCATAATTTTCAATGGCCTCTTCATATTTTTTCATTTTTTCTAGTACTCTACCTTTTTCAAAATAAGCACCTATAAAGGAATCATCAGAAATAATAGCATAATCAAAAGCAGAGAGTGCCTCGTCATACATCTTTTTATGTACGTATTGTTTTCCCAGTTGATGCCACGCTATTTCACAATAAGGATTTTTATCTAAATAATCATCTAAAAAAATAATGGCACCATCAGAATCTTCTAAATAGTCAAAACAGTAAATTACATTATATAATGAGGAATAATCTTGATTATCAAACGCTAAACATTTTATAAAACTATCTTTTGCTAGTTTGTAATCGTCCATAAAAAGGTATTCCATCCCCAACAACGAGTAGATGTCAAAACTATCTTCTGATAATTCCAAAGCTTTATTCAAAAGTACAACTGCTCCTTCGTGATTATCTAATTTTGAAAATATATTAGCTCTTTGGATATATATTTCTTCGTTATTACTATCTAAGAGCTCTAATTGATCTAGCATGTTTTCAGCTAGTTCTAGTTTGTTTTCAAAAACTAAAACCTCAATATTAAGTAACTTAAGTTCTATAGAATCAGGATGTTGCTGTAGTCCTATTTTAATGGCTTTTTTAGCCAAAGATACCCTTCCATTGTTTAGATAATGGTGAATAATGTCCTCAAAATCCTCTGCATCAAAAAAATAGACATCGTCCGTTTTGAGCATGGATTCAAACTTCGTTATGGGTTGCCCCGGTCTTTCATTAGATTCTAACGCCATTGAAACGTATTAGGTTATCTATAAAAATAAAAGTAACATTTTGGACTAATTAATATAGGGTAACTGGCGCTATATTATTAACAAATTAGTTAACAGACTTGTTTTTGAAGTTGTCCAGCAGCTTTATTATTATTTTACACCCTTTTGTAATTTCTTTTTCCGAAATGTTTAACGGAGGAGATATTCTAACTGCTTTTTTTTCAAAAAGCAACCAAAAGAGAATGAGTTGTTGCTTTGCCGTTTCAAGAATAAGATAATTTGCAAGGTCCTCACTTTTCATAATTAACGCCAGCATTAATCCCCTTCCTCGAATTTCAGATATGTACTCATGTTGTAATAACTTGCGCAGTAAGAACTCTTTTGAAAGAGTTTCTGTAATTAAATTGGATTGCGTAATTACTTTTAACGTAGCTAGAGAAGCCGCAGCAATTACAGGGTTTCCACCAAATGTGGTAATGTGACCTAATTTAGGTTTACTTTGTAATGATGACATTATTTTATGGGAAGAAATAAAGGCTCCAGCAGGTAATCCTGATGCCATACCTTTACCAATAACTAAAATATCGGGAATACAATTATAATGTTCAAAAGCAAAAAGTTTACCCGTTCTACCAAAACCTGGTTGAATTTCATCTAAAATTAATAGGGCCCCAACGGCTTTACACTTTGCTTTTACCTTTTGTAAATAATCTTTTTCGGGTAAAATAAACCCAGCACCACCTTGTATGGTCTCCAAAATAACAGCTGCAGTTTTAACGGTGATTTTTTCTAAATCTTTTTGAGCATTAAAAGTGATAAAATTAATTTCAGGAAGCAGTGGTCTAAACGCGCCTTTTTGATCTTCTGCACCACTAACACTTAGACTACCCATGGTGTTTCCGTGATAGGCATTGCGAGCAGAAATAATTTCAGTTCGCCCAGTATATCTTCGAGCAAGTTTAAGGGCTCCTTCTACGGCTTCAGTGCCAGAATTAACTAGGTAAGTAGTTTCAAGGTTGTCTGGTAAAAAACTAGAGAGCATTTTTGTGAAATCAACAGCGGGCTTTTGAATGTATTCCCCATACACCATAACATGCATGTATTTTGAAACTTGATTTGTAATTGCTTCTATTACTTTTGGGTGCGAATGTCCTAAACTACATGCGGAAACTCCTGCAACAAAATCTAAATGAGCTTTTCCTTCGGCATCATAAATGTAACTTCCTTTAGCTTTTGAAACTTCTAAAGCTAGGGGAGTGGGGCTTGTTTGCGCCTGATATTTAAAAAAATCCTTATTCAATTTTCTATTGATGTTTTTTAGAGGAATTTTCTTTTTTTGTTTGAATAGCTTTGTTATTGGTTGAAATATTTACAGGATCACCTTCATTTTTATTTCGTTCTTCCTCTTCGGCGTCAATATCAATGGGGTTGTCAATACCCCTAATACTTACCAGTTTTACATTTAGATCGTCTTCATCAAAAATATCATCTTTGGAAAGTATTCTTTCGTCACCTCGCCAAATAAAACCTTTTAATCTTCTACTGTTTTCTGGAAGTTCAAAATCTGGAAATATATCACCATCAGGGTCTGTAGTAAAAGTTAAGTTTTCAATTTCGTTATTCTCCATGGTTATTCTGATAGCACTACATATGGTTTTGTTTATGCCTATGAGTTCTTCGTCATCGTCATACATATAATAAATGACCTCAGTGTTTTTTACTAAATCTATTATTTTAAGAGCGTTATCCTCAAATTGTCCAAATAAATCTTTTCCTTTCGCTTGATTATATCCTGTTTGACTAATACTGTCTAAGGATATTACGAATGCATTTTCCAGCACTTTTAAAGAATCTAGTTTTTCCGTTTTTAAGTCCGAAATCAAATGAATACTATCCCCTGTCATTTGATTTTCTCCATTCCATAAAATTGGGTTTATAATGAGTTGTGTAATACCCGTTTTTTGCTCTGAGTGTATAGAGTCGCATTTACCACTTAAGTCTGTTTTAAAGAATTTGGCATTATGAAATGCCCTTAATATACGCTCTTCTGGAGGGCCAGTTACCATTAGGGTGTCACCGTGAATAAAAAGAGAATCTTTTTCCATAAGAGCAATGGAAACAGCTTTTTTGGTTGCAAAAAGAGAATCTTTAGCTTTAAATACCTCCGCGTAATGTGCCTTTATAATTCCATTGTTTACGGTATCGGTAACCACAATATTGTTGGTTGCCGAAGCAAATTCTTGCGCTTTATTAAAATATACGCTATCACCTTCAATCACCCTGTTATTGTAATCTATTTTAGTGTTTTTTATGCCATAGCCACTTTCAATTTTGGTATCATAAAAACCTCTTTCACAATAAATGGTATATGTTTTTCCACGAATGGTTGATGGACCATACATGTATGCATTTTTAGATGAAGTATAATAATCTAGTTGTTCGGAGTCTAAAGTGTATTCTATGTTTTTGATATGAACGCTATCTAAAAATTGATACTTTTTGAGTTCCATAAAGTATTTTCCAATTTCACTAGTTAAAGTGTTTGCAGAATCTATTACGGTACCAAAATCTTTGTAATAAGCTTCTTGATTAGCTCTATCAAACCGCAAAGTATCGGTTTTAAGTGTCATGTCCGTATTTTTGAGTAATACATCATCCCACGCTTTGGCAAGTTGTAGATTTCCATCATAATCTACTTTGCCACTAGTTAGCTGAACGGAGTCTCCTTGTTTAAGCTTAACATTACCAACAGCTTTAAGCCTATTTTCCTTTTGATAATAAATTGCTATATCACAGAAAAGGTCTGCTCCTTGATGTTCAAATTGAACTTGTTTTTCATCTTTACTAAAGATTGATGCACCAGGGAATTCAATTTCATCTTTGGTGAAATTAGCACCATGAATAATATTAATTTGTTTTTTTTCTTTGGCATTCTGAGCAATACAAAGTGCTGAAACAAATACTGAAATCAGTAAAAGTGTAGTTTTTTTCAACCTGTAAAATTTTAATCAAAAATAGGGTTTTTTGAAGGAGACAAATATAATTTAAGACAGTTTTATCAAATCCTATTATTGGTTTAGCCGTGTATTTCTACAAGATTTAAGTAATGTAGTTTACAAATGTTAGATTGTTATTGGAAAAAAAAGATACGGATGTCCTTTATAGATAAAAAACAGCAACTATTTTTAATTGTTAACAACATATTTGGGTGTTTTTACAGACTTTATTTAAAAGATTACAACATAGTTAAGTTTTTTCCTACTTTATTTTAGATATTAGCATCAGAATTAGAAACGTAATTAAAATTATATATTGATTGTAAGTGCCCTATTACGTGTTACTTATGGTTAAACAAAATAAGAATTAAGTTAGTTGTTAAGTTTGGTTTAAATTGTGGTAAAAGCGCTGTGTGGTTACAGCGCTTTATTTTTTGTGACCCTGTATAATTAGAAATGAAGTTTAATAAAATTTAGAAATAATTCTAAAAAGAAAGTTTTTTCTTACAATTTTTATTATCTTTATAGTATAAATACCGATGCTCTAAAGACAACTAAAGTCCGTAGAATTTTAGTGTTAGAGTAGTTGAAGTGGTTTATAGATTGTGGTAAGGCGTCGTGTGGTTACGACGCCTTTTTTTGTTATATAGGTATGTTAAAATGCTATCAGTTTTGGTAACCTAACAGGTCTTATATTCACTAGTTAGTAACTCATATTAACCTTCAGGGTATAATAAGACTTTAGTTTTGTCTATATCAGATATATTAGGAGAATCTTTTTCAAAAACTTTAATCCTATGTTCTCTTCAAAGTATAATTTAGTAATTGCCAAGTACGCCATAATATTTTTTGTTTGTTTAGTAACGCTAATTGCATGTACAGATAATAATAATTCTAGAATCGTTGAAGACTTTAATGCTGATTGGAAATTTCGATTAGGTGAAATTTCTGGTGCAAATGAGTTAAATTTTAATGATTCTGAATGGAAAATCTTAAGTGTTCCTCATGATTGGAGTATTGATGAAGGTTACCATAAAGAAGGTGAAACTGCATCTAGTACGGGGTTTGTTTTAGCGGGAATTGGTTGGTACAGAAAATCTTTCACGCTTTCTGAGGCAGATAAGGAGAAATACATTGGAATTCTGTTTGATGGAGTATATAATAATTCTACTGTATGGATTAACGGAAATTTATTAGGCACTAGACCAAATGGCTACAGTTCCTTTGGTTATGATTTAACTCCTTTTTTAAAGTTTGATGGAGGCAATAATGTTATTGCAGTAAAAGTAAATCGTAAGGCGTATGTTGATTCTCGTTGGTACACCGGTTCTGGAATTTATAGAAAAATAAGACTAATAAAAACATCTAAACTGCATGTTAAGCAATGGGGAGTTAGTATTACTACGCCAGAAGTTACCAAAGAGAGTGCTTCAGTAAAAATAAAAACAGTATTGGAGCAGTCTGGAACTTTACATTTAGATGGAGTTTCAATTAGGTGTTCAGTTTTTGATTCCTCCGGAGTTCTGGTTGACAAAAAAGAAATCAAAGTACCTGAGAAATCTGAAGTTACGATAACTGCAAAAGTTGTAAAACCTAAATTATGGTCTATAGAGACACCTAATTTATATACCGTAGCTGTAGAGGTTTTTAAAAATGGAGACTTGTTGGATAATGTTACCGAACGTTTCGGAATTAGAACTTTTGACTTTAACTCAGAAAAAGGGTTTTCTTTAAACAATAAGCGTACAAAAATAAAAGGAGTGAACCTTCATCATGATGCTGGTGCTGTTGGAGCTGCAGTACCAAAGGGTATATGGGAATACCGAATTAAAAAATTGAAATCAATTGGAGTTAATGCCGTAAGGTTTTCTCATAATCCGCACGCTAAAGAATTACTTGAGGTATGTGATGAAATGGGAATGCTTGTTATGAATGAAGCCTTTGACGAATGGAGCAACCCTAAAGAAAAAAGCAAGGTGTTTTTAGGTGATAATGCGGCTTCTGAAGAGGCCTCAAAAGCGTATCCAACACATTTTAATGATTGGGCAGAAAGAGATTTAAAGGATTTAATTAAACGTGATTTTAATCACCCATCAGTGTTTATGATAAGCATTGGTAATGAGATTGAATGGACCTATTCTCACTATTCAAAAACGTTTAATGAGGTAAATGTAGATTTTGATGCTGGGTCGTATGATTTTGTTCCTGAGTATGATTCACTTAAAATTAAACCCATTTTTGAAAAGAATATTGATGGTAATGATTCCTTGGCAACAACCGCTAAACAGCTGGTGAAATGGGCTAAAGAAGTAGACACTACGCGGCCAATAACTTGTGGTAGTGTATTACCATCAATCGGAATGACTTCTGGGTATGGAACCGCAGTTGATGTATTAGGGTTTAATTACCGTGCTTCTGATTATGATGCAGCGCATAAAGCTTATCCTGATTTAAAAATAATTGGTTCTGAAAATTGGGGGGATTATAAAGAATGGAAAAGTGTAGTTGAACGGGATTTTGTTTCTGGAATTTTTGTTTGGACGGGATTTGCATATATGGGTGAAGCAGGACCATGGCCTAGAAAAGGACTTGAAATATCGTTTTTTGATTATGCAGGTTTTAAAACACCTAGAGGTCACTTTTTTGAATGCCTTTGGAAAAAAGACCCTAAAGTGTATATGGTAACTACACCTGCTGAGGAGTCGGAGTTTTCATATGATGAAAAAGATGGTTGGAAGTTTATTATGCAACCTACACCTCCTCCAGTATGGAATATGCTTCGCAAATGGGAGTGGTATAACGTAAGTTCTAAATGGAAATATCAAAATAATCAACCTATTGTTGTGCAAACTTATACGAATTGTGAGGAAGCAGAATTATTTTTAAATGGAAGCTCTCTTGGTAAACAAAAACTATCAGATTTTAGTGAAACGGATAATATTATTAAATGGTTGGTGCCATACAGTGCTGGTGAATTAAAAGTTGTAGGGTACAATAAGGGAAAAAAAGTAGACGAGTATTTGCTTAATACCACTTTGGAAACTGTAAAAGAAATAAAAATTGAAACTACAAAAACACAATTAGCAGCTGATGGTTATGATGTTGCGGTAGTTACAGCAAGTTTGATAGATGAAAATGGAAACATAATTACAGACATTGACCAAGAAATTACATTTAAGGTTACAGGCGCGCATAAAAATTTAGGAGTAGATAATGGTTGGGAAATGAACGTGCAACCACATAAAACAAATAAATTGGTGACACATAACGGAAAAGCCATAATTATTATTCAATCCACTAAAGAAAAAGGACCTATTGAGATAAATGTTTCTCAAGGAGTAGCGGTGTCCAAAACACTTAGTGTACAAGTAGAATAAAGCAATGTAAAGGGGAGTGCTAGCCTAATTGGTATACTTCGTTCATTTTTTTATCGATAAGAGATTTAGGCATGCTTTTGAAAATAAAGTTTCTAAGACTTGAACCAAAACCCATATGTGCAATTTTCCCAGTATACCATGATTGTTGAACTATAGTGTTTACTTTTTTAAAACGTATATCCTGAAACTCTTTAAACGCGTTATCAGCATTTACAATGCAATTGGCTAAGAAATAAGCATCCTCAATGGCTTGCGCTCCTCCTTGACCCATATTAGGAGTAGTGGCGTGGCCTGCATCGCCTATAAGACATATAGTATTAGAGTACCATTTTCTTATAGGCTTTAAGTCTATAATGTCGTTTCTAATTATATTATCTATGCTAGTGTTTTCAATTAAACCAGTTACTACATTGTGATAATTCTTGTATTTCTTAAGAAGCTCTGTTTTTAAATTTTCCAAATCATCTTTCTGAAATGCTTTACTTTTGGCAACGGCAAACCAGTAGGTTTGGTTAGTAGAGACTTTTGATAAGCCAAACCTAATTTTATCTCCCCACATTTCAATACCTCTATGATTAAATTCTGAATCAATGTTATGAGATGTAATACCTCGCCAACAAGTTTGTCCTGAATAGCGAATTTTACTTTCTGGGAAAAGCTGCTTTCTTACTTCGGAATTTATTCCATCGGCCCCAATAATATATGAAGCTTCTGTTGTGGTACCATCTTTAAAAAACAAATGTATACTATGGTTACTTTCTTCAAATTTCAGTAAGCTTTTGTTCCAATGAATTTTATGTTCTGGAACATTATCCAAAAGCACTTTTTGGAGAGCAATTCTATGTATAGCTACCGTTGAGAAACCAAATTTTTGTATAGCCTCGCTTTGCGCACTATCAGTAATAGGTTCTAGGTTTTTGTCCGTTACCGTGATTCTATTAATTGCATTACCATTTTGTTGTATTTGGTCTAGTATCCCTAACCATTCGTAAACTTTTAGCGCATTTGGGGCTAACCATATACCAGCTCCAACAGCGTTTGAGCTTTCAGATTTTTCAAATATTTGGTAGTCAATATTAAGTTTCTCAAATGCTAATGCAGTGGTTAAACCTCCAATTCCAGCACCAATTATTGCATACATAATTTGGGTTTATTTTTTGATGATGTATCATCAAAGATACAACTGAAAAATGTGATTTTTACCACAAGTATTTACAAAAAAAAGCGAGATTTTGACTATTTAACCTTTTGAAAAATAGGATTAAAAGCTTTTGAGGCTACTATTACGGTATCACCGATGTTTATGTCTTTTAATTCATTTTCCTCAGCTACAACTTTTACAAAACTGGAGCCAATTAAAATGGTAACAACATAAATAATATCTTCTTTTTTAATATTTATAATCTCCCCCGTGAACTGAAATTTACCACTTATTTGCTTATTGGTAAACACGTCAAAAGGGTTTCCTTGTTTTATCACTTCTCCTTTTTCGAGAATTAGAACGGTGTCAGACATCTTTACAATTTCACCAACTTCATGGCTAATAAGTACTGTAGTTAAATTATATTCTTTATGAACCTTTAAGATGTAGTCTTGCAACTTATTCCGCATAGCTGGATCAAGAGCCGAAAGCGGTTCATCGAGCATTAAAATATCCGGTTTTCTAACTAGTGCTCTTGCTAGAGCCACTCTTTGCTTTTGACCTCCCGAAAGATTTTCCGGTTTACGATCTTTTAAGCTTTCTAACTCCGTAATTGCGATTAGATTAGTTATAATTTTTTTGTCTTGTCCTTTATCTAAGGCAAAAAGTAAATTTTCTTTTACCGTCATATTTGGAAAAAGCGCATAGTCCTGAAAGACAAATCCAAGCTTACGTTCCTGAGGCTTTAGGGAGATTTTTTTATCCGTGTCTAACCAAGTTTTTTGATTTACTACAATACGACCTTTATCAGCTTTAAGGAGACCAGAAATTATTCTTAATAATGATGTTTTTCCAGCACCAGATGGACCATAAATGGTCGTGAGTTTTCCTTTCTTCAGCGAAATGTTAACATTAAGTTTTATTTCACCGTCGGCCGCCAATAATTTTTTCTGTACTGATATTTGTATCATTTCTTAAACGGTTTGATGTATCCACCATTAATTAGATACACTAATAGTAAAATAAAAAATGTAATTGCAAATAGTATTATGGAATACGTATTTGCCATAGTATAATTGAGTGCTTCTACTTCATCATAAATGGCAATTGAAGCAACCTTGGTTTCTCCAGGAATGTTCCCTCCAATCATTAGAACTACTCCAAACTCTCCAATAGTATGAGCAAAAGCCAAAACGATACCTGTTAGTATTGACGATTTCATATTTGGAAGTAGTACCTTAAATAGTGTTTTTGTTTTGGTTTTCCCCAAAACATATGAGGCTTCAATAATGGATGACGAAATGTTTGAGAATCCAGATTGCAATGGTTGTACCATAAATGGTAGGCTATAAATAATGGATGCAAAGACTAACCCGTGGAATGAAAAAATGAGCTGTAGATCTAAATAATCATTCAACCAGCTTCCAATAGTATTGGATGGACTAAAAGCTATTAATAAATAAAAACCCAAAACAGTTGGAGGCAGCACTAGAGGCATACTTACTAAGGTTTCAATAATAGGTTTTACCTTAGATTTGGAATAAGCAAGCCAGTAGGAGAGGGGAATAGCAATTATTAGTAATAAAACCGTTGTTACCAGAGCCAACTTAAATGTTAAAATTAAAGGTTGCCATTCTATCATTCTGATAACATTATTTCGTTAGTCTTAATCATAGCGGTAACCGTTTCTCCTAGTTTTAAGTCTAGTTTTTGAACCGAATTTGCTGTAATTATTGAGATTATAATACCTACACTAGTTTTAATACATAGTTTGCTTAAAAGTGCACCTTTTTCTATTCCATCTATAGTTCCTGTAATTTTATTTTGCAAGCTGACCATATGCTTAGTTCCTTTTCCTATAACAACTTCGGTTTCTTTGAAAATAACTTTGACTTGGTTTTCTTCTTTTAGGTAGGATGCAGAATTCGGTGTTTCTATTAATATTGTTTTAAAAAAAAAGGCACCAATTTGTATTTCGATAATTGATAGACTACCGCTAGTCTCTATTGCTGTTATCTTTCCATTTAAAACATTCATATACTAGATTTAATCTACGAAATAACCGTTTTTTTGTAGCATTTTCTTGGCTTCTTCTGAAAACAAAAAATCGTAAAATTGTTTAACCTTTGGGTCAGTACTTTGTTGCTTAATAATGACCGCAGCTTGAGCTATTGGTGAATATAAAGTTTTATCAACATCAATCCAATTTCCTCTTCCTTTCATTGAAGGGGATAAAACTATTGATTTTGAGGTAAAACCTATTTCAGCAGATTTAGTGGTAATAAATTGGCTAGTTTGAGCAACATTCTCTCCAAAAACGAGCTTTTCTTTTAAGCTTTTGTAAAGCTGTTGTTTTTTCAGTGACTCAAGAGTAGCAACTCCGTATGGTGCTAGTTTGGGGTTAGGTAGCGCTATATGCTTTATTTCTTTTTTGGAAAGTATATTATAAGATGGTTTAATATTACTATCCATTGTCCACATTACCAAACTACCATATGCATATACTTGAGGTTTATGCGTCGTTAAATTGTTTTTATATAAATCGTTTGGGTATTTTAAATCAGCGGAAATAAAGAGATGGTATGGAGCACCCTCTTTTATTTGAGCAGTAAGCTTTCCTGAAGAGCCTATTATTAAGTTACACTTAATTCCAGTTTTTTGAGTAAACCCTTTAGCAATTGCTTTTAAAGCATATTGCATGTTTGCTGCAACAGCAATATTGAGGGTACTCTCGTTATTTTTTTTACAACTTAGAATTGTAGCAAAACATATTACAATAAGAATACCTGCCTTTTTCAAATGGAGTTAATTTTTTTAGATAGGTAAAATTAAACTTATGTTTTAGTACTACCCAAACAACACCCATATTTTTGCAGTTGCAATTTAATCAAGACTTTATAAACAAACGAGAATATGCTATGGATATCCCCAAAGGGTGATATAGCGTTGCTCCCTAACATATACTCGTTTGTATTGTTTAGCTAATGTAATTAGTTAATGCCCTCCACCTTTTTAATAGGTCTAACCTCAATTCTCCAAATGCCTTCTTCAAATCTTGGGTCCTCTTTTGTAATGGCAATAGCTTCATCCAGATCTTCGGCTAATAGATGATAATATCCAGAGATAATTTCTTTAGTTTCATTATATGGTCCGTCAATTACCTTTCCATCTTTATAAGACAACATTCGTCCCTCCATTTCTAATGGTTGAGCAGATTTCATTCGCCCTTGATCCGCCAATTTTTTGATAAAACTACCAACTTTTTCAATGTGCTGCTGTAATTGTTCGGGTGATAAATTTGCTTTTGGCTTTTCTTCACTTCTAATAAATAACATAAATTCTTTCATGATTATATTTTTATATAATTAATTATAACCTCATAACAACTCAGTTTATTAATTAGGGACAACCGTCAGTAATTTTCTTTTCAATAAATCAATATCTCTTTTATTAGTTGCAAGCGAAATCGCCTTTTTTAGCTGAGTTGTTGCCTTTTTTACATTGTTTTCTTTTTTGTAAAACTCGCCAAGGGTGGAATGAAATAAATGGTGATTTCCAATGTCTGAATTTGCCTCCAGCGAAATTAACTCTTTAATAGCAGCCGTGTTTCCTTTTACAATGGCTAAAGGAATACTCCTATTTAATCTACTAATTGGTGAGTTTTCTAAAACCACTAATTTATCATATAGCAATAGTATTTCCTGCCAGTTGGTTTCTTTAAAGCTAGGAGAAATACAGTGGTTAGCGGAAATGGTTGCAAGAATAAGAAAAATGGAAGGTTCCTTTTTTTGAGTAGCTAAACTTAAATTTTGAATACCCAATTGAATTAATTCTTGGTTCCATTTTTTTCTATCCTGTTTTTCCATTTCTATTATGGTATTGTCAGCATTCATTCGAGCCTCAAATCTAGAAGCATTCAAATACATAAGGGAAAGCAGCGCATAACAATCTGATTTATTCTTAATATGTTTACTACTCACTAATATTTTTACTAACCTAATGGCTTCTAAACATAAATCATATCTAATAAGCTCGTGTTTTTTTGAAGGGAAGTAACCTTCATTAAAAAGTAAGTATATAGTTTTAAGAATACTATCAAGTGATTGGTTAAGGTTAGGAGGAATTGTAAAACTTACCTTATTTTTTCGAAGTTGTTTACGTCCTCTTACCAGTCTTTTGTTAATGGTTTCGTTAGATGAGAAAAATGCGTTTGCAATTTCAGAAATACTAAAACCGCATAATATTTTTAATATTAAAGCTATTTGCGAATTCTCAGAAATAGAAGGGTGGCAACAAACAAACATCATTTTTAGTTGATTGTCAAAAGCAATTTCATCTGAAGTTAATTGAATTTCAAAGGTGTCTAGATTTTGCTCTCCCTTTTTAAGATTACGATAAGTTAGTTGGTGTTTTTTCTTTTTTAAAATATTGTAAGTAAGGTTTTTGGCAACCGTGTATAACCAAGCTTGAGGATTTTTAGGAACTTCATTTTGTTCCCAAAAGTCTACTGCCTTAAGTAAAGTTTCTTGAACAATATCTTCTGCAGTTTCTACATTTTCGGTTCCAATATATTTGGTAATAACCGATACCATTTTTCCATACTCATTGCGGAAGAAATGTTCAGTAAGTGCTCTACTGCTTTTTTCTTTATTAGAATTATCCATTATACTAATTCAATACTTTGTAATGAATTTAAGAATAATAATATAAAGAAATTACAACCCATGGCTTTTTGAAAGTTATGGGTTGTAATAATCTAATGTTTAATTGTGATACATATCGTGGTATATTTCAGCGAGTTTTGATGGTTCTTCTTTCCAAGCATGATACATGTTTAGCCCCATATCATCAGGAACAATGTCTAATTCTCCCATTTCTACTTTATCAAGAATTTTCTCTGCAGTGCTATCTGGAGAAGGCATGTCCCCATCGCTTCCTATGTTCATATCAGTATCAATGGCACCTGGATTTACCGTATGTACCATAATATTTTTTTTAGCTAATTCTATTCTAACAGATAATGAGGCTGAAAAAAGAGCTGCTTTTGATGCAGAATACCCAGCTATTAATGGAAGTGGAGAGTAGGCAACAATTGAAGCAATGTTAACAATTTTTGCTGGGGTATTTTTTTCTAGTACAGGGGCAAAAGCTTTCATCATGGCAATGGTTCCGTAATAGTTAACTCTCATATCATATTCCAAGTTACTTTCTTTTCCTTCGAGAATATTTCCTGAGCTTAACACTCCAGCATTATTTATCAGTACTTCAACGTCTGAGGCATTTTTTACGACTTGATTTATCTGACTTTCATTGGTAATATCCAGAGTTAAAGGAATGACTCTATCATCATTAAAGTTTGGAAGTTTATTACTGTCCCTAGCGGTAGCGTAAATTTTACTAGCCCCTTTTTTTAGTGCAGATTTAACCAATGATTTTCCAATACCTCTATTTGCTCCAGTAACAAGAATAACTTTGTTTTTTAACGTTTGCATTTTAATTTATTTAAGATTATAAATCAAAACTACCTTGTACATCAATGAATAAAAACCCGATAATTGCTGCCTATTAAAATAATGTTTTATAGGGTTATATAATTTTGGTTGAGGTTTCAGTTTTTGCCGCTTCCCATCCAATAATAGTTGTTTTTTTTGTGTTGCCCCACATGTAACCACCTAACATTCCGGTAGATTGTATAACTCTATGACAGGGTATTAAAAATGCAATTGGATTTTTCCCAATAGCTGTTCCAACTGCTCTTGAGGCTTTGGGGTTTCCAATTTTTTGTGCAATATCTCCGTAAGTGGCCAAATTGCCGAAAGGAATTTTTAAAAGTGCTTCCCAAACTTTGAGCTGAAAATCGGTACTTTTTAAATGTAACTTTATACAACTTACTTTGTTCCAATTATGCGATTGCATTTGTAATGCATTGAGTTGAATTTCATCAGTTCGTTGGAAAAAAGTTGCAGCGGGAAAACGACTTTTAAGCTCTCTGAAACTGGATGCTTTTTCATTAGAAAACCCCATGTAACAAATACCTTTTGCAGTTGAAGCAATTAAAATTTCACCAAACAAACTATTTTGATAGCTATAGTTTATGGTTAAATTTTTTCCTTTGTTTTTGTATTCACCCGGTGTCATTCCTTCAATTTTTACAAATAAATCATGTAATCTTCCGGTACCAGATAGTCCTGTTTGGTATGCAGTGTTAAATAGTGTGGTTTTACTATCGTCTAAGATTTTTTTTGCATGTTGTACACTAATGTATTGCAAGAATTTTTTAGGACTTACTCCAGCCCAGTTGGTAAACAAACGCTGAAAGTGAAACGGACTTAAATGTACTTTTTCTGCTATTTCTTCAAGATCAGGTTGTTTAGTAAAATTCTGTTGAATATACCCGATTGCTTTTTCTATGCGGTTATAATTGATTTGTTCTTGCGGATTCATTTAAATCAAAATTAGGGAATAAAAGTAAAATCGATTTTTTTAAAATAAAACCCAGTACTTGCGCTTTTGTTATTGTTTATGCTGCTCGTAATATGTTAAAACGTGTTGCGGTATTTTTACATTTTCCGATAATAATTCATCGCTTATAGGATATTCAGCAACTTGCTTTATAGGAACAACCCCTGCCCATATTGGTAGCGGTAAATCACTTTTTTCGTCATTTACACCAACATCTCTAATTTTTGCAGAAGCAGTTTTAATATTCATTTCCACAACTAATGTAGCATTAAATTCCTTTTCAGTCATTGGTCGTAAAGAACCCCATCGGTCAGGAATCATCTGGTCTACTACGCATTTTAGTACATTTTCTTTTTTTACGGCTTCACTTACTTCACTAAGGTTTCCAAATAGGGTAGCACTACGATAATTTACGGAATGATGAAATCCAGAACGAGCCAAAACCAAACCATCTAAATGCATTACAGTAATACTAGCCTCCTTATGCTCAAGTAAAGACAATAGCATTCTGTTTTTTCTAGACCCGTGCAAATAAATTTTATCGCCTATTCTGCCATATGCCATAGGTATAGTAATTGCTTTGTTGTTATAAACATAACTTACGTGCCCAATGAACCCTGCATCCAAGATATCATTTATTTTATCTACATCATACGTTGCTCTATTAGCTCCTCGCTTTACTTTGTTTAATTCAGTTACGTTATAATTTTTCATAATTAAAGGAATTTAAGTCAAAATTAATAGTTTTGTGGATGGTCGTTTTCATCCAGAAAGTAATTTAACAGTAGTCCAGTTATGATTCCGTACAGAACTATAATTCAGATTGATAAAGAGAGTAAACAACCTGTTTACATTCAATTAACCAATCAATTTATTAATTTAATAAAAACAGGGCGTTTAATACCTTCCACAAAACTTCCTGGAAGTAGAACATTGGCAGAGTTGATTGGACTGCATCGCAAAACGGTAGTTGCTTGCTACGAAGAGCTAATGTTACAAGGTTGGGTGGAGAGCCTTCCGCAAAAAGGAACTTTTGTACATAAAGATATACCAGTATTACGGCAACAGAAATTGAAAGAAATTAGTGGTGTAACAAAGAAGCAAACTGCGGGGTTTTCTTTTAAAATTAACCCCAGTTTAAATAGAGGATTTCTAGAAGAGGTTTTAGATGATTATGTTTATGTAAATGATGGTGTTTCTGATGGAAGACTTGCACCCATACATGATCTTGCAATTACATATAGAAACGTAGTTGCAAAAAAAACAACAATTAATCATATTGGATATAACACAACTTATGGAAATAGCTTCTTAAGAGAAACTTTAGCAACTTATCTTAACCAAACTAGAGGGTTAATGATTACTTCCGAAAATATAATAATTACTCGTGGTAGTCAAATGGGAATATTTTTGGCGGCTCAATTATTAATTTCAGAAAATGAATATGTTGTTATTGGCGAAACTAATTATAGTTCTGCAGATACTACTTTTGAGATGGCAAAGGCTAAACTTTTAAGGGTTAAAGTAGACGAAAACGGATTGGTTATACAGGACATTGAAAAGTTGTGTGAAAAAAATATAATTAAGGCTGTTTATGTTACATCTCACCACCATCATCCTACAACGGTTACACTATCTGCGGAGCGTAGATTAGCGCTTTTAAACTTAGCCGAAAAGTACAAGTTTGCTATTATCGAGGACGATTATGATTATGATTTTCATTACAATCATGCGCCTATTTTGCCCCTGGCAAGTCATGATAAAAATGGAAATGTTATTTATGTAGGATCCATTTGTAAAACGGTAGCACCTGTTTACCGAGTTGGTTATTTAATTGCTTCGAAAGGGTTTGTTGATGAATGTGCAAAGTATCGGAGATTTGTGGATCGACAAGGAGATGCTTTATTAGAAATAGTTTTTGCCAGATTTATAAACGATGGAAGCTTAGACCGTCATGTAAAAAAAACAATAAAAATTTACAAAGCCAGACGCGATTTATTCTGCCGTCTTTTAAAGAAAGAATTGAATGGCTATGTTTCTTTTGATATTCCAAAAGGAGGAATGGCCATATGGGTAAAGCTCCATGATAAATACTCTTGGCAATGGGTTGCCGAAGTCGGGTTGCGTAATAAGTTTGTTATATCAGAATGGCAACGCTACGATTTGGCTAACAAAAAACACAATGCTATTCGAATGGGTTTTGCCACATATAATGAAGCCGAGATTTATGAGTTTATAAAACGATTTAAAATGACTATGGAAATTGTTTCAGAAGAAAACTTTACTCAAATTAATAAATAACGTTATTTTTAGTTTGTGAGTAATTACCAGATTTTTAAGAATATTCAAAAGCACATTTCGTTAACCGAACTGGATAAAGAACATTTTCTGACTTTACTGAAAGTAAAAAATGTTTTAAAAAAAGAGTTTGTTTTGAAACAGGGGCAAACTTGCAAAAAAATATATTTTGTAGAGTATGGTAGTTTAAGAGCTTTTAATATTGATGATGAAGGGAAAGAGTCTACCATAATGTTTGCGGTTAAGGATTGGTGGATTACTGATATGAATTGCTTTGTAAACAAAAAACCAGCCTTGTTATCCATTGAAGCACTTGAGAATAGTAAGATAATTGAATTAGATTTTCATTTACTTGAAGAGCTTTATCAAAAATTGCCAAAGTTTGAACGTTTTTTTAGAATACTTTTTCAAAACGCCTATATTAGGGAACAGCAGCGAGCACTTTACAATATATCATATAAAACGGAAGAAAGATATTGGCAGTTTGTTGAGAAATACCCTGAAATATCTGAGAAGGTAACTCAAAAACAAATTGCATCTTATCTTGGCGTAACTCCCGAATTTTTAAGCGCATTAAAAAATAAATAAGACAGTCTTAAACTATCTTAATTTTTAAGATATAGCAATTTACGTTCTTTATAAAAAAAGAACATGATGTTAATCTTAATTGCAGGGCCGTATAGAAGTGGAACGAATAATGATCCCAAACGTATTAAAATAAATATGGACAGGTTGGAATCTGTTGCACTTCCTATATTTCGTAAAGGGCATATTCCAATGATTGGTGAATGGGTTGCCAACCCACTGATAGAGCTTGCAGGTTCCAAAGAAGTTGGGGATGATATTTTTAACGAAATCCAATACCCTACTGCCCATAGGTTATTAACTAAATGCGATGCGGTTTTAAGAATCGAAGGTGCTTCTAAAGGGGCTGACCAAGATGTAGAAATTGCTGAGAAATTGGGACTAAAAGTATATTATGATTTAAAGGAAATTCCCGATGCGAAAGAGTAAAGTTCGCAATCTAAAAACAGAAGTACTTTCTGATAACTGGTACACACTTAGAAAAGTTACTTTTGAGTATCTCAAAAAAGATGGAACATGGGAACTTCAAAGTAGAGAAGCTTATGATAGGGGAAATGGAGCAACAATTCTTTTGTACAACAAAATATATAGAACCGTTATACTAACAAGACAGTTTCGAATACCAACCTACGTAAACGGGAACGATTCTGGAATGTTAATAGAATCTTGCGCAGGTTTATTGGACGAAAACAATGCTGAAGATTGTATTAAACGAGAAACTGAAGAAGAAACTGGTTATAAAATTTCTGCTGTTGAAAAAATATTTGAGGTGTATATGTCCCCGGGTTCGGTTACCGAGATTGTTCATTTTTTTATTGCAGAATATTCCAAGTCAATGAAAGTTGGAGAAGGAGGTGGTGCTCATGATGAACAAGAGGAAATTGAAGTTATGGAGTTAAAAATAGATAAAGCTATTCAAATGATAGCAAGTGGAGAGATTAAGGATGGAAAAACAATAATGCTGCTTCAATACATCCAGCTTAAAGGTATTCTTTTAGTGAATAATTAAAATCCCGTTTCTACTCCACTAGTAAAATAATTTATTAGCTGTTTGGGGCTGCATTAAATTGCATTTTTTTATCATTAAACCATTTTTGCATTGCGTCTGGAGATTGCATTAATTTTTGCATGTCTTGCATAGCTTTTATATGGTTTTCGTCTTTTTGTTGAAACATTTCCATTCCATGTTTTTTGCTCATTTCCGCAATTTCTTCAAAGGTGTTTGCTTTAAATTCTTTACTACAGGCTCCGCCTAATTGCTCGCATGTCATTGTTTTCATATGTAATATATTTAAGGTTATATTTCTAGTAATAATTTTTCTAATCGTTCAAATACGGACCCCCAGCCATTTAAAATACCCATTTTTTCTTGTTGAATTTTGTATGCTTCAGTTGGGTGAACTATGTTGAATATAAAATCTGTTTTATTACCATTTTGGGTAAATAAAGCTTGAATTTCAACATCCTCGGTCATGGGTCTAAAATCTGCAGTAGAGATTATTTTTTCAAATTTTACAATTTCAATGTATTCTCCTTCAGCTACAAATTCGTTTCCATCTGGCATAGGCATAATATACTTCCATTTGCCTCCAACTTTAAAATTGTGTTCAACAACTTTGGTTTCAATTCCTTTTGGACACCACCATTGCGCAATATGCTCTGGTTGAGTCCACGCTTCCCAAACCAATTGTATTGGAGCATTGAAAGTTTTTTTAATGGTAACAGTAGTGTTTTCTTTTTTATTTAGTTTACTCATTATTATTTGCTTTAGCTTGTAGTTCTGTTAAATAAGCGTCAAAGGAGTCCAGTTTATCTTCCCAAAGCGATTTGTACCGCTCTATCCATAAAAAAGCCGGAACCAAGCTTTTGGGTTGAATTTTACAAAGCCTTTCCCGACCATGCTTTTCGTATACAATTAACTCACACTCATTTAATATTTTTAAATGTTTTGATATAGCGGGGCGACTAATATTAAATTTTTCGGCAATTGTATTTACTGTTAACGTTTCTTCTGCTAAAAGAGCTATAATATCTCTCCTAACGGGGTCAGCAATGGCCTGAAAAACATCTCTTCTCATTGTTTATAAGTAACTGATTGGTTACAAATGTAAATGTAATCATTTGGTTACACAAATGTTTTAAAACATTTTTTTAAAAAAGAGTTGGCAGTAATTTGGAATTAGTGGTTACTTGAAAACCCCTTGGTTATCATTAAAACTTTTGAATTCAATAGGATTATTACTATAGTCCAATACAAACATGGTTTGTTGTTCTCCCTTTTTATTTTGGTATCTTTTTTGAGGTTTTACAACAAAAGCAATGTCATGTTTTTTTAGTTTGTTTTCTAAATCATTAAAAGTTTCTTTATCCAGAATACAACCAAAATGTGGTATAGGTACACTTAAGTTTTCTACTTTTCCGCAATAATCTAGTTTGGGTATATTGTTAGAAACATGTGCAGAAAGTTGATGTCCGAAAAAATTAAAATCCACCCAACTTTCAGATTGCCTTCCTAGTTTGCAACCTAATATAGTATTGTAAAATGCTATTGTACTTTCTATATCTTTTACCTTAAAGGCAAAGTGAAATTTAGTTTCCATAATTTAATAACCTTTTTCAAGTGAAACAGTGTGTAATAGTTTTTTGTTGTTTATAAAACGATTGTAATTATCTACAATTTGCTCTGAAGCACTTTCAACATTAGTTAAGCTTGCAACATGAGGCGTTATCAGAATTTTTGGATGACACCAGAATGCATGTGTTTTTGGTAGCGGTTCAACTGCGAACACATCTAACAGAGCACCCGAAAGTTTTGAGGAATTAAGAGATTCTATTAAATCGGTTTCAACAACATGTTCTCCTCTGCCCACATTAATTAAAAACGAATTTTTTGGTAGTTTTTGAAAGGTGGATTTGTTTAAAATTCCTTTTGTTTTATCTGTGAGAGGCAAAAGATTAATTAAAAAATCAGAATCATTTAAAAAGGAATCCAATTGACTATTGCCATAAAATGAGGACACGTTTAAAATTTGTTTTTCAGAATTACTCCAACCTTTTACACGAAAACCTATTGATGCAAACTTGCGAGCAACATACCCTCCAATATTTCCCAAACCTAGAATTGAAACTGTAGTATTATTGATAGTTTTGTAATTATGTTGTTTCCATATTTCATGCTTTTGCTGGTCTAAATATGTCTTGGTGTTTTTAAGTTGAGTCATTACTACAGAGAGTAAAAATTCCCACATATCTTGTGATAGTTGCGGATCTATTATACGGCTAATGGTGATATTTTTAACGGATTGGGAGTTCGTGATATGATCTATTGAAGCCCCAACTGATTGAATGACCTTTGCATTTGGAAACTGTTGCAGCACATTTTTATTAGGTTTCCAACAGATAACAAAATCTACCGAAGCAAAGTTGTTTACATTGGGGTAAACCTCAATTACGGCATTGGGCAATTTGCTTTTTAAAGCCTTGTACCAAGGTGTAACATCTTTGTTTTCAAATATTAGTAGTATGCTCATGGTGTTTAAAGTTTAATACAAAGGTAAATTGTAATTTATTATTTGTAAAGTTGATTAAGTGGAGTTTTAGGTATATTTGCCGTTGAAAAAATAGGAAATAGATGAAATTAATATTGATTTTATGGTAGATGATATTGATGAGCAATTATTGGACATCTTAAAGGATAATTCGCGTTTGTCTTTTGCTGATTTGGGAAGAAAAATAAATTTATCTCCTTCTACAGTGAGGGAAAGAGTGCAAAAACTAGAAGATATTGGTATAATTAAAAAGTACAGTATTCAATTGGATAATAAAAAACTAGGGTTTGATCTTGAAGCCTTTATTCTATTAAAAATTTTCCCTGGTCAGCTTATTCATGTACTTAAGAAAATTAAAAAGTTTAAAGAAATTAAAGAGGTACATAGAATTACCGGTAGTCAGAATATACATTTAAAAGTTGTTTTGAAAGACCAGCTGGAGTTACAAAAACTATTAGACCAACTAATGGTTTTTGGAGATACCAATACCTTTTTGATTCTGTCGGAGGTTTAAAACCTAATTATTGATAAATACTATACAAACGTATTTGGGTGATGCCCTATATCAAAATTGCAAGAGTTGGCAATAAAACACATTTTATTAGCTTCTTCATGTAACTCGTTTGCCAGTTTAATTTTGTCGGCCGAATCAATTTTTACAAATGGATGTAGTATTACCTTAGTAAACCTTCCGCTTCCGTTTTTGGTTTCTTCCATTACACCTGTGGCATTGTCTACATATTCAGAAACTACAATATTTTTTGTAGAACATAAGTGTAAAAACCAAAGCATATGACATGTAGAAATGGAGGCAAGGAATAATTCTTCAGGGTTGTATCTTGTTTTATTTCCTAGAAAACTGGGGTCAGAAGAGGCAAGAATTTCTTGGTATTTTCCTTCTACAGATATCGTATGTTGCCTTTCGTAAGATGTATAGTTTAAGGTGCCTTTTCCCAAATTTCCTGTCCATTCTACTTTAGTTTTGTAATTGTGTTTTTTCATGCGAGTTTTCAATTTTTTGAAGAATTCGTTCACCAAATGAAGTTTCTTCTAGATTAGATTCAAGAATATTTAAGTGCGTTAATATTGAAATATCTTTATGGAGAGTTTCATAGATTACTTCTTTACCGTAATTCCATATTTTCTGAATTTCAGGAAGTTTTTCAGAGGCTTTTTTAGTCATCTTAAAAATGGTTTTGCGCTTATCTACAGTATCTTTAGCATTAATAAGGTAACCGTTTTTAATCATTTTATTGGTAATTGAGATAACGGATTGGTGAGAAAACCCCAATTGCATAGCGATTTCCATTACCGATATTTTTGGTTTTTTTTGTACCAGTATTAAAACAAGATACCAATTAGGTTCAATGTCAATGTTCAACTTTTTATACATTAACCTTGTACTGTGGGTCATTTTATCACTAATTCTTTTTAATCTAGTGGCTAGAGCGGTATAACCCATTTGATGTACTAAATCAGTACTCATTCATATTATTTTTCATAAAAATAGATAAAATATGCAGTTAACTGCGTATTTTATCTAAAAAAATCAAAAGAAAGTAGGAGGTAAGTTTTTTAACGTTGTTGGATTTAATTTGCACGCTTCGTTAGCCATGCTGAAATACAATCATATGAAGATTAAAACAATTGTGGTTATTTATGTTTTTTTACGTTTAAGGCAAAAGCCTTAGAAGGATTTATACTTATTAATAAGTTAAGCTCATCATCGGTAAAACCTCTTGATTTTAATTCAGGCAAAAGTTTCTTAAAAATATTTGTGTACGGTTTTATATCTTGTTTTTCCTTTTGAGGGTCGTACCAACCTGAATCATGAGAAATTAACACCCTGTCTAGAATCTCATTGTTTTTTGCGAATATTAATTTTTCAATATGTTTTTCCAATTCCCAGCCTAATCCGTCAAGACTTATCCAACATCCCATTTCCGCAGCTTTTAAATAGTTGTTATTATCTTCTTCTTCCTGCGCGTGTACCCAAATAAAAGATTTTGGTGATACTCCCATTTCTTTAAGAATGCTTAGCTGTGGCCATAAGCCTCTTGATTTACCTGTATGAGAAGCTATAGTTAACCCTGTTTTTAGATGTGTTATGGCAGCAGATTTCACTAATTTTTGATGCAATACATCTAAAGGGTCGGTATTATCAATACCAATTTTAATAAACCCTGGCTTGATGGAGGTTTTGTTAATTCCATTTTCATATTCATTAATCCATATTTGCGCAAGTTGTTTTGCCGACATTTTTATGGCATATTGAGGGATAAATTTGCTGTTTCTAGCTCCATACAACCCAGTATTGGTAATAATCTTTAGATTAGTTTTGTTCGCAATTTTTTCCAGTAATAAAACATCTCTACCTAGATAATTTGGGGTAGCATCAACAAAATAACTTACATTAAATTCTTTTAACTCCTCCAGATACGGAATCACTTGTTTAATAATAGAATCATGCTCCCAGGAATCGGGCTGTATGCTATCTGCCCCAATAAAATCTACTAATAAATGCTCATGGGACAGCCATATTTCATTCGATACGGATTTATGTTTCCCTTTTATATCTTGTATTATGTGATGCTTTTTAGAAACACAACTACTAGAGATAATTAAAAGGAGAATAATACTATTTAGTTTACACAGTGAATTCATGTTTTACAGTGCTGGATAAAAAAGAATTCCATTAAATTAATAAAATAAATGTTGTTATTTATAAAATCGGTGGTACAATTTAGAAGTGAAATGGTTTATAAAAACTGAGGTTATCATTGGGAATTAGGTTACTGAAAGCAATTTGAATAACAAACAGCATTTTAAAGAACTACTGGGGGGTAGTTGCTTAAATTTAGTTGCGAGCAACTAATTGAGCTATGTCTCTGGTAATTTTTGTTGGTGAATTGCAATCACAATTGCTTAACCCAATTACGTAAATATCTAAATCTGGTAAATAAACTCCCATTGACTTAAAGCCAAAAATTGAACCACCATGTTCAAAATTTCTAGTATTGTTTAAGGTTTTAATATGCCAGCCATAACCATAGTTAATATATTTTCCATTGTTTAAGGTATAATTGGTGAATGCTTTTTCGGTGGTTTCTTTGCAAATTAAAAGATTGTTTTTTATGGCCTCTTGCCATTTTAACATGTCATCAATATTTGATAGTAGAGACCCAGCAGCGTAAGGTAGCGAATAACTAATATGCATGTTTTTAGTATAGTTGTTTCTTTTATGGTAACCTGAAACCTTGTTTTTAATAATTTTGGTATGCGTTGCATATGATGATGATGTCATATTTAATTTTTTAAAAATATTTTCTTCAACAAAACTGGCATAGCTTTGTCCTGACAAGAATTCTATGATGTGACCTAAAATAACATAGCCAGAATTATTATACTTGAATTGTTCTCCTGGCTCAAAATCCATTGTTTCATTTTTAAAGAAATTTATAAGTTCAAGGGGAGTTAAATCCTTTTTGGCGATACCTGTAATTGCTTTCATGCGCGTATAGTTTTTTATACCAGATGTATGAGTGAGTAAATGGTGAATTGTAATTGCCTTACCATGTGTTGGGTAATCGGGAATAAATTTTGTGATTTGATCATTTAAATCCAGTTTTCCTTGTTCCATAAGCATTAAAATAGATATTGCTGTAAATTGTTTAGTCATAGAACCTATTTCAAAAATATTTTCCGTTTGCATTGGAACACTCAATTCTAGGTTTGCTAAACCAAAAGCTTTTTTATAGATAATGTTGCCTTTTTTGGAAATCATGAAGGTCGCACCAGGACCGTTTGACGGATATTTTTCTTGTAATAAACTGTCGATTTTGGGTTCAAGCTCTTGTGTGTAGCATTTGTGTTGAGAATTAAGAGCTAAAACAGCAAATACCGTTAATATATACCTTACGTAAAGTGTTTTTTTCATTTTTTCTAAATATTATTTACCCGTTGGACGATGTATTAAATATTTAGGTTACATAAAGGTAAAATTGAGATGTTGAATTGGTTGAATGTGGATAGTGGGTACTTTTACCTTGGAGTTTTGTTGTCGTAGGCGGTTTTACATTTCTATTTTCAATAATTCTTCATATGGATCTCCAACTAGTAATAATAATTTTGCAAAGACTGGTTCAGAAGTAGGCGGGTAAAAGCAATTACTTATAGCCGTTATTAGTCTTTGTGATATGCTTTTCTTTAATTCTTACGAATATTAATTTGTGTCTACTTTTTGGGTTTTCACGTTGCTCGATTTCGAACCTGTCAATCGATTTAATTAGTGGTGTAAGTTTTTCAAATCCGTAATTCCTTGAGTCAAAGTTTGGGCGTTTTTTCTGTAGTAAACTTCCAACGTCTCCAAGAAACGCCCAGCCATCATCATCGGACAAATCTTTAATAGTGGATGAAATTAGATTTATTTCTTTTTTTGTTATTTTATCTATTGCCGGTTCATTTGATTCTTTGTCTTCTATTTTTTCTTCCGATTGTTTCTTTAAAATTTCGATATAAATGAATTTATCACAAGCTACAATAAATGGATTGGGAGTCTTTTTTTCACCAATTCCTATTACCTGCATTCCTGCCTCTCTAAGTCTTGTAGCTAATCGAGTAAAGTCGCTGTCACTGGAAACAAGACAAAATCCATCAACTTTTCCACTATAAAGAATGTCCATTGCATCTATAATCATGGCAGAATCTGTTGCATTTTTACCAGTTGTATATCCGTACTGTTGAATAGGAGTAATGGCGTTTTCTAAAAGCAGATTTTTCCATTTGGACAAACCTGGTCTTGTCCAATCTCCATAAATTCTTTTTATTGTTGGATTACCGTATTTGGCAATTTCTTCCATCATTTCTTTAACATGAGCAGAAGGAATATTGTCACCGTCAATTAAGACAGCCATATTTGAGTTTATTTCCATTTAATCATTTTCTCTTTTGTATATAATGTTGTTGTGCATGATTTGTGTGGCCAAGAATCCGCTGGGTCTTCTGATGTAGAAAATCAGTTGTTTAAATATATGAATTTAAATTGATGTAGAAACCCTCAACGACCTTTGGTTAAACCCAAAATTGAGCAAATATTTTTATACATTGTGGCTGTAGTTTTTTGCTAATCGTATTTATGGATACTTTAATCTAAAGTAAATGGGATTTCAGACGAAAACGAACATTTTTCTATTTCTTCATTGTTCATAGTCCAAGTAACAGAAGTTATTTTCCAACTATCGTTTAATAAGATAAGTGACCAGTATTCAACTCCCCAGTTCTGGATTTTGGAGTCAACAGATAAAGTGTAATCAAAAGATATAGTTGCAAAGTCTCCTTGCTTGCTAATTTGGACATTATAAAACTTTTCTTCTGTATTCTTTTTTAAATTTTTATAGAAAGTTTTGTAATCAGTTGAGTAAAAAGTGAAGTCGGGCATTTGTTTCAATGCCATTTCTTTTGTCTTATTTGTAAAAATAGCAGACCAAGTTATGGAATCGTGTAGAAATAAATTATCAAATTTTTCGAAATCATTATGCATGATTATGGAAGTTCTAAAATCTTCAATAACTTGTTTTAGTTTCTTATCAGAACTTTGGTTTTGGGCGTTAAGAGAGCTAATTGCAAATAGCATACTCAAAAAGAATAGATTTAATTTCATTACCATGATTATTTTAAAGGTTTATTTTATTTAGTATTTCATTTTTGTTCATTTTACTCAGAATTATGTAACCAATAATCAATAATGGCAAAAAAAACAAAATAGGTGTTGCAGAGGATAAAATTTGTTCGGTCAACGTTGGTTCTACTGTTGGTTCTGAGTGACCATTTTTGTTGTTGATTAGTTTTGGAAGTGAACCAAAGAGGAAGAAAAAATTAATCAGACCGTGAGTAATTGCAATTGGTATTAGTTTGTTGGTTTTGAGAAGTGCTACTCCAAAAAAGAACCCAATACAAGCTGCGTAAATTGATTGTCCAATTACCTGAGGAATATTATCGTTAACCGTCAAATTTAATAAATGTGAGGAGCCAAAAAATAGTGCAGGGAGTAGTACACCTAAAAAAACACCATTTTTATGTGATATATATTTCTTTATAAAAATAGGCTGTAAATACCCTCTGAATACAAATTCCTCTGCAAACCCTACTAATAGGCACGCTATTAGCAATAACAATACATTAATAATGTTTATGGATGATAAGTCTTTACCAATAAAACCTAAGATACCTAATATAAAAAGATAGAAGGGGATTAGGTTTATGTATTTAAAGGACCATTGATATTCTGAACTAATGCCAGATAAAGCTTGCTCTTCTAGCTTTTTTACTGACAACAGACCGGACAAGAAAATTAAAAACATTTTAGTCGACAGCACAATATATTCAATCTGAAAACTGGTAAAATATTGTTTGGTAATTACTTTATCCAACGGAAGAAGCATTATAATACTAATTACAGCTATCACTACTAATCCAGAAAGGAAAGGATTTTTATTTTTAAACATTATCATATGGTCTTGATGGGTATATTTCTACTTAACGACGACCAGTGCTGAATTTTGTTACATATGAATAAGGATTTAAACCTATTAACCATTTAAGTTAAACAAAAAAATGGTCAACCTATTTCAGGAAAGTACACCGGGGGTTCTTCGTAACGGTTTTGTATATGAGAAGAAGTGAGATTTCACGCACTAACTTTTCCGTTTATAACTGAACTTAACTTATAATTTATTCCTTCGTTTAAACACTAAACCGCTATTTTTAATATACGTTGTTATGCCCTTTTATTTTCTTTTCATATTTCTTTAACGCTAAATAATATCCTTCTTCGATTAGTGGGAATAGTTTATTAAAAGTTTCCCTTGTGGGATTTAAAACACAAATCCAACTCATCCAACCATAAATCGGATGAGGCATTATTTTATTAAGTTCTGAAAAGTCATAAGGCATATCAATTATTTGGCCTGCCTTTGGTCTTTTTGGTCTTTCTCCAAATAACCTAAAAAAGGTATCTTTTGATATTCCAATGTTCAACCTAAATACGCCACTTCTATCAGTATTTGATGCTTTGTCATTTAAACCATCTTTTTCCTTGAATGTTAATAGATAGATTCCCTTACTTAGTTTATTTTCTGGATTATAAAATAGTCCAACTTCTCCCCAATTTTTATTTAGAACAAGACCATCAAATTTTTCCTGAACCCTTTCAATTATATCGTTTTTAGTCATATTTTTTTATTCGACATCAATTACAGGTTCAAGATGCATAAATTGCATAGTTTCTTGATTTATCATTCCAAAGAATTTTTGACAGGTTTCACTTTTCAAAATTTCTTGTGCAGCATGTTCAGCTGATTTCAGGTCAGTCCAATAAACAATATCAGTCCATTTACCGTTTTTGTCTACTGCCAACTTCCTTCCAAGGTAGCCATCAAATTTTTCTACTACAGGATTCACGGCTTTAGCTGCTGCTATCACTTCTGCTTTGGAATATTGAGGATAGGTATCAAAAATAACCAATTCAATTGTCCCTACCTTTTTACTTTGCTCGTTCATGTTTGTTTTGTTCTGGGTATTACAGCTAATCAATACGATAGCTATAATACCAATTAATAAATGCTTCATTTGATATATCTATGTTTACGAGACAAATGCAAATGGGAAGAGTGACAACCCTATGTCAACTATACTTCAATAAATTTCTTGAAATAATCATTTAATGAGAAATCTTGTTGATAATCAAACGTTTCTGAGGTAATAAAGAGTGTAGAAATTCTATCTAATCTAAATTCGCGTAGGTTGTTTCGTAAACGACAGAATGCAACTAAAACCCAAGAACTCTCGGTGAAATAAATGGCAAGAGGTTCAATTTCACGAGTTGTATGCTCATCCTTGTAAATTGAGAAGTAATTGATTTTAAGAACATTGGAATTGTTAATCGATTTTTGTATTGAAGACAACCAATTACTTTTGTTTTTTTCGTTTTTCGTTGAAGGCTCTATTCTATTCTCAAGTTTTGAAATTCCTTCTTTTTCAAAAGCCCTAAGAGTCGATTTTATTTTTATTAGTAAAGAATTGAAATCCTTAATCAAGGAAGTATCTCCTTGGTTTAGAATTAATTTTTCCGAAATAATTAGAGCATTTGCTTCTTCTTGAGTAATCATTATTGGTGGTAATGAATAGCCATTCACCATAAAATATCCAACTCCGTTTTCAGAACCTACCGGAACTCCAGCATCTTGAAGTGTTTTAATGTCTCTGTAAACAGTTCTTAAGCTAATTTCAAATCTTTCAGCTATTTCACTTGCAGTAACAATCTTTTTAGATTGTAATTGAATTAGAATTGCTGTTATTCGAGTTAGTCTATTCATTCTCTCTTAATTGGGCATAACGGTCGAGTATATGAAAAGTAGCGGCTTTTATAGCTTTAACCTTTCTTAAAATTCATAGACCTTAAAGCTAATAAAGAAAGTTCATAAATAGTCTAAAAACCGCTATTTTTTATATACGTTGTTATGCCCTTTTATTTTCTTTTCATATTTCTTTAGCGCTAAAGAATATCCTTCTTCGATTAGCGGGAATAATTTATCAAAAGTTTCCCTTGTCGGATTTAAAATACAAATCCAACTCATCCAACCATAAATCGGATGAGGCATTATTTTATTAAGTTCTGAAAAGTCATAAGGCATATCAATTATTTGACCTGCCTTTGGTCTTTTGGGGTTTTCTCCAAATAATCTAAAAAAGGTATCTTTTGATATTCCAATGTTCAACCTAAATACTCCATTTCTATCAGTATTTGATGCTTTATCATTTAGACCATCTTTTTCCTTGAATGTCAATAGATAGATTCCTTTACTTAGTTTATTTTCTGGATTGAAAAATAGTCCGACTTCTCCCCAATTTTTATTTAGAACAAGACCATCAAATTTTTCTTGAACCCTTTCAATAATGTCGTTTTTAGTCATACCTTTTTATTTGGAATCCATTACAGATTCAAGATGCATAAATTGCATAGTTTCTTGATTTATCATTCCAAAGAATTTTTGACAAGTTTCACTTTTTAAAATTTCTTGTGCAGCATGCTCAGCTGATTTCAGGTCAGTCCAATAAACAATATCAGTCCATTTACCGTTTTTGTCTACTGCTAGCTTTCTTCCAATGTAGCCATCAAATTTTTCTGCAACAGGATTCACGGCTTTTGCTGCTGCTATCACTTCTGCTTTGGAATATTGAGGATAGGTGTCAAAAATAACCAATTCAATTGTCCCTACCTTTTTACTTTGTTCGCTCATACTTGTTTTGTTCTGGGTATTACAGCTAAACAATACAACAGCTATAATACCAATTAATAAATGCTTCATTTGGTATATTTAAGTTTATGAGACAAATGTAAATGGGAGGAGTGACAGCCCTATGTCAACTATACTTCAATAAATTTCTTGAAATAATCATTTAATGGGAAATTTTGTTCAGAATCATCTGTTAAAAATTCAGGTGGTAAGTATCAGTTATTTTCAACTACTGGATATTTATAATCAATGATATGAAAGTGGGCATCAAATATTTTCATTCTCAGTCCCGATTGGATCTATAGTTTCAGTTTCAACCATTAACATTACAGTTTTTTTAGGTGCTCTTGGTCTATGTAGTACACCTTTCGAAATAGTAATCCCTTCGTTCGGATTCAGTTCAATCGTGGTTCCTTCAAGGTCAATAAATAATTGACCGCTCAACACGAAGAAAAACTCGTCTTCGTTCTCGTGGCTATGCCAATGATAATCTCCTTCTACGATTCCAAGCCTTACAACGCTATCGTTTACCTTTGTCAAAGTCTGGTTGAACCATTTCTCTTCACATTCCCCCACTATTTTCGGTACATCTATTAATTCTAGATGGTCGTAAAGAATATTCATTTTTTGATTGTAGTTGTGTTTTTTATTCATTTTTTAGTTTTGTTAATCAATTCAAGAATTTTTGTTAAAATTATTCATTGCCATTGTTGGCTGTTCGTTTTTTTAAGTTCCAAAAACTGATTTTCTTTCTCATTTTAAATCCCATTTTTTCGTATAGTTTTATAGCTCTAATATTCGTTTCAGCCACATGTAAATATGGTGTTTTTCCTTCGTCAAATATATAATTAGAAGTATGGGCTATTAACTGTTTAGCATATCCTTTTCTAATGTGATCAGGATGAGTTACAACAGCACTTACTTCTGTAAATTCATTCATTTTTAATCGTTCACCAGTGACTGCAATAAGTTTATTGTTTTTATAGATTCCAAAGTATTTTCCTAAGTCAGCAGTTTTTGTCATGAAAAATCCCGGATAAACTAAGCAAACTAAGTCAAATAGGTCCAATTTGTGTTTTTCAGATTTTAATTCAATGATTTCTTCCTTAATTTCAAAATCAATTTTTGTATTGAGAATCATCTGACTACATAATAAGTTATTCACCACAATTATGTTGTCATTAAAAACTGGCTTTTCTCCAACAATAAAAAAGTTGTCAGTCAAGTCAGAATATTTATCAATGTATAGATCCAACTTGTCTATTTTTTTAAAACCACCAAAAGGACAATATTGTGGTTTGTAAAATTTTGTTCCATCATATTCTATAGCTAGGCTTTTATGGGTTTCTGACAGTGAGTTCCAAACTGGATTGTCTAATTTATAATATTTCATCTTTGGTTTTAAAATGTTCGTAAAGAGACATGGTTTACACAAGTTAAAGATTAGGGTTTACACTAAATTAGTTTCTAACCTTGTCGATTGTTGTTTATTTCTTAGCTAAATATATTTTTTTTCTTTTACAAATGCCAAATTTTATATTTAGCGAACTTTATTAAAATTCATAAAACTTTAGGTTAAGCACATACGCCCTATTGTTTATACACACTGTTAGGATTTCGCACTTTGAATTAGTTGAAATTAATGTTGTCTTTTTTGATGGAAAGAACAATTTTTCCTGTTACTAAACCACTTTCAGCATAGTTATGAGCTTCTGTTACTTCTTCAAGATTGAATACTTTATTTACAAGAGGCTTTATACTTCCTTTGCTAATTAGTTCAGATATTTTATCTAAATCTTCTCCTAATGGAATTACCCAGTTGTACATATTTTTCGAATTAAACCCAAACTTTTCTTCTTGTGATGGGTTTTGATAAGCTTTAAATGTACTTTCTGTGGGTACATTAGAAATATAGATTCCGTTTTCAGAAAGATTTGGTTCGCAAAGTTCAAAGCTTTTATTTCCTACAACATCAAAAATAATATCAAATTTCATTTTTGATGCCGTAAAGTCTTCTTTATCATAATGTAAAATTGACGTTGGATTAAGAGAACTAACAAAATCATTTTTTGTAGAGTGACAAACGGCAGTGGTTTCCAACTGAATTTGATTTGCAATTTGTATTGCGATACTACCTACACCTCCCGAGGCTCCGTTTATTAATAGCTTCTGTCCTTTTTTTGCTTTTACTTTTTTTATAAATGCTTGGTAAGCTGTTAGACCTACCAATGGAATTGAGGCAGCCTCATCAAATGTTAAATTTTCTGGAATTATAGATAGTGTATCTTCTCTAGTTACAATATACTCGGCATATGCTCCAGTCTGTGCAAAACCTGATTGAGAAAATTCTGGATTAGCATCCATCATTCCATAAACTCTATCTCCAATATTGAATTTATTAACATTTTCTCCTATAGCTATAACTTTACCGGCAATGTCTAAACCGGGTGTGACTGGGAAATTCTCACCTAAAATAGGGGATAAGTATCCAGCCCTTAAATATAAGTCGTGAGGGTTAATAGCTGCGGAATAGTTTTCTACTAATATTTGATTTTTGCTGATAGACGGAATTTTGGTATTAGTGCTTAATTTTAAGACTTCTGTATTGCCGAATTCTTCAAGGATTATACTTTTCATAATAGTTTACTTTAAATATGTTTTTAAATGATTTTTGAATTTTTCAAGATCAGCCTCTATGGTTGGATTATGGTAAATATCATAGGTAGCAAAGCTTGGTAGTTTAGACATTCCTATGTATTTATTTGATAAGTGAAAGGGTAAAAAAACATCATCAATAGTACCATCTTTCAAGAGGTAACCATTTTTGTTATTAAAAGTACTTTTGGGAGCATTCCAAGTAGTAGATAACATATATCTTTTTTCGTTTAAAAGTCCCGCGCTTCCGTACTCGGCATTACTATCCATGTTTATAAATTGCAATAAACCATGATTGAATACGGAATCAATAAATTTTTTAAATGCCCCTGGAAGGTTAAACCAATAAACAGGAGTTTGATAAATTATATTATCTGCCCAAAAAATGTCTTTTACAACTTGATCTACATCATATGTAATATCAATCTCAATGAGTTTGACATTGTGCCCTATGTTAATCAAGGTATTTTGAGCTTCAGAAACAAATGATTTGTTTAGTTCCCCTTTAGCCAAAGGAAATTTTTCGTGCCCATTAATTATTAATGTGTTTTTCATGTTTTTATATTAAATGAATGTTCGTTTATTTTAAAAGTTAAATTTTTTTACATTTTGATTGCATCCCATGCAGCTAATTGAAGTAATTGCCTTGATTTATTGTCTAATTTGAAATGACCTGTTTCTATATTTGATTTAAGCATTGCATAGAGAGGTGAAAAAGCTATATATATAAAACTAGCAACATCTAATTTTTTTATTATTTTTTCATTCGAACCCAAAACAAGAAATTCGTTTATCGCTTCATGATAAGGCTTAATTTCTTTAGTGTTATTGTGATCTACAATACACGAATTCATCATTCTGGTTGTAAAAATGAATTTTTTATAATTAGTAGAACAATAGGTGTAGGCGGCGTTCCATAATGCTAAAAATCTATCTTTAGTAATCATGTCTTCTTTTAAAGATATTGATATAGTAGTAAAATATTCTTCAATAATTTCATCATTTATAGCTTGAAACATATCACGCATGTTTTCAAAATACACATAAATACTAGATGCAGATACATTTGAAATTTTTGATACTTTACCAGCAGAAACTCCCTCAACGCCAAGCTCAAATGTTAAATCAACACATGCTTGTTTAACTCTAGAAATCTTTTTATCATCTTTTATTCTCACAAGACAAATATAAACGAATATTCATTCTTTTAAAAAACTTAGGAAAATAATTTTTTAAACGATAAATAAAATGCCCCTACCATCTGTGAAATAATATAATTTCTGAATTGATTTTCAATAGGCATAACTAAATAAATAAAAGAAGTATATCGTACTGTAAGAACCCTAACGGTCTTGTATAAGAATAGTCGCAGGTTTAAGTACGAGGATTTTCGACAAGAAAATCATACGCAGTAAACTTGCAACTACCTTTGGTTAAGCCTAAAATTGAGCAATTATTTTTACATTGTTGTAAGCAGTTATTTTTCCGATGCTCGTTCTTTAAGTACTTCTTTCAATGCAAAAGTTCCGTTTAAAGCAGAAGGAAAACCTGCATACAATGAAATCAAAATCATAATTTCCGATATTTCCTGTGATGTTACGCCTACGTTAAGAGCTGCATTAATATGCACTCGCAATTGTGGTTCCACATTCCCCATTGCGGTTAAAGCTGCCACAACGGCAATTTCCTTTGTTCGATTATCCAAAGTGTTTCTACTATAAATATCTCCAAAACCATATTCAATAATATATTTTCCTAAATCGGGAGATATATTTTTTAAGCTTTCAATGACATTGGTTCCCGCTTCTCCATCAATTTCTTTTAATTTATCCCAGCCTTTGTTGTAACGTTCTGTTTTACTACTATCCATTTTTATTTGTTTTTGTCCATACCCACTTGTTGCAAGAAGCATGCATACGAGAATTATTAGATACTTCATTTGAAATTATTTTTTGACAAAATTAATGGGTAAATGTAATTGTAAGCAGGACTTTTTACGGATTAACGGGTACTTTTGAATTCAGAAGGAGAGTGTTTTGTTTTTTGTTTAAATATTCGAGAAAAATAGGAACTGTCTTCAAATCCTGTAGCATGTGCAATTTCTTTAACAGATAAATCTGTGAAATAGAGCAAACGTTTAGCTTCGGTTATTTTAGCATTTAGAATAATTTGTTTTGGGCTTTGTTCATAATATTCTTTGCAGAGTTCATTTAGTTTTTCTACTGTAATATGGAGATCGTTTGCATGTTGTTGTACAGAAATATTGTTCGAAATTTCATTCGAAATTAACTTAGAAAATTGAACTAGTATATTTGGTTTAATCAATTTATTGTTTTGTGAATTGGCTGACAATCTTGATAATTGAGAAAATAAAAAACGTATCCCGTTTATTACTACTTTTTCACCCAGCTTATCATTTTTTTTGCATTCCTGAATCAAATTATTGAAAAATGGAACAAAAAAATCACTATTGGCATTGTTTAAATCTATATAAGTAATATTCATTAGTTCTACGGGAAAAATGGTATTAAAAAATGAATCTAAAATAATAACAAAACCTTTTGTTCCTTTTGAATAGGACCAATTGTGAACCTGCTTTGGTTGCATTAAGAAAAGTCTATTATTTTTGATTTCATAATCTTCAAAATCGATAATATTATTTCCTGAACCTTTAATAAACCATACAAGAGAATAATAATTGTGTCTGTGTGGCCAATCTACTTTTGGATTATCAGTTTCCTCAAAAGTTCCAACATAATACCTTTTTTCTTTAGGATTAGATGTGATAATATCTGAAATGGAATATTCTGTTAACAAGCTAGTTTTCTTTAATTGTTTACAACGTTATTTGTTTCCATTCATTTTGATTAATATAAATATTAGTCCTAATGCAAAAATTGTAACTCCTATTGCTGTGTAAATTAAATTACTCCATAAAAAATAACCAAGTCCCATAAAAATTGCTCCAAAAAATGTCAAAACGAATCCAATTAAATTCGATTTAAAGAAGTTTAAAGCATGTGTTGAAAGTCCAAGAAATAGTAAAGATGGCCCAACGTATATGAAAGGAAATGTAATTGCTGGTGTATCTGCCAACTGGTTAAAAAATGCTACTCTACCATTATTATCATTTCCAAAACTCCACGAAATAAAGTCGATTGTATTTAGTCCGACAAACGCTATAACTCCCAAAGTTGTAAGAATAGAGGCAACTTTGCCGATTTTATTTTTGGGAAATATTTTGTTAAAATTAAGAAGCAATACTGCTCCAATTAAGTTTAACCAATGAGCAAAATCAATTGGTTTTTGACTGTGAGCAAATTCATTCCCTTTTGTAAATATCCAATAGCTTATAACAAATATGGAAAGTCCGATTATACAAATAGTTTTTAATTTCAATGGTTTGTTTTTTATGTTGCACAACGTCTCGTATAAGAAAAGAGGGGCAGGTGATAAGCGATACGTTTTGGATTGGTACTAAGCCAAATATAAATATTTTGCTTTTCTCATTTTTTGTAAATGCCAAATTTTACAGTTGATGACTTTGCAAATACATACAGACCTTTTGATTAGTACCCCAAAGCCATATGTTTTTTATACAATGATAACGGTAGACTATTTTTCCACAAACCATTTTGTTCCCCACCTTCTCTGACTGTGATCAACTATTTCACCAGTTATTACATTTCTTGTCATCATATCGTTATTGCCTTTTGAAGAAGCGATAAGACTCCACTCTAGGTTTTCTTTTAGCAGGACAATTTCTTTTTCATAACTTGGAACCTGCCCTACAATTGGGTCAATTTGAGCTGTAACGAATTTTCCTTTTGGCGAATGCATAATAGTAGTGAATTTTACCAATGCGGTATGTTCAACAAAAGTTTCGGGACGGTCTGCTCTTCCCATTTTGAAATAAATCCGAATATTCTCTCCTTTTTGAACGGAAGATATAAGTTCGTCTAATGTTCCTACAATAGCGTTACCTTCAGCATCATTTTCATAAACTAATTTCCAATTATCTTGCGTAAATCCATAAGTGGTAAACAATAAAAGGGCGATTGTTGTATAAAATAATTTCATTTTAGTTGAATAAAGGTTTATTATTTTTTGGTAAATGGTTAGGGTATTCCAAAAACCAAGTCATTTTATGTTTTTGAGGCCAGTCCTTCATTAATTCTCCCGTTGATCTATTAAGGGTTTGAGCGTTAAAAGTCCCCTTTGTGGTCAAAACACATTGCCAAATATATCCGTCATCCCCAATTTTTTGATTATTTGAGTCAATATAACTTTGTAACAAAGGATGCGCATCAATTACGGCTGAAACGGTTTTTTCTTGAATTATGGTTAAGAATAACGGCTCCGCCATATGTTCTAGCCTAAGGATAGAATCACCTAATTCTTTTTCCCAGCCCCAACCTATGCGCACATCATATTGGTTTCTAATTCCAACTATTAGAGAATCTATATTCCCTGCTAATCGCCTTCCGTCCTTATCATTCTGATAAACAGATTTCCAACCAGACATAATGGTTTTGTTATTATTTGAATTTTGAGTGTGCTGATTACAGCAAACCAAAACACCTGCAATAATCAAGACATAGGCGATACTATATATTTTTTTCATATTTTTTATTTGCTTACCGCTAACGGTGAGTATAACCGTAGTTACGGGTTAAATTAGAGAATTATTTCGAATTAAGTATAGGCATTAGCAATTCCGAGTAGATTCGGACGTAGTCTTCGGAAGTGTCGGAACGCCGGTAACCAGTTTTTTATTCAATTATTTCAATTGTTTCTACTCTATACACTTCTCCTTTTTTAAAAGCCAGCTCCAAATAATTTAACTGCCGCTCAAATCTAAATCGACACATTCCCAAATTGTATTTCCATAATTCAGACGAATTGTTGGATTCAGGTTTTCCAATAAGTTCAATTACTTCAGATTTGCTTTTTCCATTAAGAATTCCGCTTATCACAATATCGTCTCGCATTTCAAATCGAGAATGTTTATCAGCAAACCATTTTTCTCTGTCAAAATCATATTGTGGTTCGTAGAATAGATATCCAGAAACTGTAAATACGAGCTTAAAATATAAGACGGATGCAATTATTACAGTCCCAATGATTGAAACCCAACTACTAGTTTTCTTTTTCTTAAAAAATCGTAGCGAAATCCAACGTAAGATTAAAAATGTTGGGATTGAGATTATCAAAATTATAATTGGTACTTCAGGACTCATTTAGTTTCGCAAATTGATTATAACGGTATTGTATATGAAACGTAGCGAATTAATAAACGCAAACTTTTCGGATTATGCACAAGCCAAATTTTTAACTTTCTTAGGATAAAGATACAAAGTTAAAAACTTGGCAGACTTCGTAAATAAGCAAAGCCTTTTGGGAAGCCCGAAGTAGCTATGTTTTAGACATGTTGTTGCAGTAAGTATTTTCTCCGTACTATTTTAAATGTTCCGATTTCCATTCCTCCGAATCATTGGAGGGCATCATATTTTTAAATACCGGAAACCCTTGATCCTTTTCAAATTTTGCCATATTCCATTTGGAAGTGGTTATTGCTTTCATCATAATTCCCATAGTTCGCAACTTGTTGAGAAGCGATTGTTTTACCATAGGATTGTTTTTTAAATATCTTCTTGTAATGGTTTCAAAATCATCTGCTGGTTTGCCAACAATATCCTGAACTGTTGTTGTTGGTGCATTTGGTGCAAAACCTCCATTGTGTCCATCTTTTACGTAATGGATTACTTGAGATGCGTCCCTTTGCGGAAATCCGTAAGAACGTAACATTTTCAATAGCATACTTTCAGGTAATACATTTGCCTTTATTTTACGACCAATAACTTTACCAACTATGTCTGCCATTTCTTGTGGTTTTAAGAGTTGTCTACTTGTTATACGATACGTTTTTCCGATATGTGGTTTGGGGTTTTTTAAAATGTGTGCAACTGTTAATCCTATATCTTCGTTAGAAGGCGGTGCATTTGTACCAAAATCTGGCATCATTCCGAATTGTAGCATAGGTTCTGGCATCATAAAATATACGAATGCAAAAAGTCCAGGATTTACAAATGTAATGTTAGTGTTTTGTAATCGTTTAAAGGTTTGGTCAACTAACCAATGTTCTTTTGTGTAAACCGAAGGATGCGAATTAGATGATAACCATTGGGTAAGCACAACCACGTTTTTGGTTTTCATTTCTTCCACGGCAGTTGCAAAAGTAGAACCTTGAAAAAGCACATTCGGATATGTTGGTACAAAATAAGCACTTTCGGTACCCTCAAGCGATTTTCTAACGTCTCGTATATCTTGAATATCGCCAACGAATATTTCTGCACCCAATTCTTTAAGTTCCTGTGCTTTTTTTACGTTTGGATTTCTTACAAACGCTCGGACTTCAAAGCCTAGTTTCAATAATTCTTTTGATGCAGGAAAACCTGTATTTCCATTTGCGGCAGTTACTAATATTTTTTTATTGTTCATACTCTTATATTTTTATTTATTGTTGGATTCTAATTGATGATATACTGATTAATTTCATTTAGGAAATCTGCGGAAATCATATTTTTAAATCTTTTTTATTAGTTGAATGGTTCTGTTAACCATTCGCTTATTCGGTTTGTAATTATTTGGATAGACCAGTAGCAAACTTCCAATAGTTCTTTCTCTGTATTTTTTATTTTGTAAAAATTGGTAACGTCCTTTTCTATGATGGTAAATGGTGCAAAAGCTGATAGAAATACTAGTGTGGCGATTGGTTTTTCGTTTTCGGAAAAATTGATAATAATTTCGTTTAACCAAGATCTTCCCAATGGCATTTCTTTCCCATACCAATTTTTGATTTTGCTCTTAAAAATTTTTGCAATTTTTTTTGGAATGAGTTCTTTTTCTAATTCGTCTAAAAGCAAATCTCTTGCATCAAGCGTTTTAGCGTATGTTGGAACATTTTCTGACCATTTATATTTTTCTGGATAGGTGTTGCTTTGTATAAATTGTAACGAATCCCCCGCTTTTCCCTTTTTCATTACCATTGTTTTAAACAATGTCTTGGAAGCAATATTTAAAGCTGTTTTTTTGAGGATGGAATTGGTCAAAAATTTGGGTAAAGGCGAATTGTCTAAAAATATGTTTGCAAGTCGATTGGTAGAATGAAATACTAATGCAGTTCCTATTATTTCTGTTGCTTCTCTTTTTGTAAATGGCGGATTTTTTATTATTTCGGCATTTGGATTTCTTGTATTTAAACTCCATTCAATAAGCATTTTGGTTTTTTCGTTTTTTAATGATTTCCAAGTTCCATTGGTTATTGCTTTTGAAGTCTCAGCATCTCCAGCGCTTGAAATTGAAGTTTCATGTACGTCTTCGCAATAAGGGCAATCGTTGGTTTTTGCAATTCCAGAAGCGATAGTTTCTTTAACTACTCTTTTGACATTGGTTTCTACAACAAATACTTCTCTTATGTTTGCCCAACGTATAGCGTGTACGCTTTCGCTTATTGACGACAAGGTTAATGGACCTACAAGACCAAAATCTCTATCTATTTGGACGTTTATTTGCTTAATGACTCCTTTGGCACCATTTATTCCAACAGTTTTAATGTATTTTACTGTGTGTGCATTTTGCTCCATCATTTTATTTTCAATCGTTTTAAGCATAATTATTAATAAGTTGTATATACAACATTGTGTTTAAAAAAATATTAATTTAATCTGTTCTCCAATTCGCTCAAATATGTTAATCCATCTTCGCCCAATTTCGAAATTAGTTCGTCCATAGTTTCTTCCCAAAGTGGAATTAGCTTTTGTACCAATTCATTACCTTTTTTTGAAAGTTCAATTTCTGGCCGATAGTCAGAAGTCCGTTTAATATAATTTTGTTTTTCTAATAGTTTTATGTTTCTACTTACTGTTGAGCGTTCCAACACTAATGTCTGCCCGATTTTCCCCTGTTCAACTTTTCCCTTTTTGTTCAAAACAAACAAAATGGTCATTTGATTTTCAGTAATGTTAAATTCAGATAATTTACTTCTAAAATGTCCATCTGCTATTCTCGATAGTCGTCTTAATCGAGAACCAATACAAAGTTGCAAATCGTATTTCATCCTATAAAAGTACAAAATTAAGTTGTATATACAACATCAGCTATTATTTTTTCAATTTTTTGGTGTCCGGTGGTTTTTCTGTATTGGATACAAGGTATTCGTGTATGGTTTGTAGTGTTGGAGCAGTAAGTTAGCAAAAAAGTACGAAGAGAGCGGAAATTCGGTAGAATTTCCCGAACCATTTTAAACACTATTAACTATACACGTTTTTGTTACCACACGTTTTATTTTAATTCATTTTCCATCCTTTTCAAAGCATGTAAATAAGCACTAGATTCTGAGTAGCCTAAAATATAGGCAATATCTTTTGTCTTAAGATGCTTTTCATTCGATAGATAGTGAGATAACTCCTCTTTTATTTCATTTACTATTCTTCTGAATGAAGTACCTTCTGCTGTTAATCTTCTTTGAAAAGTTCTTTCACTATAGGCAAACTGTTTTTGAACCTGATTTAAATTAGGGATTTCTGGATTACACATATTTAATGTCATACTCTTAACATTTTTTGAAAACTCTTTAGATTTGGAATCGCTCTGATTTAACATTAAAACAAATTTTGGGAGCAATAATTCAATTTTATTTACCCTTTTCATATTAATCTCCAACTTATCAAGATTATCTGGGAGTACAATAATATGGTCTACAGAGTATTCTACCTTGTCATTGAAGAATAATCTATTATCCTCTTGTTTAGAGAAAGGAAACTTAATTTGAGTTGTTAATTCATTCGGCAACATCAGTTTTAGTTCCCTATACACAATGTATAGCACCATATTCAATAATTCCCTCCTTAGTTCTTCGTTTGCTACTGAGCTTTCTAACCGAAGAGCATCTTCAACAAGCGTAAAGGAGACTATTGGAAATTGACTCTTGAGAAATTTTTCAAGAATGTAAACGCCTTGTTTTATGCTAGATGTGTTTAAAGAGATTTCTAGTACAAGGCCCAATGAACTTAGATTAAGATAGCTTCCTATATTTAACCCACAAGAACTGGTTTTTAAGCCTTCAATAATTTTCTGAAATACAATGAGATAATCCTTAGAGTTTACCATTTCTTCTGGATTGTTAAAGTCAATATTCTGATTTGACACAAGGTGTTTTAAGACCATGGTATCCATATTTTGAAATGTCGCATAATCTAATAGATTCTTTAGAAAAGTTCCTCTTATTCTCATATCACAAATTTACATAAATGGCGTAAAATATCAATAAAATAAAAAATTATCACTCTAATTTTGACTAAACATTAAAAAGTAAAATGATATGGAAACATCTATTAGGGCAACCAAATTAAACGCAGTTACAACACTTATCTCCGGACTAAGTATTCTAATATTTAGTAATAGACTCGCAGGCATATTTGAAACTGAAAGTAATACACCATTCTTGGTAGTAGGAGGAGTAATTACATTTTTTTCACTTACTATGGTTGTGGAGATTAAAAAACAAAGAGCGTTAGCAATTCTATGGATAATTATTCAAGATATCATGTTTACAATGGCTAGTATCTATGTCCTTATTTTTAGACCTTTTGATATATCAGATACTGGTTATCTATTTATTGGATTGTTTCTTATACCAATAATTTTCTTTATCACATACCAATCTCTAGGCTTATCACGAATAGATGCTAAAGGAGGAACAAATGTAAAACTCATGTCATTTAAACGTAGAGTTAAGGAAGACAAATCAAAAGTTTGGAAAATCATATCAGATGTTGGGAACTACCATAAAGTAGCACCAAATATAGATGGTTTAGAGGTCGTATCAGGAGAAAAAATTGGAATGATTAGGTCTTGTTCACATGGGAAGGATAGCTGGACAGAAACATGCAGCCTTTGGGAAGAGGAAAAAGAATATTCGTTTGAAGTTGATACTACTCCTTTAGATTACCCATATCCTTTAAAAACCTTGCGTGGAAATTGGCAGGTTAATGAGATTGGGAAAGGAGAAACTGAAATAATCATGAATTTTGAATTCGAGTATAAGAAACCGTATCAAAATATTCTAATTCATCCAATGATGAAACATCAATTCACAAAAATATGTAAAGAGCTTTTAGACAACTGGCAGAGTATAATTGAGAGTTGATCTGTTCGTAAAGGGACACGGTTTACACTAAATTAGTTTCACAGCTTGTATTCATAATCCGCAATGCAAGATGTTATTTGACCGAATCGTTGGTAAAGGAAAAAGTAAGAAACTAGCTTTGATAGCTGTCTGTAACAAACTTATAAAACAAGCTTATGGCATATCAAAATCAGGTTTGGATTATGATAGAAATTATCTGGGTAAATTAAGCTAAATCTTATTTGTTTTTTAGCTCAGTTCTTTGTTGTGCAACGTATTTATATTTTCCGTTTCAATTTCTTAAAACAGGATTTATAATTAAATATTTTGTTCAAATCACATATTAGTTCTTTAGCCATCTTTTTCTCGAAAATTGGAACAAAACAGCTCATAAACCCGAAATTCTTTGTTTTAAAAAACAATTCCAAATACAAATCCGTTTCCATTGGTTTGAATATTTGGTCAGAGTTTAAATCAGTATATTCATTTTCAATTTCCACATACAATTTGTTCAAAAGATTATGCTTTTTTAAGATGCTGATAATTTCCCCGTTTTTCTTTCCGTCTGCACTAATGTCAATACACGAATTTAATTCGGGATTCTCGACAATTGCGTTTTTAGTAATTCCAATATAAAAGTCAGAATTTGGCAAAATTAGATTTGTATTTAATGATTCCGATGAGTTTTCTAATTCAGCCAGAACTTCATTGTAATTCAAAGTCTTTTGAGAAAATGACAGACTAAAAGTCAGAAATAGTATGATGTGAATTAAAGTTCTCATTTCGTTTTTATTCGATTTTCACTCGGTTTCTGATATGTTCGTAAAGAGACATGGTTTACACAAGTTAAAGATTATGGTTTACACTAAATTAGTTTCTAACCTTGTCGATTG
>CANLTE010000013.1 GCA_947493885.1 uncultured Maribacter sp.
TTACCCCAACACTCACATCCCTACTACACAACACTTTACAAACAATAAAAAATTAAGAGAAAAAATTCCAAACTAATATATAACCTCACTCACCTATTCAACACCTCTTAATAAAACATATACCTATATATATTGTCTGCATCAAGCTTACTTATTATCTTTGCAAACTTAAATACAGAGCATGATTAAAATTACTCTACCTGATGGTAGTATTAAAGAATATATTAAAGGTACTACTGTAATTGATATTGCAAAAAGTATAAGCGAAGGACTTGCTAGAAATGTAATTTCAGCAAAGTTCAATGAAACCATTGTTGAAAGTGTTACGGAATTACATGAAGATGGCTCATTAATATTGTACACATGGAATAATAAAGAAGGTAAAACCGCTTTTTGGCATTCATCATCTCACATTGTTGCTCAAGCCATAGAAGAATTATACCCAGGTGTAAAGCTAACTATTGGACCAGCTATAGATAATGGTTTTTATTATGACGTAGATTTAGGGGAAAAGTCTATTTCTGAAAAAGACTTTCCATTGATTGAAAAGAAAGCTTTAGAAATAGCAAGAGGAAAGCACAATTTTAAAATGAGAGCTGTTTCCAAAAGTGAAGCTCTTGAACTATATAAATCTCAAGGAAACGAATTTAAAGTAGAACTCATTGAAAACTTAGAAGATGGCACAATTACCTTTTGCGACCATGATACTTTTACCGATTTATGTAGAGGAGGGCATATACCAAATACTGGCATTGTAAAAGCTATAAAAATATTAAGTGTCGCAGGAGCTTATTGGAGGGGCGATGAAAAGAACAAACAACTTACCAGGGTTTACGGTATTTCTTTCCCTAAACAAAAAGAACTTACCGAATATCTGGAACTCCTGGAACAGGCAAAACAACGCGACCATAGAAAACTAGGAAAAGAGCTAGAGCTTTTTACGTTTTCGCAAAAAGTAGGACAAGGTTTGCCTTTATGGCTTCCTAAAGGTGCTGCATTACGAGAGCGCTTAGAACAGTTTTTAAAGAAAGCTCAGAAAAAAGCTGGATATGAAATGGTAGTTACGCCTCATATTGGACAAAAAGAACTTTATGTTACTTCTGGACATTACGCTAAATATGGTGAAGATAGTTTTCAACCTATTACAACACCTAAAGAAGATGAGGAGTTTTTATTAAAACCAATGAACTGCCCACATCACTGTGAAATATACAACAACAAACCTTATAGTTATAGAGAACTTCCTAAACGATTTGCTGAATTTGGTACAGTATATAGGTATGAACAAAGTGGTGAACTTCATGGATTAACAAGAGTAAGAGGTTTTACTCAAGATGATGCTCATATTTTTTGTACACCCGACCAATTAGATCAAGAATTTAAAAATGTCATAGACCTTTCCTTATATGTATTAGGTTCATTAGGGTTTGAAAATTTCACTGCACAAGTTTCGATACGTGATTTAGAAAAACCTGAAAAGTATATTGGAGAAGTTGAAAATTGGGAGAAAGCAGAAAACGCTATAATTAACGCCGCAAAGGAAAAGGGACTTGATTTTGTTGTAGAAAGTGGTGAAGCTGCATTTTATGGACCTAAACTAGATTTTATGGTGAAAGATGCCTTAGGAAGAAGTTGGCAACTGGGAACCATTCAGGTTGATTATAACCTTCCAGAACGTTTTGACCTTACATATAAAGGTAGTGATAATGAGCTACACAGACCAGTAATGATTCATCGTGCACCTTTTGGAAGTATGGAAAGATTCATCGCGCTTTTACTAGAGCACACTGGTGGAAATTTCCCGCTTTGGTTAATCCCTGACCAAGCAATAGTACTGCCTGTTGGAGAGAAACATGAAAAATATGCTAAAAAAGTTTTAAATTCCTTAGAAAATAACGAAATTCGCGCCCTCATTGACAACAGAAATGAAACTGTTGGAAAGAAAATACGAGAAGCAGAAATGAATAAAATACCATTTATGCTGATTGTTGGGGAAAACGAAGAAGAAGCCAATACCATTTCTGTTCGCAGACATGGTGGAGACGATTTAGGTTCTCTGAGCGTTACAGATTTTACAGACTTGGTCACTAACGAAATAAATAGTACCTTAAAGTCGTTTTAGAAAACAAATTTTAAGTTTAATTAAAAAACAAAAGTCATAGCAATACGAAAGAGATTTAGGCCCCAACCTAGAAGAGAAAACAAAAACCCTCATAAAATCAATGAGAATGTTATCGCACCAAATGTAAGATTGGTGGGAGACAACGTTGAAGTAGGTGTTTATCCATTGCGTCAAGCAATGGCAAAATCAGAAGAGTTAGGATTAGATTTGGTTGAAATTTCGCCAAATGCTGACCCTCCGGTTTGTAAGATTATAGATTACAAGAAGTTCTTATACGAACAAAAGAAGCGCGAAAAGGTTATGAAAGCCAAAGCGTCTAAAGTTGTTGTAAAAGAAATTAGATTTGGTCCTAATACGGACGACCATGATTATGAATTTAAAAAGAAACATGCTGAAAAGTTCCTAAAAGAGGGTGCTAAATTAAAAGCATATGTATTTTTTAAAGGAAGATCAATTGTTTATAAAGATCAAGGTGAAATATTATTATTGCGTTTAGCTTCGGAATTAGAAGAAATAGGTAAAGTAGAGCAAATGCCTAAACTTGAAGGAAAGCGTATGACAATGTTTATAGCACCTAAAACAAAAAAATAAAGTTCATTCAGAAGTCTATTTAGATTTCTTTTGAATATAAAAAACACTGAACATCTGCCTACAAAATGTGGGCAGTTTCAGCATAGTATAGTGAGATAAATTAATAAATAGGAAAAATGCCTAAACAAAAAACAAAATCTAGTGCTAAAAAGCGTTTTAAGCTTACCGGTACTGGTAAAATCAAAAGAAAGCACGCTTTTAAGAGCCACATTCTAACGAAGAAATCTAAAAAGCGTAAGCTAGCGTTAACACACTCTGCATTGGTACACGATTCAGACGTTAACAGTATTAAAGAACAATTACGTTTAAAGTAAATTGTTTTTTTCGGTAATTAAATATTAACCCTGGAGTTAGGCTTTTAAAGTGTCAAAAAAAATGACCGCCTACTACAAAAAAAAGTAAAATTATGCCAAGATCAGTAAATGCAGTAGCTTCAAGAGCCAGAAGAAAAAAGGTAATGAAGCAAGCCAAAGGTTACTTTGGAAGACGTAAAAACGTTTGGACAGTAGCCAAAAATGCGGTTGAAAAAGCAATGTTATATGCTTATAGAGACCGTAGAAATAAAAAGAGAACTTTTCGTGCTCTTTGGATTACTCGTATTAATGCGGGAGCCAGATTACACGGAATGTCTTACTCACAGTTTATGGGTAAAGTAAAAGCTAACAACATAGAACTTAACAGAAAAGTTCTTGCTGATTTAGCCATGAACCACCCTGAGGCTTTTTCAGCTATCGTAAATAAAGTAAAGTAAAACTAACAATATATCTCACTTAAAAAATCCCGATTCTTTCGAATCGGGATTTTTTTATATCTAATATTTACTTTTAACTACCCAAGTAAAAACATGTACAACCCAGCAGCAATTATCGCTCCTAAAATTGGACCAACAACCGGAATCCAACCGTAACTCCAATCGCTACTTCCTTTTACAGGAAGAATTGCATGCATTATTCGAGGACCCAAATCTCGAGCTGGATTAATAGCATAGCCCGTAGTGCCTCCTAAAGCTAAACCTATTACCCATACTAAAAAAGCTACTGGCAAAGCTCCTATAGAACCTAAGCCAATTTTGGCGTTTGTGTCATTAGCTATTTCAATTTCAGAGCCAGTGAGATAAAAAATAACAAACACCAAAACAAAAGTTCCTATAAGCTCGCTAATAACATTAGAAAAAGGATTTCTTATTGCTGGCCCAGTACTAAAACATGCTAATTTACCAGCTTCATCCTGGGTTTGCGCAAAATGATCTTTATAAAACAACCATACTAAAAAAGCGCCCAACATTGCCCCTATCATTTCTCCCGCTAAATATTCTGGAACTGCCGCCCATGCTATTTTTCCTGCTACAGCTAAACCAACGGTAACTGCAGGATTCAAATGAGCTCCACTATATGGAGCTGCCACTACCACACCAACAAATACAGCCAACGCCCAACCAGTTGTTATAACAATCCAACCAGAGTTATTACCCTTAGTACCATTTAAAACCACATTTGCCACTACCCCATTCCCTAATAAAATGAGTAACATTGTTCCGAGTATTTCTGCTGCTAATAAAGACATATTGTGCTTTTTTTTTAGATTATTCTTCTATCCAACTTTGTGAACATTTAACTGCTTTATGCCAATAATGGAGCATTTTGTCCACTTTTTCCTTCTCTAATTTAGGGTAAAATTTCTTACCTACAATCCATTGCGACTGAATTTCATCAATACTATCCCAATATCCTACAGCTAAACCAGCCAAATAAGCAGCTCCCAAAGCAGTTGTTTCAATGGTTTTTGGACGAACAGTTTCAAATCCAAATAAGTCTGATTGAATCTGCATAAGCAAATCGCTGGCAGCCGCACCACCATCGACTCTCAACTCCAAACTTTTAGATTTAGCGTCGGCTTCCATAGACTTTACAACATCATACACTTGAAAAGCAATTCCTTCTAAAGTAGCACGGGCAATATGACCATCAGTTGTTCCTCTAGTAATACCCATAACTGCCCCTCTGGCGTATTGATCCCAATACGGAGCTCCCAAACCAGTTAATGCAGGAACAAAGTAAACACCTCCATTATCTTCAACGGTTTCGGCTAAATGATTTATTCCAGGCGCAGTCTTAATTACCTTAGCCCCATCTCTTAACCACTGAATAGCAGCTCCACCAACAAATACACTTCCTTCTAACGCATAGGTAGTTTTTCCATTAATTTTCCATGCCACTGTGGTGAGCAAATTATTTTCAGAATATACCGCTTCCTCTCCTGTATTCATAAGTAAAAAACACCCTGTACCGTATGTGTTTTTCACCATACCTGGTTTTGTACACATTTGTCCGAAAAGTGCTGCCTGTTGATCACCAGCAATGCCAGAAATTGGAATTTTAGAGGAAAATAATGTAGTAGCGGTTTCTCCATAAACCTCGCTACTCTCTTTTACTTCTGGCAGTATTGATTTTGGAATATTGAACAATGACAATAATTCATCATCCCACGACATTGTATGAATGTTAAACAGCATTGTTCTACATGCGTTTGTAACATCAGTTATAAACATGTTTCCTCTTGTAAGTTTCCAAACCAACCAAGAATCAACCGTACCAAAACACAATTCACCAGCTTCTGCCTTTTCTCTTGCCCCTTCTACATTATCTAATATCCATTTTACCTTGGTTCCCGAAAAATAAGCGTCCAAAACAAGTCCTGTTTTTTTCTTGATAAGGTCCACATGACCTTTTTCCTTTAATTCATCGCAATATTTGGAGGTTCTACGGTCTTGCCAAACAATAGCATTACAAATAGGTTCGCTCGTTTTTCTATCCCAAACTACGACGGTTTCTCGTTGATTAGTAATTCCAATTGCAGCGATATCCGCACCAGTAATTCCTGATTTAGCTACAACTTCTGCGGCAACTGATATTTGTGAAGACCATATTTCATTTGCATTATGTTCTACCAATCCAGGTTCAGGAAAAATTTGCTCAAACGGTTTTTGAGAAATTTCTACAATTTCTCCATTATGATTGAATAAAATTGCTCTTGATGAAGTTGTTCCTTGATCTAAAGCTAAAATTAATTTTTCTTTCATTTTGCAGTTATTAAATTGGTTACACTATTTTCTTTATCCGATGAAGCATAATCCACCAACAAATATCCTTTTGCCAGTTGAATAAATTCTGCCTCTTGTTTTTCTATCCAGTTTTCTTCCCTATCTAGTTCTTTAGCCATAATAGTAGCCACTTTACCAGCAATATCAATTGCAGCCCTAGCGTCTAAAAACAATAATCGTACTCTTCTTGCCAAAACATCTTCTACAGTCTGCGCCATTTCATTTTGTACTGCCCAAATAACCTCTGCTACTGTATATGGGTATTCTGGATGCAGTTTTTCACTATATTCTGAATTTTTATTTTGTAACTCCTTTATACCGGGAATATCCGCTCCATATACATAAAGATAATTGGATCTATCCACTTCATTTACAGGAATATTACCATGAATTGAAAAATTCTCCGTTACACATTGTTTTTTAGGTAGTTTTTTAGCCTTTACAGCTGTATCAACCACATCTTCCGCCATTTGCCTGTAAGTTGTCCATTTACCTCCAGTTATTGTTACCAATCCCGTATCTGACACTATTACTTTATGACTTCGTGAAACTTCTTTTGTTTTGGTTCCTTTTCCTTCTGGAGCAGCAAGAGGTCGTAATCCCGCAAACATTGAGAGAACATCTTCTCGTTTTGGTTTTTTTGCCAAAAACCTTCCAGCAGTTTCTAAAACAAAATCTACTTCACTACTTAACGCTTTTGGTTCAAAACTAGGGTTATCTATTAAAGTATCCGTCGTACCTACAACCACCTTATCATGCCACGGAACTGCAAAAAGTACTCTACCGTCACTAGTTTTAGGAATCATTAGCGCATCATCACTGGGTAAAAAAGATTTATCCAAAACCAAATGTATTCCCTGACTAGGAACAACAAATTTTCCATGCTTAGGATTATCCATATTTAGTATTTTGTTTGTAAAAACGCCTGTGGCATTAATTACCACTTTACTTTTGACGGTATAATTTTCATCAGTAAGTACACTTAAAACACGCACTCCATCTACCTCTCCTGTTTCATTTTTAGTTAAACCTATTACTTTATTATAATTAAGCACACTACCTCCCTGTTCTTCAATACTTTGAGCAAGATTAATTGCAAGTCTAGAATCATCAAACTGGCCGTCATTATATACAACTCCACTAACCAATTTGTCATCATTTATAGTTGGTATTCTAGAAATTGTTTTTTTCTTATTAATATACTTAGTCTTACCTAAACTTAACTTACCCGCGAGCATATCATAAATGGAGAGTCCAAACTTATAATATGGACCTCCCCACCAATTATAATTAGGGATGATAAATTTTTGATTTTTCACTAAATGAGCTGCATTTTTCGCCATTAAACCCCTTTCTTTTAAAGCCTCTCTAACCAACGAAACATTTCCTTGAGCCAAATATCTAACTCCACCATGAACCAACTTAGTACTTCTACTTGAAGTACCTTTGGCAAAATCATGAGATTCTAACAATAATGTTTTGTATCCTCTAGTAGTAGCATCCAATGCAGACCCTAAACCACTGGCTCCTCCACCAATAATAACAAAGTCCCATTCTGGAACTTCTTTTACCTTTTCTATTTTCTCAACCAGTTTCATTTATTTTCTTTTTAAATTTCTTTATCTTTCTTTTTTCAAAAATAACGAAAGAAAACGAAACTTCATAATTTTCACAACCTATCTTTTTTTGTACCTTGCGTAATAATTCATAAACATATTACCTATCTTAATCTATGGCAAAGCTAAACGAACGGCATACTCAAATTTTAGATCTAATAAAACCTAGCGGTTTTGTATCTGTGCAGGAGCTAAGTCAAAAACTAAATGTCTCGCTGGTTACCATTCGAAAGGACTTAAGCTATCTAGAAAAAGAAGGTTTTTTATACCGAACGCATGGTGGCGCGAGTAAAAATTCTACTTATGCTTACGAAAAAAACGTAATCGAAAAAGAGGGTATTAATACCGAACAGAAACAAAAAATTTCGAAAGAAGGAATTAAACTTATTCAAAATAACGATTTTATTATCCTTTCTTCTGGAACCACCATTCATTATTTAGCAAGAATTTTAGAAGATTTTGAAAAGCTTACGGTTTTAACATCTTCATTAAGTGTTAGCATTGAGTTGTGTCAAAAGCCTAATATTGATGTTATTCAGCTTGGCGGTGAAATCAGAAAAAATTCTACTTCCGTTATCGGAGCCATATCTGAATCCGTTTTAGAACAATTCTCGTGCAACAAGCTTTTTTTAGGTGTAGATGGAATTGATGTTAACTTTGGCATAAGTACTTCCAACGCAGCAGAGGCGCACCTGAATCAAAAAATGATGGAAAGTGCTGATAAAATAATAGTTCTAGCCGATTCCACTAAAATTGGAAAAAGAGGATTTGGAAGAATTTCTTCATTATCCAAAATAGATGTCCTTATTACAGATGACAAAATCACCGATGATTCATTAAATAAATTTGAAGAAATTGGTATCGAAGTAATAATTGCCTAAATAGCCTCATAACATAAACTTTATCATTTCTGTATCCGTTATTTACCAATAACTAATACCTTTAACGTTTTTACTTCAAACAATATGGATTTATCTCAAGTAAAAATGGTGGTTACCGATATGGACGGTACGCTATTAAATAACAAGCATCAGGTCAGCAATCGTTTTTTTGAGCAATTTAAACAGCTTAAAGAAAAAGGAATTTTATTTGTTGCTGCCAGTGGAAGACAGTACAGTAGTATTATTGATAAACTCCATAGCATTAAAGAGGAAATTATTGTTGTTGCAGAAAATGGTGGTTTTGTAATGAAAGATGACAATGAAGTGTTTTCTACCCCTTTGAACCAGCAAGCTAAAAACGAAATTTTAGATACCATTGCTGATTTAGAAAATGTGAACCCTGTTTTATGTAGTAAAAACAAAGCATATTTATTAAACGATTCTTCTGGTTTTGTACATCGCTTGAAGGAATTTTATAATAAATATGAGATTTTGGAGGACTTAAAAAACCACTCCGGAGAAATTTTAAAAATTGCAATATACCACCCTGAAGACTCTGAAAAATATATTTACCCATTAGTTAAACACTTCAACAAAAACTTAAAAGTAAAAGTATCTGGACAAAATTGGGTTGATCTCTCTGAAAACGATGCGAACAAAGGCTATGCTATAGAAAAACTGCAACAACAATACAATATTACTCCAGAAGAAACTATGGTTTTTGGGGATTATAACAATGATTTGGAAATGATGGGAAAAGCTAAATATAGTTTTGCCATGGCCAATGCGCACCCAAATGTTATAAAAGCTGCTAACTATAAAACAAAAAGTAATGAAGAGTATGGTGTTGAAGAGGTTTTAGAACAATTAATACTATCATAATTACACCCCATAGGCGGTGATAACAATTTTTCTAGAGCCTCCATTATTTCTATGTTCACATAAATAAATACCCTGCCATATTCCTATATTTAAACTTCCGTTTGTAATCGGAACTTGAACAGAAGCTCCCATTAATGAAGACTTAATATGCGCGGGCATATCATCAGCTCCTTCATATGTATGTGTGTAATATGATGCATTTTCAGGAACTATTTTATTGATATGACTTTCAAAATCAACTCTAACACTTGAATCTGCATTTTCGTTTATCGTTAAGCTTGCAGAGGTATGTTTTATAAAAACTTGTAAAAAACCTGTTGTAATATTTTTTAACTCCAAAAAATTACTCAAAATTTCACTGGTAATTAAATGAAATCCTCTTGACCTAGGTTTTAATGCTATCTCTTTCTGATACCACATGCTTATAAAACTATGTTTTTTGTTTCTTTTTTTGCGCTGCAGGAAACAAAACATTATTTAAAATTAATCGATATCCTGGTGAAGTTGGATGCAATTCTAATTCCGTTTTTGGATCACCTACTCTATGTTGATAATCCTCAGGATCATGCCCCCCATAAAATGTAAAAAAGCCTTTACCTTTTATGCCATGAATATACCTTGCCTCTCCATTAATTTTATTCTCACCTAAAATTAACACTGTAGGCTTAATATTATCACTATTAAATGCTGTAGTTTGCCCCATAAACCCTTTAACCAAAGAGGTATGATTTTGACATAACATTGTTGGAACTGGATCCCATTTCGCAGAAAAATCCATCAAAGAAAAATAATCGGATTCTTTTGCGACTCTTCCTCTTTTTTTCGTCATATCTATAGACGAAAACTCATATTCAAGCGGATTTCTTTCCAAAGTAAAATTGGTAAATGCGAAAGTTTTATTAAAATTTAATTTGTTTTGATAATTAGATTCTGAGGGGTCACCATCAAACATGGGCTCACAAATATCAACCCCATCTGCGGATAAAGCAATATCAAAACTATCAGTAGCAGAACACATAGCAAACATAAATCCGCCACCTATTACATAATTTCTAATTTTCAAGGCAACGGCACCTTTCTCTTCCGAAACTTTAGCAAACCCCAGCTCGTTTGCCAAATTTTCCGCTTTTTGTTTTCCCTCAATATACCATGGAGCAGCTCTATACGCTCCATAAAACTTACCATACTGCCCAGTAAAATCCTCATGATGTAAATGTAGCCAATCATAAAGGGCTAACTTATCATTGATAACTTCTTCATCGTATACCGTTACATAAGGAATTTCGGCGTACGTTAACACCATGGTAACAGCATCATCCCAAGGCTGATTGCCTTTTGGAGTGTATACGGCAATTTTAGGTGCTTTTTCTAAAATCACCGCTTCTTGATTCTGAGAAGGGCTACTTATATTATCCAAAATTGAGGCCGTTTCTTCATTAGATATCACTTCAAAAGACACTCCCCGAATTTGACATTCTTTACGGATGCGTTCTCCATCTGGTAATAAAAAAGATCCCCCTCTATAATTTAACAACCATTGTACTTTTTGCTGATGAGATAACACCCAATATGTAATTCCGTATGCTTTTAAATGATTTTTTTGACTTTCCGCATCCATTGGTATTAATATTGAGGAAGCAAAAATTTGAGTACTACCGAAAAGAAAAAGAAACATTAAAATGTTTCTTAAAGTAAACTCTCTAAAATATAATTTTAGTTTCAAAGACAAATTTTAAGCTTTAAAAAGGAACATCACTATCATCCAAATCAGAATCATTATTCATTGAGCTTCCAAAAGCATCATTAGGGTTTGGAAGGTTTTTGGTTATAAAAGGATTATCCTCATTGTCATTCATTTTAGATTGAAACTCGAAAGGAGAATCAAAGTCATCTAAGTTATCAAATTTACCCTGATTACCGATAAACTTAAGTCTAATGTTTTCTAAACCACCATTCCTATGCTTAGCCACAATAAATTCACCCTGACCAGCTGTAGGCGAGCGTTCTTCATCATCCCACTCATCAATTTTATAATATTCTGGACGATATATAAAGGATACAATATCCGCATCTTGCTCAATTGCACCGGATTCCCTTAAATCTGAAAGTACTGGTCGTTTACTTCCTCCACGAGTTTCAACTGCACGTGAAAGTTGCGATAATGCTATTACTGGAACATTAAGTTCTTTTGCTAGAGCTTTTAAGTTTCGCGAAATTGTAGAAATCTCTTGTTCACGATTACCTCCTTTTTGGGTTCCTCCCGCTGTCATCAACTGTAGGTAATCAATCATAATCATTCTAATGCCATGTTGCGAAGCTAGCCTTCTTGCTTTTGCACGTAAATCAAAAATAGATAGTGACGGGGTATCATCAATAAACAATGGTGCTTTTTCTAGGGCTTTTACTTTAACATTTAGTTGTTCCCACTCATGTTTTTCTAGCTTTCCCGTTCTTAATTTCTCTGAAGAAAGTCCTGTTTCAGAAGAAATAAGTCTAGTTATCAACTGCACAGAAGACATTTCTAATGAAAAGAATGCTACTGGAATTCCAGAATTAACCGCCATATTTCTGGCCATCGATAAGGTTAAAGCTGTTTTACCCATACCAGGACGTGCAGCAACAATAATTAAATCACTAGGTTGCCAACCCGAAGTTAGTTTATCTAATTTATCAAAGCCAGATGGAATACCACTTAAACCCTCTTTATTTGAGATTTCTTCGATTTTCTTTTTAGCCATGATAACCAAATTCTGCGCAGTTTCGGCAGAACGTTTAAGGTTTCCTTGAGTTACATCGTACAACTTAGATTCCGCTGTATCTAAAAGGTCAAAAACATCGGTACCTTCATCATAGGCTTCCTCAATAATTTCACTAGAAATCTTAATTAAACTACGTTGAATATACTTTTGAAGAATAATTCTTGCATGAAACTCAATATGTGCCGATGAAGCTACTTTTTGAGTAAGTTTTATGATATAAAAATCACCTCCAACTGCTTCAAGACGACCATCCCTTTTTAATTGGGCAGAAACCGTTAATAAATCGATTGGTTCTGATGCTTCAAACAATTTAAAAATAGCTTCGTAAAGATATTTATGCGCCTCTTTATAAAAAACATCTGGATGAAGAATATCAATAACCTCATCAACCCCTTTTTTATCAATCATCATCGCCCCTAGGACAACCTCCTCTAAATCAACAGCTTGAGGTGGTATTTTTCCTTTTTCAAGGTTAATAATTGTAGATTTATCAATCTTTCGACCGACAATCGGGTTTGTGTTCTCCATAGTTACGAAAGTATGCAATTAACCTTAAGTTAACATAGAATACCCAATTTTGGATATTAACTGATAGTTAACAATAGCCTGTTTATAAGTTACGATTTTATGTTGATAACAAAAAAAATCCGGAAGTTTTATGTTCCGGATTTTAAGAAACTTCTTAGTATTCAGGGTTATCCATTAAAAACACCCATATTGGAATATTTTTCCATTCGTTGTTCCACCAATTCTTTTGGTGATAACTTTTCTAATTCCTTAAAATGGGTCACTATTTTGTTCTTAACGGTTTCGAACGTTTTTTCTCTATTAGAATGTGCTCCTCCTATTGGTTCTTTAACGATTTCATCAATCATTTTAAGTTTTTTCATATCAGGAGCAGTAAGTTTCAAAGCTTCAGCTGCTTGTTCTTTATACTCCCAACTTCTCCATAAAATAGAAGAGCATGATTCGGGAGAAATTACAGAGTACCATGTGTTTTCTAACATTAACACTTTATCTCCAACTCCTATACCTAAAGCTCCACCAGAAGCTCCCTCTCCTATAATAACAACAATAATTGGAACTTTAAGACGTGTCATTTCTATAATATTCCGTGCAATTGCCTCTCCTTGTCCACGCTCCTCGGCTTCAATACCTGCATATGCTCCTGGAGTATCTACAAAACACACCACAGGAATGTCAAACTTTTCTGCGGATTTCATTAATCGCAATGCTTTCCTATATCCTTCCGGATTCGCCATACCAAAATTACGATATTGACGTGTTTTGGTGTTAAATCCTTTTTGTTGTCCAATAAGCATAAAACTTTGGTCGCCAATTTTTCCAAGACCACCAATCATAGCTTTATCATCTCGTACCGTACGATCACCATGAAGCTCTAAAAACGTATCTCCACAAATTGCTTTTATATAATCTAAAGTATAAGGTCTATTGGGGTGTCTTGAAAGCTGAACACGTTGCCAAGCTGTAAGTCCTTTATAAATTTCTTTTCTGGTTTCGGCAAGTTTTTTTTCGATTTGCTTACATGTTTCTGTAACATCAACATCGCTCTCCTCTCCTATAATAACGCATTTGTCTAACTGCTCTTCCAATTCTTTAATCGGAAGTTCAAAATCTAAATATTCCATAAGCCAAATAGGTCTCGTTTGTTTAAGTCCACAAATATAAAACTTTAAAGCAAACCTTATTGTTTACTTATTTTTTAATTTTAATCTACTTTTTAGTATTCCGTTTAGAACCACCACGGCAATTATTATAAGTGCTCCAATATAAAATGAGCCTGTTATTTGTTTATTTTCTCCTAACACAATAAATGCCAAAATAATACCATAAACAGGTTCTAAATTAATCGTTAGCATTACTGTATATGGAGATAGATAGCGCATTACTTTTACTGAGGCAATAAACGCATATGCAGTACAAATAGAGGCCAAAATAAAAAGGTATCCTATATCTACCAGGGAAAGTTTAAAGAAATCATCTGTGGTGAATTGTTGATTTAATAAAAAATAAGACGATAAGAACAAAACACCAAATCCCAATTCAAACATAGAGATTATAGATGGTTTCTCCTCTTTTATAAGTTTACCATTGATTAATGTAAAACTTGAAGCTAAAAACGCTGAAATTGTAGCCAGAACCATTCCATACCAATAGCCTGTGTCTACTTTAAAAATATAATACAGACCAAGAATAACTACCAGTCCAAAAACCACTTCATGCTTAATAATTTTTCGCTTATACCATATGGGTTCCAAAAAAGCAGTAAAAAACGTTCCAATAGACATTGTAGCCAAAGCAACAGAAACATTGGAGACTTTTATTGCCATAAAAAAAGTAACCCAATGTAAAGCAATAATTACTCCTCCAATCATCATCCACAGTATTGTTTTCTTCGAAAACTTAAATTTTATTTTCCGAATTAAAACATATCCTAAAATAAGTACTGTTGCAATGAGCATTCTGTACCAGACTAAAGGTGCAGCATCAAGAGAAATAAGCTTACCTAAAACAGCGGTAAATCCCCAAATAAAAACTATGAAATGAAGATGAAATAAGTTTTTTAATCTATCGTTTTGCATTTTGTAATAAATAAAAAGCAAGTGCTCCAAAAATTACATTTGGAATAACTACTGCAAGTAGTGGTGAGAAACCAGATTGCTCTGCTAGCGTGCTAAATACCTTATCAAAAAATATGTAAATAAATGCAATTAATATTCCAAAGGCAAGGTTTATCCCCATACCTCCTCTATGCTTCACTGAAGAAACAGACACTCCTATAATGGTTAAAATAAATGCTGCCAAGGGTAAAGCCCACCTTTTATATTTCTCCAAAATGTATTTGTTTAAATTGGAAGCTCCTTTTCGTTTTTGGTCTTCAATAAAATCGTTTAATTCAAATAAATTTTTAGTCTCTGCGGCATATGAGACTGGAGTAAGGTCATCAATTCTAAATGTGAAAAGTGTATCTAATCTTGGCTTAGCTTCTAAAATTGCAGTATCACCAACAATTTTTCTTTTCTTGAACGATGTTAGTCTATATATACTATCTACCCATCTAATATTAGAGGCTGAAATTTTAAATTCTAGTTGATTATCTTCTGAAAAACGTTCGAATGTAAAATTATACCCTATTTGTCTTGCGGGGTCAAAACTACTCACATAAATAAAATCGGTCTCATTAAGCTGATTAAAAATATTAGTAGTTTCTCTTACTTGTCTACCCTTTTTCAGGTATTTAAACTTAAATTCATTAAAGCCTTGGCTAGCTCTAGGAACCAAAAACATGCTCAACACAAACATAATAATAGCAATAATAGTTGCCCCAATAAAATATGGTCTTAAAAAACGACCGTAAGAAACACCTGAACTTAATATTGCAACAATCTCAGTGTTATTAGCTAGTTTGGACGTAAAAAAGATAACCGATAAAAAAAGGAATATTGGAAATAAAAGGCTACCTATATAAACCGTAAAATCAACATAATAAAGAACAACCTCATTTAAGGGAGCTTCATTATCTATGATTTTGGAAATTTGCTCCGCCAAATTAGCCATTATGCCAATAGGAATAAACAACATTAACATCACCGCAAATGTGAGTAAATATCGTTTTAATATGTACCTATCTAAAATGGTTAACATTATAATCTTTTATCCATTTGTTTTACCATCACGTTTTTCCAAGAAGCAAAATCGCCTGCTAAAATATGTTTTCTGGCCTCACGAACCAACCACAAATAAAAACCAAGGTTATGAATTGTCGCTATTTGTTTTCCTAAATATTCATTTGCTGCAAAAAGATGTCTCAAATACGCTTTTGAATACTCCCTATCCACAAAAGTGGTTCCCATTTCATCAATTGGAGAAAAATCATCTTCCCATTTTTTATTTTTGATGTTTATAGTACCATGCGCCGTAAAAAGCATACCGTTTCTTGCATTACGTGTTGGCATAACACAGTCAAACATATCAATACCCAAAGCTATATTTTCCAATATGTTTATTGGTGTACCTACTCCCATTAAATATCTTGGTTTATCTTCAGGAAGAATTTCACAAACCACCTCAGTCATTGCATACATTTCCTCGGCAGGCTCTCCAACAGACAAGCCGCCAATTGCATTACCTTCTGCGCCTGAATTGGCAATATATTCAGCTGACTGCCTTCTTAAATCTTTATATGTTGACCCTTGTACAATTGGGAAAAAAGTTTGAGCATAATCATAAGAATATGGTGTTTTTTCCAAATGCGCTATACAACGATCCAACCAACGATGTGTCATATGCATTGAACGCTTGGCATAATTGTAATCGCAAGGGTAAGGAGTACACTCATCAAACGCCATAATAATATCAGCGCCAATAGTGCGTTGTATTTCCATTACGTTTTCAGGCGTAAACATATGGTAAGAACCATCAATATGAGATTTAAACTTTACACCCTCTTCTTTTATTTTTCTTCTTCCTGAAAGAGAATATACCTGATATCCTCCGCTATCGGTTAAAATATTTCTATCCCAACCCATAAACTTATGCAACCCCCCAGCTTTTTCTAGTATCCCTGTTTTAGGGCGCAAATACAAATGGTATGTATTTCCTAAAATAACATCAGGGTTTATCTCTTCCCTTAACTCCTTTTGATGAACTCCTTTTACAGAAGCTACTGTACCAACAGGCATGAATATTGGGGTTTCAATTGGGCCATGATCAGTAACCATTGTTCCTGCCCTTGCCTTACTTTGCGAATCTGTGTTGTGTATGGTAAATTTCAAATCTTATCTTAAAGTCGCAAAGATAATGAACTCACCCTCATAAAAAACTTAAGAAAACAATAAAGATTTAGTGTAACCGTTGAGACTGTAACACACCTAAAGTAAACTTGTCTTTACTTTAATGAAATAAATAAAAACACAGTTATGAAAAAAACACTCTTAATCTTAGTATTATCGCTTACCTCTGCAATAACTTTTGCGCAAAAAGAATCTGGCTTTGGAATAAAAGCTGGTTTAAATTATGCTCAAAACGGAGATTTAACCCTTGAAAGTATTGGAAATGCTGGAGAAGATGTAATTGATGGCTCTGAAAGTAAAATAGGATATCATTTAGGAGTATTCTATAAACTTAAGCTACCTATAATTTATTTGCGTCCGGAATTGATATACACAAAAACAAAAAGTAACTATACTATTAATGGTAGTGATGCTGCTTACGATGTTAGTAAAATTGATTTACCCGTACTTGTAGGTGTTAAAATAATTGGTCCTCTTGAAGTATTCGCTGGACCATCATTTCAATACATTCTGGATTCGGATTTGGAAAAGGTACCTACTCTAAATGATTTAGAAAACGATTTTAGTCTTGGTCTACAAATTGGCGTTGGTGTTAGTTTAGGAAAACTTGGGTTAGATGTTAGATATGAGCGAGGTTTATCGGAAAACGAGTCAAAATTTGTTGCAGACAATTCCAATACCTTGTCTGGTAGAGTAGACTCAAGACCTTCTCAAATTATTTTTGGATTATCACTTAAATTATAAAGAAGCCTCTAAAAATTTATAAAGCCCGTTTATATGTAAACGGGCTTTTCTTTTTCGTTATTTTTGTACTTTATATAACATTATGCGTATTGATAAGTATTTATGGTGCACACGCTATTTTAAAACTCGAAATTTAGCAACTACTGCCTGTAAAAAAGGTCATATAAAAGTAAACAACCAGGTAGTCAAGCCCTCTCGAGAGGTTTTTCCATCCGATGAAATTACCGTTCGTAAAAATCAAATTAATTATCAACTTGCAGTTATTGAAATTCCTCCAAATAGAGTCGGAGCAAAAATTGTTGGGTTATACCGAACCGATAAAACTCCGAAAACAGCATTTGAACATCAAGAGTTGTTGCAATATTCCAAAGACTATTATCGTAAGAAAGGAACTGGTAGACCAACAAAAAAAGACCGAAGAGAAATTGATGGTTATTTAGATGAGGAAGAATAAAGTACTATGCTTTTTCTATATTTGAATAAGAAATACCAAGCAAATGCAAAATAAAATTTTATCGCATCAAGAAATACAACATAAAATTAAACGAATTGCTTATCAAATTTATGAGGCAAACGTTGACGAAAAAGAAATTGTTATTGCTGGTATTGATGGAGGTGGTCTAAAATTTGCAAAAAAAATTCAATCAGTACTTAAAAAAGTAACTGATTCTGAAATTGTTCTTTGTAAAGTAAGTATGGATAAACAAAATCCGCTACAAAGTGGGGTTTCCACATCCATTCCTTTAGAAGAGTTAACGAATAAATCTATTGTTTTAGTAGATGATGTTTTAAACTCTGGAACAACATTAATATACGGTGTACATCATTTTTTAAAAACACCTCTTAAACGTTTAAAAACAGCAGTTCTAGTGAATCGTAATCACAAAAAATATCCTGTGAAAGCGGATTATAAGGGAATTTCTTTATCTACATCGTTACAAGAACATGTACATGTGCATTTTGAAGCAAAAAAAGATATGGTTTATCTAGACTAGTAAGGTCTTTATTTGGTCTACCATTTCGCTTACATTTCTATTTTTACTTTCAATAGCATGATGCGCTTGCATATAGTAAAAGCTCCTTTCAAATAAATGCTTACCTATAAAATCGGGTAACTCCTCGTCCGCAATACTTTTTACTAAAGGTCTAGAGTCCTTCTCACTGGATAATCTTTGTACCAATTCTGGTATACTCACTTTTAGATAAAAAACATTTTTTGTTGCTTCAAGTATTTGGTTCATGTTATTTCCATAACAAGGTGTTCCTCCTCCGGTAGATAAAATAAAATTATTTTGGGTATTTAATACATCAATTAAACACTCGTTTTCTTTTTTTCTAAAAAAAATTTCACCTTTCTCAGAAAAAATTTCAGGAATGCTTTTTCCTGTATTTTCTTCAATATTTTTGTCTAAATCAATGAAGGTTGCATTTAGCTTTTTTGCAAGTATCTCACCCACAGTAGTTTTTCCGCTTCCCATATATCCTACTAAAACAATTTTCATATGATTTACTTTTGCTGCAAAATTGAGCTAATTTGTCATTAAATCAAAAAAAAATAAAATTCTTATAAATTTGGCTTGTAAAATAAATTAATGCTCTTATATTTGCACCCGCAATCAGCAATATGCTTTGCTAAATTAAATGACCTGGTAGCTCAGTTGGTAGAGCATCTCCCTTTTAAGGAGAGGGTCCTGGGTTCGAGCCCCAGCCCGGTCACCACTTTAAAGCCCCTCTCTAAGGGGCTTTTTTTATTTCTGAAACTTATATGTTAAGAGGCTTTAAATAGCTTACTGGTTTTTGTACCTTTTTGCTCCGATTTTTTAATAATAATTCCAATCTGAAAAAAATGAAACTTAAACTACCTCAGGCATTACTTTGTGCAGTACTAACGCTAAACATGGTTAATGCTCAGCAAAAAGAGTTTTGGGCAATACAAAGCAATACCGAAATTAATTTAGACGTCACCAATAAGGATAATATACCCTACGGAGATAACATTGAAATGGCTGGTAAGCGTGTGGCCGGAATTATTTCTTATAAAATTGATGAAAATAAAAAACTATCTATTTCAAGAGAAATATTCTTTCCCCAACTAAGAACTTTTATAAAAACAAATGACCCTGAATGGAAACATTATAGAGCATATTTTAAAGACGTTTACAATGATGACATTCTTCCGGATATTATCATTGATGATAAAATATACGTTCCTGGAGATGTAGAAAAGGTTATTATAAATGGAAAACTGCAATTTAAACACGCACCTGTTCATGGAATTGCTCTTACAAGAACTTTTTACCCATCAATGTCACAACGAATTTTCGTTGAAGAGTGGAAACTTACAAACCTTTCGGAAAAAAACATTACGCTTTTCGGGAATAACACCTATAGAAAAAAAACAACCAAAGGCGTAAAGGGAGATTATAATGGGATTTCTACATCCAACATAAAAAACAGTTTTACAATTAAACAAGGTGCTTCTTATAGTTTCTCCATAGGAATATCAGCCACCTTAAATGAAGAAAAAGAAATAGACATAACTAGTAATGAATTTTTAAATGAACGCAACGATTACCTAAACCAAATAAAAAGTTCATTAAAATTAATAACACCAAATAAAACCTTAAATACTCTATTCGAGTTTTCCAAAATTAGGGCCTCAGAAAGTATTTTCGAATCTAAACTCGGGCTTATACACTCCCCTGGTGGTGGTAGATACTATGTTGGCTTTTGGGCAAATGATCAGGCGGAATATATTAATCCTTTTTTTCCATATCTAGGTTATGAAACAGGAAACATGGCTGCCATAAACATGTACGATTTGTATACTAAAGAAATCACCGATGATTATAAAAATATTCGCTATTCTTTTGAAATGGAGGGGGATGCTCCTATTAACACTTTAGACCGTGGAGATGCTGCAATGATAGCCTATGGAGCATTACAATACGCATTAACTTCAGGAAGCAGAACCACAGCAAAAAAACTATGGCCACTTATATCATGGTGTCTGGAATACAATAATAGAAACTTAAACAATTTTGGTGTTGTTTCATCAGACTCTGACGAAATGGAAGGACGAATTGAAACTGGTAATGCCAACTTATCAACTTCTAGTCTGTATTATGGGGCACTAAACCTGGCTGTAGATTTAGCTAAATCGTTACAAAAACCAGAGCTTGAGGTTCAAAAATATAACCTGCAAGCACGGAAGCTGTCCGAAGCTATAGAATCCTATTTTGGAAGCAATATTGAAGGGTTAAATACCTACAAATATTATAAAGAACACAATCAACTCAGACACTGGATTTGTTTACCCTTAGTTGTTGGAATATTCAACAGATCAACAGAAACCACAAAAGCACTTTTTGAAAATTTATGGACTAAAAATGGTGTCCATGTCGAAAAAAATCACCCCAAAAAATCTAATTCTGAAATTTTTTGGGATAGAGGAACACTTTATGCGCTAAGAGGTACTTACCTTGCCGGTGCTACAGAATTATCTACCCAAAAGCTTATTGAATTTTCTACAATTAGATTATTGGGAGATCGCGTACCTTATGTCGTTGAAGCTTACCCAGAAGGCAGTATGGCACACCTTTCCGCGGAAAGTGGTTTATATTGTAGAGTTTTTACTGAGGGAATGTTTGGAATTATACCTACTGGTTTACGTAGTTTTAAATGTACTCCTAGATTACCTAAAAGCTGGAACCATATGGCCTTAGAAAACATAAAAGCTTTTGATAGTAACTTTAATATAAATGTTACTAGAAAGGGCGAGAAGCTTCAGGTTAAAATAACAGATAAAGACTCCAAATTAATTTTTGACAAAAGTATTCAACAAGGAGATACTATTAATATTGCACTTTAATAAAAACCATAGCTAGCGGTATTTAGGTTCCATGTTAAATAATACTCTATTTTAACCTAAAAACAGAGCATAAATCGTTATTACTTACAAAAACGTGCAACAAATCGTTAAAATAGGTTAGTTAGTATATCAATATTATATCAAATTTTGTAAAAACTGACAATTATCAATTTTTAATAGCGGTAACTATGAAAAAAAGCGAACTTCCTGATCCGTTTAAAAATGCCCGTGAGGAAACTGGTATTGGTGAAATGAATGACCAAAATGACCCCGTAACAATGCTACTTCGTCATAAAGATGTTAGAAAAGGGGCTCACAATTGGAAAACTTTTCAATCGGGAGCTGTTCCAGGAAGAATTGTTGTTCCTTCTGAGGTTAATATTCGAGATTTACGTCAAATTCCTTTTGAAGTTGACCCTCCTCAGCACGCCGATTATAGAGCCTTAATTGAGCCTTGGTTTAGACGTCCTCTAGAAGAATCTTACACAAAAAAACTTAACGACATTATAACCAAGGTTATTGACGAAGCGCTTATCCTGGAATCCGTTGAAGTTGTAAATAAATTTGCATTGCCGCTTCAATCCAGAGCACTAACATTATTAATAAATACCCCATTTTCTGAATCTGAAACCTGGATTTCTTGGGGGACTCATGTTTTTAGAAGTGAAGGAGACCCTTTAGATGGAGATAAGGCTGAAGTATTATATACCTATTTGGATGAAAAAATTGAAGAGGCTATAAAAACCCCTTCTGATGATTTGTACTCCAAACTTGCTGAATCGGAATTTGAGGGTAGAAAATTAACCAAAGCCGAAATTAAAGGAATTATGGTACTGACCTTTGCTGGAGGTCGAGATACAGTTATTAATGCGGTGACAAACTCAATTGCCTATTTTGCGGAGCATCCAAAATCGTTACAACAAATCAAAGAAAATCCAGAGATTATTAATTCGGCTGTTGAAGAACTTATTCGGTACTTTTCTCCATTAACTCAAATGGGAAGGGTTGTTACACAAGATACTCAAGTATGTGAGCATGCAGCAAAAGCAGATACCCGTATTAGTTTATGTTGGGCCTCTGCCAATAGAGATGATGCGGTATTTAAAAATCCAAATGAAGTTATATTAGACCGAAAAATGAATCCACATGTAGGCTTTGGTTTTAGCCATCATAATTGTTTAGGCGCAACACACGCTAGACAAATAATGCGGACATTATTAAAAACCTTATCAGAAAAAGTTTCAACTATTGATATTATTGATTTCGAAGAAAATATTGAAAACCTTGACCAGTTTAAAAGAAAGGTAGGCTTTCATAAAATAAACGTTAAATTCAATTCAAAAAAAATAACATAAAAATACGAAATGGCAAAAATCACATTTATAACAAATGACGACGAAAAAATAACTTTAGAAGGTGCATCTGGTTCCGTAATGGCACTGGCTGTAGAAAATAATGTTAAAGGTATTGATGGTGATTGTGGTGGAGTATGTTCTTGTGCAACCTGTCATGTTCATGTAGCTCCTGAAGATATCGAAAAAACAGGAGAGGCAAGCGAAATTGAACTGGATATGCTAGAATTGGATGATAATACCAATGAATATAGTAGGCTTTGTTGTCAATTACAAATCACAGATGCGCTAGATGGCATAGTATTGAAAGTAGCTAAATAAAGATCGTGAAAAAAATTTGTATTGTAATTGGAGCAAGTCATGCTGGAGTTAGTTTAGCTTTTTACCTTCGTAAAGAAGGCTGGGAAGGCGATATTGTTTTATTTGATTCTGATCCAGAATTGCCTTATCATCGTCCACCCCTATCAAAAGCCTACTTAACGGATACTAATGATATTCAAAAAATTCAGTTGCGATCTGCAGAAAGTTACAAAGCAGAAAACATTGAGTTACGCTTAGGAGTTACTGTAAAAAAAATAGACCGAGCCAATAAGTGTATTGTACTTGCTGATAACTCCCAACAAAATTATGATAAGTTGGTAATTGCTTCAGGGGCACGACCAATTATTCCTCCAATTTCAGGAATAGACACCGCAAAAAATATATTCCCCATACGAACGGCTGCTAACATTGCCGAAATACGCAATGCACTATCTAAAAGCAAAACTAAGAAAGTGGTTATCATAGGTGGAGGTTATATAGGGTTAGAGGCTGCTGCTTCATTAAAAAAATTAGGAGCCTCGGTTACTGTACTGGAAAGAGAAAAACGCATTTTAGCAAGAGTAACGGCTCCTGAAATGTCTGATTACTTTCAACAATTACATTATAAAAATAATGTAGAAGTACTAACCACTAAAAATGTTACTTCCATTTCGCATGAAAATAATCAAAACATAGTTAGCTGTCAGGATAATACACAATACAAAGCAGATATTATTATTGTGGGCGTAGGCATTTATGTTAACAAAGAACTTGCCGAAGATGCCGCTATTTTATGTAACAATGGAATATGCGTAGACGAAACAACAAAAACCAATGATAGTAATATTTATGCCATTGGGGATTGCTCTTTCCATTACAACCCACATTACGACAGACACATCCGTTTAGAGTCTGTACAAAATGCTATTGACCAAGCTAAAGTTACTGCTGCATCAATTTGTGATAGACCTATAAAATATGACACCATACCTTGGTTTTGGTCAGATCAATATGATATTAAACTGCAAATGGTAGGATTATCTCAAGGGTACAACCAAATTATTTTACGAAAAGAATCAGGAGAAGGTATTTACGGTGATAGTTTTTCTGTTTGGTATTTTAGCAATGACACTTTATTGGCCGTTGACGCTGTCAACAACGCCAAAGCATATGTTATAGGCACAAAATTTATCAAAACAAGCCAAAAAATGAATAAAGAAAAATTAGCGAACACAGAAACCGTATTAAAACCCGTAAATTTAATCGATTAGCTTTCTGGAATAATTATTTACCTCAAATAACTTTTTCATTCCTCAATACGTTTTTATATTTGCCTGCTATTAAATTGCCCACGTGGCGGAATTGGTAGACGCGCTACCTTGAGGGGGTAGTGTTCTTTTGAACGTGCTGGTTCAACTCCAGTCGTGGGCACAAAACCACTTTTACAATATTGTAGAGGTGGTTTTTAATTTTAACTCCTATACCTACAAAAACTTTGTAAACATCTTGTATTTTTAAGAAAACTAAAAAACACGAGATAAATTCTACCTCCTTTTTAGAAATTAATATTAAAATATAGTTGCTTTCTCATATATAATTTTAAATTTGTTTAAGGTTTTACAAAAAACAATGAACAGAGTTAAAAAAACTTTTAGCATAAAAGATCTGGAAAATTTGTCTGGGGTAAAGGCGCATACCATACGTATTTGGGAAAAAAGGTACGGTTTGCTCGCACCTGAGCGTACAAAAACTAATATTAGGTTATACAGCCTAAGTAGTTTACAAAAATTATTAAACATTGCCCTTTTAAATGAAAATGGTGTTAAAATTTCTAAAATTGCCAAAATCCCCGAGAGTGAAATCGCGGAGCATGTAAATCAAATTACTGAACATAACCGCATCAAACTAAAACCATTAAATGCTTTTAAAATGGCAATGGTAAATTTTGATGAAAAACTATTTATTGATACTTATAATGAGCTTAAAAACAGTGAATCTTTTGAAAACGTAATTACCGATGTTTTTTTTCCCTTTCTCACTGAACTTGGTCTACTTTGGCAAACGGACAGTATAAACCCTGCACATGAGCATTTTATCACTCATTTAATTAAGCAAAAAATAATTTTAGAAACCGAAAGCCTACAAACAATTACTCCTTCAAAAAACGACAAGGTTTTTGTGCTCTTTTTACCAGAAAATGAAATACATGAAATAGGGCTTTTATATTTAAACTATGAAGTAGTTAGGCGCGGATATAAATCTATTTACTTAGGACAAGCGGTTCCATTAAGCATACTAACCAATTTAAAAGCGCATTATAGCAATTTAATTTTTGTGTCATACTTTACAGTTTCACCAACAAAAGACCAGATTGAAAACTATGTGAATGATTTTGAAACAACTGTAAACACCAATGGAACATTTGAACTGTGGCTTCTAGGACAACAAACGCAATACCTAGGAAAACAGAAACTACCTAAACATATAAAAACATTTACATCAATTGAAGAATTGACAAAAAAAATGGCCTAACCAATCATTTATGAAAAAAAACATTGCAATAATTGGCTCAGGGTTTTCGGCGCTATCAGCTTCATGCTATTTGGCAAAGGAAGGGCACAATGTTTTTATTTATGAAAAAAACGATGTCATTGGCGGACGAGCACGTCAATTTAAAAAAGATGGTTTTACTTTTGACATGGGACCAAGTTGGTACTGGATGCCTGATATTTTTGAAAAGTTTTTTTCAGATTTTGGTAAAACACCATCGGATTACTATGAACTAGAAAAACTAAGTCCCGCTTACAAAGTATTTTTTTCTGATGACCAAGTTGTAATCGAAGACCACCTAGATAAAATTTGTGTTGAATTTGAACGTATAGAAAAAGGAAGTGCAATTAAACTAAGAAAGTTTATAAAAAAAGCGCAGCAGAATTATGATATAGCTATTAATAAAATGGTGTATAAACCCGGAATATCACCATTAGAGTTGGTTAGTTCGGACACCGTTTTAAGAATAAATGAGTTTTTTAAAAGTATTAGCAAAACTATTAGAAGGCTTTTTAAAAACCCTAAACTAATTGCCGTTTTAGAGTTTCCTGTACTTTTTCTTGGCGCCAAACCTCAACAAACTCCTTCATTTTATAGTTTTATGAATTTTGCTGATTTCGGGTTGGGAACATGGCACCCCAAAGGAGGTATGCATCAAGTTATATCTGCTATGCAAAAATTAGCAAAAGAACTTGGTGTTGTTATTAACGCAAACAGTTCTGTTAGTAAAATACATGTTCAAAATAAAAAAACAACAGGAATCACCTGCAATGATGCGTTTATTTCTGCAGATATTGTCTTAAGTGGTGCTGATTACCATCACGCTGAAACTCTTTTAGATAAACAATACAAACAGTATTCTGAATCGTATTGGTCAAAAAAAACCTTTGCTCCCTCCTCTTTACTATTCTATGTGGGTTTCAATAAAAAAATTGAAAAAGTAGAACATCACAATCTTTTTTTTGATACCAATTTTGAAAATCATGTGAACACTATTTACGACAAACCACAATGGCCTAAATCCCCCCTATTTTATGCTAATTTTCCATCAATATCTGATGAAACAATGGCTCCCTCTGGATATGAAACCGGCTTCTTTTTAATACCAATAGCACCTGATTTAGAGGATACTCCTAAGCTAAGAGAAAAATATTTTAACATACTAATAAACAGACTGGAAGAAAAGACTAGTCAATCATTAAAAAACAACATTTTATTCAAAGAGTCATTTTGTGTGAACGATTTTAAATCTGAATACAATTCATATAAGGGCAATGCCTATGGCATGGCCAATACGTTATCACAAACCGCTTTTTTGCGGCCAAAACTAAAGAGCTCCAAAGTAAAAAACTTATTTTTTACGGGTCAATTAACGGTTCCTGGTCCTGGAGTGCCCCCAGCATTAATATCAGGAAAGTTGGCTTCTGAACTTATTATTAACACTTTACGCTAAATTATTATGAAAGAGATTTTTGATACGGTGTCATATAATTGCAGTAAAATAGTAACCGAAAAATATAGTACAAGCTTTTCTTTAGCTACAAAAATGTTAGCACCATCAATTCGCACTGACATATATAATATTTACGGATTTGTACGTTTTGCTGATGAAATTGTGGACTCTTTTCATGATTATGACAAGAGTACCTTATTCAGCAAATTTGAAGCCGATTTAAATGAAGCTTTAACACATAAAATTAGTCTTAATCCAATTTTAAACGCCTTTCAACACACCTACCACCAGTATGGTATCCCTTACGAATTGGTTTCGTGTTTTATGAATAGTATGCGCGCAGATTTAACCAAAAAAGTATACACTACAAAAGAAGAATATGAAACCTATATTCATGGCTCTGCAAATGTGGTTGGACTTATGTGCTTAAAAGTTTTTGTAAAGGGTGACAATAAAAAATACGAAACCTTAAAACAGTCTGCCATGGCGCTTGGTTCTGCCTTTCAAAAGGTGAATTTTTTAAGGGATTTAAAGGATGACTCCGAAATTCTAAATCGTGCCTATTTTCCAGATGTTAATCTAAAACAATTAAACATGGCTTCTAAAACAAAAATTGTTAAAGAAATTCTACTAGATTTTGAAAAGGCATACAAAGGCATAAAATCCTTACCAACCGAAGCCAAATTTGGCGTATATACAGCGTACAGATATTATAAAAGACTATTGTTTAAGCTCCAAAAAACTCCCCCTTTACAAATACAAAATGTAAGAATTCGTGTTTCTAATCACGAAAAAATTAGCCTGCTAGCAAGATCGTATATCAAGTATAAGCTAAATTTGGTATAACTATGAAGACACTTTTAGGCATATTGCTTTTTTTAGCCACATTTTGGGGTATGGAGTTTATGGCATGGTTTACGCATAAATACGTTATGCATGGGTTTTTATGGAGCCTTCATAAGGACCATCATAAAAAAAACCATGACTCTTGGTTTGAACGTAACGATGCCTTTTTTCTTTTCTACGCCGTGGTTTGCATGACACTTTTTGGTTTTGCCAGATATACCGATTTCTGGTATGGTTGGCCACTTGGGCTAGGTATTTTGGCATACGGTATTGCCTATTTTATGGTTCATGATATTTTTATTCACCAACGATTTAAATTGTTAAAAAAAACCAACAATTGGTATGCTAAAGGTGTTCGTAGAGCCCATAAAATGCATCATAAGCATATCCAAAAAGATGATGGTGAATGTTTTGGAATGTTAATAGTTCCTTTTAAATATTTCAAAAAAAATAAATGAATTCTCTTTATTTATGGATTAACCTTGGAGCATTTTCATTACCATTTTTATATAGCTTTCATCCAAAATTAAAGCTCTATAAACAATGGAAAGCTATTTTTTTAGCCATTGCTTTAACCATGTGTTTTTACATTCCGTGGGATATTATTTTTACGCAAAATGAGTTTTGGGGATTTAACCAACTATATTATTTAGAAAAAACTGTACTTGGTCTTCCCATTGAAGAATGGCTATTTTTTATTTGCATTCCGTATGCTTGTATTTTTACTCATTACGCCTTACTTTTTTATTTCCCGAACCTAGGTATATCAAAAAAAGCTCTTAAACCATTAAGTTATACTATTGCATTCGCATTAGTTATCTTATCACTAATTTATCGCTCTAATTGGTATACAGCTATTAATTTTTTCTACGGAGGAATTCTAATTTTATTCTGTGTTAAAACTAACCCAACTCTACTTCAAAGGTTTTTTATTACCTATTTAGTAATTTTAATTCCATTTTTCATTGTTAATGGTTTGCTTACTGGAAGCTTTATTCCCGAAGAAGTTGTTTGGTATAGCGCAAATCAAATTATAGGTATTCGTTTATTTACCATCCCAATTGAAGATACTATTTATGCGTTTACAATGGTGTTAACTAATCTATGGTTGGTTGAGTTCTTTAAAAAGAAGTTTACTCGTTAATTAACCTGCTTAATAATTCTCGAGTACTTTTACTATTCCAATTTATGGCTCCCGTTTCCACAACTCTTATTTTACCTTTTTTATCAATTATATAGGTTGTGGGCAACAATTTAGAGTTTAAGGCTTTAGGTTCTTCTGTTTTTGAATAGTAAACAGGAAAATTATAATTCTCTTTTTTTAAAAATTGATTAACTTTTTTATAATCTTCCTTTGCCACAAATACAAACTCCATTTTATCGCCATAATCTTTATATAATTTTTGCATACTAGGTATTTCTGCGACGCAAGGCGGACACCATGTTGCCCAAAAATTTACAAGAACAACTTTCTCTCTTAAAGTTTCAAAATTAAAATCGAATCCATTTAAATCAACAAGCTTCCATGAATAGCTTTTTAAAAGAACTTGTTCTTCTTTTGCTTCAGTTACACTTGATGCAAATAACCTAGAAACCTGAACCTTAATTTTAAACCCTAAAGGTGTAAAAAGTAAAATACAAATACTAACAATAAACAACGCATTAGATATTTGCTTCTTAGTCAAACGCACTATTATTCCTTTATAAGATTTTCCAATAAATTAGTTATTGTAGTATTATCCCAATCGGAAATTCCTTCTTCCTTTATCACAATACCTCCTTTTTTGTCAATAAGATAAGACGCAGGTGCTTCCAAAATTTTAAAAGGTGCTTTTTCTCCAATTATTAAATAGGTAACTGGAAATGTAAATTTGTTTTTTTTCATAAACTCTTCTACAGGGGCTCTTTCTTCATTTGTGATTATATAAAAATCTACTTTTTCTTTATAGTTATCATATAACCCTTGAATACTTTGCAACTCTGCGAGGCAAGGCAACCTCCATGAAGCCCAAAAATTAATGAATACTACATTACCTTTAGATTTTTCAAAAGGAAAAAAGTTCCATTCGGCATCCTTAAGCTTCCATTCGTAATTTGGCAGCTTAATTCTATTGGATGCTGTAATAACCTCAGGTGTACCAGCAAATATTCTGTTTAACAATACTTTTCCATAAAACCCTAACGGAGTAACAAAAAAAGCAAGCACCAGTATAATTAGAAGAACATTGAGAATTGTTTTTTTTCGCATTTGGAAAGAATTGAGTAGTTTTTCAAAACTAAAAAACTCCTGATCAATATCAGGAGTTTTTATTCATTATTTACAGAATACCTTTTTAAGAAACTGCATTTTCTTTTTTTATAACATTTAATGCTGAGCCTTCATTAAACCAATCTATCTGAGATTGATTGTATGTGTGATTAGCAACGATTTTATCTTTACTGCCATCTGCATGTACAACCTCACGGGTTAATTGTTGCCCTACAGCAAAGTAAACTGCCAGTTTTTTCTTTCTAAATACTTTTAAATTTTTATTTGTAAAAAATTACAACTATATTTATAAGTTATATACTACGCATGTACAATTTCTTGATAAGGGCTTCGTATAAGTATGTTGAATTATTTTTCGCTAGTCTAGGTCAAAAAATTAAAGCATAGCATTAGCTATGGTGTCATTTTTTAATATTAAGAATAGATAAGGAAACAGCATATATGAGAAATGATTATTATAAATAACTATTTAATTGAACTATGCAAATGCTCCTTACTTTTAACGGGTATTCAGAACGATAACCCGACCTAGATATCTGCTATAATAGTTCCAAAAAAAAAGCAGAAAGGAATTATTTAGAAGAAAACAATAATGATATTTTAAAAAAACAACTATTCAAAGCCTACTATTAGTAAAACCTTCAAAATCTTATATTTAATTTCATATTAAAACTAAAACGTAAGTACATTTTAAACCCAAATCTAAAATAAACTTAGTTATGAAAAATTTATATCTCCTTTTTTTAAAAAAGAAAAAAAACCTATTAATATTATTCATTCTAAATACAGCAATAACCATTAATAGCCAAGTTATAGAAACCCCTTATGATGCTGAAGGCTGGAGTATTCTAGACGTTACAAATGTTACTAAAATAATTTATGTTAGTTCATCTGGAAATGATGCTACTGGAGAAACCTATTCAAGTTCAGATGTTGAAATTGGAAATACCCCTATTCTACCAACAGGAAACATTAGACCGTTTCAAACAATAAGTGCTGCTTATAATCAGGTTGTTGATGGCGAAGCTGCATGGATACTTCTTAGGAGAGGAGATATTTTTTTTGAAAGCCTCCGTATTAGGAAAAACGGTAATTCCTTAAATATGCCAATGGTTTATGCCTCGTATGGAACAAGCAATCAACCACCTTTACTTAAAACAGGAGCTAACAATGGTATTATTGCATGTTGTAGAAGCAGAAGACATATCTGGATAATAGGCCTTTCATTTTACGCACATACAAGAAACCCTAACGATGCTGATTACATTGATGCTACTGATGCCGATGGTTTTAATTTCTACGCCTCAGCAAATGAAACCATTGAAAATATTTTAATTGAAGGCTGTACGTTCAATTTTTATAGAAGCAATGTAATGCAAGCAAACCCAAATGGTAATATTGGAAATATTAGATTTAGAAGAAATGTTATTAGAAATAATTACAGCACGCAAAGTCATTCTCAAGGCTTCTACACCAGCAATATAAAAAATGGTATTCTCCTTGAGGATAATATTTTTGATCACAATGGTTGGTTTACAAAATCTTATAACGGTACAAGTAATAATGGACAAGCTACAATTTACAACCACAACACTTATTTCTATCATACCGAACATGCAATTCTTAAAGGAAATACCTTTCATAGACCATCTAGCATTGGTAATAAATGGGCTACCAACGAAGTATCAGGAGTTAATGATATAACAATTGAAAACAACTTCTATAATGACTGTGAGGTAGCTATTAGTATGGGTGGAAATGATGATGACGAACCTTATCGTTTTAGAAATATTTTAATAAAAGACAATGTTATTACCTCATCAGGGTTATCTCAGCAAACAAATAGAACCTTAGGATGGAACATTGGAATTAATGATTGGGACAATGGAGAGGTTACCAAAAACCTTATAATTAATCAAACAAACGCATCTGTAGATAATGGAAGAGGAATTTTTATTACTGGAGAAAATAGAGACCTTACTATTAATGAAAACATTCTTTATAATTTAACAAACACCTCTTTTTTACACTTTAGAGCTTTAACTAATAACACTAATGTATCTATAAGAAACAATGAAATAAGTGAGTCTCCTTTAGGAAATAATTTCATGGTTTATATGTCTAGTGATAATTACACGTCTTTAATGAGGAATAACATGTACAATGTACAAAATACTGCTGCCAACAATTTTTATATAACTGGTAATCAATATTCTTTATATAATTGGATAGGAAATTCTATGGAAACAGGAGCTACAAATACACTTCCCAATACTTACCCTGATCCTAGTCGTTCATTTGATAGATATGTTAACGAGATTCTTGGGTTAACTAATAGAGACGAATACTATCAAAACCTGGCTAATATGAACTATTTGAATTGGGATGAAAGTTATACCGCAAATGCTATTAACGAATGGATAAAAAATGGCTTCTTTGAAAACGGAACTTTATCCACTATTAATAACAATCAAACTCCCCTACCTATTTTCGTTTACCCTAACCCTGGAAATGGCATCATAAAAATTGAATCTTCTGTTGAAGGTAATTATATTGTATATAACCAACTGGGGCAAACTATACAATCTGAAAAATTCAATCAATTAACTGAAATAGATTTAACAAAACAAGCCACTGGTATTTACATAATCAATCTTTACGACCTATCAAATAATTCAATCAAAATATTTAAATATTTGAAAAGGTAAAAACTATGTAAAATAATTATAACCTATAGAAAAGTAAACCTAATATTGAGGTAATTTAAACTTACTTCAGTTCTGTTTTTAACATATTAACAATCAGAAATTTGAAACATCAGGTTTTAATCGAACTCAACTAACTTAGAAATTGCCTTAGCAAAATAAACCTATTATATACCTTTATTGGTAATACACAACAAAAAATCCAACGTAAAAACGTTGGATTTTTTGTTTATAGATTCCTGCCTTCTCGGGAATAACAGATTAAACATTTTCCTTTTTAATCAAATTTAAAGCAGAACCTTCTTTAAACCATTCAATTTGAGAATCATTATAAGTATGATTTAATTTAATGGTGTCTTTGCTACCATCGGTATGCACTACTTCAACAGTTAATGGTTTACCAGGTGCAAACTCGTTTAAATCTAAGAAGTTGAACGTATCATCTTCTTGAATTAAATCGTAATCAGTTTCATTTACAAAGGTTAAACCTAACATACCTTGTTTTTTAAGGTTAGTCTCATGAATACGAGCAAAAGATTTTACCAATACCGCTGCAACACCTAAATGGCGAGGTTGCATTGCAGCATGTTCTCTTGAAGAGCCTTCACCATAGTTGTGATCCCCAACAACAATAGTTTTAACACCTGCTGCTTTGTAAACACGTTGCACATCTGGCACACCACCATACTCACCTGTTAATTGATTTTTAACAAAGTTTGTTTTTTGGTTGTACGCATTTACGGCTCCGATTAAGGTATTGTTTGCAATATTATCTAAATGTCCTCTAAAGCGTAACCAAGGTCCCGCCATAGAAATGTGATCCGTGGTACATTTTCCAAAAGCTTTAATTAGCAATTTAGCTCCCGTAATGGAATCTCCGAGAGGTACAAAAGGCGTTAATAGTTGTAAACGTTCAGAATTGTCTTTTACAACAACATTTACACCACTGCCATCTTCTAGTGGTTCTAAATATCCATTATCTTTTACATCAAATCCTTTCGGAGGTAATTCCCACCCTGTGGGTTCGTCCAGCATCACTTCTTCTCCATTTTCATTAATTAAAGCATCTTTTAACGGATTAAAGTCTAAACGTCCAGCTATAGCTATCGCTGCGGTTAACTCAGGAGAAGCCACAAAAGCATGGGTATTAGGGTTACCATCAGCACGCTTTGCAAAATTTCTATTAAATGAGTGTACTATACTATTTTTTGGAGCGTTTTTGGGATCGCTATATCTAGCCCATTGCCCAATACATGGACCACATGCGTTGGTAAATATTTTAGCGTCTAGCTTTTCAAATACTTCGAGAATTCCATCACGTTCTGCGGTATAACGCACTTGCTCAGATCCTGGGTTAATACCAAACTCTGCCTTTGTCTTTAATCCTTTATCTAAAGCTTGCTGCGCTATAGATGAAGCTCGTGACAAATCTTCGTAAGATGAATTGGTACATGAACCTATTAATCCCCACTCTACTTGCAACGGCCATTCATTATCTGTAGCTTTCTTTGTCATTGCAGCACCAACTTCCGTTGATAAATCTGGAGTAAACGGACCATTTAATAAAGGCCCTAATTCTGACAAATTAATTTCAATAACCTGATCAAAATACTGCTCTGGATTTGCATACACCTCAGCATCAGCCGTTAAATAGCTTTTAACTTCGTTAGCTGCATCAGCTATAACCGCTCTATCCGTCGCACGCAAATAACGGTCCATAGAGTCATCATAACCAAATGTAGATGTGGTAGCTCCTATTTCAGCTCCCATATTACAAATTGTTCCTTTTCCCGTACAAGACATTGCTGTTGCTCCAGGTCCAAAATACTCTACAATAGCACCTGTTCCTCCTTTTACGGTTAGAATTTCGGCTACTTTTAAAATCACATCTTTAGGCGCTGTCCAGCCAGATAACTTACCTGTTAGCTTCACACCAATTAGTTTGGGGAATTTTAGCTCCCAAGCCATCCCTGCCATTACATCAACAGCATCAGCTCCTCCAACACCAATAGCAACCATTCCTAATCCTCCAGCATTTACAGTATGAGAATCAGTACCTATCATCATTCCTCCAGGAAAAGCATAATTTTCTAACACCACTTGGTGGATGATACCTGCACCAGGTTTCCAAAATCCAATTCCATATTTATTAGAAACTGATTCTAAAAAGTTAAAAACCTCGCTACTTGTACTATTTGCATGCTTTAGGTCTTTAGCGGCGCCTTCTTTTGCCTGAATTAAGTGGTCACAGTGTACCGTAGTTGGTACAGCTACTTTACTTTTTCCAGCCTGCATAAACTGCAACAACGCCATTTGGGCTGTTGCATCTTGACATGCAATTCTATCTGGAGCAAAATCTACATAATCTTTACCACGTATAAATGCCCTGGTTGCTTTTCCATCCCAAAGATGATTGTACAATATTTTTTCGGAAAGTGTTAGTGGTTTACCAACAACTTCGCGGGCAGCATCTACACGTTCTTTCATTCGTGCATAAACTCCCTTTATCACATCAATATCAAATGCCATTAAAGTATATTATTATTTTTTGCTTAAGTGCTCTCTAAGATACGAAATATGTATACGATTGAAAAACACAATTTAAGAGGTTTTACCAAGAGATAGGTTTTGTTTAAGCTCATGCCAATAACTTAGATTTATCAGAAAAATTACCGAACTTAGTTTAAAAATCGTTAGTAAATATTACCAAACTGGATGCAAAAAGTAGAAAAAATTACACCAGAAATTAATAAAGTATACTTTATAGAGCGTCATACTCTATTTCATATTCTTTCTGGAAAAGGAAGCATTCAGGTTGATTTTAAAAATTATTTTGACTGGCAGGAAAAAGCAATTTTTTTAGAAAAAGGACAATACATTAAATTCTTGTCTGATGATTTTATTGTCAGGAGAATTGAATTCTCGAATGAAAGCAAGTTTTATAATAATGACGTAAGAGTATTGTTTAAACACCTAATTTCTTTAGGTTACATTGACTTATTAGAATGTGAAGAATGTAGCGCTTTTCTTTCTGAATCGGCATTAACGGAAAATTCAGCTGATATTATTGATATATCTTCTAAACAATGGTTTTGGCAAAACCCTTTTAAGGCAAATAAAGAAGAATACCAAGTTATTTTTGACACTAAGGATATTATTGACAAAGAATATTACAATAATTTAACTAGCAATGACTTAGTAAACCTTATTAATGACAGAGGATATAATGCCCAGTCATTAATCAAAAATAAAGTTGGTTTAACAGTAAAAAATTTAATGACATCCAAAAGGCTTCAAGAAAGTCTTAAAGAAGTTGCCTTCACTAATAAAAATATTCAAGAGATTTCTTATGATTTAGGATATAAAGATGACGCTTATTTCAATAGAGTTTTTAAAAACTCAGTTGGCCAAACACCAAAACAATTTAGAAAAAATTTCGATTTTAAAAATAGAGATTTGTTCTCACAAGATATTTTAGAACTTCTACAAAAATATCATACACATGAGAGATCACTTGAGTTTTATGCTAATAAAATGAACCTTTCAATAAAAGTGTTATCTAATAAAGTTCAAGCTAAAATGAATACTACTTTAGGGCAACTCATACGTTTAGAATTAATCAATTCTGCTAAATTAATGATTTTAGAAGGACAGTCCATTGCGTCAATTTCTAGACAACTAGGGTTTGAAGAACCAAATCATTTTTCGAGATTCTTTAAACATTATTCCAAAGTCACGCCCACGGAATTCAAATTGAAAAAGTACAATTCTTAGTCCTTTTTTTGTAGCATTTAAATTTCCTATCTCTCGCATCTTTGCATTGTATAATGATAAAAACAATCAAGATGGATATTAAAGAACAAGTACTAAAAATGGATGCAGTAGTTTCTCAAGGTGCTATTGTCGATGCTGTAAAAGAATTCTTTGCCGACAATGCTAACACCTCAGATTACGGAAATGGAGGAACCACAGGCAAACCAGAAATGATTACAAAAATGGAAAGTTTTGCCAGTTCAATTGCAAAAGTAAATGGTATAACACATCATCATTCTATTGTAGATAGAAATGTATCAGCTTCAGAATTTACATTCGATTTCGAAATGAAAGACGGCAGTAAGATTTACTGGCACGAAATCATTCGTAGAATTTGGAATGATGAAGGAAAAGTAATTCAAGAAGAATACTTCAACGCAGAATAGGGCTGAATGTTAAGAAATTGTCCTGTGGATAATCTTAATGAAAAGCCCGCGACGAAGCTTTGGATAATAAATAACAATAAAAAAAAAGTAAAATGAAAAATTTAATAAAAACAGCAGTTTTAGGATTAGTATTAATAATGAATTCAGCAGTATTTGCTCAAGATAAAATGGCAAATAACGTTGATAATAGTAGTATAGCATTAGAAGGTTACAGTCCTGTTTCATACCTAGATTTAGAATTAGCTCAACAAGGCAACAAAGCTTATAAATCGGAATACAATAAAGTAGTTTACTACTTCACATCTTCAGAACAAAAAGCAACATTTGATAATAATCCAGAGAAATATCTCCCTCAGTATGGTGGTTTTTGTGCATTTGGATGTTATGCAGGAGCAAAATTTAGAATTGACCCAAACAAATTTTTAGTAGAAGATGGAAAATACTATTTGTATTTAAACAATGTTGAACTCGATGCAAAACAACTTTGGTTGGCTGAAAACAATCATACTAAATTAAAAAGTGTTGCTGATAAAAATTGGAAAAAGCTTAGCAAGACTCACAATTAAATACTGAAATTATGAAATTTATAACCAAAAGAATACACGCATTTTTAGATTATCCTGTAGCAATAGTACCAGCTGTACTTCCCTTTCTACTTGGGCTAGGAAATACAAACCCCTTAGCTTTACAACTTTCAGTTGCAACAGGAATAGCTGCTTTTATTTTAACATTACTAACAGACCATCATTTAGGAGTATTTAAAGTGATTTCATATAAAATGCATTTAATTGTAGATTTTTTTGTCGCAATAGTGTTTATTATTGCACCGTTTATTTTTTCATTCGAGGGAATAGATGCCTATTACTATTGGATAAATGGAATTGCAGTTCTAGTTGTAGTGAGTTTACATAAATCAGAGGTAAGAATATAAATACCATTGATATTAACGTTTATCAATAATAGCGATTTGAGTAAAAATTCAAATCGCTATTCTTTTTATTTTATAAATTACTTTCTGGAAAATAAACGTTAAGGATTCCAGTAACATTAAAAAGCAAAAAGTCCGAGCTTAAAAACTCGGACTTTTTAAAATATTATAATCGTAACCTAAAACTAGCTCACTAATTGCTTCTGTGATGGTTTGAACTTAGTTAATACAATACCTTCTACAGCTGCTTCGTACTCTTCCATAGTAGGTGTTCTTCCTAAAATAGTAGATAGTACTACCACTGGTGTTGATGATAATAAAGACTCCCCTTTTTTCTCTGCTGCATCTCTCACAACTCTTCCCTGGAATAAACGTGTAGATGTTGCCATTACCGTATCTCCTGGTTCTGCTTTTTCCTGGTTCCCCATACATAAGTTACACCCAGGACGCTCTAAGTATAACATGTTTTCATACTTAGTACGTGCTAATCCTTTTGGTGCATCATCATCAAACACAAAACCAGAGTATTTTTCTAATATTTCCCAATCGCCTTCTTCTTTTAGCTCATCTACAATATTGTATGTTGGTGGTGCTACTACTAAAGGTGCATTAAATACTACTTCTCCTTGTTGTGCTTCAACATTTTTAAGCATTTGTGCTAAAATTTTCATATCCCCTTTATGAATCATACAAGACCCAATAAATCCTAAGTCTACTTTTTTAGTACCTCCATAGAAAGATAATGGCTGAATGTTATCGTGTGTGTAACGCTTAGATACATCTTCGTTATTTACATCTGGATCCGCAATCATTGGCTCCACAATCTTGTCTAAGTCAATTACCACTTCTGCATGGTACTCCGCATCTGCATCTGGTTTTAAAGCTGGTCTTTCTCCAGATTTTAACTCTGCAATACGCTTGTTTGCTTTATCTACTAATCCTTGCAATACTTTCTTATCGTTATCCATACCCTTATCTAACATAATTTGGATACGATCTCTAGAAATTACTAATGATTCTGCTAATGTATCGTCTTCAGATATACAGATAGATGCTTTTGCTTTCATCTCAGCCGTCCAATCTGTAAATGTAAAGGCTTCATCTGAAGTTAAGGTACCTATATGCACCTCAATGATTCTTCCCTGAAAAACATTTTCTCCTCCAAACTGATTTAACATCTGCTCTTGCGTAGCATGTACTACATCACGGAAGTCCATGTACGGCTTCATATTCCCTTTAAAGGTTACTTTTACAGACTGCGGAATTGGCATAGTAGCTTCACCTGTTGCTAATGCTAAAGCAACTGTTCCTGAATCTGCTCCAAATGCTACTCCTTTCGCCATACGTGTATGCGAATCTCCACCAATAATAACATCCCAATCATCTACAGCGATATCATTTAATACTTTATGAATAACATCGGTCATTGGAAAGTATTTCCCCTTAGGATCACGACCTGTAATTAAACCAAAGTCGTTCATAAAACTCATTAATCTTGGAATATTAGCCTTAGACTTATCATCCCAAACCGAAGCAGTATGACAACCCGATTGGTAACCCGCATCTACAATAGGAGAAATAACGGTTGCTGCCATCATCTCTAACTCTTGAGAGGTCATTAATCCTGTAGTATCCTGAGAACCTACAATATTAACTTCTACTCTAACATTAGATCCAGCATGTAATGTTTTTCCTGGTGTGGTTCCTACTGCATTTTTGTTGAATATTTTTTCAACGGCAGTTAAACCTTGCCCATCTATAGAAACTTCTTTTGCAGCAGCATATACTTGAGGTACATCTATCCCTAAAGCTTTACATGCAAAAGTTTGTAATTTTTTACCGAAAACAACGGCGTATGATCCCCCAGCTTTAATAAACTCCATTTTTGGAGGTGTTAATGCTGTAGAAATATCTTTAACGGCTTTACCGTCTTTATATAATTTTTTCTCTTTTGTATTTATAGTAAGTATTGTACCTGTATCTACAGTATATACTTGCTCTAAAACTGGTTCTCCATCTGCATCATAAACGGTTTTACCGCTTTCGTCTTTTTTAGTAACCCAGTTTTTAAGATCAATACCAATACCACCAGTTACCCCAACTGTTGTTAAGAAAATTGGTGCAATACCATTAGTACCAGCAATTACTGGTGCTATATTTATGAACGGTACATAAGGGCTTGAAGAAACTCCTGTCCATAAGGCTACGTTATTTACACCAGACATTCTAGAAGACCCCACTCCCATAGTGCCTTTTTCCGCGATTAACATAACACGTTTATCTGGGTGCTGCTCTTTTAAAGCCAACACTTCTTTTTGCATTTCTTTATTATGCTCAAACATACACTGACCATGTAATTCGCGGTCTGATCTTGAGTGTGCATCTGCACCTGGCGATAATAAATCTGTAGAAATATCTCCAACACCAGCGATATAAGTAACGATTTCTATTTCTTCTTCTACTTCTGGAAGTTTTGTAAAGAATTCTGCTTTCGCATAACTTTCTATAATTTCTTTTGCAATAGCACTTCCTGCTTTCATTGCCTCCTCTAAACGATCCGTATCTGCTTCATAAAGGAATACCTGAGTTTTTAAAACTTTAGCAGCCTCTGCAGCAATGCCTGCATCATTTCCTAAAGCTAAGTCTAATAATACTTCAATTGATGGGCCACCTTTCATGTGAGATAATTGCTCAAACGCAAAAGCTGGTGAAATTTCTTCTAAAACAGACTCACCAAGAATAATTTCTTTTAAAAATTTTGCTTTTACTCCAGCAGCACTGGTAGTTCCTGGCAAAGTGTTATAAATAAAAAACTTAAGAGAATCTTCGCGATGGGCGTTACCTGAATCTTTGATTTGCGAAATAATTTCGCTTAATAATTCAGCTCCATCAATTGGCTTAGGATGAAGTCCTAGAGCTTTTCTTTCTTCGATTTCTTTGATGTAATCGTTGTAGTTCATAAAAGAATTATTTCAATGTTATATTGGCTTGACAAGTAATCTATAAATGGAACAGTGTCCTAACGTTTATTACAAGCGTATTCTCCCTTTCATTAAATCAAATATTACAATGCCAAATGGTGATTATATTTTGCTCTAAAAAGCGACGCAAAATACGAATTTAATGCAAAGATTTAAAAATAATGACGAGAATACATTAACGTATTATATGAAATTATTATAGTACTATTTTTAAATAAAATAATTGCTTTTTTAACAGAAAAAGTGATGAAAATTGAATTATTAATAAAATATGATGCTGTAAAATGTTTATTTACTCAAAAGTGCTGAACTAAAAAAATATTTTTTTTTAAAAGGAGAAAAAACCAACAAATAAAACATGCGATGTTATCAAAATGGTACTCCCTTAAATATTATAGATTTTACGTCTCTAAAAAAGGCTTGTAATTATTTGATTTTCCGAAATACCTTCCGCCTCTGCTTTGTAGTTTTTAATAATTCGATGGCGAAGTATACCAATTGCAACTGCTTTTACATCTTCAATGTCTGGAGAAAATTTTCCATTTATTGCTGCATGTGCTTTGGCTCCAAGTATTAAATTTTGAGATGCTCTAGGTCCTGCCCCCCAATCAATATACTGTTTAACATAGGCTGTTGCCGTTTCTAAGTTTGGTCTTGTGCTATTTACAAGTTTTACGGCATATTCCACAACATTATCTGGTACAGGTATGCGACGTACTAAGTGTTGTACTTCCAGAATTTCCATTGCATTAAAAAGAGCATCAATACTTACCGTGTTATCATTGGTAGTACTTTTTACTACTTGTATTTCTTCTTCAATTGAGGGATACTCCAATTCTATAGCAAACATAAACCTATCTAATTGCGCTTCTGGTAAAGGGTATGTGCCTTCCTGCTCAATAGGATTTTGAGTTGCTAAAACAAAATAGGGTAAATCTAATTTATGCTGTTGCCCTGCAATAGTAACCGCACGCTCTTGCATAGCTTCTAATAATGCTGCTTGAGTTTTAGGAGGAGTTCTATTAATTTCATCCGCCAAAACAATATTAGAAAAAATAGGGCCTTTAATAAACTTAAATGTCCTGTTTTGATCTAAAACCTCACTTCCAAGAATATCGCTTGGCATAAGGTCTGGCGTAAATTGAATACGTTTAAAGTCTAAACCTAAAGTTTGGGCAATGGTATTCACCATTAAGGTTTTTGCTAACCCAGGAACACCTATTAACAATGAGTGCCCACCTGTATATATTGATAACAGGATTTGGTCTATTACTGCTTCTTGACCTATAATAATTTTTCCTATTTCTTGCTTAAGCGCCTTATGCTTGGCTACAAGATTTTGAATTGCAGTAACGTCTGACATGAACTTTATTTATTCCTTAACCCAATTATTTGAAAAATCACACTCTTTATGTGTTTCACCAACACTTACATAAGTATCTTTAATGTGCTCTGCCATCCACTCTTTAATGGCATTAAATTGCTTTTCTGTAAGTGCTAACTGTTTAATTTTAGTGTAATCTTTTGCATAATCTGCCGTATGCTCATCATACCTATTCGTGATTTTCAAAATTTTGTACTTTGTTGCTCCGCCACGTGGGTCTTTTTCTAAAATTGGATTAGAAACCTCATTATCTTTCAAATTTCTAATTTGATTATAAAAGGTAGGCTCCATTTTAGTAAGCTCAAATCTAGAATCTAAAGTTGCAGGGTTTCTTAATAAACCTCCATCAAATTTTGTTTCTTTTTCATCTGAAAAGTTAAGCGCAGCCTCAGCAAAAGTAAACTCATTGTTTAGAAGTTTAACACGAATACTATCTAACTCTTTTTTTGCTTCAAGTAATGACTCTTCAGATATTTCGGGTTGCAACAATATATGTCGCAAGTCCAACTCTTGACCTCTAATTTTTTCGATATAAATTATGTGATATCCAAATTGCGTTTCAAAAGGTTCTGAAACTTCCCCTTCTTTTAAACTAAATGCAACATCCTTAAATTCTTTTACAAATCCAGATTGTCTAGTTATACCATTATACAACCCTCCTTTAGATTTTGAACCTGGGTCTTGAGAGTATAAAATTGCCTTTACACTAAAACTTGACCCATTATCATCAACATCCGCTTTTATACCATTAAGCTTATCTATTACTTTTTGAATTTCCTTTTCCGAAGGTTTTGCTTCTTTTACTATTTGAGAAATTTCCATTTCTGCTCCAAAAACAGGGCGTTCGTTTTCTGGTATTTTACTAAAAAACTGTCTCACCTCTTCTGGTGTTATTTCTATTTCTCCGACTATGCTCTGCTGCATTTTTTCTGACAACATACGAAGCTTATTTATTTTAAAAAGCTCCTCTCTAAAACTTTGCTCATCTTCTTTTTTATAAAACTTGAGCACTTTTTCTATAGAACCTACTTGTTGTACTAAAGATTGTAATTGTCTTTCACCTGTAGCATTTACTTCATCGTCTGAAACCAATATACTATCTTGCACCGCTTGGTGAGCATACAACCTATCTTCCATTAATTTACCCAATAAACTGCAACGGGTAATATCTTCGGTTGAAGCTCCTTGACTTTTTAAATCTATAAAGGTTTTTTCAATATCGGATTCTAAGATTACATAATCTCCGATAACCGCTGAAATACCATCAAGTTTTAACTTTTTAAACGTTTTTTTAACGGTATCTTTTTTAATATCCAAACTAGCCTCCATTACGGGCTCTTGTGGTTCAACCTGAGTATCTGGCAACTCTGTCTCCTGTGCTGTAATTAAACCTGTGACCATTAAAAATGTCAGGAATAGTATTCTTTTATTTATCATTAACATATACTTCAAATTCTTTTTCTTTAATGGCTTCGTCTATAACCTCTGTTTCTATTTGCCTCATATAAGCCAATTTTCTTCGATTTAATATTACCTGCCTAATGGTGGGCTCTACAAATGAAAGGGGTGCTACATCATTAATTTCTTTTACCTCAACTATTTTTGCCAAATATACCCCTATTGAATCCTCCAATTCAAAAAATTGTGATTTTTTTAAGTACTTATCCTGATTTTCAAATGTTAAGGGTGCTATTTCCTGAATTACTCTTGAAGCTGTTACCCAGATAGAATCGTTAAAATTTAGTTTTTTGAATTGCACACCTACAGAATCTAAATACCTAACATCTTCTTTTTCAAAATCTTTTAATTTCTGAATTACAACATCTTTATCAATAAATTGTTTTGGCAGCTCAATAAAACGCAATCTAACAACTCTTTCTTTAAGCTTAAAATTTTCTTTCTGAGTTTCGTAAAACGAATTCAACTGATGGTTTGTAATTACAGAATCTGTGCCTTTTTGAATTAGTGCATCTTTATAAGCTCTGGTGTACAAATCAGTTTTGTACTCATCCACCAAAGCATCAAATTTTGTTAATTTTTCTTCAGGAAGGTTAATTTTGGATTTTGAAAGTAATATTTGTTTAGCAGCCCAATTGTTTATATATCCATTAACTAAGGTGGTGCTGTCTTCTTTGGAAATTCCTTTATTTAAAAAAGGAGCAACATCTTCAATATACAAATAAGACTCACCTACTCTAGCCAAGGGTTTCCCCTCTTCTTTTTTCTTCCAAAATTTACTACAGGAAAAAACCAATAACAATATTCCAAAAGATAATAAGAAGCGTAATTTTATTTTCAAAAAAGTATTCAATTTCAAACTAAACATCTCACAAAAGTAACAATAAGTTAATGCTTAACAAGCGTTACCTTTATTCATTAACAATTTTTAAGTTATAAACTTTAAAAATAGCTACCTTTAATCTTACAAATATCATTAAATAGTGGCGAGACAAATTAAACTTATTTGGGATTTTAAAGGTCCTGCGGCAGCGCAAACTGCAATACATCATGAAATTCATCTTAAAGAATATATTACTTTAGAGAAAATCACTCCTGAAATCACTGGGCACGAAAATGTTAACGATATGCATAGTATTGCATATATGGTGGTTGACGAAAGTAATATGATTAACGTTCGTGATAAATTAAAGCCACATAGAGGTCAAGTTTATGAATAAAAAAAATCCTCTATTTTACCTTTTTGGTATTGTATTGTTTCTTACTTCTTGCAATACCAATCGAGAAAGTATAAACCCTCTTAAACACGTTTTAAACACCAACAACCCTTACATAAAAAAAGTAATGGATAGTGTTGCAGATTATGAAGTGCAAATACGTTACACCCAAATAAACCGAATTAAAGATAGTATTAGCTTTAAGGATTTTGATTTTCAGGTGAACGCTAACAATTATTTTTACCCTGCCAGCTCAGTAAAATTACCTATAGCTGTTTTAGCTTTAGATAAATTAAGTGGCATCGACACCTTAAATCGGAATACTACGTTTTATATTGAAGGCGACTCCATAGAAACCACTTTTGCAAAAGAAATTGTCAAGATATTTGTTATAAGCGATAACGCTGCATATAATAGACTATTTGAGTTTTTAGGTGAAGATGCTATTAATAACAGGCTAAAAAAAATTGGAATACACAATACAAGAATTTCGCATCAATTGGGTATAGAAGAACATGACATTACCACAAAGCCCTTAATTATTTATTTAAACGATTCTACAATATCCAGTTCTGAGTCTATCATAAACACCTCCGCAAAACCACTGGATTTAAAGAGAATAAAAAAAGGTATTGGTTATTACGAAGATGATGAATATATGGGTGAGCCTTTTGATTTTTCACTAAAAAACCATTTTCCTTTGCATGATCAACATGAATTATTAAAGCGAATTATTTTTCCTGAAAAATATGTGGAGTCAAAAAAACTTAATCTTAACAAAAATCAACTTAATTTTTTATTGGATGCCATGTGTGTTTTACCAAAAAATGCAGGCTATAACAATGACAAATACCCAGATGGATATTGCAAATTTTTTATGTACGGTGATTCCGAAGAAAAAATTCCAGAGCATATTAAAATATACAACAAAGTTGGTTTTGCATACGGAACACTAACTGACTGTGCTTACATAAGGGATACTAAAAATAATATTGATTTTATGCTTACCGCAACAATACTGGTTAACAAAAATAAAATATTCAATGACGACACTTATGAATATAACAAAATAGGGCTTCCGTTTTTAGCCGCGCTGGGAAGAGAAATCTATAACTATGAGTTAAATAGAAAAAAATAGATATAAAATAGACCCTTTGGTTAGTTAAAAATTAATAATCTTCAGAAGTAGGCTCCTTGTAAAAAGAAATGTAAAAGGCTAAATTTGCATCCCAATGAATGAGCCCAAAACAACTCGAATAAATAAATACCTCAGTGAAGTTGGTTATTGTTCTCGCAGAGCAGCTGACAAACTATTGGATCAAGGCAGGATTACTATTAACGGAAAAGTACCTGAAATGGGTACTAAGGTATCAGAGGACGATATTGTTAAAGTAGATGGAGAACTTATTTCCGAACCCAAAGAGCAGCCTGTTTATCTGGCTTTTAATAAACCAATAGGTATTGTTTGTACTACAGATACCAGAGTTGAAAAAGATAATATCATTGACTTTATTAATTATCCTAAAAGAATTTTTCCAATTGGACGATTGGACAAACCCAGCGAAGGACTTATTTTTTTAACGAACGATGGTGATATTGTAAACAAAATTTTAAGAGCTCGAAACCATCACGAAAAAGAATATATAGTTACTGTCGACAAGCCTATAACCTCAACATTTATTAGTAAAATGAGTAATGGTATTCCAATTTTAAACACCGTTACAAGAAAATGCGTAGTAGAAGAAATTAGTAAGTATCAGTTTAAAATCATTCTTACTCAAGGGCTTAATAGGCAAATTAGGCGCATGTGTGAATATTTGGGATACGATGTAAAAAAATTGAAACGTACGCGTATTATGAATATCAAATTAGATGTGCCAATTGGCAAATGGAGAGACATCACATCTGATGAACTTAATGAGATTAAACGTTTGGTAAATGACTCGTCTAAAACCCATGACTAAGTCTCTCCGAAAAACTCTAAAAATCCATCCATTATCTGCCTTAAAATCACTAACTTAGTTACACATATCACTTTACAACATTTAAATTTAATTATAACAGAAGAAGTTATGACACCAAATATTATATTCCGCAGAAAAAAATCGTTTGTTCTGGCTATATTATTATTACTATTTGTTGGAGTTTCTACGTATGCTCAACAAGATGAACAAATAACCTTTAATGAATACAAAGGAGATGTTCTTGATAAGGATTCTAAAAAACCTTTAGTATTTGCTACGCTAACCGTTAAAGGAACTAATATTAGCACGGTTACCAATTCAGAAGGTGAATTTGCACTAAAAATTCCTACAAACATTACAGATGCTATTGTTGATGTTTCCTTCCTTGGATATAAACCCAGAACAATACCTTTAAGTGAGTTTAAAGGCAAAAACTCGAAAATATATATGGAGGTCTCTGTTACGGTATTATCGGAAGTAAATATTAGTATCCCAAAAGATGCCAAAGATTTAGTTAAACAAACGCTAAAACTGCGTGCCGACAATTATTTTGATGACCCTACCTTAATGACTGCATTTTACAGGGAGACCATTAAAAAAAGAAAACGAAACGTATCCCTTTCTGAAGCAGTTGTTAACATATACAAATCTCCATATACGTCTTATAAAAAAGATGCCGTACAACTGTACAAAGCCAGAAAGAGTACTGATTATAGCAAACTTGATACTGTAGCCCTAAAACTGCAAGGCGGTCCTTTTAATGCTTTATACATTGATGTTATGAAGTACCCAGAGCTTATATTTTCGGAAGAAACGTTGGATAAATATATGTTTTCCTATAGTGGTTCTACCATTGTTAATAACAAATCCGTTTATATCATTAGCTTTAAACAATACCCAGGCATTGCTGAACAGTTGTATAAAGGAGAATTATATATAGATGCAAAAAATAAAGTATTAACAAGTGCCATTTATGCTTTAAATATTACTAATAGCGAGTTAGCGTCAAGGCTATTTGTTCGTAGAAAACCTAGCAATGCTAAGGTATGGCCCACCGAAGTCGCCTATAGAGTAGATTATAGAGAAAAAGATGGAAAATGGCACTACGGTTACAGTAATGTTTTATTAACCTTTAAAGTGAATTGGGACAAAAGATTATTCAATTCTATATACACTATGACGTGTGAAATGGCAGTTACCGATTGGGAAAAAAATCTTGAAAACAACCTCCCAAAAGCTAAAGAAAGAATAAAATCCACAATTATTTTAAGTGATGAAGCAATTGGTTTTTCTGACCCGGATTTTTGGGGGGAATATAACATTATAGAACCCGAAAAGTCAATTGAATCTGCCATCAAAAAAATTCAGCGACAATTAAAGCGTACAAAATCTAAAAGTAAAGCTGCTAACCCATAAAACTTATGTTTACAAATATAGCTGTAACACTGGTAGGTTTATAAATGCAATTTTTAGAAATCATATGTCACTAAAATTGTATATGTAGGTAGCTATATTTTCCCAAGGGAAGTAGCACCCGTAAATAAAAAAGAGGTTTAAACATGTTTAAACCTCTTTTTTATTTATTCTAAGCGTCTCTTAATGTGCAACTTCGCTCATAAATTTAAGACGATATAATCGTAATTCCTCATCTTCATAATCACCATCAAATTCTTCCATTGCAGCTTCAATACTATCGGTATCTGCTTCTAAGAAATAATCATGTAACTCTTCCTGTTGGTCTTCATCCAAAACTTCATCTATCCAGTAACCAATATTTAGCTTTGTACCACTAAATACAATTTGCTCCATAGCTTTTATAAGTTCTGGTGTCTCCAAACCTTTAGCCGAAGCAATATCACTTAAAGCTAATTTTCTATCCACATTTTGAATAATATACAACTTAAGACCTGAGTTTGCCCCAGTACTTTTCACAACCAAATCATCTGGCCTTAAAATATCGTTTTCTTCAACATACGCGGTAATAAACTCTATAAATGGTTTTCCATATTTTTTTGCTTTACCCTCACCTACTCCATGAATATTAAGCATCTCTTCCATTGTTATAGGATACTTTAAAGCCATATCCTCTAACGATGGATCTTGAAAAACTACAAACGGGGGTACTTCCAATTTATCCGCCTGTTTTTTCCTTAAATCTTTAAGTTGTTTTAAAAGTTTTCCATCGGATGCTCTTCCTGCTTTGGCTGCTCCTACAATGGCATCACTATGTGCTTTGCTATATTCATGATCCTTAGTCATCATAAAAGATATAGGATTTTTTAAATAAGCTTCTCCTTTTTTCGTCAACTTTAAAATTCCATATTGCTCAATTTCTTTTTTAAGATATCCAGCAACAAGTGATTGCCTAATTAACGCCATCCAATGTCCCTCTTTTTGATCGGAGCCTATACCAAAAAATGGCTTTTCATTGGTTTTATGAGAAGTGATAAGCGCATTTGTTGTACCTGTTAGGGCTTTTACAATTTCTTTTGATTTAAACTTTTCCACGGTGCCTTTCACCACGGTAATTAACTTTACCAAATCGTCTTTGGCTTCCTGTTTTGGTTTTGGGTTACGAGTATTATCATCCATATTAGCCCCTGCGCCATTAACCTCATCAAAACTCTCACCAAAATAATGAAGCATAAATTTTCTTCGCGACATTGACGTTTCCGCATAGGCCACCACTTCTTGAAGTAACGCGTTACCTATTTCCTGTTCTGCAACCGGCTTTCCAGACATGAACTTTTCCAGTTTTTCAATGTCTTTGTATGAATAAAAAGCAAGACAATGACCTTCGCCACCATCTCTTCCTGCTCTTCCTGTTTCTTGGTAATAACTTTCAATACTCTTAGGAATATCGTAATGTATCACAAAACGAACATCTGGCTTATCTATTCCCATACCAAATGCAATAGTAGCTACAACAACATCAACATCTTCCATCAAGAACATATCTTGATATTTTGCTCTTGTTTTAGCATCAAAACCTGCGTGATATGGCACAGCACTAATTCCGTTTACCTGTAAAACTTGAGCAAGTTCTTCAACCTTTTTTCTACTCAAGCAATAAATAACACCTGATTTATTTTGGTTTTGCTTTATGAAACGAATAATATCAGCATCAACATTTGCTGTTTTTGTCCGTACTTCATAAAATAAATTTGGCCTATTAAATGATGCTTTAAACACTTTAGCACCAGTTATACCCAAATTTTTAATAATATCTTCTTGAACTTTTGGAGTCGCGGTAGCAGTAAGACCAATCATTGGAATATTATCCCCTAACCGTTCAACAATAGTTTTAAGATTACGGTATTCTGGTCTAAAATCGTGCCCCCACTCCGAAATACAGTGCGCTTCATCTACGGCAACAAAAGATAATTTAACCGATTTTAAAAAATCTACATATTCGTCCTTCGTCAGGGATTCAGGAGCAACGTATAGTAATTTTGTTACTCCATTTACAATATCTTCTTTTACCTGTTTTACTTCCGTTTTATTCAACGACGAATTTAAAACATGTGCAATACCATACTCTGAAGAGACTCCTCTAATAGCATCAACTTGATTCTTCATTAAGGCTATTAATGGAGAAACAATTATTGCTGTTCCTTCTTGCATTAGAGCTGGTAATTGGTAACAGAGCGACTTTCCGCCACCTGTTGGCATAATAACAAAACTGTTATTTCCCTTTAAAATGTTTGTAATTACCTCTTCTTGAAGACCTTTAAATTGGGAAAACCCAAAATACTTTTTTAAAGACCCGTGCAAATCAATATCAATCAAACTTCAATAATATTTAATGTTAATGGTTAAATAGACGTATAAAAATACGCATAAAACCTAACTTTTAGATTTATTAAAACAACAAATCAATTTCTTAACCTATAAATATCTTATAAAATTAAGATTACGTAATTTTGTCAACTTAAATATAATACATTCTTTTAGGTTTTCAACCTATAATTCAAATAATACATTGAGCAACACTAAAACAATATTAGCACTAGCAAAAAAAACAATTGAGTTACAAGGTGTGTCCATTAATAACTTAATTTCTTTACTAGATGACAATTTCTGTGATGCAGTTAACTGCATTCTAAAATCAGAAGGGAGAGTTGTAGTTACAGGAATTGGAAAAAGTGCAATAATAGCCACCAAAATTGTAGCCACTCTTAATTCTACTGGTACTCCAGCGATTTTTATGCATGCAGCGGATGCTATTCATGGAGATTTAGGAACCATCCAAAAAAACGATGTTGTCATATGTCTATCTAAAAGTGGAAATACGCCAGAAATTAAAATGTTAGTTCCTCTTATTAAAAGAGGCAAAAACAACCTAATTGGTATTACCGGAAATCCTGATTCTTTTTTAGGAAAACAAGCCACTTTTGTGCTTAATACTTTTGTAAACAAAGAGGCGTGCCCTAACAATTTAGCCCCAACAACAAGTACAACCGCACAATTGGTAATGGGAGATGCTCTTGCAGTATGTCTTTTAGAACTTAGAGGTTTTAGTAGTGCAGACTTTGCTAAATATCACCCTGGCGGAGCTTTGGGTAAAAGATTATATTTAAGAGTTTCCAATATTGTTGAAAACAATGAAAAACCTCAAGTTGATGAAGATTCAGATATTAGAGAGGTTATTGTAGAAATTTCTGAAAAAATGCTTGGTGTTACCGCAGTTATTAAAGAAAATAAAATTGTAGGTATTGTTACTGATGGTGATATTCGAAGAATGCTTAACAAGTATGATAATATTAATGGCTTAACCGCAAAAGATATTATGACCAAAAATCCGCAGACCATTGAAAATAGTGTTTTAGCTATCAAAGCTTTGGAAGCTATGCAAACTAATGGTATCTCACAATTACTAGCCGTAGAAGAAAACAAATATGTTGGGGTTGTACATTTACACAACCTAATTAATGAAGGAATACTATAATGGGCAAAAAAAATACTGTTGAGCCAAATGAAATGTCTTTTTTAGACCATTTAGAAGAATTGCGTTGGCACCTAATACGAGCAACTTTAGCGGTAGTTATTATAGGAAGTGTTGCTTTTTGTGTTCCTGATTTTATTTTTGACACTGTTATTTTTGGTCCTAAAAAACCAGATTTTCCAACTTACGATATTTTCTGCAAGCTTTCTAAAATGTTAGGTTTTAGCGAAGCTTTTTGTAGTGATGAACCCATGTTTAGAATACAGAGTAGAGTAATGGCAGGACAATTTTCGGCTCACATCTGGACCTCTATTTGGGCTGGCTTTATCATTGGTTTCCCTTTCATATTATATGAAATGTGGAAATTTATAAGTCCAGGTCTTTATGAAAAGGAACGCAGAAATTCTAAAGGCTTCATTTTTATTGCTTCAATTCTGTTTTTTTTAGGAGTGTTGTTTGGCTACTATATAGTTACACCGCTTTCCCTTAATTTCTTAGGTAGATATTCTGTAAGTGCAGAGGTTTTTAATGATATTGATTTGGCTTCGTATATCTCCACCGTTAGAGCTTCTGTTATTGCTTGTGGGCTTATTTTTGAGTTACCTATTATTATTTTCTTTTTAACCAAAATTGGTTTAGTTACACCGGAAATTTTAAAAAAATATCGAAAAATATCACTCGTGATAGTATTAATTCTTTCTGCAGTTATTACGCCACCAGATGTGGCAAGTCAGATTGTTGTTGCTGTACCAATTTTAATCCTTTATCAAGTAAGTATTTACATTTCGGGCTATGTACTGCGTAAAGAAGCTAAAAAATTGAAAAAGAATGCCTAATCAAATTGAAGAATTTAATGCCTATCGTTCTAAAATGAACGATAAATTATTATCCGATAACAACAAAATTATTAAGCGCATATTTAATTTAGACACTAATGCTTATGCTAAAGGTGCTTTAGATGTAAAAACTAAAGAACTATTAGGTCTTGTTGCTTCGGCAGTTTTGCGATGCGATGATTGTGTAAAATATCACCTAGAAAGTTCTTATAACGAAGGCGCTTCAAAAGAAGAAGTTATGGAAACCCTGAGTATTGCCACCTTAGTAGGAGGTACAATTGTGGTTCCGCATTTACGAAGAGCGTACGAGTATTGGGAGGCGTTAGAACAGCAAGAAGGTTAAAATTAATATAATTACTTTCGTTAAAAACCAATTAGGTTTAGATTTGAAAACATGAAGCTAAGAGCAGATAATATAATGAAGGCCTATAGAGGGCGAAAAGTAGTAAGAGGCATTTCTTTAGAAGTTAATCAAGGAGAAATTGTTGGATTATTAGGCCCAAATGGTGCAGGAAAAACTACGTCATTTTATATGATTGTGGGCTTGGTTAAACCCAATGGAGGGCATATCTACTTAGATGATATGGAAATCACCAATTTTCCGATGTACAAAAGAGCGCAAAATGGCATTGGATATTTAGCGCAAGAAGCTTCGGTTTTTAGGAAACTTACAATCGAAAAAAACATTTTAAGTGTTCTTCAGCTTACAAAGTTGAGTAAAAAAGAACAGCTCATGAAAATGGAATCCCTAATAGAAGAGTTTGGACTAGGCCATATTCGTAAAAACCGAGGAGATTTACTTTCTGGAGGAGAGCGTAGACGTACTGAAATTGCTCGCGCTTTGGCAACTGACCCTAAATTTATTCTTCTTGATGAACCTTTTGCTGGTGTAGACCCTGTAGCAGTTGAAGACATTCAGCGTATTGTTGCTCAACTAAAAGATAAAAATATTGGGATTTTGATTACCGATCACAACGTGCAAGAAACACTTGCTATTACTGAACGTTCATATTTAATGTTTGAAGGAGGTATTCTAAAATCTGGTATTCCAGAAGATTTAGCAGCTGATGAAATGGTACGTAAAGTATATTTAGGTCAAAACTTTGAGCTCCGTAAAAAAAAGTTGGATTTTTAAACACTCATTAAGAATTTAGTCCAGAATTTTTATAACCAATCTTCCATTTTTGCCTCCAGGTATTTTGTTCTTTATCCGTCAGGAAGGACCAAGCTAGAATTCTACTTTTTTTGTTTCCTTGTCCCATTGGTATTACCTTAACGGTAAAAGCATCTACTTTCTGTAAGACTTTTTTCATTTTCCGAACATTAGATTCCTTAGAAACTAATGTAGAAAACCATAAGCATTGTTTTGAGTAATTTCTGCTTTGATAAATCATGTTTTTCATGAACCGTTCCTCTCCTCCTTCGCACCATAACTCATTACTTTGACCTCCAAAATTTAACCTTGGGATTGCAGATTTCTCACCCTTTAAGTTTTTTAACTTACGTCTTGAACCCTTTTGAGCATCAGCGAGGGATTCATGAAAAGGGGGATTACAAATAGATACATCTATTTTTTCTCCCACATTGATTATATTTTTAAAAAAATCTCTTGAATTGGTCTGATGCTTAATGCTTATATTATTTATCAAAAAGGTGTTTCTGTCAACAATTTTCATAGCTGAAGTTACTGCTTTTTCATCAATATCAGCGCCAATAAAAGTCCATCCATATTCCGAAATACCAATAATTGGGTAAACGCAGTTAGCACCAACCCCAATATCCAAACATTTTACATTTTCAGGGATTTCACCTTCTACGCTACCACATATCAAATCCGCAATGTTATGAATATAATCAGCGCGTCCAGGAATTGGCGGACACAAATAACCATTTGGAATATCCCAATAATCTATATTATAGTGCAACCTTAATAACCCTTTATTAAGCGCTTTTACAGCTTTTGGGTTAAAAAAATCTATAGATTCATCTCCAAAATCATTTAGTTTAACAAAACTCTTTAAATCAGGATTAACCCCAATTAACTCTTTAAAATTATATCTTAATCGGTGCTTATTTCTAGGGTGTAACGATGGTTTTTCCTCCGGGTGTTTTCTTTTATTAGTCAGCATATAAATAACTATTGCTTACTCAATAAAGAGCTAATAATATAAAACACAATAATCACAGGAATAGCGACAAATTTCATAGTTATGACCAGTACCAAACTCACTATTAAAAATATGTATCGTACAGCATTATCTTTAAACCCCCAGTTTTTAAATTTTAATGCAAACAATTTTATTTTAGCATTTAACACAAAAGCACTTAATAAGGTAACCGATATTAAAAACCATTGATTTAAAATTATTGCGTTTAAAAAATCGTTATTATGGTAGAGTAATATTAAGGGTAACGATAAAATTAAAAGTGTATTTGCAGGTGTCGGTAAACCTGTAAATGAAGATTGTTGTTCAGCATCAATATTAAATTTTGCCAACCTATAACCAGAAGCCAGCGTAATTAAAAAACCTAAAAAAGGCAATGGAGCTATCTTTAATCCTACCCAAAAAGTATCGTCAGCAGCTTCAGAAGACAAATCTACGTTCCATCCGCCGGACATAGACATTGCCAATAATTGAAACATTACAATACCTGGAACCAATCCACTAGTTATCATGTCAGCAAGCGAATCTAACTGTAACCCTAAAGGACTCTGTACTTTTAATAACCGGGCAGCAAAACCATCAAAAAAATCGAATAAAACTCCTAAAAAAACAAAAAAAGCAGCAAATTCTAATTGATTAAGAACTGCGAAAATTACAGCTACACAACCGCAAAATAAATTCATTAAGGTTATAAGATTCGGAATATGTTTTTTCATGACAAGTACTTTGCGTAAAAGTAAGACAAATTTTAAATTTAACTTTCCGGAATACTTATAGTCTATCTATTTTTCATCAAATTACTTTAACAAGAAGTAAACATCTTAAAACGCAAATACATTTTTTTTATGCTGATATTTGTAAAACTATATAAGTCGTACATGATGAGTTTTAAAAATTTATTTTTAGTTGTTTCATTCTTTATAGGTACTATTTTATACGGACAAAAAAAAATAGAACTCTCCCCTGACTCAAAAATTAGTATTCTAACTATTGGTACAGCCGATGAACTACATTCCAAATTTGGTCATACTGCAATACGCATTCTTGATAACGAATTAGGCTTCGATGTTGTATACAATTACGGTCATTTTGATTTTAACACACCTGGGTTTTATACCAAATTCACACGTGGAAAGCTACTGTACTCTTTAGCAATGCACAGGTATAGTAACTTTGTTCAAGGATATAGAATAGAAAGGCGTTGGGTAAAAGAGCAAGTTTTAAACCTATCACAAACCGAGAAACAACAACTGCTTAATTTTTTAATTCAAAATCACTTACCCGAAAATAAGGATTATAAATACGATTTTTTATTTGAGAATTGTGCTACCAAAATACCCGAAATTCTACAAGAGGTTTTAGGAGATAAACTAACTTACAACTACAAGCATATTAAAGAACCATATACTTTTAGAGAACTTATTCATCAGAATTTAGAACTAAACTCCTGGTCTACCTTTGGAATAGACCTAGCACTTGGCTCAGTAATAGATAGCGATGCGACCCATTGGGAACATCAATTTTTACCAATATATGTATATTATCAATTACAAAACACCTCTAAAAATGGAAAGCCTTTAGTTATCGATGAAAACCAGCCCGTTTTGGTATCGGAAGAATCTAAAAGCAGTAATTTTATAACAACGCCCTTGTTTTGGCAAATACTATTGCTTAGTGTTGTTTTATGGGTTACTTACAAAGATTATACTGCCAAAAAACAAAGTAAATGGTTAGATTTTGGACTATTCTTTGTAAGCGGTTTAGCAGGGCTGTTAATTTTCTTCTTGTGGTTTTTAACAGATCATACTGCTACCGCTGGTAATTTAAATTTGCTTTGGGCTATTCCTTTAAACGCGTTAGCTGCATTTTATGTAGTTAAAAATCAACACCCTAATTGGATTAAAAAATATCTTTATATAGCTTTAGGGCTCATTGTTGTTATGTTAATTGTAGCGCTTTTAAAAATTCAAATATTCTCTCCTTTGATTATCTTTGTGGTTCTTGCTTTAGGCATTAGATATGTTTTTCTATTGCGTTTACCTGTGCTTGTAAAGTATAAGCAGTAATTTTTATTATCAAAAAAACCTTTTCAGTTTGAATTTACTTACCGTAGAAAATATCAGCAAGTCGTATGGCGAATTAGTGCTTTTTAATGACCTTTCATTTGGAATTAATAAAGACCAAAAAATTGCCTTAATTGCTAAAAACGGAAGCGGAAAAACTTCTATTTTAAACATTCTGTCAGGCGCTGACACTCCAGATACAGGTAAAGTTAATTACAGAAAAAGTATTCGGGTTTCTTTTTTAGAACAAGAGCCCAAACTTAATGCTGATTTAACTATTGAAGAAACTATTTTTACCTCGGATAATGAGGTTTTAAAAGTGCTTAAGAATTACGAAAAAGCGCTAAAAAACCCTGAAGACGAAGAAGCATACCAAAAAGCTTTTGAAGCCATGGACCGTTTCAACGCCTGGGATTTTGAGACACAATACAAGCAAATACTTTATAAACTAAAATTAGATGATGTAAGTGTAAAAGTTGGCTTGCTTTCTGGTGGACAAAAAAAGAGACTCACACTAGCAAATGCACTAATTAACAAACCTGATTTATTAGTGCTGGATGAGCCAACCAACCATTTAGATTTAGAAATGATTGAATGGTTAGAAAAGTTTTTTGCTAAAGAAAACATGACCCTTTTTATGGTCACACACGATCGTTACTTTTTGGAGCGTGTTTGTAACGAAATTATAGAGCTAGATAATGGAAACTTATATTCTTATAAAGGTAATTACTCGTATTACTTAGAAAAAAAGGAAGCCCGAAAAGAGCAAGAAGCTGTTGAAAATCATAAAACAAAACTTTTATTCAAAAAAGAATTGGACTGGATGCGCAGACAACCCAAAGCGCGTACAACAAAATCTAAATCTAGAATTGACGATTTTTTTGAAATAAAAGAAAAAGCACATAAACGAAGACAAGAACATGAAGTTCAGCTAGAAATTAATATGACCCGCATGGGAAATAAAATTCTAGAACTACATAAACTTTCAAAATCTTTTCCTGACAAACCCATTTTAAATCAGTTTGATTATAACTTCACTAAAGGAGAACGCATAGGGATTATAGGAAAAAATGGTACTGGAAAATCTACCTTTTTAAATATTCTAACAGGCAAAATAAAAGCGGATAACGGAAAAGTTGTTATTGGTGATACTATTAAATTTGGGTACTACACGCAAAAAGGAATAGAAATTAAGCAAGGTCAGAAGGTAATTGATGTTATTCGCGATTTTGGTGATTATATTCCATTAACAAAAGGCAGACAAATCTCCGCTCAGCAATTACTAGAACGCTTTTTGTTTGACCGTAAAAAACAATATGATTTTGTTGAAAAATTAAGCGGAGGAGAACGTAAAAGGCTGTATTTATGTACCGTTTTAATTCAAAACCCCAATTTTTTAATTTTAGATGAGCCTACCAATGACCTAGACATTGTTACCCTAAATGTTTTAGAAAGTTTTTTATTAGATTTTCCCGGATGTTTAATCGTTGTTTCGCACGACCGTTATTTTATGGATAAAATTGTTGATCACCTTTTTGTCTTTAGAGGAAATGCGGAGATTGAAATTTTTCCAGGTAACTACTCCGATTACCGCTCGTATGAAGACAGTCAGATTATTGAAAAAAGAGAACAAAAAGAACAGGCCGCCACTACTACAAAAAACACATGGAAAACCAATAACACTGGAGGCAAACTCTCTCATGAAGAGCAAAAAGAATATAAAAAACTAGAGCGCGAAATTCAAAAATTAGAAGAGCAAAAAGAAGAAATTCAAAAACAATTTTTAGACGCTTCGCTCTCAGTAGAACAAATTAAAGAGCTCTCTATTCTCTTAGAAGATGTTAATACTAATATTGACACCAAAACGGAGCGATGGTTTGAACTTTCCGCATTACTTGAAGCCTAGCAGAAAAATGATATTCCGTATAATTTCTTATATCAAATTTCTACTTAGGTCTACAAATCATCATGGTGTGCACTCCCCTTTTATCTATAGCTACATTACTAAGTGCATTTACGGTCAAAAAAAACTTCATAAAGATAAGTTCGCGAACCTTGTTTTAATAAGTTGTGTATATTTCAACCCTTCTCAAGTTAATGTGAATAAATGCCCATCGGCTTTACAGAACAGCATTCAAAAAAAACTTAAAAATCTACACGAAAAAAAATCAAAATACAACATAGTATGTTGGCCAAATCCGTCATACAATTTTAAAACTATTGATTTTAATGCCATTCACCCCAGTACTATAATTATCATTAATAATATCCGAGAAAATACACAACAGCTTAACAGCTGGAATGCAATAAGAAAACAAAAAAACATTACTGTTTCAATTGACTTTTTTTCACAAGGAGTTCTTTTTTTTAGAAAAGAACAAGAGAAACAACATTTTGTAATTCGCTCTTAAAAAAGAACCCATACAAATTTTGTATTTTTGAAATTACTTTAACCCTCTTAAATGTACTTCAGATGAACAACACTATTTATATAATTTTTGGAGTATTGGCTGTAATTTATCTTTTTATTTCGATGAATAATAGAAGACAATCTAAAAAAAGAAAGTCTAAAAGATTTATGGACGACTATCAATCTAAAACAAAAAAAGATTAACCTAAACATACCTTTAACACGGTTTATCTATAGCTATGAAAATATATACCAAAACAGGAGATAAAGGCACAACAGCTCTTTTTGGAGGCACTCGTGTACCCAAACATCATATTAGAATTGATAGTTACGGCACCGTAGATGAACTTAATACTTGGCTGGGATTAATTAGTGACCAAGAAATAAACAAACACTATAGTACTGTTTTACATAAAATACAAGCCAAACTTTTTACCGTAGGAGCTATTCTGGCAACGGACCCTGAAAAAGAGGTTTTAAAAAGTGGCAAAAGCCGATTAAACATCGAAAAAATTACCTCTGAAGATGTATCGTTTTTAGAAAATGAAATGGATACTATGGAAGCTTCACTTCCACCCATGACACATTTTATTTTACCTCACGGACACACTACCGTGTCATACTGTCATATTGCCCGTACTGTTTGTCGCAGAGCCGAAAGGCTTGTTACTGCTTTAAACGAAGTAGAGCCTTTTGAAAATAATGTTATTGCATATATCAACAGGCTTTCAGACTATATTTTTGTATTGGCACGAAAATTGTCTAAAGATTTAAACGCGAAAGAGACAAAATGGATACCTGAGAAAAAAGGCTAATAAATTCGTTTTTTATTCGTTATCAATTTATTAAATACATAATTGTTAAGTTTTTTATGCAATAACGACTGAAAAAACTTGGCAGTTTGCTTTAAAAAATTATTTTTGCAAAAAATTAAAATTAGTTATAAACATGTACTGGACATTAGAATTGGCTTCTTATTTAAGTGATGCACCATGGCCGGCCACCAAAGATGAATTAATTGATTACTCAATACGAACAGGAGCTCCGCTTGAAGTTGTAGAGAATTTACAATCAATGGAAGAAGAAGGTGGGGAAATATATGAGTCTATTGAAGAAATTTGGCCAGATTATCCCACCGAAGAAGATTACCTCTGGAACGAGGACGAATATTAATAATATTATCAAATTTGCTATAAAAAAGTCTCCTTGGAGGCTTTTTTTTTATGTAATTTTGGCAGGCTAACAGGTATTTTTGGCTATTTTGAGTTATGGAATACCTTTTGATATTTGGTAAGGTATAAAAATGCATACCTAAACAGTGATTATTCAGAGCGCAAAACCGCTTGAAAAATCAAATAAACATATTATAGATTATGAGTTTTATAAATTCAATACTAAAGGCTTTTGTTGGAGATAAATCTAAGAAAGATGTAAAGGAACTTCAGCCATTAGTAGACAAAATAAAATCTTTTGAAAATCAATTAGAAGGTCTGGGGCATGATGAACTTCGAAATAAAACAAATCAATTTAAACAGTTATTAAAAGATAACTGTAAAGAAATTACTGATAAAATTGATGTACTTACTAAAGAAGTAAATGAATCTACAGATATTGATAAAAACGAAGATATCTATGGCGAGATAGATAAACTTAAAGAAGAAGCTTACAAAATATCGGAAGATACCTTAAATGATATACTTCCTGAAGCTTTTGCAGTAGTTAAAGAAACCGCTAAACGTTTTACAAATAACACTACGCTTACGGTAACCGCTACTCCTTTTGACAGAGAAATATCGGGTAGTAAAGATTATGTTACGCTTGATGGTGATAGCGCTACCTGGAAAAACTCTTGGGACGCAGCTGGTAAAGAAGTAACCTGGGACATGATTCATTATGATGTTCAGCTTATTGGAGGTATTGCACTGCACCAAGGTAAAATTGCTGAAATGCATACTGGAGAAGGTAAAACGCTTGTAGCAACATTACCTGTTTATCTTAACGCATTAACCGGCAACGGAGTGCATTTGGTAACGGTAAACGATTATCTAGCAAAACGAGATAGTGCGTGGATGGCCCCTATTTTTGAGTTCCATGGTTTATCCGTTGACTGTATAGATTACCACAAGCCAAATTCTGAGGGACGAATTGCAGCCTATAATGCTGACATTACATACGGTACTAACAACGAATTTGGTTTTGACTATCTAAGAGATAACATGGCGCATACACCAAAAGACTTAGTACAAAAACCACATAATTATGCCATTGTGGATGAGGTAGATTCCGTACTTGTTGATGATGCCCGTACACCTTTAATAATTTCAGGTCCCGTACCAGAAGGTGATCGTCATGAATTTAATGAGCTTAAACCAAAAGTGGGTGATATTGTTCAAAAACAACGTCAACATCTTACCGGAGTTTTAGCAGAAGCCAAAAAATTAATTACTGAAGGAAATACTAAAGAAGGAGGTTTTCTTTTACTTAGGGTATACAGAGGTCTTCCAAAAAACAAAGCACTTATTAAATTTTTAAGTGAAGAGGGGGTTAAACAACTACTTCAAAAAACGGAAAACTTCTACATGCAAGACAACAATCGTGAAATGCCTAAAGTAGATGAAGATTTACTTTTTGTTATTGACGAAAAAAATAATCAAATTGAGCTTACTGATAAGGGGGTAGAATATATTTCAGGAGATCAAAACAAAGACTTTTTTGTAATGCCAGATATTGGTGGTGAAATTGCAAAAATTGAAGAACAAAACCTTGAAATAGAGCAAGAAGCAGAACTTAAAGATGAGCTGTTTAAAGACTTTGCAGTAAAAAGTGAGCGTATTCACACCATGAGTCAGTTACTAAAAGCATATACACTTTTTGAAAAAGATGTTGAATATGTGGTAATGGACAATAAAGTAATGATTGTTGATGAGCAAACGGGTCGTATTATGGACGGTCGTAGATACTCAGACGGTTTGCACCAAGCAATTGAAGCTAAAGAGAATGTAAAAATTGAAGCATTAACACAAACTTTTGCGACGGTTACCTTACAAAATTACTTTAGAATGTACAGCAAGCTTTCTGGTATGACAGGTACTGCAATTACAGAAGCTGGTGAATTCTGGGAGATTTACAAATTAGATGTTGTAGAGATTCCAACCAATAGACCTATTGCCCGTGATGACCGTAACGATTTAATTTACAAAACAAAAAGAGAAAAATATAATGCTATTATTGACGAGGTCACCAATCTTTCGCAATCTGGCAGACCTGTATTAATAGGTACAACCTCGGTAGAAATTTCAGAATTACTTTCTCGAATGCTTAATATTCGTAAAGTACCACACAATGTTTTAAATGCTAAGCTGCATAAAAAAGAAGCAGATGTAGTTGCCGAAGCAGGTAAAGGCGGTATTGTAACTATTGCAACCAATATGGCAGGTCGTGGTACCGATATTAAATTATCAGATGAAGTTAAAGCCTCGGGAGGTTTGGCAATAGTAGGTACCGAGCGTCATGATTCCAGACGAGTAGACCGTCAGTTAAGAGGTCGTTCAGGTCGTCAAGGAGATCCAGGAAGCTCGCAATTCTATGTTTCTTTAGAAGACAACTTAATGCGTTTATTTGGCTCCGATAGGGTTGCTAAAATGATGGATAAAATGGGACTTGAAGAAGGCGAAGTTATCCAACACAGTATGATGACAAAATCTATTGAACGTGCGCAGAAAAAAGTTGAAGAAAATAACTTTGGTGTTCGTAAACGTCTATTAGAGTATGATGATGTAATGAACGCGCAAAGAGAGGTTGTTTACAAACGAAGAAGACATGCATTACAGGGCGAACGCCTTAAAGTAGATATTGCCAATATGGTTTATGATACTTGCGAAGTAATTGCAGATACCAATAAAGGTGCAAACGATTTCAAAAACTTTGAGTTTGAGTTAATCAAGTATTTCTCAATCACCTCACCTATTTCTGAATCGGACTTTGAGAAACTTAGCGTACAAGAAATTGCAAGTACCGTTTATAAAATAACATACGATTCATATCAAGAAAAAATGGAGCGTAACGCAGCTTCTGCTTTTCCCGTAATAAAACAAGTTTACGAAGATAAATCGTCAACGTACGAACGTATCGTGGTTCCGTTTACGGATGGTATTAAAACCTTAAACGTTGTGACCGATTTACAGGGTGCGTATGAAAGTAATGGAAAACAATTAGTAAACGATTTTGAAAAAAATATTTCGCTTGCAATTATTGACGATTCTTGGAAAACGCATTTACGTAAAATGGACGAGTTAAAACAATCTGTTCAGCTTGCGGTACATGAACAAAAGGATCCTTTATTAATTTATAAATTTGAAGCCTTTAACCTCTTCAAAAATATGATTGATGATGTTAATAAAGAAATTGTATCCTTTTTATTCAAAGGAGAATTGCCTTCAGAAAATCCAAACAATATTCAAGAAGCGCGAAATGTTCGTAGGCCAAAAGAAAATTTAAAGACTTCAAAAGAAGAAATTCCAAATAGCGATGAGTTGGCTGCGCAAAACAGAGCCGTAGGTCAAACACAAGGTCAACGCCCTCAAATTACAGAGACTATTACCAGAGAACACCCAAAAATTGGTAGAAATGATAAAGTTACTATCAAAAATATAATGTCTGGTGAAAGTAAAACCGTAAAGTATAAACAAGCTGAACCTCTGATTAACAAGGGAGAATGGGTTTTAATTGAAAGTTAAAACCATAAAAACTAATAAAAAGGCAACAATACTGTTGCCTTTTTTTGTTTATGCCTTCAAATATTTCCCTAACTTTAAGATTCTAACATATAGCAAATACACTAAAACCTATTAAAAATTCACAAGTGAAGGTTTAAGAAGTTTAGTTAACTTCCATTTTAAAATGGGAAACAAGTTGCAATATTTAGAAAAAAGTTCTTGGTTTTAATGCCAAAACATAAGTAGCTTTACACTGTAAAAATACGCTGACCACGTTATGAATTTAAATAACCCAACCATAGATAAAGAGCGCTTAAAGGACAAAACAAAACTTGTCTTAAAAGTAAATTACATATCGTCAGGCATTGCCATTCTCTTTGGACTTGCCTGTTATTTTTTTCTCAACATAACCGAGATAATTCCGCATACCCTAGTTGGCTTCGGAATTATTAATCTTATAAATACATTTGCGTTTAACGCCCATAAAAATCTAGAGTTTACATTTACCACCTCCTCCATCATTGCGGTTATAAGCGCTTTTATTATTATCTTATATAGTGGAGGCATTAATAGCTCCTTTATTTTTATTCTGCCCCTTATTGTATTTGCGGGTTATGTTACCACAAGAAAATATGGCCAAATTTATTTAAATCTTATTTTTTTATTCATTATTGCAGTCTACTCGCAAAGCATTCCTGATTTTACATTTACCTATAATGTAATACCTCAAGAATCTCAAAATGTATTTAGTCTGTTTAGTATTTTGTTTTCTATTTATCTTCTCGGAAATGTTTTTGGTAAAAACCTATTGCGCACTCACCATAACCTATATCGCACCAAAAGTGCTTTAGTTAAAGAACTAGATGAAAAAGAAACCCTATTGCAAGAAGTTCACCATAGAGTAAAAAACAACCTACAAACGGTTTCTAGTTTATTGAGCTTACAATCTAGAGCTATTGAAGACCAAAAAACAAAAGAACTAATTAAAGCTACCCAAAACAGAGTAATATCTATGTCAATGGTTCACGAAATGCTTTATATGCGAAGTGATATTTCTAAAATTGAATACAAATCGTATGTTCAAGAGTTAAGTGAATTTTTAATTAAATCTATTAAAGGAATCGAAAATAAAATTGAGTTGAATATAGATATCCCTAACATTAAGTTGGGCATTGATACTGCTATTCCGTTAGGGCTATTAATTAACGAAACCATTACAAACTCTTTAAAGTATGGTATCTGCGATGACGACCAAGGCGAAATACATATTGCCTTAAAAAAAGACCCTAATAAAGACTACGTTTTAAATATTGGAGATAACGGTATTGGCTTTCCAGAAACCGTGGATTTCAAAAATACCAAATCGTTAGGACTAAAACTCATACACAACCTCACTCGACAATTACGAGGGTCTGTAACCCGAGATAATTCTAAAAAGGGAACTAATTATGTGATTAGGTTTCAAGAAATTGATAAAGAATTTTCGGCAATATAGCGTTACGAGAATATAACCTAAAATAAAAAAACCTTTCTGTTGAGAAAGGTTTTTTAATATGGTTAAACTGGGTTATAGATTTATTTTTTGTTTTTTACACGAACCCTAATAGGTTTCAATGTTGGTTTTTTTATCGTCGATAAAAAAATAGCGGTACTAATAACAGTAACTGGTAATAAAATGTATAGTATCATAAGCGATAATTTATGCCATTTTGGCTTTGTTTCTTTTTGTGGTAAAAGCTAGGGCTTTTTTAATTCTCGTATTTTTAAACTTATATAAACGCACTACTTTTTTTTCAACAGTACGCGTACCTTGAAAATTAGTATCAGCACTACTATGGCCAATGCCCAGAACAATATCCATTTTATGTGTATCCACTTTATCATAAGTTTTTTGGTTTTGAGCAAGTGCACTAAAGCCTAAAAAAAGAACTAAAAATAAGGTTAATATAGCTTTCATAACTTGGGGTTGTTATACTATAAAGTAACCTCACAATGCTTGTTCAAAAGCACTTAAGTCGCTGAAAATAAGCATATTTTCGTTTATTGAGTAAATTGCAGATGAAGTGCAAAAAAAGTTCGACAACCGTTTTAAACACCCTAAACACCTTACCGAATTTGTTGGTAATTAATCGATAGTTTTAGCGATAACTTAATGCTAAACAAAAAGGTGAGCATATAACCGTTTACAAACGTATAATATACGCATAGCATACGGTTAATACTTTTTAAATGGTAACAATTACGGGCATTTGAAGTAATATTTCTATATTTAGACTATAATAGAGATATGATCAACTAGTTGATCATATACAATTGTTGTAAGCAAGCTGTAAAAACCGAAAATGAACGAAATTTTGAGTTGGAATATTAACAAAGAAAAACTGATTGACTACAAATCGGAAGGTTGGACTGAAGATTATTTCGTTTCATCGCCAAATAATGAATTCGGAATTATAGTTTACAATATTGACGAATGGAGAATGGGAGCTTATGCTGGACTAATTGGAATTTACTCAAACTCTGACAATCCGAAACTTGAACTGAATTCAAGTCGAACTTGGATATATTTTCAAAACGATAAAACGTTTGACTTCCTTGAAAAATCGGGATGTATAGTTTGTAGAAAACCTGCCCACAATCCGAATAATCCGAAAGGTGGTTTTCCTTTTGTTATCATTAATCTGAAAAATAGAAAATTTGCATTCTTTGATTTTGACCCAACATCAATTTATTACGGACTTAAGGAAACGGAAAAAAATAAAGCAAAATTAATTGAGGTTCATCCAAGAGATTTAGAATATCTGAACAGAGAAAAACGGACAAACGAAATTATTGATTTAGAAAAATTAAAATGGCTCGACTTGATTGACTTTGACCGAGCATTGGAAAAATATTATGAATAAAAAAAGCCAGCTTACAACAATGGCTATAAGTAATTGCTTGTTCTCGCCTACTTCTGAAAATCCTCGCGGATTTTCAGTTTGGTGTATACTTGCAAAGTTTAGTGCTAAACCACGCAACTACTCATAGCCGAGACCGTTGGCAACAATTAAAAAATCACTTTGAAAATAAAAGCAACAGATATTTATGTTTCTAAATCAACTGAACAAATTGACGTGTTCAGAAGAAGTGATTTAAAATATTCTGGAATTTTAAAATCCTCAAATTCTTCAGAAATTGGAAAAGTTGTTCATTCCGGACTTTATAACCGAGAATATGACGGAATAAAATGGGAATCCTCAAATAATTACGAAAAGGTTCGAGAGGAGGATTGGGAATATGTTGTCGTGGTAATTGAAACGGAAAACAAAACATACGTTTCAACACCTTATTGGGATTATGAAAGAGCACCCGAGATTTTTATTAAGGACACAACGGATTTTGAAGAAATTGGAAATGCAATAATCAAAACATTTGAATATTGTAAAAGAGTAATAATAGAAAATGAGAAATGAAGAAAGAGCATAAAGAAATAATTGATTTGATTTCTAGTTATTTAGAATATGACCCAGAATTAAGGTTTGGACAAGCACTTTTTAATCTCAAAATAAATGAATTTCAAAAGACAACCGACCCAAGAAATCCTAATTATAATTTAAGAGATATTCATAATGACAATGATACCGATATTCTTAAACGTGTCAAAAGTCAACTTAAATGGTTCGACTTACAAAGAAGAGTAATGAAAGGAACATCTAAAGTAGTCGGAATTGAAGGAATGACAGTTAACGAAAGATTATATGCGACTGACTTAATGGAATTATTTGACGAAATGAAAAAAACGAATAAGGATTATGCCAAATACATTCTAAAATCATTAAAAGTGGATAGAGAATCAATTGAAAAAATCCTGAAATAAAAACTGTTGCCAACAAAGAACTGAGTTAAAAAACAAGCATTATTGAGCTAATTTTGAAACAAAGTTTTCATCATAAGGCAATCCAC
>CANLTE010000014.1 GCA_947493885.1 uncultured Maribacter sp.
TTTTAAACTCAAATTATACCTTAAAAAGTGTAAACTATGTCCCTTTAACTTTGTAAATGATGTGCCTTTAACGTACCCAATTACACACAACGTTTAATATAAGAATAGTAGCCGATTGCGAACTTCATTGCTGCCAATTGAAATGTGTTACAACTCAAAAACTACTTTCTCCTAGGTTATTATTTTTATACACTGTTTTGTGTTCGTTTTTTCTAAAATACATTAATAGATTGAAATTGCCACATTTCCGACCTTCCGACCAAGCTCAACATACTTATGTGCTTCAACAATATCTTCGATTGGAAATATCTTATCAATTACAGGTTTAAAACTTCCTTTTTCCACAATCTCGTTTAGAAAAATCAAATCCTTTTTTTTCCAATGGAAATTGGAGGATGCCACAATCACTTTTTTGCTTTTAAATAAAGAAGTATAAATAGCTGCACGGATATGTGAAAAACCAAATTCAGTTAATAGGTATTTTCCTTTTGGTCTTAACAAATTCATGCACTCCTTCATAGATGTTTTGCCAACTGTATCAAAGATTATATCATACTTTTTATTACTCTTTGTGAAATCCTGTTTTGTATAGTCAATTACATGCTCTGCTCCTATTGATTTCACAAGTTCCATATTTTTAGTGCTACAAACTCCGGTGACATTCGCTCCAAAACATTTTGCCAATTGAACTGCTGCCGTTCCTACAGAGCCAGATGCTCCATATATTAGTATATTATCCTTTTCCTTGATTTTCCCTTTTTTCTTTAAATAGGCTAATGCGGTAAGTGCCCCATTTACCATGCATGCAGATTCTTCAAAGGACAAATTATTCGGTTTAAAATGTATCAGACCATTTTCAGGTATACATTTGTACTCCGCATATGCCCCAAAACTTAGACCAGTGTATCCATATACCGTGTCACCCAATTTATACCTTTTGACTTTAGTTCCAACTGCTTTAACTATTCCAGCGAATTCCATACCAAGCACCGGATTTTTAGGTTTTTTGAAACCGAACATTAATCCTACGGGAAGTTTCAATAAGGGAGTATGGTTAAAGCCTCTCATCTTTGGGTCTTCTGCTGTGACTGTAGTGGCATGAATATTTACTAGTACTTCATTATCTTTAGGAACCGGGGTTTCAATTTTTGTTAATTTTAATACTTCGGGGGCTCCGTATTGTTTGAATACTACTGCTTTCATTTAAGTGACATTTTATAACTTTAACAAAAGTAAGTCACCATGTAATACATAAATTTGACGTAAATCAAATAATCACCTGGATGCCAATTTCGATCTAATTCTAGATAGGGTTTCGAGAGAAATATTCAAATAAGATGCGATAATGGTTACGGGTAATAACTGGACAATTCTTGGTTCTTTTTCGAGTAGATTTAAGTATCGCTGAGAAGCATTCATGGTTTGAAACTCTTTTAGTCTTTGCTCAAACCATGTAGCGTAGTACTCTATGAACATTTTGTCCAACATCATTACCTCAGCATATTTCCTCTTGACTGTATCAAAACGTCTATAATCAATTACGGTTATCTCTAGTTCTGTCAAAGCTTCTATGAATACATCTGCTGGTTTTTGCATGATATAACTATCCAAAGAGATGGCTACATCATCATGGAAGTATATTTCAGAAGTGATTTCTTTATCGTTGTGTTTATAAAATTTTCTGAGAATACCTTTCCTGACCAAAAAATGTGATGTGCATACTTGGCCTGGCCTAAGTAAATAAGAGCCTTTCGAAAATTTCTTATCCACAAACCCTCCTTCCAGTTCAGTACGTACTTGAGAGTCTAAATGATTAGATAGGTCTTTGATTCTCTTTATGTATGGATTCATTTATTTCTTCACTTTGTTAAAATAACGTGCAACGTTAAGTATAAGAAACATAGGCAGATGATAAGTACTATCGTTTCGGTTTATTACTTAGCTAAATATAAATATTTTGCTTTTATCTTTTCTACTATAAACGCCAAATTTTATATTTAATGGACTTTGTTAAAATGCACAAACCTTTTGGCTAAGCAGAAACGTCTCAATGTTTTTTTATACATCTTAAGCTTACAATCCATTAACCTAGATAGATTAATCAGAAAGAACAAAAGAGAGAATTAAAGTAAAATACAACCATAAAAAGTAGTCAAGCTCGCAACACAAAACATGGGGAATCTAATGTATTAGAATTACATTTTTATAGTAAGTGTCCGAGTTTATTATAACGTATAATCATACAGATGCTGGTTAACCCTAAACTAGGAGTATCACAAATAGGATGTGGAGTAAGTTATATTAAAACAAAAAAAGATGGATTAACTGTAGAGAACTGGACTAGCCCTTTTTATTAGGACACATTGTTAGCTACAGTTTTTTATTTCATTATTTGATTCATATGATGTTCTAAATGGTCAACATAATCTTTCATTAAAAACCTTAAATCTGAAATATTATCTTTCTCTAATTCAATTTTATAATTCAGAGTTTTTTCAGTTTGAAGTTCTATTAGATTTTTTATTCGACTGTTTATGGATAACCAAAATTCAACAATTTCATTGGTTTTAGCATTCTGGTAATCATTTACTTTAACTAACTCATTCTGGTTATACTTTCTTATTGGATATGGTTTGTCTTCAAATTGTATTTCCGTAAACCTTTGAAGGTTATTAATTCCTGAGTCGACTAAATGTCCTAAAATTTCTTTTTTTGACCATTTTTCAACAGTCACTTTTTGGCTCATTTCCGATTCAGAAGATTGCAATAAATATTCTAATCCGCTTTTTAATAATTGTTCAAGTTTATTGATTGTTTCTTTCATTTCTCTAATTGTAACTAACGTGTTTGTGCATGAAGCGTAGCCTGCTGATAGGTGGCTATGATTTCATATACAGTGTTAGCACCTTTTTTTTCTTATGGATAGATTTAGACTTCCTTATTTAAATTTACAACTATTTTACCAACCACGGTTCGCTGCTCAAGACTATGAAGAGCATCTGGTACGTCTTTTAATGAAATAACTTTTTGTATCGAGGGCTTTATCTTTTTATCAACAATCATTTCAAGTACTGTTTTTATATTTGTTGTAACCTCAACCTTTTGAGTTAAAGCCATAAACTTCTGACTACCACGACTAAATCGGCCAAGAAATTTTACTTTAAGCATATTGTAAAAATCACCGCCGACTAATACATATTTACCATCTTCCTTTAAAATCTGTTTGTATCGGCCTGGACATTCAAAAGAAGCAGTATCAAATACCGCATCAAACTCTTTTCCAATTAAGGTTTTTATTGAATCCTTTTTATTATAGTCAATAACCTCATCTGCTCCCCAACTTTTTACTGCCTCAATTTTTTTAGTAGAACAGATAGCTGCTACATATGCACCCTGAGCTTTTGCAATCTGAATGCCAAAAGACCCCACACCACCTGAAGCACCGTTAACTAGAACTTTATCACCTGGATTGATTGAACAAAGAATCATTCCCATCATTGCAGCTTGGCCAGATATAGGCACCGTACAGGCTTGTTCAAAAGAAGCTTCCTCAGGTTTTTTTACCAAGTATTTTGTATTTACAGTGGCATATTCTGCATAGCCTCCTCCAAAGGATTTTCGAATATCAGCTACCACCGCATTACCTACTTGAAAACCCTTAACATTTTGCCCAATGCTTTGAATAGTTCCTGCTATATCCATTCCTAAGATACTTTTGTTCTTGGAAGGTCTGAACAATCCATAAACCAACCGAATAATAAAATAATTAGCTCGCACAATATATCTATCAGCCGCATTAACTGAGGCACATTCAACTTTCACTAAAACTTCATTCTTATTGGGTATAGGAATTTTACAATCTTTTACAAGTTTCACTACATCCTGAGGATTGCCATAGTCTCGAAAAATGATAGCACGCATCAATTTTGAATGTTTCATATTCTTTTTGATGCAAATGTATTAGCGAATTGGGATTCGGTCTGTGCCAGTGGGTTCAATCATCATTCATTGAGGTTCTTTCTGAACTCGGTAGGAGAACAACCATATTCATTTTTGAACATTCGAGAAAAACTGGATGGATTAACGAATCCACAATCATAGCAAATCTCTTTTATAGAGCTCTGAGAAAAAGCTAAATTACTACATGCCTTTTCCAACTTTTTTTGAGTGATATATTTAGCTGGTGTGCTGTCGTACATATTGTTGAATTTTCTTTTGAAAGAAGCCATACTGTTGTTTGTCATAGCTGCCAAACGTTGAAGGTTCAATGGTTCATACAAATTCGCCTCAATAACTTTCTTAAATGAAAAAGTTTTATCAGAAAATAGACGCCTTATCATTAAATTCAAGTGTGAAGACTCTTCAGTTTGCAGGAGGAGTAGAATAATTTCTTTTAACTTAACCGCCAAAATTTCCTCGCTTAGCGCTGTTTTATGTTCAAAAAACTTAGCAACACTCATAAAATAGGCTTTTACTAAGGCCGAAGCATCTTCTTGAAAACTGTCTTTTTTTAAAGGGTAATCCAATTCCTTCCAAAACTTTGGCTTTTCACCATCAAAAACTTTTCGTAGTACTTTTTGATTGAAATGAACAACAATAGTACTTATATATCCAACTTCAATTTTTGAAAAACTATGCTCAACTGTTTTGCCACATAATGAAAGAATAACTGTTCCTTTTCTAGCTAATAATCCTAATTTTGTTACATCCTGATTATCACCTTGAAGAATATAGGCAAAACAAGATTCGGAAGGTAAACTTAATTCTTTCTCTACGGGCGTAGATAATTCATACCAAGAGAATATTGGTTTATCATACAACGTGATTTGATTAAGTTTTTGTGCCATAGAGTTTACGCCTTACCTTCTGTAATTTTTTTATTTTCTTTTTTGTAATTGGTGCTAACGGTCTCGTATAACCGTCTGTTACAGGTTAAATTAGCGATTATTTTCGGTTTAGCACAGACGTTAACAATTCTAAATGGATTCGGACGTAGTCTTCCGAAGTGTCGGAACGCCGTAATTGCAGTTATTCATTATTGGCAACAGTTTTTTTATATTTTTTTCCGTTTAATTATTCGTTCTTCTGTCAAGTCAAACTTCACGGTTTTTATTCTGTAAATCGGGCTGTCATATCCGCAAATTTCATTTTGATCAAAAACTTGAAATGAACCCGAAACAATTGCCCCGCCAACGACATTTATTTTCTTAGCAGTGGTAAAATAATCATCTGTTAAAAATTTAGATGGCAAGTATCCGTTGTTTTCAACTACTGGATATTTATAATCAATGATATGAAAGTGGACATCAAATATTTTCATTCTCAGTCCCGATTGGATCTATAGTTTCAGTTTCAACCATTAACATTACAGTTTTTTTAGGTGCCCTTGGTCTATGTAGTACTCCTTTCGAAATAGTAGTCCCTTCGTTCGGATTCAGTTCAATCGTAGTTCCTTCAAGGTCAATAAATAACTGACCGCTCAACACGAAGAAAAACTCGTCTTCGTTCTCGTGACTATGCCAATGATAATCTCCTTCTACGATTCCAAGCCTTACAACGCTATCGTTTACCTTCGTCAAAGTTTGGTTGAACCATTTCTCTTCACATTCCCCTATTATTTTCGGTACATCTATTAATTCTAGATGGTCGTAAAGAATATTCATCTTTTGGTTGTAGTTGTGCTTTTTATTCATTTTTCAGTTTTGTTAAAATTACTCCCGACGGTTTATATAAGAGCAGTAGCGGATTAAAACCTATCTACTTTTCGGTAAGTAAAATACATAATTAAATACCAAAAACGGTGCGAGTTTGCACTTAAGCCGCTATTGCTTTTATACTTTGTTACCAAATATTCAAAAAAATGAAATTTGCAGTAGTTAAGAGTTTAGTCTATTACTTTTTCCAAATGCCATATTTTGGAAACAATCTGCCATCCATCCTCTCCATTAACAAAACCTAAATGATCTACAAATACATTATTATGAGCTCTAATTCTTATTTTTACTGTTGCACAAGACGGTGATAACCAATCAATCAATAAAATTTCTGCTTCAGGTTCTTGTCCTTTGCTCTCAGGTGATACTCTTCCTCCAACATCTTTACTAAAACTATCGATTGGTTCAACGAAAACTTTTCCTTCATCGACATCAAATAGACTAGAACTTTTGTGAAATATTTTATTGAGTATTTCAGTATCACAATAATAAAGGGCATCGAAGTAAGTTTGTACTGCACTTAGTAAATCGGTAGTTGAGTTCATTTTTTGTTTTTGCATATTTTTTAAAATTTATTTTCCGTCAAAATTAGTTTGAGTATTGAACTATTTTAAATTTGGAAATTGAGTTTTTTTAATTTTTAGCTGAAATTTTATCAACTAAGCTATAATAACAAATCCCTAATTTTGTCACTTATGGAAATCAAATATTTTAGGCTCATAAAAACAATCGCAGAAGAAGGTAGTATTGCTAATTCTGCTGAAAAATTGTTTTTAACGCAATCGGCTTTGAGTCACCAATTAAGAGAACTGGAAGAAAGGTTAGGATTTAAGGTGTTTATTAGAACTCGAAATAAATGGGAATTTACAGATGAAGGTGTTGAACTATATAAATTAGGTAATACAATTCTTGAAAGTATTGAAAAAGGTTTTCGAAATATTGAGCATTTGCGAACAGGTTCTATTGGCACTGTCAAAGTGAGTACAGAATGTTATAGTTTTTATCAAGGTCTTTCTTCTTTTATACAAAAAATGGGGCTTTTATATCCTGATATTAATGTTGATTTAATTCTTGAAGCAACACACCAACCAATATCAAAAATTTTGTCAAACGACATTGATATTGCAATAATTACTTCAAAACCTGAAAATGAAACTTTATCCAGTATTGAAATTTACGAAGATGAGATTTTTGCAATTATGCATAGAGAAAACACTTTGAACAAAGCTGATTTCTTAGATGCAAATGATTTTTCGGGGACACATTTGATAATTCATTCTTTTCCTTTGGAAACGGTCTCAGTATATAACCAATTTTTAAAACCTAATAAAATTACTCCGCTCAAGATTTCCTCTATTCCTCTTACCGAGGTTGCCCTAGAAATGGTCAATGCCAATATGGGAATAATGTGTATGCCTAAATGGGCACTAAAATCCTTTAAGTTGTCCGATGATTTGATTTTCAAACGAATTAGTAGAAGTGGATTAAAAAGGATACATCATTTAGTTTTCCGTAAATCCGATAAATCAAAGAAGTATATTAATGATTTTATTTCAAACTTTAAAGATGATTTTTCAAAGGCTTGAGTGATTTTCAGCTTGCAGGTAATGTCAAGTATATGAGTAGTAGCGGATTTTATTAGTTAACCTTTCGACTTGCACTGACCTTTGTTTTATGATTATACTCTCCGTTTTCACTTAAACCGATATTACTTATACCCCCTGTCGCAAGTAGTTTTAGTTAAAATTGCCATTACCGTCACCGAACCACTTTAAATTGTTCCTATGGTCAGTTTCCAAATAGATATCTGAATTACCATCATTATTCAAGTCTTGAATATGTACCCAATTGTACCAATCAGTTCCTGAGTTATTAGAAATAGAAGAATTTGTAATATCAGAAAAATTACTATCCCCATCATTTTCAAGGATTTGCACATAATAATTTTGGTAAAAATTATTCGAATCCACCCTATTTAAGACTAAATCTTTATCACCATCATCATCGATGTCGATGGCATCAAGATCAACCACAATATTAAATCCAGAAACTTGCGGGATATTAGTGCTTAAATCCTCATAATATTTACCCGAGGAATTACCCCATAGAATAAGGGTATCAGCGCCTTCATGTTCATGACCGGCTAATAGTAAATCAATGAAACCATCTGAATTGACATCAATAAATTCAGATGTATAATATTTGGTGTTATGATGAAAGGTCTCATCAATAAATACGGTTGACTCGGAAAAATTACCAAAGCCATCATTGATTAAAAACAAAGACTCCTCGGCGCTTGGCCCTCCATTTATAAACAAATCTAAATCACCATCATTATCAAAATCGGCAGAAGAGCCACCGTGAAAGAACCCAGAAATATTGTTCAGTTTCTGATAATCAAATCCGCTGCCATTATTTAAAAGTAACACAGGGGATTCTCCTGGGAATGGGACGGCGTCATATCCAGTTCCAATTATAAAGGCATCCATAAGATTGTCTCCATTGTAATCGCCTGTTAAAATTTTTCTAGGGTGCTGTAAACCCTCATAATCGTTTGGTAGAATGTTAGGCATTTCAGTAAAACTAGAGCATGAAAAATTAGAGCACAAGCCACCACATTCGCAATAATTAGTGTTAACTCCAGTGCCATCGCCGAGATATAATTTGATTGGCGAATATTCAAACGTCTGAAATAGTCCACTTGAAATCAGCACATCCGTATGTCCGTCGTTGTTAAAATCGGAATATGCTGTGACATGAAATCTGTCAAAATCTTGAGTTAGTTGTGCGCCATCGACATACACATCCGAGCTTTGGAGGACATACGAGCTGCCCTGTTCAATATTAGTATTCGGACTTATCCCTAATCCTTCATCCTTAACTAGACTTAAAGTATAGGTTTTGCTACTCCCATCTTCAGCAGTAATTGTAATATTGAACGGGCCGTTGGCCACATCTAAAGTTTGTCCTGTAGTAATATTAGCACTTGAGTTTTGTGAAATTTGAAATGACTTTACGGCTATCTCCATGGATAAGAATGGTAGTTCTGTAATGTTTGTGACAGCAGTATTGGAAATATCTGTTGGGTATTCCGTTTGGTCGTATTCCATGACTAAACTTATTAGCTCTTTTTCTCCAGACTGTGTCATTTCCTGCGATTGCGTTGTTTCATTATTGCTACACGAAAAGAATAATGACAACACAGATAATACTGCTAAAATCTTGTTATAATATTTCATGGTGAAGGTGTTAGTTTAAAAATGTCTCGTCCTAAAATGCGTCTACAGGTTATTGATTAAAATTAGGCTGCATTTAGGTGCACGTTATTAGGTATTTTATAGTCTAAAGATAAATGTAATCTTTTAGAGTTATATAATTTAATAGCATCTATGAAAAAGCAGCCTGTCAAGTATCTTTAAGATTCACGAAAATCAAAAGATATGGAATTACTACAAACTGCGGAACCTAAGTTATATATTGGGATTGACATACACAAACGTAGCTGGAAAGTTCACTGTGCTACGGACCTTTCTACAGGCAAGACCTTTTCAATGCAACCTTTTCCTGAATTACTTTTAAGCTATGTTGAGAAGTATTATAAAGATTATGAAGTTTCAACAGCTTATGAAGCTGGCTTAAGATTAAAACAACATATTAATTATCTTTGAGACACTGGACTATGGCTTTTCATAGGAGGCATTGTTGTAAAAAGTTTTTTATATTCGTTCAATTTCTTGATGAATTTTTCTTTTTGAGTTCTCAAATATTTCTCCTCCAAATTCTTCATTGTCTAGTGAAATTGTAGTAATATCTTTTATTCCCATTATTCCGAACACAAATTTAAGGTAAGTTGTTTGAAAGTTCATATGTTCATTTTTTTCATTTTCTCCATAACCTGTGTCTCCTCGACTTGATAGAATGAACATTTTTTTGTTTTTTAAAAGACCTAGATAATCTCCATCTGGCTTTCCCGAACGAAATTTCCACGTTTCATTTATGCGCATAAGTTGGTCAATATATGATTTTAAACCACTAGGAATTGACCAATTGTACATTGGTGTTGCGAGAACATATATATTATGCTCTTTAAATTCTTTAATTAGTATGTCGCTAAATTCAACGCCAGATTGATTTTCTTTTGTCCTGTCTTTGGGGTTAACAAACGCACTTGAAATCCATTTTTCATTTATGGCAGGAATTTCTTCTAGTCCGACTTCTCGAAAGGAAAATGTGTCTTTTGGATTTTTATTTTTCCAGTTTTTTAGAAACAGTTTTGTTAATTCTCGACTGTGCGATTTTTCATTTCGTACACTTGAATTAATGATAAGTACTTTGTTCATTTTTTTTAATTTTTAATGATGATACAAAGTTCGTTATCGTAATACGGATAAATATTGACCTAGTTTAAGATGACTTATATTTTTTACGAATTCTACTTAAAAACTCAGCAGTAATACCTAAATATGAAGCGATTAAGTATTGTGGTACTTTATCAATTATTTTTGGATAATTTTCTATAAAATTCGCATATCGTTGTTCTGCATCTAGTGCATTATCTTCTATTATTCTTTTTTGTAAACTTCCTAAATACTTTTCAAGTATGATTCTGAAAAAGCGTTCAAGCTTGGGGATTTGTTTTAACATTTCTTGAAAAGAATCGTAACGAATTTGTAATAATTCAGTTTGCTCAATTGCTTGAATGTTATAAATTGAAGGTTTTTGTTTCTGAAAGCTATCAATATCTGTTGCCCACCAATTTTCAATTGCAAAATAGAGTATTTCTTCTTTGCCTGTTTTAGAATTTATGTAAAAAGCCTTTAAAGTTCCATTAACTACAAAATTGTCAGTTCTGCAAATTTCTCCATTTCTTAACAAGTATTCTCCTTTTTTAAGCGTTTTTTCTGTCCAAAAATTTTCAATTAGATTTTGCTCTTCCGAATTCAATTCAATGTGCTCTGAAATCGACTTTATTAGAGGTTTTTTCATAATGTTTTACAACGATTTGTATATAAAAAGTAGCGAATTAATATACACTAATATTTCAGAAAGCTAAATATAAATAAAAAAGCACAACCCTTTCGGATTGTGCTTAGATAGCTATTTTTTATATACGTTGTTATAGCCTTTTATTTCTTTTTCCAAATTCTACTTTTAAAAGCATCATCAACAGGCGTGTCAAAAATATGGTTGAAATAATTACTCATAGTTTTAATTCCTACACCAGCGATTACACCTAAAATATGCTTTTCGGTATAACCAGCATTTGTAAAATCATTAATATCTGTTTCAGTAGGAAGTCCTCTTTTTAAGGTTATTGCTTTCGAAAATTGGCTTAATGCTTTGAATTTTTCATCTTGTATCTCTGTATTATTTCTTATAGCATTAGTAATGTCAGTAGGTACTTTAGTCATATTATCACCAACAAAGCTATGTGCAGCCATACAATATTCACATCCATTTTCAAATGCTATTGATAAAAATATTACTTCTTGCTCTTGTGGACTGAATCCAGAATTTGCCCTGAATGAGTTGTATGCTGATACATAACCGTCAAGTAGTGCTGTATTATTTGCCATACCTGAATACATATTAGGAATTAATCCTAATTTCTGTTGTGTTGTTTCTAAAATTTTACTTGAAATGGCATCTGCATTTTCAATAGTCTTAGGTTCTAAATTCATTGTTTTTGTAGTACTCATAATTATTGTTTATTTAAATTTAAACTAAGCAATTGCTTAGATATTGCGTAAAAAAAAGTTATAAATTTTTGAATGTGTTTTCTATAAAATCATCTAACTGCTCTTGGTCAAACATTTTTGAAGCAACAGACAGTCCTTGTAATGAAACCATTAAGTAGTTTGCTTGTTCTTTTATTATCTGAGAAGTCTTTTTATCATTCAACTCCAATTTTTCTATAAATAAATGTTTAACATTTGTGGCAAAATTCACGATTTCTGTCATTATTTCTTGGTCAGCCTTTTCACCTAATTCATTTACAGTATTGGTGATTAAGCATCCTTTATTAAGTCGACTCTCTCTAGAAAATTTAATAAAATCATAGAAATACTGCTTTATAGCATTAATTCCGTCAGAGGATTTTTGTAATTTATTAATGAGTTCAAGTTTTGCTTTTCCTTTATAACAGGTTAAGCTTTTTATAAAGACACCTTTTTTATTCCCAAAACTAGAATATATTGAGAATTGATTGATTCCCATTTCTTTTTCCAGCATTCGGACTGAAGTGGCTTCATATCCATTTCTCCAAAACAATTCCATTGCTTTTTCAATAACTTCTTCCTCTATATATTCCTTTTTTCTAGCCACTAATTATTTTTATTAAACAAAACTAATCAATTGCTTAGAAATAAAAAAACAATTTACAATATTCATGTAAATGATTATGATTTTTGGTAATTGACTATAACGTAGAGTATATGCAAAGTAGGCGGTTGCGGGCTACAACCCTTTAATTTACTACTATTCCGCCTATTTTGTATATACATTGTTACCGGCTGGGCATCATATTCAATCAATGTTCTATAATTTTCATCTTTAATTTTATTTACACTTTATTGTTTCCGGATAATCTGCAAAACGCTCAAGCATTTCAGAAAATGCTTTCTTTTCTCTCATTCCGATAGCCGTAAATATATTCTCCAGTTGGGCTTTATTATTCTGTTTTGAGTAAGGTGTGAAATAGCTTATAACATCTACACTTGGCCTACTCTTATTAATGTCAAGCATCATAACAGGTTCTTTGCATGAAAAATTGTAAGAAGAAAAATCAAAGTGCTTTACAACAGTACCTTTCTTTGTCCGATAGTACATTTTCATGTTTTTAATATCAAAAACAATCGACCATTGGGTTATTCCAAAATCTAACTGTTTTAAAATATCAAAAGCATAATCTACATCAGATTCGACAGGATTATTCTTATTAATTTGAAGCATTTTAGCACCAGAAATAAACCTATTGTGTTCAGACCTATTATTTAAGTCAATATCTCTTTTTCCGCCAAAACCTTTATATAGTTTTAATGTATCCAAATCATCAGAATATTGATTGTTACATAATAACTTTACCGGCATATTATCATTTTTATGGATAATAGTCTTTCCGTTGACAAATTCAATAATTGCCTGATTTCCTTTTTTATCTGCAACAAAAAAATGCCAATTGAAACCCGAACCATCAACTGTAACCTCAGGAACAAATTCCAGAACCTCATCTACACCGGAAAAATTATCTAAAATATACTGCATCCAAAGTGCGACTGCAACTTTTGGTTTATTTTCATAAACAGGATATTGATGATTTTGATTTAAACTCATTTCGCCGATATATAAACCAACCTCATTTAATCCGCCGTCAACTAGTTCACGACCTAAAGGATTGTATGTGACTGATCCATACTTTGAAACCCATTTCAATCTTGGAGTAGGCTCGGTTATACCATCAAATAACTCAGAAAAACTAACGCTTTCTTTCTTAAGCCCCCTTTTATTTATATAAATCATACCCGGGATGTCTATGTTCATATCAAGATTATGCCCTATCAGAAAGCTTTCCCCATTTTTCATCATAAATGTTGAACAAGCTGATGCAGGCAAAATATTTATTAATAGAAATAGACAGGCTAGGCTAATTTTTTTTTGTGCTTTCATCGTTGAATATTTTTATTATTAATAATAACAGTTTTTAATAGTAGGAATTGGATTCAAAATTTTCAATCAAATTAAAAGATTGGTTGTCGTTTTAGCCTTATAATATCGAAAGATTGGCTCTGCCAGCAATACTTGATAATCCGGGATAAAAGGGGACCGTATGTTCGTTTAATTATCCTTAAAGAATAACATCTCTTTCGGAATTGGTACTGGTTTTTGATTACCAATTATATATCCCAGAACAATTTCCTTATTTCCGGTCTTTTGAAAATATTGAACCTCAATCGGATAATATCCCGGCTTAAGCGGAACAAGATTAACAACAGGTAATTCAGGTATGTGCTGGTGCCCATTATCATTTAAAAGTAATTTATTGTTAAAGAACACTTTTGAACCATTATCCGATTTTATCCAAAGATTATGTAATGCTTTTTCTTTGATTAGAATGTATCCTTCAAACCGGATTGCAAAACTATCCTTTTTCAGAGCCATCGTAAGATCAATCATATCGGTATAGCCTGTCTTTATAGCTGTAAGTTTAGAGAAATCAGGAAGTGAGTCCCAAACTCCTTCAAAATATGAATATTTAAGACCGGATTTAAATTTGGCATTAGATTTTGGCGCACTCATAAAATCACCTTTATTAAAAATGCGTGTAACAGTATTAGTATTATTGTGAGTTTTTAATACACTCTTCACTTTTAATATACAAGGATTCTCGATTTTGATTGTTTCCGTACATAAAGATGAATTAATTGTAGGTTCTGTTCCGTCAGTAGTATACCTGAGATTGCGATTGTTGTTTATTATTAATGCATAAGTTGAACTACCCTCTGGTATTATACCGCCCTGTGGAAATACTTTGAAATCTACCCCCACATCAAAAATGAAACGAAATCCGTCATATACACTTTTGAATGGAATAGAACCGTGATTCTCGTTAATATAAGGCACAACTTTCCAATTCAAAGCTTGTGGCGCTGACTTTCTAAGAAGTGAATCAATAGAAGAAATCCCCATATCTCTCATTCCGACTCCCTCTCTTCCGGAAATAAAAATGTATTTATTCCAGTTTTTTGCTTTAAGTAATTCAGTTTGTGCATTTTCTATCATCATTCCGTTTTTATATGATAAACTTGGATCAATGGCTAGATAGGCATCAAATAAATCGGGGTCAGTCAAAAGAGTGTGCATAACAAATACCCCGCCTAACGAATACCCCACCAATATTCTAAAGGGCTTTGTTTTATACTTTTTGTCAATAAAGGGAATGAGTTCTTTTCTAAAAAATCGAATAAAATTATCTGCCCCGCCTCCATTTTGGCTTGAATTCGGCAGGAAATCATAATTTCTATCTACATTTGATACACCAATAATAATAGCTTTAGGCATTTTATTGTTAAGGAACAGGAATCTTGCAGTAGGAACAGTATGCTGGCAGAATCTGTCACCATCCAGAACATAAATAACAGGGAATTTGGTATCATTGGTATCATATCCCTCTGGCAAAAAAATACTTAAATTACGGTTTTGCTTTAAAATATCTGATTGTAAAGAATTCTTTTTTACTGTATAACCATCTTGAGCTGAAACATTTTCAAAAACAAGTAGTAAGACAGCAGAAATAATTATTTTAGACATTTTTTTAATAATAAGTCTTTTCATAAATATTCATTTAGTATAAATAGTCATCTTTAAGACGATCGAACTGAATATTAGGTTACAATTAAAATGAAAAATGTTTCAGCCTTGCCAGTAACGGTCTCGTATAACCGTCAGTTACGGGTTAATATGCGTTAATTTTCGGTTTAGCACAGGCTTTTGCAATTCCGAGTGGATTCGGACGTAGTCGAATCCGCCGTAATTGCGGTTATACATTGTTGTAGCACGTTTTTTTTCTTATTTATACAATCTCAGCTAGATTTTTAAAACTATTGATTATATAATTTGGTTTTTGTTTTTCTAATTTTTCCCTAGTGTTGTTTCCATAAGTAACTCCACACGTATCTACATTCGCCCTTTGTCCCATTTCAATGTCAAAAATTGTATCGCCAACTACTAAACATTCAGATGGATGATAATTATATTTATTTATTATGAGATTTACAATGTCAGGTGAAGGTTTTTTATTTTTAGCATCTTCTTCGCCTGCAACAAATGTAAAAATGTCGTAAACATTTTGCTTTTTGAGTATTTTAATTAATGCCTCTTTCCCTTTGCTTGAAGCAACAGTCAGATTTATTCCTTGTTTATGAAAATCTAATAATGTGTTTTTTACACCATTAAAAAGAGAAATCGTGTCGATTACAATTTCATTATAATATTTACGATAAACCAAAGTTGCTTCTTGCATTAATTTTTCGTCAATTGAAAAGGCTTTTTCAAAAGTAGTTTTCAGTGGTAATCCTATTAAGTTTTCTATTAATTTTTCGTCATAATTATCAATGTCAAAACTATGAGCCACAAACTTCATTGACTGTAAAATACTTTCTTTGGTATCTGCTAATGTGCCATCAAAATCAAAATAAGATTCTTATATTTCATTTAGATTTATGGTTTTTTTAAATGTTCGTTAATATACATAGTTTACAAAAGTTATAGATTAGGGTTTACACTAAGTTAGTTTCTAACCTTACTGATTGTTCTTTCTTTCTAAACACATTTTCATCAAAGAACCCTAAAAATACGTTTCTATAAAATACCCTCCAAATACCATTACCAATCTCTAGGGCACCGATATGTTTACCTTGGAGCGAAGCGGAAAGGTAAACCCAATTGTAGGCCTTCCATCTGATGGCTCCATTTTGTGTGACTTTTAAGACTTTCATTTTGGAATCGTAATCAAAGTGTGGGATTCTTTCTGGGAAAGGTCTTGTTGAAAATTCATGTACTGAGGCGGGTGTTCTCATGTTCAATGCTTCATGGGGTCTTAGGTTGTTATATTCTTTTACAAAGCTAAATCCATAAGATTTAGCGACTTTAAAATATACACAAACCTCTAGTTTAAACCCGAAGCCCGTATTGTTTATAGGTTTTGTTTTGCTTTCGTACTTTCCGGACTAATATTCCTTATTCCATTTAGGTAGTACTCCGTAAACCTCATAAAATCGTTGGATAATTATTCCTTCGACTGCGTTTGGAATATCTCTGTTTACTTTATCTAAAGTCTCATACCAATAAATATCTAACGCCTCAATTTTTTCCGATATTATTTTAGTTTTCCAACTCTTTTTTCGAGCATCTCCAAATTGTTTTCCGTTTACCAATCGGTCATAAATTCCGCCAATTCGAGCTTTTTTACGTCCGTTTTGCAATATTTTACCAGAAGAACCAATGTATATCAATTCAATTTTACTGCCTTTTAGTGCATAGATGATATAAATTCCAGCTCCATTTTTTGGGGCGTTACAGGCTTTCGATAATTCATCATCTACTGAAAAAAAGAAATGTCCATTTGATTTATATTTGTTTAACTCGTCAAACATTTACTAAGGTTTTTTAAAACTAATCCAATTGTTGTTTAAGTATTTCAGGGTCTTGTCTAGTGTCGAACATAGTAATTATTTCTATTTCTTTTTGTTCGAAATTGACTCGATAGAAAAAAGTCGTCTGTTTTGTAACGATACACTTATATATTCCTCCAAATTCACTTGATCTCGGGCAACTTTCAGGTTGTGATTGTATTTGTTGGATTTTCTTGGTCAATTTAGCCAAAAAGTCTTTTTTGACTTTAAAACTCCATTGTTCCAACAAATATTCGGTAAGTTTTTTGAGTTTGTACTCGGCAAGCTCGGAAATAAAGACCTCCATTAAGAAATTCTTTGGAGAACTTCCTCGTAAGAAGTCCGCTTACCTTTGTCCAATTGTTTAATTCCTTTTTTGATTTCTGCTTTCTCTGTTTTGGTCAACTCGTGCCAAAAGTCAGATTTTTCATTATTTATGAAATCTGTAACTCTCCTTATGAATTTATCATTGTCGATATTCAATATTATTTTGACAAGCTCTATTTTTGATGTTTTGATGTCCATTTCTATTCCCTTTTCTCAAATTTACTAAAAATTCCCTACCTGGCCAGATTTTTCAGTATGAAGCATAACGGTTTGTATAAGAATAGTAAGGGCTTACTATACACTTATTTTTCGGTTTGATGGACTTTTTTAATATGAATCATTTTGATTTAAGTACGTAGCCCTTATTATTTTTATACCTTGTTATATGCTTTTATATATTTATTTCTCCTTCTAATACTATCCTTGCATTACTTCTTACCTCCAATTCCGTATTGCTTATTATATTTAGTTTTAGAAACCCTCCACGGTTTGACACTTGAAAGGCTGACATTTCTTTTTTATTTAGAATATCACTCCAATATTTTGCTAAAACAGAATGAGAAGCACCTGTTACAGGGTCTTCGTTAATCCCAATCCAAGGACAGAAACATCTTGAGTAAAAGTCATAATCTCTATCTTCTGATTTTGAAGTTATAACAACTTCTTTTATAGTTTCAGAACTCTCAATAGCCTTTTGATAGTCTGGTTTTATGTTCAATAGAGTTTGTTTGTCTTTGACTTCAATAATAAGCATATCCAAATCTTTAGAAAATCGTGTCGAAATCGTGTTTTCTAAGCCAAAGGCATCATTTAGTTTTTGATTTGGAATATATTCTATCGTTTCATATAATGGAAATAACATCTTAATATATTGGTTCTCAAGTTTAGCATTTAATTGTAATCCTTTATAAGTAGTAAAATCAACGTTCTCTGTATTCAATTTGTCTAAAATTATTTTTGAAGCGGCTAAAGTGGCGTGACCACAAAAATCAACCTCTACTGTTGGAGTGAAATATCTTATTGTAAAATGATTATTTTCAGTTTGCAACAAAAAAGCGGTTTCCGATAAATTTAGTTCAGTTGCGATTGATTGCATTATTCCAGTACTAATAGATTCATCTAATAGGCATACTCCAGCTGGATTTCCTTTAAAAGGGATATTTGTAAAAGAATCTACAATGAAAGTTTTGATTTTCATATTCCATAATGTTTTTTCAAATGTTCGTTAATATACATAGTTTACAAAAGTTATAGATTAGGGTTTACACTAAGTTAGTTTCTAACCTTACTGATTGTTCTTTCTTTCTAAACACATTTTCATCAAAGAACTCTAAAAATACGTTTCTATAAAATACCCTCCAAATACCATTACCAATCTCTAGGGCACCGATATGTTTACCTTGGAGCGAAGCGGAAAGGTAAACCCAATTGTAGGCCTTCCATCTGATGGCTCCATTTTGTGTGACTTTTAAGACTTTCATTTTGGAATCGTAATCAAAGTGTGGGATTCTTTCTGGGAAAGGTCTTGTTGAAAACACATGTACTGAGGCTGGTGTTCTCATGTTCAATGCTTCATGGGGTCTTAGGTTGTTATATTCTTTTACAAAGCTGTTCAAGCGTCTTTGTTGGGCTTTCATGTCATAAGCCGAAGGATTGGCACAAGCAGCCTTTAAATCCCTGTGCATACGTTCATGCCGTCCGTTCTGTTCGGGGTGTGCTGGGTCTGAAAACACAGGCATGATTCCGAGTTCTATGAACCAATACGATAACCTAGTAAATCGTTGTATCGCGGTCACGGAACCAAATGGGCTTCCATTGTCGGTATGGATTTGTTCAGGGATACCGAATTTCCTGAAAACTCTTTTGAACTCGGCTTTTGCAGAGGTAAGGTTTTCTTTGTAATGCCCTTTTGCAGTAAATACAAATCGGCTCTTTGAGTCTGCAATCGTAAGGGGATGACAATAGATTTTATTCCCCATAAGAAACTTGCCTTTATAGTCGGCACTCCAAACTTGGTTACAATGTTTTGGGTCAAAGATGGGGTGTATAGGTTTGACTCTTCTAAGTCTTTTTTGAGGCGACACCAAGCCATGTTTTTTAAGGATGTTGTGCACGGTCAAGACCGTTGGGATTATTTCCTGATGAAAATCTTTATACAACAGGGTGTGTAATTTTTTAGCACCCCAGAGCTTGTGTTTTTCTTTTAAGAAAAGGATGCGCTCCACCACTTTTTCGTTGGTCGAATTTGGGTGTGGTCTTCGAGGTTTTCTAGATAGTTCTCTTAGACCTTGATAGCCTTCATTTTCAAATCGCGAGATGATTTTATAGGCCGTTGGTCTTGAAATATCAAAACATTTACAAAGCTCTGTGATGGTATATTTTCCCGTTCGCCATTCACAGATAAATTCAATTTTTTGTTCCATAATCGTCTGTTTTTTCCAAGGCATAGCATCTGAATATTGGTTTCAAATGCAACTTAAAAAGTGTAAACGATGTTTCTATAACTTTGTAAAGGATGTGCCTTTAACGTACCGTATTGTGTACAACGGTCAGGCTATGGTTAGTACGGGATTAAAAGGAACTGACCTTTCGATTGAGCACTTAGCCAAAACTTTTTATTTTGTTTTATCTTTTCATTTTTAAAGCCAAATCAAAAGATTTGGCGGACTTGATTAAAAGCTCTAAACTTTGGGTTAAGTACCAAAACCTATATTAATTATAGCCATTGTTGGCAACTGGCTTTACTTCGTTTCTTTCGCAATCATCATTTTTCCTAATCGTCCTTTAAATGAACTTGAACTTAATTCGTTAAAGATGATAACAGGAAATTGTTTTTCTGGATAACAACCTTTCCAAAATATATTCAGGACTTCAAAACATTGCTTGTCAATCATTAAATCACATTTCTCTTTCCATTCTTCTAAACTAATTTTAAGACTGCCTTTTTCTGGTGATGAATGGACATATTGGTTTCTTAGTTCGACACATTCATTTATATAATTCTCAATTATTGGATTTTCAGTATCCAATTCCGTTCCGCTTAAAATTCGCGAATATTCTTTAAATTTTCCTTTTATTGATAGATAGGATTTAAATCCTCTCGAACTAATTGATTTAATACCTTTTAATTTATTCTTTTCCGAATCATTCGCTCCATTTCCTTTTAGATAAGCATCATAGCCTACAGAATTGATGAAGCTTTCAACGAAAAAAATAAAGTTAATAAATGACTCTCTAAAACTCCTAAACATCATTTCTTCTTTTGACTGTATTCTCTTCATTTCTGTTGAAGGCAACTTATGTAATTCGGAATATAATATTGGACTTTTTCTTTCGTTGAAATAGTCAAACCCTTCGTTATAAAAAAAACTTGCAGAATATAGGAAGTCTAAACAATCTACTCCATATCGGTAAAGATTTTTTTCTGGATAACCGTGAAAACGGTCGTGAAACATATAGCCATTTTCGAGTACACCATTAATTTCTAATATCTCACTTAAGTCTTGAATCGAAATACCATCTTCATAAAATGCAGGATTATTATGCATATATTCTGCAATCTTTTCATTGTTACATTTTTGATTCCATTGTAAATATGATTTGGCTTTCTCTACAATCTCTTTAGTTTTTGAAATTCGTCGAATGATTATAGAATAATCGCCATCCCATTTTTCAGGGCTTGCCATATCGTGAATTTTATCGATGTTTTCATTTCCATAATCAAAATCGGAAATAAATTCTTTTTCAAGAAAAAAGCCTCTTGTCAAGAAACAATAGAATTGAAGTAATGCAGTTTGAACACTCAGTTCTTTATGTAGTTTGTAATGCATCTTTTTTCAGCTTATTGCCAACGTTCAGTATAAGAAATCGTAGGGCAGGTTATAAGCACTTTCGTTTCGATTTATTACTTAGCTAAATATAAATATTTTGCTTTTATCTTTTCTACTATAAACGCCAAATTTTATATTTAGCGGACTTTGTTAATATGCGCAGAACTTTCAGTTTAGCGCAAACGCCCTATGTTTTTTATACCTTGTTGTAGGGCGTTTTTATTTTAGCTCGAACCAATCTTTCGCTAATGTCCCAAAGCTTTTTTGCGGTCTCTGCATTAGTTGCCCAAGGTTTAGGTTCTTTCTCTTTACAATTCCTGAAATTTTTACCTGAAACTCCCTCAACCTCAGAAGAGGAACACATATAGATAGAGGTTTTAGCACCTTTTTCTGGCGACTGAAGAAATAGTTTCATAAGAGGTGAAATAATTTTACCAAATAGACCATTTTGAGAACCTAAACTGGTCCCTACTTCTCCTGGGTCAACAGAATTAACAGTTACATTGCTTTCCTTGAGACGGTTAGCTAGTTCGCAAGTAAAAAGAACGTTTGCAAGTTTTGAATGACTGTAAACTTTCAACGATTTAAAGCCATTATCGAAATTTAAATCTTCAAATTTTATTTTCTTAGCAAGTATGTGTGCACCTGATGCCACGTTAACAATTCGTGCAGAGCCACTCGATTTTATTCGCTCCACCAATAAATTGGTTAATAAGAAATGAGAAAGGTGGTTAACAGCGAACATTTCCTCATATCCATCTTTGGAGAGATTTCTAGAGGTATTGTAAATACCTGCATTATTTAAAAGAATGTGTAAAGGTTTATGGTAGCTCAAAAATGATTGAGCTATTTTGGTAACGTCCATTAATGATGATAGGTCTCCAATGATTAGATGAATATTTTGATTACCTGTCTCTGATTTAATTTTTTGTACGACTTTTTTTCCTTTTTGACCATTACGTCCAACCAAATATAGTTCTGCTCCCATTCTGGCTAGAGCTTTTGCTGAAGCTAATCCAATTCCACTAGTAGCTCCTGTTATTAGTCCTGTTTTGTTTTTTAAATTCCGCATAGAAGTCTCTATTTGTCAATACTTGAGATTTCTTTATGCTTCAAAGTAAAAACTATGATTGTCAATAACCCTATTGCACTAGTAATTAGAAAAAAAACATCATCTAAATCTTTGGGTAAATTCATAAATAGAGTAAGAATAGATAAAGTGGCTACACAAACATTTATCCACTTATTAGGATTATGTGGCAAAAACTGAGAAAATACAATCATCAAAACAGGAAGCTCAAGTAGGATGCCTCCAATTAACATAAGTTCCTCAGTGATGGTATTGCCATTTACTATTCCCTTTTGCATATCTTCTAGTAAACCGGGTCTGAATAGGTCGTGTATATCTTTAATTATGATATTCATTAAAACATACACCCATAGGAAAGAAAGTTTTGTTCTCATATTAATTATACTTTTAGTGAGCTACAAAACTATTCTTTCCTAAAATGGAATTCATTCACCCAGGTTAACTTCGGTGGCCAAGTATTTATTTTTGGTGGATAAGACGTTTTCTAATTCTGCTCAGAGATTGAGGTTTAATTCCCAAGTAGCTTGCCAATTGGTATTGCGGAATACGTTCCAATAATTCGGGCTTAAATTTTCTAAGTTCTAAATAATGCTCTTCAGGACTAAGGTTACGATACTTATCTGTTGAGATTAATTGGTTAGTTGAATAATCGTCACTAATCTTTCTGTACAGCGGAATAAAGTTGGGGTATGAAAGTAAAAGCTTTTCAGTTCGTTCTGTCTTACCAATTGAGAGTACGCAATCTTCAAGGCACTCTATAAAGTATTTAGACGGTTGATTTTTTATGTAGCTAATTGGAACTATTGGGTCGTATTCTAAAAAGAAGTCGGTGTTTTTTTCCTCACCATCAATAATATAATAACTACGAATACATCCTTTAAGTACGAGATAACTTTCAGTAGCATACTGACCTTCTTTAAGCAAAACAGCTCCCTTTTGGTACTTGCGAATTATTGCATTTTCCTCAATAATCCCTATATCTTCCTCTGACAAAGTTTTGTATTGGGAGAAATATTTCACTAAAAGGTGTTTCATTAAATAATCAGTATTTTTTGTAATGCCCTACAACGCCTGAGCTATGCGTAGTGCGGAGGCAAGGAAACTTTTCGTTTCCGTCTACGCACGAAGCTAAAGCTTATTGTTTTGATTTTATTTTTCTTGCTCTAAAGCTAAATCCATAAGATTTAGCGACACTCTAAAAATACGCAAACCATTCCGTTTAAACCCAATAGTCCGCATTACGCATAGCATCTATGTAAAAGCAGCGTGTCCGTTATCTTTAAAGTTCTCTGAAACAAAAAGATATGAAAACAGAACACAC
>CANLTE010000015.1 GCA_947493885.1 uncultured Maribacter sp.
GATATCCTTATTACTGATGATGCTGTAATTGAAACTACGGAAAACTTTAATGTGGTACTTTCTAATGTTCAATCTAACATTGGGGTAGGTTTTGCTGATGGAAATACAACCAATACAGCGAATGGTACAATCAACGATGATGATGTTACAGCGGGTACAGGGATTGCTTTTGATAATACTAATGTAATCGTTACCGAGGGTACGGATGCTTTTGCAATACTAACAGTTACATTAACAGGAAATATAGATCAAGATGTAACCGTTGACTATTTTATGGTAGACAACACCGCTATAAACCCTGAAGATTATACCGCAGATACCAATACAATTACCTTTAACGCTACCACTAAATCATTTAACATTCAGATACCTATTATTGACGATATTCTTGTTGAATCTCAAGAAGCATTCTCAGTAGTATTAACTAATATAACCTCTAACATTGGTATAGGGTTTGTAGACGGTCAATCAACGAATTCCGCTAACGTTACAATTAACGATAATGATAGTGACAATGACTTTCCGGAAGATGAAACAGTAAGTTGTGATACTATTCCAGCTGTTGAGACTATTATTTTAAATGACAACAATTGTAATTATACTATTGCTTTTGTTGAAAATATTACAGGCCAAGATGATAGCTGCCCTGCTGAATACGTTATAGAAAGAACCTGGACTATAACAGATTGCGTTAATAATAGAAGAACGCATACACAAACAATAACTGTTGAAGACGTTATTGCACCAACTTTTGTTGAGGCATTACCGCAAAATATGACAGTTACCTGCAATACCATTCCAAATATGGAAATATTAACTGCTGCAGATAATTGCGATACTCAAGTAATGGTTAACCCTACAGAGAATGCGACAAACAACAGAAACTGTGAAACAGGTTACACTATAACCAGAACTTGGACAGCTACTGATTGCGCAGGAAACGAAACCACTCATACGCAAACAATAACTGTTCCTCCAACAGGACCAATTATGGCCAGTGAATACGAAAGTGAAATTACAATCATGTGTGGTGAAACTATTCCTGAAGTTCCTACCATTACTTTTTCCGGAGGATGTGGAGATTACGTTGATCAATTTGAAGAAGTTGAAGAGTTCTCAGATACCACAGAAGACTTTATGATTATTAGAACATGGATAGTTACTGATTCTTGTAACAACACAGAGACTTTCGAGCAAACAATATTTATAATGCAGCCTGAAAGAATAGAGCAAACAATAGAACTTTGTGTTGAAGACCCTGCTATTGATTTAACATCATATTTACCATCAGACTTTGATACTGCAGGAGTTTTTGAAGTAACAAGCGGTAATACTATTTTAGATGGCGCTATGTTTAACCCTCAGGATGTTGCCGAACTCGGTGAATACCTTATATCTTATACTAGTACAACCGGTACATGTAAATACTACGTTGATTTTACCATTCTCGTAGATGCTGAATGTGTAGAATGTAGTATGGACGATGTTGTAGCATCAAAAACGGTAACTGTAAACGGAGACGGTGTAAATGATGAGTTCATGATTACTGGGGCTGAACATTGCAACTTCAAATATGATTTAATTCTGTTTAATAGATGGGGAGATAAGGTATACGAAACTAAAGACTATCAAAACAATTGGAGTGGAATTGCACCTAACAATTCTTTTGGTAACTCGGGTGTATTACCTAGCGGAACCTATTATTATATAATTATGGTTCAAGGAAGAAATTTCAAACCTAAAAATGGATTTATATTCCTAGGAACCAGCAAGTAACAACTTTCAAAAAACTAACATAAAAAGGGACTATCATTAATTTGATAGTCCCTTTTTTAGTTTTCCCATTACCGTTCATCGATGTTAAAAACACCATATGGAAGTATATACATCTATAGTTAAAATTCATTCACCCATAGAAAATAACCGTTAACCGAAATTGTGGTTTAAGAACGAGTTTTCTAAGAAGCACATCGGCTATTTTATCCCTAGAAATAAGGTTTTAGTTCATTTGTAGTGTATTTAACCCAAATTACTAAACACTAAAATTTAGAGTAATATCTAAAACACTTAACTGCAATTACTAATGAAAAATTTTAAAAAATTTTCAGTTTTATGCTTCGCTTTTTTTGCGATACACTCATATGCGCAACAATTGCCTCAATTTACCCAATATATGTATAATACAATATCGGTAAACCCCGCATATGCTGGAAGTAGAGAACGCCTTAATGTAACCGCCCTTCATAGAAATCAATGGGCAGGTATTGAAGGAAACCCTAAAACCACTACCCTATCTGTACACACACCTTTGCGCAATGAAAAAATTGGACTAGGCCTATCATATATTTCAGATAACCTAGGTTATGAAAGTACAAATTATGTTTATGGAGATTTTTCATATTCAGTACACCTGAATCAAAAAATAAAAATGTCTTTTGGATTAAAAGCAGGTTTCACAAACTATAACCTAGAAACTCCTGATACCAATGACTCATTTTTTGATGAAGGATTTAACAGATGGAATCCTAACCTTGGTGCTGGAATATATATAGGATCAAACCGATGGTACGCTGGAGCGTCTGTTCCAAGAATTTTAAATACAGACCTCAACAAAGGTGAATTCCAAGCTCTTGAACGTAACAGTTATTATGCTATTGCTGGAGCAGTGTTTGATTTATCTGAAAACACAAAATTTAAGCCAACAGCACTTGCTAAATTTACCAACGGTGCTCCTTCATCTTATGACGTAACGGCTAACTTTTTATTTAACGATAGATTTTGGATAGGAGCTTCATATAGATTTAACGATGCATCTAACTTTGGTGCAATGTTCGATTTTCAAGTTACCAAAGATATTCGCTTAGGGTACGCCTATGATTTACCTTCATCTTTTACTAGTCCTCAAACAGGAGGAACACATGAGGTGATTCTTATTTACGAATTAGTTTTCAAAGAAAAAGGTCCAATTAAGTCTCCTAGATACTTCTAAAACTGGTAACGATGAAAGCATATAAAACACTAATCATATTACTCGTTTTTTTTACAACACAGTTGGCGATTGGACAATACCCAGCGCAAAAAAAAGGGGATTATTACTTCAGTAAATTCTCTTATATAAAAGCAATAAACGAGTATGAGAAATTAATTAAATCTAATTTAAACCCTGATTACGCACACCAACAACTAGCGGAGTGTTACTTATTAATTAGAGATTTCAAAAAAGCTATTCCGCATTTTGAAGCTATAATAAATAGTGCGAGCTTACCAACAGATTACTATTTTAAGTATGCCATGGCACTATATAGCAATGGTGAAAAGAAAGAAGCAGAAAAGTGGTTAAAAAAATATAAAAAATACAATAAAAACGATTCGCGTGTTAAACGTTTTTTAAAGGACGGTAACTTAACTTCTGTAGTATTTAACAGTCGTCAACGTTACGAAGTAGAGCCAGTTTCATTTAACTCTCCAGAAAGTGATTTTGGAGTGTTTAGTAGAGAAGGTGTTTTATACTTTGCTTCTTCTAGAAAGGGAGAAAATTCAGAAAACACCTATGGATGGAACGATGAACCTTGGTTGGATCTCTATATGGTTCAAGAAGGGAACGAAGAATCCGTTCCTGAAAAACTAAAAGGAGATGTAAATACAAAATTCCATGAAAGTTCATTAGTATTCTCTACAGATTATAAGAACGATACTATTATTTACTTTACCAGAAATAATTTTTATGAGAAAAAAGAAGGATACGGTGCTGAAGACGAAATTAATCTAAAAATTTTCAGTGCCATTAAAGTAGATGGTGAGTGGAAAGTAAATAGAAATCTAAGAATAAATAGTGACTATTACTCAACAGGGCATCCGACAGTAAGCCCAGATAGAAAGCGATTGTATTTTACCTCGGATAGACCTGGAGGATACGGGGGTACCGATATATACTATGCAGAAATTCATGACCGTGGTGGTATTGGTTCTCCTATCAACGCAGGGCCAGTAATTAATACCGAAGGAAATGAAATGTTTCCTTTTATAAATGAAGAAGGTAAATTGTTTTTCTCTTCTGATGGTCATGTTGGTTTTGGACTGCTAGATGTTTTTTCTGCCATTTCGGATGAAGAAGGTAATATGGTTGATGTTATAAACCTAGGAGCCCCAATAAATAGTAATGCGGATGACTTTGGATATTTTGCTCATTCAGATGGTATAAATGGGTATATAAGTTCTAACCGTGAAGGCGGCAAAGGAAGCGACGATATTTACAAGTTTAAATTTACCCCATCGCTTTCTGTCCAAGGGTATGTTACGGACGGGGTTAACAATAAACCTTTGGATAGTGTTACGGTAACCATTTACGACCAAAAAACGGGAACCGTAATAAATCAAATAGTTACTGATAAAACAGGTTACTACAAATCATATATTAGCCGAAAATCTAATTATCGTGTAGAAGCTGTACGAAGAACTCACCCACATGAAAGTGTTTTCTTTGATACTCACAGTCTTCCACGAACCACAAAAATTATAAATAGAAATATTGTATTAAATCCGGTTCTGGACTTAAAACTTTTAGCAAATCTTAATAAAATCTATTTTGACTTTAATAAAAGTGATATTAGGCCTGATGCGGCATTGGAGTTAGATAAGGTGGTCAAATTAATGACTATTACTTATCCTGAAATGGTAATTAGATTAGAAGCGCATACAGATCCTGTTGGAAGTCATACTTACAATGACCGTCTTTCAGAAAGTAGAGCTAAATCTACTTATGAATATTTAATTGCAAATGGCGTTCCTGTAAAGCATATTTTGTCTTACAAAGGTTACGGAAAAAGAAAACCATTTAACCATTGTACCAGTAAAAAAGACTGTTCTCCTGAAGAATTGGAATTAAATCGTAGAACCGAATTTCCAATAATTAGTATAAAAGGTAATGCACCTTCAACAAAATAATACCAACCAATTATATGCGAAAAAGTCCTTTACGTTTGTAAAGGACTTTTTTATTTTTAACTGCAAATTATATTGGACTATTCCAAAATACCATCTACAATACCGTAAGCAACAGACTCTTCTGCATTCATCCAGTAATCTCTATCAAAATCTTTCATAATGGCATCAAAATCTTTACCACAATTATCAGCCAAAATTTGAGCACTTAGCTCTTTTGTTTTGATAATTTCTTTTGCCTGAATCTCAATATTTGAAGCTTGTCCTCTAGCACCTCCACTAGGCTGATGAATCATTACCTGAGCATGAGGCTGAATAAATCTTCTTCCTTTTTTTCCAACCGAAAGTAAAATAGACCCCATAGAAGCAGCCAAACCAGTACAAATTGTAGAAACAGGACTTTTTAAACTTTTTATAGTATCATACATAGCAAAACCAGAAGTTACATATCCTCCAGGACTGTTAATGTATAACTGAATTTCTTTATTATTCTGCATGTCTAAATACATTAAACGGTCTATTACATGCTTAGCGGTATCATCGTCAACCATACCCCACAGAAAAACTTTACGTTCCTCTAACAACTTTTCGTCAATAGCCTCTTGTATTTTGCCTTTTTTTGAACTCATTTTCTATTTAATTTATACTTTCAAAATTAATGAAATTATTACGAAATAAATTTCCTATTTATCTATTTCGCTTTGGTAATTTACGAATCTATTTCAACAGTATTCTCTACCACCTTTTTAATTGGCATTACAATTTTTCCTTTCGTAGTTTTTATTACCATTGAAATATGGTCAATAGATTCCACCTCTCCCTCAACTTTTTTGATTTTTATCTTATCACCTACCTCATATATTTTTCTAGTATAAAAGGTGCGCAATAAATCTCCAACAACTTCTTTTGAGCCAAGTCCAAGTGCCAACGCTATTGCTAATAAAAAGGCTCCCAAAATAATAGTAAAATTACTGGTGATAATAACAGTATCAATACCTGCTTGATTTAACGCTGTTATACCTACAAATATTACAATAATATAAAAAACAAGATTTCCAACTATTTTTGAACCTCCAACGCCCATAGATTCCATCACTGCAGTAATTGCTTTTTTAACCAGCTTTGCTGCATACAATCCAATCATCAAGATTACCATTGCGGATAATAAAATGGGCAGATACCTAAGAAGGTTAGCTATTTCAGATGATATAATCTTAAGATTCATTACGTCGGCTGCAACAATAATAAATACTAACCTAAGTACCCATTTTACAAAACCAACCAGAACTTTGGAAATCTCAATTTTAACATCAGAATCTCCAAATAATTGAGCTTCATTTAATTTATCTGAAAGGCGGTCTATGTTAGCTAATTTTAATACCTTTTTTAATATAAAGGTTACTATTTTAGTAATTAACCAACCTATAACTAAAACTATAATTGCCCCAAGTATTCCAGGTAATGCCGAACCTATATCTTTTAAAATTGACCCCAAGGTGTCAAAAATTAAATCTTTCCATTCTTCTATTGCGCTCATAATATTTTTAGGATGTTATTTTTTGCGTTTTCTACTTTTTACCACACTTTCAATTATAGATGAGTAATTTCCCGTAAACAAAGTGGCGAGTTCCATGATAAGCTTTGCCATGGCTACATCGTCCATAACCTTTTGGCGTAACTCCTTAGGCACATCCTTGAGTTCGCCTTGCACCTTTACAAATGGATTTTTACTCTTTTTAGCCATTTAGCTCAATGTATTATAGGCTTCTATAATTTTAGTTTTTGCTCTTTTAAGCCTCATTTTCACAGCACTACTCCCTATCTCTAAAAGAGTCTCTAATTCTTTTATGGATACTCCATCTTGATATTTTAGCAACAAAATGGATTTGTCTTCAGGTGATATTAGTTCTAGTGCCTTTTTTAATTTTTCAACTTTTAATTCATACAAACTTTCATCAGTAACATCTTGTGGTATCCAATTTTCTGAATCCTCTAGATTACTTGATTTGTCTTTTATTTTTCTTCCTTTATCTCTGTTTACATAATTAACACAAAAATTATAGGTAAACGAATACAACCATGTAGAAAATTTAGATTTTTCCTTAAAACTACTTAATTTAACAAAAAGCATTAAAAATACATCTTGCGTTAAATCTTCCGCCTCCTGGTCAGACTTTGCAAAACCATAACATTTATTGTAAACTAACTTAGCATAACGGTCATATAACACTCCAAACAGCATTGAATCTCTAGAAAATACTATTTTGTTTACCAATTCCTCATCAGAAATATCTGCATAAGGAGAACCCGAACTCAAATCTGTTTTGAATTCGTTCCTTATAATAACTAGACACAGTTTTTTTAGGAATGTCACGTTTTGGTCGTTAAAGATTTACAAAAATAGGTTAAAGTTTACTTTATCGATATATTTATAAAAACTAAAGTTCGCCATGAGAATATCTGTAGTAATAATTGCTTTATTAATGTTTGGATGTAAATCTGAAAAGAAGAACGAAATTTCTAAACCGGAAATAGAGTTAAGCGTAATTCAAAAAATAGCATCTGCACATGGTTTTGATAATTGGAAAAATGTAAACGAAATATCTTTCTCTTTTAATGTTGACAGAGATACGTCGCATTTTGAACGTACCTGGGTTTGGGAGCCTAAAATAAATAAGGTAACCGCTATTGGTGCCAATGATACGCTTGTATATAGTAGAAAAGCTATGGACAGCACCGCTCAAAAAACAAATGGCGGATTTATAAATGACAGATATTGGTTGCTTACCCCTTTTAACCTAATATGGGACGAAAAAAATTACACTTATAAGCATGTAATAAATGATATTGCTCCCATTGGTAAAAAGGCAATGCAAAAACTTACCATAGTTTATACTAATGAAGGAGGTTATACTCCTGGAGATGCTTATGATTTCTATTTTGAGGATGATTACATTATTAAAGAATGGACTTTTAGAAAAAGTAATAGTCCAGAACCTTCGCTAACTACCACTTGGGAAGATTATATTGAAGTTGGAGGGTTAAAGCTACCTCGAATGCATAAAAAAGAAACAAACGATTTTAAGCTTTATTTTACCAACATCAATGTTAAGTAATGAGAATTGTTATTTTATTTCTTTTATATGTTTCAGTATGTTTTCCTCAGAAGCAACATGAAGGTTTTGTATTTGATAAAGATGAAAAAAAACCTTTAGAATTTGTTTCAATATTCAATAGTCAAAATCATACGGTATCTAATGAAGATGGCAGGTATCTTTTTTCATCAAAACAAGACTCAATATACTTTTACAAAACGGGTTACAAAAAAATTAACGCAACCATAATTAGTTTAAAGGATACTATTTATTTAGAAAAAAATCCACTTGAATTAGATGAAGTTGTAGTAACTAATGCCAAAACCCTTTATCAAAAAATTGGAGATTCCATTCAAAGTAACTATTTATTTGAACCCTATAATGAAAGGTTTTTTTTAAGATGTGTTTTAAGACATAATGATACCATTACTCGCATACAAGATTTACAGGGGAAACTCCAAAGAAAAACATTGCTTTACGGACCTGGTATGGAGCTCACCAATAAAGATTATACCATTGAGCTTACCAACATGCGAAAGGTAGGGCTCACTCATGACTCTAAAAACATATACTTTAAATTCCCTACTTTTTTTGGAATGTTATCTAATTTTGCTCGTATTAATGCTACCGGTGATGGTTTTGAAATGACTGAAAAAAGTATTGAAAATGGAGCTAAAACAAAGTGGAGTTTTACGGGAAAAACTAATACAGGTGTAATTTCTGGATATTACATGTTAAACATGAAAAATAATGCGATTGAATATTTAGTAATTAATGCAGATTTACCAAACAATCCTTATAACTCTGATAAAAAATTTAAATACAAAACCACTTTCTATAAGGTGGAAGTATTTTTTACCAAAAACAAAACAAATAACAAATACACCATTTCACTTGGCAGACTTTCTGCAAATCTTGAAACTACTGACAAAGAACACTCCTACACGTCTACTTACAATTCAGAATTTACATTTACAACTAGTAACAGTTTTGAAAACTTTTCGGTTAAAAAAAATGTAAGTCCCACTAAAGATATTTTTAAGATTAAGTACAAGTATGATGAAGCCTTCTGGAGAAATCAAAATCAACTTTTGCTAACCAACGAAATGATACAGTTTATTACAAAAGTTAAAGACAATAAAGAATTTAAAGTAAAAACGAATATTAAATAATAACAACTTTCTTTTACTTTAATCTTTCGCGATGAATTAAATACATCTATTTATTTACTATTCCAGCTTTTAAAAGTTGCCCAAAATTATATACATCTTCATACGAACAGTATAATGGAGCCGGAGCCAAGCGAATTACATTAGGTTCTCGCCAATCTAACATTACCCCTTTTTTCATTAAATAGTTGAAAAGTGGTTTACCTTCTCCATGTAAAAAAACAGACAATTGACATCCTCTACTTTTTGGTGTAATAATTTCAAAAGTACTTCCTACCTCTTTATCTATTTCTTGAAGAACATATTCCAAATAAGATACTATGGTATTTCTTTTACGAATAATTGCATCCATACCAACCTTATCAAATAACTCTAAAGATGCCAAATAAGGTGCTACTGAAAGAATAGATGGGTTACTTAACTGCCAGGCATCTGCATTTTCCATAGGTTCAAACTCAGGCTTCATTAAAAATCGAGTTTCTTTTTTTGTTCCCCACCAACCTTCGAATCTGGGTATTAGTGGGTCATTTAAATACTTTTCATGGATAAAAACTCCTGATGCATTTCCTGGTCCGCTATTCATATATTTATAACTACACCATGCAGCAAAGTCAACTCCCCAATCATGAAGCTTTAATTCCACATTTCCAGCAGCATGCGCCAAATCCCAACCCACATTTGCACCAACAGATTTTCCTGTTTTAGTAATAGTTTCCATATCAAAAACCTGGCCGTTATAATAGTTAACTCCTCCTATTAAAACTAATGCCAATTCATCACCAACCTCGTTTATTTTTTCAATAATATCCTCTGTTCGCCATGAATGTTCTCCAGGTCTCTTAGCTATTTCAACAATTGCTTCTTCAGGAAGTAAGCCATGGATTTTAACCTGACTGTGCAACATATATTGATCACTCGGAAAGGCTTTTTCTTCACAAATAATTTTAAACCGCTTTGCAGTGGGTCTGTAAAAAGAAACCATAAGTAAATGAAGATTCACTGTAAGAGTATTCATTACCGTAATTTCTTTCTGCTTTGCACCAACCAATTTCGCTAATGGTGCAGATAACCGTTCATGATAATCCCACCACGACTTTTCAGCATGAAAATGTCCTTCAACACCCAAATTCTCCCAATCCGTCATTACATCATCAACATACTTTTTGGTTTTTTTAGGTTGTAGACCCAATGAGTTTCCAACAAAATAAATTACATCTTTTCCATCCACTTTCGGAAATGTAAATTCATCTCTATAAATTCTCAAATCGTCTTTGCTATCTAAGTTTTGAGCAAATGTCAAGGTATTCTCAAAATTCATGGTATTCTTTTTATCAAAAATACAATTTCAAAAAAGATGATTCGCTTTCTAAAGAAACATAATATTACCAATACTATCATCTTACCATAAATGAATACTTTTACAAAAAATAAGTCATGCATTTTTTATCTCCGTTACTAGAAGAATATATTAAAAACCACTCCGAAGATGAGCCCCAAATACTGCAGGAGCTTACTAGAGAAACGCACTTAAAAGTAATTCAGCCTAGAATGATTACTGGGCATTTTCAAGGAAGAGTTTTAAGTTTACTTTCCAAATTAATTAGACCATTAAACATATTAGAAATAGGCACCTACACAGGTTATTCTGCTATTTGTCTTGCAGAAGGGCTTCCTAAAAATGGCTTTTTACACACTATTGATGTTAATGAGGAACTAGCGGCAATGCAACGAACTTATTTTGACAAAAGTGGATTTGGTTCTCAGATAATTCAACATACAGGTAATGCTTTGGAAATAGTCCCAGAAATGGACAACACATTTGACCTTGTTTTTATTGATGCTGAAAAAAAAGAATACCTCAACTATTTCGAAGTAGTTATGCAAAAAGTAAAATCTGGAAGTGTTATTTTATCTGATAATGTACTATGGTCTGGAAAAGTTGTTGAGCCTTTAAATACTAAAGACAAAGCAACAAAAACAGTATTAGAATATAATAAAAGATTAAAAGAAGACCCAAGAATTGAAACTGCGTTACTCCCCATTAGGGATGGCTTAACTTTAAGTAGGGTGCTATAATTCTGGTATATAAATTATAAAAAAGAAAGGCAGATAATACTCCTGCGAACATACCTACAATAATATCTGTGGGATAATGTACGCCTACATAAATGCGGCTGTAAGCAAATAAAATAGGCCAGATATAGAAAAACCAGCACCACTTGAATCGGTCTCTTAAAAAAAGAACTACTAAGGTAGCTATTGAAAAGGAACTAGCAGAATGACCAGAAAAAAAGCTATAACTGGATGAGCGATGTAATATTCTAATTATGCTCTTTAACTCCTCTGTATTGCTAGGCCTTAATCGCATAAAAATTTCTTTCGTAAAGTTTGTAAATCCAACGATAAAAAAAACTAATCCTAGAATTGTAAGTGATACGAAAATTGCTTGTTTACGAGGATATTTTACAAAAATAATCACAAAGAAAAAAAGAAATAAAGGTGACCATGTAAAAATATTTGTGACCGTGGTCCAGAAAAAATCATACTTCTCAGTACCCAGACTATTTAGATAGATGAATGCTGTTCTATCCCATTCTAGTGTTCTTTCTAACATAAGGGTTACTGCCTTTTAATGGTTCCAGTAACGTCGCTTATGTTTTTCTTTACCTCGTCTATTTCACTTTTAATATCCTTGGTAATACTAGTATCAATACCTTGCTTTTCAGCACTTTTTGTAATTTCTTGTTTAATATCTTCAGTTGCATCTTTTAGCTGGCGCATTCCTTTACCTAAACCTTTGGCAATACCAGGAATTTTATCGGCTCCAAATACCATTACTACAATGAATAAGATAAAAAATATCTCAGGTCCACTAATAAATAAAATATACAACGAATACATAAGACAAATATAATGAAGTTTATAAAGGAAATATAAAAAGCCCTGCAAAAACAGGGCTTTAATTATAAAAAATCTTATGTATTATTTCCCTTTTACCTTTTCTTTGAACTCATCAAAATTAGATTTTTGTTCTTTTTTAGGCCAAGAGTTGTTAGTGGTATCAATATCCGCTGTTTCTTGTTTTGGATCCACTAAAATTCCTGTTAACTCAATAGTTGAAGAAAGTACCAGTTTAACTTCTTTATCATTTTTTCTCCATATTTCAGCAGGATACGTAATATTTTTAGTTGTACCATCAGCATAGGTATACTCTACAATTAAAGGCATTGGTATGCCTCCTGGCTTGTCATAGGTAATTTCATAAAAATACTTTGGCTCTTTTACCTGAGCGCGCTCAGCAGCCGTCATATTATCCATCATAAATTCTTTTAAAAACTTAGAGTTTTCAGATGGCTTTTTTCCTTTTAAATTTTTATCAAAATTTTCACTTTCTTCTGAAGCTAAGTATACTAATGGAGGTAAATCTTCTTCTTTAATATTTCTGGCTGCCATAAACTCTTTCATTTTTTCACTTGGCTTGTCCGAAACATAATATTTTTTGATTCCTTTTACTCCTATATCCACATAATCTGTAGTATAAAACCACCCTCTCCAATAATAATCTAAATCCACAGCTGAGGCATCTTCCATGGTTCTAAAGAAATCTTCAGGTGTAGGATGTTTAAATTTCCAACGATTAGCATATGTTTTAAACGCGTGATCAAACAGCTCTCTACCCATTACAGTTTCACGTAATATGTTTAGCGCCGTTGCTGGCTTACCATATGCATTGGGGCCAAGTTGATATACATTTTCTGGATTAGACATTATTGGAGCTATTGTACTTTGGTCACCACTCATATAAGGTACTATTTTTGCAGGAGCTCCCCTTCTAGAAGGATACGCTTTATTTGGAGTAATTGCTTCTGGGTACTTTTCTCCAAATTCTTGCTCCGTCACATATTGCATAAAAGTATCTAAACCTTCATCCATCCATCCCCACTGGCGTTCATCAGAGTTTACAATCATCGGAAAAAAGTTATGTCCAACTTCATGAATAATTACGCTAATCATACCATATTTAACGGCATCAGAATATGTTCCGTCTTCATTTGGTCTACCATAATTCCAGCAAATCATTGGATATTCCATCCCCTGTCTTTTAGCATGAACAGAAATTGCTTTTGGATATGGGTAATCAAAAGTATGAGCAGAATACGAACGTAGTGTATGAGCTACTGCTTTAGTAGAATACTCCTCCCATAATGGATTTCCTTCTTTCGGATAAAGAGATACAGCCATTACATCTTTATTACCAACCTTAACCGCCTGCATATCCCAGATAAACTTTCGAGATGTTGCAAAACCATAATCACGAACGTTTTGCGCTTTAAATTTCCAAGTTTTGGTTGCTGTTGCTACATTTTTTTCAGCAGCTTCAGCCTCTTCTTGAGTAACAATAACTACTGGCTTATCATATGATTTTTTAGCTTTTTCATAACGTTGCATCATTGTCTTAGAAAAAACTTCTTTTCTGTTTTGAAGTACGCCAGTAGCGTCTAAAACATGGTCAGCAGGAACCGTAATATTCACCTCATAATCTCCAAATGGCAAAGCAAATTCTCCACTTCCCCAAAACTGATGATTTTGCCAACCTTCTACATCACTATACACTGCCATTCTTGGAAAAAACTGTGCAATAACATAAGCTCTATTACCATCTTCAGCAAAATATTCGTAACCAGACCTTGCACGATTAACGGTATGATCAGGAATATTGTAATTCCATTTTATAGAGAACGATACTTTTTCGTTACTTTTTAAAGGGTTTGGTAAATTAATTCGCATCATGGTTTGATTAATGGTATATGATAACGCTTTTCCAGAAGCATTTTTCACATAATCAATATTAAAACCACCATCAAAAGGTTCTGTAATATACTTTTCTACAAAACCTCCAACTTGTTCCGCCATAGGTACTCCACTTCCATTACGCAAAGGAGATTTAGAATCTTTTGCACGAACGTTTTGGTCCAATTGCACCCATAAAAATTCCAAATCATCCGGAGAATTATTGGTATAGGTTATTGTCTCAACACCATAAAGTTTTGCATTTTTATCATCTAAGGTAATATTCATTTTATAATCTGCCTGCTGCTGATAATAGTCTGGGCCAGGGGCTCCCGATGCAGATCTGTACGTATTTGGAGTAGCATACTCCTCGTACATTTGTTTAAACTTACTCTGGTTTAAATGTCCTTGTTCTTTTTCTTTCTGTTCACCATCTTGGGCAAAAACTACTGCTACAAATAAAAATAGCACATAGCTTATACCATACTTTACTTTAGTCATCTTTGTATTTATTTTAAGTCGCTGAAAATTAAAGTTTTTTTAAGGATATGTTAAGTTTTGTTAGAAGTTTAACATTCCTTTATTATTCTCCTTAATTAAGATAAAACTCTTTTTCTTACCATTTAGCTTAAAATGAACTACATTTTGCTGCTCATCAAACAAATCGGTAAGTACTTCATTTTGCACTTGAATGCTTTGTATTTGGGGGAGATTCACATTAGGAACTTCAATGTAACAGACCAACATATCCTCTTCTTTTTGACTTCCCAAAAAGGTATAATTCGCAATTTTACCATTAAGGCTTATTTCAAACTTAGTTTTAAAGTATTTTTCTAAATACATTTTATCTAAGTCTGATGCATTATTTTCTACTAATTCAGATTTTATGCCATAGCGTTCTTCCAATACCATGCTAATGTCATCTAAAAATACTCTGGAAGTAATCTGAAGTGCACCGTCTTTATCGGAATATTCAATATTAGTTACACTTAAATAAAACTTATGCGCTACCGTAAAAGCAAACAACGGTAAAATAAGTATCAATAAAGCTTTTTTCAACAATCTCATACTACAACTTTTAATCCTCTCAAAAGTAATCAATCTTTATACCAGAAATGTAATTCACATCACCAACCTTTTCTACAATAAGCTTTTATATTTCCTAAATGGACTTTTTACATTAAGCTCCCAATTATTTACTTTAATGCATTATTCTTTCGATACTCTTTACTTTTTTTTCTTAAATACTCCCATATTTTAAACCTATCATGAGTGTCCACAATAGTTTGAAATTGGCCATCAATCTCACAGAAGTAAAAGAAATCATCAATTTTAGTCTCTGGTATTTTTAATTCTTTTTGATAAAGCGAATCTGCATAAAACTCACGTACACGATTGGTTCTAGCATACTTGTTATTTCGTTTCACGCGATTTTTAAGCATTTTTGTTCTACCAGTTATGGCATTTATCAATGGATCTATACTCATTAAAGGGTTCGTTGTTGCTGCGAACAATTCGCGCTCAGCCTTTGTAGGCGCTACCACATAGGCATTGGGTAAGCCCAGAGTAGAAGACGTTACCACGGGATCTGTTTGTAATGTAACTAAGTCTTTTTTTACATCTCCAGATAAATTGTACGGAGTTACCACTACTTCATCCAATTCCGTCAGTACTTGCTCTAACTTTACCTGTATAAATAAATCTTGTAGTATTTTATTAGTTATAACAATTTCTTTTCGTTTGTATTGAACCGCAGAAAAAACTAATGTATCATTTAAACGAGCTGCAATATTAAAAAAGCCTTTGGCATCGGTTATGGCAGCTCTTTTTGCTGTAATATTTAAAACATGTGTTGCAGAAACATCACCATCTTTACTTTGTACAACTCCTCTGATTTTTTCAAAAAAAAGCGTTTGAGCTCCCAGAGAAGCTGAAAAAATGAGAAAAAAAATAAGAAGGCTATTTTTTTTCATCTAAATCTTTAGTGAACGATTTACTTAAGTTAACCAACGAATCTATCAACTGAAATTCGTTTTCTTTTTTCAACATTGTTTTGGCAGGAATCTTAGTATCGCAATAAAACAAAAAAGCGTCTATTTTATCCTGAGGAATTTTTAAATCATGAACAAAAAAACGGTCGTCATAAACCTGTCTAAGAACCTGACTTACTACCAAGTTAGACTCTTCTCCCTTTTCTTTTTTGATTGACTTTGCAATTGCTTTAAAAATATTTACAAAATTAATACCGTCTTGTAACCCTCTTTCTGACTGAGACAAAGCTATATTTTCAACCTTAGAGCCTCTATCTATCTCATATTCTACTTTTTTAAACTCTTCATTTTTCAATTCCAAAAAACGCTTTTGATCTTCAGGAGTAACCACAACTTCATCTAATTCTGTAACTTTTTCAGTAACCTCAACCACCAACCGATTATTTTGAAGAATTTCCTCTGTAATTTTTACCACTTTAATTTGATAATTAATGGCGGTAAACACCAATTCATCGCCAAGTTTTACTGGTATGGTATATTCTCCATTTTCATTAGTTATAGTTGCATTTTCTGATGTAGTGTTTATCACATTTTCATTCTCCACATTAATATCTCTATATAACACTTTTCCTCGAAGCAAACTTCGGTTATCGTCCTGAGCATTAACTAAAAAAGCAAATAAAAAAAAGGCGAGTATAAATATGTTTTTCATGTCATTTGGTTAAAGGGTTACCCTACGTTTATGCAAACAAAACATATGCATAAAATTCTGATAAAGAAAATACAACTAAACCGTAAAAAAAAGCAGGCGTCACTAAACTTTTGTTAATTAATACCCTAAAACCATTCAAGCCACATTCAAAAAAATGTTATTAATCTGGTTTTTAAGTCAATCATCCCTGCAATTAACTCTAGCTTAGGAAGTTTAAACAGATAATTCTACTTTTGCTAGTCCAAGAAACACATTACTTAAATGAAACCTAACATACTAATATATATTTTAGGGTTATTTTTATCAACTGGCGTATATGCTCAGGTAAAAATTGGAGATAACCCTGAAAGTATTAACCCAACATCGGTATTAGAATTGGAAAGTAAAACCCATGTTTTGGTTATCACAAGGGTGAATACTACAGAAATGAATGCAATAACGCCGCAACAGGGGGCTGTAGTTTATAACACAGAAACCGAATGTATACATTATTATAATGGTGATCAATGGATTAATTTATGTGGCCCAGAAGGAGGCTCAGGTACAACACTTACTAATTTGGCTATTGTAAATAATATTCCCACTATTGAGCTCTCCCAAACAGGAATAAGTGAGTATAATATTGAAGTTGCAGAAAATAGCATACATTCAAACAACATTATTGATGATATTATTACAGGTAATGATATTCAAAATGGCTCTATTGGTAAGGACGAACTAGGTCCAGATTCTGTAGGTGAATCTGAATTAGGTGATAACTCTGTTGGAACTGCTGAACTTAAAGATAGAACGATTACTGCCATAGATTTTGCCAATACAGCTGCTAATCAAGTACTGGCCTCCAGTGCTAGTGGTATTGTAGATTGGCGAGATTTATCAACTTTAAATAGTGCAACCTCTGATGGTAGTACAATTACAGGAAGTGGAACCCCTGCTGATCCTCTCAGCATTGCAACCACCATCACTAATGATATTAGCGCAAATACAACAGCTATTGCGGCCGATAATGATGGAAGTCCTTTAAATGAGCTTCAGGATCTGCTTCTTAACAGTAGTAACATCCTAACAATATCAAAATCTGCCACTTTAAATAACCAAGTAGACCTCTCACGTTTTTTGGAACTACCAGTAGGTGGTACTAACGGACAAGTACTTTCTACTAATGGCTCAGGGGTTTATAGTTGGGCTACTAATGGAAGTGCTAGTTCTGACCAACAAAAAATAGATTTACTTGATATTACGGCTGGAAATATACTTAGATTATCTTTAGAAAGAGATGGTGAAGTTCCGCAAACAGTTGATTTATCAGGATTAAAAGAAATTCCCGCCGGAGGTTCTAGCGGACAAGTGCTTTCCACTAACGGTTCTGGAGTTTACAATTGGGTAAATAATGGAAGTGTTAATTCTGACCAACAAAAAATAGATTTACTTAGCATTACCGCTGGTAATGTGCTTCAACTATCTTTAGAAAGAGATGGAGAAGTTCCGCAAACGTTAGATTTATCAGGATTAAAAGAGCTTCCGAATGGAGGTTCTAGTGGTCAAGTGCTTTCTACTAACGGATCTGGAGTTTATAGTTGGACAAATAATGGAAGTACTGGAACCGCTGATGGTGTAATATCAGCAGTTGCTCTATCTGGAACTAATTTAAACTTCACGGGTGCTAATGGAGGTTTTAATGGAACGGTTGCTCTTGGCTCTCTTAGTGGGCTTGTAGATGGAACAACTCTTATTGGGACAGGAGTAACAACAGATAGATTTAGAATAAATCCATCTAACAACAATAATCAAATTTTAAAAACCGTTGGCGGTAATGTAAGTTGGGAAAATAATACTGCCGCTGATGTTGTATTTATTGCAACAGGTAATACTTCAAGTACCGACCTACAATCAGCGATAGTTGAACTTCAGAATGATATAAATGCATTTTCAGTTGCGTCTGGTCAATCCAATACTGCTTCTAACCAAGGAAACGCTGGCAGTGGTTTATTCATAGCTAAAAATGGAGTTGATCTTCAATTTAAAAATATTAGCGCAGGATCAAATAAAGTAGCTATCGCAGATGATATTGTCAACAATAATATTGAAATCGACATTAATGAAAGTCAAATCTCTATAACAGAAAGTCAAATTTCAGATTTAACCACATATACTGCGGGAACAGGTTTAACACTAAATGCTGGGGAATTTGCTGTGGACGGTTCTACAATCGTTGCTGATTGGACTAACATAACAAATATTCCTACAGATATAGCTGACGGTGATGCCGATACAACCTATACCGCAGGAACGGGTTTAACGCTAAACGCTGGGGAATTTACTGTGGACGGTTCTACAATTGTTGCTGATTGGACTAACATAACAAATATTCCTACAGATATAGCTGACGGTGATGCCGATACAACCTATACCGCAGGAACGGGGTTAACGCTAAACGCTGGGGAATTTGCTGTGGACGGTTCTACAATTGTTGCTGATTGGACTAACATAACAAATATTCCTACAGATATAGCTGACGGTGATGCCGATACAACCTATACCGCAGGGACGGGGTTAACGCTAAACGCTGGGGAATTTGCTGTGGACGGTTCTACAATTGTTGCTGATTGGACTAACATAACAAATATTCC
>CANLTE010000016.1 GCA_947493885.1 uncultured Maribacter sp.
AACTATAGAGATTTAGATGATGATGGTGATGGTATAGATACCCCAGATGAAGATGCCGATGGTGATGGCGACCCAACCAATGATGATACAGATGGCGATGGAACACCAGATTACCTAGACCCAACAGATGATAGAGAGGACGATGCGATAATTGTTTTTGAGCTAATTACTCCAAATGGGGATTTAAAAAATGACTTTTTATTTATAGAAGGCGTTGAGAATGCGAAAAACAATACCCTAAGAATTTTTAATAGATGGGGAGTAGCTGTTTACGAGGGAGAAAACTATAATAATGTTAATAATACTTTTGACGGTAGGTCTAAAGGAAGATCTACCTTAAAAGCAGACGATTACTTACCTGCTGGTGTATATTTTTATATATTTGATTATGAAAATGATAATCAGGAGAGTATAACTGATAGTGGTTATATATACATAAGTAAATAATAACTTACCCAACTTATTATGATTAAGAGACTTTTTTATAGTTCCCTTATAGTTTTTTTGTTTTCTGTAGATTGTGCTTTTGCACAACAAGATGCTCAGTTTACACAATATATGTATAATACAATGAGCGTAAATCCTGCGTATGCAGGTTCAAGAGGACAATTGAGTGCTTTGGGATTATATAGATCGCAATGGGTGGGCCTGGAAGGCGCCCCTAAAACAGCCACAATTAATTTACATTCTCCAATACGAAATAGTAGATTAGGTTATGGAATATCAATTGTTCATGATGAAATTGGGGAAGGAGTTGTACAAGAAACTTATTTTGACGCCTTAGTTTCTTACACAATAGATGTTTCCTTTGATGGGAAACTTTCATTTGGACTTAAAGCTGGAGGTAATTTAATTAATTTAGATTTTTCAGGCTTGGAGAAACATCAATTTGAGCCGGTTAATGTTGATAATATTGAAAATAGATTTTCTCCAAATATTGGAGTAGGAGCATATTATCATACGAGCAAGTTTTATTTAGGATTATCAGTTCCAAATCTATTTGAAACGGAACATTTTGACCGAGAAAATGATGATGCCAACGCGGTAAATTTTTTATCCAAAGATAGATTAAACTTTTACCTAATAACTGGGTATGTTTTTGATATTCATCCTGATTGGAAGTTTAAACCAGCACTTTTAACCAAGGCAGTTTCTGGAGCTCCTTTGCAACTTGATGTTTCTGCAAATTTTATGTTTAATGATAAGTTAACTCTTGGAGCAGCGTACAGATGGGATGCCGCATTAAGTGGATTAATTGGTTTCCAAATTAGCGATCAATTTATGGTCGGTTTGGCTTATGACAGAGAGACAACGGATTTAGGAGGAACTCAATTTAACGATGGGTCTTTCGAAATCTTTTTGAGATACGAATTATTAAGGTCGTTTAAGGGATTAGTATCACCACGTTTCTTTTAAAAATAGAATTACATGTTAAAAAAACTACATGCTATTATATTAATATTCGCATTTTGTATATGCGGATTTAATTATGCTCAAGAAAAACCGGTATCTAAGGAAGAAAAGTTAGCTACTAAGGGTGACGGAAATTACGATAAGTATTCGTTTAGTCCTGCCATAGATATTTACAAACGAGTTCTTGATAAAGGATATGTTTCGAGCTCTTTGCTTAAAAAGCTGGGAGATTCTTATTATTTTAATGCCAATTACCAAGAAGCGGCTCAGATATATAAAAAGTTAGTTAAAGAATATCCAAATGAAGTTTCGCCAGAACATTATTTTAGATATTCTCAAACTTTAAAATCACTTGGAGATTACGAAATGTCTAATTCGGTGATGGATAAATTTATTGAAGTAACATCTGAGGATGTTAGAGCCAATAGATTTAAAAATGAAAGAAACTATATTGAGGAAATTAAGAAAAATTCGGGTAGGTATAAGATTAAGCCTTTTGAGTATAATACTATGTTCTCTGAATTTGCTCCTTCGTTTTATAAAGAAGGACTTATTTTTTCATCAGATAGAGATACAGGGAATTTTGCTAGATACCGGCATACATGGAATGCTAAAGACTTTTTAGACCTATATAAAGTGAATGCAGATAGTGTTTCCTTTTCAAAAGTTATTAAGTTTAATGAAAATGTAAACACAAGATGGCATGAATCCACGTCCGTTACAACTAAGGACGGAGAGACTATGTATTTTACAAGAAACAATATCCGCGATGGTAAGTACGTACGTGACGAAAAAGGAGTTGTAAGATTAAAGCTGTTTAAAGCAAAGTTGATAAATGGTGAGTGGGATGGAGTAGTAGAATTACCTTTTAATAGTGATGATTATTCAACTGCGCATCCTGTTCTAAGTCCTGATGAAAAAACACTTTATTTTGCTTCGGATATGCCTGGAACTCATGGGGAATCTGACATTTTTAAAGTGGATGTTAAAGAATTTGGGGAGTATGGAAATCCTGTTAATTTAGGCGATGTTATAAATAGTGAAGCAAGAGAAACCTTTCCTTTTGTTTCAAAGGATAGTGTACTTTATTTTTCTTCCGATGGACATCCAGGGCTAGGAGGTTTAGATATTTTTGCGGTGAAATTGCGTAAAGAAAATCGTAACCAACATATTCAGAATATTGGAAAGCCTGTAAATAGTAATATGGATGATTTTACATTCATTTTCAATAGTGATACAAAGGAAGGATACTTTGCCTCAAACAGAGAAAAAGGTAGCGGAGCCGATGATATTTATAAATTTATTGAAGAAGAACCATTAAAATTAGAATGTGTACAAAAAATAACAGGAACAGTTCGAGATAAAATTTCAAATGAAGTCCTTGTAGGAGCTACTGTTAAGGTTATTGATATAGATAATAATGAAATCTTAACAGTAATTACCGATAATAATGGAGATTACAGTTTAACGTTAGACTGTAATCAGGGAAATTTTGTAAGAGCTGTTGTTGAAGGTTACATTCCTTTTGAAGAGTATATTGGCAAATCAGATGGAAAACCTAAAATAATTGATTTTTATTTAGAGAGAGATAAGGTTACCGCTGGTTATGGTGATGATTTAGCCAAACTGCTGCAATTAAGTACAATTTATTTTGATTTTGATAAGTATGATATACGCAGTGATTCTAAAATTGAAGTGGAAAAGGTAATAGCCGCAATGGAAAAATATCCAAGCTTAAAAATAAAGGTTAATTCTCATACTGATAGTAGGGGTAAGGACTCTTATAATCTTTGGTTATCGCAAAAAAGAGCCGAGGCTACCACTGCATATATGGTTTCTAAAGGAATTTCAGCAGATCGTTTGGAGGAACAAGGTTATGGGGAAACTAAACTTATAAACAATTGTGCTAATGGTGTTCGTTGTAAAGGAAAAGACCATGAGCTTAATCGTAGATCGGAGTTTATTATTTTAAAATAGTGTAAATTTAATATTGGATTTCTAAAAAGACTAATTTCTGAGCATTAGTTTTAAGATGTAAGATTCATATTGTAGTTGTTCATGAGGCAAAAAGTATTTCTTTGACCTCCATCGTTAACCCAATTCATGTGGTAATAGGGCGTTTTCACAACATTTTTTAGGGTGGACATTAGCTTTCATATACTTTTGATATATGTCCGAATTGAAAAATCTATTCAAATAGGTTTTTCATTGAGTAATTTGAAGAGTGATGAAAACGGTTAGTAAAAGTATTTTTATTATTTTATTATTGTGTATTTGTTATGCTGGTGACGTAAACGGACAGTGTGATGATACTGGCTCATATTCAGGTGATACAGTTACGCCTGTTGCCACATCATCATTTACTCCAAGTATTGGAGCAGGAGAATATTTTTTAATGAATATTACCAATGGCGGTACATACACGGTTAGTACATGTGGACTTGCTAATTGGGATACCGAATTAACGATAAGAGACACCTCAGGTGGGTTTATTGACTATAACGATGATTTTTGTGGAAGACAATCTGAAATAACGTTTGTAGCATCATATACAGGACAGGTTAAGGTTAGATTAAATAGATGGAGCTGTAGAACAACAAATAATACTTCCTCCGTAGAATATTATGGTTCCCTTCCGACTCCGCAAATTATTGTTAATGATGTTTCTGTTGATGAAGATGCAGGTACAGCTACTTTCACCATCACGCATTCAGGGGCTAATACTTCAGGTGCTTTTACAGCTAATTATAATATAGTTGCTGGGACAGCAACAGAGGGAATTGATTACACCACGGGTTCTGGAATATATAACGGGGCATTAAATTTTAATGGGACAGTAGGTGATACTGATCAAATAACAGTTTTGATTACCGATGATTTAGATGTTGAATCTAATGAGACCTACACAATTCAATTTACTTCTGTAACAGATACCTCTGTTGACATAACAGATACAGCAACCGGAACTATTATTAATGACGATGCGGCGACAGTAATTCAGGTTGCAAACGTTTCTGTTGATGAAGATTCTGGTTCGGCAGTATTTACGGTAAGTCATACAGGTGGATCACGACCTGGAGCTTTTACTGTTGATTACCAAATAACAGCAGGAACAGCGACCCAAGGAGTGGATTATACCACGGGTTCAGGCTTATATACGGGAACATTAAATTTTAATGGTACAACTGGAGATACAGATCAGATAATAGTCTTAATTACTGATGACAATTTTTATGAATCCTCTGAAACATTTACTATAGGTTTTACATCTGTAACGGATATTTCTGTTGATATATCAGATAATGCAACAGGTACAATTAATGATAATGAGAATAACCCTAATGAACCAAGACCATATGAGGAAAGGTATGCGATGAACATTGTAGGTAATTTTTTAATGAAAGGAAATACAAACCTACAATGTGTATCTAATTGCCCAGCCACACCAACTACTAATAATCCTAGTGTAGTAATGGGGTATATAGATGTAGATAGTGATACTAACACAGTAAATTCTAGTAGTAGTATGTTAACTATTCCTCTAGGTGCTACTGTTGAATATGCAGCTTTATATTGGGGTGGTATGTATAATAGTAGTAATAGTGGAATTACAAATCCTTCCAGTTCTTTGAGTATTGATCAAGTAAAATTAAAAGAACCTGGGGCTACCCTATATTCAACGATAACAGCAGAAGTTAGAAATATAGAAACAGGTTCGTTCTCTGGATGGAATTCGTTTATGTCCTATGCTGATATTACTAGTGCTGTACAAACAGGCGGTAGTGGTAATTATTTTGTAGCCGATATTTCGTTGGCAACAGGAAGTTCTTTTACGGGACCTTATGGCGGATGGAATATGGTGGTTGTTTATAGCAACCCTACTGAAAAAACTCGTAATATTAGCATTTGGGATGGGTTTGATTTTTTCGGGTTTGGAGCCAATGATACTTTTACAGTTACGGGGCTTTTAACGCCATCAACGGGAGTATTTGAGAGTCATATTGGGTATTTCGGTTTCGATGGAGAAGCAAGTTCCTCTGGTGATTTTGTTAATGTTAATGGAAATGCACTTTCCAACGGATTAAACCCTAGTAATAATACCTTAAATGGTACTATTTCGGAATTTGGAGTTGATGTAGGAAATAGAAATCCAAATTTCGGATATAGTTGGGGTGTAGATATTGATGTTTTTGATGCCACAGGACTTATACCTAATTCTGCTACGGAAATGGACGTGGTTTTGGGTAGTAGTAGTGAAGGAATATGGGGAGGAGTATTTGTGACGTCCAATGAGATTGCTTTTCCAACAGTAGCAAGCAAGTCATTTAATCCAACAGCAATTTCTCAAGGTAATGAGTCTCGTGTAACCATAATAGTAGAAAATCCAGCAAACGGTGTGAATTTAACAAATTTTAGCTTAACGGATAACCTACCAACAGATATGGTAATTTCAACTACTCCAGATGCAACTTCTTCTAGTGGGGGTACTATTACTGCAATTCCTGGAGGTAGTAATTTTACTATTTCAGGAATTAGTGTTCTAGCTGGTAATACATGTTCTTTTAGTTTTGATATTGTGACCTTGAAAATTGGAAACTATGAAAATACTATTTTTCCAATAGATACTACAAATGATCAAAATATACCATTTGCAGGAGAATATACTGGAGAACTTTCTGTATCTCCAGGTTCAGTTATAACAAATAGGAGAATAACCTACAGAGTTAATAAAAACTAATTAATTTTTACTATAGCTTACTTGTAGTTTCAATCTTTGAAACTACCTTAAAATATTGATGATCATCGACGTATACCTCATTTTTATAGAGGAATACCTTAACATTACCTTGTTACACAACAATTATTTTATTCTCTATTTAGATATAAAGATTTTAGTATTTGGTTTCCCCACCACATCTAAAAACCAAATTGTTAAGAATGAAATTTTCAATATTTAGGAAAAGTATAATCCTATGCCTAGTCACATTTTTTTTGTCGGTCTTTGTAATACAAGCACAAACCACTTTTACTGAAAGTGCGGCTTTGTATGGTTTAAATCTTGGTGGGAGTAAGGATGGAGGACACGCGTGGTCCGATTTTGATGGAGATGGAGATATAGATGTTCTAGTTTTACGTAATAGTACTTCACAGCGTAACTACTTAATGCGAAACAATGGAGACAATACGTTTACTAATGTTCAGTCAACTTTAGCTCCAGGCATGGTGTCTGGTAGTAGGGCAGAAAGACAAGCAGCTTGGGGAGATTTAAATGGAGATGGAAGACCAGATTTTATGATGACCAGTTCTGGTACTAATAGTGCAGTTGTAGCTATTCAAATTTTTATTCAAAATGCCAATGGTACTTTTGGGGATGGAGCAGGAGGAACAACACCAATAACAGTAGGAGAAAATAGCAGTGCCACAGTAACAATAAATCCTTTAAATGTAGAAGGAGCAGGTTTTTTTGATTTTGAAGGCGATGGAGATTTGGACATCTTTTTTGATAGTCATAACTACGGAATAGAACTTTTACGAAATAATTATATAGACCATGTTACGCACACTGTGGTAAACCCAGGTGCTAGTGCACTTTTTACCCATATTACTACTGGAAATGGAAGTGGAGTAGTGAACTTTGGATTAAATCAGTTTGCAACGGATGGAGATTATGGCTCTGCCGCTGATGTTAACGATGATGGGTGGGTTGATATTTTTATGCGTAAACGAAACGAAAATGACTTTTTCCTTAACCAGGGAGGAACCTTTACTAATGGTTCAGATTTAGCACAAGCTGCAAACGGAAATAAAGGAGGAAATGGTCTTTGGGACTTAGATAATGATGGAGATTTAGATGCAGTATGGACTGAAAATGGCTTAACCCAAATATTTAGAAATGATGGGCCTGGGGTATGGACTCCACTTGGAGCAAGTACCTTTCCTGGTTTACCACAACCATCTGATACCGATAATGGAAGTTCATCAAATGATATTGATGCCCTTACTGGAGGAGACATAGACAATGACGGAGATATAGATATTTTATTCGTTGGAGACAGTAGAAGTTATTTGTTTCTTAATCAATTAAATAGTCCAACTCCAGCTCCTGGAGTAATTGGTAGCGGAGCAACAATGAATTTTACATTAGATGCTCAAACATTTAATACTGGAAATGGAGAAGGAGTTACAATGATAGATATTGATGACGATGGTGATTTAGATATTTACATGAATATTAACGGTAGTTCTAATCAATTATTTATAAATGACCTAGCCGCAGCTAACAGAAATAATCATTTATTAATAGATGTTTCTGAGGATAGAGGTGCAAATGGTGCTACGGGTGGACTTCCTCCAAGAGTAGCCTTAGGGACAAATGTATTAATAAGAGATTGTTCAGGTAATATTGTTAGTGGATTACGACAAGTAAATGGAGTTTTCGGACATGGAACACAAAGCCCAGAAGAAGTCCATTTTGGACTGCCTTTGGGTGAAAACGAAACCTATATTATAGAAGTACGCTATCCTAATTTTTATGATCCGTCAGAACCTTCCGGATTTTCTAGGCTTATTTCAACAATTATTGCGACTCCTAGTACAATTCCGGGCACCAATCATTATGATATGTCTACCACAGATGCTGAAATTTTAGAAAACGTAAATCCACCAAATGCAGAAGATGATTTAGTAGTTGTATCCCAAGGAAATTCTGTATCTGTTCAAATAAGTCTGTTTGATAATGACTCAGAACCAGATGGCGAAAATTTCTTTATCGAAAGTGTGGTCCAACCTGCTATTGGAACAGTAGTGATTGATGATGCCGATGCGGGCTTAGTAACTTTTACCTACAGTGCTGGAACTTATTTTACAGGAACAAGTTTTGATTATACAATTACAGATTCCACTGTGTCTTTATGCCCTGCTTTAGGAAAAAGTGATACTGCCACGGTATATATACAGGAACCATGTACAGATTTAACTGGAATTGATACTGATGGAGACGGTATAAATGATGTTTGTGATTTAGATGATGATAACGACGGTATTCTTGATACTCAGGAATGTCCACCTTTATCTGGAGTCGTAGAACCTCAAGTGGAAGCCTTAGATTGGATAGATGGAGATTATCGTGTTTTTGTGGTTGGCAATAATACCAATGCAAATGGGTATTTAGAATCTGGATTTCAAAAAGAAGCCTTTAACAGACAACTAAGTCTAACCGTGCTTAATGGTAGCAACGACTTTTCATCTACAGCATCAGGCGATGGTTCCGGAGTAAGTAGTGTCGTGACTTTTAGCAACGGTACCATGACCTATAGCACCAGTTATATTACAACCAATAGAAATGAATTTAGAAGAACAACAGGAGGGTCTTTTAAGTCAGGAAATTCTGGTGATGCTGTATATGTAGAGCCAGAACAAGGTGGTACTGCAGGAGACTTTTATACAGTAACTATAAACTTTACAAACCCAGTTACTGCATTTAGTTTTGATATGGTTGATATTTTGGATACTATAATTGGAGATGATCCACTTTTAAGTTACGCCGTATATGCAGATGGAACTTTAATTGCGTCAATAAAAGATAATATTATAGGAGATGACATAACAGGTTCCGTTGATATATTAGATGGTAATAACTTACCCAGAGGAACAGCAATTGCAGGTCAAAACACAGAAACAAGTTTTGGTTTTGTAACAGATAATCCTGTAAGTACAGTTACCATTAGATATGATATTCTTACAGAAAGTATTACAGCTACAGCAAGAGACCCTCATGGATTAGATAACTTTGCTTTTAGTACAGATACTCCATGTGGTTTTTCAAAAAATACAGATAGTGATGGCGATGGATGTTCAGATGCTGATGAAGCCTATTTAGGATTGGTCGCAAATGCTGATGCTGATGATAATGGAACATATGGATCAGGTACTCCAACAGTTACTTCTACAGGACAAGTTACGGGAGCGGCATATAATACAACCAACACTTATTATCAAGACGTAGGTGTAAACGCCTGTGAAGACAACGATGGTGATGGAGTTCCAGATGGAGTAGATTTAGATGATGACAATGATGGTATTTTAGATTTGGTAGAAAATCCAAGAACAGTATTATGGGTTACACAAAACTCTCCAAATACAGAAGAGCAAAATACGATAGATAAATTAATAGCTTTAGGATATACAGTAACGGTAGTAGATGATAATGTTGGAGGCAATGCTAATGATTATGCGGTAACTTTTTTGTTTGAGCGAGTAAATAGCGGAACAGCCTATGCAAATGTGGCAAATATAGCAACTACTACAAATGGAGTTATTACTAGTGAGAATGCACTTTATGATGAAATTATAGGAACCACAGGTTCCACAGGAAGTACAGCTACAAATTTTATAAATATTATAGACAATACACACCCAATAACAGAAGGGTTATCAACAGGCAATTATGATGTTGGAGATGCAGATTTTTATGTGAATGGAGTAGTTTCGGGTACAGAATTAGGAAGACATCCTAATGGTCAAAAAGATTTTGCTGTTTGGGAACCCGGTGATGCCTTAGATACAGGCATTGCACCCGGAAGAAGAACCATATTACCTTTAACCCGAGGATTCAACACTGCAGGGGAAGATTTGTTAGTTAAAGCCATTATTTGGACGGCAAGTATAGACACCGATAAAGATGGTATAAATAACGATTTAGATTTAGATAGTGATGGAGATGGAATACCGGATAATGTAGAAGCCCAAACAACAATAGGGTATACAATATCTAATAACGATTCCGCAGCTACCTATACCGCAAACAATGGAGTTAACTCAGCCTATATAGGAGGGTTAACCCCAACCAATACAGATGGAACAGATGAGCCCGATTATTTAGATTTAAATAGTGATAATGAAGGACATATGGATACCACCGAAGCAGGAATAGCCTTGGCAGGAGAAGATACCGATAATGATGGTTTAGATGATGGGATAGATACCGATTTAACAGGCTACAATGACCCAGGAGGAACTATAGATAATGTATTAACGGCACCTTTGACACTTTTAGATTCGGATAATGATGCAACAACAGGAGGCGATGTAGATTTTAGAGATGCTTTAGATGACAGACTCGATACTGACAACGATACTATTGTAGATGCACTAGACTTTGATGATGACAATGATGGTATTTTAGATACCGATGAAGGTTGTGGTAATTTAGTAATAAACCCGTCCTTTGAACAACAAGACTTCACGGATGCGGTAGTATTCCCTGGAGGCTTTACAGGAGCAGCAGGAACCTTTATAGGAGCTACCTATAATGCTAATACATTAGCCGGTTGGACATACACTCAAAACCTTGATGGTTGGGTAGGAGGCGAAACTCCAGGTTGGTCAGCAGGAGCCACTTTTGCAGATGAATATCATGGCGCCCAGTATTTAGATGTTATGGGCAACAACAATGTAACAGGAGGAGTAAATAATATTCTTTCTCAAGTAATAAATACTACGGTTGGAAATACATATCGCTTCTCTTTTTATTGGGGCGAAGATGTAGGTCATGCAAAAGGAGCACAAGTTACCTTAGATGTAGATGTTATTGATTCAGGAAATAATTCACTAATAAACCAAACCCTATTAACAAAAGCAGAAGGCATTGTATCAGGAATAATGGGGCCAAAGAAATGGTTTTATTTTGAACAAACCTTTGTAGCAACAACCACGCAAACAACCATATCTTTTGAAGCTACACCAAGTTTTACAGCAGACGGAGCAGCATTAGATTTTGTTACAGTAGAAGATATCAGTAATTGTCGAGATACAGACAATGATGGTGTTCCCGATAGTTTAGATTTAGACAGTGATAACGATGGTATATATGATGCAGTAGAAGCAGGCCATAATCAATCCCATACCAATGGAGTATTAAATGGAGCAGTAGGAACAGATGGTGTTCCAGACATAGTACAAAGTGCCCCAAATGTAGAAACCATAAACTATACCCTATCTGACTCTGATACTGATGGAAACATAGATGCTATAGAAATAGATTCTGATGATGATGGATGTAATGATGTTCAAGAAGCAGGATTTACAGAAAGTGGAACAACTACAGGAGAATTGGAAGGAACAGGATATGATTTAATAACAGGACTTGTAACTGGCAATATAGATGGATATACGATTCCTTTAGATGTAGATACCAATTTGGTATTTGATTATAGAGAAGTAGGAGTTGCGCCAGCAATTACCGCACAACCCACTAGTATTTCATTATGTCCAGGTTGTACAGGAACAATGACAGTTTCAGCTACAAACACAGACGGTTATCAATGGCAATTGTTTAATGGTTCAAGCTGGGTAGATTTAGCTAACACAGGAGTTCATAGTGGAGTAACCACAAGCACATTAACGATAACCAATGCAACTATAAATGAGAATGGAAATCAGTATAGAGTATTGGTTTCGAATACAGCATATGTATGTGTAGAAGAAACTTCAAATACAGCTGTTTTAACCATTAGAGCAACTACGGTTATAACCAACAGAAGAATAACTCATAGGGTAAATAGAAATTAACACAATTAATTTTTAGGGTAATTTCTTACAAATTAAATCGTTTGAAAAACACCATTATAATTAGCCTTATCGACTAACGAACAATCCAAAAATTAGATGAAATGCATACTAAAACCTCAAAAAAATAGGTCTTGACAGTAGTATATACCGTTTACACAACAATTATTTTCCTATGGAGGTCATAAATCTAATTTTGTAAAGTGTAATTATTCCATAGAAGAGTAATTACCATAAAATAATTAACCAAATCGAAAACATGAGTAAGCTAACCAGTTTAAATAATTTTTCATCAATTCGGAAGAATGATGAAAAATTTGATGCCACCACATCACCTCTTAAACTTTATTTTTTTCTAAATAAAGGATTCAATAAAAACAACGGAATTAAACTAGGCTTATAAGTGTAGGTGGAAACACTTAATAGTAATAACAAAAATTATCAAAGATTTTGATTAAAGAAAGTGTCATGAAGAAAATAGTACTGTTAACAGTTTTTCTGATATCTGGAATAGCGTTCTCCCAGACTACGGTTACGTTGGAGGATCAATGTAATTGTGAGGTATTAAGTGGTACCGACGTCACTGCTCCTGGAGCAGGTACACCTACCGGTGCAGATATTGGTGATATTTATGTAAATACAAATACAGGAACTATATATTTCTGGGATGGGGATACCTGGGAGTTAACTTCAACAGATAGTCAGCAAATACAAACTTTTAATTTTGATTCTGGGACAAACGAATTAACTCTTGAATTAGAAAATGGAGGAGGTTTGTTTACCGTTACTTTACCGACAGAAACGGTAACAGACATAACCGGAACTTCTACTACAGGAAATGAGATAGGAGTTTATGAGAAGGAAGATGGTACAACGGTTTCTATTCAAGAGAGTATAGTACGTATAGAAGATAATAACGATGGTTTTGTCACTTTGATTGATGAAGCGGGAGCAAGTGTAACTGTAGCTAAGTCAGATATTACTGATTTAGGAGGTGGTGTATATCGATTTACGAATAATGATGGTAGTGATGTAGATATCAACACCAATGGAATAGTAATCACGGATGTTATTGCAGGTAACCGAATCGCAACAATAACAGAAGCCGATGGTGATATTACGGAGATAGATGAAACGGTAACAGACATAACCGGAACTTCTACTACAGGAAATGAGATAGGAGTTTATGAGAAGGAAGATGGTACAAC
>CANLTE010000017.1 GCA_947493885.1 uncultured Maribacter sp.
AGAGTGTCGCTAAATCTTATGGATTTAGCTTTAGAGCAAGAAAAATAAAATCAAAACAATAAGCTTTAGCTTCGTGCTAAGACGGAAACAAAAGGTTTCCTTATCTCCGCACTACGCTTAGCTAAACCGTTACCCAACATTTGAAAAAAACACTGCAAATAGAAATCGGAAGTGAACTAAAAATCGTAAACGGATTTGGGTTCTTTCTAACAATTCTCGGAATTTTGATTTTTGTGATTACAGGAATTGTCCTATTAGCTGGAACTTATCTACCACCTGATGTGAAAGTGATTTACTTTGTGGAAGTAATAAGTCGGAATTTTTATCTGACTTTTATTTCCTCGATTCTAGCTGTTATAATTGGAACAAAATTAATGTTAATCCGGAAATATGAGTTAACGGAATTAGAACTTCACGAAGATAGAATTGCTTTTAATAAAGGAAATGAGAGAATCGAATTGTTGAATAAGAAAATCCATAAGCTTTTACCAAAAAAGAAAAGCTGGAATGGGAAAAAGCGTCTGAATATAAAAACGATTGGAATTAAAGTGTATGAATCGCAAATGAATGAAATGACTTACTCTGAATTGATTGAATTGTACGCTGATAAAGTATCTGAAAAATAAAAACGTTGGGTAACAACGTGTAAAAATAATTGCTTGTGACTTGCCTACTTGGAAATTCCTTCGGAATTTCCAATGGTTCGGTTCATTTTTAGTAAGTTAGTTGCTTGCACACGCAACTATCCTTACACAAAACCGTTAGCAACAACCCTACACAAACATTCGAACTAAATAACAAACATTCGGAAAATATTATTTGAATTTCATAACTTTACCGAATGAAATCAAAAGAAACGGTAGCGGACTTTTACGCTCAACACAATCAGGAAAACAGAACAAAAGGACAGTTCAATATTTATAAACGTGAGGAATTTGCTTGCGATTCCACCTCTTTACCCACCAACCGAAGGGATTTTTACAAAATTTCATTAATCTTAAACGGAGAAGGAACAATTTCTTCCGCAGGACAATCTATTAACATAAAAGGCAACACAATAACTTTTATGAATCCGCTTATACCCTATTCGTGGGAACCGAAATCGACAAACCAAACAGGATATTTCTGCCTTTTCACAGAAGACTTTGTGAACCAAAATCTTAAAAATGAAAGTCTGTCACAGTCGCCTTTGTTCAAAGTTGGAGGGAACTTTGTCTTTTGTCCGAAAGAAGAAAATTTACAATCCTTAATCCGAGCATTTGAGGGAATGTTCAAGGAAATCCAATCTGATTACCCTAATAAATATGACCTCATACGTAGTTATGTTCAAATTGTTATGCACGAAGCATTAAAAATGCAACCACCTGAAACCTTCTACAAACCGACCAACGCATCCGAAAGAATTTCAACATTGTTTATGCAATTATTGGAAAGACAATTCCCAATTGATTCACCTAATCAAACAATTAAATTAAAAAATGCCAATGAATTTGCTACGCAATTAAATGTGCATACAAATCATTTAAACAAAGCATTAAAAGAAATAACTGGAAAAACTACAAGCCAATGGATTGCCGAACGAAACGCCAAAGAAGCAAAAGCACTATTGCTTAACAGCAATTGGGATATTGCAGAAATTGGCTACTCTTTAGGTTTTGAGCATCCTTCAAATTTTAATATTTTCTTCAAAAACCAAACAGGTAACACACCAAATTCCTTCAGAAAACAAGATGTTGCCATTTCATAACTAATAGTTTGATTGGCATAATTTAAGCAATCATCAAGTTTCTAATTTTGCTTCATAAAAACAAAATATATGAAAGCAATACAATTAGGACAGTTTGGAATTGACCATTTAAAATTGGTTGATATTCCAACACCACATATTGGAGAAAACGAAGTTTTGGTAAAAACTTCGGCAGTTTCACTTCAATATTTAGACTTAATAATGGTTGAGGGCAACGTAATGCCTGATTTAAAGTTTCCACATATTCCAGTTTCCGAAGGAATGGGAGTTGTGGAGCAAGTAGGAAAAAATGTAACTCGTTGGAAAAAGGGAGACCGAGTACTAATTCCTTTTATACCAAAATGGGAATCTGGAGAAATAACAACTTACAACAATCAAGACCGAACTGGAATGCAGCTATCAGGTACTTTAGCTGAATTTTCGATTCAACCTGAAAATACTTTGGTTCTTGCACCTAAAAATCTTACTGACGAAGAATCTGCATCGCTTTCAGTCGCAGGCTTAACAGCTTGGGCAAATTTGGTTTCACAAGCAAACGTTAAAGCTGGTCAAACAATTTTGGTGCAAGGTAGCGGAGGAGTTTCTTTATTCGCACTTAAAATCGCTAAAATATTCGGACTTAAAATAATCGCTACTACAGGAAGCAAGGAAAAAGAAGCTAAACTCAAAGCATTAGGTGCAGACGAAGTAATTAACTACAATGAAATAAAGGAATGGAGTAAAGAAGTAAAACGCTTGAATGGCGGCATCGGAGTTGATATTACTTTAGACGTTGCAGGTAGCCAAACCATTGAACAGAGCATACTTTCTTGTAAAGAAAATGCCTTTATTGGTTTGGTTGGTTTTATGTCAGGCAGTAAAATAACCATTGATATTTTTCCCTTAATAATGAACTATATCAGACTTCAAGGCTATTCTGTTGGCAACGCACAAGAATTAACAGAATTAGTAAATGCAATCGAAAAAAACAATCTCAAACCAGTTGTAGATAGTGTTTTCACAGTTGAAAAAACTAAAGATGCTTTCTTGAAATTAAAATCAGGAAAAGCATTTGGAAAAATAATCATCAAATTCTAATAAAAATGAAACATATACTAATTGGCATCTTTTTGATGCTAACACAAATAGGACATTCCCAACAAATAGCTAATGGCTTTTCAATGCCAGAAAGCATCACATCTTATGGCGAACGATTTTTCGTTTCAAGTCAAGGTCAAGATTTTATGACCAAAGATGCAGATGGTTTTATAAGCGAAATTTCGGCAGACGGAAAAATCCTAAATCATAAATTCCTTCCCTTAAAAGGTGTTTTGAATGCACCAAAGGGAATGACTATTGTAAATAATATCCTCTATGTTGCCGACTTGGACAGAGTTGTTGGCTATAACATTAAAAATAGAAAAACGGTTTTTGAATTTGTTATTGATGAAGCAAAGCTTTTAAATGACATTTGCCCATTAGAAAATGGTTTTATTGCAGTTACAGAAACCGTTTCAGGCAATATCTATAAAATCAATATTGACAAAAAAACGTTTGAAATTATTGGCAACATTCCAACAGTAAATGGAGTTGCTTACAATCAAAAAACAAAACAATTATTGGTTTGTAGTAATGGAGAAAATTATGGAGATGGTTCGGTATATTTAAAATCCGAAAATTCAGAATTTAAAGAACTTCCCAATATTTCAAATGGATTTTTTGATGGTATCGAATGGGTTGACAATGAACACATACTAATTTCGGATTGGATAACTTTCCCAGTAAACGGTTATGGAAAATTATGGATTTACGACCTTAAAAAACAACAATCAGAATTCAATATTACAGAAGAAAGTATTGCAGATATTTATTATGACAATGCAACTTCAAAAATTTATATGCCTCAAATGTTTCACAATAAGGTATTAATTTCGGATTGGGAGCAATTAAGCAAAAACCAAAATGGAATCAATAACCTTTATAATTATGGTGTAATTGATGCTTTTATTGGCGGACTTTATCGTGGTACGCTTCTTATTAAAGATTTAAAACTAAAAGGAGATTTCGGACTTGGAGCACCTGATATGTTAAATGGAGAGTTAACAATGCTAAATGGTAGAGCTTACCAAACAAAAGCAACGGGAGCAACAATTGAACTTGAAAATAATCATTTAACATCATTTGCTTCGGTTACGTTTTTCAAAGCTGACACCACTTTTGTTCAAAACTCATCAGCCGATAAAAGTGAAGTCTTGAACACAATCGAAAAAATGTTGCCCAGTAAAAATAAAATGTACGCAATTAAAATTTCAGGAAATTTCGACCACATAAAAACCCGAGCATTTCCACCAGTTGAAAACGAACCTTTCCCAAAGTTGGCAAATATACTTGACCAACAACAATTCTTTGAACACGAAAATACGGAAGGAACTTTAATTGGTTTCTTTTTACCAAGTTATTTAAATGGAATCAACGCAGGTGGTTTTCATTTTCACTTTTTGTCAGACGACAAAAAACAAGGTGGACATATTTTGGAGTTTAACGGTAAAGACTTAAAAATTGAAATTGCAAATCTAAAAACCTTTGAAATGGAAACACCAAATGACAATGATTTTCAGGACTTTGAATTCTTAAAAACGGAAAACGAATCGTTACGAAAAGTGGAACAAGGAAAGCAATGAATAAAGGGCAGTTGCTAACAATGTATATAAAAAATAGCGGTTTAGGTGCTTACCTAAACCGCTATTATTTTTAAATAAGTATATTGCTTTCCGAAAAGTTAGTGCTTATTAATCCGCTACTTTTCATATACGGAGACGTTGGGCATAATTCAAAACCACTGAAAACAGTTGATTTCTAAGCTAAAGACAGAAACATGACATTTATATGTCGTTAGAAAGGCAAGCGCTATTGAGTACATTTGCACTATAAATAATCATTTAAATTCATGAAAAATCAATCACTTGCCGAAAGACTAAAATATCATAGAAAAAGTAAAGGATTTTCTCAAGAAGAATTATCTAATAAGACCAACGTTACTATTCGCACAATTCAGCGTATAGAAAAAGCCGAAGTCAATCCGCATCTAAACACTATAAAATTACTGGCTGTAGCATTAGATATTGAAGTAAATGAGTTGCTCCCTTTAGATAATCCGAAAGAAGAAACCATAAAGCAAAAATGGTTGCTATTGTTACACGCTACTCCCTTGCTAGGAATTTTTATACCATTGTGTAACGTTTTAATTCCTCTTTTTATCTGGATTCATAAAAGAGAGGATAATCCGATTTACAACGAACATGGTATTAAGATTATCAATTTTCAGATTACGGCGTTGATATTTATTCTTTTGTCTTTCATTAGTTTGGTAACTGTTGAAAAATGGGGTTTTTTCATATTCATTTCTACCATACCAATTTATGTTGGAATTGTGATTTTTAACATCATTTATGTGCTTCAAAAAGAAAAAAGCTACTATCCATTATCGATACCTTTTTTAAAGTTCAAACGAGCAAATTCTATAAAGATGATTGCTTTATTTTCGATGATTTTTGCTTTTAGTAATTGTGCTTCTAAATCTGCCCAGAACATAGAACGTTTAGATGGTAGTAAGATTCATAAAGACTCAATAACACTTAAAATCAAACAACTAACAAACGATGCGAATATTCAAGGAATGACGGTCGCTATATTCAATAATAAACAGCCTGTTTATCAAAACATTATTGGGTATAAAGATTTTCCGAAAAAAATTATCTTGACCGATTCCACAAATATTTATGGAGCTTCATTAAGTAAAGCTGTTTTCAGCATTCTGGTGATGAAATTGGTTGAAGATAAAATTATTGATTTGGACACACCTCTTGAGTCCTATCTTCCGAAGAAAATATATGAATATAAACCATTAACACGTTGGCATGATAATTATTCGGATTTAAAAAGTGACAGCTTGTACCATAAGATAACTGCAAGAATGTGTTTAGCACATACTTCAGGATTCGCAAACTGGAGATTTTTCGAATCTGATAAAAAATTGAGAGTTCATGGCATTCCGGGTACAAAATATAGTTATAGCGGTGAAGGCTTCGTTTACCTACAAGTCGTGTTAGAGAAAATAACAGGTAAAGGATTGGAAGAACTTGCACAAGAACTCATTTTCAAACCTTTACAAATGAATAACTCTTCTTATGAATGGCAAATGAAATTTGAAAAAGACTTTGCTTATGGGCATATGAAAGATGGAAAAACCTATAACAAGGATAAAGATAATGAACCAAGAGCAGGCAGTACTCTAGAAACTACAGCTGGTGACTATATTAAGTTTTTAACTGCTATTCTCAATCAAGAGATTCTCACCAAAACTTCATACAATGAAATTTTCAGCCCACAGATTAGAATTCATTCTTTAAAACATTTTGGGCCAGATGCTCAATTAACAAGTAATAAATACGACAATATCAATTTAAGCTGTGGATTGGGGTGGCTCTATTTAGAAACTCCTTTTGGAAAAGGGATATCTAAGGGAGGTCATGGAAATGGATTTCAACACTATTCAATTCTTTTTCCAAAATCTGGAAAAGGAATCCTAATTATGACCAATTCTGATAATGGTGAAAGTATATATAAAGAATTGTTAGGTTCTGTGCTTGCAGATAATTACACCCCTTGGGAATGGTCGAATTATATCCCTTATAAATAATTAAAAACTATGCCCAACAAAGAACTGAGTTAAAAAACAAGCATTATTGAGCTAATTTTGAAACAAAGTTTTCATCATAAGGCAATCCAC
>CANLTE010000018.1 GCA_947493885.1 uncultured Maribacter sp.
CATTAAGGCATTAATTCAAAATCAAAATATTATGGTATAAAAAAAGCCCCTTCATCATGGATGAAGGGGCTTAAAGAAGGCGGCTACCTACTCTCCCACTTGGTATAGTAGTACCATCGGCGCAGATGGGCTTAACTTCCCTGTTCGGAATGGTAAGGGGTGAGCCCCATCGCCATGACCACCTAAATTTTAAGTTGCCTTTTAAACAACTGCAGCTTTGCTGCTAATCTCTTAACATAATGGAATAGGTTATAAAATATATCACGTATTTTTTGGTAATAAACAAATTTGATAAGGTTTTCGTCGCCCCCTCTCTAAGAGAAGGAGCGAGTTTGCGCAAGCCTGACGGGCAATTAGTACTACTCGGCTACATACATCGCTGCACTTACACCTATAGCCTATCAACGTGGTCATCTCCCACGACCCTTTAAAGAAATTTCATCTTGTGGCTGGTTTCGCGCTTATATGCTTTCAGCGCTTATCCAATCCCGACATAGCTACCCAGCAATGCTCCTGGCGGAACAACTGGTGCACCAGCGGTCAGTCCAACTCGGTCCTCTCGTACTAGAGTCAGATCCACTCAAATTTCTAACGCCCGCAGTAGATAGAGACCGAACTGTCTCACGACGTTCTGAACCCAGCTCGCGTGCCACTTTAATGGGCGAACAGCCCAACCCTTGGGACCTTCTCCAGCCCCAGGATGTGACGAGCCGACATCGAGGTGCCAAACCCCCCCGTCGATATGAGCTCTTGGGGGAGATCAGCCTGTTATCCCCGGCGTACCTTTTATCCTTTGAGCGATGGCCCTTCCATGCGGAACCACCGGATCACTATGCTCTTGTTTCCAACCTGATCGACCTGTATGTCTCTCAGTCAAGCGCCCTTGTGCCATTGCACTCTACACACGATTACCAACCGTATTGAGGGCACCTTTAGAAGCCTCCGTTACTCTTTTGGAGGCGACCACCCCAGTCAAACTACCCACCACGCACTGTTCTCTCTAATGAGAGTTAGGCCCCAGACAAACAAAGGCTAGTATTTCAACAATGACTCCATCACACCTGGCGATGCAACTTCAAAGTCTCCTAGCTATCCTACACATTGTTTGACCAAGGTCAATACGAAGCTATAGTAAAGGTGCACGGGGTCTTTTCGTCCCACTGCGGGTAACCGGCATCTTCACCGATACTACAATTTCACCGAGCTCATGGCCGAGACAGTGTCCAGATCGTTGCACCATTCGTGCAGGTCGGAACTTACCCGACAAGGAATTTCGCTACCTTAGGACCGTTATAGTTACGGCCGCCGTTTACTGGGGCTTCAATTCAATGCTTCTCCGAAGATGACATCTCCTCTTAACCTTCCAGCACCGGGCAGGTGTCAGGCCCTATACTTCATCTTTCGATTTCGCAGAGCCCTGTGTTTTTGATAAACAGTCGCCTGGACCTCTTCACTGCGGCCCCCCATAAGGGGGCGACCCTTCTCCCGAAGTTACGGGTCTATTTTGCCTAGTTCCTTAGCCATGAATCTCTCGAGCGCCTTAGAATACTCATCCCAACCACCTGTGTCGGTTTACGGTACGGGCTGCTTCACTCGCTTTTCTTGGAAGTCGATATGCTAGATTATCACCTTGACCGTAGTCTCGGTGTACTATCGCGGTGTTACCACTCGCTTCAACGTGCAATTCCGTCTGCACGCACTAACTTCTCGCCTCCGTCACTTTTAACGTGAGCAGGTAGCAGAATATTAACTGCTTGTCCATCCACTTCCCCCTTCGGGTCTGCGTTAGGTCCCGACTGACCCCCAGCTGATTAGCATAGCTGGGGAAACCTTGGTCTTTCGGCGTGTGGGTTTCTCGCCCACATTATCGTTACTTATGCCTACATTTTCGTTTGTAGCTGCTCCAGCATCCCTCGCAGGTACACCTTCAACGCCACTACAATGCTCCCCTACCCCTCTATAAATAGAAGCCATAGCTTCGGTGGTGTGCTTATGCCCGATCATTATCCATGCAAAATCGCTCGACCAGTGAGCTGTTACGCACTCTTTAAATGAATGGCTGCTTCCAAGCCAACATCCTGGCTGTCAATGCAATTTCACCGCGTTTTGTCAACTTAGCACACACTTTGGGACCTTAGCCGATGGTCCGGGTTCTTTCCCTCTCGGACATGGACCTTAGCACCCATGCCCTCACTGCATACAAACATTTTATAGCATTCGGAGTTTGTCAGGAATTGGTAGGCGGTGAAGCCCCCGCATCCAATCAGTAGCTCTACCTCTATAAAACTATGTATACGCTGCACCTAAATGCATTTCGGGGAGTACGAGCTATTTCCGAGTTTGATTGGCCTTTCACCCCTACCCACAGGTCATCCCAAGACTTTTCAACGTCAACGGGTTCGGTCCTCCACTATGTGTTACCACAGCTTCAACCTGCCCATGGGTAGATCACACGGTTTCGCGTCTACTACTACTAACTATGGCGCCCTATTAAGACTCGCTTTCGCTACGGCTCCGTTCCTTAAAAACTTAACCTTGCTAGTAAAAGTAACTCGTAGGCTCATTATGCAAAAGGCACGCCGTCACAGTGCAAGCACTGCTCCGACCGCTTGTAAGCGTATGGTTTCAGGATCTTTTTCACTCCGTTATTCACGGTTCTTTTCACCTTTCCCTCACGGTACTGGTTCACTATCGGTCTCTCAGGAGTATTTAGTCTTGGCGGATGGTCCCGCCGGATTCATACAAGGTTTCACGTGCCCCGCACTACTCAGGATACCACTATCAACAATGATCTTTACTTTTACGGGACTATCACCCTCTATGGTTACTCTTTCCAAAGTATTCTAATTCATTACACGTCAAATGTCGTGGTCCTACAACCCCATTATTGCCGAAACAACAATGGTTTGGACTAATCCAATTTCGCTCGCCGCTACTATCGGAATCACTTTTGTTTTCTCCTCCTCCGGCTACTTAGATGTTTCAGTTCACCGGGTTTGCTTCTCTTACGAGATGACATGTCTTCAACATGCCGGGTTGCCCCATTCGGATATCTGCGGATCATATCATGTGTGCTGATCCCCGCAGCTTTTCGCAGCTTATCACGTCCTTCTTCGCCTCTGAGAGCCTAGGCATTCCCCATACGCCCTTTTCCAGCTTGTCGCTAGACCTTATTATTCTAATTCGTACTTTACTTAAAAAATTCGTGTTTCTTTTATGGTATATTATTTACTCGTAAATAATATACCCTATTCCAATATGTCAATGAACGTTTTGACATATACATCGTTAGTCTTTTGATAACTACCAACAACATATACTTATGTGTCAATGTGGAGAATATCGGAGTCGAACCGATGACCTCCTGCGTGCAAGGCAGGCGCTCTAGCCAGCTGAGCTAATCCCCCATTTATCTCAGTAGTCAGCTATCAGTTAACAGTTATCAGTTAATTGATGACCTATACGTCAACTTGGGATACCCAACTTCTAAAATTTCCTTATTTTAATGAACGTTTCTATTATAAATCCTTATCACTAAGTACCTACAATTCATAATTGTAGTCCCAGGCAGACTCGAACTGCCGACCTCTACATTATCAGTGTAGCGCTCTAACCAGCTGAGCTATGGGACTGTCCCTACCTCTTTAAGCTTAACACTTAAATTAGTATTTACTTATATATCATAATTGTAAAGACCTTTTTTAATTATAAATCGAATAAACGGAACTCTTAACATGCTTTTAAACATTAGTTCTCTAGAAAGGAGGTGTTCCAGCCGCACCTTCCGGTACGGCTACCTTGTTACGACTTAGCCCTAGTTACCAATCTTGCCCTAGGCCGCTCCTTACGGTGACGGACTTCAGGCACTCCCGGCTTCCATGGCTTGACGGGCGGTGTGTACAAGGCCCGGGAACGTATTCACCGGATCATGGCTGATATCCGATTACTAGCGATTCCAGCTTCACGGGGTCGAGTTGCAGACCCCGATCCGAACTGTGACCGGTTTTATAGATTCGCTCTGCTTTGCAACATGGCTGCTCTCTGTACCGGCCATTGTAGCACGTGTGTGGCCCAGGACGTAAGGGCCGTGATGATTTGACGTCATCCCCACCTTCCTCACGGTTTGCACCGGCAGTCCCGTTAGAGTCCTCAGCATGACCTGCTAGCAACTAACGGTAGGGGTTGCGCTCGTTATAGGACTTAACCTGACACCTCACGGCACGAGCTGACGACAACCATGCAGCACCTTGTAATCTGTCCGAAGAAAACTCTATCTCTAAAGCTGTCAGACTACATTTAAGCCCTGGTAAGGTTCCTCGCGTATCATCGAATTAAACCACATGCTCCACCGCTTGTGCGGGCCCCCGTCAATTCCTTTGAGTTTCATTCTTGCGAACGTACTCCCCAGGTGGGATACTTATCACTTTCGCTTGGCCACCCAAGACTCAAGGTCTCGGACAGCTAGTATCCATCGTTTACGGCGTGGACTACCAGGGTATCTAATCCTGTTCGCTCCCCACGCTTTCGTCCATCAGCGTCAGTATATAGTTAGTCACCTGCCTTCGCAATTGGTGTTCTATGTAATATCTATGCATTTCACCGCTACACTACATATTCCAGCAACTTCACTATAACTCAAGACTAACAGTATCAAAGGCAATTTTACAGTTGAGCTGCAAACTTTCACCACTGACTTATTAGCCCGCCTACGGACCCTTTAAACCCAATAATTCCGGATAACGCTCGGACCCTCCGTATTACCGCGGCTGCTGGCACGGAGTTAGCCGGTCCTTATTCTTACGGTACCGTCAGTAAGCTACACGTAGCTCTTTTTCTTCCCGTATAAAAGCAGTTTACTACCCATAGGGCATTCTTCCTGCACGCGGCATGGCTGGATCAGAGTCTCCTCCATTGTCCAATATTCCTCACTGCTGCCTCCCGTAGGAGTCTGGTCCGTGTCTCAGTACCAGTGTGGGGGATCCCCCTCTCAGGGCCCCTACCCATCGTAGTTATGGTGAGCCGTTACCTCACCATCTGACTAATGGGACGCATGGCCATCTTTTACCGCCCGAAAGCTTTAATCATTTCATGATGCCACAAAATGATACCACGGGGTATTAATCCAAGTTTCCCTGGGCTATCCCCCTGTAAAAGGTAGGTTCCATACGCGGTGCGCACCCGTGCGCCGGTCGTCATCTGAAGCAAGCTCCAATGTTACCCCTCGACTTGCATGTGTTAGGCCTGCCGCTAGCGTTCATCCTGAGCCAGGATCAAACTCTTCATTGTTGTTTCGTAAATATTATTTACCAACATTCAAAAGTATATTCCAAGCTCCGTTCTCGATTTAATTTCTTATTGTTAATTAAAATCTATTTATCACTAAATAAACCCTAATTTACGCTGTCTTTACAATATTTCAATGAACTGTTTTTTGTTCTTGCTAAAAGACTAATGTCTCAAAGCGGGTGCAAATATATAACTGTTTTTTTAACTAACAAGCTTTTTTTGAAAAAATATTTTTTTCTTTTTTTACTCCTTAATCCAGCTATTCAATGAACGTACACTCTCTTACTTATTACCCTTATTAACATCGCTATTGCTTCGCTAACGGGCTGCAAATTTACAGCTCTTTTTCATTCTCACAACTACTTTTTAAAGTTTATTTTAATATTTCTTTACCCCAACACTCACATCCCTACTACACAACACTTTACAAACAATAAAAAATTAAGAGAAAAAATTCCAAACTAAT
>CANLTE010000019.1 GCA_947493885.1 uncultured Maribacter sp.
GATCAAAGAAACCTAAGAAATAAACAACAATCGACAAGGTTAGAAACTAATTTAGTGTAAACCATAATCTTTAACTTTGTGTAAACCATGTCTCTTTACGAACATTTTGACTCAAAAGAAAAATTAAAGAATCGTTGAAATATCTAACTATAGTTTTTATAAATCTTATCCTACTCCTTTTACTATTGTACATTGGAATAGATAAATTTGACGATGAGTTTAATGGAGGGATTTTCTACATAGATTCTTTAAAACTTATTGGAATATCAATCATCGGTATTATTTCATTGAAAGTAGCTGTATCAATTTTCCAAAAAAGACAGATAAAATCGACACGTAAAAGAATTAGTATTTCAATATTAATTATTCTTTGTATTAGCAGTTATTTTTACGTCACCTATGGATCGAAAATATATCACAATCAATTCTTGAATAAAGAATTGAGAGCTGGAATTATGAATAAAATAATACCGTATGAAGGGAGCTGGTTTGGAGATAAGGCTGAAAATCTAACCGAGAAAGAATATATTGAGGTAACCAAAGTCAAATGGTTTCCAAAATTACCGAAAGGTGCACAAAATATAAGTTATGATTATGAATATGAAGGGTTTTTGCCAGACTATTCATTTTCTATAAGCTACGATTTGCCAATAAATTCTGAAGTGGAAACCATAAATTATGAAAATAAGACTTTTACTAAGAGCCAGACTTTTGAAATCGTTGGGAATAAAAAAAGAGTAACTTATTCTGAGGGGTTGTGGTAAAAAAACGCACTACAACAATGCCTAAACGTAATGCGGACTTAAGGGAAAAACTCAAAGGTCTGCGTATATTTATAATGTCGCTAAATCTTATGGATTTAGCTTTGGACAAGAAAAAATAAAACTAAACAATAAGCTTTAGCTTCGTGCTAAGACGGAAACGAAAAGTTTACTTATCTCCGCACTACGCTTAGCCGAACCGTTGTGCAACATTTAACAAAACCCCTGAAAAATATAAAAGAATTGTATCAAATTGAGAAAATAAAGGTTGGAACAAGATTTTGGCTATCAACTCTTGGAGGATGGATTGCACTTATCGGAATTGCTTTTTTTCTGCTTTTTTTGGCAATTTTGTATACTGGTAATGGATTGCCAGCTGAAATGAGTTTGATTTACTATGTTGAAATAATGCATAAATACGTTTATTACGGATTTGGACTTTCAATCTTAACGATACTACTTGGATTTTGGTTATTTGAAATAAGATTGTGGACAAAAACCGATTTAATTATTGATGGAGATAGATTAGAATTTTCTAAAAATGGTAAAATCATAATTCTTCCAAGACAGCGGATTTTAAAATTAGTTCTTTTAAAACCATACTTTTTAAGAGATAACAAAGTGCGAATAAAAACAATTGGTCTAAAAAAATATATCGTTAGAATGGAAAATGATGTTTATAATAAATTAGTTGATATATATTCTGACAGATTTTATGAAGACTAAAAAACGTTGCACAACAATGTATCCTATGAAAAGCCATAGTCCAGTGTCTCAAAGATAATTAATATGTTGTTTTAATCTTAAACCACCTTTTTTCTTTTAGTATAACTTGCTCCGCATCCTATATGTGATAGACCTTTTGGTCTTCACCAACATCTATATGATTATAAGTTAATTAGTCCAGTCACTTGCTAACCGATGTGATAAATCGTAATACCAATTTTCACCTACATTGTTTTGTAATCTAGACTGTTATTCTTGAGCTTTGTTACTAGTTTGTATGTTATTCTATAACCCCTATCTGATAGGGAGTCTCTGTTTTTATAACCGCAAGAGTTCTGCTTAGCAGCTTTCTAGCTACTTTCACTATAATTGATTTAACGTTCTTACCCTGATGTTTTCTATAATACTCCTGCATCACAGGATCGGTTCGTATGGCCTGCCAAGAAGCCTCTATGAAATAACTGCGTATCAAACGATGCGCCCGAATGGTGATACCAGTATTGCGAATAGTGTCACCACTTTGATAAACGCCGGGGGCTATGCCTATATAACCTGCCAAGTGTTTGATGTTCTTGAAACGGCGCAAGTCCCCAAGCTCACTCAAAATGCCACTAGCTACTATACCCCCTATCCCCGGTATACTGCGCAACAACATATAATCTTTCTTGTAATATTGCTTAGTGTACTTGCGAAGACTCGTAGAAACATCCCTGAATTCCTTATCGATAAAGCGGAAACTGCGCATTCGACTCGCTAGTACAACATTACACGGTTCGTATTCGAAGACCAACGCATCCAACCAAGTACGAAACTTATGACTCCAATGGTCATTGTCAAACTCCTCCGGTATCGTTATACCATAGTACAACAGCTGCATCTTTATATAACTCTTGACTTGACGCATATCTTTGACCAAATCGTTTCGTCTACGAAAAAGACTACGCAATTGTTCGCGTCTCTTATCAGGTCGATACTATCTAAACGACCATCTTTAAGCTCTCTGGCTATTAGCTGCGCATCAATACGGTCGGTCTTGGTATGGCGTTCCTTACCCTTTCTGAAAATATCCGCAGGATTAACTACCAACGAACGCCAACCATAACTCTCGAAACAACGATGGGCATGATACCCACAACAACCAGCCTCATAAGCTGTTGAAACTTCATAATCCTTATAATACTTCTCAACATAGCTTAAAAGTAATTCAGGAAAAGGTTGCATTGAAAAGGTCTTACCTGTAGAAAGGTCCGTGGCACAGTGAACTTTCCAGCTACGCTTGTGTATGTCAATCCCAATATATAACTTCGGTTCCGCAGTTTGTTGTAATTCCATATCTTTTGATTTTCGTGAATCTTAAAGATACTCGACAGGCTGCTTTTTCATAGATGCTAACCGCAATTACGGCGGATTCGACTATTTCCGAATCCACTCGGCATTGCTAAGGTCAGTGCTAAACCGAAAAGTAAACATATAAACCCGTAACTGACGGTTATACGAGACCGTTAGGCAAAATTATAAATCATTGAGATACATTATACTTTTTAGTCTTTTAATAACATTTGGTTGTAAAAATCAGTCTAATGAAAATACCGGAATTAAGAATGAGGATTATAAAGAGTTTGGAATTGATTTTCTTAACGCAACTGTATTGCTCCCAAAATCTTATGAAAAACTTACGGCTGACCAACTAAAAGATAAGCTACTGAAACTTGTAGAAAACCCTAAACAAGCGAAATTTATAAGTCAAAGTTTTGAAACCCTAAAAAAATCTCCATTTGGATTTGCAGTTTTCGCTGATAAAAACAACTATGCAAATTACATTTGGGTAAGACAAGGCGAATTTGTGCCATTGGACAAAACACTCGCAAATCAATATCTTGGTATGGTAAGCACAAGAGTGGAACAGGATTGGGGTGGAATTGGAATGGACTACGAACGACTTGAAAATCGCTTTCTACAAACTGGCAAATCCAAAATAATCAAAATAAAATATAGGACTGAATTGGACAATAGAATTGGTTATCATACGCAATATGTAATTACTTCAAAAATTAAAACATTCGATTTTTTAGTGGTAAGTAATGAGAATATTGACCTAGAGAATCTGATAAAAAGAATCAACGTACGGTAAAATAACTTTGCCTAACAATACCTCCTATGAAAAGCTTTAGTCCAGTTCTCTAAAGATAATTAATATTTCCTTTTTACTTTAAACCACCTTTTTTCTTT
>CANLTE010000020.1 GCA_947493885.1 uncultured Maribacter sp.
TCCATAACGGTCTAATATAAATATACGACCATCTGGTGCAAACTTAAATGTAGTGGCATTCTCTAATCCCGTGACAACATCTAACTTCACAAATTCATCCGGTAATTGACTATATACCGAACGAATAGAGAAAGTGAAAAAGACCAAAAAAGAAAAAAGTTTTAATAGTGGTTTAGTAAAGTAAAAATGTTTCATGGCTGGTATTATCTTTTATTTTTTTGATATGCAATTTTAAAACGGCAAAAATAGCCTGTATTTTCTTACAAAAGTTGGTTGTTGATAAATAAAAATTGGGGGAAGAATTTCAAAAGTATACCTTAATAATTACAAGGGTGTAACCAAATATTCAAATTCGTTTAAACGTAAATTTATTTCGATATAATGCAATCTTAAACATGCTAATATAACTACCTCTATTCCTATAAGATACAAAATTAAAAACATAAAAAAAGCGAGAATATTTTTCAATTCTCGCTTCTACAATTTTATAGTTAATTTTAATCGTTAATAATAAGGCTTAAAACAACTGGTTCTCCTCTATTTGTTATCACATTAATATGATAGACACCATCTCTTAAACCTCCTATTGGAACTTCGAAATGACCATTGGAGTTTTTGGCTAGTTCTTCATCCTTAACAAGTGCTTTTATTTGCTTTCCTGTTGAATCATATAGATAAATACCAAAAACAGTTGTTCCTTCCATGTCTAACTCTCCAGGAACAATATAAGCATACTCATTTACTGGCGGATTAGGAAAAACCATAGTTTTCTCAGAAACAATAATTCTAAAAGAAGCTGTATTTTCCAACCCATCATTATCCGTAACAGTTAATTCAACATCGTACGTCCCAGGTTGGTTAAAAATATGTACCGGGTTAGCTTCAGTGGAGAAAACCGTTCCATCCATAAAGTTCCAACTATATTCAACAACTTCATTATCATCAGTAGAATTACTTCCTGTAAAATTCACCTCTAAAGGAGCAACCCCTGTTATAGGATTGGCCATGATTACAGCGGTAGGAGCCCCATTGTCCACCACCGTAATGGTTATTACACTAGTATCCATTAGTCCTTCTATATCAGTAACAGTCAGCTCCACTTCGTACACTCCTGGCTGAGTAAAAGTATGGTTTGGATTTGCTTCTGAAGATAAAGAAGTACCGTCCATAAAGTCCCAAGAGTATTCCTCTACACCAACATCATCTGTAGAGTTACTTCCTGTAAAATTAACTAATAATGGTACATTGCCTGTTATTGGCTGCGCCTCAGCTAACGCTACTGGCGCCTCATTAACCGTAGAAGTTACAGTTATGGTAACCATTGCGGTATTGGATTGACTATCTGCGTCAATTACTGTAAGCTCTACAATATACTCTCCTTCATTAACAAAAGTATGTATTGGATTTACCTCTGTAGTAATGGGAGACCCATCTTTAAAGTCCCATGAATAACCTATAATACCTTCATCATCTGAAGAATTGCTTCCAATAAATTCTACTTCTAAAGGAGCATCTCCTGTTAAAGGGTTAGCTTCTGCAATTGCAACTGGAGGAGCGCTTAATGGTACTACTATTACATTAATTTCATCAAAACCTGTTGCCCCTTCGTCGTCAGTTACCGTTAACCTAAATACATATGTACCTGCTTCTAAATCACTCGCTGTTAAATCTGTTGTATCTTCATTTGTTAGTGTTGCTGTACTTGGACCACTCTCCTGTGTCCATGCATAACCAACTATACTTCCTCCATCTGGATCATTTGCGGTTCCTGTTGCCAGTATTGTTGATTCTGGTAAAGTAATAGTTTGGTCTTCACCTGCATCAACTACTGGATCTCTAGATTCATAAATTTCAATTCCAGAAAGCTTAGGGTTTTCCACTACAGAATTTAATACAATAGTTAGAGAACCATCCGTAACGTTTATACCAAAAAAGTCTTGTTCAACAGCCGTTGCACTACCTCCTGCTTGTTCCACAATATCATAGTTATTAAACTGACCTTGTCCACCTTCTATTTCAATATTAAAAATTCTAGAACCAATCCCTCCAGGGTTAGCTCCTACTCCAAAAAACAATTCGGCAAAATGCAAGTTTACTCTATATTCCCCATTTACAACGGGAATTTCATACGTTAAATCACTTCCGGTGCTAAACCTTTCAGTCTGATACAATTCATCATTGGTAGTATTTTCAATTGGAATATCATTAGAGAACAATGAACCGTTTATTGAATATTGATCCTCATTCCACTCTTCACCATTATCATTAATTGCTGGTCCACCCGAATTATATCTCGTAACCTGAGGAATTGATGTAACCTCTATTTGAACATCATCAAAACCTGTATCTGACTCATCATCAGTAACTGTCAGCCTAAATTCATAAGTACCCTCAATTAAATCACTAGCTGTTAAGTCTGATGTGTTTGCTCCAGTTAATGTTGCACTGCTTGGACCATTTATTTGAGTCCAATCATAACTAACTATACTTCCTCCATCTGGATCAAATCCATTACCATCTATTGTAATTGTATTTGTAGGTAAGGATATTACTTCATCTTCATTTGCATATGCTATTGGTGCTAAATCGCCTCCTGTTGGTATAATTTCAATTCCTGATATTTTAGGAAATTCTACAATACTCATAAGTTCAATAGTTAATACTCCATCATTAACAGTAATATTATTGAAGTTTTCTATTACGGCAGTGGCACTTCCACCAGCGGCCTCTACAATATCATAATTAGAAAGTACTTCAACTCCTTCTATTGAAGCATTCAATATTCTAGAACCAACTCCTCCTGATGCGCCTGGCCCTGGCACTCCATAGTATAACTCTGCAAAATGCAAGTTTACATTATACTCGCCATTACTTACAGGAATATCATATGTTAGCCCTCCATTTGAAGAAAAACGTTCGGACTGATATAACTGATCATTTTCTGTATTTGCTATAGCAATGGCATTTGTAAAACCAGTACCTACATTAAAATATTGATCTACTGACCATTCTTCTGTGTTAAAAATAAATCCAGGTCCACCAGAATTTATCCTCATTGCAGCAAAATTATCTTCGACTATTACTTCTACTTCATCAAAACCTGTATCTCCTTCATCGTCCGTAACAGTAAGTCTAAAAATATATGTCCCTGCTTGTAAATTACTCGCGGTTAAATCTGTTGTATCTTCTCCACTTAATGTTGCTACACTTGGTCCTATTTCTTGTGTCCATGCATAACCAACTATACTTCCTCCATCTGGATCATTACCTGAACCTGTTAACACAATACTATTAGTGGGTAAAGTTATTGTTTGATCTTCGCCTGCATCGGCTATAGGCTTGTTACTTATCGCTGTGGTATTCTCAAATATTCTTGGTCGAATATTATTCCACCCTATAGAAACAACATCTAAATCTCCATCATTATCTATATCCACAACCTGTGCTCCATCATGAT
>CANLTE010000021.1 GCA_947493885.1 uncultured Maribacter sp.
AATATTATTCCACCCTATAGAAACAACATCTAAATCTCCATCATTATCTATATCCACAACCTGTGCTCCATCATGATGATCTAATGCTCCATCTTCATTACTGCCTCCTGGATCTAATATCTGAGTTTCCCAATCTCCAGTACTACATAAATTATTCTCAAAGGTTATCAAACGATAAGGACTCAACCACTCTCCTACTACTATATCTTTATCGCCATCAAAATCTATATCTACTGCCGTTACACTCAAACTACCATTTACATCATTTGCTAATATATGACGTGTCCATAATTGGGTAGGATCTGCAGGCGCTTCAAACCATGCTATTTGTCCTTTATCTGGTGATGGTGGACCACCTACTCCTAATTGACCTACTACGGCATCTAAATCACCATCTCTATCAAAATCTGATAACTGTACTCTATCTGGAGTCGTGGCATAACTTACTCCTGTACTAAAAGTTGTCCATGTTCCTCCTCCTTCATTTCGAAGCCAATTAATACCTTGAAATAAATCTAAATCTCCATCACCATCGATATCTCCACTCTTAATATCTTCTCCTGAGGAATCTGGACTTATATCTACCAATGGCCATGTGGTATTCACTGGATCTGCTGGTACTGTTAACATTTGTACTGGGGAGCCTGTAGACTCTGCTCCATTCCAATTTATTGCCATTTGATATGGCCCTCCTACTTCATAAACGCCTCCTGCTATTCCTGCTAAAAAGGGCTCCACATATGTTGTATTTCCTGATGGTATATTATTATGAACCGTAAATCCTCCACTACCATCATTCTCTGCCCATACCAAATCTGCTCCTTCATAGGCTCCTGTGGTTCCCAATAAATCCATATCTCCATCACCATCAAAATCATGTACAAAAGCTACATTGTTGAAGTTTGTATTTATACCAACAGTACTTTGTATCCATGTGCCTGATGCGGTACCTGGGTTCTTAAACCACCAACCTCCTGTAACAATATCTTTTAAACCATCTCCATCTAAATCATCATCCCCAAAAATATATACTGATCGATACGGTAACTCCTCTGCTCCTAACTCATGAACTGCCCAATCCGTTGGAAAGGGTAAATCGTTACACACTATAGCATCCGTTACATTTACGGTTACTTCATCAAATATACCAGTCTCCACATGATTTGACTCATACAACTCTATTCTAACCGTATGATTACCTAAACTTAAGCCTTCTATAGTTAATGGGTCATAACTATAGTAAGGACCTACCATTACTCCATCTATAAAATAGTGTACATGAGTATCTCCTTCGGCTATTGTCCAATCTTGTACCGAAAAACTAATATCAAAGGGTTGATTTACATCTGAACCATCTGTTGGACTATTAATTACAATACTTGGTGTGGGAGTAAATGCATCTGATGACAGTATCTCTACCCCTGAAATTTTTGCATTATCAGTTACGCCTGTTAATACTATACTGGCAAAACCATCTAAAATAGATATATCATTCAACTCTTTTATTAATACTGTTGCGGGTGAGGTCTCACTTAGTATATCAAAATTTGATAATACCTCTACGCCTTCTACACTCACATTAAATACTCGGGAGCCCACTCCTCCTGAAGAACCTCCCCCTGGAACTCCAAAATACAACTCTGCAAAATGTAAACGAATATCATACTCTCCTGTAACAGGTATAGGTATCTCATAAGATACATTACCATATAACTCGGTCTGATACAATGCATCATCTGTAGTTCCTTGAATATCTATAGATGCTGAAAATAGATTCCCACCTGTAGAATATTGATTCGCTGCAAAGGTTTCTCCTTCTAAAGTAACTTCTGGACCTCCTGTATTTAATCGTACTGGGTTAAATATGGAAAAAGCATAACTATTGGTAACCGTTGGTATACCTGATGTATTCTCAACATTGCTTATAGTTAAATTATAAACTAATCCTGGACTCAATGTGGATGTTGTTAATAACACTGTTTGATTATCGGATTGTAACTCTGCAACATTTACCGTTGCGCCATTATCTAAACTATAATTACTCGCATTAGAGGCTGTAGCGGATGTTACATATTCTGAAAATTTTACTTGTACCTGTGCCATTCCTGTTGATATAACATCAGATACATTGGGAGGACTATTATCTACTGATACTCCGGCGCCTATAAATTCTACATAATTTAAATCAAATATATCTTGACCGCCTCCTGAGTTGGTAAACACAAAATACAAATCGTGCTTCCCTCCTGGATCTGTTATTGGGGTTTCTACATTTACCCAAGTATCTGTACTCCCTGTTACAGGTACGGTGGTGGTCGATACCAATGTTCCTGTTGGACTATCCAAACGAAACTCTATCGCCCCTCCTAATGCTCCAGAGGCTACTCGATACTTTACTGCATTAATGTTTAATAAATTACGACCCGTAAAGGATATATAACTACCATCATTTACTCGAATAGCTTCACTACCCCCTTCTAATAAATCCGTATTTACTATCTCGGTAATATCATTTGCTGTTGCATAATACTCTGCTTCTTTTCGCTTGGGGTGTAATTGTATCTGATCAAAAGAGGTTAATCCTCCTGCGTCGGTATAATTCATTCCCAAAACCATATAAATATCTGCCCCTCCTTCTATATCATGACCATCTTCCGCTACTATGGTGAAATCTTGTGGAGAACAACCCGTTAACAAGGTGATATCATGAAAGTGATTTAAATGCCCTAAAGAAGGTACTACACTTACATCATTACAATCTATTCCGCCTCCTTGGGTAGTGCCATCCTCTACATCAGCAACATCAATATCTATTGTAATATCATCATTCCATCCTATAAATCCACCATCTACCAAAGGTAAGTTTACCGTGAAAGTTGCCGCCGTATTTCCTGCTGTTATTGTTACATTTTTTACACTTACTCCTCCATTGCCATCACTAACTCGTAACTGTGCATTATAATCACCCGCTACGGTATAATCATAACTAGGGTTCTCGCCTGTGAAATCTATATTCCCATCGGTATCAAAATCCCACTCATAGGTAAG
>CANLTE010000022.1 GCA_947493885.1 uncultured Maribacter sp.
AAGGTGGTTTAAAGTAAAAAGGAAATATTAATTATCTTTAGAGAACTGGACTAAAGCTTTTCATAGGAGGTATTGTTGTAAAACGTTATTTTTTTAGATATTCATCTATCCATTCGATACTCGTCAATTTATAAACGATATTTTTTCCATCTTTTAGCTTTAACAAATATCCTCTATCTTCTAAGTCCGTTAAATCTCTACTGGCCGTTTGTCTTACAATATCATGTTTAGAAGAATAAGCTTGAATTGTTATTTCCGAAGTAGGTTTGATAGATAAATATGAAAGAACGTCTGCTTGTCTTTTATTAAAATTCCTTTTTACTAATTCGTACATTAGTTCAGAAGCTCTTTGTCTTTCTGCTCTTTTTTTGTCTCTATAATTTACTAAGTTTTGAAAAGCTATTCTTAAACTTTTCATCGAGTACATTATAAAATATGTTAAGTCGTTTTCATCGTTTTCAGTTCTCAAAAAAGCCTTATCATAACTTGTTCTCGAATTAAGTATGGCTTTGGATATTGAAATATGTTTAAGTAATGCGTATCCTTTTTTTATCAAGTACCAATAAAATAAAGCTCTTGCGGTTCTTCCGTTTCCATCTCCGAAGGGGTGGATATAACCAATCATAAAGTGTAATACTGATGCCTTGATTATTGGGTGAATAAAATCTTCCTCATTATTTATGAAATAGATTATACTTTCTATCAAATTATTTACTTCCTCATGTTTAGGGGCTGTAAAAGCAATTTCCCCGTCTATATGGTCTTTTACATAAACAGGATGGTCTCTGAACTTTCCTGCATATTTACTTGCTTCAGTTTTAGTTGTCATCAACTCATGAATTTCTAAAATGAACTGAATTGATAAATCTTCTTCTAATCTATTTTCAATTTCTCTAATTGCTCGAAAATTGTTGATTATCATTTGTTCCGACTCATTTCTTGGATTTCGGCCAGATTTTAACATATCACGGGCAACATCTGTTGTTGTAGCTGCTCCTTCAATTTGAGAGGATGCAATCGCCTCTTCTACTAGAGAATTTTTGAAATATTCTTGTTGGTCTTGTGGCGTAATAGAGTTTTTATAGAGACCTCCAATTAATTTTAAATCAAAAAGGTGTAAATCTTTTTGTATAAACGAAGTTAGATTATAAGTGAATTGATGGTTATAGAAATAAAGATTTTTTCCTGAAATTTTTCTATGTGTTTTAACCATTTTCCAAGCGCTTTCTGGACTATCGAATGGCATATTAGGCCTATGTTTAATTTCTGACCAATAGAAATATCTTTTATCTGCTTCATGTAGAAAAGGTAGAATATTATCATTTCCAATAGAGTCAATATAATCAGTATAATCTATTTCAAATTGAGGAGGTATTTCTATTTTCATGTCATAACGTGTTAAATATAAGGTCTAATTTAACATGTTGTAACAAATATTTGATGTTTTTTACTTATTTTTTTCTAAAATGTTTGATTTTATTAATGTCTTGTCCTGAAATAGGTTGACCTTTTTTTGTACTATTTAAAAGGTTAGAAATTCCAGTTTTTGTTTATTTTTCCGATACGATTTGTATGGAATGTTTTGATTTAAGTGTACATGACTAGGAGTGTTTAAATCCAAGCTCCAATGCGTTCTAATATTGTTGTAAATAAAGATAGCTTTTTTTGTTATTTTTTGTGCCAACTTGGTTGTATTAATTGTTTCTTTTAGTGCATATTCATATTTTAAGGTTTTGTTTATCCTTTCCGCTATGGCATTTTGATAAGGGTCATACTGTTCGGTCATGCTTATTTTTAAATTGTTTTCTTGCGCAAAAAGAGTATAATTAGGATTACAATATTGCAATCCTCTATCAGAATGATGAATGAGTTCTTTCTCAGGATACTTTCTGTTTTTTAGAGCCATTTTAAGGGCCTCTAAGCACAGGTCTGTTCTCATATGGTTGTCTAACTTGTATCCCATAATTTGTTTTGAATAAGCGTCTGTTATTAAAGCCAAGTAATTATGTCCCTTATCGGTTTTAATATAAGTAATGTCTGCTACCCAAAGTTGTTCTGAACGAGTAGGTACTTTGTCTTTTACAAGGTTCTTGTATTTATAAAAATGATGTTTAGAATCTGTAGTTATATGATGTCTTTTAGTTTTCTTAACCAGTAAGTTATGATTTCTAAGGAATTCAAAGAACTTATCTCTGCCAATCTTTATTTGGTAGTTTTTAAGGTCATTTTTCATATAATCAAGCAGTTTTCTTCCTCCCGATTCTTGCCCTACTATATCTCTCCATTTTTTGACAAGTTGTATTAATATTTCTTCTTTATTTTGCTTAATTTGTTGCGTCTTCAGGCGTTTATAGTATGCCTGTTTACTTATCCCAAAACAAGATGTTAACCATTTTCGTTTAACCGGTCTTGCTTCTTTTTTTGAATCTCGTCTGCTAATGTTTTGGGTAAGGACTTTTTTGACATATCGACACCTGTAATAAGTTCCATGTCGGCTATAATATCTTGTTGAAAATCTTTTACAAACTCAAGTTCTTCTATTTTTTCTTTGAGTTTTTTAATTTCACTTTTTTTGCTCATACCATTTTTCTTTTGCTCTAAGGTACTATACTTTTTAATCCAGTACTGAATAGAGCTTCTAGAAATGTCATATTTTTTAGCTGCATGATTAGCAGAAATCTGTCCGTTTTGAATTTGGGCAATGACGAATAATTTGAGCTCAAAGCTTACTTTTTTGTAGGTCTTTTTTGGGCAGGGTGCTTTTTTGTTTTCTTTCATTGGTGACTAAATTTGATTAATTTTTTAGTCAACCTATTTCAGGACGATGCAGTTCGTCAAATGTTCGTAAAGAGACATGGTTTACACAAGTTAAAGATTATGGTTTACACTAAATTAGTTTCTAACCTTGTCGATT
>CANLTE010000023.1 GCA_947493885.1 uncultured Maribacter sp.
TTTTAAACTCAAATTATACCTTAAAAAGTGTAAACTATGTCCCTTTAACTTTGTAAATGATGTGCCTTTAACGTACCTTATGGTTTACAACGGTTCGGCTATGGCAAGTAGGGCAGGCAAGGAAACTTTTCGTTTCGGTCTGGTCTGCGAGCCAGAGCTTTTTGTTTTGTTTTTATCTTTTTTGTTTTAAAAGCCAAATCCAAAAGATTTGGCGGACTTAGTAAACAAGCCCAAGCCTTTAAATATAGCACTTTATGCCCTATTTGCTATAGGTATTGTTAGCATTAGTGGTTTCAGACCGAGTGCTTTTTCCAAAATGACTTTCGTCTACTTTTTAATTTTGCTCAGTAGTTCCCTTTTTTTGATTTCTTGTTCTTTTGAAACACTAGTCTGCTGTTCCTCTGTCCAGTTTTCGGGATTATTTTTTACATAATCCATTCCGATTTTAAGTGTTTTCAGAGCCTCTTCATACTTTTTACTCTTAGTTAATAAGTCTGTTTTTAGACCATAGTACCATGATTTTTCTCTTATCTCTAGTGCTTTGTTTATTAGTTTTAAACCAGTTTCTAAATCTTTATTCTGGAAATAATAATATTCCGCACCCATAGCTAATAATTGCGGGTCTTTGACTTTGTCAGACAAAAGCTGCTCGTTGACTTGTTTCTTAAGATTTTCATTGGTTTGTGTATTAATTTCAAAAGCTATACGAGTTTTCTCCCAAGAAATATTTAGTTCGGCATTTACCTCTGTGATATCAATGTCTATAGTAAATGATTCATAATATCTATCTGTTGTTTTCGCTTTTGTTTTAAACCTAATTATATCTTTACTTTCATCATAACCTCCAGTTCCGTAAAGAGTTGTGTCACTATTGAAAATTACTGTCCACTCTTGTTTATCTGGGATAGTGAACAAAGAATATTGTCCAGCAGGTATTTTTTTGTTATCAATTAGAACTTCATTTTCGAATTTAATTTTTGTACAATTGCCTGCTCCGGTTCGCCACAATATTTTGTATGGTACGAGTTTGCCAAAAATGTCGCGACCCCTTGCGGTTGGTCGCTCATACTCAACGGAAATTGTTGTAAGTCCAATTTTTTGTTCAACTGTGCCTTTAGGACTTAGGGATGGGAATTCCAGTTGCGCAGCCAAACAGAAGGTAGATAAGGAAAATAATATTACTAAATAAGGCTTCATATTTTCTGAATTTTGTTAAATGGCGAAATATTTTCACCATTAATGCTAACGGACTTGTGTATGAAACGTAGCGTGTAAAAAGACACTAACTTTTCGGATAAACACAGAGCCGAATTTTTATATTTTGTTTTTAATTTTTCACTTTTTAAAAGCCAAATTAAAAATTTGGCGGACATTCTAAATATACACAAACCTTTCGGTTAAGCACTTACCAGCTATGTTTTATACACTGTGTTGGCAAATCGTTTTATTTTTCAATTTCAGCTTCAAATAATTCAGCTAAATATTTCTTTGATTTAAGGCTTTCATATTTGAATCCACCTGTCACTAAAGCATAACCAAAAATCAGCATTCCAAAAGGAATTAAGGTCATTGGCTCAAAATTTTGGCCTCCAAACTTAAAACCTGATGCTAAAACAGCTAAGCATCCAATTCCAACTCCTCCTAACCATATGAACATAAAGACAATTACGAATGTGTTAACTCTCATCTTTACATTCACTTTTGTCCTACCAAAGTCCTTTACTATATCTCCTTTGATTCTTGGTAAAAATGAGTTTCTATAACTAATTATTCTTGTCAAATTAAATGTATTTCCATTAATACTCCCTTCATAAGGTTTATGGTCACTACTTCCAAAAATCCCGGTCATTCTAAAAGTCTTTTTGGGTTCAATTATTTCATTAATCCTGTTTAGAATTTCTTCTGTCTCGAGTTTCGTTTGGTAAGTTATATTTTCAAATGGTAGATACTTCATCCTAATGTTTGCCAACGTTAAATATAAGAAATCGTAGGGTAGGTGATAAGCACTATGTTTCGAATTGGTACTAAGCCAAATATAAATATTTTGCTTTTATCTTTTCGGTTATAAATGCCAAATTTTATATTTGGTGACCTAGTAAATAGACAACCAACTTTCGATTAAGCACAAATGCCCTATGTTTTTTATATAGTGTTGTGAGCAGTGCTTTTACGTTCTGCTCTTTTTTTAATTTCGTCATTTACTATGTTAACCATATAATCCATTGGTAACATATGTATCATTAAAACTTCATTATAATCCAATTTATCAGTGTCGAGATGTCCTAGGTCAGGATTAACCTGCACTTCGAATTCTACAAACCACCATTTTTGTATCTTAAAATATAAATCTCTTATTTCAGTTACAAATTCCGTTTTCGTATTCGAATCACTATCCGCAATCATTTTAGTCAGTTCGTGTGCTAATTCATTTCTATGCACTTTAAATATTTTAATCCGTTCTAATTCGGATTCCGTAATCACTTTATTTTTCACCAACCATTTTGTAGATGCAATTACAATATCTTTTTTATAAAGACCGCGAACTTCAGTTTTATATCGTTTGCTAATTATGAATCCATTTTCGTCGAATCCATCAGTATAAAACTCTTCGATTTTTCGAATTATAGTATCAATTAGTAAATCGTAAGCAGTTAAATATAGAGATGCAGTTATTAACTGAAATTTCACCTCGTTTTCATCAAGGAATTTCAGCCAATCTTTATAATGTTTTTCTTTGTCGAATGGTTTTTCTTGCATTGCTCACAACGGCTTCGGCTATGATTAGTACGGATTTAAAGTTACTGTATTTAGGATAAAGCACCTAGCCAAAACTTTTTGTTT
>CANLTE010000024.1 GCA_947493885.1 uncultured Maribacter sp.
CACCGTGTATACTAACCTTATTTCTCTCTTTTGTTCTTTCTGATTAATAGTCTAATTTATTGAATTGTAAACTTAAGACGTGTATAATTCATTGCTAGTACTCGCCTACTTACGAAAATCCTCGCGGATTTTCTATTCGGTTTGTATTTGCTAATTTAGTTCCTGAAACACGCAACGAAATCATACACAAACACGTTAGCCACCATTTATAACCCGATTATCAAAAATGAAACTTCACGAAGCGATTGTAAAAGTTATTGAGTCAAAAGGAACTCAAATGACGACTACTGAAATCGCAAACGAATTGAATAAAAATAATTGGTATCGGAAAAAAGATGGTTCAGAAATAACTGCCTTTCAAATACACGGAAGAACCAGGACTTATTCAAATTTGTTTAATAGAAACGGGGCAATAGTAAGTTTAGTTGAACAACCAAAAACTAAAAAATCTATTAGGCCACCGAAATGGCATAGGGATGAAATAATACTTGCACTTGACCTTTATCATTCAATTGAACCAAGGGAAATAGATAGTAAGAATCCAAAAGTCATTGAAGTTTCAGAAATACTAAATAAGCTTCCAATCCATACAGAAAGAATTGATAGTATGAAATTTAGAAATCCGAATGGTGTTTCTATGAAGTTGAATAACTTCAAAGCTATTGACCCTGAATATAATGGCAAAGGAATGGATAGATACAGTAAACTTGATGATGAAGTTTTCTTTGAGTTTCAAAATAACAATGATGGACTTAAACGAATTGCAGAACAAATAAAGAAAACTGTTTCTGATTCTGAACTAACCGAAAATTTGTATCGAATTGGAGATGATGACGAAGAAGAGCAATTAAAAGTAAAAGAAGGTAAAGTAATTTATAAATTACATAAACATAGAGAGCGGAATCCGAAACTGAATAAAAAGAAAAAAGAGAATTATTTAAACAAGTATGGAAAATTAGATTGTGAAATATGTGGATTTGACTTTTATGAAATATATGGAGAATTAGGAAAAGGGTTTATGGAATGTCACCACAAAAAACCATTGTCTGAAATAGAAGGTGAATCTTTAACATCAATAAATGATTTGGCTTTAGTCTGTTCAAATTGTCATAGAATGCTTCATCGTGAAATTGACACATTAAGTATAGAAGAACTTAAGAAACTAATAAAAGATAGAGACTAACAGCGACATCCTTTAAATTTTAATTATGGAAGACCCAATTGAAGAATTAAGAAAAAAAGTTATGGAATCTCTAACTTCAAAAACTTCTTATTGGAGAGATAATGTATATAATTCTCAGCAATATCAACAAGAAATTAAAACTCTTGAAGCAATATCAATGGATTTTGTAAATACAACTAGAGCTATTTCAATTTATTCAACAAGAGGTGGAGATATTTATACTAACTTTTTATGCATAAGAACAATTGATGATTTAATTCAATCTGCTATTGGAATTAAAACAATGGTAGAAAATGGAATTCACAATACAGTGAGAAGAGAATTAAGATATCTAATCGAAATGACAACTAAATACGTCTTAGTAGATTATGTAAAAATGGGAGACAGTTTCGACTCAAAAACGGAATACTTAAGGGATAATGTTCCTAATTCATCAATAGAAGTTATAGAAGATTACTCAACGCCTTTTTCGGACGAGATAAAAACCCAATTCAGAAGTGAAGTAAAAGATTTTTTCTATAAAGCTTGTGCTTATGTCCATCCTTCGAAAAAACAAATTGACGAGCAAATGGATAATTACAAACGGAATAACACCATCGGATTTGAATCTGCTAAAATGTTTACGGATATAAATAAAATTGTATTCCGAGCTTACGATATGATTTTAACTATGGTGTTTCACAGTTTTGGTCACTCAATGACAAAAGATTTATTTGAACAAATTTTTGACGAAAATCCGAAATGGAAATTCCATAAAGGTAAATATGTAAAAGAATTTAGAAAGACACTTTTTAGCTAAACTGGAATAAAAATAACGGTGGCTAACAAGGTATAAAAAACATAGGGCTGTTTAGGCTTGCCGAAAGGGCTGTTTTTATTTATTAAGTCTCCAACTATAAAATTTGGTGTTTACAAAAAATGATAAAAGCAAAATATTTATATTTGGCTTAGTACCAAACCGAAACGTATCGCTTATCACCTGCCCTACGTTTCTTATACGAGACGTTGGCAGTAACTTGGGTACGTTAAAGGCACATCATTTACAAAGTTAAAGGGACATAGTTTACACTTTTTAAGGTATAATTTGAGTTTA
>CANLTE010000025.1 GCA_947493885.1 uncultured Maribacter sp.
ACAATCGACAAGGTTAGAAACTAATTTAGTGTAAACCATAATCTTTAACTTGTGTAAACCATGTCTCTTTACGAACACTTACCTAGTAAAAAAAGAGAACCTAAGCGCTTCCCTCCTTTTTTTTTTGTTGTTTACCCTATAGTTGGATTAGCTAATTTTCGCAAGCAGTACGTTTATCAGCACAACAAAAAAATTACGGTTTATAAAGCTAAAATTTGTCCTTTAAGAAGGTTTTGGGTTTTTAAAGGAGTAACTAAGCGGCTTTCCCTTTTGCCGCCAACACGCAATCGCTACGGAATCGTTCTCTAGTCTGACTTATGGCTTGCATATTCCTAGTAGTTATATTGGAGCTTGCCACACATTTCTGTGTTTGCTAAAGTCTGTAGCTGGATGGAAAATGCGGCAAAATCTACGCGGATTGTTCCCTTCTTTTTCCTTGAGAGCAAGGTTTGCGCTGTAAGCTACTGCCAACAAAACCTAAAATTAATGCGGGGGTTTGGGGTTTAATCAAATGGTTTGTGTAATTTTATAAGGTCGTCAAATCTGTTTGATTTGACATTTTAAAAACAAAAAAAATAAACGCAAACAAAAAGCTTTGTCTTAGTACTAAGACGGAATCTTTTCAGATTCCTTGCTCTCCGCACTAACTTTAGCTCGGGCGTTAGGCAACATTATAAGATGAAATTAAAACTTCTACTAATCTTCACCATTTTCATCACAGAAGTTGCTGTATCTCAAACTAAGGACACAATACGGGGACGAGTTATTTCTTCGATAACTAAGTATGAGCCGAACGGAACTGTATATGTAATCGAGAAAGGAACAACAAATGGGACAATTGCAGATAGTCTTGGACTTTTCGAGCTAATCCCGATAAAGGACAAGGAAAAATATAATTTGGAAATTTCAGCGGGTTATTATGAAAAACTGGATTACGAATACTTATCCGAATGGACCAAACGGACTAAACCTAAATCGATTGTGGTCTCCGCAACTTGCGACTTAGATAGCGTTATGCAGGATTGGAGAAAAACCGAAATAAAACTATATCTCATTGGTGGTATTGTGCCAATAGCTAATTCGAAATCTGATAACAGATTTGAAAAAAAATATAAAATGAAGTATTTCGATTTTGGTTGTGAACCTTTAGAAGTTTACGAATGCATTGAAAAATACAATAAGCGTGCTATCATGTTTCTGGACTTGAAATACAAAGGTAAGTGGAGAAAGAAAGTACGTAAGGACGTAATTGGGCTGAATTAATAACGTTGCCTAACACAGCCTAAACGTAATGCGGACTTTAGGGCTAAACCGAAAGGTCTGTGTATATTTATGAAGTCGCTAAATCTTATGGATTTAGCTTTAGAAAAGAAAAAATAAATCAAAACAATAAGCTTTAGCTTCGTGCGCAGACGGAAACGAAAAGTTTCCTTACTACCGCACTACGCTTAGCCCAACCGTTACCATACATTGCGAAAATGCTAAGTCTATTCAAAAAAAATACTGTAGAAAATCACTTCAAAAAAATCTCTATCCGAGGACGTCTTGCGTTTGGAGTAAAGTGTTTGGAACAATATATAAAAGAAAAAAATCTCGAAAATAAACACCTTGATAAACTAATTAGTGTTTTATGGGTTTTCACAACAAGTGAAAATCTAGCTGAATGGGATAATAAAATTTCTGATTTAGATCCCAATAATATTGTTGACAAACATCCTGACAATAAAGCTTCTGACTATAAATCTCTCACGGAATCTGAATTTATTGACTTGAAAAAATATTACTCCGAAATAAGTGACGAGTTATTTTTATTAATTGATTTAATAATTGATATTGGAACTACAGATTTATATGGAGCAACTGGGAGTTACAGTAAAGACACTTTACAATCTACTATGAGAGTTTATCAGTTTGCTCAAGAAAAAATGAATGAAATTCCCAATATTCATAAGTTTAAAATAAGTAAATTTTCTGAAAAATCAGGATGGGGAAATAAGATAGAAAAATCAGCTTTTTATTAAAAAACGTATGGTAACAACACCTCCTATGAAAAGCTTTAGTCCAGTTCTCTAAAGATAATTAATATTTCCTTTTTACTTTAAACCACCTTTTTTCT
>CANLTE010000026.1 GCA_947493885.1 uncultured Maribacter sp.
TTTTAACGATAATATTGTTTTTTAAAAAAAAACCTCCGAGAAACCCAAAGGAATCATCGAAGGCTAAGTTGCAAAATATTTTAGTGTTTAATTTAACAGCTTACTGAAATGAATACTCATTCCGTTACTATCATGATTAAAATATAATTTTATTCGAATTTTTTTTTTGTTCCAGATTATACAATCAATTTTTTCGTTATCCAAAGTCCTTTTTTTTAATGAGAAACTCGTTTCACTAATTTCGGATGAAAACTCATCATTAGTTTTCTTTGTAGATTCATGATATATTAATTTGTCTTTAATCATTATGTTTTCAGTTGAACCATATATATCACTTATTACATGATAAAAGTTTTTATCGATTGTATTTGGAAAAAAAAGATTTAAATCATTAATAGTTTTATCCAAGTTAATTATTATTTGCCCAATTTTTTGATTAAAACAGAGGACTTTTGGAGATGAAATGTAATACATACTGTTTTCATCTAATTGATTAATTTTTCCTAAAACTGAGGCCTTATGAATATAAAAATCAAATAAGTCTTCGAATTTAAAGTCTACCATGTTTTACAGAGTTATAATAACTATTCCATTTCAAAATATATGATATTCTATATTTTTAAATTCACTAAATACTTGATTTGATTCTAATTATAGTCTCATTCGTTTCACTATTAACTACATAAGCATTTGGACGTTTTATGGTGCATTCAACAATATATCTTCCCTTATCCCAAATTATTAAATATGGATTATCCTCAAAATCACATTTTTTAAGAGAGAATGAAAAAGCATGGGAGGTTATCGGAAATTCATCATTTATTCCTTCACTAGACTTTGAGTCAAGCAATTTATCTAGTCCATAAATGTTTTTTGGCTGCCCATATGCGTCACACATTTTTTCGAATAATTCTTTTTGCAACTCTCCATCTATCCAAATTGAAATTTTATTAATAATATTATCAGTGTCTGTACGAAAACGAATATTTCTATAAACCGAATTGTATAATGAGTCCTTAATTTTTTTAACCGTATAAGATGGTTTCTCATTGGTATTAGAAAATTCATGCTTTGCTTCAAACTCCACGTCCAAAATAGAATTAATATTTTTTCCTAAATATTCATGTGTTGGTGTAATATTCATAAGTGTAAATATATAGGTTGTAAATATAAATTTGAACATTTTATAAACAATTAACAGAAGAAATTGGGGTTAAACCTTGGATGTATTTAGCCAAGCTTCTACTTGGTATTTCATGATAGTTATAAGTACTGAGTTCACCACCTACATTTCTCATTTCCGTTTTTAAGAATTCTAACCATTTAGTTTCCCAGGTAGATGAGTATTTATCTATTTTTAGGTTGTCTTCAAAGTAATCATCCAACCTTTCATTTGCTTTGTTAAAAGCTTGAGCAGTTAAAACAGATGCCCTTGTATTTGTTAAGTAGTTTGGCATTGCCATATAAATTGGACGATCCATTTTCATTACCACAGCTTCTATTAATACACCCTGGCTATCATAAGTAGTACGATTAATTGTATGATGAAAGTCAATGACACCACATACTTTAGTAGCCGAGGATATTTCACTTTTGGCATATTCAAAACTGCCGCAATCGGCATAAGGAAATTCCTCCTCCTTCTCATTAATAGTAATTAACATTTTTCCGTTAATACAATCACCTGTCTTACCAGATGTTCTAGTGCCCTTGGTATGTAC
>CANLTE010000027.1 GCA_947493885.1 uncultured Maribacter sp.
TGCAGTTGCCTCAATTAAATCATAAGGGGCAATATTATATGGGATGGTATCAATATAACAACCAGTTGTTGTGTCAGTTATTCTAAAGGTATAGCTACCTACTTCTGTTAAATCAAATTCTGCTGTTACATTGGTAGGATTGTTTGTTAGAGTACCATTAGGGTTACCTAGAGGTAATAATTCATAGGTATATGTATTAGCAATATTTCCGTTATCAGTTACTGTTATCAGTACTTCTTCGGGGTTATTACATGTAATCGCTGTTGTTTGACTCACTATTGCAGTAAATGTATTTATTGGGTTTACTACAACAATGTCAGTATCTGTACAACCATTATCATCTTTTATGGTAACAGTTATATTTTGAACTGCACCCGTATCTATAATATTGAATGTATTAGTTGTAAAGAAGTTAGTACCATCAATACTGTAAGTGTAAGGAGCCGTACCATCTGTTCCAACAGCAGTGATTACAGCTGTGTTTGTTGTGTTATTTGCATTACAGGCAAATTCAGAGGTTACTGATGCTGTTACATCTAGGGCAACAGGTTCAATAATCTCAATAGAATCTGTAGCTATACAGCTTCTATTAGAAGTTACAGTAATGGCGTATGTTCCAGGAAACAAACTAGAGAATATACCAGTGTTATTAGTTAAAGCTGGATTTACACCATTATCAATTGTAAATGTATATGGTGGATTATCATTTACACCAATAGCAGGAGTAACAAGACTCACTATAATTGTTCCGTTATTATCACCATTACAGCTAATATCTGTTTTTTGGGTTGTATTAAGTGTTACAGGTGTAGGCTCTTCTAAAGAAATAGGAGCATCTGCAATACAGTTTGGAGTACCTAATGTATTATCTGTAATTCTTACCACGTAATCACCAAATGCAACACCAGTAAATTGGTTACCAGTTGGAGCAATACCTGTTGCAGATAAATCTGAACGTAATAAGGCAGCAGAATAAGTTCCTGACCCTCCGTTTACAGTAAATTCTATAACCCCGTCATTAGTAGTACAAGTAGGTTGTGTTAAAGGTGTTGCACTTACCGTTAATTCTGGATCAATAGTAATATTTTCAATTTCAGGACAATTGTTGGCGTCTCTAATTTCTATTGTATGTGGACCAGCATTTAAACCTGTATAGGTATAAGGGAAGCTAGCAATACTTTGGAAAGCGTTTCCATTAATACTCATTGTATAAGGAGCAATACCAGTATTGATAGCATCAAGAGATACGGTAATACCAAAACTACCTTCACTAGCACATTCGTTGTCAATAGCTAATGAAATATCAGGAGTTGTATCTGTATCTATGGTGATAGCTAATGGCACTGCGATTACACACCCGTTAGCATCTTGTACGTAAATATCCCAGTTTAAGCTTGTTGTTGGGTCTAATTCCACAGTATTATCAAAAGGATAAACACCTGGGTCACCAGCGCCACTAATAGAAGCTCCATAACTATATGCTGCAGTTCCTCCAGTCGCTTGTACGGATACAATGGCATTCGTTTCGATACAATTAGCATTTACATTGCTTACTAAAGATAGAGCTAAAGCTTCTGGTGCATCTATAGTAACGGTATTAGATGTATCGTCACAGAAAGGAGAATCTGTTGCGGTTATTTCTACATAGTAAATTCCTGCAGCAAGACCATTTAAAGTTCTTGG
>CANLTE010000028.1 GCA_947493885.1 uncultured Maribacter sp.
CTCCTATGAAAAGCTTTAGTCCAGTTCTCTAAAGATAATTAATATTTCCTTTTTACTTTAAACCACCTTTTTTCTTTTAGTATAACTTGCTCCCACTCCTATATGTGATACTCCGTTGTCGGGTTCACCAGCATCTGTATGATTATAAGCTATAATAGACCTAGTCACTTGCTATACGATGTGATCCTGCCCTTAGACGGTCACCGGTTTTGTTTTGTGATATAGGTCTTTAATACTTCTTTATGAGCTTAGTTATTATTTCTTGATCTTTGTCCTATTCCAATACACCTATGACGTAAGGCGTCTCGGTTTTAATAACAGCCAGGGTCCTGCTGAGCAGTTTCCTAGCTACCTTTACTATGATACTCTTTACGTTCTTGCCCAAGTGTTTTCTATAATATGCCTGCATTACGGGGTCTGTGCGTATCGCCTGCCATGAAGCCTCTATAAAATAACTCCGTATCAATCGATGTGCTCTTTTGGTCATACCCGTTGTTCGTAAATTATCGCCACTTTGATAGATTCCAGGGGCCAAACCAACATAGCCCGACAAATGCTTGAGACTTCGAAATCTTCTCAAATCGCCCAATTCACATAGTATTCCACAGGCAACTATGCCGCCGATACCAGGAACACTCCTTAGCAAATTATAATCTTTCTTGTAATACACCTTACAAAATCTTCGCAGTTGGGTCGATACATCTCGTAGATCTTGGTCGACAAAACGAAATTGACGCATACGACTATCAAGAGTGGATCGTGCTGGACTATACTCAAATTGTAAAGCATCGAGCCAATAACGAAAACCATGGCTCCAATGGCTATTATCGAACTGTTCAGGTACAACAACCCCGAAATACAACAACTGTGATTTTATCAAACTCTTTACCCTTCGATAATCCTTGACCAAATCATTCCTTCTACGGAAAAGACTGCGAAGCTGCTCTCGTTGAATATCGGGAACATGAATACTATCTAATCGACCATCTTTTAGCTCTCTTGCTAGAAGTTGTGCATCTATCTTATCGGTCTTGGTGTGCTTCTCCTTGCCCTTTCTATGAACATCCGCCGGGTTGACAACAAGACTTTGCCAGCCATAGGACTCGAAACAACGGTGTGCATGAAAACCACAACAGCCAGCCTCGTAGGCCGCAATCACTTGGTGGCCTTGAAAATACTTCTCAACATAATTCTTTAAACCGTCTGGTGAAGGTGCCATGGAAAAGGTTCTCCCTCCCGAAATATCAGTAGAAAAATGAATCTTCCAACTTCGTTTGTGAATATCGATTCCAATGAATAACTTAGGTCTAGCAGTGTGTTCTGTTTTCATATCTTTTTGTTTCAGAGAACTTTAAAGATAACGGACACGCTGCTTTTACATAGATGCTAT
>CANLTE010000029.1 GCA_947493885.1 uncultured Maribacter sp.
GGTACGTTAAAGGCACATCATTTACAAAGTTAAAGGGACATAGTTTACACTTTTTAAGGTATAATTTGAGTTTAAAATCAAATTATTATGCCTTGGAAAATAACAACAACTATGGAACAAAAAATCGAATTTATTTGTGAATGGCGTACAGGAAAATATACCATCACAGAATTATGCAGAAGCTTTGAAATCTCTAGGCCTACTGCTTATAAGTTAATAAGCAGGTTTGAAAAACAAGGCTTTGAGGGCTTAAAAAAACAATCTAGAGCACCTTCAAATCATCCCAACGCAACTAAAGAAAACATCATTAAAAGTATTCTAAATCTAAAAACAGAATACAAACTTTGGGGTGCTAAAAAAATTAGAGAATTATTGTTTAAAGAATATGCAAGACAACAAGTCCCTTCAGTGGTTACTGTTCATAATATTCTAAAGAAAAACGGTTTAGTATGTCCTCAAAAAAGAATGAGAAGAGTAAAACCAACACACCCTATTTTCGATCCTAAATCATGTAATGAAGTATGGAGTGCTGACTATAAAGGTAAGTTTCTAATGGGTAATAAAATTTATTGTCACCCATTAACAATTGCGGACTCTAAAAGTCGATTTCTTTTTACTGCCAAAGGGCATTATAAAGAAAACCTAAAGGCCGCAAAAGCAGAATTTAAAAGGGTTTTTAGAATATATGGCATACCTAAACAATTGCACACCGATAATGGGAGTCCCTTTGGTTCTGTAAGGGCTATTCAAAGATTTACGCAACTCTCTTATTGGTTTATTGAACTAGGAATTACACCTGTTTTCTCTGACCCTGGACAGCCACAACAAAATGGTAGACATGAACGTATGCATCGTGATTTAAAGGCTGCTTGTGCTAAACCTGCGGCTTATGATTTAAAAGCACAACAAAGACGTTTAAATCACTTTGTAAAACAATATAATAACATAAGACCACATGAAGCTTTAGACATGAAAACACCTGCTCATTGCCATGACTTTTCTAACAGACCCTTCCCCGAAAAAATTCCAGATTTTGACTATAATCCTAAATATAAAATTCTTAAAGTAACTATGAGCGGAGCAGTAAGGTGGAAGTCTTATTATTGGGTATATGTATCAGCCGCTTTAAAAGGAAAATATGTGGCTATTGAAGATATTGGTAATGGTATTTGGAAAGTATTTTATAGAAATGTATTTTTAGGTTTCTTTGATCAAAGAAACCTAAGAAATAAACAACAATCGACAAGGTTAGAAACTAATTTAGTGTAAACCATAATCTTTAACTT
>CANLTE010000030.1 GCA_947493885.1 uncultured Maribacter sp.
CCAACAAAGAACTGAGTTAAAAAACAAGCATTATTGAGCTAATTTTGAAACAAAGTTTTCATCATAAGGCAATCCACTTTTTGTAATAGCAAAAGCTTGTTTTAACAACTTATTTGCCACTGCTATTAATGCTAACTTTTTACTCTTTCCTTTGGTTACTAATCTATCATAAATCTCCTTACAAGCCTTGTTGTGCTTACAAGCTGAAAATGCACATAAAAACAGTAGATTCCGTAATTTCTTATTTCCTACTTTACTGATTTTGCTTCGCCCCTTTACACTGCTACCCGATTCTCGTATTGTGGGTGTAATACCAACATAACTGCATAGTTGTGATGCCGTTTCAAACTTCTTGAATCCATCGGTAACTACTATTAAAAATAATGCTGTCTTTACCCCCATACCTGGGATACTTTTTAATAGTGTTAATTGATGTTGTTGGTCTTGTTTTACTAGTTCCAATAAGCGAGACTCTAAAGCCTCTACCTCATTGTTTAAATGTTTTAAATTGTGCTTTAAAGATCTATAAACAAACTTGGACGGAACTCCCAATACTTCTTCTCCCTTCAACTTGTTCTTGGTAGCTGTTCTATGTTTTAGGTAACTATCCAATAATCTAAAAAGCTGTAGGCACTCACTCTGGATATCTGTTAAGGCATTATATAATGGAACATCATTCATTTGTCCATAACCACAAATAGCTTTTGCATCACTCTTATCGGTCTTCACTTTGGCTAATTTCATCTGGATAAAACGCTTTACCGATAACGGATTAACCACGGACACAGAAACGCCTTTAATGTGTAAATACTGAGCCAAACGATAATGATAATAGCCCGTAGCTTCCATTAATACCAGAGATGATTTGGGTAACTGTTTTACAAAGTTTTTAAATCCTTGCTCATCATTGGTAAACTGATTGAACCCGGCTTTAGAACCATAAACATCAAAGACATTTTTACTAATGTCTATTCCATAAATTTCGCTATATTTATTCATAACAACTTGAAATTTGGAAAGAACAAGCTACTGACGTTTCAACAACTTGAAATCGAGGTCTTGGCCTCACAGAACTGAACGAAATCTTAGTAGGAAAAGAGAGAGGGTTATCAATGTTGTCGAAGTCCAAAGCTTCACCGTGTATACTAACCTTATTTCTCTCTTTTGTTCTTTCTGATTAATAGTCTAATTTATTGAATTGTAAACTTAAG
>CANLTE010000031.1 GCA_947493885.1 uncultured Maribacter sp.
TCCATCTGGATCCGTTGTTCCAACATTTGAAAAATCAACCGTTAAAGGCAATGCGCCATTGGTTGGGGTTGCATTTAAGACTACCTCTGGAGGTCTATTAGTAGTGATTCCTGTATATACTAACTTAATTAATCTTCCTGTACCTGTATTATTTGGACAACAGCCTGCGCCATACGCTAAAATATACATATAACCATCTGGACCTATATGCATATCTATAAAACCATCTTTATCATTTGGAAAACCAAATAATGATGGGGCTAATTCTTCATTATTTAATATAGCTCCTGTACCATCCATCGTTACTGCCCATATACGACTCTGATTAAAATCAAAATAAAAGAAAACTCCATCAAACTCAGATGGTAATCGTTGTAAGTCTCCTCCTGCATCACCATCGTGATAATACCTCGGACCTACCATATATGACCTATGAAAAACATCTATCCATGATTCTTGTGCTGGGGGCAACGTGGTTAATCCAGTATTCCAAACAGAGGTATTCTCCGGAGCTAGTGGATCGTTATAAAAGGTTCCCCCTGGTGGAGCCTTGTATGGAATATCATACACCTGATTGGCTCCTGAAAAATATGGCCAACCATAATTACCTGCACTCTTTACTAAATTTATCTCATCGCGACCCTCTGGCCCTTCTCCATTTGACCCTGGCACATCTGCATCTGGACCTACTTCTCCCCAAAATAACCAATCTGTATTTTCCTTATCTACAAATATCCGATAAGGATTACGCGCACCCATTACATATATCTCTGGTAAGGTATTTGCCGTTCCTGGTGCAAATAAATTACCGCTTGGTATGGTATAACTACCATCGGGCTGAGGCGTAATTCGTAATATCTTACCCCTCAAATCATTCGTATTAGAGGCTGTATTCTCTGAACTGTTTAATATATCACTCTCATTTACCGAGGTGTACTCGGAATGATTTGAATTATCTCCTGTAGCTATATATAAATTACCCGAAGAATCAAAATCCATATCTCCTGCTGAATGGTAATACGCTGTTCGCTGTGTGGTCCATTCCAAGACAACTACCTCTGAACCTAAATTAATATCATCGCCATCCATCTTAAAACGACTTACCCGATTTACATTGATTCCAAAAGGAGAGTAATACAAATAAAT
>CANLTE010000032.1 GCA_947493885.1 uncultured Maribacter sp.
ACCGTGTATACTAACCTTATTTCTCTCTTTTGTTCTTTCTGATTAATAGTCTAATTTATTGAATTGTAAACTTAAGATGTGTATAATTCATTGCTAGTTAAAGCCTACTTACGAAAGTCCTCGCGGACTTTCTATCTGTGATTTATTTGCTAACTTTAGTGCTTAAACCACGCAACGAAATCATACACTAGACCGTTGTAACCAATTAAAGTGAACGAAAAAGAAGATTATTTCAGAATATTAAAAAATGGTAATATCCATATTTTAAGTGACCGAATTCCACTAAATTGGAAAGAAGTCATATTTATTCCTCTTTCAACCTTTTTTGTTACGTTTCTATTATTCGGTCATTGGTTAATTGGAATTCTTATAGGACTCCTGACTGCTATTGGATATACTCTATATCGATTTGGAGCTTGGATTTACTACTCCGAAATACAAATAGACGAAAAAAGTGGCAAAATAACCCTTGTTAAAAAAATACTTGAGCGAACTCAAAAAATAGATTTGATAACTGACAAATTTGACCCAAATAGATTTGAATTCTCAAAGTTAAATCGAAGTGGTAAAAATAAATTCCTTATGACTTACCGAACTCATAAAAACTATGACTTATTGATTTTAAAAAATGAACTTGATAAAAATACAATTGAAGATTATATCAAAAAAGAAATAAAAATATAGATGCTTTTATGGTGTTTACAAAAGAAACTAAAGACAATGAACTCTATTTATATCTGAATGGAAAATTGATTTATAAGAAATGGCTAAAAACAGGAGAATCTAAAGTATTTGATGTTATGGCTTATGATAAATATACTGAGTACTCAATAAAGGAAAAATCAAAATAACTGGTTACAACACTATATATAGCAAATTGGGCGATTAGTGTTTAACCGAAAGGTTTGTGTCTATTTTGCAAAGTCGCCAAATCTTTTGATTTGGTATTAAAGAGAAAAATTAAAACAAAATAAAAAGATTTGGCTTGCGGCTTAACCGAAAATAATCGCTTGTTTTCTGCCCAACTTGCCATATATTTAACGTTGTAACACATTAGGTACGTTAAAGGCACATCATTTACAAAGTTAAAGGGACATAGTTTACACTTTTTAAGGTATAATTTGAGTTTAAA
>CANLTE010000033.1 GCA_947493885.1 uncultured Maribacter sp.
CCAGACACAGATGGTGATGGTGTGCCAGATAGTACAGATTTAGATGATGATAATGATGGGATATTAGATAGTGAAGAAGACCCCAATATAGATGGTGATGATGACCCATTAACAGATCCTTTAGATACCGATGGTGATGGATATCCAAACCACTTAGATATCGATTCAGATAATGACGGTATTCCAGACAATGTAGAAGCACAAACCACAGATGGTTATATAGCACCTGCAAATGATGATGCTGCGACTTATGCCTCTAACAATGGAGTGAATAGTGCTTATCCTACAGGTTTAACACCAGTAAATACAGATGGAGAAGACACACAAGACTATATTGATTTAGATAGTGATAATGATTTAGTACCAGATAATAATGAAGGAAACGACTTTAATTTTGATGGTTTACCCGATCAGACATTTACGGGAATAGATACCGATGGTGATGGATTAGATGATGGATATGAAGGTTCCGATGTAAATGATGGTTTTGATGTAAATGATGAGATAGATGATCCAGCGAATGATTTACCAGATACCGATGGGACAGAGGATGTAAACTATAGAGATTTAGATGATGATGGTGATGGTATAGATACCCCAGATGAAGATGCCGATGGTGATGGCGACCCAACAAATGATGATACAGATGGCGATGGAACACCAGATTACCTAGACCCAACAGATGATGGTCCAGACACAGATGGTGATGGTGTGCCAGATAGTACAGATTTAGATGATGATAATGATGGGATATTAGATAGTGAAGAAGACCCCAATATAGATGGTGATGATGACCCATTAACAGATCCTTTAGATACCGATGGTGATGGATATCCAAACCACTTAGATATCGATTCAGATAATGACGGTATTCCAGACAATGTAGAAGCACAAACCAC
>CANLTE010000034.1 GCA_947493885.1 uncultured Maribacter sp.
CTTTCATCACGATATGCCGAAATATTTGAAATAGGAAAATTATTAATCGAATAAAATAACTGCTTACAACAATGGCTATAAGTAATTGCTTGTTCTCGCCTACTTCTGAAAATCCTCGCGGATTTTCAGTTTGGTGTGTACTTGCTAAGTTAACCGCTAACCCACGCAACTACTCATAGCCGAGACCGTTGGCGTGCATTAAAACAGACCAAAGTGACTGAAAAAGAAAAAATAGGACATTTAATAAGATTTGGACTCGCACTGAAAAAAATTCCTTTTTCGGAAATAAGTAAATGGGCTGACAGACAAATTGAAAAAGGAAAAGACGACAAACTTTATTTTGATTTATCATTTGCTAAATCGACTAACGAAGTCATTGAACTTTTGACCAAAGAAGTTGAATGGAATTTTAAATCTGACGAAATTAGAGAGTTAATACTTGGGTATTATAATGAGTATCTGAAATCGGATAACTCAAAGTGGAAAGAAATCCAAAAAGAACTAATAGATTTCTATAATTATATCGAATTTGCAGATTCAAATGAACGTGTAGAAGATTTTATTTATTATTTAATTGATGACTATAACTTGAGAGATGACGGATTTGGAGGCTCCCTAAAAATGCCTGATTTTCTAGCCGATAAATTATCAGAATATAACTATCTAGAATTACAAGAGTTGCTGAATAGAAATGAAATTAACGGATTTGAAATAATAACGACACGCCAACAAAGAACTGAGTTAAAAAACAAGCATTATTGAGCTAATTTTGAAACAAAGTTTTCATCATAAGGCAATCCA
>CANLTE010000035.1 GCA_947493885.1 uncultured Maribacter sp.
TGTTCTGTTTTCATATCTTTTTGTTTCAGAGAACTTTAAAGATAACGGACACGCTGCTTTTACATAGATGCTATGCGATAATGCGGGGTTTAAGTTTAATCGAAAGATTATTGCCTATTTGGTTTGTCGCCAAAGTATTAAATTTAGTATTTTAGAAAATATAAAAACAAAACATAAACTTTGGCTAAGTGCTAGCTCGAAAGTCAATGATTTTCTGCTTCCGCACTACGCATAGCTAAACGTTAGCATTAATATGAAATAAATGTTCGGATTATTTAAAAAGAAGAAAAAAATAATTTCTGAGATGCCAATTTCAGAAGCAATTATTGAATGTAAAAAGCAAGGGGCAAAAAGCGTAGCAATCAACTTATATATAGAAGAACAAATACTTTTTCAAGTAATGTTAGCCCAACACTTTACTAAAAAAGGACTCAAAACAGAAAATTCAGATGATTTAGCTATAGTTCACTTCTTTAATAAAAATAAAACTCTAACGCTTGACGCTTGGGAAAGATTCAAATTGGATAAAATGGAAAATAACTTTTTGCATTATGAAGAACCTAAGGGAATATTTTTTTACGTGAAAAATATTGGTAGAAATCCAAAAAGTATTGAGCAAGAAATACAGAAAGATATACTGTTATATGAACTAAATAACGAATCGAAAATATCTATTGAGTATACTAGAGAATAAAAACTAATGCTAACAAAACCTCCTATGAAAAGCTTTAGTCCAGTTCTCTAAAGATAATTAATATTTCCTTTTTACTTTAAACCACCTTTTTTCT
>CANLTE010000036.1 GCA_947493885.1 uncultured Maribacter sp.
GCTTGTTTGCTTGCATCTGATTTTCTTCGGAAAATCCTCGCACACAAACTACGCACTATTCTTATACGTAACCGTTGGCAAACATTTAAAATGAGTGAAACCAAGTACAAAGGAATTGGACATAAAGAGGTTAATAAACTTGCAAGCATCAATCCGAGGTTTCATAGGATTTCAAGTATGTTATTAGACCATATTTTTATGACTTTTACGGTGGTTCCGCTGGGGATTTTGATATTTATTATTCTTTTTCAATTCCAAGAGAATTTAAATAAGTGGATTGTATTAAGTTTAATGTTTCTCCCATTCTTCATTTACCTAAACAAAGACATTCTGAATGGAAAAAGTCCAGCCAAACGTATTATGGGTTATCAAGTAATGGACCGAAAAACGGAAAGGCCAGCAAGTGAATTGCAATGTTTCATTAGAAATCTAACAATTTGCATTATCTGGCCAATCGAAGTAATAGTCGGACTTATTAATCCTGAAAGAAGGATTGGGGACTATTTGGCAAATACCAAAGTCATCCAAGCTGAAAAGGAAAAACTAGATTCACTCTGGTCGGAATTAAAAAAAATGCGCTTTAAGCCAAGCTATATCGGAATCGTTATAATTGGCATTATTTATTTTTATGGACTAAGTCTAATTATGCCTGCACCCATGTTGGAATAAAAACGATTTGCCAACAATACCTCCTATGAAAAGCTTTAGTCCAGTTCTCTAAAGATAATTAATATTTCCTTTTTACTTTAAACCACCT
>CANLTE010000037.1 GCA_947493885.1 uncultured Maribacter sp.
GTATAAATACCCTCTCCCAAATTACTTGCTGTAAGACTTGCGGTATCTTCTCCACTTAAAGTTGATGCACTTGGACCACTCTCCTGCGTCCAGGCATAACTAACTATACTACCTCCATCAGGGTCATTTGCTGTTCCGTTTAATACAACACTACTGGTGGGTAAGGTAATATTCTCATCTGAACCTGCGTCTACAACGGGAGGCTGAGGACCTACATTACATGTACCATCAACCTGGCCAAATCCTGTTGGTGTAACCCCTGTTTGAGTAACATATATCTTATCTAACCCTGCTCCGTCCTCACGATGCGCAAACTCTATTGTATTTGAGCCGCTTACTAATTCAAAAGTCACCAATACTGTTTGACTTTCTTTGTCATGTATTTGATGCCAACTAAAGTTACTACTACCAGGTATTAAATTCCATCGGTTCCAAGCTCCTCCATTGGCGCGTACCCAAAAGCTATCATCTTCCCCTGATGGTGTTCTTACTAATCCAAAAACCTTATAAGTTCCTGCAGATACATTTACATTAAAAGTTACTACTGAATTTATATCGGTTGGTGCTGAACTATAATTATTACCCACTGGTGGTAATAAATATTGTCCGCCAGATGCTAAAGCGTCATTCTCCACGCTCCAATTTGACCCTACAACTGCACACTCAGCCTCTAACCAAACTTCGGTTGCCTGACCTTGAGCATTTACAACTACCTCTACATCATCAAACCCTGTATCTCC
>CANLTE010000038.1 GCA_947493885.1 uncultured Maribacter sp.
CCGTTACCCAACATTAAAAAAACAAACTTTGAGTACTAAATTAAAAATTTCAGCATTTTTCCTTTTAGGCTTTTTCTTTTTTAGAATAACTGGCCCAATACTGACTGGAAAAATGAAAGATTTCCACATAAAAAACAATCCCAAATTGGTTGAAAAAGCACCTTGGATTTTTACGATTTTCGATATTTTCTACAAAGGTGCAGCAGTTATGTGTTTAGTTTTCATCGCAATGATTTGGATTGGGTTTGTTGCTTTACCGACTGAATAATGTTCTGGAATAAAAAGAAAATACAAATTGAAAAAATTGAACTGACCGAAAACGGATTTCAAGTCAATTACGATAAAAAAATCACTCAATTCCAATGGTCAGAGATAGAAACCCTGACTGGTTTTAAAGTTGACCGAATAACGACAGATGATATTTGTTTAAAAATAGAATCTAACAACAAAACATCCTATGCGACAGAGGAATTCGAAGGTTGGCGAATTTTTATGAATAAAATGCTAATTGAATTTCCACAGATTGACAAAAATTGGGAAGAAATTATAGCAAACCCGGCATTTGAAAGAAAGGAAACAGAACTATATAACCGAAATAAAAACGTTGGGTAACATTGTATAAAAATAATGCGTAAGTTTATTTCTAAACCAAGAGTTAGTGCTTGTTTGCTTGCATCTGATTTTCTTCGGAAAATCCTCGCACACAAACTACGCACTATTCTTATACGTAACCGTTG
>CANLTE010000039.1 GCA_947493885.1 uncultured Maribacter sp.
GTTGTAAGCAATTATGAGAAACATCTGGAACATAATTTTAATTTCAATATTAGCAGTTGGATTTGCTAATGCACAAGACAATCCAAAAACTGTTGAATACAGGGAATTATTGAAATTGAAAATTGATGAAAATCGATTTGAATTCGGGTGGTTACCTAATTCTTACCGAAAAACACCTTGTTTTAGAGATTATACAGAAAATGACATCCAAACTGAACTTGTTGACCCTAAAACTGACTCTGTTTTTTATAAATCATCTGAACCGAAAAGAAACGGATTAGTAATTGTTCCAAGCAACATAAAAATCGATAAGAAGAATAAGATTTTTCAGATTACTGGAAAAATAAATGGAGGTTGGGAAAGTGTAATACCTTTTGAATTTGAAATTTATATTGGACATAGAACCGACACGATTTCAAATATAACTCTTTCACCTAATTTACACGGAGACGTTTATTTTAATGGACAAAAAGTTGACAGTACAATTGTAGTAGATACTGTTCCAGCCTTTTACTTAAGTGATTTTCAAAAATTCGAGGCTTATAGAGGAGAAGAGAATATGGAAAACTCAAAATACAAGGAAATGTTATTTGACATTAGTGCAGTCATAGACGAAAAAAGCATTTTGGTTTTTGGACTTTCATCACGATATGCCGAAATATTTGAAATAGGAAAATTATTAATCGAATAAAATAACTGCTTACAACAATGGCT
>CANLTE010000040.1 GCA_947493885.1 uncultured Maribacter sp.
AACGGCTTCGGCTATGATTAGTACGGATTTAAAGTTACTGTATTTAGGATAAAGCACCTAGCCAAAACTTTTTGTTTGTTTTATTTTTTTTGTTTTAAAAGCCAAATCCAAAAGATTTGGCGTTGTTAGCTGATATTCCAGCTTTATATCTTAAAGGACTAACCCCGTATTAATTATAGCCATTGTTGCCAGTAGTTTTTATTCCGTTCAAAATGGTTCAAATTTTTCATTTCTGGGGACTCCATGATAATAAACGACCTCTATATTAAATGCCGATGCTCCATTCCAGCGTTTAAAATTAGTCCACTTTAATGAGTCCAAAATTCTGTTTGATTTAGACAATACTAATGAGTCCATTTTAGATAATTTTTGATAGGCAATTTGGGCGTCCAACTCTTTAGGTATTTGTCCATAATATAGTCGATAAATTGAACCCATGTCCATTTTCCTGCGCTTATTAATTCCGTCGGAATAAAAACTGTAATAAACCGAATCCGCAACTTTTATAACAATCCGTTTCTCATGATTTTCGTCATTCAAGTCCGTCTGAACATAATATTTTGTAGTTCCAAAATCCGTTTTTTCGCTTTTAATCAGTCCTTTGTTTGATGAGCACGAGATGATTGAAAAGATTAAAATAACTAGTAATATTTTTGCTTGTACTTTTTTCATTTAAATTACTGGCAACG
>CANLTE010000041.1 GCA_947493885.1 uncultured Maribacter sp.
TACGGTTACACTGCCTCCATCTACTAAACTTATTGTTGTTCCTGCGGCATCTATACTTAAATCTTGGGTATCTGTATCTAATATACTACCATTGACTAAAATCCAGTCCGTTCCATCCCATTGCATTATTTGACCTACAGTAGTACCATCAGCTATATTCTCTAATTGTACAGCATTATTTGCTATTTCTGAATTGGTAATTCCATCTGCTGCAACATCCAATGTATAAGGACTAATAGTTGTTCCTGAACCTGAACGAACTAAAGTTCCATCAGTAGCATTGGTTACTTCATTTCCGATTACTCCATCATTTTCTGTAACTGTTACAGAGCCTAAATCTACCAAGGCCCAATCCGTTCCATCCCACTGAATAACTTGACCAGAAGAAGTACCGTCAACAATATTTTCTAAACCTATTGCATTATCTGCTATTTCTGAATTAGTAATTCCATCTGCAGCGATGTCTAAAGTGTAAGGGTCTCCTGCTGTACCTGTACCTGAACGAACTAAAGTTCCATCAGTAGCATTGGTTACTTCATTTCCAATTACGGCATCGGCATCATCTACATCTACGGTTACACTACCTCCATCTACTAAACTTATTGTTGTTCCTGC
>CANLTE010000042.1 GCA_947493885.1 uncultured Maribacter sp.
ACGATGGTTTTGTCACTTTGATTGATGAAGCGGGAGCAAGTGTAACTGTAGCTAAGTCAGATATTACTGATTTAGGAAATGGGACTTATACTTTTGATAATGGAGATGGTTCAACGGTTAGTTTTATTGGTACAGATAATCAACAAATTAGCAGCTCGGTTGTAACTGCGAACCAAACTTTGAATATTGCTTTAGAGAGAGGTGGCAATACTGATATTGATATTCGAGATACTGATAGTGATATTACTAACGAGCTCGCGGTTGTGGGTAATGGAGTTCCTTCAGGAGCCCCTGTAAATAATAATATAGGAGCCACTTATGTAGATGAAACAGCAGGACAGTTATATGTATGGGATGGTTCAGCATGGGATGCAGTAGGTGGAAATGCAACACCTGATTTGGATGGAGATCCAAGCAACGAGATTCAAGATTTAGATTTAACAGGTGATATTTTAACCATTACTAATAATGCAGGAGCAACCGATATAGATTTAAGTGGATATACAAATACAGACACTCAAGATTTAAGTATAGATGCTGC
>CANLTE010000043.1 GCA_947493885.1 uncultured Maribacter sp.
ATCATCAGTAATAAGGATATCGATATTGTGAGATGTATTAGCACTGTTGAAAGTAAGTGTACCCGATTGCGCAGTAAAGTCACTACCATTACTAGCAGATCCGTTATTGGTTACAAAATCTACAGTTACATCTTCACCAGGAGTAATGTTTCCGTTAAAAGAAACAGTAAATCTTGCAAAAGCATCTGTACCCTCGGTAACGATTACATTAGTATTATCAAAAGCAATCCCCGTACCCGCTGTAGCATCATCATCGTTGATTGTACCATTCGCTGTATTGGTTGTATTTCCATCAGCAAAACCTACCCCAATATTAGATTGAACATTAGAAAGTACCACATTAAAGTTTTCCGTAGTTTCAATTACAGCATCATCAGTAATAAGGATATCGATATTGTGAGATGTATTAGCACTGTTGAAAGTAAGTGTACCCGATTGCGCAGTAAAGTCACTACCATTACTAGCAGATCCGTTATTGGTTACAAAATCTACAGTTACATCTTCACCAGGAGTAATG
>CANLTE010000044.1 GCA_947493885.1 uncultured Maribacter sp.
AAAATACATTTTATAATCTTTTGCTAGCAAAAAGGGTTGATGGCAGTAAAATACCTCCAACGGTTATGGAGTATATTATGGAAGATAAATATTGGGAAGACCGTGCCAAAAACATAAATAAAATAGGAAGCTATAAAAAAGAAGTTAAGTATTATAATTTTTCTAATTTCATAAATAATCTAGAAACATCTAAAAACAATAAAACCTTTTCTGTCCCTTGCGGTAGCATGAACAATAGTATTGGAGGCAACGGAAACACTAGTGGTACCTCTGGGAATGAAAATAGTTATACCTATAGAGGAAGTTATGTACTAGGCTCAGTTGGTGCCGTTCCTTTCTCTACATCAAGTAGACCTAGCTCCACTGGTTCAGTAGAAGTAGGAACAGGACACTTCGGTACTATAGGTGGTAATTTAGTACATACCAAGGGCACTAGAACATCTGGTAAGACAGGTGATTGTATTAACGGAAAAATGTTAATTACTATTAATGA
>CANLTE010000045.1 GCA_947493885.1 uncultured Maribacter sp.
GGAGTATTTTTAATGTATAATTTTAATGCATAGGTTATGTTACCCACAGAATCAGTGACTCCTATAGCACTTTCTTCATCTACCCAAAAGTTGGGTTCTCCTTCTTTTGCGTTTATATCTTTACTTTGTTTATTAATCCTTTCCTGGAAAGAAGATACAATATCGGGGATTTCGGAGGAGGTAAATTTTGCAACACTTATATCTGCATTTTCATTGATGTTTTCAACTGCAACCTCCTCGGTTTGGCATTGCCAAACCAGAAGCATTGTCAATGCTAGGGTAAGTACTCGAAAGTAAGTTTTTAATTGTTTTTTCATAATTGGTTAGTGTTTTAAAGGTAATAACTGTTCTTTAAAACCAAACATATAGAATATATTCTAAATTTTGTAAGAATTTAACAAGTTTTTAACGATAATATTGTTTTTTAAAAAAAAACCTCCGAGAAACCCAAAGGAATCATCGAAGGCTAAGTTGCAAAAT
>CANLTE010000046.1 GCA_947493885.1 uncultured Maribacter sp.
TCAGCCTCTAACCAAACTTCGGTTGCCTGACCTTGAGCATTTACAACTACCTCTACATCATCAAACCCTGTATCTCCTTCATCATCAGTAACTGTCAGTCTAAAAGTATAAATACCCTCTCCCAAATTACTTGCTGTAAGACTTGCGGTATCTTCACCACTTAAAGTTGCTACACTTGGTCCTATTTCTTGTGTCCAGGCATAAGCAGTAATACTGCCACCATCAGGATCATTTCCTGAACCCGTTAATACAATACTATTAGTGGGTAAAGTTATTGTTTGATCCTCGCCAGCATCGGCTATAGGCTTGTTGCTAATTACACTGGTGTTCTCAAATATTCTAGGTCTAATATTATTCCACCCTATAGAAACAACATCTAAATCTCCATCATTATCTATATCCACAACCTGTGCTCCATCATGAT
>CANLTE010000047.1 GCA_947493885.1 uncultured Maribacter sp.
TCTAGAAAATAACAGATGCCTCTACCTCCTGTTATATCAGGATTTAAATCTATCTGATCAGATTCCAGACCTTTATAAATGTCAAATTGATTTACACAGCCATTTTCGTAAAATCGAATCCCCATATCAACATGATAATCATTTCTACTTATCATTTTACCCTCGTGATTAATATAATATTCGTGCATATAAATAGCATTATAATCTATACCACCAATATTTTTAATTTTATATTTTTCTCGATAATTCGTATCAAAAAAATCTTTTTCAGCAGGAACATCTGTTACTCCATCTTTTAACTCTATGGTTTTTAAAGATCCGCATGACAAAAACAGCAGTAAAAAAAGTAATCTTACCATAATGTAAATTTATTTTTAGTTTGATACTGAAAATAGGGTTCTATTACCTC
>CANLTE010000048.1 GCA_947493885.1 uncultured Maribacter sp.
GGTGATGGATATCCAAACCACTTAGATATCGATTCAGATAATGACGGTATTCCAGACAATGTAGAAGCACAAACCACGGATGGATATATAGCACCTGCGAATGATGATGCTGCGACTTATGCCTCTAACAATGGAGTAAATAGTGCGTATCCTACAGGCCTAACACCAGTAAATACAGACGGAGAAGACACTCAAGATTATATTGATTTAGATAGTGATAATGATTTAGTACCAGATAATAATGAAGGAAACGACTTTAATTTTGATGGTGTACCCGATCAGACATTTACGGGAGTAGATACAGATAGGGATGGTTTAGATGATGGATATGAAGGTTCCGATGTAAATGATGGTTTTGATGTAAATGATGAGATAGATGATCCAGCGAATGA
>CANLTE010000049.1 GCA_947493885.1 uncultured Maribacter sp.
CCTTAAAAAGTGTAAACTATGTCCCTTTAACTTTGTAAATGATGTGCCTTTAACGTACCAAATGTGTGGTAACGGTTGGGCTATGATTAGTGCGGCGCAGAAATCCGACAGATTTCCAGCTACCCGCTAAGCAAAAGCTTTTGGTTTTGTTTTTTCTTTTTTTTTCGAAAGCAAAATCCCAAAGATTTTGCGACCTCATAAATATACACAAGCCTTGACTTAAAACCCGAAGTCCGTATTAATTATAGCATCTATGTAAAAGCAGCGTGTCCGTTATCTTTAAAGTTCTCTGAAACAAAAAGATATGAAAACAGAACACA
>CANLTE010000050.1 GCA_947493885.1 uncultured Maribacter sp.
ACGGGATTAGAGAATGCCACTACATTTAAGTTTGCACCAGATGGTCGTATATTTATATTAGACCGTTATGGAGATTTACTAATTTATAAGCCAGATACCCAGAGTACAATAGTATCGGGTAGTTTGGATGTATTTCATGGTTTGGAAGACGGTTTAAATGGAATTGCCTTTGATCCAAATTTTGATGTTAACAATTACATTTATTTGTATTACTCTCCTTTTGGAATCAATGTAAATCGGGTAAGTCGTTTTAAGATGGATGGCGATGATATTAA
>CANLTE010000051.1 GCA_947493885.1 uncultured Maribacter sp.
GCACGAGATGATTGAAAAGATTAAAATAACTAGTAATATTTTTGCTTGTACTTTTTTCATTTAAATTACTGGCAACGTGTTTGTGTATGATTTCGTTGCGTGTTACAGCAACTAAATTAGTAAACTAAAACGAACCAGAGGAAATTCCGCAGGAATTTCCAAGTAGGCTAGTACTAGCAATGAATTATACACGGCTTAAGTTTACAATTCAATAAATTAGACTATTAATCAGAAAGAACAAAAGAGAGAAATAAGGTTAGTATACACGGTG
>CANLTE010000052.1 GCA_947493885.1 uncultured Maribacter sp.
CAGCAGTAAAAAAAGTAATCTTACCATAATGTAAATTTATTTTTAGTTTGATACTGAAAATAGGGTTCTATTACCTCTAAATAGGGTTAGAGGAGTGGTTACTACTACCAATTAGCAGTATATTCTTGATTTTTTTTAGACAATGGTTTTTTTATTAAAACGCGATTATAATTTGAACCTTTTTTTAGTAGAAATAGAGTATCTCCTTTAAGCTTGATTTCAGGGTTATAAATACCTAT